>NZ_JAVKCH010000037.1:0-114883 GCF_040222815.1 Imperialibacter sp. | reverse complement strand
GCTGCTTACCATATCTAAAGGCGTTCAAACCATAACCTTTGAAGCACCAGAAGGCAAAACTTTTGGGGATGACACATTTGAGCTGGCTGCCTCGTCAAGCTCGGGCTTACCGGTGACGCTAACCAGCTCCAAGCCTGGCGTTGCTATGATCGAAGGATCGACTGTGACCATACTGGGTGCCGGGACGGTAACACTGAAAGCAAGCCAGCCCGGAAATGACAGCTACAGCTCGGCAGCCAGTGTGGAGCACGTGTTAACGATCAACAAAGCCGCCCAAACAATCACTTTTGATGTGCCTGATGTAGAGTCTGGCGATGGGGCTGTCGAACTTGTGGCCGAAGCCACCTCTGGCCTGGCAGTAACCTTTGTGTCGAGCAATCCTGATATTGCCAAAGTAACCGGAACTATCCTTGAGGTGCTGGCAGCCGGCGAAATAGAAATTACTGCCAGGCAAACTGGGAACGCCAATTACCTGGCCGCAGAGGATGTAAGCCATACGCTGGTAGTAGCCCCGGCCGTAACAGGTGTTGGAGACGACTTAGCTGATAAAGTGCAGGTGTACCCCAATCCGGCACAGAGCTATATTGAAATTGAACTACCCAATAATATCACCAAAGCCAGCTACAGGCTTACGCAAATAAGCGGGCAAGTGGTGAAATATGGTGACCTAAATCTGGATCAATCCAAAACGAACATCCTCGTGGAGGACATAGGTCCTGGCGTGTACCTGCTCAACATCAGCGGTGAAAGTTACGCTGAAGTTTTCCGGGTAATTAAAAACTAAAACCACACAACACATTATTGAGTAAAAAAGGGCCGGTTTCCCGGCCCTTTTTTATTGCAGGGATATACAGAGGGCCTATAAATTGACCAGCGACCTCTTTATTTCTATTATTTATCAACTTAAAACATTTCCTTTGTCACAATTAAGCGCTTATTTATAACGCACACCTAATTGTTGACACGATGTCCCCAAATAACTTGGCCGACTGCCTTAAAAGGCCACTTAAGTTAATATTTCTCTTCTGCTTGCTTCTGGGCGGAAGCTATCGAGCTTTTGCTCAACCTCAGCCTGTACAGCTATTGCTGGAAAATCACCCAACTGCTTCAAGCGACCCACGAGACATGGTGGAAATCGATGGGATGCATTATTTCGTGGCTAACGACGATGAAATTTGGCAGACAGATGGAACACCTGAGGGGACATCTAGACTTGAATTTACTTTGCCTTCAGGCGGATGGCAGCAAGTAGGCGGTGGAATCAGAAGAATCAGGGCTATGTCGTCAGTAGATGGAAAGCTCCTTCTTTTTGGCTTCGACTTTATCGTGTTTGAATCAGACATCATCCTAGGTGATGAGCCAGCGATATTAGACTTGACTTCACTGACCATGAGTCCTTTAGCAAATATTAACCAGGGCCAATGGGCTTCTTCACAATCAATACAGCCTATCTCCATTGGTGAAAAGGTCTTCTTTCTTGCCAACGATGGAATTCATGGTCAAGAAATTTGGGTAACTGACGGCACGGGTGAAGGTACAAACCTCCTTGTGGACATAAACCCCGGAGCTGTAGGAGTTTCCAACAACATCAAATTTTTGCCTGTCGGAGACAACCTCTTCTTTTTCATCGACAACAAACAGTTTTGGAAAACTGATGGTACCCCTGATGGAACCACTCTAATAAAAGACTTTACCCCGTTCAACGCAATTGTAGGGTATTCCGATCGTGAGATTCATGTTGTTAGTAATGAGGTTTTTTTTATCGTTGGAAGTAGTGGTTACAGTATCTGGAAGACAGACGGCACACCAGATGGTACTGGGGTAGTAATTGAAAACCTGCAAAGCAGCAACCTAAGGACGCTGAACAATGAGCTATTATTCGTGCAAAGATGTAACACCACACAATCTTGCCTTTACAAGGTTAATACCATGACAGCCGAACTTGAATTGGTTGCAACAATTCCAATTCAGTACCTTCACAATATTTCAACCGAGGTTGACGGGAGCATATTCTTCGAGGGTGGGAATGAACTTTGGAAAACAGATGGTACCGAACCAGGTACAATAAAAATTGCTGACCTGGAAGCCAGTAACTCCTCTGGATACAACTGGAATTACGCTTTTGTCAACAACCGTTTTCTTTTTACATTTATTGGTAACGCATCTGGACACGAGATCTGGGTATCGGATGGAACAACTGAGGGCACGTCCATTTTGAGGGACTTTAACCCTGGTCTGGAAGCCAGCCGACCCGAGTTTTTATCTTCCTCAGAATCTTTCTCTTTCATTTCCCTAAACGATGGACAAAAAGGCAGAGAGCTTTGGGCCACCCAGGGCAGTCCCGAAACGACAATTTCTGTAGGGGATTTACGAACTGTCCCTGAAAGCTTGACGATTAAGGATGCTGAAACGGTCGGCAACGATCTCGTTCTGTATTTGGGAAGGGACTTCGATAATAACCAAGCCCCCAATCTAGTGAATGTAACGGATGAAAACACCTTAAAAGCCATTGGAAGAAATGGCTCATATACCTACCTCACTAACTATACTGCAAGCCTTGAGGTTCTAGGAGAATCCATAATTTTCAAAGCACATGAGGTCACAAACAACGCTATTCATACAAATCTTTTTCTTTTTAAAGACGGCACCCTTGAAAGCGTGGCCGAGCTTTCCATCTCCCCAACTAATATTAGCATAGCGAATGGTGTCGCTTTTTTCTCGAACGATGAGGCCGCATATGGAGGGGAGTTGTGGATGAGTGATGGGACGATTGAGTCGGTAAAAATGATCAAGGATATTGCCAGTGGAACTTCATCAGGCACTTATGAAGGCAGTGGTTTAAGCGTTGAATACGTCCCTGGTACAGGCTACTTTTTTACAGCAAATGATCGTATACATGGGCCGGAACTTTGGAAAAGTGATCTTACAGACGAGGGAACCAGTATGCTGAAAGACATCAGGGTCGGCCCATGGGGTTCTCTTCCTTCAAACTTCTATGTATTCAAAGATATGCTGTTTTTTTTAACAGAAAAGGAGACAGCAGTACACGAGATTTGGGTTACTGATGGAACTGAAATCGGCACACAA
The DNA here is from genome assembly GCF_040222815.1 of Imperialibacter sp. Lineage (GTDB taxonomy): Bacteria > Bacteroidota > Bacteroidia > Cytophagales > Cyclobacteriaceae > Imperialibacter. The sequence continues at coordinate 111,796 of NZ_JAVKCH010000037.1, read as the reverse complement.
CGTCTTTTCGATCATTCCAATACAATTGGGGCTATTGAGTACCATACCTTGGGAGACTGGTTGTACTATGTTATCCGAAACAACAGTTTCTTCTACGAGCTCTGGAAAACAGATGGCACCTCAGAGGGCACGGAGCTAGTTGAAACTTTGGGACAGTTTTATATAGCCAATGAAGATCCATTTATACCGCTAAATGAAACTCTCATTTATATAAAGAAAAGTGAGGGCTATGGCTACGACTATTTTAGCTTATCAGCTGAAAGCAACGAACAAATATATCATTCAGAAACAGGCTATCTCGGAGGCTATACGGTAGTCGACGACTACCTATTGTTTTGGGAGGGGGACAACTTGCTTAATAGCACTATGCTTGGGACAGATGGCAGCGCAGAAGGTACTACACTTCTTTATGACCTAACTGAAAGTTCCGGTGTCAAGAGAATAGATAATCCATTCAACTTTAAGTCAGACCTTGTTTTTCAAGGGGAAAAAGACGGCATAACTTCAATTTACAGACTACCCATATTGCATTCTTCTGCCGAACTAGAATACAAGGGAACGCAGCAGAGCTCAGGTTTCGAAGTAAGCTTTGATGATGCTGTTTACAATCAAGCCAGCGAAATAGAAGTGATAACCATCTCCAACACGGGCTACATCCCCCTAAAATTCACTGGCTCATTCAAGTTTGACCTGGCAGGCGCTAATCCGGAAGATTTTGAGCTCGACCTTTCTTCGATTTCAGATAAAGTAAATCCAAATAGCTCTGGCGAAATTGGCATTACTTTTACGCCAAAAGGTGTAGGTTCTCGCTCTGCTGCTTTACTCATCTTGACCAATGATGAGAACGCTCCTTTAATTGAAATTGTGTTGACTGGTACTGGCACAAAAGCTGATCCCATAGTTTCCTTTGCCGACCTGCCAGTTAAATCTGTCGTCGCCGAGCCCTTCGACCTCGTGGCATCGGTTGATACGGATCAGGACATTTCCTTCTCTTCATCAAACCCGGAAATTGCCAGCACCGATGGGACGCTGGTGACAATTCACAAGGTGGGTGTGGTGACAATAACTGCCTACGTCGAAGCAACAGACGTATACAACGCTGCATCTTTGGAACAAACGCTGACAATTGAGGGGCTGCCTCAAACAATTATTTTCGAAGCCATTCCGGAAAAAACCTATGGCGACGCACCCTTCGACCTCACTGCCTCAGTAGATACCGACCAGGAGATCTCCTTCTCATCTTCCAACCCCGAAGTAGCCAGCACCGAAGGAAAGACAGTAACAATACACAAAGCTGGCACCGTCACAATAACTGCTTCGGTGGCGGCAACCGAACTGTACAACGCAGCGTCAAAGCAACAGTCATTAACTATCAATGGAGTTGAACAAATTCTCACCTTCGAACCCCTCCCCGAAAAAACCTATGGTGATGCTCCCTTTGAGCTATCCGCCACGGCCAGCTCCGGCCTCGATGTAACCTTTTCCTCAAGTGATGCAGCTATAGCCTCCATTGAGGGGGTCACAGTCACCATCTTAAAGGCAGGCTCTGTCACCATCACTGCATCACAGGCTGGCAACGATAACTATTCCAGCGCCACTGCCACGCAGACATTGACCATTAACAAAGCAGCCCAAACCATTACATTTGCAGCGCTCCCAGCAAAGACATTTGGTGATGCTCCTTTTGCGCTTGCGGCTTCAACTACTTCAGGGCTTGCGGTGGCCTACGCCTCAAGTGACGCAACAGTGGCTAAAGTGGATGGGACAACTGTTACACTTCTCAAACCAGGTTCAGCGGCTATCACCGCTTCCCAGGCTGGAAGCGACAACTATCTGGCTGCCGCTTCTGTGGAGCAGTCGCTTGTTGTCAACAAAGCTGGTCAAACCATTTCCTTTGAACCACTGGCCACCAAAACGTATGGCGACCCTGCTTTCGAACTTTCAGCCTCCTCCTCTACCGGTTTGCCCATTACTTTTACTTCATCAGACCCTGCAGTGATTATTGTAGAGGGTAATTCAGCTTTGATAGCAAAAGCCGGGGAAGTGACCATCACAGCGTCTCAAGCTGGCAACGATAATTACAACGCCGCTTCTGCTGAGCAAACATTAACTATTGCCAAAGCGTCACAAACCATCACTTTTGATGAGCTGCCAACCCTGCAATCCGACGACGAACCAATAGAGCTGGCAGCTGAGGCTTCTTCGGGCTTGCCAGTCGCCTTCCAATCTGAAGATGAGACAATTGCCACTATAGAAGGGGCAACTTTAACCATAACCGGAAGCGGCGCTACTTCCATAACAGCCACCCAGGGAGGCGATGACAACTACCTGGCGGCAGAGGAGATAACAAGAGCGCTGGTGGTGGAAGAAGTGACGGGGTTGAAGAATGGCCTGGCTGGGCTACTTGAGGTGTTCCCAAACCCGGTGCAAGAGTTGCTTTTTATCAAACACAACGCTGATTTGAAGGGTGAATTTGCTCTCACCTCGATTAGTGGAGAAGTAATTTCCAATGGTTATTTAGACAAGGCTGGGTCAACAGCTATTCGCACCAGCAATTTAAAAGACGGCATTTACCTACTAACTATTTCAAAAGATGACACCAAAATTACCTTTAGGGTTATTAAAAAGAATTAACCAAGGAAGGCTTGCAGGATTTGCTTTTGGTTTGCTCTTTTTTTTGAGCATTACAGCCAATGCTCAACCACAGCCTGTGCAGCTTTTGTTGGAGGACCATCCTACTGAAAGCGGAGGCGGCTCAAACTTTGTTGAGCTTGAGGGTGTAGGTTACTACTTAGCACGCAAAGGAAATTTCGTCACAATTTTCAAAACCGATGGAACAATAGATGGAACAGAAGAAGTTACTTTTCAAAACCCAGTTGGATCGGCTGGGACCGTCAATGGACTTTTGCCTTTTGGAAACAAACTGCTTGTTTTCAACTTCTACTTTTACTCCAATGAGGAGCCTTTTATCTATACTGAGCCCGCTATTTTTGACCCAAGTGATCAAAGCATTACGATTTTAAAGGACATCAATCCAACCCATAATCAGGGATCTAATTCCTATCCGATTTGTGTTATTAACGGCAAAGCGTTGTTTACAGCGAATGATGGTATAAATGGAAATGAGTTATGGGTAACGGATGGAACAGAAGAAGGCACAGCACTTCTAATAGATACCAAGGAAGGTGCATCAGGACTAATCGGCTTCTTTTATAAGCAGGTCAGCTCTAATTTATATATAATAGTAGATGGTAAAGAAATTTGGAAAACCGACGGCACGTCCGAAGGGACAAGTTTAGTCAAAGATTTTGATGGCGTTGGTTACGTACAATACGATGAAAGTGAGGTTACTTCGCTCGACAATAAACTGTATTTTCGACTTTATAACACATCAATTTCGAAGCAGTCACTTTGGGAAACTGACGGTACTGAAGAAGGAACAGTTCAAACAACCGAAGACGAATTCCAGCGGTTCTATATTCGATTGATTGATGGTGAACTTTATGTCATTGGTACATGGTATGAATCAGGTTTATATTCAACCGGTATTTTCAAATACAATTTAATATCAGGTTCTCTGGAAGAAGTTTGGTCGAGCTCAAACACGGAAATTATTAGAGCCATGCCGACCATTTCAGAGATTATATATTTCTCTTTTGATAGCGAGCTATGGAAAACCGATGGATCTGCTGCGGGAACAGAACTTGTTAAAACCTTAGATGGAAATTTGAGAGGCACCATCGGAGGTTATGAAATGCCAAATGGCGACATTGTTTTCTTTGCAAGCGATGTAGAACACAATTACGAGATTTGGAAAACAAATGGAACTGAATTAGGCACAACCCTACTGAAAGACATCTATCCAGGGATCATTTCAAGCTACCCACTTTCTCCTGTCATATATAATGAGGAGCTTTTCTTCTCCGCTGCTGACGACAAACACGGGACTGAGCTATGGAAGACTGATGGCACAGAATCTGGAACAGTGATGCTTTTAGACGCTAACACCCAGTATAAAAATATACAAATGGAGTCAAGCACGGTGACAACAGAAGGTCTTTTCTTTACATCTGGAATAAACTCTCAAGGCAAACCGAATCTATATAAAACCTCATCGGAAGACCACCTTGAACAATTAGCCTTTGAAAGCGGTGCACTTGTCTTAGCTGAGTTCTCAAATTTTGTTACCTACAATGATTTGCCCTTCATTTTTGTTAAGAATATAGGAATAGAAGGTAGCGCCTTTCTTGGTCTGGCAAAATACTCCGATGACAAACTAGAAATTGTAAAAGAGATAAGTGGAGGTATAAGTTTACGAAACGTAGGAGATAAACTATTCTTTCCAGCAAATTCTCCAGGTACCGGTCGTGAACTATGGGTGTCTGACGGCACAACGGAGGGAACTTATGAAATAACTGATATTGCCCCCGACCAAGACGATGCCTTTGACACAGACGATGACGACTTTCACATTGAAAAATTTAACGAAAAGTACTTCTTCTCAGCAAATGATCAATCAAATGGCTATGAGCTCTGGGTCAGTGACCTGACACCTGAAGGCACAACGCTGATAAAAGACATCAATCCCGGATCTAACAACTCTAAGCCACGGGATTTTACAATATTCGACTCACAACTACTATTCCTAGCTGAAAACGCATCAAACAAATCTTCAATATGGTTTTCTGACGGCTCGTCAGGGGGAACCTACGAGCTTGTTGAGTTTGAAAAAAACGCCCTCCATATCAAGCACTACCAAATTGGACAAACACTATTCCTTTCTGTCGCCTTCGAAGATCACACCTACGGGCTTTTCAAAACCGATGGAACGGCAGAAAATACCGAGCTTGTTTTTGAAACTGATGTTTTCTACCCAGTTCATTATCCGTTTATCGGATTTGGCGAAAGGGCTCTTCACGTGAGAGTAGAAGGGAATGAAATTAACTATTATTCTTTTCGAGAGGATGGCACGTATGATGTTATCCACAACGGGCCAAGCTATCATAATATAAACTCGTCACTTATCATCGATGACCTGCTGTACTTGTCGATAGATAACTATCTATATAGAACCGACGGTTCAATAAACTCATTTGAGCCGATCTATGATTATAATGTTGACGGAGGAGGGCTCTACAATGTGACGAATCTAACCCAGCAAGGGAAAAATCTATATCTGGAGGCTCAAAAAAATAACGTTCGGACTCCATGGCGCCTCCCTATATTGTTTGCCACCGTTGGGCTTGAGTTTGGCGGGTTACCGCAACAGTCAAGCTTTCCTGTTGACTTCGAGCAAACCAGCTATAATAATCAGTCGGAGAAACAGATAATAAAAATTTCAAACACTGGTTACATCCCTCTCATATTCACAGGCTCATTCAAATTCGACCTGGCGGGCACCAATCCGGAAGATTTTGAGCTCGACCTTTCTTCGATTTCAGATAAAGTAAATCCGAATAGCTCTGGCGAAGTTGGCATTACTTTTACGCCAAAAGGTGCAGGTGCTCGCTCTGCTGCTTTACTCATCTTGACCAATGATGAGAACAATCCATTAATTGAAATCGAATTGACTGGCACCGGCGCCAAAGCCGACCCAGTAATATCTTTTTCCGAGCTCCCCACGAAAACCATCCTCGATGAACCCTTCGACCTCATGGCTTCAGTGGACTCAGACCAGGAAATCTCGTTTTCTCCTTCCGATGCCGAAATAGCCAGCATCGAAGGGAAGACCGTCACTATCCACAAAGCTGGAACTGTTATGATCACGGCCTCAGTGCTGGAAAATGACCTTTATTTGGCTGCTTCAAAACAACAGTCGCTAACAATCAATGGCGTTGAACAAACCATAACCTTCGAAACCCTTCCAGAAAAAACATTTGGAGATGCTCCATTCGAGCTATCCGCCACAGCCAGCTCCGGCCTCGATGTAACCTTTTCCTCAAGTGACGTATCTGTGGCCTCCGTTGAGGGGAGCACAGTCTCCATCTTAAAAGCGGGTGCTGTTAACATCACCGCCTCTCAAGTCGGCAACGACAATTATTCCAGTGCCTCTGCCACACAGACATTGACCATTAACAAAGCAGCCCAAACCATTACGTTTGAAGCGCTCCCAGCAAAGACATTTGGTGACGAGCCTTTTGCGCTTTCGGCTTCAACTACTTCAGACCTTACGCTGGCCTACGCCTCAAGTGACGCAACCGTGGCCAAAGTGGAAGGAACAAATGTCAGCCTCCTCAAGCCAGGTTCAGCCACTATCACCGCCTCCCAAACCGGGAATGAAAACTACCTGGCCGCCGCTTCTGCGGAGCAGTCGCTTGTGGTGAACAAGGCTGGTCAAACCATTACTTTTGAACCACTGGCCACCAAAACGTATGGCGACCCTGCTTTCGAACTTTCAGCTTCTTCCTCTATTGGTTTGCCAGTTGCTTTCTCCTCGTCAGACCCAGCTGTGGTTAGCGTTGAAGGTAATTCGGCGTCGATAGTAAAAGCCGGGGCAGTAACCATCACAGCCTCTCAAGCTGGCAACGATAATTACAACACCGCTTCTGCTGAACAAACATTAACCGTTGCCAAGGCACCACAAACCATCACTTTCGATGAGCTGCCAATCCTGCAATCCGACGACGAACCAATAGAGCTGGTAGCTGAGGCATCTTCTGGCTTGCATGTCGCCTTCCAATCTGAAAATGAGACAATTGCCGCTATTGAAGGAGCAACTTTGACCATAACCGGAAGTGGTACAACTTCCATAACAGCTACCCAGGGAGGCGATGAAAACTACCTGGCGGCAGAGGGGGTCGTTAGGACGCTGGTGGTGGAAGAGGTTACGGGGTTGGGGAATGAGCTAACTGCGCTAATCAAGGTGTATCCCAACCCTACGGAGAGCTTCATTTCAATAGAATTACCAGGAAGCATCACTCAGGTGTCTTATGCCCTGACACTTACTACCGGTCAAAAGGTCAAGGAAGGACGTTTGACGAGCCAGCAAGGAAAAGTTGAAATCCCGTTTGATGGGATGTCGGCTGGAACCTACCTGCTTACCCTTACAAATGGAGAGCTATCCAGCACGTGGAGAATCATTAAGAACTAGGCAATATGCAGGCCAGCTTATGGCCAAAAAAAGAGTGATTTATTGCTCTCAAGGCGCCGTTCCAAAATCATAGCTATCATCGACTTCATTTATAGCTACAATTCATCTCAAACATAGCTATGTTTAGACCCAAAGATGGCTATGTTTGAGATGAATGTTAACTATGTTTAGGGTAAAACATAGCTATGTTTTTGGGCGAGCGCTATTTTGAAGTAAATCTCCTTACCGCCCAGGCTGCCACCAGGGCAGTTACAAAACCAAAGCCGACGGTCATCGGCCAACCCAGGCCTTTGCTCTCCGGCTCTGTGACCACAAGTAACTGGTTGGCCGGCTGATTCAACAAAACTTGCCTTTTTCCACCCAGCCAGGTCACAATCACAGAGTCGGCTATTGAGTGGGTGCCCAAACCAAAGTGGGCGTACAATGCATTCTGCGACAGATGGCTGGAACCTCCATCAATCTCCCGCATCATTTTCACGCCGCCGGCCACTACCTCCACCCTGGCCCCGAGGCCGTGCAGTTCCGATTCGGTTCCATTGAGGCTAACCTTTAGCCAGTTGCCGCCCTTGCTGTCGTTTCGAAACAGCCTTGTGCGGGACTCCACGGGGAAGTCAAGCACTGGCTTTTGGCTTACATATAAAATATCGAGGTCTCCGTCGTTGTCCATGTCGAACACCACCGACCCCCGGCCCACGCCGTAGTCGTTGAGGCCGAGCAAATGGGCCTTGTCGGTGAACACCCCTTTGTCATTCTCAAAAAAGAAGTTGGCCATGGGCACGTCGTTGGGATTGAGATCGCCATTGGCAACAAAAAGATCGACATCGCCGTCCTGATCAAAGTCAGCAAAGTTGGCCCCCCAGCTGATGCTCACAAAGCCCATCCCAAGCTCCCTGGCCTTATCAACAAATGGTTTACCAGGCCCCTGATTCACCATAAACCTGTTGAACCGAATATTGGTGACATAGTAGTCGAGCAGGCCATTGTTGTCATAGTCCCCAACGGCAATTCCCATCGAATTGATTTTCAAGTCCATGCCTGTTTCCTCGGCCACATCAATAAACTCGTCGTCGGGGTATTGGTTGTTCAGCAGCACGTCCGGCGTGGCTTTGTAGCCAAAGTCGTGGTTAACGAAAATATCTGGATCGTGATCGTTGTCATAGTCGGTAAAAACTCCACCAAAGCCAAAGCCTCTGAATTTCAGACCGTAGTCCGCATACTCGTTTGTAAAGTATTTGCCCTCGTGGTTGACAAGCAGGTACCCCTCTGCTGTAGAGCTGGCATTCACAATCGTAGCGTCGTTGATAGCACTCAATTTTCCCTCATAGGCCAGAAAGTAGTTGCCGATATAAATGTCAGGATAACCATCAAGATTGAAGTCTCCAAAGCTGGCCCCGGTGCTGAACGATTGAAGATCATTCAACCGATACTCTTCGGTAGCATCCCGAAAAGTTGAATTGCCATTGTTAATAAACAAAAGGTTCTCCGCCCGGGGAATTTGTTGAGAACTGTCTTTTAAAGTAATGGTCGTGACGAGCAAATCGATCCAGCCGTCTCTGTTCACGTCGGCGCTTGCGGCTCCCTGGGTCACGTATGCACCCGTAACAACCAGGCCCGATGAGGCGTAAATGTCCTTAAAAGTGCCGTCTCCGCTGTTCAGGTAAAGGCGATCAGTTTCCATTCCGCTGGTGATAAAAAAATCGTCCCAGCCGTCGTTGTTGAAATCAAACACACAAATGCCTCCGCCGAACATCCCTTCATATACCACAAACTGATGATGGCCGATGCCAGCCTCGTCTGTTACGTCCTTGAAGCTCAGCTGAGCCTGTGCTGCAAAAGACGCCAGAGCAAGGCAAACCAACCATATAACCTTCAAGTTATTTACTATTGTGTTCACAGGCGACTCTATTCGTTTTTCCAAATCAGTGCATTCACATTCTCGGCGATTCTGGCCCCCTCGGTTAGCCCTACTTCATTGTCGTAATGAGAATGGATTCCTCCATAAAACCTTGAGTTGGCAGTCTCCTCGGCAACCTCCCAAAACGAGTCAAAGTGACGTGGCTTAAAGTCCACGTTTCTAACTTCATCCCGCTTGCGACCGACATGAGAACTGTCGGTAAATGAAAACCTCTCACCAAACTGATAAATAAGAATAGTGGCGGCGGTTCCAGCGTTGGTAGCATGCCCCGATGGAAACGCAGGAAATGGCGGATCTGGCCAAAATGACACCCAGGCGGGCTCCACGTGGTGGTTAAGAAAACTTGACGGCCGCTCCGACACATGCTCGTACTTCCACTTCCAGCATTCAATGAATGCGTCGGCTACAGCAATCCCCATTTTGGCGTAGGTTTCAGCGCATTTGATCAGTTCGGGGTTTTTAGCCTTGATCACCGCAGTAGCTATATAATAAGAGTGCCCAGGTGGCGTGAATGTATCGGCCGGATCGTCGCCCCACCATAGTGCCGCTTCCTTTTCCTCCTGTGTCAACTCTTTGTCCTTTTCGTATACCTCTATGAATTGTGTGTAGTAGGGAGAGCCCGGTGTTGTATCGTGCGGAATCAATTCTGGGGTCGGAATAAGGCTGTTTTTTGCTACAAAGGTGCGATTATCACCCCAGTGCGGGTGCAGTGGATAGTGGCTTATCGACTGTGCATACAATGGCGGCTCCCAGCGGCCTTCACCTGTGGGCAGCTTAAGATTTTTATCGAAGTTTTTCAGATAGCCCCGGTGCCCGCCATCGGTTGTTGACCACTCAAAGATAGCGTCGGCCACACTTTTTCCGTACATGACCGAGCGGTCTGCTACTTCGCTGTCGACTTGGTCAGAAATCTGCTCAAAAAATAACGCCTCAAGAGAATCAACTTTTGATTTGTTTTCGTCGGAGGTCTGGTTATAAATGCGTTTGATGATAGATGCCTGTCCGGCATTGAGAGCAATGAGCCAATCATATTCCAGCCCTGTCTCGGGAATCGGCAATGCTTCCAAACCATTCAACTGACCAGCCATGCTGTGATAAGACGGGTACCCGTTCACAACGGACTCATACATCGTTAGCCCTATATAGCCAAAGCATCGTGAGGCATAAGTAGGTGAGTTGGAGGGAGTGTTTTTTGTAATGTAAATCGATAAATCGGCCCACCCCGTAGCCACTTCCTGCGGCGTAAAAATTTTCTTCTTGCCAGCGGAACAGCCACAAACAATTACTATGGCCACTATTGAGCAAAGGCGGAAAAAATGGTTAGTCAAGCGTTCCATAAGTCTTCAATGATTTTTTTAGTCATTAAAAGTATAAGCTTTCACTTTTCCCTGGCAAACCCCAAACAGCAGGAACTTGTCAACTTGCACTACGCTGCGCACATCGCCCTTCAGATTGAAACCAGAACCCGGCTGGCTCACATAGGCAAATTCACCATTTCCCTTGCCTTTGAACAGCGCACCGTAATTGGCGTCAAATTTCCCTACACGCAGCTTGCTGTAGCTGTTGTTGCCACAAAGTAAAATGTCTTTCTTTCCATCAGCGTCATAATCGAACACGGTGATAGTGTGAACAGGTGAGTATTGCGCCTCAATGGGCAATGCTTTCTCGATAAACTTGCCACCAGATTGCCGGATAAAGGCAGAGGTCTTGGCAAAGTTGGCCTGCATATGACCGGCATTCTCAATCTCTTCCGGCGAGAAAATGTCAACCAACGTTACACCAGCATAGCTCTTGTAGCTGTTGAATTTTCGGCGAAACGAGCTGAGCTGGTCAAGCAACTCATCTCTGGTAGCACTTGGGTAGCTTTTGCCCTGCACGAAGTAGCAAAAAATGGGATCGACAGATCCGTTATTGTCAAAGTCGTCGAAGTAAATCTCTGCTGGCGTGGTTTCGGAGATGCCAAACTGCGTGTTTATCCCGACGTTACCCACCAGCAAATCGGCAACCTCGTCACCGTTAATGTCTGCTATGGTGAGCGTATTCCACCATCCCTTGTATGATTTGTCAAAGTACTTCTCCGTTGCGAGCAAAAAGCCATTGGCAGTATTTTCAAATACCGTGATGGGCAGCCATTCACCCACAATGATCAAGTCCTCCCTGCCGTCGCTGTTAATGTCAACCCAGGTGGCATCGGTGACCATACCCAATCTTTCGATGCCCGTTGCGAGCGAGGCTGTCTGATCAGAAAACTTACCTGCCCCGTTATTGATCAGCAGATAGCTTTGCGGAGCCTCAGGATACCTTCCAGGCACGACACGCCCGCCCACAAAAATGTCGTCGTCGCCATCTCCATCCACGTCAGCCACTGCCACTGTCGCATTGCTGCCGCCTACCTGGGGCAGGGCATCTTTGTCTTTTCTGAAATTGCCCTTTCCATCGTTGACGTATAACCGATCGAGGAGCTCTACATTATTTGATGTGAAAGTGTGGTATCCCCCACTGGCCACGTAAATATCAATATGACCGTCATTGTTGGCATCGAACATAGCGGCATCCGCATCCATGCTGGCACTGTCAAGGTCAAAAGCCGCTTGCGATTTTTTGCGAAAATTACCGCCTGCACTTTGCAGCCACAATTCGCCTGGCTGACCTACGCCTCCACCAACAAATAAATCTTCGAGGCCATCGCCATTTACATCCCCTATGGCCATAGCTGGCCCTCCAAAAGACAGTTGGTTGATCAGCAGCGTTTGCCTTTTAAAGTCGTTGGCATTAAGCGGCTTGTCCTGGTGATTGATTGGAGAGGTGGTCTCCACAAAAAGTGACTTTATGGCTTTGGCCGGCATCGAAGCTTCCGAGGCATCGCTCTCCGACAAAGTCAACACCTGATTGCCTGCAATGTTGGTAAGCACCTGCATCTTTCCTTCTGGCCAACGCACAATCAGCGTATCGACATTGGCAGCTTCCCCGAGCCCGAAATGAAGAACGGGCGACACAGACGACAGATAACCCCTGGCAGTTATTTGCTCCACCGACTGCTGTTTGCCCTTGATGGAAACGGTCACTTTTGCGCCTAATCCCTGGGTGTTGGGCGTTTCGCCCAGGAGCTTGATGTCGAGGTAATGGTTGTCAGGGTCTTTGTCAGCTTCATTTCGATAGATAAATGCAGGCTGGTTGATGTTGTTAACGATGATGTCGAGGTCGCCGTCGTTGTCAAGATCGGCATAGGCAGCCCCGTTGCTGTTAGACGGCCGGTTCAATCCCCATGCTTGCGTCTGGTTAGTGAAATTCAGCCCATCAACGTTTGAAAAAATATAGTTGACCACATTGGAGGCCGGCATGTGGCTGATGATTTCCAGCACATCCTCCCGCTGCAGTCTGCCCTTGCTCTTCACAAAGTCGTCCATGTATTTGATGAAATCCAGGTTGGTATAGTCCCTGAAATACCCATTGGTCACATGAAGGTCTTTCCAACCGTTGTTGTCAAAATCGGCTAACAGGGCTGCCCAACTCCAGTCGGTATTGGAAATGCCTGCAATTTGCCCCACCTCGCTGAAAGTGGGGTTCCCTGTAAGGTCATTTCCATTGCTCAACTGCAGCATGTTGCGCATGTACTGATAGTGAAAACCCGACCTGATATTCAATTCAAACTTGGAGTAGTTGTCAGGAGCGAGCAGTAACTTCTGACGGAAGTTATCCTCAGGCAGCATATCGAGGGTCACTATGTCGTTCCAGCCATCGTTGTTAATATCGGCCACATCGTTGCCCATCGAAAATTGGCTGTTGTGACCCACGCTTTCCTTCAGCTTATCGGTAAAGGTTCCGTTTCCATTGTTTATGTAAAGGAAATCGGGAACTGCATAGTCGTTGGAAATATAGATATCTGGCCAACCATCGTTGTTGATGTCGGAAATGCCAACGCCCAGCCCATAGGTGAGTGCCGAGCTGCTGATGCCTGCCGTGGCAGTCACATCATCAAAATGGCCGTTGGTTTGCCTGAAAAGCCTTACTCCCCTCAGCTCATCGTCTACCTTTAAGATTTCGGCCGTCTTCACTTCATTGAGAACAGGCATGGAACTCGGGTTGTGGTTGAGCAACAATGCATCAAGGTCACCATCCCTGTCGTAGTCGAAAAAGTAAATCTGGTTGCTGTAGCCTGCACTGGCCAGTCCAAGCTCCTTCGCCTGGTCTTCGAACGTGGGCATTCCGTTAGCATCGTTGCCCATATTGATGAACAACTGGTTTTGCCGACTTTCTTCCTTCATTTGGCCCGAGTAAGAAACATGAATATCCAGCTTGCCATCGCCATTCACATCAGCTATGGCTACGCCCGTCTTCCAGGGCCCTGGCCGACCGCCAACACCTGCCGCAGCAGTAATGTCTTTGAAACGCAGACCTCCCTCATTCAGGTAAAGCTTGCTTTCTCCCATATTAGAGGTGAAATAAAGGTCAATCAAGTCGTCACCATTGATGTCGCCCGCCGCTACGCCACCCCCGTTGTAGAAGTATTCGTACATGAGGATGTTGGTATTTAATCCTTCCTCAAGCTGGTTGATAAAATCTACTCCTGTTTCCTGCTGGGGAAGCAATTTGAAGAGAGGCGGAACATCAGACACTACGGGCTTCTTTGGCTCCTCCTTTACTTCGCTTTTGCAGCTTTGGAGTGCTACAGTAAAAATCGCCAATAGAAATAGAGTGGAGTTGTTAAGCATGTGGATCGGTCTTAAACAAAAATATAAAAACCTACACCGAAATACTCCGGCATAGGTTTTTAAAACTTAGATACAACTTACTGAAACTTTAGTATCCCGGATTCTGAACTAGTTTATCATTTCTGTTGATTTCTCCCCTGCTTATGGGGCGGAAATACATCTTATCCACCCAGGCACGGGTTTCATTTTCTGTATTAGCCTGCGGAGTATATGTGTAGTCATACACCGCCGGGTCGTAACGATACGGCACATGGGGTGTAGCCCCTGGTTTCAGGGTTGCCTCCACCTGGATGTCCTTGATACCCCTACCAAGCGTTGTTGGTGCAATCAACCACCTTCTGGCGTCGTGATACCGGTGTTCCTCATAGGCAAGTTCTACCCGCCTTTCGTTCCGATACCGATCTCTCAGGGCATCACCTGTGTCGGTCACGGCTGGCATGCCTACTCTGAAACGTATTTTGTTGAGCCAGTTCCTGGCTTCAGCCTCATCACCCAACTCTATAGACGCTTCAATGTAGTTTAGCACCATTTCGGTGTACCTGATAAATGGCCAGGGAACCACCTGAGCACCAGACTGGTTGTCAACCACTGCCGGATCAGAATCGATAAACTTTCTTACGTAGTAGTGAGTACGGCTACCATTCCAGTTCTCGATTGGAGACTCTCTGGTATCCACTCCGTTGATAATTCCGCCATCACCATCATCATAGTAACCCGTTTGGATCTGATCCACCGGATCAATGCCGGCTACGTCGGATGGTCTCGGCTTCCAGCCCGCTCCGTCGTACAAAACAGTGGCATACAATCTCGGGTCACGGTCGTCGTAGGGAGCACTCGCATGGGATGCATTATTCCAGTCAAACTTAGAGCCGTCCATCATTTCATAGTCATCTACCAGCTGCTGAATTGGGGTGTTACCGGCCCAGTTGTGATAGCCGTTCGGGCCATTATTGATGCCAAAATGGATGCCACCCAGGGGCCAGTTGTTTTCGACTGTGTACAAAGGAGTCTGCGTTCTCTGAAAAATCAACTCCACTGCTGCAGAAGCATCGGCAACCGCACTACCGCCACCGTAAGAAAGGGCTACATAGTTCGCTTTTCCCTGATCAGCAGAAACAGGTGCAGTAAGGTCTAGTTTGTAACCGCTTCCTGCATCCATCACTGCTTTGGCTGCCGCTCTCGCTGCTGTCCATCTGGCAGTTTGATCTCCACTGGTATAACCATGAAGGTCAGTAAGCCCAGACACTGAACCTGAGGCAGTAGGAATATCATGCAGATCGCTTGCTGCGTAGATCAATACCCTTGCCTTTAGGGCCATCGACGCAATCTTCGATGTTCTGCCGGGAGTTTCAGGTTTCCCATCAAGTAAGGTAATTGCCTGATCAAGGTCACCTACAATAAAGTCTACACATTCTGCAAATGAGCTTCTGGCGATGGTATAGTCCTCATCGAGACCATAAGGCCTATCGATAATAGGAACTCCGCCATAAAACCTCAACAACTGATGGTAGTAATAGGCCCTCAGAAAATACACCTCTCCCAGAAGCCTGTCCTTTAAGTCCTCGTTGTCGAAAGTCGAAATTGGGAGGTTCTCAATAGCCACATTGGCCTTTCTGATAGCCAGGTACATATTGTTCCACTCATACGTTGGACTCATCCAGGCCAGGTTGGCAGGGCTCTCAGCTCCTTCAGTGAAGGGATTGATATTTCTGCCAGCGTGCGTAAACATGGCTTCATCCGTGTAGGCAGCAAGCATCTGTTCTTCAAAGCCTCCATATCCCAGTGAGGCATAAACATTGTAAACAAATGCTTCAGCCAATGGGCCGTCGCTCCAGGTCAAGTCGCTGGAGATCTTATCAAGAGGCTCTGTATTCAAGAAATCGGTGTTGCATGCCATGGGAAGCATCATGCCCACAGCAAACACCCATATTGTTATCGTTATTCTTTTCATCATCATTCTCTTTAAAAGGTTAAACGAAGTCCGGTGTTGATTACCCTTGCCTGCGGATAGTAGGTACCGGCCTGATTGGTCGATTCGGGGTCAAATATTCCGTTTTTGTTCAGATACCCAAAGGTGATCAGGTTAAGGCCATTCACATACAAACGGAAGTTGCTGATGCCAATTCGCTCACCAATGCTTGATGGAAAATTATACCCGAGTTCGATATTCTTTAGTCTCAGGTAGTTCTTGTTAAGCAGGAAGTAAGTGTTATTCCCATAGTTTCCGCCAGTAAAGTAAGTGTCGCCCCTACTTGCCAATCTCGGGTCAGTACTGCTTGGATTGTCAATTGACCAGCGATTGTCATAGCTATACTTCAGGTAGTTACCAATATCTCCCGACTCTGTAGACAACCTCAGCATCGCTCCCATAGCCCCCTGGAACAATAGAGACAGGTCGAAATTCCTGTACTGGAAATTCATTGTTGCACCAAAGTTGAAAGTTGGCGTATTGGTTTTATCCAGCCTTGTCTGGTCATCGCCGTCTATTTTGCCGTCTCCGTTGATGTCCTTGAACTTCATATCACCAGGGATCAATTGAGGTGTTACTGCACTGTAGTCAAGGGTGTTGTCATTGATATCACTCAAATCCCGAAAAACTCCATCAGACTCATAAACTAAATACGCACCATATGGTTTTCCCTCCTGAAGCTGATAAGCTGGTGCCCCCGGGATTTCGTCCATGAATACCACCTTGTTTCGTGAGTAACCACCATTGATGCCAAACGAATAAGTCAAGCCACCTGCCACATTGTTGTATCCAACTGTGTACTCAAACCCTTTATTATCCACTTTTCCAGCATTTACCGGAGGGAGTAGGTCGGCAATACCTGAAGATGATGGTGTTGATCCAGTCTTCTGAATCAATATCTGATCTCTTTTATTATAGAAATACTCGAATGCAAAGGTCAGCGCTCCATTCAACATGGTTCCATCAAGTCCGATGTTCAGGTTGTTGGCTCTCTCCCAGGTAAAGCTAGGGTTAGCTAATTGTCTTTCAACAAGGGTCTTTACCACCTGACTATTAATAGGGTATTCACCAAATCCATAGGCATCGAGATAAGCAAACTCTTGAAGATTGCCGTTGAAGTACACCTGGTCGTTACCCATTTGACCGTACGAACCACGAATCTTCAGGAAGTTGATGAAGCTGATATTGTTCTGGAAAAAGTCTTCATTCGAAATATTCCAGCCCGCCAATACTCCGGGGAAAAAGCCAAATCTGTCCGACTCAGGGAAGATATACGAACCATCATATCTCCAGATAAACTCCGCCAGATACTTTTCTTTGTAGTTGTAAGCAGCTCTTCCGTAATTACCCAAACGAGCCCTTTCGTACCCCTCACTGCCAGTACTCTGCGCATCATTTCCACCAACAAATAGTTGATCAAGCGCAGGAGAAATGAAGTTTCTTCTGTAAGCTGAAAAGAAATCCCTCCGGAAGGATTCTTTAGTAATACCAGCCATCAAATTAATGGTGTGGTCATCAGCGAACGTCTTTTCGTACGCCAGCATACCCGTAATATTGGTATTAAGAATAGCCTCTTCCGACATATACAACCTCGGATCTGTAAACGTTGACCTCAGCGACTTTTGTAAATTGGAAGCGTTAGGTCCCGTTCCAGAACCATCCCAGGTATACAGGTACCATGGCGTCTGCCATCTTTTGTTTCTGTCGATTTGCTTGTCAACTGAGCCCTGCAACGTAAAAGTAAGCCCCTCTACCCATGGGTTAGTGATATCAACCCTTGAGTTGGTCTGAATATAATCGGTTGGGTTCTTTACATAACCAGTGGCATTGGTAGTAACCACGTATGGGTTTTGGCCATTTTCAATATCTGGACCAGGAAGGCCGTTGGGCCATACTTCAGGCTCGGTCGGGCGACCCCTCATCAACATTCTAAAAATTGATCCGGCTGACTCTGTAGGGAAGTTTCTCACTTCCTCTCTGAACATGATGCCTGTTTGCGTGCTGATATACTTATTGATCTTCGCATCAAGGTTCAGCCTGAGGTTGTACTGCTGGTAGTTAGTGGCAGAGTTCTTATAGTAGGCATCCTGATTTACAACACCAATAGAGGTAAGGTATTTGACATTTTCTGTCCCCCCGCTCACCTGAAGGTTGTGCCTGTTTTGTGGCGTCCAGGTTCTGAAAGCATCTCCAAACCAGTCGGTGTCAGGGTGGCCCCACGGATCAGAACCGTCCTTGTACTTTTGTACATCAGAAGGGCTGAATTGAGCACTTAGTGACGTTCCAGTCGAAGGAGAGGTAAAAGTCCCGCTTTGCTGAATTCCCTGCCACGCTGCCTCCCATTCACTTGCCGGAATCGACTTGTAGATGGGCAGCTGGTTCATGATTTCGGCGTACTCAGGAGCACTTGCCATGTCGGGAATTACCGTAGGCTGAGCCCAGCCCTGGTTAAAGTCATAAGAGACTGTTGGCTTTCCGGTTGTGCCCCTTTTGGTGGTTACGATAATGGCACCATTGGCAGCTCTTGCACCGTAAATTGCGGCGGCAGCATCTTTCAATACCGTAATAGATTCGACATCCTGAGGTGACAAACGACCCAGTCCACCATCCCTGTCAGGAATACCATCAATAACGATGAGGGGAGAACTGTTTCCTAAGGTGTTGATACCTCTGATATTGATTTGAGCACCATCGTTACCAGGCTCGCCGCTTGTTTGAATCACGACCAAACCAGGCAGACGGCCAGAAAGAGAGTTCGAAAGATCAACAGCAGGCGACTTTACAAGGTCAACTCCTTTGGCAGAAACGACTGATCCGGTAACAGTTACCTTCTTTTGTTCTCCGTAGCCAACAACTACTACCTCGCCAAGTGTTTTGGTGTCGGTAGCCAGGGTTACTGCAATGGACGACCTGCCACCTACGATTACTTCTTGCGTAGCAAAGCCAATAAAAGAAAATACCAGAACTGAATTTTCGTCTGTAACGCTCAACCTGTATCCACCGTCAGCGTCCGTGATAGTACCGTTGGTGGTTCCTTTCTCGACCACGTTCACACCGGGAAGTGATTGGCCATTTTCGTCCTTCACAGCACCTGATACTGTGAATTCAGGGTTCAGGATTTCATTTTCAGCAGATGCCTTCTCGGGGCCCCTAATTGTTTCAGGCTTATAGAGCGAAATCCTATCTGAAATAACTTCGTAGGAAATGTCGAGCGGCTGTAGCATTCCGTCAAGTACTTCACTCAACTTCTTGTTCTCAACATCAACGGACACCTTTTGCCTGTCTTTGATTCGCTTGGGGCTGTAAGCGAATTTTACGTTGGCAATTCTTTCAATTTCTGAAATGGCACTTTTAAGTTCGACATCCTCAGCTTTGAGAGATACCTCCTTGTCCAACAGTGCCTGGCCAATGAGCTCATTGGCCGACGAAATGGATGTTGACAATGCAACGACAACCATTTGGGTAACAAATATCTTCATGCCCTGAGAAAAGTACTTTCTCCTTGCATGAAGTAGGTTTAGTAGTTTCATAAGTATGTAAGTTTGTAGGGTAGTGCACTTTTTTTTAGCCCTTTTCTTTACCTCACGGATCCTCAAAAAGGGGCTGGCTCCAAAGGTACTCGTGGTACCAGAGGTCATTTTCTATGTAGATTTCTGTTTCATATAATTTATCTTTTTAGTTAATAATTGGTTTCTGGCAGCCTTCTCCATTCAGAAGAATTTTAGTGCCCATCACTTCGTACTCAACCCCAACCGACTTCCCGATCACAGATAATAGATCGTAAAGAGACATGTCGGACAGGTCTCCGGTGAAAGTACAGTTGCTGATTGATGCATTTTCCATCACAAACTCTATCGAGTAATTCTCCTCAAGTTTGGAGGCGATCTCGCTCAGGGTATTGTCTTCAAATACCAATAACTTGTTTTCTCTCGTTGGCACTTTTACCGGCCTGGGTTGTTCAACCAGTGAGGTAACCAGATGAGTTTCTTTGACAAAGAAGGTCGCCTTTTGGTTTCTGGTGAGGATAACACCTTTCTTCACCTTCTTCTGGTCGGTCTCATCGGTTTCGTCCTCTTCCGACTCGTAAACCGACACTCTTCCCGACACCACATTTACTTCGATTGTAGAAGCATTTTCAGGTGCCACCATGCTGAAACTTGTGCCCAGCACCCTGGTAACGATATTGCCGCTGTATACAAAAAACGGTCGGTCAGGGTTTCTGATCACATCAAAAAATGCCTCGCCTACAAGGTTTACCTCCCTCTTCTTTCCCGAAAATTGCCTGGCGTAGCTGATCTTGCTTTCTCCTTTTAGTATCACCTGGGTGCCATCTGGAAGCCAAACCTCCCTGGTACCTTTCGAATTATTCTCAACTACAACCTCATCACTAACGGGTAGAGTAGCGACAGCAATAGTTTCAAGTTCTCCCTGAGACAGCTGTTGGTAGGCAACAAAAGAGGCGATCATCAACAGAAGCGAAGCAGCCACTCTGAATATCAACTGCCGACCCCGAAAGGCAGACTCGCTCCCTCCCTGTTCCCTGGCCGCCAGAATTCTCGCAAGTATTCTGTCCTTTATTTCAATTTTCTCAGATTCGCTCAAATCAATGTCGTTACTACTTATATCTTCAAACCACCTTTCTACTTCAAGCCTTTCAACCTCAGAGCTACTGTCTTTCAAATAGCGTTTTAGCAATTGTTCAAGTTCTTTTTGTTTCATTTTCATGGCGCACGCCCGGCATCAAAAAAGGATATACTAATTGTTTAAATATTGTCCACGCCTACCAACTAGACGGGCAACTCCCTGTTTTTCCTAAAAGGGAGGGGAAAATAATTGAGATTTATTGTGTTCGCTGGATTGAAGTCGCAATAATGGGGTGAGTTCTCTGGCAAAGCCTAGCCCAGAAAAATAAGCAGCAGACTAAAAATAATACTCTTCAAATAGAGGCGCATGACCTTCAGAGATTTTGTCAGGTGGTACTGAACCGCCTTTTCCGAAATTTTGAGTTTTTGTGCAATTTCTTCCACCGGTGAATGGTCAAGCCGATTCATCCTAAAAATACATCTTGACTTTTCGGGCAGCTGAGTAAGCCCTTCTTCTATCTGCTTCGAAAGATCACTTACCGCCATCATGCGATCTGTGTTATTCTCGTTGACAGGAGGCGAAACTTTAAGGTAGTCGAGATATTTATTCCTTACTACCTGGCTGTGGATATAGTCGATTGCGCTGTTCCGAATGGAAGAGTGCAAATAAGCTTCGATCTGCTTTATATGCAGCAAATCTCTTTTGTCCCAAAATTTAAGAAACAGGTTCTGAACAAGGTCTTCAGACACCTCCTTGTTTCGTGTGCTTTTGTAGGCTATTAAAAAAATCCTATTCCAAAACCGTTCGTATATGACGATGAATGCGTCTTTTTCTCCCCTCTGGAAAGCCTCCAGAAGTTCGTTATCATTGGCATAGCTAGACGAAAGCACTTTCATTTTCAAGTAGGTAGAACTCTGCAATGTTAGTAAAACTCGTTATAAATCCAAGTTTGGGCAGTCCAAGACTAGATTAAATATAACAAATATGGTAGTGAAATGTAAGCGCAATGGAGCATAAATGTTTATTGTACTTCTGGCAAAAATTTGGGAGAATACTCGCCCCTCCTCATTTAAAAGTTCTATTACGCTCGCCTTGGTTCCTAAAAAACTGAATGATATTCAAAGAAGAAATTCTTTGATCTGATTTGGGTTGAAGAGCGTCTCCCAGAAAAATTCGTACGCCCTTCATCTTTTCACCATATTTTAACTAGCTTTATTATTCCCAAAAACACTGTCTATGAAGCCCCTAAGCACTCCCCTGGAAGCATCCATCATTAAAAAAGTTGATCGTCGCTCTTTTCTGAAAATTAGCGGCATCAGCGCCACAGGCATCATTATAGGAATGCAGATGGGGTGCTCTCCTTCGAAAAAGAAAGATAGTGGCATTCCTTTCTCCCCCAATGTTTACCTGACGGTGAACAGTGATGGCACGGTGACTATAGTGGCGCACAGGTCGGAGATGGGAACCGGTATTCGTACGGGATTGCCTCTTGTGGTAGCCGACGAGCTGGAAGCCGACTGGAGCAAAGTGAAGGTGGTGCAGGCCATTGGAGACGAAGCCCGGTACGGGAACCAAAATACAGACGGGTCGTTTTCGGTGCGAATGTTTTTTGAGCCAATGCGCAAAGCAGGAGCCTCAGCCCGAATGATGCTGGAGCAGGCCGCCGCCAACGAGTGGGGGGTGCCTGTTGGGGAATGTAAGGCAAAAAACGGCGAAGTGGTGCATGAAGGTAGTGGCAAAAAGTTGGGCTTTGGCGAGTTAACAGAAGCAGCCTCAAAACTGGAAATGCCAGCCGAAGACAAAATCACCCTAAAGAAAAAGTCAGAGTGGAAATACATCGGTAAGTCTACACCAATAGTAGACATTGAAGACATTATTACTGGCAGGGGCGGGTTTGGCCTGGACAAAAAGGTAGCTGGCATGAAATATGCCACGGTACTCCGTTGCCCGGTGGCTGGAGGAAAGGTAAAAGCCTTCAATGCAGACAAAGCCATGCAGGTAGCCGGCGTGCAAAAGGTATTTGAAATGCCTTTCACTGCTTTCCCGGGCGGAATAAACGCTCCTTTGGGTGGCCTTCTTGTGGTTGCTGACAACACCTGGGCGGCCATTAAAGGGCGGGATGCGCTGGAAGTAGAATGGGACTTTGGCCCCAATGCCAAATACAGCACAGCCGACTATTTTAAAGATATGCTGGGCAGGGTCAAAAACAAAGGCCAGGTACACAGAGAGGAAGGCTCGGTGGAGACATCCTTTAAAAATGCGGCGAAAACCATAGATTCAACCTACCTGATACCCCATCTTTCTCATGCACCCATGGAACCGCCGTGTGCCGTAGCTCATTTTAAAGATGGAAAGTGTGAAGTGTGGGCTCCCACCCAAAACCCCCAGGGGGCTAACGATGCTTTGGCTGAGGCGTTGAAAATAGACAAAGCCAATGTCACAGTAAATGTCACATTACTTGGGGGCGGTTTTGGTCGGAAATCAAAGCCTGACTTTATCGTGGAAGCTGCGCTGGCCTCGCAAATGAGTGGCTTTCCCGTCAAAATCATTTGGACAAGAGAAGACGATATTCAGCACGACTTCTTCCACGCCTGTAGCGTTCAGCGGATCAAGGTAGCGCTAGACAATAACAAGAAAGTGACGGGATGGGAGCATCACAGTGTTTTCCCACCCATTGGTGGTACTTTCTCACCAGATGCAACCGGCCCAAGTTTTGATGAGCTCCAGCTCGGCATGGTCGACATGCCTTTTGATATTCCCAACATCTCGTGCCAGTCGCATGAAGCAAAGGCCATGACCCGTATTGGCTGGCTCAGGTCGGTCAGCAATATCCAGCATGCTTTTGCCATTGGCAGCATGGTGGATGAAATTGCCACGGTCAGGCAAATGGATCCGGTGGAAAACCTGCTGGACTTGATAGGGTCAGACAGGGAAATCCCTTTTGACAAGCTGATGGAAGGCTTTGGCAACTATGGCGAGCCTGTTGAGAAGTTTCCGATGAAAACGGCCCGCCTCAAAAAAGTGGTTAAGCTCGCTGCGGAAAAGTCGGGATGGGGAAAAGAACTGCCCAAAGGCCACGGAATGGGAATTTGTGCGCATCGCAGCTTCCTTACCTATGTGGCCTGCGTGGTGCATGTGGCGGTTGACGAGAGTGGCAAGCTCACCATTCCGGAAGTGCACTTCGCTGTTGACTGCGGCATTGTTGTGAACCAAAACTCCGTGAAAAACCAGTTTGAAGGAGGTGGAACGTTTGCCTCCAGTCTTGCCCTGAAAGGGGGCATTTCTTTCAAGGATGGCCAAACAATCGCTAAAAACTTCGACCAATTTGAAGTAGCCCGCATGCAGGACGCCGCCAAAGAGATATTTGTTCACCTGGTAGAAAGTGACGAAAAGCCAACAGGTGTCGGCGAACCGCCAGTCCCACCTTTTGCACCTGCCCTGGCCAATGCAGTTTTTGCGGCTACAGGAAAGAGAAGCAAAGAGCTGCCCATCAAGATGACCTAGCCAGTTACTTGATGTCGCTTGCAAACACCAACAGGTATCCGTTGAGGTCACGGATGCCAAATTCCCGTTTGCCATAGAAGGTGTCTTTTAGTGGCATAAAAAGCTCCACCTTTCCCTCTACCTCCCGAAACAGTGCAGCGGCATCGTCCACCTCTATGAATAGCGACAGACTGCCGCCGGTTTTTTCAGTATTGAAACCCGGTAGATCTTCGCCAATGCTTTCAGCGGTCTGAAACATGAGCTGCACCGCTCCATGCATCACCATGCCCCATTGAAGGTCTCCGCTCGGGGCAGGCACGCTCGGCCCCTCCGTAAAGCCAAAAATTGTCGAATAGTAAGCCATGGACTCCTCCACACTTGCGACCATCATGTTTGGTGAAAGCTGTTGAAATTTTTGCATATTCTAATGGTTTTAATGTGGCCACAAGTTAGGGCTAGCCAGCTCATCAACTTTTGTAAAAACCCGACAATTGACAAATTAATGCACAAGACTGGATGGCAAAAAGTGCCCAAATTCCCGGAAATCTTTGGCAAGGTGAGCATGATCGTAGTAGCCCATATCCCAGGCAAATTCCATCAACGACCCATCGAAGCCTGAAAGCTTCCCGGAGGCCCTTCTGAAGCGAACGATGCGCTGGTACATTTTTGGGGACACACCTAGCCTTTCCCGTGATCTTCTTTCCAGCGTTCTCTCGCTCAGGTTATTTGCCCTGCAAAATCCTTGGATCGAACCTGAGGGGCTGCTGAAGAACTGATCCGCCATGTCCCACCCGGGCTCATTTCCCAACCTCGCAAGCAAACGAAGTTCAATTATTTTGATTCTTTCAGGAACAGATAAAAATGCCATTTGCTCTGTCAGGTTGTGCAAATCACCCTCATCCAGTTCCTTGAGTGAGGCAGTCCTGTTGCTAAATTCCGCCAGGGGACGCCTCAGAAACCTCCAGGCTCCCTGGTTTTTAAACCGAATGCCTAATAAGTCTGTGGCACCACCTGCCCTAGTGAAAATAGGTGTGGTTTGGATGCCTACATAAAATGACTGAAACGTGTTATGTGAAATTGCGCCACCTTCCTCATAGAGAAGTGGGGCAGAGAAGTTGAAAATAATGTCAGAGCAGGCGTCGGGAAACACGGGCCTGAAGCCATTGGGCTGCGTGACACTTTTGACACACCAGTAGCATTCTACAAACTGTTGCAGCCTGAAGTCCGGACGAAACTCGGTATAGGGCATATCAGGCTGCAGCAACATTCCTGGGAGCTAGTTTTCGTACTTTCTCCAGCCACCCAAAATAGTGCCTGCTAGTGTCCAAACTATAAGATCCGCTCCCCCGTCGACCCAGGCTAAACCGTAGGGTCTCATCGAAAAGAAATTTACTGTCATGTGCATGAGCAGCGAAAACGAAATGGCCATGACAAAAGCCGTTTTAGCACCATCGACGGCCGACTCAACATTCATTCTTTTAAAGAGCCATGCCAGCACATAGGCAAAAACAACGGCTGTAATTACACTCGAAATGTAGGGGGTGGAACCACCCGACATCACATCGGCCTCGGTAAGATTATTAAGCCGCATCCAGGTTTCTGCAAACATCCCATACCAAAGGGCAGGAATAACCTGACCAAGCACAACAATGACCAAAATCGCCCAGTGATTGATTTTAAGTGTTTTCATAGTAAGTAGGTTAGTGTGATAAGCTATATCAAATTAACCATTTTTAACCGGATCACAATTTCTTCGCCCGGTTCCAATACTTATCCATTTCTGCCAGCGTCATTTCTCCGAGGCTCTTACCGTCTTTGGCCGACTCCTGCTCCAGGTATTGAAATCGCTTAATGAACTTCTTATTGGTTCGCTCCAAAGCCTCCTCAGGATCAATATCTATGAACCTTGCATAGTTGACGAGCGAAAAAAGCAAATCGCCAAATTCACCTTGTGCCTTCTCTTTATCAATTTCCTTTTCGCCGCTCACATTGAATTCTTCTTTGAATTCCTGCATCTCTTCTTCTACCTTCTCCCACACCTGCTGCTTCTCTTCCCAGTCAAAACCAACTCCCCTGGCTTTGTCCTGAATTCTTATCGCTTTCACCAGCGCCGGCAATGTTTTGGGCACACCACCCAATACAGACTTGTTGCCCTTTTCCTTTAGCTTGATCTTCTCCCAGTTTTGCTTGACAGCTTCTTCATTCTCAGCCACCACATCGCCATAAATATGCGGATGCCGGTTGATCAGCTTTTTACATAAAGAGTTGATGACATCGGCCACATCAAAGCTGCCAGTTTCCGACCCGATTCTTGAATAAAATACCAGGTGAAGCATTAAATCGCCCACCTCTTTTTTGATTTCATCTTTATCTCCCTCCAGAATGGCATCCGACAGCTCATAAGTTTCCTCTATCGTCAGGTGGCGGAGCGTTTCAAAGGTCTGTTTTTTATCCCAGGGGCAGTTTTCACGAAGCTCGTCCATAATGGTAAGCAAGCGGTCAAAGGCTTTCAGTTTTTCCTCTCTTCGTAAATCCGGGGCTGGTATTTTTTCCATCAAATGAATTTTCCTTTGTGGCGACTTGTTCAACAAACAGGCGGCTGATTAGGTATTGTAAAACCGCTCTTTTTTCTTTGCATAAAGATATAGAATGCCATGGTAACAGTTTTATTGGGAATTGGATTTATAGCACTGTTCTTCATTTTGATGTCAGTACGGCTGATATTTTTAAAAAATGGAGAGTTCAAGGGCACTTGTGCCTCACAGAGCCCTTTTCTAAATAAGGAGGGTGTGACCTGCGGCTATTGTGGTAAGAACCTACAACCCGGAGATGCTTGCGCTGATCCGGCAGGAGGCAATCCAGACTCTGAAGTCAATAAAGTTTTGTCGAAATTTTAAGGCGTTAAATCGATTAACGACAACATCTACCCTACAACCAGGCATTATCTTTGAATTCTACCATCTTATCACGGTATTTTTTCAGTAAATTTGCGCCCGCAAGTAACTAAACCTGGAAAAGTGACTTTAATTAAATCAATATCTGGAATCAGAGGAACGATCGGCGGCAAAGTTGGCGACGGCTTGACTCCTCTGGATACTGTTAAGTTTGCAGCAGCCTATGGCCAGTGGCTATTGACACAAAAGGCTCATCCAATGGTGGTGATCGGGCGAGATGCACGGATTTCCGGCGAAATCGTCTCCAGCCTCGTGGCGTCTACATTACAGTCGCTTGGCATCGATGTCATTGACCTCGGGCTTTCAACTACACCGACCGTTGAAATGATGGTGGTGGAAGAAGGCGCAGGGGGTGGAATCATCATCACTGCCAGCCACAACCCGATACAATGGAATGCGCTTAAACTGCTTAACAGTAAGGGAGAGTTTCTCTCTGGAAGTGACGGCGAACGCATCTTATCGATTGCGGATGAAGAGGCCTTCGACTTCGTTGACGTTAAAAAACTTGGTAGCTACACCTTCAGAGAAGGCACCATAGAAAAACACATCGAAAAAATTCTTGCGCTGCCGATGGTAGATGTTGAAGCCATCAGGCTACGCAACTTCTCCGTTGCTGTGGATGCAGTGAATTCCACAGGAGGCATAGCAGTACCAATGCTGCTGAAGAAATTGGGAGTAGACCGTGTCGAAGTTTTCTACGGCGAACCCAATGGCCATTTCCCTCACAACCCTGAACCACTGCCTGAGAACCTTACCCACATTTGCGGTGAAATAGAAAATGGGCAGTTTGATTTGGGTATTGTGGTGGATCCGGACGTGGATCGCCTGGCCCTGATTTGCGAGGACGGCAATACTTTCGGCGAAGAATACACCCTGGTGGCTATCGCCGACTACGTGCTGTCGCAAAAGCCTGGGGCAACGGTTTCAAACCTCTCCTCCACCAGAGCGCTAAGAGATGTGACTGAGAAGTATGGTCAGAAATACGAAGCGGCTGCCGTAGGCGAAGTGAATGTGGTCGAAAAAATGAAAGCAATCGGCGCTGTGATTGGTGGCGAAGGCAATGGCGGAGTGATCCTTCCTGAGCTTCACTATGGTCGGGATGCGCTCGTAGGCATCGCCCTTTTTCTTACCCACCTGGCCAAGTTTGGGAAAAGCGTGTCGATGCTTCGGTCAAAATATCCGAGCTACCATATTTCGAAAAACAAGATTGAGCTTTCGCCTGAGATGGATGTTGATCTTGTATTGCACGAGATAAGAGACAAATACCAGCGTCAGCCGATCAATACTGTGGACGGCGTCAAGATTGAATTTGACAAAGAATGGGTGCATCTTCGTAAATCGAACACCGAGCCCATCATCCGGATTTATTCTGAGTCAGAAAGTCAGGCTACGGCCGAGCACCTGGCTCACAAAATCATGATGGATATCAAAGAGATCATTTCAGAAAAAATCTGAAGCCATGCGAGTATACCTTGACAACGCTGCCACCACACCACTCGACAAAGAAGTGCTGGAGGCTATGCTGCCCTACCTGACCGAGCACTTCGGCAACCCAAGTTCTATACATGGGCATGGACGATCGGTGCGGTCGGCAATTGAGAGGTCAAGGAAAAAAGTGGCGGAGTTACTGAATACCTCGCCTTCGGAAATCTTTTTTACCTCCGGCGGCACTGAGGCTGACAATACTGCGCTGACGAAGTCAATTGAAGCCTATGGCCTCACGCATGCCATCACGTCAAAAATCGAGCACCACGCTGTGCTTCACACACTTGAGTACCTGCACGAGCAGGGCAAAATTGACCTAACCTATGTGGAGCTTGACGAAAAAGGCCATGTGAACCTTGATCACCTGGAGGCATTTCTGAGAGACCATCCCGGCAAGGCATTGGTCAGCCTGATGCATGCCAACAATGAAATTGGTAACCTGAATGATATTGAGAAAATAGGTCAGCTAGCTAAGGAGTACAAGGCTGTTTTTCACACCGACACTGTGCAGGCAGTTGGACACTACCGGCACGACCTACAAGCGCTTAACCTGAACATGATGGTGGGTGCGGCTCACAAATTTCACGGGCCAAAGGGTGTTGGCTTCCTGCACATCAACCATAACTGCAAGATTCACCCTTTCATTCACGGTGGAGCGCAGGAAAGAAATATGCGGGGAGGCACTGAAAACGTTCCGGGTATCATCGGCATAGCCAAAGCGTTGGAGCTTGCCTACGAGCATATGGACGAGCACCGAAAGCACATGGAAAGCTTGAAAGAAAACATGATCCGCCAGCTATCCGCCAGCGTTGAGGGCATCACCTTTAACGGCGACTCCGCCAATTTGGCTAATAGCCTTTACACCGTGCTCAGCGTCAGTCTTCCTCCCAACGAAGACAATGACATGCTTCTTTTCAGCCTTGATATAGAAGGAGTCTCGGCATCTGGTGGCAGCGCTTGCTCCAGTGGCTCCAATGTGGGTTCACATGTGTTGGGTGCCTTGGGAGTAGATCCCATGCGGGGAAATATCCGGTTTTCTTTCTCTCGCTTCACCACCCAGCAGGACATCGACTTCACTGTTCAAAAACTGACTGAGCTTGTGGCCGTCAGGGCCTGACCTAAGAAGCTTTCTCCATCACAAGGTTTTTGAGGCATTGTATCCAAAGGGGATGATCATTGAGGCTTTCCACCAAGTCCCAGCGTTCCCCGCCGGCCTCTAAAAATTGCTCATGGTAGGTCTCGCCGACTTCAACAGTTGTTTCGAGGCAATCCGATACAAAAGCCGGAGAAAAGGCGAGCACTTTTTTGTAGCCTTTTTCAGCAAACTCTACCAGCTTCTCGTCAGTGTATGGTTGTATCCAGGGGGTTTTGCCCAGCCTGCTTTGAAAAGCAACTGTGTATTTGTCTTCAGGAATACCCAGGCTTTCAGCAATCAACCGTGAGGTAAGAAAGCACTGGGCCCGGTAGCAATACCGGTTCTTGTCGTGGAAGCTATTGCAACACTTGCCCAGCTGACACTGGGAACCAACCGATCCTTTGAGAATCTGCCTCTCGGGCAACCCATGATAGCTGAATAAGTAGTGATCGTAGTCATGCTGCTCCATCCATTTTTTTGCCCGCTGAGCAATCACTTCTATGAACAGTGGGTCGTCGGCAAACTGATTGATGAAACGAATATTTGGTATAATCTGCCATTTCCGAACAAGCTCCATTACTTTATCAGCCACTGAGCCAGTGCTGGCGGAGGCATATTGTGGAAAAAGAGGCACCACAATTATTTCGCTCACGTGAGCTTTCTTTAACTCGTCCAGCCCCGATGCTATGCTCGGGTTTTGATACCGCATGGCCAGTGCAACCACGTAATCTTTGGTCAATTCTTTCTGAAGTAAGTCCCTGACGTCTTCCCCATAATATTTAAGCGGCGAACCACGCTCATCCCACAGCTTTTGATACTCTGCCGCTGACTTAGGCGCACGAAAGGGAGCAATGATAAAGTTAATAAGCATCCACCTTTGTACAAAAGGAATATCAATTACCCGGCCGTCCATTAAAAATTCTCTCAGGTATTTCCTTACATTAGGGGTATCTGGCTGATCTGGTGTTCCTAAATTGACCAGCAACACTCCCTTTTTCCCTTTCTTGTTATTCATATTTCAAATTTATAGACTAACAGGATTTTTTAAGGATGGTTGTCGAATTCTTTTAATTAATTTAGTTAAACAAAATGCAATCATGAGAAAACACGTAGCTCAAATAACGCTATCACTTTTATTTTCTACAGCAATTTCTTCATCCTTCGCCCAGGGCTCAAATGTTGGAAGTACAGCCTCCACATCAGGCAACGAATACCTGCAAAAGCAAAATGCTGTTGACCGCCTTGCCGTTGTCAACCCCAACACGGCCACTTTCGGAATACCCCTGCCGCCGGCATCGCTCGAAGGAGACTTCTATCTGGATTCCGAATTCAGGGAAGGTAAATTTGAGTTGACTATGGCCCCAAAAGTTTATGAGGGTTTGGTTATAAGGTATGACCTGAGAAGCAACCTTATTGAGATCAACTATGATGATGGTGTAAGAGGATTGGACGGAAATAAAGTAAAATATTTTGACCTGAAAAGTTCTACCAATAAGTACCAAAGGTATGTCAACGTGAATCAGCTAAAGGGCAGCGGCGACGATATGCCCGCCAATATTTTTCTGGAGGTAATCGTTGACGGAGCTGTGCCGCTTTATTCTTACGAAAAGATCACAATCAAGAAGGCGGACTACAACATAGCCCTGAATGTCGGCAACAAGAATGATCAAATTCTGAAGAAACCGGTTTATCTCTCCATCGTAAATGGCAAAGCTATTGAGCTAAGCAAAGGCAAGAACTCCAATGTGTTCTCACTTTTGCCTGGAAAAGAAACCGAATTAAAAGCGTATGCCAAGGCCAATAAGATCAAGCCTAAGGATGTTGAAGACTATGTGGCGATAATCAATAAAATTAACTCGATGAAGTAGAAGTTAATTAAAAATAGTGGGCGGCCCAGATAATATAAGCATACGCACTAAAGCGTATGAACCGGGTAAGGGAGAATAGCAACATCTTTTTGAACGAATATTTCAAGGCGCCCACTAGCATGCAAATGCCTGAAAAAGGTAGTGGTGTGAGCGCAGCGACAATGATCAAAAAGCCGCCATATTCGTCCAGGTAGGTGGTGTACTTACCAAAAAAGTTTTTCTCGAGGGTTTTGTAGAACTGGGTCTGATTGAGGTAGGAGCCAATAAAGTACCCGATCACTCCTGCAGCATAGGAAAGCGTGGCCAAAATCAAAACGTTAGAGATATAAATGGCTGCCACTCCTTCTCTGAGCGACCAGATCATAAATACCTCGGGTGGAATGATGCCCACCACAACCTCGGAGACTGTGAATATTGAAAATACGTACAGCGGCTTTTCGTATATGGGAGACAGCCAATCCAGGTAGTCAACATCCACATAACGTTTCACTACAAGGTAAGCTATCACCAAAAGAGCAAACCAGGCCAGGCCCTTTAAAAGATGCTGTAGCAGAAAACTTTGTCTGTTCATACTTGGTCAATTCTTCCCGGGCAAACATAAAAGTTAGTTTGTCCATTATTGTCAACATTGCCCAAAAAAAGTATGGATAGAATGAAAAATGTCGCTGCACAGGGTAACCAAACACAAAAAAGACGGTAGTGAAGCTAAAGTTTTGTAACAATATGGGGGTTCTTTTCCGTCTGAATGTTTAATACTTAGCAACTACCTAATCAAACCACCTTGCAAGAAAAAAAGTATTCTATTTTATATGTAGACGATGAGTCGAACAACCTCATCGTATTTCGCAATGCCTTTTTCAGGAATTTCAAGGTAATCACGTCCAATTCAGCGGAGGAGGCCCTGTCTATTTTGAAGACTGAGGTGGTTCAGGTGATCATTTCTGACCAAAGAATGCCTGGCATGACTGGCATCGATTTCCTATCGAAAGCTAACCAGATATCGCCCGATTCCATCAAGATGATTCTCACTGCCTACAGCGATATTGACGTGATACTCAAAGCGGTCAATGAGGTAGGTATTTACCAGTTCATACTCAAGCCGTGGGATTCCAACCACTTGCTGCTTACCCTCAACAACGCCATACAGAAATACGAACTCAGCACTCAAAACAAAGCCCTGATCGACGACCTGGGCAAGGCCAAGGCTAATCTGGAGCAAAAGGTGATTGAACGCACCCAGGAGCTGGCCACGAAAAATAAGGAGCTCTCCACTCTCAATGAAGTCAAGGACAAATTTTTTTCGATCATCTCTCATGATCTGAAACTGCCTATCGCTTCACTAAACATCCTGCTCGAAATTATGCTCAGCTTTAAGCATCAGCTTGATGAGCAAAAAGTGCATGACCTGGGCGAAAAAGCAAAGGAGTACCTCCAACACGTTACCCAACTGCTCGACAACCTACTTCACTGGTCATTGTCGCAAACAGGTGATATTAAAATCAGCAACAAAAAAACTGACCTGGTGAAGGTAGCCAAAGGCCAGGTGGATTTATTCGATTTTCTGGCCTCACAGAAAGACATCCAAATTGTCATGGAAACTGATGGACACCCGCTATGGTCAATGGTGGATGAAAACATGGTAAGTCTTGTGCTGAGGAACCTGATCAGCAATGCTATCAAGTACTCTCACGAAAAAGGGGAAATACACCTTTCGTTCAGTAAAGAAAAGGATGTAGTCATCATTTCAATTGTCGACGACGGGGTAGGCATTCCACAAGAACTGATCGACAAACTGAAGGGAAATATGTGGAGCGAGCCAAGAAGGGGCACTATGAATGAAAAAGGTGCAGGCCTGGGTCTCAGGCTGGGCAAGGAGTTCATAGAAAAAATGCATGGACAGCTTATTATCGATAGCAGCGTGAATAAGGGAACCAAAGTAAAAGTATACCTTCCTCTGTATGAGGTTGTAACCCAAAAAGAAATTGCTTAAGAAAGCCTACATACTGCTCATTCTTATCTTTCTTGTGTGGGAAACTGCTTTCTCACAAGAAACTCCCTATCCCTATACAGAAGACAGCCTGAAGGCGACTTCCTTCTTGCTAAAAGCAGAAATAGCCCTCTCCGAAAAGAGACTGGACTCAGCAATTTTTTATGGTAACAATGCACTCGCCATGGCGGAGTCGAGGGCCATCCGATGCCTCATAGCCAGAAGCAATATAGTGATCGGCGACAGCTACAAGCAAAAAGAACAATTCGCCTCCTCGCTCAATCATTATCTCGTCGCCCTTAGGGAGTTTGAACTCCTTGGCAAACAAATGGAAGCATCGCAAAGCAACGACCTTATCGGTGAGCTATACGATGAATGGAAAGTGCCACAAAAAGCCTGGGTGTATTTCATGAAGGCCTATGAGGAGAAAAAAGAGATCAGCGACACACTGGGCATGAAGTATAGCCTGGGAAAGGCTGCCAGGGCCTTTGAGCTGGCTGGCAACAACCAGAAAGCGATTGAGAACTACCAACTCATGCTTCACCTGATTAGCAGCGACGACAAGCAAGCTGAGTTGACGCTATTACGCAGGCTTGCCCTTCTGCATATCGACGAAAAGAAGCACACCCTGGCCCTGGCTTACGACCTGCAGGTGTTGTCCATTTACCAGGCTTCAAAGGATGCTCCCGGCATCATTGCCGCCCTGAATAACATTGGTTACCTCTATCAGTACCTGGATGAAAAAATGTTGGCCCTGGAATACTTCAAAGAGTCGCTCGAACTCGACCTGAAGCATCATAGCAATGATCCATTCTATGTGGGCGACATGGTGCTGCTGGCAAATATCGGGAGCATTTACCATGATATGGGCGACAATTCCAGAGCGCTGAACTACTTCTTCGAAGCCATCAAATCGAATGAAGCAAGAAAGACTCCCTCAAAAACACTTCCGCTATACAACGAGGTAGTTGCCACCTACATGAAAATGGATCAGTGGGAAAAAGCAAGAACATTTGCTGAAACTGCCATTCAAATTGGCGAGAAGCTCCCACAAAAGTCCGAAGACCTTATTGTCACCTATAAGCGCCTTTCCGACATTCACGAACATCTTGGCGATTACAAACAGTCTCTGGGATACTTCAAAAAATTTGCCTGGTTGTCCGATTCCATTTCCACTGACCGACAACGACATGCCAAGTCTCAGCTCAATCAGCTACTTACGCTGGACAAAAAAGAGAACGAGATCAGGCTGCTGATGGTAGAAAAGGAAATTAAAGACCTGGCATTGAAAGAGCTTCAGCTCGAATCTCAGGAAAAGCAAAGGGATATTGACTTGCTGCAACGTGACAATGAAATCCAGCGAATCATTCTGGGGAAACAGCTCGCAGAGAAAATCCAGGAAGAGCAAAAGCTTAAACTGGAGCAGGCCAGACTAGAGGCACAAAACAAAGACAATGACATAGAGTTGTTGCAAAAAAACAAGTTCATTCAAGACCTTGCTCTCAAGAAAAAGGAGCTGGAAGAAAAAGAAAACCAGAAAGAGATCGAAATTCTCCTTCAGGAGCAGGCCATTCAGGATCTTGAGCTGACCAAAATCAAAAGCCTGAGAAATTTCTTCATCGGCGTCACCTCCCTGGTATTGGTCATTTTGTTCCTTATTCTGAGGAGCTACCGCATCAACGCACGGGCTAAGAAACTGCTACAGGGCCAGAACGAAGAAATCAACTACCAAAAAGAGGAAATTGAAACTCAGAAAGACAAGCTGGAAGAGTCGTACAATGATATTAAGCGCCTCAGTGAGGTGGCCAAAGAGATCAACTCCCACCTTTCGGTAAGTGATATTGTGCAAATTGTGTTCAGGTATATACATGGCCTGATGGACTACTCGATTGTCGGAGTAGGCCTTTTTGAAGAAGACAGCCACAAGCTGAGGTTTCAGGTAATAAGCAAAGGCTCAGCTTCAATAGAAAAAATAAATGTCTCTCATAAAAAGGCCGATCACCCGGCCATTGCTTGTCTTGAAAACTCAAGGGAAGAAATTTTCTTCGATACCACCTTGCAACCCGATTTTGTGGGATTTTCTACCAACCATTCGGTTTACAGGTCGGTGATTTATCTCCCACTTGTGGTGAAAAATAAGCGCATAGGTGTGTTAACGGTTCAGCATCTGGAAGCTGAGCAGTACCAAACCTATCAGGTCAATATACTGAGAAGCCTGGCGTTGCACGTAGCCATCGCCCTTGAGAATGCCTCTGCTTACCAACAAATTGCTGAAAAGACCCACAACCTTGAAAAAGCGCTGATGGAGTTGAAGGCTGCGCAAGCGAAGCTCATTCAAGCTGAAAAAATGGCGTCACTGGGTGAGCTTACTGCTGGCATTGCACACGAGATCAACAACCCCGTCAACTTTGTTTATGCAGGCGTGGACGGGCTCAAGAATTCCCTGCAAGACCTTATTACCGTGCTCAACAAGTACGCTGAGCTGGAAGAATCAGATGAAACAAATATTTCACCTGCTTTTTTGCAGGAAATAACCGCCCTTAAAGAGGAACTGTATTTCAATGAAACCAAAGAGGGCATGTTCCAGGTGGTGGAGGCGATTCGTGAGGGGGCCGTTAGAACGTCGCAAATTGTCCACGGGCTGCGAACCTTCTCCATGAACGACAAGGGCGATAAGCAGCTGACTAACCTTCATATAGGTATCGACAATTCACTAGTGCTGCTTTCTCCGAAGATCAAAGAAAAAAGGGTTCGCATAAGGAAGGAATACGGCGACTCGATGAAGCCTGTTGAATGCTTTCCCGGCCAAATCAATCAGGTGTTTATGAACCTTATCTCGAACGCTCTGGACGCAGTGGCCGAAAAAGGCGTCGTAATCATCAGAACCGAAGGTTTTGCCGATAAGGTAAAGATCTATGTGGAAGACGACGGCTGCGGCATGTCGGACGACATTCAGAACAAAATATTTGAACCCTTCTTCACCACCAAAGGCTATGGAAAAGGCACCGGGTTGGGTCTGTCTATCACGTTTGGCATTATTGAACGACACGCTGGTAGCATTGAAGTGATGAGCAAACCTGACAACGGCAGCCGCTTCACAATTACATTGCCCGTTTGATAAGGTCTTTTACCAATTGCGCCGTTTTTTCTGGCTGCTCCATTGGAAACATATGACCAGCATCCACAGCGATGAACTCAGTTTGTTTGAACCTCTTTTTGTGCTCCTCAATGGAAGATGCAGAACCGATCTCAAAGCGGTTGGAGTAGAGATAAAAACTTGGTACATCAATCTTCCCGCTTCCCAATGAAAATGGTGTGTGCTTAAAAATCCTATACTCCTCTTTGGTGGAAAAATCCAGTTTCGCCCTGCCCTGCTCCGTCTCTACAAGACCGTGTTCAATATA
The DNA here is from genome assembly GCF_040222815.1 of Imperialibacter sp. Classification (GTDB taxonomy): domain Bacteria; phylum Bacteroidota; class Bacteroidia; order Cytophagales; family Cyclobacteriaceae; genus Imperialibacter. The sequence goes on along the minus strand of NZ_JAVKCH010000037.1, from coordinate 75,210 downwards.
GTCTTTAAAAGCCTCGGGGTGAAAATCTTTGAACAGTGGTTTAGTTCTGAAGCTTTCCGCTACCACTGCCTTACTCTCCCATTCCGACTTTCTCTTTTTTGCTTTTACGGCTGGGGGCACAAGCTTGCCGGAAACACCCATTATCCTGGCTCCTAATAACAGGAGACGCATTTTTTGGCCAAAAAAGGGTGGATCCATCATGATCAACCCTTTGAACAAATCTGGTCGCTTATAGTAGGCATTTAGTGTAACCACGGCCCCAAGAGAGTGACCGAGGCCAATAACTGGTTTTCGTTGCTTCTCAATTGATTCGATGAGCTGATTGGTTAGTGGCGTCCAGGAAAACCTGGGCTCAAACCTCTCGTCGTGCCCAAACTTTTCCAAATATTGCACATTGTGTGGCGCTAGTTGCTCAAGGAAATAGCGGTAAGTGAGCGCTGTAAACCCATTGGAATGAGCAAAATGAATAACGGACATTAATTCTTCCTTTTCTTCGACTTTTTTGTCGGCTCCTGACCTTTTTCCCAATCCTTCTTAAAGTCTTTAAGAGCAGCCTCTGCCGCATATTGGAAACCTTGCGCCGGTGAAGAACCCATCGCCTTGCCATCGCTCTGATAAACAGTATCACTTTTGCAGTCTACCAGGTACAACGACGTATGGTATTTTCCACTTATCCGTTCGTGTGTCTCAAGTTTGAATGTCATTACACTGCAGGAGTCCTGCCTGATCTCGGCATCCCAATTCTCCCGGGTATCTCCAATCAGGTGAAACTGCTCTATGGTAAGCCATCTTCTGGCGTACAAACTCACCTGAAACATATCCTTGATGCCCGAATAGTCAATTGTTTCGACACTCACATGCTGGAATGGGGGGATGGGCGGGGCCGTTTGTGCGTTGGTAAAACAGGATAACGCCATTGATAGAACTACAACCAGAATCACTCTCTTCATCTTATTCAACAAGTTTTTCAATGTTTTCCTCACTACAAAAATAGAACTCTATTGCATAAATTTACCGATCAAAAGCGGTATTCTACTATCATTCAAAGTCTTTCATTGAATTTAGTTGGAATAGTTTGAGCCACTTCGTTTCACCTTACCCACCCTCCCGTGAAAGAGCTAAATGAAAATACGCCGATGGCTGAGCTGATGAGACACTTCGGCCAAAAAGGCACCGTCGCATGGATTGGCGTTCGTCCGGCAAGAAACGAAGCCGTTTTACCGGTCAAAAATGTGAAAGCAACACCCGGAAACGGGTTGGAGGGCGATCGGTTCAAAGGATCGGCCAACAGCCCCAGGCAAGTGACGCTTATTCAGGCTGAGCATCTGGCAGCTGTGGCTTCGATGATGAACAAAGAAAGTGTTGATCCGGGGTTGTTAAGGAGAAATATTGTGGTACAGGGAGTCAATCTGCTGGCGCTAAAGGATAAAGCCTTTGCCATCGGCACTGCTGTTTTGGAGATGACTGGCTTGTGCCACCCATGCTCAAAAATGGAGAAGGCATTGGGCTTTGGTGGCTACAACGCCATGAGGGGCCATGGCGGCATCACCGCAAAAGTAATACGGGAAGGGGTGATTCAGGTGGGCGATTCAGTGTTTGTTTCGGAAGACGGCTCGGGCGACTGATCGCTGGCCTGCTTGCTGTCGGTTTTTTTCGAGTCAGAAAGTCTGTCCAGCTCCCAATGAGGCAGCAGTAGGTCGTTGAACCTGAGCTGATACTGCTCTATCAGCGTTTTCACCATAAAGTTGATTCTTCGCAAGGCATCTTCCCGGTAGTCGACCCTGTTCATTGGATGGTGAATAAACAGCATGATCACCGGAAAAGACTGCTTCCTAAACTCTCCCAAAACCGAAGGAATCTGGTCATTGGCCTGCTCACTGCCTGCCAATTGCTCATTCGCCTGCCTGGCGAGTTCGCCGATATGTTTCACCAAATGGACGTACAATTGCTGCGTATCCTGGGTAGAATTTGCGTACTCTTCGGTCAACTCATTGCTGTAGTTGGCCACCAATTTTAGTCCCGTCAGGCAAGCGTTCAATGTCGGATACACATTGGGCTGCCAAAATATTTCTCTGAACGTAAACAGATTCGGCAGCATCTCTGCATCATAATAGGGATCGTTCTCAAGCTGATGTATGAGGGTCAGAGGAACCTTTTCGCTCACAAAATTTCCCGCCACCAGACTGAAAGACCATTGAGGTGCTTCTTCCCCAACTATTTTCAGAAAAGGCCATATCTCACCGAAATCAAGTTTCATAGGCATTTGGAAAGATAGGAAGGTAAGTAAAAAGAAAAAAGTTGAGTTTCATTCATGACTACAGCCATGCCAATTGTCCTGACGTTTTTATTTTTTATTTTGCGACACAAACATTTTGAACAACACTGACTCATGAAGTACTTTTTTCCTTTGGCTTTATTTACCCTGTTAGTGACCTCTTGCAGCGAGCCTGTTACCAGGGCCATCCCATTTGAGGAAGCCGACTACAAGGATATTTCTCAAGACGTGCAAACACAACTCATCATGGCCGAAGCTGGTGATACTATTATCATAGCATCGGGCCATTACGTATTTAAGAGGAGCCTTACTTTAGAGGGAAAAGACAGCATTACCATTATGGGCGCCGGAATGGACAAAACCATTCTTTCCTTTCACGAGCAAACAGAGGGAGCCGAAGGCCTGAGAATTCAGAACGGAAACAAAATCGTGCTCAGAGACTTGACGATCAGAGATGCCGTTGGCGACAACATCAAGATACAAGACATCAACGGGCTGGAGCTGATCAACGTGAAATCGGAGTGGACAGGTGAGCCCGAAGAAACCAACGGGGCTTATGCAATCTACCCTGTGATGTGCAAAAATGTTTTGATTGATGGATGTGTGGCTATCGGTGCCTCCGACGCTGGCATTTATGTGGGGCAATCGCACAACGTGATCGTGAGCAACTCTATAGCCTATAATAACGTGGCCGGTATCGAAATTGAGAATACAACAAGCGCCGACGTTTTTAACAATGAGGCCTACGACAACACTGGTGGCATCCTTGTTTTCGACCTGCCGGGCCTCACTCAATTAGGCGGAAATGTGAGGGTGTTTGACAATAAAGTAACTAGTAACAACTTCCGAAACTTCGCTCCAAAAGGGAATATTGTGGCCTCCGTGCCGCCTGGCACCGGCGTGATGGTATTGGCAATGACATCGGTGGAAATTTTCAACAACCAGGTATCTGAAAACAGAACTGCAGGGGTGTCTGTCATCAGCTACGACTTTGTGATGGCCGCAGCAGCAATGGACGAATCGAACAGCGGCGAAGCCCAGATTTCGCAGAATGAAGCCGCTTACAAGGCCGACGAAAATTACAACTCTATCCCGTCCAGCATCTTTATTCACGACAACAGCATTAGCAACAGCTTTACTTTGCCCTCCCTCAAAAGTGATATCGGCTATCTGCTGGTATGGCAGTTCGGGCTCTCCGTTCCGGACATTATGTGGGATGGCATTACGGCTGCGCCAGGTGACAAGGTAATCTGCGTGCAAGACAATGGTGACGCATCCTTCGCTAATATGGACGCAGCCAATGATTTTGAAAACAGCAACCGGGACATTGATGCACACACATGTTCTGGAACTGTGCTTCCGGCTGTTGTTTTGGAGAAAGCAGTTGCGTCGCTATGAGGTTTTTTGTTCCTGCCCTCTTCCTTTTTGCTGCTTTTGCTGCCTGTGACTCAGGTCGGAAAAAAGAAGCAAACCAAAAACCTGCCCCTGCTACTTTAAGAACCAACAACGACAATATCCGGCAAAACAGGCAACCTCTTTCGCTTGGCCCCGACAAGCTGTCTGAGTTCGGCTTTTTCGACGGAAAGCTATCGGAACTGGTGCCTGCCAAAGGCATTGTGCCCTACGACCTGAACATGCCGTTGTTCTCTGACTATGCCGACAAAGCCAGATTTGTAGCCGTGCCTCCCGAGAGAGTAATCAACGTGTTAGACGATGGTTCCCTTGATTTCCCTGTTGGCACCAGGCTCATCAAAACTTTCCACTACCCGGCTAAAAACGAGGCTGGCAGAAAGCTGATGGAAACAAGAGTGATAGAAAAGACAGACAAAGAATGGAAGGCACTGACCTACATTTGGAACGATGAGCAAACGGAGGCTTTTCTTGAGGTAGCTGGCGGCAATATCGATGTTGAACTGGAGCATGATGGCGTGCTGCAAAAAGTAAGCTACTCTGTGCCAGATGTTAATCAATGCAAAACTTGCCACGGCCGATCCAACGCAGTGATTCCGCTAGGCCCAAAACTTTCACAACTGAATAGAGACTACACCTATTCGGAAGGTGGAACACAAAATCAATTAAGCTACTGGCAAAGCAAGGGCATCCTTAACCTCAAAGAAGAACCCTCCACAGTCGAAAAGTTTCCTGACTGGAGTTCTGCACACACGCAAGTCAATCTGGCCGCCAGGGCCTATCTCGATGCCAACTGTGGTTCTTGTCATCACCCCGAAGGCTCCGCCAACACTTCGGGGCTATTCCTGACCTTTGACGTCACTACTAGAAGCAAGTATGGCATTATGAAAAAACCCGTGGCGGCAGGCAAAGGATCGGGGGGGCGGCTCTACGGAATAGTGCCTGGCAAACCGGACGAGTCTATAATTGTTTTCAGAATGGAGTCGACCAACCCAGGTATCATGATGCCAGAACTTGGCAGATCTGTGCCCCACAAAGAAGGAGTGGCGCTTATTCGCCAATGGATCGCCGAGTTGGAGGCGAATGCACCATCACTCTAGTTTATTTTTGCGGGTTTTAGGGGCTTCCCTATAATTTCTTGTCTTTCAGGAGAGTACACGTTAAAATTAACCAACCTTTAACATGATTTTAACGTCCTAGGAAAAATAAAATAGTATGCTTGCACAATAAATTAAAAGGGTCATGTTTAAGTTAAAACCCATCTACCTTAACGGTAAAAAGTTCATTCAACTTTCTCAGTTGCCAATGCGCCAGGCCAACGCTTTGCTGTCGTGGCTGCCAGGTAAAAGTATCATGCGCCTGATCAACGACGGCGTTGAGCTTGACGATTGTATCGATTATTCCAATTATGAATATTGGTTCGATACATACTTCAAGAAGAGAGAGTTCGAGCTGGACTTTTGATATTTTTTCAAATAGAATATTGCCACCCGACGCTTCCTTCGGGCATGTCACCTTATTCTCCTCATTTCTTTACAGACTATCGCTCATCAATCGATTGAATTTGTATTTTTGGAAATAACCTGTTTTTCATATTTCCCAAGTACTTCAATCGCAGCAATAAATGAGCAAAAGATGGGTATACAAAGACCTACCTGATCCCGAAACAGTGCATTCGCTCGCTTCAGGCATCAAGGTAAGTGATACCCTGGCAGCATTGCTGGTTCAAAGAGGCTATAGCACTTTCGAAGAAACCCGTGCCTTTTTCAGGCCACACCTGGGTCAGCTACACGATCCATTTCTGATGAAAGACATGGAAAAGGCGGTGAACAGGTTGAGTGAGGCCATTTTCAAAAAAGAGAAAATTCTTATTTATGGAGACTACGACGTGGATGGCACCACTTCTGTGGCACTGGCTTATGGGTTTCTCCGTAAGTATCATTCCAACATCGACTACTATATACCTGACCGTTACGATGAGGGTTACGGCATTTCGGAAACTGGCGTTCGCTGGGCAGCCGAGCATGGCTTTACACTCGTCATTGCCCTGGACTGTGGCATAAAAGCAGTTTCGAAAGTAGCCCTCGCCAATTCCCTCGGTGTGGACTTCATCATTTGCGACCACCACCTTCCCGGCCCGGAGCTGCCAAAGGCATTTGCCGTGCTTGACCCAAAACGCCTCGATTGCGATTACCCGTTTGATGGACTCAGCGGCTGTGGAGTCGGTTTCAAGCTCATGCAGGCCTTTGCGATACAAAACACGGTCGATATCCAGGAGCTTTATCTTTACCTCGATCTGGTGGCTGTCAGCATTGCTTCCGACATTGTGCCTGTAGTAGGCGAAAACAGGGTGCTGGCCTACTTTGGATTGCAAAAGCTCAATAAATCGCCTTTGCCTGGCCTGAAAGCTTTGAAAAACCTTTCGGGTATCCGGGGAGATGTTACAGTGACCCGGGTAGTCTTTGGCATTGGGCCTCGCATCAACGCCGCCGGCCGAATTGATCATGCGGGTGCGGCGGTGGAGCTGTTGCTGGCAAGAACGGAGGAAGAAGCCGAGGAGCTGGCAGCCCAGCTTGACATCAAAAACGATCTCAGAAAAGGCTTTGATGAAAATATTACAAAAGAAGCCCTGGCTATAATTGAAGAAGAAGACCAGCTAAAGAAATCTTTTTCGACTGTGCTGTATAGAGAAAATTGGCACAAGGGCGTTATAGGCATTGTAGCGTCCCGTTGCATAGAAAAATTCTATCGGCCTACTATTATACTTACAGAGTCAAATAGCAAAGCAACCGGCAGTGCCCGGTCAGTGGTGGGCTTCGATGTGTACGAAGCCATAGCAGAGTGTGCTGACTTACTTGACCAGTACGGTGGTCATAAGTACGCCGCCGGGCTAACGATGAATCTGGACAAGGTTGAGGCCTTTAAGGAACGGTTCGAAGAAGTGGTGGCCAGAAGAATTACACCCGAAATGCTGGAGCCAATCATTGACATCGACCTGGCAATTCCTATCGAAGGTATCAACCACAAGTTTTTCAATATTTTGCGTCAAATGGCTCCATTTGGGCCAGGCAACATGCAACCGGTGTTTGTCTCGACCAACGTAGTAGCCAAATCGGTAAAGCAACTGAAAGACATACACCTGAAAATGTTTTTGAGCCAGGAAGGCTCCAAAGCTTCGCTTGAAGCGATTGCTTTTGGGTTCGGCGAGTACTACGATGCTGTTGCCGATGGCGCACCTTTCAATGTGGCGTATACCATTGAAGAGAATGATTTTATGGGAAACAAAACCATGCAATTACACATCAAAGATTTGAAGCTTGATTAATACCCGGAAGGATCGATGAAACTAAGTGCACACAACCTGATAAAAAAGTATAAAGGAAGAAGCGTTGTCAACAATGTGTCAGTTGAGGTTTCGCAAGGAGAAATTGTCGGTTTGCTCGGCCCCAACGGTGCCGGAAAAACAACTTCCTTTTACATGATTGTGGGCCTGATAAAGCCCAACGACGGGGAAATTTTCCTGGATGAACAGAACATCACTGACCTGCCGATGTACCGGAGGGCCAAGCTTGGTATCGGGTATTTGGCACAGGAAGCCTCCGTGTTCAGGAAACTAAGTGTAGAAGAAAATATCATGGCTGTTCTCGAAATGAGGAACATTCCGAAGGCGGAGCAAAAGGAAAAGCTTGAGAGCCTGCTGGACGAGTTTAGCCTTGGGCATGTGCGCAAAAACCTCGGCATGGTGCTATCCGGAGGAGAGAGAAGAAGAACGGAGATAGCCAGGGCTTTGGCGGTTGATCCCAATTTTGTATTATTAGATGAGCCTTTTGCAGGGGTAGACCCAATCGCCGTCGAAGAGATCCAAACTATTGTGGCACAGCTCAAGAAAAAGGACATTGGAATCCTTATCACGGATCACAATGTGAATGAAACGCTGTCGATAACTGACAGGGCCTATTTGATGTTTGAAGGAAAACTGCTAAAATCAGGGACTGCCGAAGAGTTGGCTGCAGACGAACAGGTAAGAAGGGTGTACCTGGGCAAGCACTTCGAGTTGAAAAGAAAAGTTTAGTAAACAACACCAATGGAAATTCTCAATTCTATAATGACCTGGGTCATGAAAAAGCGAATCCACCAGATTGAGCTTTTCATGAAGTATCCCTTTGAGGTGCAGGAGGAGCTTTTCCAGAGGCTGATTCAGCGGGGCAAAGACACAGAATACGGCAACAAATACGGCTTCGTTGATTTCCGAAATCACGAGGACTTTCAAAAGCGGGTGCCGATCGTGTCTTACGAAGAACTGGCGCCCTATATTGACCGATTAATGAAGGGGGAGCAAAATGTGCTCTGGCCAAGTGAGGTAAAGTGGTTTGCCAAGTCGTCAGGCACTACCAATGCCCGCAGTAAATTTATTCCTGTTTCCCCTGAAGCACTTGAAGACTGTCATTTCAAAGGCGGCAAAGATCTGATTTCCATTTACGTTAATAACTACCCCGAATCCAAGCTTTTTACAGGCAAGGGTCTCACCATTGGCGGCAGCCAGCAGATCAATCAATTTGACAAAAACGCCAACTCCTATTATGGCGACGTTTCCGCTGTTATCATCAAGAACCTCCCTCTCTGGGTTCAGTTTGTGCGCACACCCAGTATGGAAATTGCGCTGATGGACGAGTGGGAAGAAAAAATTGAGATGATGGCCACCACTACCCTGGAGGAAAACGTGACCAGCATCAGCGGTGTACCCACATGGACTGTCGTTTTGCTACAGCGAATACTGGAGTTGACCGGCAAAACCAACATCCTGGAGGTGTGGCCAAACCTGGAAGTCTTCTTCCATGGTGCGGTAGCCTTCCCTCCCTACAAAGACCTCTTCAAGTCGCTCATTCCCTCCGATGGCATGAGGTACATGGAAACATACAATGCATCCGAAGGCTTTTTTGGCATACAAGACCAAAGGAATTCAGACGAGATGCTGCTGATGCTCGACTACGGCATTTTTTATGAGTTTGTTCCTTTTGAGGAAATTGGGAACGATAGCCCCAAAGCCCTTACTCTGGAACAGGTAGAAATCGGCGTCAATTATGCGATGATCATTACCACCAACGCCGGGCTCTGGAGATACAGAATTGGTGACACAGTTAAGTTTACCTCTATCAGCCCTTTCCGGGTCAAAATCAGTGGCCGGACAAAGCATTTTATCAATGCCTTCGGTGAAGAGCTGATTATAGAGAATGCAGAAACGGCGATTACTGAAGCATGCAGGGAAACCTCGGCGGTTATCAGCAATTTTACAGCCGCCCCACGCTACCTGGAGGGTGGTCAAAAGGGAGCTCACGAATGGGTGATGGAGTTTATTAAGCCTCCCAACGACAGAACCCGGTTCATAGAGGTTTTGGACAGCACCCTTCGAAAAATTAATTCAGACTACGATGCCAAACGATATAAAGGCCTTGCCCTCGAAGCGCCGGTGCTCTACGTAGTGGAAGAAGGCACTTTCTACCAATGGATGAAAAAAAGAGGGAAGTTAGGTGGCCAAAATAAAGTGCCACGGCTTTCCAATTCCCGGGAGTATATTGACGACTTGCTCGAAATGATGAACGTTTCAGTATAGAAAAGGGAGCTTGCAGCTCCCTTGGTACCTCTCATTTCATCATCATGAATGCCTGTCCCGGATCACCTTGCCATCCGGAGATATCACAATCAGGCGCTCTAAACTGCCCTTGCCTTCCATGTAGTGCAGGTACCATGTTTGATCCTGAAAATTACTCGTTTCCGGAAATTCATTCTCCAGGCTTTTGAGGATCCGAATGGGCACTTCGCTCCTCTCAATTTTTGTGTTCTTGCCTATTTCAATTTGTTGAGCATTGGCCTCAACCACAATTCCAAAAGCTATAGCCACTGCGGCCAGCATTGATAGCTTTTTCATTTCGATGGTTTTTTGTGTCCTTTTCCAGGCAAGCGTGGCTGTTTGTCACGCTTTGGGATTTGAGGTCTCAAATATTTCTCAGATGAGTTTAAAACGATCCAAAAGTGCGTTTCGTTCTTCTCAATGGAACTACTTTTTTGACTAAACCAGCTTCACATAGCTGCCTAACCACTTAATATTGTGCCAGTAGTTCTTCACCACCTTTTGGACCCGTCTGTCATTGAAATGACCATCGAAGTCTATGTAAAAAATATACTTAAAATTAGAGCCTTCTTTGGCTGGCCGGCTCTCAACTTTGCAAAGATTGATCTTGGCTTTGTGAAATTCTTGCAGGAAGGTAACCAAAGCTCCCGGCTTGTCTTCGAGGCGTGCCAAAATGGAAGTCTTGTCATTGTTACTTGGCTCGTTAAAATGGCCTTTGCAAAGAATGATGAAGCGGGTAGAATTTTCCCCGGAATCTTCAATGTTCTCAAACAATATCGGAAGGTCGTATTCCTTGGCAGCGATGTGCGCACAAATGGCCGCCGCACCTTTTTCTTCCTTAGCTATTTTTACGGCCGTGCTGGTAGAGTTTACCGGCACCAGCTCTACCCCTTTGTCGAAATGATCCTCGATGAATGCACTACACTGCCTGAAAGCAATGTCTTTAGAATAGATTTTCTTAATACTCTTCAGGTTTTCTTCCTCAGTGGCAAAAGCGAAATGGATGGCCAAAGGCAGCTCGGCAATGATGTTAAGGTCATACCTGCCGAGCAGGTCAATTGTTTCCTGCACCACACCCTCCTGGTTATTCTCAATAGGCACTACGCCAAACCTTGCCCTATCGCTCTTAACGGTTTCAAACACCGCTTCAATGGAGTTGAGTGAGGTGTAAGTGCTCATTGCTCCATACCGGCTTTCGGCCGCCTGGTGGGTAAAACTTCCCTCCGGACCAAGGTAGGCCACTCGTTCGGGCAGCTCCAGATTCCTTGCCACTGCGAAAATCTCAAGAAAGATGGCCTCAATGGCCGCCCTGTTGAGCAAACCTTTGTTCATTTTGTCAAGCCTGTCGATAATAGCCTTTTCTCTTTCGGGGCGGTAAATCGTGGCATTGGTCTTTCTCTTCAGGTCACCGACCTGCTTCACCACTTCCATCCTCTGAGCCAATAAGTCCAAAATCCTGTTGTCCAGGTCATCTATCTGCTTCCGGTATTCTTCTAGTGCCATGTCCTTTCCCTTATAATTATTTCCTGATCCAACAGGTGTGCGCTGTGCGGATGTTGCCTTTATTTTGAAATGGGAACAAAAATGTACGTTTTTTTTGGGTAAAACAACATATGGTAGCTGTGTCAGTTGGCAGAAACGGCGGGCTTCGCCAAGGCATATTTCTATCGGTTATCGCACGCTAGAAAAGGCATTGTAATACGTCTGGTATTTCAATTGGTAAATTCTACTGCTTGCGCTAACTTTGGCCGCAAACAATTCCTGAAATGCAGAGAGATACATTGATTTTTGACCTCATCCAAAAAGAGAAGAAAAGACAAGAAGACGGCATTGAGTTGATAGCCTCCGAGAACTTTGCTTCTCCGCAGGTAATCGAGGCAATGGGCACCGTGTTAACCAACAAATACGCCGAGGGGCTGCCTGGTAAAAGATACTATGGGGGCTGCGAAGTAGTTGATGAGATAGAAACTCTTGCGATTGAGCGTGCAAAGGAATTGTTTGGTGCCACGTGGGCCAACGTACAACCTCACTCAGGGGCTCAGGCAAATGCCGCCGTGATGCTGGCAGTGCTTAATGCCGGTGACGCTATCCTTGGGTTTGACCTTTCACATGGTGGACATTTAACTCACGGATCCCCCGTCAACTTCTCCGGTAAGCTATACCGGGCCAATTTTTATGGCGTTGAAAAGGAAACCGGCGTCATCAACTATGACGTGGTAGAAGCTACGGCAAAGAAAGAAAAACCGAAGTTGATGATTTGTGGTGCTTCAGCGTATAGCAGAGACTGGGACTACGAAAGGCTCAGGGCCATTGCCGATGAAGTAGGGGCCCTATTGCTGGCAGATGTATCTCACCCTGCGGGGCTCATTGCCCGGGGTTTGCTCAACGATCCGCTTGACTATTGCCACATAGTAACCACCACCACGCACAAAACACTGCGGGGCCCAAGGGGCGGCATGATCATGATGAGGGAGGATTTTGAGAATCCGTTTGGGCTAAAAACGCCTAAAGGTGACTTGAGAATGATGACGTCGCTGCTGGACGGCGGTGTTTTCCCTGGCACGCAAGGCGGCCCACTGGAGCATGTGATTGCAGCCAAAGCCATTGCTTTTCAGGAAGCTTTGTCGGATGACTACATGAACTACGTGCTTCAGGTACAAAAAAATGCGAAGGTAATGTCGCAGGCGTTTGTGGATAAAGGCTACAAAGTGATTTCGGATGGTACCGACAACCACATGATGCTGATTGACCTGCGCCCCAAAAACCTTAGTGGCAAACAGGCAGAAAATGGCCTTATAAAAGCGGATATTACCATCAACAAAAATATGGTTCCCTTCGACGACAAGTCTCCGTTTGTAACCTCAGGCATGAGGCTCGGAACTGCGGCCATGACCACAAGAGGACTCAAAGAAAAGGAGATGCTGAAAATCGCCGAACTGGTGGACGACGCATTGATGAACCATGAGAATGAGTCCAAACTTTCCGCTATCAAGAAGGAGGTAAATAGCTGGATGAGCAACTTCCCACTTTACAAATAATTAAACTATATCGGCCGTGGCGGAGAGTGAAGAGAAAGAAATGTCGTTTATCGACCACCTGGAGGAGCTCAGGTGGCATTTGGTACGTTCAGTAGCATCAGTATTAGTTTTTTCCGTGGCTGCTTTTGTTTCCAAGGGCTTCATTTTTGGGGTACTGATTCTTGGCCCATCCAAAACTGACTTCTGGTCTTACAGAATGCTTTGCAAGCTCTCAGAAGTCGTTGGAATAGATGCGCTGTGCATCAACGAGCTTCCCTTCATTATCCAAAGCCGACAGCTTACCGGACAGTTCACTATGCACATCACCTCCTCACTGGTGGTGGGGCTAATTTGCGCCTTCCCCTATGCCTTTTGGGAAATTTGGCGATTTGTTGCGCCGGGACTTTACTCACATGAAAGGAATTTGACTCGTGGGGCCACCTTTTTCGTAAGCTTCCTTTTCATGATCGGTGTGTTGTTCGGCTACTTTATAGTGACGCCTGTGTCAGTTTACTTCCTGGCCAACTATCAGCTGGATCCATCCATTCTCAACGAGTTTGATATTATCTCTTATGTTTCCACGGTAGTCACGCTAGTGTTATCAAGCGGGCTGATTTTCCAGCTTCCGATCGTAATGTACTTCCTGACCAAGGCCGGAATCGTCACACCGGAATTCCTGATCACTTACAGAAAACACGCTATCGTCGTTATCTTCATCGTTGGTGCCGTGATCACTCCGCCAGACCCTTTCAGCCAAATGCTTGTTTCTCTGCCTATCGTGGGGCTATATGAGGTGAGTATCTATATTTCGAAAAGAATCAAACGCAGAGAAGCAAAAGAAGAATTGAAACGAAACGCTAAGTCATGAGTTTAAAAATAGCTTTGGGAGCTGATCATGCGGGCTTCGGTTACAAAGAAAAAATACTAGCCTTTTTGCAGGATGAAGGTTACGTGGTAAAGGATTTTGGCACCCACAGTGCTGATTCGATAGACTATGCAGACTTCGCTCATCCTGTAGCCACATCCGTCGAAAATCATGAATCTGATTTTGGTATTCTTATTTGCGGCAGTGGCAACGGTGTGGCCATGACAGCCAATAAACACCAGCAAATACGAGCGGCCCTTTGCTGGAAAGAGGAACTCGCTGCGCTTGCAAGGCAGCACAACAATGCCAACGTATTGTGCATGCCGGAGCGATTTGTCGAGTATGAAGAAGCTGAAAAAATGGTCAAGGCTTTTCTTTCAGTTGAATTCGAGGGAGGCAGGCACGAACGAAGGGTGGGCAAAATAAGCTGTTGACTACTCCCTTCTTATATAGAAGTTAGTCCCCTCTACACTCTCATATCTTTCGCCTACAGCAGGTGCCCGATCTATTAGCTTAGGCATCAGGCCTTCAAGGTCTACGATTACTTCTGGCTGGAGCTGATCGATATTGTTGAATACGTTTTCAACATTCCGGTAAAAATCGAGTTGCGTTACCTCCTCCTCGCTCAGGTCCCAGTTAAGATATTTGCTGCCCAATGCGGCGCTTTCGTAGTAGCTTTCCTTATCGCCAATTACCCATATTTTCTTGCCTGCGTAGCTAACGGGCAACAACTCTTTTTGAGCGAAATATGCATCGTAAGTAATTGTCTCATTGAGCTTTGGGGGCACTCTAAATATTGTATAGCTCCACCCTAGCACTAAAACAAAAACCAAAGTGGTGAATATTTCAGCCCAAATCCTCCGCCTCATTTCCAATATATAGTGAGCGGTGAAGAAAGCGAGCGGCGGCACGAAAATAAGGAGCAGGTGAGGAACGATTTGATTCGAAATAGCCAACGTGATGAACCCGGCAATAATGTTGATGAACATTACCTGCTGAAACTTCACCTGATAGTTGGCAAACCTTGCTTTCGTGTAAATGCGAAACAGAGAAACCACAAGAATCAACAGTGAGGCACCGCCGATAACCAAAAGCTGAAAAGAGGACATCAAATAATGTTTCCTGGTCCTCCAAAGTCCTTTCATAAACTGCGTGTGGAACTCATCCACTGCGTCGAGCCAATAGTAGTAAGCATAGCTGACAGAAATCACCACCGAAAAGCCAAAAAAGAGCAGAATGTACCGCCGTGGAATGGATCCCGTAAAGAGCGCCAGCGACAATGCTGTGGTAAGAAGGAAGGGAAGCAGCGGCAGATAGAACAATACTGCAACACCCAAATAAAGGCCTGTGTAGAGGAAAAGCTCGTCCCGGGTATTGTTGTCTATGCGCCGGAAAATATTGTTGATCGCTAATAAGATGAACGTGATACTGAACAGAATTGGCGACAGCGTGATGAAATCGAATGAAAGATTCATGTACATCATGTAGAACAACGCAGGCACGTAGGTGTTTTCTTTGTAGGCCTTGTTCCGCAGCAGTACCTGGTTGAATAGGCCCGCCTGAATGATAACCAGCAAAGCAGAGATGATGTAGTAAGGCAAGCGGGAGTCGCCAAACAGGTAAAAGATCACCTGATACATAACGCCCGACAGCGGCCCGATGTCGTCCCAAATATCGAGATAAAGGTGGCCACCCTGAGCCATTGCTTCCCCAACAAGCCGCCAGTGCAACTCGGGTAACGTCAGTGGAATTCCCCAAATGTAAAATGGCAGTCTTACCAGCACCAAAAGTAGCAGCACAAAAATAAGGCGGTAAGGGTCGTTTATTCTAAAAAAAGATAGCAACGGATTTTCTCAAGGTTATTGTCTTGCCACGAAAATACGTGTTATAACGCCGATTGTGCAAAATAATGCGGATATTTGCCATCTTATGGAGAGCACCAGACAACAAAAATACGCCCGCTTAATACAGAAAGAATTAGGGGAGATTTTCCAGCGTGACACAAAACACATGTTTGGAAAGGCCTTTATCACCATTACGCTGGTGAAAATGAGCCCGGATCTTGGCTTCGCAAAGGTATACCTCAGCATTTTCATGGCGGAGGACAGAGATGAAATGCTTGCGCAGATTAACGAGCGCAAGAGCCAGGTTCGGAAACTTCTTGGCCAAAGGATAGGCAAGCAGGTAAGAATAATTCCTGAAATTGCTTTCTTTATTGATGACACTGAGGATCACGCACACAAAATGGATAGTTTGATCAACAGCCTAGATATTCCACCGGCGGACGAGGAAAATGAAGAGACAGAAGGTTAACGAACTACTACTTTGAATCTACCTCTATTCATCGCCAGGAAGTATTTCGTCTCCAAGAAAAAGAAAAACTTCATCAACGTTATTTCCATCATCTCCATGGTAGGGGTTGCCGTTGGCACCATGGCATTGATCATTGGGCTCTCATTTTTCAATGGGCTGGAGGATATTCTCAGAAACCTGTACGGCACATTTGACTCGCAGATAAAAGTAGAGGCTTCAAAGGGGAAAACTTTTGCAGCCAACAAAAGCCTGATTGATTCAATAGCGGCTGTTCCGGGTGTATCGATTGTGTCTGAAGTAATCGAAGACTTTGTGCTCATTTCCTACAACGACACCGACATGGTGGCGAAAATAAAGGGTGTTAGCGATAATTTCATCAGCAACCACCGCTTTGAAGAGCACCTTGTTCAGGGCGAACTCCTTCTAAAGAAAGACAAAATGCCAAGGGCCATTATTGGGCGTGGCATTCAGTACGCCCTTTCAATTTCGGCCAACAACGATTTCCTCGCACTACAGCTTCATTACCCAAAAAATGTGAACCCAGGCTCGTTAAGCCCATCGAGCTATTTCAATAAGCAAAGCATTATGCCAGGTGGCTTTTTTGCTCTTGAGAAACAGTACGACGAGACCTACATCTTCGTCCCACTTGATTTTGCCGTCACATTAACTGAGTTTGGCAACAAAAGAACAAGCCTGGAGCTGCAACTACAAGAGGGTTTCACCCCAGAAGCTGTGAAGCCGGCCCTACAAAAACTACTTGGCGACCAATTCAAAATCCAAACTTCAGAAGAGCAACACTCCGACCTCTTTAAAATACTGAAGTGGGAGAAGTTTTTCGTTTTTCTGACCTTCTCGTTTATTGTAGCTATTGCCTCATTTAACATCTTCTTCTCGCTTTCCATGCTTGCCCTTGAAAAGAAAAAGGATGTGGCAATCCTCTATGCGCTTGGTGCCACAGACAAGCTCATCCGGAGGATTTTCGTGTCGGAAGGTGCACTTATCGGGCTCATTGGCGCCTCAGTCGGCCTGGTGCTGGGCCTTACCATAAGCTATCTTCAACAGCAGTTTGGAGTCATTTCTTTGGGTATGCAAAGCTCCATTGTAGACGCCTATCCTGTGCTCATCGATCCCCTGGACGTTGCCATTACCGCTGTGCTTTCTATCCTGGTCACCTTGCTTGCCTCCTACAGACCCGCCTACCTGGCCAGCAAATCAAAGTTTATCGGCGACTTGTGAACCCACCGGCGGTTCATTTTTTGCCGTATATAAAATGAATCGCCCTCGGGTGCTCCACCAATAACACTATCAATGTTTTAGTTTTCAACTGATTGGCGAAACTTCCTTGATTTTAAAGTCTAACAGATTACAGAATTTTAATGCTTATTTGACCGATAATGGTTAGTTTTCAGGTTTGAAAATTTTTAGAATCTATTAATGAACGTTTCGCCAGCAAAACCATTCAAATTAATTTATTCTCTGTTCCAGCACGAGTACCTCGGGTATTTGGCGGAATCGTTCGTTGTACAAGTAGATGAAAAAGGCAGGCTTTCTTTGGCTTCTCAAAATATTTCCTTCAAGAACGCACAGGAGTTTGCTGCCGGACTGGACGAAGTCGACTACGAGATCATAAAGACGATGGACTCGATGCAGCAGGATGCGGTAGTGAGTCACTTTCATAAAAAAAAGATCAAGCCAGCTGAGTTCTTTTTGAAAACCTACGACAGCGAAAAGGGAAACAAGCTGCTACAGCAGGAAATTGAGCAATACCTGGAAAGAAGGAGAGGAAAACTACTGCCCTTGATGGTGAACAAGGAGGTTTACGAAATGGGACGAGATGGTGACCCTGCCTGGAAAAAGTTGGAATGGCAGAACGAACCAGCCACTGTTCTCTTCCACTTCAGGCGAAATGAAGACAACACTCATTACTTCCCAACACTAAAGCTGAACGGCGAAAAGCTTGAGTTCAACAACAAGGGAGCCTACATCGTAAGTAAAAAGCCGGCCTGGATGGTGATGGACAATATGCTGTTCACTTTCAAAAAAGAAGTAGACGGCCATAAGCTAATGCCGTTTTTGAACAAGAAATTTATTGTGATCCCCAAGTCGGTGGAGGATACTTACTACAGGAAATTCGTCGCTCCTCTCGTTGCAGCTTTTGACGTATATGCCAAAGGCTTTACCATCAACACTGTTAGCTTCCCCCCAAAGGCTGTTATCACTTTTTCTGAGCTTGCATCAACAAAAGAGCTATCACTCTTTTCCGACGAGGGCAATGTGGCTGTGGCGGGCGATCCCAACGATGAAAAAATGCTTTTTGAGCTCGTTTTTCAATACGGCCCGTACAAGTTCAAAGCTGAAAATCTGACAGAAGTGAGTGTGTCGGTAGAGCAAAACGGAGACGATTACACATTTCACAGGGTCAATCGTGACCTGGTAAGAGAGCGGGAAATTATTGCCATACTGAAAGAGTCGGGCCTGGAGTTGAAGCATGCAAAGGCCACCTTGAACAAAGGGGAAGCATTCAGTTGGATGTCTTTTACCGCCCCTAAGCTGGCTGACCTTGGTGTCAAACTTCAGCAAAATCAGAAGGGAGACAAACGGTACTTTATTGGCACGTCCCAAATCTCGATTGAGGTTCGAGAAAATATTGACTGGTTCGACATTTTTGCCACGGTTCGGTTCGGGGAGTTTGAAATTCCATTTCAAACCATCCGAAAGCATATCATTCGTAAACAGCGGGAAATTACACTCCCCAATGGGGAAATCGCCGTTATCCCTGAGGCCTGGTTTACGGAATATTCAGAGCTTTTCAATTTTGCCGAAGATGGCAAAGCTGATGGAAGTGCCGTTTCACTCAAAAAACATCACCTGGCGCTGGTTAAGGAGTTGAGCAATAGCGACCTGGCAACCGTGACACTCAGCAGAAAACTGGAGAAGTTGCGTGGCTTTGAGGAGATCGAAGACTTCCCGGCACCATTGCATTTTAAGGGCACTCTAAGACCCTATCAGAAGGCGGGGTTCAATTGGCTAAGGTTCCTCAACAGCTACAACTTTGGTGGCTGCCTGGCGGACGACATGGGCCTGGGGAAAACAGTGCAGACGCTAGCAATGCTTCAAGCTGTGAAAGAAGAACAAAACGGCAACACCGGCACCAGCTTGCTTGTGATGCCTACATCGCTTATCTACAATTGGGAAAAAGAAGCAATAAAGTTTACTCCCGGCCTCAAAGTGCTGAACTACACAGGCACACAGAGAGAGAAAGATGTGACCAAATTTGCCGACTACGACCTGGTGCTTACCAGCTACGGCATTGTGCGGCTTGACGTCGACTTGTTGGAAAAATTTTACTTCAATTACATTATCCTCGATGAGTCGCAAGCCATTAAGAACCCATCGTCCAATATTGCCAAGTCGGTGAAGAAACTTCGATCGAAGCACAAACTTATTCTGACGGGAACACCAGTCGAAAACACCACGCTGGACTTGTGGTCGCAAATGAGCTTTATCAATCCTGGACTTTTGGGAAATCAGGCATTTTTCAAAAATGAGTTTCTTAACCCGATTGAAAAAAAGAACGACGAAAAGAAGGTTCAGAAGCTTTACGCCATTATAAAACCGTTTATTCTGCGGAGGAAGAAAAACCAGGTGGCTACTGAGTTGCCCGAGAAAGTTGAAAACGTTCAGTATTGCACCATGACTGCCATGCAGGAAGAGGAGTATGAAACAGCCAAGTCGCTGTTCAGAAACAAAATCATGGATCAGATAGAAACGGATGGCGTCAACAAGTCGCACATGATTTTGCTACAGGGCCTGACAAAGCTCCGGCAGATAGCCAACCACCCCAAGCTCGTTGATCCCGACTATGGTGGCGACTCAGGAAAGATGGAGGACGTGACCCACATGCTGGCAACAGCTGTCGGCAAAGACCACAAAATATTGGTTTTTAGTCAGTTTGTGAAACACCTGGCTTTGCTGGAAAATTACCTGAAGGAAAACAGAATTACCTATTGCTATCTCGACGGCTCCACCAAGGACCGCCAGGCACAGGTAGAGAAGTTTCAAAATGATCCCTCCATTAAGGTGTTCCTTATCTCTCTGAAAGCAGGAGGTTTAGGACTAAACTTAACCAAGGCCGATTATGTGTTCCTCCTCGACCCCTGGTGGAACCCGGCCGTGGAGGCACAAGCCGTGGACAGAGCGCACAGAATTGGGCAGGAAAACAAGGTTTTTACCTACAAATTCATCACGAAGAACACTGTAGAGGAGAAAATATTGGCACTTCAGCAGTCAAAAATGAAGCTGGCTACGGAATTAATTAGCACCGAAGAGAGTTTTGTAAAAAATCTTTCGAAAGAAGATATCCAGAATCTATTAACCTAAAAACCACTAGTAATGACTGATCAGGAAAAAACCACCGTTGAAGGCGAAATCGCAACACTGGAAGGCAAGCTTACCGGCGACATGTTTCAAGACATGGAGATCAGGGATAAAATCCATAACCTCAAAATGACACTTGAGGGAGTCCGCCCGAGCAACTCTGAATTTGAGTGCGTGGGCTGTGGGAGCTAATGAATACCCTTCGGTAATATTTTCTGACCTGCCCCTCCGCAACCGCTATCTCGAAGCTAAAAGAGAGACGGCAGGTTAGGTTTGAACTTCCCACCTAAAAATTTGTCAGCCACCAGCAAGACAGCAATGGCCGTGGCAACCACCACTAGCTGAATAAGGGCAGGGTTGTTGATCATTTCGATCATGG
This sequence comes from Imperialibacter sp., assembly GCF_040222815.1. Classification (GTDB taxonomy): domain Bacteria; phylum Bacteroidota; class Bacteroidia; order Cytophagales; family Cyclobacteriaceae; genus Imperialibacter. The sequence goes on along the minus strand of NZ_JAVKCH010000037.1, from coordinate 54,945 downwards.
GAGTAAAGTCAAATGCTGGCAACTTTGGGAGATAATTGTCCTCTACATTTGGGGCTGGTGTCGTTTCCTGAAATAAAGGCAGCATACTCAGTACCCCAGCAAACATAGCTGCAAAAATCCCCAGTGCCATCCAAAGAAGTCGGTTGCTCTTACTGGCCCTGGCTCTTCCGGCCTCTATCCTATTCATGATGTTATCGGTGAAAAACATATCATCGAATTCCATCATGTTATGTTCAGTCATTAGCTTGTCAGCATTTTGCATGCTTATCAACTGCTTTTGCAAAATGTTGTCCTTGCTTATTTGCTTCTCCAGCTCCTTCCTCTCACCGGCTGGAAGTTTATTTTCTAAATAGTCGAATAATTTTTGTTCCATGTTTTCCATTGCCTTTTCTTTTTAGGTCAATGAGGTTATTTCCTCTTTCAAGCACTTTCCCAGCCATTCGGCCAGCTTTTTTCGTGCCCTGAAAATTTTTACTTTAACGTTGTTGGGAGCAAACCCAGTAATTTTTTCAATCTCCTCCAGCGTCAGCTCCTGAAAGTAATAGAGTGTAATCAAAAACGCATCATCCTCAGGCAACCTTTCAATCGCCTTGTTGATCCAGGCCCTCCTTTCCTTTTGAGAAAGCAGCTCACTGGAGTTCATACTGTCCGCATCCAAAACGCCGGAAGCCTTCTCAATATCTGTTTCAGGTAGCCTTTTTTTCCTCCTTTTACTTATCGCAGTGTTAAAAACAATTCTATAAAGCCATGTACTGAATTTGGCGTCGCCTTTGAACGACGAAATATTGTTATAGGCCTTAATAAAAGAATCTTGTGCTACCTCCTGGGCGTCTTCGTGCGAGCCCGCCACCCTGAGAGCAAGCGTGTAAACATAGCTTTTGTGCCTGTCTACCAAATGGCGAAAGTAGGCAGACTCCCCCTTTTTAATAAAGGTGATTAGCTCCTCTTCAGTATAACTAGTTTTTGACACCGCCCCTATGACGCACGTTTAGACACAGAAGTTACCGAAAAAAATAATAAAGTTTCATTTGTAACCGCCGCAGGAAGCCGGGCGTCATAGGGGCAAATCAAAACTTAAAATATCATGCACGGACCAGAAGTATTAATCCCATTAGCGCTGTTTACCTCCATTGCCATCACCATCATCTTTTGGAGGAAGTTTCTTAACGAAGAAAGACTAGCTGCCATCGAGAAGGGTGCCGACCCCAATGTTTTCAGAGGGAAGTCAACCAATAGCATTGCGCTTAAATTTGGCTTGCTGTTTATTGGTGTAGGCTGCGGAATTTTATTTGGAGGTCTTATTGAAGGCTTTTTCAGAGATGAAGAGGTGGCCTATTTTTCCATGATTTTCATCTTTGGAGGCGCAGGACTTTTTATCTCACACAAAATGGAACAGAAGGAGAACCAATAATCTTTATTGGTTTCTCCTCTTGTCGACCTGAAAGTCAAAAATATCACTCCTTTTATAATGACCCGTTACATCAAGGGTCATTTTTTCCTTTATAGTCTCCCGTAGTGGTAACTCCACTTCAACTATAGCTTCCGAATCGAACACTGGCTTCTGGATGTAAAACCCGTCGGGCGCTACCACACAGCTTCCTCCTTTTAAAAGAAAGCTTTCGGGGTTAGCTTTTAGGTCATCGGGTAAATCCAGCGCTGAGGGTATGTCTTTCGCTCTCAGTATCTGCCCAACGGCCAGCACAAAACACCGGCCCTCGAAAGCATACTGACGACTGGCAACCTGGTGCATTTCGTGTACTGTGGGCCACAAAGCAATGTGAACTTCCTCCCCGGTTTCGTGCATTGCTTGCCGTGTAAGAGGCATCCAATGCTCCCAGCAAATGAGCCCACCTACTCTTGCGCCAGCGATTTCTGCTGACCGCAACCCATTTCCATCACCGACACCATAGATCAATTTTTCCGTGAAAGTCGGCATCAGCTTTCGGTGATGCACCACTAGCTCGCCAGCCGAGTTGATTAGGGCCATTGAGTTAAACAACGTTCCATTGGCATTTCCGCTGCCTTTTTTCTCATTGATTCCAATGCAAACAGCTATACCAAGTTCGGCAGCTGCCTGCTGTAAAGCCGCCATTTCAGGCCCGTCGATCACAATCGCATTTTCATAGGTCTTTGCGAAGACCTCCTTTGTTGGCTCGTGGTTCCAAAGGGCAGCTCCGGGGCAGTAGTCGAGCCAGGCCGGGTAGCCACTTAGCCAGCTTTCCCCAAAAACCGCCAGCACATTGCCACCACTAGCCGCCTCCTTTATCAGCACAAGGGCTTTTTCCAAACTCCTCTTCTTATCAAGGTATTCTGGGGCATGTTGAATAATGGCTACTTTCATTTGGATGCTGTCAGTTAAAAAAGCTATCGTTGAGAGGATAACCCAAAAGCACCTCGTCGTAGATTAAGTCGGCACTGCCTTCTTCAGTGTCCATCACAAACACGGCTGGCACTTTCACACCTCCGAGATCCATGTATCTGAGGTACCTGATTTCCTGCACGTCTTTTTTTGATGACTTTGAAACGCTGATAATTCTTTCCAGTGCTATCTCGTAACTCCCCTTGTCAACTAAAAACTCCAATTGCGACTCTTCAGTGTCAAGTGTCAGCTTGTAAAATTCCCCGTTGTTCCATTTTTCGGAAGACAAACTGAAGTGGCCGTCCCCCGTCTCCCTCAAAGGCGATGTCGATCTAAGCATCCAAAGCAGGTCGAACGACTCCTTTCCTTCCAACTCTGTGGTGATGCCGCCTTGTCTGCTTACAGCCCTCCCATTGGCATAGGTATCCGTCCACTTCACTCTCCCTTGTGTCCACTCAATCTTTATCTTATCCGGAAACTTCAGATAAGCCACGAATGAGATTGGCTCCATCGTTAGCGGCACGTACCGCCCCTTGATGCAAGCCGTGCGAAGCTGCTGAAGACTTGCCTCCCCTATCATACGAAAGTGTTTTTCAACTACCTGATTTTGTGCGAACAGCGTGGTGTGGACAAAGAAAACCAAGGTCAATACAAACCCCGCCACAACCGGCCCGGGAAGATTTTCATGCGCAAAAAGAAGTTTTCTCATAGTTATATGTCAAAAGTAGCAAAAACCAAACATTTCATGCTGTTGCTTAAATCATATATAATATTGAATTAGTCCAATATATGGCCCGAATAGTGACCATATGACTGCATAGTGGGCTTGCTTTTCGATTGAATAGCAGAAAAAAACATACATGTAAGGGGCCACGCCAGCTTCCGAAAACTGAGAGATGCCTACCCTTTAATTTTGAATCATACTTTACTCTCTGGTTATGTTAGTTGAAATTTTAAACGGTTACGAGAAAAAAGGCCCGATGGCTGCAAAGGATTCCAAGGCCTTTGTAACCACCAATATTATCAATTACTTCTTTGGCGCACTTAACGCTATCGTTGCATTTTCACTCTTCCGCACCTATAACATAGATGCGCCTTTTACTTTTGCTCTGATTAGCCTCACCCACTTTTCTCTTACACTATATACCAACAGCCACAAAGGTTTCTGGAAGAGATACTGTACACTGGCTAACGCCAGTTTGTTCACAATACTCCTGGGATATGCTTTTGACGGCATGCTGCCTATTCAAATACTGTTTTTTACGCTACTGACTGGAATATCGGCGCTGCTTTTCGGAAACAAAGAGAAAAAATCGTTGGTGCTCTGGTTCTCCATCCCATTTCTATTCCTCACCATCACCTCACTCTCCTCGGTTACCTTCGGCGACATCAGCAAATCACACCTTTCCCTTAATATCCTCCTGATCTGCGTGGGCATATTTGCCATAGCATTTGGCCTTGGCTCTACCATTATTAAGGTTCGTCAGGTACAAACCATACTAGATGCCTTGCTACGGTCTTCTTCAAAGGAAAAAAATTCGTTCTCCAGCCTTTCATCCAGCAATCTTGAGCTGATAAAAAACGACATCACTGAGAAAGAAGGAGTTTATAAGCTGCTTGCCACCCACTCGAAAGACATTATCCTCCTTTGCTCAAGACAGGGGGAAATTACCTACATCTCCCCTGCCGTAGAAACCATTCTTGGTTACCAACCCTCAGAAGTAATTGGTGAAAACATCAAGATGTTTATCGACCCAAGTGCCAAGGGACTGACACAAGACGGCACAAATAATGACTTCTCGGTGAGAACGAAGGCAGGCAACTTTGTATGGCTGGAAGCTACTGCGCAAAAAATATTTAACGAAGAAGGACAGCACATTCAAACTCAGGCCATTCTCAGAGACGTAACCGAGCAAAAGTGGCTAAACGAAGTACTAAAACAAACGACACAGCTAGCCCGCATTGGTGGCTGGGAAACCGATGTAGTGCCGGGAAGAAGTACATATACAGACAGTTTGGCTGAGTTGCTAGGGTTTAAAAGTGGTGAAATTCCGGCGGTCGGCGAAATTCTGAAGAAGTTTAGCAAAGCCTCTGCGGAAAAAATTGGTAGTGCTTATGCGCAGGTCTTCGAAGCAAATGTTGGCTTTGATATAGAGGCTGAATTGGAACTTCCCGGGAGTGAGACAAGCTGGGTGAGGATTGTAGTTGAGCCAAAAACTGAGAATGGCCAACTGCACAAAGTTATTGGCAGCCTTATAGACATTACAGAAAGAAAGAAAAACGAACAAGCGCTCAGTGAGTTGGCAATGGTGGCCCAATATTCAAGCTCAGGCACCATCATAAGCAACAAGAACGGGCTAGTGGAGTGGGTCAATGAGGCGTTCATCAAAATGTCGGGTTACAACCTCGAGGAAATGAAGGGAAAAAGGCCAGCCACGGTTCTTCAAGGCCCTGATTCTGATGTGCAGGTTAGAAAGGCCATGTGTGAAGCGCTTGACTCCGGCACTAGCTTCAGAGGAGAAATAATAAGCTATAACAAGGGAGGTGAGGCTTACTGGGTTGAAACACAAATAAACCCTGTTTTCAGCGAAAATGGCGAGTTAATAAAATTCATCTCTATTGAAAACAATGTGAGTGAAAGAAAAGCTGCAGAAAGCCAACTGCTGGAGGCGAAGAAAAATGCTGAAGAAGGATCTGTGGCAAAGGAAAGATTCCTGTCTACCATGACCCACGAAATACGGACTCCATTGAATGCTGTGATAGGCATGAGTAAAATTCTTATGGATGAGGATCCACGCAAAGATCAGCTTGAGCTACTACAGACACTCCACTACTCGGCCGAAAACCTGCTTACCCTGATCAACGACATACTTGATTTTTCAAAAATCTCTTCGGAAAACATTCAGTTTGAAAACATCCCCTTCAAGTTCAATGAAGAAATAAACAAGGCGGTTCAGTCGATGAAGTTTAAAGTGCAGGAACGAGGCAACACCATTGAGTTCGATGGGGATTCGAAGCTCCCCAAGCTACTTGAAGGTGACCTTCACAGGATTGTTCAGGTGCTCAATAACCTCATAGGCAATGCTACGAAATTTACTGAAAAAGGAAAGATCAGGGTAGCCACAAAACTGCTTCGCCAAGACAACAACAAACTTTGGGTCAGGTTCTCAGTGGCCGACAATGGCATTGGGCTGAGCAAAGACAAGCTTCAAATCATCTTCGAAAAGTTCAGCCAGGCTGATGCCTCGACTTCGAGAAAGTATGGTGGAACGGGCCTCGGCCTGGCCATTTGCAAAATGATAGTAGAACAGCAGGGCGGCAAAATATGGGTTGAAAGCAAAAACAATCAAGGCTCAACTTTCTATTTCGATATCCCTTTAAAAACCACAAATCAAACAATTAAAAGCGACCAGCATATGACACATCTACTTGAATCCCTGGAAGAAATCCGTGTACTTACTGTTGATGACAATCAGATCAACCAATTAGTACTTGATCGTTTTTTGAAAAAATGGAATGTTAGCTTCAAACAAGCAAGCAATGGCAAAGAGGCCATTGAACTAGCGAACAAGGAGAAGTTTGACATTGTTCTCATGGACCTTGAAATGCCGGTTATCGATGGGTATCAAGCAAGTAGAGAAATCAGAGAAACAAGTAATTTCAACAGCGACACCCCTATCATTGCTCTGACTGCCTCTACGAGAAAAGAAGTGGAGGGCAATGTGTATGCGGCCGGCATGAATGACGTAATGATGAAGCCCTTCAATCCTACTCACCTGCATCAATTGCTGATGGACTACACCATGCCGATCAGAACTTTGCATCATGTGGCATAACAAGAAAGACCACTAAGCGTGGTCCTTCTTGTTGATGATATCTCACAGCAACCTATACCGTTGTCCGCATGCAAACAGCTATCTACAATTTTTCCTCTATTTTTTCTGAATCCTCCATGTCTCAGTGAAGCTTCCTGCTTCATCAGAAATTACGAGAATGTACATTCCAGGTGTAAGTCCAGAAATATCCATTGCTGTTCTTTGGGGCCCATGACTAAAGGGAAGTGCTTGTAACATCAGCTCTCTTCCGGTCACATCCGTCACCCTCAAGTTAAGACTCTCAACTTTTCTTCTGACGAAATAATCGAGACTAATAATATCCTCGCCGGGGTTAGGGTACACATTAAGGTCACGAATAAACGGAGCTGCAATCCCCTTTACTGCTACTTTGTCCACTACAATTCCTTCGGGCGTTACAAGTGCGGCTACTGAAATCTCGTTGAGATCCGTCTCTGTGCCTAGTGTTAGCAAAATATCAGAGCTCTGATCCATTGGAACGCCCGGGTACTGAATATTTATGAGATAGGTGTCGTCTGGCAAAGTGCCAAAACTAAAATTCCCTTCTTCATCCGTCACAGTATATGCCACAAAATCATAGTCAAACTCATTGCCCTTTGCCCTAAACCGCTGGCGACTCAAGCTCACTCCGGCCCCAGCCACACGTTTTCTGTCAAGAATTCGAGCCTCTTCATCAGTGAATACGCTGTCTGGTAAGTCAGAGTCAACTCCTCCTGTTATCACACCATCGCCGTTGAGTGGTGGTGGTGTACCGAGAAGACCAATGGCCAACCCTGAAACCGGATTCCTTACCCTCAATGTATCCGCTTGTACCCAGTCAATAGTGCTTGAATAATAGGTTTGCAGAGCGTCGGGGAACAGCTCCAAGTCCGGTTTGGCTATTACGATATAGTCGCCGAGTACAATTTTGTTAACAGCAAACGCCCCTTCTGGAGACACCTGCGCAGCGGCTATTGAGTCATAGGGGCCACTCTTGATTTTATAAACAATGGCGGCACCACTGGTAAGAGGACTTTGATCAAAAGCTGAGTTGATCACACCAGAAATAGTTGTTGTGGCCAGCACATTCTGATTTCTGTTTCGAATACTAAAGTCAGGCACTTTCGGGCTCTTCACCTCCACGAAATAAGCACCCATCTTGTCATAGGTTACGTTGTCGATAATGTGGAATCGCCTTGTTGCGCCTTCAATAGGCTGATCGTTAAAGTACCATTGGTAGTTGTTGGTAAGACCGCTGACCTCAATGGCTACCTTATGAGCCTGCCCGACAGGCACGCTGTCGTATCGGGTTTCACCAAACCTGCGCTGCGGACTGAATAAGAACTTGTCGCCAAGAGCAGCCAGGTTTGTTTCGATGCTGACAAAACCGAGTCTGTTTCTCGTTAAATCCACAGCGGTTAAGCTGTCCAATCGCTTAAGATCAGGAAGGAACCTGATCTGGTTGTCTATTGCCGGGTCGAACGAAGGAGCTGAGTTGGAAAGATTAATAACGGCTAGCTCGCCAATGTCTCTGATGGCTGCTGGCATAGGGCCAACCATGCGGTTATTTGGCAAATTGAGCTGGCTCACTCGTCCATTCTTGAGCGTTATCCCACCCCAGGTAGACAACTCTCCCTGGAGCCAGTTGGTCTTGTTTACCCAGTTTGGCCCATCGGTTCCTTCATAGATCGCCACGAGCGCCAAACTATCTCTTTTTCGTGACGAAATCTTCAGCACGTACTCATCTGTGTCCAGCACAAGGTCGGGCACCGATGCATTGGCCACACGAGCAAAATAGGTTCCCTCACTGTCCTCCGTTGTACTCGCAATAAAATAGTCTTGTTCTACTGCACCAGCAATCTCAGCATCATCTTTGAACCACTGGTAGCTGTTCGTGGATCCTCCCATTTCTAACTCAAACAGGAACGCATCGCCTGCGCTATGCAGCGTATCGAGTGGGAGCCCAAACCTCCCTTGCGGGCTATAAGCAAAGCCATTCACCGCCAGGTTCGGCTCAATGGAGCCAAAGCCCACCTTGTTATTTGAGATATTTAGTGTGTCGAGGCTGGCCAACCCAGTGAGGTTGGGCACGAACGTGAATTGGTTCTGCTGCAAAATAAGAATCTGCAGGCTATCCATGGTGGCTACGCCCGCTGGCACCGAACCTTCAAGCTGATTGTCGAAGAGGTAGAGCGACTTCAAGCTTTTAAGCTTTGCAATCGAGTCGGGCAATGGACCTGTGAGCTTGTTTTGATGCAGATAGAGCGCCTCCAGGGCGGCCATATTACCAATTTCTGCCGGCACCGACCCGTCAAACTGATTGGCATCGAGGGCAAGAATCTTCAGTTTGTTGAGGTTCCCGATTGTAGGTGGAATTATTCCCTCCAATTGGTTCCCCATCACTCCAAAAATAGATTCCAGCATGGAGAGGTTGCCAATTGATGCTGGCAGGCCACCAATCAGCTGATTTCGCCCCAAATCAAGTGCGTTGAGTGACTGAAGCAGACCTATGTCATCCGGTATCTCACCCCCTATCTGGTTGTCATTCAAGTACAGCATTTCGAGCCTTTTCATCCCTGTAATGCTTGAAGGAATTGTTCCGTTCAATTGGTTGGCTCCCAGGTTCAATATGCGCAGAGAATCCATGGCAAATAGCTCGGTGGGCAACTCCCCTATCAAATTGTTTCCGGGAAGATCGATTTCTACTACTCTGCCATTGGAGGTCTTTATGCCATGCCAGAAACCAACAGGCAAAGCTGACTTCCAATTGGTTTTGTTCGTCCAGGTATCGCCGCCGGTAGTATCATACAACTTAACTATAGCAGCCAGGTCAGCTGAGTCCATTTGGCTGGCTGTCTTGAAAAAGCGCAAGTTAAGCCAATCGCCGCTTGCTGTTTTGTACTCCATCCACAACGTATCGGGAGCATAAATAACTGAGGACACAGACGCCAAAACGCCCGTAGGGTCTGTCAGTGAAGGTTTTGACACCACGTTGCACACCCTGCTCAGCGTGTCAATAACTGTCGCCGAGCCGAAGTACTTTTTGTAGTAGCCACCCGTTAAGCCATTGATAACATAGGTGCCAGGCGCTGTGGAATAAATGGCCGCATATGACTCCTCACTTTTTATGATTACCCCGTCTCGTTTTCTTGCCCCGTACTTCACCAGATAATCTCCATCCGTTAAAGGAAGCGCTCCACAGGACATCGTCACATTTACAGTGGCTGACACGGCAGACTGGCTAACACTTTGACCATAGGCGACCACCCTCACGTTGTAAACACTGTCCGGCAAAAGGCTTTTTATAAGCACCTGCGATGTGTCGGAGCGCACCACCTTGATGTTTGAAAAAGCAGCTGCGCCCGAAAGCTTGGCCTGCACCAGGTACGAAGAGGCATCAGCTACTGGTGCCCACTGTATGTAGGCTGACGTAGTATTTGCGGCTACAGCCTTACTAATAACAGGAGCCAGCGGTGTAGCCGACTGACCGTGCATAGTAAAGAACAAATCTCTTTCTTCTACACCCTCAAATTTTGTCGATCCAATTTGCGCATTAAAATGCACTCCGCCTGCCACTACCGCCGCATTGTGATAGGCTGAATAGTTCATCGCCCAGGAATATAGCTCTCCCTCACCGGCATCTGCCCATTTAATGGTGCCATTGGTATCAAACGAGGCAAGGTACAAAAGACCTCCATTGACGACCGGCCCACCAAACGGTGTCGGTTCAATATCCATTGCACCAGCTACAAAAAAGCCCGTGGGGTCAGCAGCTATTTTATATGGGTAGTCACTTCCTTGCGGAGTTCCAAAAGTTTTCCCCCATATGCCCCGACCTGTGCTGCCGTTCAACTTGGCAATAAGGTTTAATTGTCCATTTTGACTTACGGTTATCGTGTCTATTGAAATCGAGCTGCTTTTGGGGGAGGCTAACACCAACACATCTCCACTTGCATCAAGGGCTATGTCCCTGGCCTCATCGTCACCTGTCCCACCAATGGATCTAAGCCATCGTATGTTTCCGGCAAGGTCATAGTGAGCCACAAAAAGGTCTGTTCCGCCTATGCCAGTAGCAGGAAGTCCGCCAAAAGTCCAGTCGTTGTTGTACTGCCCAAGCACATAAACTCCGGCGCTGTTGACTTTCACTCTTTGGAACTGATTAACAAAGGCTGTTTGAGCGGAGACCAACGCCCCCTGCAAAGCCAGAAGTGGTGCGCCAGTGGCATCATATTTCAATAGTGCATGACCTCCGCCGTTTAAGGTTGTGGCCCCGTGAGTAAGGCTACCGTTGAAATAGCCTGCCACAAAAACATTTCCAACCGAATCGACGGCGACTGACAGTCCCCCCGACTCGCCAGTCCCGCCGGTCGGCTTGGCCCAAATAACGTCGCCGTTTGCCGCATTAAGCTTAATGGTTATCATGTCCGTATGGCCCAGAGCAGGGAGTGAATCCGCTCCGATGGTCATCGCTCCATTATAATAACCCGTCACATACACACTTCCCTGCCCATCAATCTGAACTCCCTCTAAAATATCGGTTCCTGTGCTACCGAAACTTTTTGCCCAAATTGGGCTACCTAACGAATCAAGTTTGACAGCCAAAAGGTCATGTGCGCCTTTGCTCGTGACTTGCAGGGCACCAAATGTGGTTGTGTCTGTTGCGTATCCAACCAAATAGGAAGAGCCCGAGGCGTCAGTGACCACATCCAGAAAATTTTCCCTACCCTTTCCCTTAAAAAATTTTGTGTTTTTCCAGGAATCCGCCAAAGAATTTGAAAACGTAAATACTTCTTCAGTATAGGTATAGTCGGAATAGACACCTTGCAGAGATCGCAACCTGTAGTAATAGGTCGCTCCCGAGGCTACGGACACATCAGAATAGGTCAGCACCGAATCAGGCAGTGACGCAATTTGGCTATAGGGGCCAATGAAATCATCCGCTCTTTCTAAACTATAGCTTGCTATACCCGGCACGGCGGCCCACTTTGCACTCACCGAACCATTGAACGTGGCAAATGCCTGAAAGGCACCTGGCGCAGCCGGAATAGGCAAACCAGAATCGTTGTGAAAAACCAAAAACCCATTTCTATTGCCCTGGTCTATTAAATCGGTGACACCAAAGCGCTGAGTATATTCGAAAGAACCCGTCATTAGAATCCCCTGATCAATAGCTGAGTATTCCAGTCCCCAGGGAAGGCCAAACGAACCTTCTGATTTGTCGGCCCAACGCACTGTTCCGTCGGTTCCGTAGGAAGCTAAGAAAAGCTTTCCGTTGCTGAGCGTGTTGGTGTCGAAGCTGGTGGCACCATAGCCCATTGTGCCTGCTATGAATGCGTTGCTTCCGTCGGTCGTCAAACTATATGGAAAGTCATTTTCATTGGCAGTTCCTGCACTTTTCCCCCAAAGCACTGTTCCGTCTACTCCATTGATCTTTGAGAGAAAAATATCGTATCCAGTTCCCGAATTGGTAACACTCACGGCATCGACCGTAGCTGTCGCACCGTTAAAATCCCCTGTCCAAAATACATTTCCGGCACCGTCAACCGCCACCTCCGCACTGTAATCTTCTCCTGGCCCTGCAAGGGTTCTAACCCACTTCAGGGAGCCGTCGGTGCCGTAGTTGATCAATACCGCATCTCTGAGCGCATTGGGTGTGATCGGTGTGCCTTCGAAAGACCACTGGCCGTCTACTTCACCCGAAACGTAGACATTGCTGCCGCTAACTGCAACCGAGTTAAAATTGTTAACAAAGCGGGTGTTGCCCACAAGTGTACCAAACCTTGCAAAAATCTTGCTGCCATCAGGCCCTACTTTGTAAAGAGCGGGCCCTCCTCCTCCACCGCTAAATGTAGTAGCTCCGAATGTAAAGTCTCCATTGTAGTATCCCGCCAGGTAGACGTTGCCATCAGCATCCACCCCGATTTTGTTGACAGAAGTTTCCTCAGGGGCGTTGATGTTGGTAATCCAGTTTGTCGTACCATCAGCACTCAATTGCATTACAAAGCCATCTCGCACGCCGGGGCTGACTTCCGTCACCGACTGGCTATCAACGATGAAAGCATCATTGTAATGGCCCCCAACATAAACCAATCCTGCGGGGCCAATTTCTACGTCTAACGCTACTTCTACCGCCAGGCCTCCAAAGGTTTTTATCCAATCAATGGTTTTGGCGCTATTCACTTTAATGACAATGGCATCGTTAGCGCCGTTGGAGTAGATACTATCTCCTTTCAGGAACAAGGTGCCTGAAAAATTTCCCGCCAGGTAGGTATTGCCGAGGCTGTCGACCGCCATATCGAGAAGGGTGAGCCGGCCCGGAGTTAGGAATGATTGCTGGATATTCCATGTGTCGGGCAAGCCGTTGCTGAAAGTGGCGGTAACAACGGAAGGCGAATATGCAGATACGGTAAGTCCGTTTTCATGCTTGAGTCGGTAATAATATACGGTGTTGGCAAATAGCCCAACATCCGAATAACTCGATATCGTATCACTAAGTATACCAACCGTCAGAAAAGGGCCTGCATCGCTGGTAGCACGCTCCAAATAAAGAGAGCCGCCATTGGCAAATTGGTAAGGTGTCCATTTCAGTTCAATGCTATTTGCCGACTTAGTGCCAGCCAAAAGCCCTTTTGGAACCGTGCTATTTTCGGTCACGGTCAAAACCTGATTAATCCCCGGATTTAGAATTACGTCGGTATTGCCAGAAGGCCAGTTCACTGTAACCGAAGTGATTGCAGTTTGAGCTCCTAAGCCGAAATGCTGGATCACGCTGTTTTGACCAGCATAACCAGATCCTGTTTTAACAACTCTACTCTGCGCACCCGCAGAGTATTGCAAAGTTATCTTAGCACCAATTCCTTCGGCATTGGAGATGCTTCCAGCCAACTTCACCTTTAGCCAGTTGTTGGCATTCCCAACATTAAGATAACCTCGAGGGATATTGGTTTCCAATTGCCCATCTGAACCAACATTGCGGTCAATATTCAGCATGTCAAGGAAGCCGTCGTTGTTAAAATCTGCCAAAGTAACGGCGTAAAACTGGTAATATTTATACAGTGTTTGCTGAAGAGCATCGAGTTTTGTAAAGCTACCGGCGCCATTATTTAAAAAAACCGGGGGCTCTATTGCTGGTGTCAAAGTAATCAAATCCAGATCCCCATCATTGTCAATATCCCCAAGCGTTGCTCCCCGGGTATTGATATCAAGGCCAGCAAATGTAAAGTCATCGGAAACTGTAAAGTTACCTGCGCCATTATTTGTAAATAGTTGGGTGTCGCCTGCTCCCTGACCACCAAAAAGGAAAAGGTCTTGATCCCCATCATTATCTATATCACCCCAGCTATGGCCTCTGGTTCCTAACACTGGCTGAGTTACAATAGGACTGCTAAGATTCTGGGTAAACGTGCCATCGCCATTGTTCTGAAAATAAAGCCTTCCAGTGAGGTAGCTAATAAAAAAGTCCAGAGTTCCATTATTGTCAACGTCCTCCCACGAAGCAGTGGCTAGTTGAGCCAAATTAACCCCAAACGCACCGACAACTTCTGTAAAAGTGTTGTTGCCGTTGTTTTTGAATAGAGTAATGGGACTTGACACATTGGCACTCCCCCAAACAGCCAAATCAATAAAACCATCACCGTCGTAGTCACCCCAAACACCACCCTCCGTATTGTCAAGATTGGCTACCGCAGGAAGCGTGAGGCCGGTAAAAGTGTTGTTTTGATTATTCAAATACACTTTCACATCTATGGTTGGAGGAGCGTCTGATCTATACCCCAAATCGCCTACAAAAATATCCGGGTACCCATCATTATTAATATCGCCCCAGCTAGCCGAACGAGGATCGAGTAAGTCTGTAGTTAAATCTCCCGCACTAATAGAAGTGAAGGTGCCATCACCATTGTTTTGGTAGAGTCTATTTGGAGTGCCCGGACCAGTAAAACCTGCGCCAATAAACAAGTCCTCATCGCCATCCTGATCAAAATCTGCCCACGCCTGGGCATATGTCTCGTTTGGAATTGAATCAGCAAAGATAGTGTTGGTCTCATCCAAGAAGAAAAGAGTCTCTGCCTTGGATCTAAGCGTTTTCGGAAAGGAAGAAATGGTAACAGCTAAAGTGGGATGATCAATATTAACAATATATTCTCCGGCATCTGTAGCTGTTGTAAAAGCACCGATCGAATATGTGTTGCTATTGGCTCCAGGGATGTCAACTCCATCCAGGGTCCATTGGTAGGTAACTCCTGTTCCAGACTGTACAGGCACGGTGAAAGTAAACGGATCACCATCCTGAAGAAAAAATTCTGTGGGGTTTACCGTGCCGAGATTTTGCTGTGGGTCATAGCTAAAGCCAGGCCCCAACGGCTCATATGGTTCAAGATCCCCGAACTGAAGCTTATTCTGCGTAACATCCAGAGTGCCTATGCTTATCCAATCGAGAGTAAAATCTGGCAAAGCGTCAAAATCATTGGCATTCAGCGCCACATTCACAAGACCTGTTAGCGAAGACCAAGCGGCTGGCACACTGCCTGAAAAGCTATTGTGATTAAGATATAGGTTTGCCAGGCTACTGCCAATATTGCCAAGCTCGTCGGGAAGCACCCCCGACAAGTTGTTATCAGAGATGTCCAGATAAGTTAATCCTGTCAAATCACCAATTTCTGCCGGAACCGCCCCTTCAAAATTATTGCTGGCTATATCGAGTATTGCTACAGTGAATAAAGAGCCCACAGGTATTAACGAACCTGAAAGGCTGTTATTTGAAAGGTCAAATGTTGTTATTGTTACCAAATTAGCTATTTCTACTGGCAGTGATCCATAAATCCCATTGCCTTCCAAATAAAGATCAAGAAGAGCGGAAAGGTCTCCAATAGATGGAGGCAAAAGACCAATTAGATTATTGGCATTTAAGCTGATCTGGGTAACTCGATCACCGGCTACTGTAACGCCATACCATGTTGCCACGTCCCCTGTCAGCCAATTGGCATTATTTATCCAATTTCCCCCGTCTGTCGAATTGTACAAATCAACCAGTGCCAAAGAATCTGCTGCATTGACAGATTGATAAACAATTATTGGTTTACTGGAGATGGTAAGCCCGGGAAAAACAGAATTAGTAACATTCAAAATGTAAGTGCCACCATCACCGACAGTGGCGCTAGGAATACTATATGTGGCAGCGTTAGCACCCGGAATATCAATAATCCTTTGCCATTGATAAGCATCACTTGCGCCAGCTCCGGGCAGAGGTGGATCAAATAGCAATGGGCTGCCGGTTTGTAAGTGAATATATTGGGTAATACCAAACTCCTGCTGAGTAGGAGAACCAGTAATGATTGCACTATTTGGCTCCAAGTCTTCGAAAGTAAATATGTTTCCATCTACTTCAAATGTCGTTAAGCCAACCAAAGCAGATAAATCCGGCAAATCAGTTAACGAATTTTCCTGCAAATACAGTGCGGTGAGCGCTGTAAGATTCACCAGCGATCCCGGAACTGCCCCGACAAACTGGTTATGATTTAACCACAATGTCCCGAGATTTACCAAATTGCCTATTTCCGTTGGGATGGTTCCTGAGAACTGATTTGGTGCCAAATCCAAATACGTCAAATTGGTCAGGTTGCCAATCGAAGTTGGCAATGATCCGGATAACTGGTTATCCCACAACTGAAAATCCACCAATGCTGTGAGGGTACCGATTTCAGTAGGGAGGGAGCCGCTTAGCATATTTCCTCCTAAGTTCAGGTTAGTAAGTGCCGTGAGGTCGCCAATAGAAGTTGGTATTGTGCCAACCAAGTTGTTTGTATTTAGGTCAACCTGTGTCACTCTGTTCCCAACGACCGTAATTCCGTTCCAGGTAGGAACAGCCCCAGTGGTCCAGTTAATGTTATTACCCCAACTTGCACCATTGGTGGCATTATAAAGATCCACCAGCGCCAGGGAGTCAGCCGCCAGCACCTGGGCCTTGACTTGTGACGGTTTGGATATCAGCAATATGAAGAAAACTGCGGATACTACTGCCAGAAAGGCATACTTAGTCTTGGGAGTGTTTGGTTTGGTCAACATAATACTCAGGCTAGCGCTAATACTAATTTAAAACATGTAACAATATAAACTATTTGTCAAAAAGTCATCAAACTTTGACCAAGAGGCAAAATGTGTACACTGTCGAACAGCTAATTGACTCATTAGCGTACAATTAAACAATACTCCTAATTGAGTATTTTTATAATCTACTGTTAATCAGACACATAGACAAACAGGTACGTAACTTGCGGCTGGTTTTGCATAAATCTTCTCTTTATGCTCAGAAGTTATATAATTGTCGCCATCAGAAATTTGCGCCGCCAGGGCTTTTATAGCTTCATCAATATTTTTGGTTTAACGGCTGGCGTGCTTTCCAGCCTGTTTCTTTTGCTCTATATCAAAGATGAGCTGAGCTTCGATGCCTTCCACAAAAACACCGATCAAATATATCGTGTAGGCATGCACGCCTCTATTCAAGATACCAAAGTGGATATTTGCCAGGCCATGTCACCCATTGGGCCTACCATGAAGACAGATTTTCCCGAAGTAGAAAATTTTGTTCGGATCAACTACCCCGGAAGAGAGCTAGTAACCAAAGACGCCCAGCAGTTTTATGAAGAAAAATTCTATTTCGCCGATTCTTCTTTCTTCTCCATTTTTAGTTTTCAACTACTTAAAGGGGATCCAAAAAAGGCACTAGTTGAGCCCAATTCCATTGTGCTGACTGAAAGTGTCGCA
This sequence comes from Imperialibacter sp., assembly GCF_040222815.1. GTDB lineage: Bacteria > Bacteroidota > Bacteroidia > Cytophagales > Cyclobacteriaceae > Imperialibacter. The sequence goes on along the minus strand of NZ_JAVKCH010000037.1, from coordinate 37,992 downwards.
AAAAAATATTTTGGCGACGATGAGCCAATAGGCAAGGTGATCAAAACAGGGTCTGAAGAGTGGCAAAGAATTGTTACCGGTGTGATGAAAGATGTGCCGACCAACTCACACTTTCAGCCCAGGGCACTTATCTCCTATAGCAGCTTGCCAGTACAAGGCCCTTCTGCGTGGGGCAACATCAACGACTGGGTATACCTTCTGCTTGCTCCTGGCACTAACCCAAAAGTGCTGGAAGCCCGATCCCCGGTGTTTATGGAAAAGTATACCGGTGACCTCTTCCGCCAGTTCAATGCAAAAGCCGACTTTTACCTTGAATCGCTGGCCAGTATTCACCTTTATTCTAAAAATGAAGGGCAAATTGAGCCCGCCGGAGACATCACCTATATATATGTTTTCTCCATCGTCGCTGTATTCATACTGCTTATTGCCTCCATTAACTATATGAACCTGGCCACTGCACGTGGCACCATGCGGGCCAAAGAAGTGGGCATCAGGAAAGTGCTTGGCTCCTATCGCAAGCAGCTCATGATCCAATTCACTGTGGAGGCCATGGTGGTGACACTTTTATCCGTTGTGTTAAGCGTGGTTTTGGCATTCTTCCTTCTTCCCTATTTCAATGAACTGGCTGACAAGGCAATCACCCGGGAGTTCTATAAGGATCCAGTTATTTTGCTTGCTTTGAGTGGGGTTTTGGTGTTTTTAGGTTTGGTGTCGGGAAGCTACCCGGCTTTCTACCTGTCCAGGTTCCAGTCGGCGCAAGTGCTAAAGGGCAGGGTCTCCTCTAAATCGGGGAATCCGGCACTAAGGAAAACGCTGGTGGTATTCCAATTTTCCATTTCGATCATTATGGTGATATGTACCTGGGTGGTGTACGACCAGCTCAACTTTATGAAAGAAAAGAATCTCGGCTTCAACAAGGATCAGGTCATCCGTATTCCGCTGGAAGGGCAGGAGGCACGCAAAAAACTTGACGTGCTAAAACAGTCGCTTTTGACTAATCCGGATATTTACAGTGTAGGCTCCGGATGGGCCACTCCCGGAGGTGACTTCAACCTGAACGGTATATTTGTGGAAATGGAACAGGGTGGTTTTACGGAAAAGGGGTTTATGAGCTGTCAGGTGGATGCTGGCTACCTCCCAACGCTTGAAATAGAAGTGGTAGAGGGGCGCAATTTTTCCGAAGGTACAAAGAGCGATACTTCCAACGCTGTGATAGTGAACCAGGAGCTGGCCAGGGAAATGGGCTGGACGGAGCCTATCGGAAAGCGGTTCAAGGTAATGACTGGTGACGGCCTGCAAACCCGGGAAGTAAAAGTGGTAGGCGTTATTAAGAACTTTCACCAGAGAGCTCTTCAGGAGCCTATCATGCCCATGATTATTCACAACAGTATCCAAAACGGTATTTTGCTGGTGAGGATTAACACGGCCAACACTGGCGATGTGTTAAGCTTTATCGACAAAACTTGGAAAGATATTATTACCAACAGACCACTACAGTATTCCTTTCTTGAGCAGGACTTCTATGAGAAATACCATGCAGATGAGTCGAAAGGCCAGGTTTTTGCCACGTTCTCCATTTTCACCATTGTTATTGCCTGCATGGGCTTGTTTGGCCTTGCTTCGTACACGGCAGAGCAAAGGAAAAAGGAAATCGGTCTGAGAAAAGTGATCGGCGCCTCAGTTTCCAGCATCATGCTACTGATTTCGAAGGACTTTTTGAAGCTGGTTGGCGTTTCTATTTTGATCGCCTTCCCTATCGCCTACTATGCCATGAGCAACTGGCTGCAAGAGTTTGAGTTCAGGATCAGTCCCAGCCCAATTACTTTTATTTCTTCGGCTGGCCTCATTCTGATTGTCACGCTGCTCACAGTCGGTTACCACAGCCTGGTAGCAGCTACAGGTAATCCTGTGGCCTCATTGAAAGACCAGTGAGGTTCATTAAAATATCTTTGTCAGATTCAGACTGAAGCCTGGCAGCACCATTTCGCCATCAAGAACCTTGTTGAATGGAGTTTCAATCATTCCTTCAGAGCGATAAATGTATGTCATCCTCTTTCCAGAGTCGATTAACCAGCCAAGACGACAACCATTGCTTTGATACTCTTCCATTTTCTTGTGTAACTCGGAAAGCCGATCAGAAGGAGGCATCAGTTCAATGATAAAGTCGGGACAAATTGGTGGAAACCTTTCTTGCTCTGCAAGTGAAAGTGCCTCCCATCTGGCTTTTGCAACCCATGATGCATCGGGGGATCGAATGGCTGCGTTTGGCAGCGTGAATCCGGTAGACGAATCAAATGTATATCCAAGGTTGGTTTGCTCATTCCACGCATCAAGCCTCGCACCGATGCGCATTCCCTTATTACCAATTAAACCCCCGCCTGGTGTCATAATGATAATTCTTTTATCGAAAGTTCGCTCAAACCTCAAGTCTCTGTTTTGATGGCAAAACAGATAAAACTCCTCCTCAGTAAAGGAGTCAAGTACTTTATCCGGAAATTTGAGTTCGAAAGAGTCCATTTCTTGCCTTTTATTCTAAGATAGCAAATCTGCAGATATGCTTGTAGAAGTATCAGGGAGTCGTACAGATTGTAATTCCAGCAAAAGGACTGCTGCCAGGTGCCCCTGGGATATATTCAATGTGAAGATTGAGCCCACGCCAAATGAGCAACAGCCCAAGACACGCAATAAAAATGGGAGCCAGCCTTCTTATGTTCAGCCAGCTGAGATGATTGGCTAACCCACTGCCATAGGAAATAGCCAACAACATGGGCCAGGTGCCCAGACCAAAGAAGATCATGTATAAGCTACTTTGAAAATAGTCGGCCATGGACAATGAACCGGCTATGGCAATGTAGACCATGCCGCAAGGCAGCAGGCCGTTCAATCCGCCAAGCCAAAGTTGGCGAAACGGACTATGGGAGGCCACAGCCCTACCCATCCATTTTCTTACACCACCTGATAGCCATCCGCTGGTTTTAGCACTAAGGTAGTGACTGTGAAACCGGGAAGAAATCAGGGGAAATATCACTGAAGCAAGCAGGCCAACGCCAATCAGGACAGAAAACCACTTTTGCAAACCTGCAAGTTGGGAGGCAAAGCCAAGACCACCCAGAATAAGGCCCAACAAAGCGTAGGTAAGAATTCTACCCGTGTGGTAGGTGATTTTTCCATAGCCGCTACCTCCTTTGTGAAGGGCAAAAACCAGTGGGCCACACATGCCTGCACAGTGTAGGCTGCCCAATAACCCGAGCACAAAAGCTGACCAGAGCGGCATATCAGATCACTATAGTTTTCTCTTCAAAGAAAGTCTGTCCTCCTTGTTGCCAGGAAATTTTCATTTTCCAAAGTCCCTTTTTTAGCTGAGAGGTGTCCATTTGAAAACTTCCTGTATCGTCCAGCTTCAGCAAAAACTTCTTATCAAGTTTGGCATCAGATGGACGAAACATAACGACTTCGCCAGTCAAAGCCATACCTTGCTCGCCGAACGAAAGCTCCAGCCGGTTCTCACCTGGCGTGCGGGTTACTTCAACTTTTGTCGATGATTCCTGTGCATTAGCTATGTCATCGATCCTCGATTGGTACTTGATTTCCTGCTGGTAGTAGTCGGTTGACACCAGCGACACATCCTGCCGCACACAAACCACCACAAGGCTGATAATAAGACCTGCAAATAGTACAAAGGCTACTGTAATCCAGCTTCCGAAGTTCATGGCTTTTTCTGTTTAAAGGGCCCTAGAAAGTTTGTCTTTATCTCATCAAGCAACTCTCCGTCTCTATAGAGTTGTATCACCAGCTTATTACTGGTTTCGGTCACATTCTCTCGTGGCAGGTCAATAAAGTAAACGGACTCCAGGTTGCTGGCTGCCGGTATCACCAGGCCTTCGCCCCCTACCCGGTCAATCGTGCCTCCGTTGGCGTCTTTCAGCTTCACTTCTATGTGAATATCCTCATAGGTTTTGTTCACAAACTGAATATTGTAAAGATTGGAGATCATTCCGTTTTCCTTCTCCTGATACAGCATTCCCGGAACACGCAGCATGGTAGCTTCCACGTCTGTTCGGGTGGTAAGCAGAAAGGCCAATAGCCCCAAAATTCCCACAAGGACTGCGGTGTAAGCAGCTATCCTGGTGTTGAAAGAAAACTTCTTCCCCTCACTGACCATGCTGTGACTGTAGTAACCAATGAGGCCCGTTGGGCGGTCAACTTTAGTCATCACCTCATCGCAAGCGTCAATACAGGCTGTGCAGTTGACGCACTCCAGCTGCGTGCCGTTTCTGATATCGATTCCTGTCGGGCACACGTGCACACAAAGTTTGCAGTCGATGCAATCGCCCTTAGGCGGCTCAGCTTTCGCTCCGGTTACTTCTTTCTTTATTTTTCCTCTGGGTTCGCCCCGCAACCAGTTGTAGGCCACAACGATTGACTCTTTGTCGAGAAGCACGCCCTGCAAACGGCCATAAGGGCAAACGGCAATGCAAGCTTGCTCTCTGAAATAGGCAAAAACCCAAAAGAAGATGCCTGTAAATGCAATAAGCCCAATAAAACCCGCCATATGCGCAGTGGGCGGCTGCGATACAATCGTAATCACCTCGTCAATCCCAATCAGATAGGCCATAAGGGTATGGGCGATAAGGGCCGAAATCCCCAAAAAGATGGACAGCTTGAGGCCCTTCTTCCAAATCTTTTCAAAATTCCAGTCTTGTCTGGCCAGTTTACGCTGCTGATTGGCATCTCCCTCAATCCAGTACTCAATTTTCCGAAAGACCATCTCCATGAAGATAGTCTGAGGGCACATCCAGCCACACCAAATACGGCCGAATACAACGGTAAAAAGAATCACAAACACAAAGAAGGCGATCATGCCTATTCCAAAAATGATGAAATCCTGAGGCCAGAATACCGTGCCGAATAGAATAAACTTGCGCTCGAAAATATTGAAAAGAAACATTGGGTGCCCCTTCCACGAAAGGAAGGGAGCGCCAAATAATAAACCTAACAAAAGCACTGTTACTGCTATCCTGTAAGTGTGGTACCTCCCTTTGGGCTTTTTAGGATTAATCCACACTCGCTTGCCCTGTTCGTCTACAGTGGCAATCGTGTCACGGTACAGTTCATCATATTCATATAAATCTTCCATCGCTTTTTTGGGATACTTACGTCTTGGCTCTAGTTTCCAGATTCCTGCCCTGCGGCTCCCGGCTCATAAGGATCTCCCTGGGGCTCTTTGGGGCTTGCCGGCGTAGTGCCTTGCATAGTCAGTATATAACTCGCCACGTCTCTGATGTCTGTTGGTTTCAAAGTAGCCTGCCAGGCGATCATACCCTTCTGCGGCACACCGTACTTGATGGTTTTGAATACATCGCCAATTGATCCCCCATGAATCCAGTAAACATCGGTCAGGTTAGGCCCAACGCCGCCGCCGCCGTCGGCAGCGTGGCACACGGCGCAGCTTTTTTCAAAGATATCCTTGCCGTTGGCTAATTCTGCCTCTACCGTGGTTATTTCAACACTGTTCTCATCCAGCTCGTTTACAGCGAGTAGCTTTCTGGCCTCAGCCTCCTCACTGGCCACCGCTAATTCGTTTTGATATTCCTCCTCCTGTAGGGGAAGTGTGTCAAAAACATGGTAGGCAAGCATATAAACCACTGCAAAAACTACCGATAAATAAAACATGTACTTCCACCATGGCGGCAGGTGATTATCGAGCTCTCTGATGCCATCGTAGTTATGATCGAGCAATACGGCGTCCTCTTTTTCAAGTGGCACTGCATCCGTCATTTTTTGATTAAACCTTGCCCAAAAGCCGGGACCCTCTTTATACGTTAAACCCTGGTCAGCTAACTCGCTCACTTTTTCCTTCCTGATTATCACTTTGATAATGGTGAGGGTATATAGCGCCACAACCAGTACAAGCACGGCCACAATGACCACAAGCGCCATGGCTGTATAGAGCAACAATTCAGGGCTATCGGAGGTGGCTGATGAAGCACTTGCATCCTGGCCAAAGCCAACCGCAGGTGCCAGCAATCCAAAAAGCGTTAACCACGTTTTCGGCTTTTTCTTTAGCAAGGCCAAAAGTCTATTTAAGTGTGTCATGATTCAACTGGTTAGGGGTGGAACTTTGATCGCTATCCATAGGGAGGTGGCTCATTTCATCTATATAGTCTTTGTCTGCCAACCAGACCCAAAGCAATAACCCAACAAAGAAGGCGAAGAAGATGGCCAGTGAAACAAGCGGCCAAATCTCTATGCCCGTGATTGATCTTAATACTTCCTTATACATGGCTAGTTTCCTCCTTCTTGGGTTGACGATACATTTTGATTGGCAACTCCCTTCACTTTGATGTCAGTGCCCAGGCGTTGCAAATAGGCGATGAGTGCGATGATTTCTGCCTCCGGAGCGATCTCTATGCCATCCTTCTTCAGGTTTGTGGCTATCAATGCGGCTTGCTTACTCATCAACGCATTGGCCTGATCCTCAAACCCCTCCTCGTAAGGTACCCCTACATGGCGCAAAGCACTGATCATGGCCGGAGTTAAGTCGGCATCTACCTGTTGTTCAAACAACCAGGGATAGGGAGGCATAATAGAGCCGGGCGACATGGATGTGGGGTCAAGCATGTGATTGAAGTGCCATGAATCGGGGTACTTGGCGCCTACCCGGTGCAAATCGGGCCCGGTACGTTTAGAGCCCCACAGGAATGGATGGTCATACACAAACTCTCCTGCCTTAGAATATTCTCCATAGCGCTCCGTTTCCTCCCTGAATGGGCGCACCATTTGAGAATGGCAGGTATTACAACCCTCCCGGATATAAATATCTCGGCCGTGCAATTCCAATGGTGTGTAAGGTTTCACGCTGGCGATAGTGGGCACATTGGATTTGATCAAAAATGCCGGCACAAACTCAATCACCCCGCCGATTAAAATGGCAACAAGTGCCAGACTGGTAAAAATAATCGGCTTGCGCTCCAATACGGCGTGCCAATGTCCCCCAACAATTTCCCTTTTCTCAAGCGCTGGTGCTTCCGCTGGCTCATTGGCAATCAGCTTACCAGCATAGGCTGTTTTCACTAGGTTATAAGCCATTACCAGCACTCCAATGATGTAAAGCAAGCCACCAACAGCCCTCAACATGTACATGGGCACAATCTGAGTGACAGTTTCAAGGAAGTTAGGATACTGCAAGAAACCGTCTTCTGTGAATTGTTTCCACATCAAGCTTTGGGTGATGCCTGCCCAATAGAGTGGCAAGGCATAGAAAATGATACCAAGGGTGCCAATCCAGAAATGGAAATTGGCGAGCTTATCGGAGAAAAGCTTTGTCCCATAAATCCGTGGGATCATCCAGTAGAGCATGCCGAAAGTAAGGAAGCCATTCCAGCCCAGGCCACCTATGTGCACGTGGGCAATGATCCAGTCGGTGAAGTGAGCAATGGCATTCACATTTTTCAGTGAAAGCATAGGCCCCTCGAATGTTGACATACCGTAGGCGGTAACTGCCACCACCATAAATTTCAATACTGCATCTTCACGCACCCTGTCCCAGGCACCACGAAGCGTTAGCAGGCCATTGAGCATACCACCCCACGAAGGAGCCAGGAGCATGATGGAGAAGACAACACCGAGTGACTGAGCCCAATTGGGCAAAGAGGTATAGAGCAAGTGGTGAGGGCCTGCCCAGATGTAAATAAATATCAAAGACCAGAAGTGAATAATAGACAGCTTATAAGAGTAAACTGGTCTGTTAGCCGCCTTGGGCAGGTAATAGTACATCAAGCCAAGGAAGGGTGTGGTAAGGAAAAAAGCCACGGCGTTGTGACCATACCACCACTGAACCAGTGCATCCTGCACACCAGCAAAGGCTGAATAGCTTTTGAACAGGCTTACCGGCCATGCAAACGAGTTGAAAATGTGAAGCACAGCAACGGTGACGAATGTGGCAATGTAAAACCAGATGGCCACATACATGTGCCTCTCCCGCCTCTTGAGGATGGTGCCTATCATATTGATGCCGAAAACGACCCAAATGAGGGCGATGGCAATGTCGATCGGCCATTCCAGCTCGGCATACTCCTTAGAGGACGTGAAACCAAGCGGCAATGTGATGGCCGCAGCCACAATAATGAGTTGCCAGCCCCAGAAGTGAATCCAGCTTAAGGCGTCGCTCAGCATTCTGGCTTTTAGCAGCCGTTGCAAGGAGTAATACACACCGGCAAACATAGCGTTGCCCACAAATGCAAAAATCACCGCATTGGTGTGCAGCGGCCTGATTCTACCAAATGTGGTGTACTGCAGGTCAAAATTGAATATCGGGTAAAAAAGCTGAATGGCCGCAGTAAGACCTACAAGCATACCCACGATACCAAAGACAACTGTGGCAATAGCAAAGTACTTTACTATTTTGTTGTCGTAGCTAAATTTTTCTAATTCCATATTTATAGAGGGTTAGCAAATGGAAACAGAGACAAAGCTATTTGCCATGCGCCGGGGGATGAATGACTATTCTTCCCGGCAAAACTGACATTTGTCATAATTGCCCGTGAGTAAATAAGACTTGGCCCAATAGGTGTATAGAAAAACAGAAATGTTTACATTACGTTAAACCACTACCCTACTTGACGAACTGGTTGAAAATGATAGAGAGAAAAGCTTTTTCTCGCATCCTGTGTGTTTGTTTGCTGCTTCTACTTTCATCACAAGCCCGTGCTCAGTTTTTAGGCTTTAGAATGAGCACAGGTGCCAAGGTGATCGAGTTTCCTTTTGAGCGATATAATAACCTGATTATTATCCCGGTAACTATCAATGGCAGGATTACTGTCAAGTTCATTCTCGACAGCGGTGTTCAAAACTGTATTCTGACGGAGCCCCTTGTCGCCTCTCTCCTCAACCTTACTTACGACCGCACCATCACCTTTACTGCTCCGGGGCAAGCGGACAGCATTTTGGCGCACGTGGCCAAAAATGTGCAGCTTAAGCTCCCCGGCATTGAAGGACAAGGCATCTCCATGCTGGTGCTTGATCAGGACTACCTCAACCTAAGCAATCAGCTTGGCACCGAGGTATTCGGCATCATCGGGTATGAGCTGTTCAGCCGGTTTATCATCGAAGTCAATTATGACAAGAAGGTGGTAAAATTCTACGAGCCTAATTTTTTCAACCCAAAAAAATACTATGAAAAAGTGCCACTCATTGTTCGTGGTACCAAGCCCTATATGGCTGCCGAAATCACTCAAAAAAATGGAACCAAAATGAATGTGGCCCTGATGGTTGATAGCGGCGCCAGTCACGCAATTTTACTTGATCAGAGCACCAGTTCGCTGATTCATCTGCCAGAAAAGAACCTTGAGGCGAGCCTGGGCAAAGGCCTTGGTGGCGATATAGAAGGCGTAGTGGCCAGGGTCGACAAGGTGAAGATTGGTAAATACAGCTTTGACCAGGTGATCGCTTCCTACCCAAATGAAGGTTCGTATGGCCTCGTTCCGGAAGAAGCTGAGCGTAGAAATGGCACCGTAGGAGGTGAAATCCTCAGCAGGTTCAATCACATTTACGACTACTTCAGTCAAACGCTTTATCTCTCAAAAAGCGTTGAGTACCAAAAGAAGTTTGAGTACGATATGAGCGGGCTGGAAGTGGTGGCGCATGGCACAGAGCTCAATCGCATCAGGGTCGTTAATGTGAGGGAAAACTCGCCAGCGAAAAGAGCAGGTGTGATGGAAGGCGATATTATCAAAACGGTGAACGGCCTGACTATAACCAATACAAGCCTCAACTTTCTTACCACGCTCATGCGGCTTAAAAAAGGGAAAAAAGTTACGCTGAGGCTGCTGCGAAACGCAGAAGAGGTAAAGGTCACTTTCCGCCTGGAACGAATGATCTAGAAAAGAAAGTCCCTGTACACCGCCGTTATGAAGGCTCTGCTATTTTCGTAGGCGGTAGCAAAAGCAGACTCGTCAGTAAATTCACTTTCTACCACTTTGTTCCTGTCGAAGTCGAAAGCGAAATAGCCATTGGCGTCCACCCAACCATAGCCGTTGTGGTGCTCGTACATAGCAAAGCCCGCCGACCCTTTGTTGAGCAAATCCTTACTGAACCGATAGCCGGAAACTTCACGATCTATTTGGTTTAATAGCGTTTTGGCAAGGTCATATTGAGAACCTATTTTATCCACTTTGGCTCCCCGAAACTCCTCTTTGATCACTCCTCCCCACCAAATCATGGGAATGTGGTACATCTTATCATTGTAAGGAAAGGGGTTGTATTCGTTGGTGCGACCATGATCTGCTATCAACACAAACAAGGTCTTGTCGTAAATAGGCGAATGCCTGACCTTTTTAAAAAACTTACCCAAATGCTCGTCGGCATACGCAATTGTAGCAGCATAGGCCGCCCACTCCCCACCGGTTGGCCAGTCGGTCAATCCGGGTATGTCGTAAGGTGAATGACTGCTTAGTGTAAAGAGTGAATAGAAGAAAGGCTCATCTCCTTTGCCAGCTCGCTCCAATTGATCGTAAAAATAAGGCAGGGTAGCTTCATCGTGTGCCCCCAGTCGGCCCCGTGGCTGCAATGTGCTAAGCGAGTCTTCGTCGAACAACTTGTTAAACCCGGCATTCACCAGATATCCCCCGATATTTCCAAAATCGAGGTCGCCACCATAGTGGTATTCCGAATTGTAGTCACCGAGGCTCCGGGGCAAAGAAGGCAGGCTGCGTATTTTCTCATCCTGCTGATTGATGGGGCTGCGAGGCAGGGCCGGGTATCCGCTAAAAATGGATGCGTTCCCTTTTTGCGACGTCCATGACGCCGCATATACCCGCTCAAAAAGAATGCCTTCGCTGGCCAGTTTCGAGACACTTGGTGCACCCACCCCACCAAGCGCCTCCACCATTTGGGCCGACCAGCTTTCGAGCACTATAAACACAATATTGAAAGTGTCCTTTTTAAGCACTTTTGTAGTCAGGCTATCGTGGTCATTCAGCAAGGCTCTTGTAATATCGTTGGCCTTCTCCTGTGGATATTTACCAAAGAACTGATCAAGGTTGCCCTTGCGGTAGCGCAGCCATTTGTCTCCAAAGTTCCAGATGGTGTTAACCGAGGCATCGTTGACAATATGGTAGTTAGAAAAATAGCCATTAGATATACCTAACGGATACCTGCCCAAACCCCCTCTTATAGCCACAATAAGCAGAAAGGCATAAAAAAGAAGCGCTGGAAGGCCAATGGCAAAACGCCGGAACCAGGAACCCGGCGCAGCTACTGGAACTGCCCTCTTCAAAAGTTTGCGGTACAGCAGCCAGACAACAAGCCCCAATACCAGCACCATCAGAGCAAACTCAACCATGTAAGCGGGAGTCGCTGTGCGAACCACCTCGGTAGGGTGGGCAAGGTGCACAAAGACCCGTGAAGAAAGCTTCGACTTCCACTCCTGGTACGTAACCGTTTCACCTACATGAATAAGAATGGTTAGGGCTGCAAATAGCAGAATCAGCACGGTGATGACTTTAGTCAGCACGGTTCTCGCCCGCTGATGCCCGACAAAGAGAAAACCCAGGCTTAGTAAAAAGGGGATAACGGTAAAATAAGCAGCCGCAGAAAGGTCAAGCCTGAAGGGCATATAGAAGGCCCGGAGCGTTTCCTGGAATCCAGCTTCGCCCGACATCTCCGGAAAATAGAAGACAACGAATAGCAACCGCTCGAAAAAGAAGAGGGTGAAGAAAAATCCCAGCACTCTGAGCACAAAGGCTCCAATGTTCAGAAAACTCTTAACCGGGGTGCTCCCCTCAGGTGAAAACAACATTTATCCGTGTGCTAAAGTGTCTATCGTTAACCTTTTGGTTGCGCAAAGGTAACTTTTAGTTAACGATTACCTTACGGCTATTTTTCGGTTTTGTTCTCGTCTTTTTTGATGTTGTCGTCGAACAGCATTCTCACAGATGGCCCGTAAGTGTCTTCGTACTGGCCGCTTTTCATTGCCCAAAGAAATGCGATAAGAAAAACGATCGCCACAACTACACTGATGCTGATAAGAAGGATAATAATTTTCATCTGTTACGTGAGTTTAAGGCGGCCTGCCACCAATCGGACTAAAACAGTACTAAGAGCCACTATGCTGATGCTGCTAACAGGCATAAGAATGGCAGCCAGCAGGGGGGTGAGCATGCCTGTCATGGCAAAACTTAAACCCACAATATTGTAGGCAAATGATACACCAAAGCAAATAAAAATAATTTGTCTGGCTCGTCTGGCGAACAACAGAAACGTTGGAAGCCGCTCGAAGCTTTTGGCATCCAAAATAGCATCGCTGGCTGGCGAAAAGCTGGCCACATCTTCGCTGATGGCCATGCCCACATCGGCCTGCTGAAGGGCACCAGCATCATTCAGGCCATCGCCCAGCATCATTACTTTTTCAGCACTAGCCTGACAAGTAGCCACGTATTCCAGCTTCATTTCCGGTGTCTGATTGAAATACATGGGTGTTTCCTCGGGAAAAACCTCCTTCATCAACGTCTGTTCGGTGGATCTGTCGCCGGAAAGCAGCGTAGTTTTGAAACTCGCTGCCAGCTTTTGTATTACTTGCTTCAGTCCACCTCTTGTTTTTGTGCGAATCGAAAAGTGACCCCGGGTAATTCCATCAATGGCCAAATAAACCATATTACCCTCAGTGATTGACACCCGGGCCTCCTCAAAGCAAAATGACGGAGAGCCAATGCGATACGCCTTCCCGTTGACGGCCGCTTCAATACCTTTGTTCTCAATTTCCTTAAAATTATCAACCGGCAGCTTTTGAGCAAAGCGTTCCGAAAGGTGCTCGTGCAGTTTACGGCTCAGTGGGTGGGTGGAGTGACTGGCCACCGAAAAAATGGCTTGAAGCTCGTCGTCCGAGTAGCGCCCACCCAATGTCACTTCCCCGTCCTTTGCATAGGTAAGCGTGCCCGTTTTGTCAAAAACCAGGCGATTGATAGTCGCCATTTTCTCAATGATGTGCGTATTTTTTAAATAGAGTCCGGCTTTGCCCATCATCACCATCGCATTGCCAAGGGTAAATGGTGTCGCCAGCGCCAGCGCACAGGGGCAGGCAACAATAAGCACAGCTGTAAATGCATTTACCGCCATCGTGGGCGACTGTTGCCACCAAAAAATAAACGCTCCGGTGGCCAGCACCATGACGGCCATAGTAAAATACCTGGCAATTACATTGATTAGCTGCTGGTATTGTTCCTCATTTTCCTTTACAAAGGAGCTATGGTTCCAAAGCTGGGTAAGGTAGCTTTGCGACACATCCTTTTCAATCAGCACTTTGATAGAAGCGCCCTGCTGGCGGCCGCCGGCATACAGCAAGTCATTCTGTGTCCTTTTTACAGGGTCGCTTTCGCCAGTAACAAAGCTGTAGTCTACCGAGGCCGAAGGGCTGATGAGAATGCCATCAGCTGGTATCAGTTCTTTGTTTCTAATCAGCAAAATATCGCCTTTCTTAATGTCAGAAACGGGGATGTTTCTGGTTGCACCGTTTACCCACTTGAGCACCGCCAGGGGGAAGTAGGAGGTATAATTTCGTTCAAATGAAAGATGGTCATAGCTCTTGCTCTGAAACCACTTGCCAATAAGCAAGAAGAACAGCAGGCCCGCAAGCGAATCGAAATAGCCTGCCTCTCCTCCTAAAAACACCTCATAGGTGCTCCGCAAAAAAAGGGCAGCAATACCAAGAGAAATGGGCACGTCTATATTGACAAACTTCTTTCGCAGGCTCTTAAAAGCAGAAACGAAATAGTCCTGCGCAGAATAGAACACGACAGGAAGTGCCAAAAGGAAATTCAGATAGCCAACAAATTGTTTGAGATAATCCTCGTCACCATCGAAGCCGAGGTATTCAGGAAAGCTTAGCAACATAGTATTGCCAAAGCAAAAACCCGCTACACCGAGTTGTGCATAGAGCTTACGGTTGGGTGAGGAAGCTTTCTTCTGTTCTTTTGCTTCGTCTTCGAGTGTAATGAGCGGGGCATAGCCAATAGAAGCCAGTAACTCTACGATTTTTCTTAGGCTTACATTGTCCTGCTGAAAGGCTATCGTAAGCTCCTTCTTCACAAAGTTGACCCTGGAGCTTATCACCGAACTCTCCAACCTTGGGAGGTTTTCCAGTAGCCAAAGGCAAGAGCTGCAGTGAATTGCTGGAATATAAAAGGTCACTTTTGTGGTCTTGCCGTCAGTGAAGTCAATCAGTTTTTTACTGATTACCTCCTCGTCAAGAAATTCGTAGGCCTCACTGGATTTTGGCTGCTTCAAGCTCAACCCAGGGGTTTTCTCCAGTTCGTAGTAGTCGCAAAGTCCGTTGTCCTGTAGTAGCTCGTAAACTGTTTTGCAGCCCTCACAGCAAAAGTGCTTTTCGTGGGCCGAAATAGGCTCAAAGAGGCACTCATCACCACAGTGATAGCAATAAGTTTTCTCTGCAACAGGCTTCTTTGGGAGGGTTGTCTGCATGTTCCAAAATTCGAGGACAATACACTGCAAGGTTATGATATTGCTTTTCTCATGTAATGATTTTTGTCAGTTTGCTGCAAAGGGTTAAACAAAGCAGGCACTCCGTTCATTTTAAACTATATTTCTAGCTCATGAAAGACGTTATTATCATTGGAGGTGGGCTAGCCGGTCTGGTCAACAGCATACTGCTGGCCAGAAACGGGCTACATGTGCTATTGGTCGAAAAAAAAAGCTACCCCTTTCATCGGGTATGCGGAGAATACATTTCGAATGAGGTGGTGCCTTTTTTGCGGCGCAATGCACTCTATCCTGGCGATTTCGAACCCGCCTCCATCAAACAATTCAGCCTATCTGCCATTTCTGGCAAACAGGCCTCAGTGTCCCTTTCTATGGGTGGCTTTGGCATCAGCCGGTTTCAATTCGATCAGTTTCTTTATGAGGAGGCACTGGAGAGTGGTGTACAGTTTGCCCTCAATCAATCTGTTGACGACGTATCGAGAGAGAACCAGGGCTTTGTGGTAAGTTATGGCAATGGTCAGTCGGCCAGCAGCAGGCTGGTGATTGGGGCGCACGGCAAACGGTCTAAAATTGACAAGCAGTTCAACAGGCCTTTTATGGAAAAGAGGTCGCCCTTTATTGGCGTGAAATACCATGTGAAAACAGATTTCCCAAAGGATTTGATAGCCCTTCACAATTTTCCAGGGGGATACTGCGGCATTAGTAAGGTTGAAAATGACACTTACAATGTTTGCTACCTGAGCCGCACCGAAAATCTAAGAACGTTCGGAAGCATCGCAGAAATGGAAAAGGCTGTGCTTTATCAAAACCCGAGGCTGAAGGAGCTTTTCGAAAATTCCGACTTCCTGTTCGATGCCCCTCAGGTGATCAACGAAATATCTTTTGAGAAAAAAGAGACGGCAAAGAACGGTGTGTTTATGTCGGGCGACTCGGCTGGACTGATCACTCCCTTGTGTGGCAACGGTATGGCCATGGCCATTCATTCGGCTAAAATTTTGTCAGAAACAATTACTTCCCACCGCCGGAATAATGCCTTTGACCTGGCGGCCATTGAAAAAGAATATGCTCAGAAGTGGAAGCAGCAATTTGCCAGGCGGCTTTGGATAGGCCGTCAATCGCAAAACCTCTTTGGCACTCATTTTACCTCCAATATTGGGGTGGGGCTGGTAGGTGGCTTGCCATTTTTTGCCAAACGCATTATCGCTCAAACGCATGGCCGACCTTTCTAAGTAAACAGCCAAAGCCAGGAAAAAAACAGGTTGAGGCTGACGGCAGAATAGAAGTTCAACCGCATGGTGTTTCTAAAGTTTGCCTGCTTTCTATCGTTTCGCACCCCGCCATACCACCAGAGAAAATAGGCGAGCACCGGGCCCATGGCCACTGCAAAAGCCAATGCGGTGGTCATTCCGTAGCTCGTCAAAAAATAGTAGAAAAAGCCGCCGCTTGCAGCCGTGAAACAGACGGCTGTAAAATGAAAAGTGCCCAAAACACCGAGCTTACGGCTCAGCGTCTCATCTCCTCTTCTTCCATCCTCCTCGTGTTGATACACCTGGGTCATGGGATACGAACCCCAAAGCAAGGCAGAGGATAAAAAAGCAGGTACGAAATATTTGGCGTTCAGAAATAACTCAGGGGAAAAGTCTTTCAAGCCTACTACTACCAGCATAAACGTGAAATACCCTTGAAAGAAGCCGGCAACAAGCCAGCCAAGCAATGGCTTCTTTTTCCAGCGGGTAAGCGGGTGGCTGTAGGCTTTCGACGCCAGTCCATAGCCAAAAAGCATCAGTGCAAATGCCCAATTAATCATAAAACCGGCGACAAGAGCTACGGCATCGAAGATCAGCGACGTCCAGTAAAGTTCCTCAGATACTTTTGGCGGATGCTCCAAACCACCAATGCTTTCTTCATCTTTATCAAAATATGAGTTAAAGCCATTGCTGGCAGGGTAAAGGAAAAGGTGAAGTATTAAGAAAATAATCCCGGTCAATAAAAGACCATCAGGCTTTACAGTCGCACAGGCAAACACAAATACCGGTAATAAGTAGAAGGAAAAGGGTATGCGAAGATGAAGCCAGGTAGCCTTTTGTAACATATAATAGCCAAGTGTTTGAACAAGTAAGGCTAAATTTAGCTTATTATACCATCTATGGAATCTAATATTCTCGGAATAGGCACCGCTACCCCCGCTCATCGCTTTAGTCAAAGCGAGATTTTGGGTTTTATGATTAAAGCGCACGGGCTAACCAGGAAAGATGCCACAAGATTGGAGGCACTTTATCGGGCTTCCGGTATTCGATACCGCCATTCGGTGCTCGACGACTATGGTGCGGCAGTAGATGACTTCATTTTCTACCCCAAAAACGAGCGCCTGGAGCCATTTCCAACCATCAGCTCAAGAATGGAGCGGTACAGACAGGAGGCACTTCCTCTTTGCCAAAAAGCTGTAAGCGATCTCGAGAAGGCTATCGGGCTGACGCCAAACTGGCAAAACGAGGTAACGCACCTTGTTACTGTTAGCTGCACGGGTATGTATGCTCCGGGGCTCGACCTTGAGTTGCTAAAACAACTCGGTTTAACAGGTGATGTGCAACGCACAGCCATCAACTTCATGGGGTGCTACGCTGCATTCAATGCCATGAAAGTGGCCGACAACATCTGTCGCTCGCACAACGGTGCACAAGTGCTTGTCGTTTGCGTGGAGCTGTGCACATTGCACTTTCAGAACCAGCCAACAGAAGACAACCTCCTGGCCAATGCCCTTTTCGCTGATGGGGCGGCAGCCATGCTTATATCCGGAAAAAAGAAGAACGGAGTCAACCTCACCTTTGCAAACTTCCACTGTGATGTCGACACAACGGGAGAAAATGACATGGCCTGGCAAATTGGCGACTTCGGCTTCGAGATGAAGCTTTCAGCCTATGTGCCCGACATTGTAAAGGGTGGCATCGGAAAACTAACTGAAAAACTTCTGAGACAACATGGTGGCTCCGCAGCGGCCGTGGACTACTTTGCCATCCACCCGGGAGGCAAGCGAATACTTGAATCCATCGAAGAGGCCATTGGCATAGAAAAGGCGCAAAATTGGGCGGCTTACGAAATACTCCGTGAATTCGGCAATATGTCGTCACCCACCGTGTTATTCGTTTTGAAAAGGGTCATGCAAAGCCTGTCGGAAAAAGATGAAGGGAAAAAGGTGCTTAGTTTCGCCTTTGGGCCTGGCCTAACGCTCGAAAGTATGCTGCTCGAAATCAATGTCGGAAGTAATGCCTGATTTTTCCAGCCGCTCGGAAGAACTGGAATGGATGGATGATCTTAGCTCCTCGGGAGACATTATTGTCCAAACTCTCAAAGAGCTCGACACTATCAACAGGTTACTTGGCGGCAATAATATCAGCCTGAGTGGGCTAAAAAAGCTACTAAGTCGGCACCCTGAAAAACGAAAGGAAAAAATAGTCATCGCCGACATTGGCTGTGGAGGCGGCGATATCATGAAGCTGCTTGCTGGCTGGGGTAGAAAAAACAATCTACAATTGGAGTTGATAGGCATTGATGCGAATCCCCATGTGTTGGAGTATGCCCGGGAGAACACGAAAGATTTTCCTGAAATCAGGTTTGAGCAGGTTGATATTTACTCGAAGTCGTTTTCCAAACTAAAATTTGACATTATCCACACCAGCCTTTTCACGCATCATTTCCCCGAGTCCGAGCTCATTGCCTTCTACTCTCAATGGATCGGGCAGGTGAACATGGGCATTATCAACAATGACCTGCACCGCCACTGGTTTGCGTACCACTCCATCGATTGGTTAACAAGAACGTTTTCCCGCTCGCCCATGGTCAAATACGATGCCCGGCTATCCGTGCTCAGGTCATTTCTCAAGTCCGACCTTGAGCAAATACTCCATAAAGCCAAGATTCAATCTTACGATATTCAATGGAAATGGGCGTTCCGTTGGGAATTAGTCATATATGCCTGATATTTGAGCATGGCGCATCAGCACGGACACCATCATGGGCATCAACACCATCACGAGCACGACAGCTCGGGAAAGCTTCGGGCTGTTTTTTTCATCAATCTGATCTTTGCCATTCTAGAGTTGATTGGCGGCCTGTTGACAAATTCCATGGCTATTTTATCGGACGCCCTTCACGATTTGGGTGACTCCATGGCCATAGGGCTCAGCTGGATTTTTGAGCGGATTTCCAGAAAAAAACGGGACAAAAATTTTAGCTATGGTTACAAGCGGTTCTCACTCATTTCGGCTACCATTAGCGGCCTCATTCTTTTTGCCGGTTCTGTCATTATCATCATTGAAGCAGTTCCACGTTTCTGGAACCCAGAGCCAGTACAAACTTTTGGTATGCTGATTTTTTCTGTGTTGGGTATCCTGGTCAACGGTGCTGCTGCGTGGAAAATGTGGGGCGGAAAAACCGCCAACGAAAAAGTGGTAAAATGGCACCTGCTGGAAGACGTGCTTGGCTGGGTGGCAGTACTGATCGGCTCCATCGTCATACATTTTACCGATTGGTATTTTATCGATCCCTTGCTGTCGATAGGCATAGCAGTTTTCATCTTGTTTGGTGTATATCGCACATTGAGCGAAACCATCACCATATTTCTGCAGGCTGTGCCAGACGATGTGTCCGTGAAGGCGATCCACGATCAGTTGATGGCCGTCAACCACGTCAGTGATGTTCATGATATTCATGTGTGGACAATGGACGGACAGTATAATGTGCTTTCGTGCCACCTGGTAGTGGAAGATGACGCTTCATCTCAAGTTGTCGCCGCTGTCAAAAGGGACGCCCGCAAAGTTGCCACCTCTTTTGGCATCAACCACCAGACCTTTGAGGTGGAGACCACGAAGGATGTATGCGAATATGAAGATTGTTAAAAGGGCTATCGCACCCAGGTTGTTTTCTCCTCCACCGATCCTCGTTTTCCTTCGGGCCATTTTGAACCTGCTACTCCAACAAAAAGGAATCCCAGAAATTTGTCATTCTCGCCAAGGCCAAAAAAAGACTTTGCCTCTTCCATGT
Source organism: Imperialibacter sp. (assembly GCF_040222815.1). Classification (GTDB taxonomy): domain Bacteria; phylum Bacteroidota; class Bacteroidia; order Cytophagales; family Cyclobacteriaceae; genus Imperialibacter. The sequence continues at coordinate 18,459 of NZ_JAVKCH010000037.1, read as the reverse complement.
AGGTGATCCCTCCAGAGCCCCAATAACAACCAACTCCATAGGCAGCAGCCGTCAGGTACATGTTTTCGACAGCGCAGGCGACCGCTTCTACTTCCTCGATTTCACGGATTTTTCCTTTTGCATCTCTTTTCATCCCTATGCCGATAATGTAAGATGAAGTTAGTGGCTTGGTCTTAAGCCCCTCGTATTTTCCTTCGTTAAAGTTGCCCTGGGCAGTGGTTACTTTCTTGAATAATTCAGCCTGAAAGGTAGCCAGCTTTTGAATGCCGTCACCGGTGAAAACAGTAAACCGCCATGGCTCAGTAAGCCCATGAGTGGGTGCCCAATTGGCATTTTCCAGCATTTGGTGAATAACTGCTTCGTCCACCTTCTCCCCGGTAAATTGCCCTGTGTAAATTGATCTCCTGTGCTTAATGAGTCTGTTGAATTCCTCTGTATTGAACATTTTGCTGCTTTTTCCCCGTAAAGCTAGTCAACAAAAATTACCGGGAAATAATTATTCTGTAGGTAATTATTGGCTTGCCAGGAACCAGTTGATCATGAAAACGAAGGACGTATATCCCATTATTGACATCCGCAACGTCCAACAATTGCGTGTAGTTCTTTTCGTTTTTCAGTGCCATAGTTTTCAGGCTGTTTCCGTTCAGATCCATCAACTCAGCCACAACGTTTCCTTTAACCAGCTGCTCATATTTGATGGTAACGAATTTGTCAGCCGGGTTAGGATACACTTCAAGGTCCTTAAAATAGCTCAAATAGATGCCTGTTTCCTTCACCTTCGTAATAAGGAGCGACTCTTCCGTCACCAATGCTTCGAGTGAGATCCTGTTTTGCTCCAGGCCTGCTCCGCCTCCGAGCTGGAAGTCGATAAATGAAGCTGGGTCTATTGGAATGCCCGGGTACTGAATGTTGATCCGGTAGTCGCCGTCAGCCAGGTTGCTAATTTCAAACTCACCGTTTTCATCGGTCTGTATGTACACCACCAATTCATAGTCGTCTTCATTGCCCTTCGCTCTAAAACGTGACCGACTGATACTTACTCCTGCACCCTGCACCCGTTTGCGGTCCAGCACTTTGCCACTGCCGAAATCTTCATCCAAAAAACCCAACACAACGTTGTCGCCATCATCTGGTGTCAACTCTCTTGGAAGATACTCCATCGTAATGTCGGCGCCAGTAGTGTTTTCCCTCAAGTTTACGACGTCGGCAAATGCCCAGTCTATCGTCCTTTTATGATAGGTGGGAATATAAACGTTGTTGTTTTGGCTGGCATAGAGCAGATAGTCTCCTAACACAAGTTGAGAAATAAAAAACAAACCGTTGGCTCCCCCGGTATAACTACCCAGGGTGTCGTAACGCCCAGGTCTAATGCCCAGCGCAGCACCAGTGGCATTGGCAACATTGGCTCCATCTGCGTTCGTTACTCGCCCTTGCAGGCTGGCTGTCGCCCTGATCTTCTGAGTATTGCTGGCCAAAATAAGGTCAGGAACTAGTGAACTCGTAGCACGGAGTTCGTATTCTCCCATGTTGTCGTAGACCAAATCATCGATGATGAGGGTGGATGAGTTGGCTTGAGCAACCGACTCGCCTTTCCGAAACCATTGGTACTCGTTGGCTGAGCCCCCCACGGGCAAATCATTGACAAAAGTTGTATGTACTGGCTGAAGGGAGTCCAGCGCTGTTCCGAACCTCCCCTGATTAGCATAGTTAAAATTGGAGAGTCCGATGTTCGGTTCAAGGTCATCAAATTGTAAAAGGTTACCAGAAACATCGATCAACTGAATATTAGGCAACGTTGAAAGGTTGGGAAGGCTTTCCAGCCTGTTGCTCGCCAGGTTGAGCGTTTGAAGGTTGGTAAGCTGTGCAGCCGAAGCAGGTACGCCCTGTCCGATTTGGTTATTTGAAAGGTTCAGACTGGCCGCCAAAGACAACTTTCTAAGGTCAGCTGTGAGGCGGCCTGTGAGGTTATTGTCAGCCAGGTTGATGCCCACTACCCTTCCTCCCTGGACGCTGACGCCGTGCCAGGTATCTATCGGGGCAGTTAACCAATCTGTTTTGTTGATCCAGTCGTCTCCATTTGCCCTTGCATAAAGCTTTACCAAAGCGATGGAGTCGGCTTCCCTGCTGTTATTGATTTCGCTGGCCAAGGCATAAAAGTTAAAAAGTGCGTCTTCAAAACTGGTAACCGTGCCGTTATCAACCGTGCCACTGGTAGACTGCTGGCCCAGGCTTTCGTAAGTACCGCCAAGTTCATCTGATGCCACTATTGAGGCATTGTTCATCGTGCCTATGAAGCTTTCATTGATTGTCGGCAAGGTAATTTTCCCCTCAGTCATTTCGCCCGAAACAACTGTTCTCTCCCAATATCTAGCCTGTGAGATTTCGACAACCCCCAGGCCACCTTGGCCGACCGGGTGAGGTTCTTTCGCCTCCATGGCAACCACCGGAGCATTGCCTTTTACTTTTATTAGCTCAACTGGAGTGAAGGTGGAGCCAGTACCAATGGGAAAGTATTGATTGCCCTGCCCTGAAATTTGCATTTTCCCCCGGACATAACTCGACAAAGATGCGCCGGAAATACTGGCAGTACTTTTCACAACAAAGTTGGCCGATGGGTTTACATCTATCAGCCCATTCGCAAGCACAAGACCTTCAGTAATCAAAACACTGGATGAAATTTGCTTTGAGCCTCCTCCGTTAACAAACAACGAGGCTAATTGCTGCCCATTGTGAGCAAATGTTTGGCTTGTCCCTGACAAATTCACAATACCCAAACCTCCGTAGGTGCCGGAGTTACTCCAGTCGTTGTAGAGATAAAGCGTGCCATTATTAGAAATAGTACCCTGGTTGATCACATTGGCTTGCACACCCACTTTGGTGGCCACGGAAATACCAACAGTGGTGCCTGGAGTAGTGGTGAGCTGGGCAAAAATTTCTCCTCCACAAAGAGCGGCCAACAAAAAAATACTGACGAACTTATTGAACCATTTCATGCGATCTTTTTTCAATATGGCTTGTACATGTCATATTCAATCCGGGCATTGTATAACCGTGTGTTTTGGGAATTATCGTCCTTCCCGGTAAATCTCAAAAAATAGGAATACTGAGAATTGTCGATTGTTCCAAAAAAAATGGAGGTTGTAGTAAGGTTTTGAACCGAAGCCAGGGCCGTTGCGGTGAGGCTTTCAATTTGCGCCACCGAATTGTAGCTACTAGTTCCATGCTGATGTCGGACAATCTCAACTCTGACTGGGGTCGCCGCATCATCGTCCCAAATCCAAGCGGCCAATTCGGTTATCACAGCACCATCAGGCAAATTTACCGAGGCCATCGCATAACCCAGAGCGCCAGAAATTCCGTTAAAATAATGGTAGCCTGTGATGGAATTTGGGCTTGCGAATTTGGAGTCCGAACCCCCTACGGTCAGGATATCAAATACATTCGAGCTGTAGCTGGCATACTTTGTCACTGGTGCAGCAAAAGTGAAGTCATCAGCATCCAAAACTCCAGTTACATCTACGCCGCCTGCAGCCTTGGCTCGAATGCGTTCCGCACTATTGGCCCAAACTACCATGTCGTGACTTGTGTTGGTTCCTATCGCACTAAATGATGTACCTACAACACCGTACTGTGTTCCCACCGTGCCGTTATTTACGTTTAGGTAGTGACCACCTGTCGAGGGCACCGATAGGGTTAAGGGTGCTGAGCCAGCTGTAGAGGTTATTGTAGTTTCTCCACTGGTTCTGCTAATTCTTAGCCGGTTCAAGGTCCCCAGTGCGTTTGATGACGATACCTTGAACGCCTGTGCATCTGAATAATCTATTCCCATAGAAAAATCGACTCCGGAAACATTGAAATTCATCCCGGCGTCCCCCGTGCCAGTGTCGCTTATTTCTATTTTTGAAGCTGTGCCAGTACCGGTCACCTCCAGCCTCGACGATGGTGTTTCGTTACCAACTCCGACATTTCCCGCATTGTCAACTGTAAGATGGCTAATTGTCTTAGCGCTGTTGAAGACAGTGAATATGCCGTCCGGATGCGTACCTAAACCGTTGTTTACCACTTCAAGTTGTGCTGAAGGGGCGGTTGCCCCAACTCCTACGTTGCCATTGGCAGAAACATCCACCAAAGGGTTGAGATTGCTATTCCATATACTAAAAGTAGATGCTGATGTGCCGGAAACGGATCCGGTGATTTCGGTTTCGGGCGTGTAGAGACGGCTACCGGAAATCGAAACATTTCCTTGTGCCCCTGCTCCGTCTCCATATCCGCCAGCCAAGTTCAAATCACCTCCAACACTTCCGCTGGATATAGCAGCTGTACCAGCATATACAAACAAGTTCTTTCCCACCCCGCTTGAAGTCTGACTAAGTGAAATAAGCCTATCGGCATCGCCATCAAACAAAATGTCCTGCCCAATTGGATCATCAATCCCCGTGGCGCCGAGGTTTATCCACGTGGCTCCGTCGTACCCCTCAAAAGCACCATTGTACCTTATCATGCCTGAAGTAGGTGTTCCAAATACGTCTCCCACTTCAACAGCTCCGCTAAATGCGGCGTCACGGGAGTTACTAATTACCAAAGCGTTATCTATTGAACCAGCCAACAGGCCATCGGTTCCAACCGTCTGGCTGGTTCCCACCATAAACTGAATTTGGCCAGCGTTCTGGAAAATCAAACTGCCAGGTCCGGTCTTCGTATATTTAATAGCCGCTCCTTCACCGTATAAATTTTCTCCTATAAACTCCCCCTCGATGGTTCCTCCATCATCAAAATGAAAAAGGTGGAAATCGTCATTGATTTGCAAGTCGCTAAGCGGTGTGCTTTGTCCAATACCCACCTTTGTGCCGACAGTTCCTAAGGTCAGCGAGTTATCCTGACTAACTACTGCGTTTGCCCCGATGGCAGTTGCGTTTGTAAGACCATCCACGCCAACATCGGCGTTATCCCCGATCAGAGTGTTGAAATCACCAGTAGTATTGGTTCCCCCATCACCCCCAATGAAGACATTGTGAGCTCCAGTTGTGTTAGTCAACCCAGCATTGGATCCCACGAAGGTATTTCCGTTGCCAGAGGTTGCCTGACCGGCATTTGCACCCAAAAATGTGTTATCCGTTCCTGCCGACCCACCCTGTGCAGCCGTTTTTCCACCACCTGCACCAAGTGAAACCACATTATCGGTAGCATTAACCTCCATGTCATTGATGGCGTTGGCATCGAGCCCCGTGATCGCAGCACCATCTCCAACAAAACTGGTTGCGGTGATGTTGTTGGCTGCAAAGTTGCCTGAGCCGTCCCTGGCCACTATGGTTCCTGATGTGTTTAGGGCAGTTGCAGCATTGGCAGCATTGGCCCCCAACGCCACATTGGCTGCTGTCACACCCCCCACCTGCCCCACGACGGTAGCTCCCTGAGTGCCTGACACGTCACCAGCGAGGGAGCCCGTAAAACCAGTGGCGGTAACATTTGTGAGTTGTGAACCGTCAACGGCCGGCAAACCGGTCGCATCGAGCTGCACCACATTACCGGGGGATACCCCCACGTTGAGTCCAGCCGCCGTGCCGAGCCCTGTAATAACGGCTGTGCTAATACTATTGATGTCATCGTCAGTGATGGTATTATCGGCTATTTTTCCACCTGTGCCGCCGCTGACGGCACCATTTGATATGATGGTTGTTCCCTGGCCACCCGCCACGTCGCCAGCCAGTGCCCCTGTAAAATTGACTGCTGTTACATTGGTCAACTGCGAGCCTTCAACAGCTGGCAATTTGGCACCTCCGTCAAGCTGCACCACATTATTAGCAGCAGCACCTACATTCAGGGCGGCGGCTGTGCCCAGGCCAGAGATTTGAGCCGCCGACATATTTACCAGCGCTGACCCATCAAGCGCAGGAAGCATGCCGTCTGATGGTAGCTGAACCAGGTCGTTTGTAGTGACCCCTGCATCAAGCGTGGCGGCTGTGCCAAGGCCTGTCACTTTGCCCACGGCAACATCGGCAATATCGGCATCCGCAATGGAGCCATCAGCTATTTTTACGCCAGTAACTGCATTATTTGCAAGCTTTGCAGTGGTCACATTACCATCTGCCAGATCGATTGTGATGACTGAGCCATCAACAATTTTATCACTGCTTATTGCGTCAATGGCGATTTTCGCTCCGGTGACGTTACCATCTGCTATTTTTCCATTAGTGACTGCGTTTGCCGCCAATTCCGTGGCGCCAATAGTGCCAGCTCCAATTACCTGAACAATGCCAGTCAGATTAGACCCGTCTACGGCAGGCAAAGCACCACCACCATCCAGTTGAACTATTTGATTTGCCCCTGTGCCAACGTTAAGTGTCGCCGCAGTTCCCAGGCCTATTATCTTTCCCGCATCAACATCACTGATATCTACGTCAGAGATGGCCCCGTCCACAATCTCGGCACTACCTACGGTATTCGGCCCAGGTGTGGCGGGAATGTTCGTTAAACCGCTTCCATCGCCCGAAAAGGAGCTCGCCGTCACTGATCCTGTGGTCGAAATGTTCTGTGCACCAAAATCTGGGGTAACCTTGGTACCAGCAATTGCTGCGGCAGCGTTGACGTCCGCATCTGCAATCGATCCATCAATAACTTCCGGGCTGCCTACTGTATTTGGCCCCGGAGTCGCTGGTATATTGGTCAACCCGCTTCCATCACCGGAAAAAGATGCGCCGGTTACTGTGCCTGTGGTTAAGACATTTTGGGCGCCAAAGTTTGGGTTAACCTTTGTTCCTGCTATGGCGGCCGTCGCACTTATGTCTGCGCCAACAATTGATCCATCTATTATCTCAGGGCTGCCAATGCTGTTAGGGCCAGTGGTGATTGACAGTATCTCCACCTGTAGTTCTTCGAGCGCTGCCTGGGTATTGGTGGCCAATAGGTTTGCATTGGGAATGACCGTCTGATTAGACGCCGAATCCAGGGCAAATTTCCAAAGACTTCCATTCCAAACGAGGCTAAAACCCGTTGATGGTGCGATGCTGTCCAGCGGCAGTCCTTTGAGCCCTGAAACCACCAGAGAATCGAACCTCCCCAACACATCACCGGCAGATGCTGTGGTGATCGTCACGTCATCTGTCGCATCAATATCTCCTGAGTTGGTAATTTCCTGACCGACAATTGAAATACCGTCACCAGCTACAAACTGAGAGAGTCCAATTGCGTTCCAGCCAGCGTTGTACCAAACATACAATGTCCCATCATCGCTATCGAAAACCAACATGCCATTGTCGGTAGCCGTCAGATTGGCTGCGAAGGCGGTTCGCTCAGCGGCGGTTAGCCGGGGAGCAAGAAAGCCTTGATTTCCATTAATAGCAATTAACTCGAGGACAGCATTTTGATTTGGCGTTTCGGTGCCAATGCCAACTGAGTTTTGAGCATACAAGTTCTGAACAGCACATACCAGTGCAATTGAGAACACCAAAATTTTAAATTTCATGTTCGATTAGATCGGTTGAGCCCATATACGGCTCAAGAAAATACAATAGTTACAGAAAAGGCCCGCAAACTGGGCTATAGGCAGCACCCCAATATAATAATTTATCAATAAAAAATATCACTTAAACTGCCTAAGTGGTAAAATGGGCATTGGCCTCCTTGCTCAGCTATCTGCTTATAATTATTCTTAATGAAATAATACCAGCCCCATTTTCTGATACATCGTAAAATCGCAGTATATAAATTCCTGCTCTTACGCTATCAACATCAAGAAGAACCTGCCCATTAGAGCCCTGCTCAAGACTAGCGCTTCTTATCGTCTGTCCCGTCAAGTCCATCAGGTCGGCTACTACGTCACTCCTCACCAATTTCTCATAACGGATTGTCAAGAATTTATCCGCTGGGTTCGGATACACTTTCAGCCCTTTGAAGTAATTGAGATAGATGCCTGTTTCTTCAACTTTCGTCACCACAATAGATTCTGGGTTGGCAAATGCATTTACCTTGATACTGTTTTGTTCAACTCCACTACCTCCTCCGAGTTGAAAATCAATAAAGGATGCAGGATCCATAGGAATACCCGGATATTGAATGTTGAGCCGGTAATCTCCGTCGGGCAAATTGTTCATTTCAAATTCACCATTTACGTCGGTTTGCACATAGGCAATTAACTCGTAGTCCTCGTCATTATCCTTCGCCCTAAATCGTGAACGACTCACACTTACTCCCGCTCCTTTCACTCTCTTTCTGTCAAATACCCTCCCGTCAGCATCTCCAAAATCTGACTCAAACAACCCGCTGAATGTATTGTCGCCGTCTGCCGGGGTCAATACAGGCAAAACACCCTTCATCGTAAGCACCAGTTCACCAACATTGCCACGGAGCTGAAGAAGATCGGCAAAGGCCCAATCGATGGTACTTTTGTAAAAGCTTGGTAAAAAGGCCTCTATATCCTGCTCAGCATAAAGCAGATAGTCCCCCAGAACAACATCTTCGATGAAAAATGTGCCGTTTGGCTCGCTTCTAAAGTGCCCTGTGGTATCGTAGGCACCTGACTTGACTATAAGTAGTGCGCCAAGAGCATCACTTATCGGAAGTTCGCTTTTGTCTGTTATCCTACCCGAAAGGCTGGCTGTAGCTAAAACTCGTTGCACCCTACTTTTGATAGTCAGGCCAGCTACCTTAGAATTGGTCACTTCCAGTTGGTAGTCGCCCATCTTATTGAAGTCTATTCCAGCAATAGTGTACTCTGCCACATTTCCTCCCTCTACCTCCACACCACCCCTGAACCACTGATAACTATTAGCAGTGCCACCAATCGATACGCCAAGAATGTAATCAGCACCCACCGGCACCAGCTCTTCCAACATTACTCCCGCCAATTTTTGTGGACTATATACCAGGCTGGAAATGTTGATGTTTGGCTCGAGGTCATCAAACTGTAGCCTGTTGTCCGAGACATTAAGTAGGGTAAGCTGTATGATATTTGCCAGAACAGGGAGGCTGGTGATTTCATTTACCGATAAATCGATGCTCGTTAGCTTCCTCATATCGCCCAGGAATCCCGGCAAGTCACCTGAAAGGTTGTTTGCCGCTAAGTCAATCCCGCTTACTCTATCGCTGGTAACTGTTATACCAAACCAGGATGATAAATCGGCCGTGTTCCATCCCGAATTATTTATCCAGTTGTCCCCACTGGTTGAGTTATACAGCTCCTCCAACAATAACCTGTCACGCTCGAGAGAGCTCACCCTGAGTGCTACAGGCATAGTTGTTAACGTCAGCCCCGGAACGATACTACTGGTAACTTCTACATAGTAGTTGCCCTCGTCGGCAAATGTTGGAAAATCGATTGTATGATTGACCCCGGCAGCATCCCCGATTGAGATTTCATTTTTAAACCACTGATAATTGTTTGCGCTGCCGCCGACCTGGCGATCCAAGGTCAGGCTTTCCCCTCTCTCCTGAAGCGTATCAACCTGGGTAAGAAGTGGAGCCTGTGGCGAAAACGTGAAAGAGGCTAGCCCTATATTGGGTTCCAGTGAGGCAAAATCAAGAACATTACCAGCAACGTTGGTGGTAGAAAGTGTCAGTGATTTCAGGTTGGGTAAACCGGTAATCTGATTATTGCTGACATTGAGGGTTCTCAATGAATCAAGCACAAGAATATCATCGGGCACGGCTCCTCTGAGGCTGTTTGCAGACAAATCAATGCCTGTTATCCTTGACAGGGATGCCGTTACTCCAAACCAGTTCTCAATTTTCTGGCCAGGTGCAAGCCAATTAGTATTATTGACCCAATTAGCTCCGTCAAGAGATTCATATAGGCGTACAAGAGCCAGGGAATCAGATGCGATGACTCCATCCTTGATTTTCCGGATTTCAAGCACACTGCTATTTTCTGCGAGATTTCCTGCCAAGTCCGTCACACTTGTCGGCTGAAGATTTACCTCCAACAACGCAATGTCTGCGTTGACCAACAAGATAAGCTGATAATTTGAGGCGTTGATTTGGGCAATTGTATCCACGACACCATTGAGCACCTCAAAATCCTGGCTTGTCAGATTGGTGACTGCTTCTGAAAATTGGACGTCAACAGATATGACACCTGTTATTGCTGGCTGCGGCAGGCTGTGAATCAAAGTGGCTGTAGGGGGCACAATGTCTTTGAGCCCTTCGGTGCCAATTGTATCGCCCCGATTGCCAAGACTATCCGTTAAAACAACTTTAACGCTGATAATACCGTCGGCCAAGCTGGCCAAATCTATTTCGGTAAGGCGCTCTGGGTCGGAGGAAATAGTGCTACTGCCGCTTATTGTCAGGGCACTGCCGTCCGCCTCGCTATTTATGAAATAGTCAAAAGACGCTCCTATTTCCCCATTTAATATATCGAACGTTAATAACTGTGAATCAAGATTCACGGGCCCGCTTTGCACAATCACCGTGTCAGCAGTGGCTGGAATATTGTCGATGCTATATACCTCACCAGTGAAGGGGATGCTGATAACGGCTGGCAAAATTCCTGTGTTGTTGGTGAAATCCAGCCCCAGCGTGCCCCCGGCTGCGCCAAATTCTGCTGCAACCAGCCAGTTGGCCCCATCCACATCTGATACTGTTGTTAAGACTGGACTAGTTACGCCGGATTCGACAAGCGAGAAATTTGCTTCGGAAACCCCGGTCACCGGCTGGTCGAAGGCGACAGTCCAGCTAACTGCCGAAAGGTTATTTGGGTTGGCATCATTTTGCGTAATAGAAAGTACCGACGCTGGAGATGTAATGGTGATAGGCTCACTTATGAGGGTCAACGCCACAACCACAGTGTTGGTTACCCGCAATCTATATACACCGAGATCCAGCGCACCAAAACTTGCTATTTCGTACGTGTCAGTTGTGGCACCGACAATGTCCTCCCCGTCCTTCTCCCACTGGTATTCGTTGTTTATTCCGCCGACTGCAAAAGCCAATGTTTGATTATCTCCAGCATTTAGGCCGATTGTTTGGGTCAGCCCGAATGGCCTCTGCCCTGCATTGACGGTGATAATGCCTACGTTTGGCTCTAAATCTTCAAAGGTGAATCGATTATTGCTCACATCAAACGAGGAGAGCAAGCCGAGTGAGCTCATGTCGGGCAAGTGGGTCAGTTCGTTGTTGCTGATATTAAAACTGGTCAGCGCCTGCAAATTCACTATCTGCCCAGGGACACTATCTGTCAGAAAGTTACCAGACAGATCGATACTGGCTGCTTCAGATAAGTAGGCCAATTCATAGGGGAAACCGCCCTCCAAATTATTACTGCTCAAGCTCAACGCTTGCACCCTGCCTCCCAATGTGTCTATCCCGTACCAGGTGTTGAGATCCACATTGTACCAATTGGCGCTATTTACCCAACGTCCGCCAGCCGTTTTCCTGTAAATAGAATCAAGGGCCACGCTGTCTATCATAAGAGAAAAGCTTAACAGCTCGAAGGCCGTAGAATTTGTTAGGCTCCACGCCCCATTTCCATCTTTTACCCTCGCTAAGAGATTGTGGCTGCCACTACTTAACGAATTGACCGCAATAGGTATGCCGACGTTTTCATCAATGGGATTTTGGGGAGAGGCCACAACCACCTGGGTGGCCTGCCCCACACCGGGGTCTGTATCTATAGCGTATTCAACAGTAGTAATCAGCCTTGCCCCGTCTCTAAAAAAGGGCCTTGATTCAATATGGCTCCACTGTCCCCTATCATCCAGAGCCCTGATATGAAGCGTATGCATCCCGGGAGAAAGCGATCCAATGGGTATGGGAACAGCAGCATCAACCTGGGTTCCCGGAGAAATAGCCAACGCCAACCCATTTCCAAACCCTGGATCCACGTCGAAAAAGTATTCCAACGAGGTAATGGTATTTTGGCCCTCAACACTCGAAGTGGAGATAAAAAATGGCTTGCGCTCTATCGCACTCCACTGGCCGGGGGCATCACGCACTCTGAAATAGACCGTGTGAAAGCCAGCACTTAACGAAGCCGTTGGAATCTGCTCTAGTAAGTCTACGTCTGTGGATGGAGTAACTGCTACAGAAACACCATTGCCCTGTCCGGGATCAACATCTATAAAGTACTCAACAACATCAATGTCATTTCGAACCTCGGTGGTAGACTGGCTGATGAAAAATGGCCGATGCTCGGCCGCACTCCACTGACCAGATGCGTCCTGCACTCTGAAATAGATGCTATGAAAGCCGGAGCTAAGGGACGCCGTGGGGATCAGCTCAAAAACATCGACATCAGTAGACGGCGTCACCGCCACCGGCGTCCCATTACCTTGGCCAGGATCAGTGTCAAGGTAATACTCCATACTTACTATGTTGTTGCGAGTTTCGGTTGTGGATTGACTGATAAAAAATGCTCTTCTTTCAAAATGACTCCATACGTTGTTCTCATCCATTGAGCGAACGTACAAGGTGTGCATGCCTGTTGTAAGCGAGCCAGTGGGCACGGTGAAGTTAAAATCCACCTGAGTGCCAAGTGTGAAGACAATGCTGGTACCTCCCCCAAAACCTGGATCGGTATCCACATAGTATTCCATGGCCGCTATTTGCGGCGCTTGTGCCAGCCCAAATTGCGCACAGCACATCAACCCCAGAAAGGAAAGAAGCCTTTTCATCCTTTTTTTAGATGAGCTGTACTAGTTTCCTTTGGCCTGGATGTGCACATTCAGGTCATTGCCTTCAATCACCATAGAAGGAACGTCGAGCACTTGAATGGTGGGTATTAATGTGCCTTCCAAATTAAAAGGGATTGGGCCTCCATACACGCCCATATCGGTGCCACTGGTGCCTGAGCCAAGAGCAGGTGAGCCCGTATCCAGGGTAGGGTCAAACGTTGAAAGAGAGGGAACCCCGGTTCCAAATGACACATTAACAAAAAGAGGATTCTGACCGGTAATATTATTGACGCTTGTGTTGCCGCCTGTAGTGAGAAACCCTTGAGTAGGCTTGCTGGTAAAACTCAAGTTGTTTTCAAAAGTGTTGTTGGAAAGTACCAACTTTCCCCTTGGGCCAATGCCGTAAAAAATGTTGTTTTTCACTATGCTGTTTCTAAGCTCTTCGAAAGCAAACCACCCACCAGAAACCACGTCCGTGTGTATGAACAAATTGTTTTCTATGGTACTGAAATCTGTCGTCAGAGTTCCTTGTGATGCGTTACAACAATCAGCGAGAGCACTTGAACCATAAATGACATTGTTTGCAATAACCACGTTGGAAACATACCCAACCAAAAAATCTATTGTTTCCTCGGTTGAAGCGCCAATTCCATTGCCTAGCAAATTATTTCTAATTATGATGTTGTTGAGTGTAGTTGTGCTTCCTTCATGCTGAATTCTTAGTATCTGGCTGTTTTCGATGAGCAAATTATTAAGTGCGCCGGCGATGCCGCCAAGGGTAAGTGAGGTTGAAATAACCATTCCCGATATCCGGGTGCCGCTTGCTACCGGATCGGCTATCTCGACCGTGGTTACGTAGGATCTGCTGGAGCCATCAGTGTCCGGGAAAAGCCCAATTCCAAAAATGTTAAGCCGCTTGTCAACAATGATTGCTCCATAACTGGTAGAGCTCCGTATTACGTGAATAATGTCATCATCCACTGCCGCCGCAATGGCGTCCTGTAAAGCCGTTGCTCCAACAAAAACGGAACCAGCAACAGCGACTGCCCCTGGGTTTCTATCGGCTGTTAAAATATTTTGCGTAGTTCCGTAGTGCGTCACAAGCATTGCCAAAAGAAAGGCAAGCCTATTTTTTTGATTAAAAAATGTTTTCATGATCCTGAGAGTTAGTTAAACATTTGAGCTGATGATCAACCTTTCGGCCTTTCACAACTACAAGTTCGACCCTTAGGTACCGGCATGCTAACAGCCATGTAACACGGACTCACACAGGTGTAACATATTGCCTAAAAAATCTCAGGAGTTCCTAGTTGCTTGATTTTTCCTCAAGTTCCGAGGGCAGCAGACCATACTCTTCTTTGAAGCATTTCGAAAAATAAGAAAGGTTATTGAAGCCCACCTCAAAGGCAATTTCTGTCACGGTGGCGCTCCTCTGCCCGATGAGCTGGTGAGCTCGCTTCAATCGGATAGATCTGATGAACTCGCTGGGCGATTGGTCAGTAAGTGCCTTCAATTTACGGTGGAGGTGCATCCGGCTCATGGCCATTTCGTCACTCAGCCATTCAACGTTTAATTCGGAATCTGCCAAATGATTCTCCACTAACGTCACCGCCTTTTTAATGAAAGCTTCGTCCATCGACATGGCTTCTGCTGAACTCGGCTCCAACAAGACCTGTTGGCGAATTCTTTCCCTCAGCTTCTGCCTGATACTAATTAGGTTGTCAATCCGCACGGCCAGCTCCTTCCCGTCAAATGGCTTGGTTAAATAGTCGTCAGCTCCTGTTACTAGCCCTTCAATTTTATCTTTACTGTCGGCCCGGGCGGTCAAAAGCACAACGGGAATATGTGAAGTGCCAACATGTTCCTTCAATTTCTTCGTCAACGTATACCCATCCATGACTGGCATCATTACATCGCTGATGATTAAATCGGGTACCTGTTCTCTGGACATAGCAAACCCCTCTTCTCCGTCGCCTGCTTCAATAATTCTAAACTGTCGCTCGAGTTGACTTTTGATATAGGCTCTCACATCCGGGTTGTCTTCAACTACCAGCACGACGAGGCGGTCATCGTCAGCCACTATGCTCTTTTCAGTCAAAACTTTGGCTTTGACTGGCTTCGTGGCAACATCGATGGTCACTTTTTCCGTCGCAATTTCGCCTGCCCCGAAATGAGCGCTTCCTTTAAGCAGCGTCACCGTAAAGACTGTACCCTTGTCTCTTGCGCTTTTCACACTAATTGACCCATGATGAAGTTCAACAAGCTCCCGGGTCAGGGCCAACCCGATCCCAGAACCCTCCTGAAATCTTGTTGTTGAGCTATCTACCTGATAAAACCTTTCAAAAATATTTGTCAGTTGATCTTCCTGAATTCCTATGCCTGAATCAGCCACATCAATTTCGACGGATTCTTGTAAGTCTCTTATGGTCAAACTGATGGTTCCACCGTCTTCTGTGAACTTAATTGCGTTAGCGATGAGATTAAAAAAGACCTTTTCAATTTTATCGGTATCAAAAAAAATGTCCAGAGAATCTACCTCCGAGTAAATAGAGAGCTTTAATCCTCTGTTCTCCGCCAGCGATTCAAATGATCGGGTCAACCCTTTCACAAACGATACAAAATCATGTTTTCCAGCCTCTATCTTCAGCGAGCCAGTTTCCAGCTTCGAAAGATCCAAAAGCTGGTTGATCAAGCGCAAAAGCCGATCTGCGTTCGACTTCATCATGCTTAGCAAGCTACTCGGCATCACTGCATCCTTTCCATCCGCTCGGTCGTTTAGCGGCCCCAGTATCAGAGTGAGCGGGGTTCTAAATTCATGCGAAATATTAGCAAAGAAGTTAGATTTTACTTTGTCCATTTCCTGAAGTTGGTTGGCTTGCACCTCAAGCTGTGCATTCTTTTGCTCGATTTCTTGTGTGCGCTGTGCAACCAGACGCTCAAGCACTAATTTTTCCTCCTTAAGTTGTTTGGAGCGCCAACGAATAACCCCTTGGATCGTTCCCACAAACAACACGAGATAAATGATAAATGCCCACCAGGTGCGGTACCACGGTGGAAGAATCAAAAAAGTATAGGAGTCTGTCTTGCCCTGTACACCATAAATGTTTCTCCCTCGTACATAAAAAGAATAAGTCCCCTCAGATAGGTTTGTAAAGTCTTTTTGTGTCTCCGTTGTCCATGCCGACCAGTCTTCATCATAACCCTCCAGCTTTGTCTGGTATTCGTTCTTTTCAGCGAAATTGAAGCTAGTTGCCGCAAATTGAAACCGTATGAAGTTGTTCGGAAACTCCAATTCGGGAACCATCATTGTGTGTTCAGCCTGGTTACCTCCAAAAATCAAGGAATCATTTTTGCTGATAACCTTCCTTATGAGTGTATTGAATGGTCTGTTATAGTCAATTTCGACGCTATTGTCATGCCTCAGTAAAAGATCGTTGCCGCCCAGCCATGTAATACCATTTGGCTCAGAATAAATATAAAAAAGGTTGATGTCTTCCAATCCAGCAAAGGCGCTATTCACCCAGGCGTACTTTCCACCTTCCACTTTTTTTGCATAGCCAGTATCCCGAACCTTCTTATCACGATTATATAGGTGTATCCAAGCTCTACCATCAGCCCCTTCCTCAAAGCTATAGGCGGCATGAGAACCGTTGGCCAGCATGTCTCCAAAAGTAGAATCAGGTCGAAATTTATTCAGCCCACTATCAAACTGAAAAATACCTCGGTGGGTGACAATGACTTTACCTCCACCGAATGGATAAACGAAATTTTCAACCATGGAGGGAAGGCCTCCCAGCGTATCATACAGCGCTGCCTCTTGAATCTCAAGTGGGGAATTTGGATCCGTTTTCAGTCGATAAATACCACGATGAAAGGTGCTTAGCCAAAGAACACTATCCTCGACCAACATACGGCGGATTTCCCCTCCAACTTCAGGTAACTTACCCAGGTTCTCCCATTTTCCTCTCCTCACTTCGAACACCGCTACGCCATCCGTGGTGCCGCCATAAACAATGCCTGGGTTTTGCGGGGACTGATAAAGTTGCCGATACCCCTGAGGGGCTCCTGGTACCTGCTCGAAGCCACTTTTAGTCAATACCTTAAGGCCAAAGTCGGTGGCAACTACTAATGAACTATCGATCGCTAAAAAAGACCAGGCACTATTGGCCCCCTCAACGCCCTTGAACATTAAACCATCCTGATCTCGCCGCAGTCTTGAGACTTCATGGCCCGTTGCCACATAGAGTTCATCATCATACCTAATAATGGAATTCACAATGCCACGAACACCATTTTTTCGGTCAAAACGAGCAATTGGAGAGGCAATGTCAACCTTACTTATTCCGTTGTCGAGCGCCAGCCATACGGCACCACCACTATCAACAAATGCAGCGTGAACTGCGTCATTTTGAAGCCCATTCCCAGAATTAAGTCTGTATTTTAACTCACCGCCGCCCGTAATTACTACGGCTCCCCCCAGTATGGTGCTTAGCATAAAGCTTCCATCATCAAGCCTAATGCCATGATAAAGGAGGCTTTCCTTAAGAAAAGTGTCTACTTCAGTGGGAAACGCTGAAAATTCTGTCCCGTCGAAGTGGTAAAGACCATCATTTGCTGTCCCAATGACCAGGCCACTGCCAGCCTTATCCTCCAGCATGAAATAGAATCGCTTGCCCTTCAGTTTCTCACTCCCTGGTACAACCTGCAAAGAGTCTGCGACAAGCTTCAGAAGACCGACATTTCGCTGCTGCACATAGAAATCATTGTTTACAAAAAATGAAATGCCAAATGTGTTTTCGCCTGATTGCCAGGCCTTCATTTCCGATCCATTCCATCGGAAAATGTGACTGTACCCCCCAAAATAAACCCCTTCGGGAGTCGAGAAGGCTCTTCTCATGTTTCGAAAGCCCTTATTTTCCTCCCCCACTTTGGACTTGAGGGACACAAACTGCATTTGCCCGATTGAATCCGGTGCCAGGTAGCCAATTTCATCGTACCCTCCAACAAAAATTCTGTTGCTGTCGTCTTTTGCCAAAGAGAAAAACAGACCAGTCTTTGATTCGATCACCCTCCACCTCACTCCATCATATTCCAGAATTCCATTAGTGTTGGCGAAGTAGAGCACTCCGTTTTCGTCCTGAATCGTGGCCCAGTTTTGAGCGTGCCCTTCTGTTTCTTTGTGGCTAAAGTTCGTTGTTAGTGGGATTCCTATCTCACTGCGGCCTTGGCTAAATAGGTTTTGCCAGCTAAAAAAAATGATGAGTACCATGAGACCTCTGAAAGCAAGTTTCATATGATCGAAGGTTAGGCTGTAGGTGCAAATTGTAGACGGAGCGACTATAAAAGCTTAGAAATTAAGGCATAATCTGTTGAAATACAATTATTTGCTAACACCTCTTTTTACGTGCCAATCAGAGTGGCAGGCTATTTCTTCACGATCAACCTGAATGAGGCTATCTCTACTCCATTCATATCCTTGTCAAAAAACCTCAGTATATAAAGGCCGTTTTTGACATCCGTCAAATCCAATACCGTCTGCCGGTTGGTTCCCTGCCGCACCTCTTCCGACATTACCGCCCGACCGGTCAAATCCATGAGCTCGGCTTCAACCCTTCCCTTCACAAGCTTCTCATACCTTATCGTGATATAGTCGGCAGCCGGGTTAGGGTACACCGTCAGGCCTTTGAAGTAATCCAGATAGATACCCGTCTCTTCCACCTTGGTCACCACAATGCTGGTAGGAGTAGCCAACGCATTGATACGGATGCTGTTCTGCTCAACACCTGTGCCGCCCCCCAACTGGAAGTCCACAAATGAGGTCGGATCCATCGGGATGCCCGGATACTGTATGTTG
>NZ_JAVKCH010000036.1:0-266113 GCF_040222815.1 Imperialibacter sp. | reverse complement strand
TGTGCTGTTTACCGCTACTGGTTCACCCTGGATGTCTACCGTAGGAGCAGTTGTATCATAAACCGTTGTTGCTGTCGTCGCTGCGGTGTTGTTGTTACCAGCTGCATCGGTGGCTACTGAACCTGCTACGTCTACAGTAATGTCGCCAGCACCACTTGGGGTGATCTGTACGGTGAATGTTCCATCACCATTGTCTGTAAACCCAGTTACTGATCCGTTCCCTACCGTCACATCACCACTTACAAAGCCTGTGACTACTTCGCCGAAGTCTACCGTTACGTTGTAGGGTGTCGTGCTATTCACTGCCGATGGGGCACCTGTGATGCTTGCCGCAGGAGCGGTTGTATCATAAACTGTTGTTGCCGTCGTCGCTGCTGTGTTGTTGTTGCCTGCTGCATCGGTGGCTACTGAACCTGCTACGTCTACAGTAATGTCGCCTGCGCCACTTGGGGTGATCTGGGCCGTATAGGTATTACCGTCTACAGCTACGAAGCTCCCTGCAGAACCATTGCCAACCACGATGTCGCCCAGTGCAAAGCCTGTTACGTCTTCGCTGAATTCAAAGGTCACGGTTTACGGAGAGGTGCTGTTCACTGCCGATGGGTCTCCCGGGATGTCTTCCGAAGGAGCTGTTGTATCATAAACTGTTGTTGCCGTCGTCGCTGCCGTGTTGTTGTTGCCTGCTGCATCGGTGGCTACTGAACCTGCTACGTCTACTGTAACGTTGCCCGCTCCGCTTGGAGTGATCTGCACTGTGAATGTACCATCACCATTATCGGTAAAGCCAGTTACTGAGCCGTTGCCTACTACTACTTCACCGGATACAAAGCCTGTTACTACTTCACCGAAGTCTACCGTTACGTTGTAGGGTGTCGTACTGTTAACGGCTGTTGGAGTACCTGTAATAGTTGCTGCGGGAGGCGTTACATCGCCACCAGCAGTAATTGTAACTGTAAAAGCAGTCGACGAAGAAATACAACCAGTCGACGAGTTTTTTACAACCAGAGAACCATTGTAAGTATTAGCGGCCGCTGCACCTGGCACTACTAACACTATAGGAGAAGACGGTAATGCTGCGAATGTAGAAATGTCGGCAAAGCCAGCCGTGTTGGCTGCTCCGTCGTAATCGATGGTGTATTCGTTAGGACTGTTGGTAGTTGATGAATAAGGCAGATTAGCGGAAGTTGATCCGGTAACAACAGACGGGCTTGTTCCCAGACTAATAGTCGGGTCGCTGTTGTTGGTCAATTGAATGGGGCCGCTTATCGTATTCGACTTACAGCTGCTTGCGTCAGTAATAGATATATTGGTATAGGCTCCTTCCCCCAGGTTGAGAATTGCAATCCCGCTTCCGGTAGCGCTTATGCTTTGAGTTGCCTGAGGCGTTCCGTCGAGTGAAAAATTTACATTGAATGTGCCGCTTGTTACGCCGGTGAGAACGATTTCTCCGTTTGGTGTATCACAATTGGTAGGCTGCACATGGGTGCCCTCCGAGATTGTCGCTCCCCCCGGGTCACTTATTGTAACGGGCCCGGCGAATGCAGTTGATGTACAGCCGGAAATCGTAACTGTCAGATCAGTATACGCACCCGCATTTAGCCCCGTTATCTGGTATTCGCCGCTTGAATTCGAAACAAAAGCACCGTGATTTACAGTTGCTCCATCGTCTTTGTAGTCGAGGGCAGTGTAACTTGCCGACGCCTGAAGTCCACCAATTGTAATAGTACCGTCTGCACCACCACAACTTGTTGGGCTGGCGGGAAGTGCTGAACTGATGACCGCCTCAACAACTGTTATCGTAAAGGGTTTGGCTACACTGGTACACACCAGTGAATTTGAGTTTCTTACAGTAAATGATCCATTGTATGTTCCGGCAGCAATACCTGCAGGCACGGCTACTGAAATTGGTGAAGCAACAGTCGTATTATTTGAAATACTAGTCATTCCCGCCGAAAGGGCAGCCGCATCAAATACTATGCTGTAGTCAATAGCCGGGCCATTGGCGGTAACTGTATATCCCAGGTCAACTGAAGTTGTACCACGGCAAACCTGAAGGCTGCTCGATGTAAGCGACACTACAGCTAGTGGTTTTGCTTCAACCGTTACCGCAGGTGTGAAAGTCGTTTCACAGGTAACACCGATTTTTTGTGCCTTCACAGAGATTGAAGTCGTGGAAGCGGAAAGCCCGAAAGTAGTAATGCTTAATGGGCTCCCATTCCCCAGTTTGGCCGGCCCCACAGCTACTCCCGATTGATTGATCAATTCATACACAATAAGATTCTCTGATCCATCGATCTGAAAATCGATCGTTTCCCCTTCACAAACAAGAGCTGTGCTTGTAGCGGAAAAGGTTTGACTTGCGGGTAGAGCGCAGGCTATAGTTTTTGCTGCAGAGTGATTACTTTCGCAAGTTCCAGCCCCCTGGGCTTCAGCAGTTACCGTAGCGGACCCGCCAGCGTACAATTTATCGAAAGGGGTGGCGAGGCCTGTAATCGTCCAGGAGGCTACCTGAATTCCCGCATTGGCAAGGTCACCCGCAATGGTTGCATTTGCCCCGTCTATTGCAACTCCGTCGATATAGAGCTGAATCACCAGATCGTTGGCCGAAACGGTGGCAGTTCCCGATATGGACGCATCTCCTTCTACCGGATTGCTCGTAATCTCTAAAGCGTTCAGAGGGTCGGGGGTTTTCGCATTAATAACCACTCCTGCCGAAAAATCAC
This sequence comes from Imperialibacter sp., assembly GCF_040222815.1. Lineage (GTDB taxonomy): Bacteria > Bacteroidota > Bacteroidia > Cytophagales > Cyclobacteriaceae > Imperialibacter. Next base: position 263,390 of record NZ_JAVKCH010000036.1, on the reverse strand, counting down.
TTTCCAGTTCGCCCGAAGTTTGGGCAGTTGCACTGATTCGGGTGGTAACCCCAAGCGTGAGTCCCGACACTGTCCAGGCACCATTGGCTGACACCAGGCCTGAACGACCGGTGTAAGATTCGAAACCAGCTGCTCCGGTGTATATCTTGATAACGCTATTTTCGTCTTCTGACGAAACTCCGCTCACGGTTGTGACCGATCCGGTAACATCAATACAATATTCCCCAGAAATAGATGGGGCCCTTGATTTGGCGGCTACAACTTTAGCGGCAGAAGTCGTCGGGCAGTTACCTGTTGTATAAGAAACGGCAGTAATTGACTGTCCTACTGCCAAACCTGATATTGAATTAATGGTCCAGTTGGTTCCCACGGCCGTAGTGGTGTAGGAGGTAGCCAGGCCATTGATGTAAAGAGTAACATTGGCGGCGCTCCCGCTTGTACCTGATATTGACGACGTCAATTCGGACACAGTCCCGGTACTAATGGTTGTTGCAGTAGAACTAGTTAAACCACTGCAAACTATCGAGGATGCATTTGACTGACATTGCCCCAACCCAATCGCCTGTGCCTTGGCGTAGTATGCTCCATTGGGAAGAAAGTTACCTGTACCCCCTTCAACAGCCCAGGTTGTTCCCGTTGTTGTCACTGGGTTCGTAAGCCCAGATTTTGTCCACACGGTGTTTGAAGGGAAATTATATACAGTAATAGTTATACTCGCTGACGTGGGATTACTAATGGTGCCACTTATTCCTTTAGTGCCTGAGGAAATTGCCACTCCCGTAGGGGGGCTGGTGCAAGTGGAGCCCACCGTTTCAGAATCGCAGTTGGCTATAGAAGTAGATTTTTGTGTTCCCGCCGATGAAGGGACTGTCGCAGTTGCAGTAATAACAGCCCCCTGGGTCAATGCTGTGAGCCCCGATTTGGTCCAGGCGCCAGACGCAACAGTTGTTGTTCCGATAGAGACGTTGTCCTTAAATAATTCAATAATTGTCCCATCCACTTCTGTAGAAGTACCTGAAACTGATGTCGCACCTACTGCCAGTGGACCCGTGATCGACGGACAACTGGCTCTGGCATAAAGTACAGTACCTGATCCGATATCAGCAGGGGACGTTGGCGGAAATACATCTACAAGGCTTCCCCACAAATCGTCAGTGATGCCTGTGGCGTCATCGATGCCGCCAAGATCCGATATGCCGTTGTTTCCCATGGCTGCGTTCGGATTAATGACGGTATTGCCCACCATCCTTAGTGGCGTGGAGGTAGTTACCCCGGGAAAAGCTGCAGTGATGTGAGCAAATGGAATATAAAAGTCATAAAAGTAGTCGTCGTCGCCGCAAATCTCTGACAAAGCGATCGACTTCTGGGCGTAATCGTTATAAGGTCTGTCAACAGTTGCACTCCCTATTTCTACAGGGCTAACGGTTCCGTCCACGTTGTAAAGCCCCACTCCAAAATTTGTACGAAGCACAACCTCAATTTCAAACCCCGGGTTCCCAACCACATAGTTGGGGTCAGCATTTGGGCCGGTGGCGCCAAATTTTTGGTCGGTGTCAATTAGGATGGAATATCCCTTCGAGTTACTGGCTGTCCCGCCCAACCTGAAGCGGAACATCAGATTATTTCCGGCATCCAGGTAGGTATAGATTGTGTTGTTATCATCTGACTTCACCAGGTCTGTAAAGCCGCACGAAGGCCCTGGACCAAGATCACTGTCCGGTTCGGATGCCCCAACACTTGGCAGGGCAACGTAGGAGATTTCGCTTTCGGTCTCGTCATTCGAAACAAAGCCTGAGGCCGACGATGAAGTATACCCATCGCCGTTTGGATCAAGCACAGCCGCCCCCCCACCTGATGCAGGCTTATAAATCAGGCCTTTTGTCTGTCCGAAGGAATGGTGAGATAAAGTAGCAAATAACGAAAGAAAGCTAAATGCGATGAAATGGAAAAATAAGCGCTTGGTAAGTGATCGCCCGGTCATAAAGGATTGAGTAAACGGTTCAAATATGATGTGAAGCTATTGCTTGCTAACCTCACTAGCTTACATCTTTCGATAGAACGACATCACTAACAGGTGAACGATGGTAAACTCTCGACGACTTGCAATGTCTGTGCTTTAGCCGAGGATAAGATCACGAATAAAAATCTTCTCAGGCTAATTGCTCCAGGAAATGGCAGACACCTGAAAAATTGAGATTTGTAGCGGAGCGCTCCTGATGCGGTAGGCAGTCTGTTTTCTCAAAGGCTCGGAAATACATTATATGTCGAACACACCTTCCATGTATTAGCTATGGAACTACTCTCAGAAAACCTGGAATACCAGGTTTCAAGCGACAACTAGGAGTAGAATCCTATTTTCTATACCTCAATGGTTTGTGGTCAGTTTACTTCCAAAATCTTTATTTCCGTGCGCCTGTTTTCCTGATGCTCGTCTGCTGAGCAAGCAACACCATCTCCACAACCGTTGAGTACTTTACTTTCTCCATAGCCTTTCGGCACAATCCGATTTGCAGCCACACCCTGAAGTATTAAAAATTTGGCTGCTGACTCAGCTCGTTTTTGAGAAAGACTGAGGTTGTATGACGCAGATCCTCTTGAATCCGTATGAGAGCCCAGCTCAATTTTGAGGTGGGGGTTGTCACTCATAAATATGGACACCTTATCCAATTCCGTCTCGGATTCAGGTCTGAGGCTCGCACTGTTGCTATCATAAAAAATATGATCCAGCCTTATACTCTCACCCACCAAAATCTTACTAAGTTTTGTTATGTGCGATACAAATGGAATTGTTGTCAGTGGCACTTCAACAGTATCTCGTTTGGTATAGTACCCTTCAACGGAAGTCAATATTTCGTATCTAGCTCCGGGAAGTGCCACGAACTGCATACCCCCATCGCTAATTGGTTTAGTCGGTTCAGTGTCAGGGAGTTTCCTTATAGTTTGTATCGCTCCCTCAATCTTTGACATCGTTGCAATATCGACCACATCTAACCCCACAATAGGTTGAAAAAGAAAGATTGGCGGCAGCTTTGTTTCCAAACTTTGACCAGATACATGCTCAACTATTCCTTCATGCAAATAATATGACGACTTCTCCGCCGTCAGTTTTAGTCGGGAATTGTTGGGAATCTCAAAGAAAAATTCACCCTTAGAATTGGATAGTAAAGTTTCAACCAGCTCACCATTATTCCCAAATCTATTCACCATGGCTCCTGAAATTGGCATGGAGTCAACCAGAGTCAACACACACCCGACAACTTTGGTATAATTAGTTGAAAACCTAAAAATGTCATCATTCCCATTTCTATCCGATGAAAAATAGCCTGCTCTAAAACCGGCGTCGGCGATTAAACCAAAGTCATCCTTACTGCTGTTCAGTGGTGCTCCCAGGTTGGACGGGGTCTGCGTGCCCAAAGCAACTAAGTCTGCAACATAGAGATCCAGACCACCCAGCCCCATATGCCCATCGCTTGCAAAATAAAGTTGATTTTTTTCGAGATAGGGGAACATTTCATTACCTGCCGTATTGATTTTTGAACCAAGGTTCTCCGGTTTCGACCAGGTGCTGTCTGGAAGCATCTTTGAAATATAAAGATCTGTGGCACCGAAGCCACCAGGCATGTCCGACGAAAAAATTAGTGTCTTCTCATCACTACTTATTGTCGGATGACCAAGAGAGTAGTTGTTATCATTGTACTTGAAAGGGATGGGATTCAGCCATTTTCCGCTGGCATCACGATAAGAAAAATATATCTGTAGCCTAGCAACTCGTTTTCCACCTCTTCTTAAATTAGCTTCTTGAAGACCGTTTCTGGTGAAAACAATTCCGTTTCCTGAAGCAAAAACTTCACCGGGCCCTTCATGATAACTCGGGTTAACTATTGCTAATTTTTTAATCGGCATTGTCGTGTCATAAGGATCAAATGAGTAGAAATCCAAGTAATTTGATTCATCCCAGTTATAAGTTTCCTTAACCCATTTCTCTTCTTTTCTGGATGATAGAAAAGCAATGCCCTTTTCAAAATACATAGGTGAAAAATCACTTTGGGGCGAATTGTGTTCAAAAGCGCTTACCTCGTACTTACTGCTGTCTCTCAAAAGCTTACCGAGACTTTCTATCCCCCTGATTTTCTCCTTGGCCATATCATCCCTATCGGAAACACCATACCAGTAGGTTGCCTCATCGTATTTTTTATTCTTACTCAACTGCTGAGCCAGCAGGTATTTATATTGGCTGTCAGTACCTGGCCATTTCTTTAACAATATTTTTAACCAAACCTCTGCCTCAGTTGAGTTGTTAAGTTTCACGTAGCACATACCAATCTGCGACACCAGCCGCTCATTTAGTGAGTCCTTCTGATAAGCATACTTATAGTAGTCAACAGCCCTGGAATAGGCAAACTGATCATATTTCAGGTCTGCTCGCTTGATTGAACTTGCCAGAGGGTTAAACTGCGCCGAGGCAGTTAAACTAAGAGAAACAAATAAAAAGCTTATGATTCTTGCTTTAATTTTCATTTTCAAATGAGAGGACACTCTTTGTAGATTGAACATAAAATAGACAGGCAAAGCATTTGAATAGGTTTTGGTAATGGCAAAAACGAATGCCAATGCATTATTTAAAATAACTATGTATGAACCTTGAAGAATGTAAAGCTAGTTGAAGGGTTGTGTCTGACGACTGAAATTCGACGAATTGACAATATCTTAAGCTAAACCGACTTAATTACTGGATAAGCCCTGGAAACCAAGCGTGGAAGAATCAACCTTAGAAACCTCGACAGATACAATTGAAAGGCAAAAAGAAAGGTAACCTATACGAACAAATAGCCCCACGGTCACGCTCTGTGGCTGAACTCAAACTCCAGATTGATTCCCACACAGCTTCTGGTAGCTCATTTAACGCTAACGGCAAGAATCCGCAGTCGCCACACTACAGACTCGATTACCTCTAAAACACATAAAGGCAAACCCTTGACTATCAGCTCGAAAAGAAGCCGTAGCCTGCATCTTTCAAAAAGAGAACTTCTCCTTGAACTCAAGTAGTTCCTGCCTCAGGCTTTCCGGGTGAGGCATGTTGATATAATCTGCCAGCAGGGTCTCAGGGCTCACTTTTAATTCCATAAGGCTGATGTGCTGGTTAATGAAAGTGTATTCAAGTTCGGGAAACATTTCCTTCATAGCATCCACTATGTCCAGAATGGGCAAGTTCTTATCAACAACATTATAGATTCCGGAGGGCACCTGCTTCAGTAAAGTTTCCTTGATAATCTCGGCAACGTGCGTCACATGTATAAAAGCCCTGGCTTGTTTGCCGTTGCCAAAAATCTGGATTCGATTGCCGAAGTTGGCATCAAACATAAACCGGTTGATGACGGCGTCGAACCTCATGCTCTTATTGTAGCCATATACATTACCACACCGTAATATAACAGCGTCCTTGTTTGCACCCAGGCGAACCACGTGTTCCTCTCCCCTATGCTTCGAAATACCATAGAAAGTCGACGGATCAGTGTCGGCTCGTTCGGTGGCGAGCTCCTCACTGGCACCATAAACGGCGGTACTGCTGGTGTATATGAGTTTCTTCACATTGTCCATCTCTTCAACTGCATACACCAGCTCGGCCGTTCCCCAGTGGTTCACCTGCTCGTAAAAGTGTGAGTCGGTATTGGCAAATGGCGTCGTTACCCTTGCCGCTAAATGGATCACGGCATCAACTTCTTTCAAATGCTTTCTTAGGGTTCTGCTGTCAAGCAATTCAGCCGACACCAGCTTTATTCTTTCGTGGCCAGGGTACTTTTGACCAAAGAAAAAGTTGAAGTTGCCTTTGCTCAGGTTATCATACACAATGATCTTCTCAACCTCGGGCTGTTGGCACAAATTCCCTACCACCTGGGTTCCAATATACCCGGCTCCTCCTGTAATTAATACTCGCATCTATTTACTGATTAGGTCGGTATGTAAACCGCATTCTGTCTTTTTCATCCCAAACCATCTGGCTTCACGTTCCTGCATTTCAGGATCCACTTTACGGGTGCAGGGTTCACAGCCTATACTCATATAGCCTTTGGCATCCATGGGATGCCTCGGCAAATTATGTTCCCTTATGTATTGAAAAATCATTTTGGCATTCCAGTCCAGCATAGGATGGAACCGAAACGTGTTATGCGGAGCCGGTTGCTCCACTTTCATAGCCGCCCTTACGGCGCTTTGATCCGCTCTTACTCCATTGATCCAAATGTCGTGCTCTTGAAGCAAAGCATCGGTTGGTTGCGTTTTATTGATGTAGCAGCAGTAGTCTGGGTCACTTGTAAACAATAGTTTACCATCGTTACCTACCTGCATGTTTCTTGGCATGCTCGATTTTACATCAAGCACTTTCATTCCAAACTCCTTGGCCACCTGATCCTTAAAAGCGATAGTGTCCGGAAAAAGATAGCCTGTATTGATAAAATAGACTGGGATCGAGTTGTCTATCCTGCTCAGCATATGAAGCATTACCAGGCTGTGCGTTTGAAAAGAGGAGGTTGTAAATAACTTCTTCCCCTCTGCCGTATACTCTTGAATTTTTGTTTCTAGCTCTTGAAAAGTCACTTCCTTACAGTTTAAAAAGTGAAACCCCCATTCCCGGAGAAAAATTCCGAAAGCGTATGAGAAAGCAAGATTAATACAAAAATCGTTTGGATTGAAAAAAATTCAGAGCCAATCCCTCGAAAGTTTTTCAGCTGCAATGATCCCACTCAAAACTGTTCCCGGAATTCCCTGCCCAGGATAGGCGGTGTCACCACACAAGTAAACTCCTTTCGGCCCAAGCCTGCTGTTGACCATTTGCCAGGGCCTGATTTTCATATATTGTGGATAACCGCCCACGAAACCCCATTTTCTTCCAGTCCACTTTTCCCAGGCCTTTGGCCCAGAGTTGTGTTTGTAAACGATATCCTTTCGCTCCAGAAAACCATGGTGCTCGAGGGTGTCGATGATTTCCTTTTCCAAAATATCGCTGGCAATTTCAGTGCCTCCGGGGTGTGGAATATGAGTAGTGACCGACGCCACCATCAGGCCTTCCACATCTGACCGGGTTTCGTCAAGGGGGTGGCTTACGCTTAAAAAAATGCTCCTGGATTTTATTCCACTTAACGGTTCCTTGAGATGAATTTGGTAGTGAATAGCATCGAATTGTCTTCTAGGCCTAAAACCAAAACTAAGCTGAAAGGCACTGTTCAGCATCTGCGATGGCATATCCTTTGCTCCTCTCTGCAGCACTTGTGGAAACAACTCCCTAAGATTGTTAATTGGGATAGCCCCTATCACAAACCTGGAGTCAAAAGTGCCCTTTGAGGTGCCAATAGTGTATCTCTCTCCGTCGGCTACTATCTTCTCTACCCGGCACCTCAAAGCAACTACTCCTCCCCTGCCCTCAATATAATTTACCAAAGGGTTTACAAGATTGATCATGCCCCCATCCAGATAATAATTGCCATAGTTAGTGTAGCACAGGGCTGTTGCCCCAAAAAGCACATTCACCTCCTCCATGTGATTTTGAGCGGTGATGAGTAGCTGTTCGTTAACGAATGCAACAAATCGTTCATTTTGATCGAGTCCATATTTTTGAAGAAGGTCTGCAATAGAATAGAAGCTCCACCTGGCATAGCTAAAATCGGTTATGCGAGCATTAGAAGCCAATTTCATAAGCTCCGAAAAAGACGACGGGGGAAATTCCCGGAAGCGAAGCGAGGCATTCCAAACAAACTTGCTGACTTTGTAACAAAACTCCCAAAATGGTCGCTGGCCCTTGCTTCCAAAAACCCTCTCTGCCTCTTTAATCCAGTCTTCAATAGCTTCATGTCGGTTGATGACTGTTCCGTCTGCCAACACCACCTGCATAGGCAAGGCAAGCTTTCTGGCAGAGAGCGGGATGCCTGTCTTGTCCAAAAGATGCTTCAGGGGCATTCCTTCATCCAGGCCAACCAGTGTGGTAGCGCCAGTTTCAAAAACGAAACCCTTGCGCCAATACGAACTTGTGCATCCTCCTGGCAGGTAATTTTGCTCTAACACAGCCACCGTTAGTCCTTTCTGGGCCAACAGAGCAGCGCTTGTTAAACCACCCATTCCACTTCCAACCACACATACATCCACTCTATTCTCCATGCTTTGAAGGATTGTTTAATCTATTGTTAAAAAAATTAAACAAGTTGACTCTTCATAATGTTTGCTGACTAATTGATTCTATTAACAGGAATTATTGCACTTATTTACCAAATAAACGTTTATAGAATTTCAAATACTCCTGAATGAAGGTAGCAGTCTACAGAAAAGAACATTTTAATGCAGCCCACAGGCTCAACAATCCGGCCTGGAGTGAAGAAAAGAACAGAGAGGTTTTTGGAAAGTGCAATAATGGCAATTATCACGGACACAATTACGATTTGGTGGTAAAGCTGGTGGGAGAGCCTGACCCTGAAACAGGGTACGTGTTTGATATGAAAGTATTAAGCGATCTGGTGAAAGAACATGTGACGAGAAAATTTGACCACAAAAACTTAAACATCGACGTGGAAGAGTTTCGCTCTTTGAATCCAACTGCTGAAAATATTGCGATTGTAATCTATGACCTGTTGAGAGCCAGGATTGACAGCAAACTTGATTTAAAAATTACCCTTTATGAAACAGAAAGAAACTTTGTTGAGTACCCAGCCTAGCCAGGCATTGGACATAGACGACATGGAAGATGATCATGTGGCGACCTCCTACGAGACACCACTAAGGGCCGATGCTTTCGAGATGGATGACGATCTCAAAATGGAGCTTATTGCCAAGCACTTCAGGGAGATCATGCATATTTTGGGCATGGATCTGACCGACGACAGCCTGAAAGGTACTCCGAATAGAGTCGCTAAAATGTATGTTAAGGAGGTATTCAGCGGCTTAAACCCAAAAAACAAGCCTACAGCAAAGCTGTTTGACAACAAATACGAGTACAATGAAATGCTGGTAGAACGTGACATTACCTTCTATTCGTATTGCGAGCATCATTTTGTGCCTATTTATGGCAAGGCTCATGTGGCATACATTTCCAGTGGGAAGGTGATAGGCTTATCAAAAATCAACCGTATTGTTCAGTATTATGCAAAAAGGCCTCAGGTACAGGAAAGAATGACCGTGCAAATTGCCAATGAGCTGAAAAAGATTTTAAAGACAGACAACGTGGGAGTTGTGGTAGATGCCGTGCACATGTGTGTTTCTTCACGTGGAGTGGGCGACACCAACAGCAGAACAGGTACTGCACATTTCAGCGGAAAGTTTTCAGATGAAAACACCAAGAAAGAATTTTTGAATTACATCAATACGCCCAACAATCTCAATGGTAAATAGTTAGTGAAGTAGCAATAAGCTACACCAAAAAAACTATTTACTAATGAGTGACGGGAATGCAAAAAGCTATCTGGTCGTTGGCGGATCGAAGGGCATTGGGCTTGAGGTAGTGAAGAAGCTGCTTGAAATGGGGCATTCGGTTCACAGCATTTCAAGATCACAAAGCCCTTTGAGTCATGCCAACCTGGTGCGCCATCAGCTTGACGTCACCATCGGAGACTGGTCGGGGGTCTCACTTCCTGAAGTGCTTGACGGATTTGTATACTGCCCGGGCACCATTAACTTGAAGCCATTTCACCGCCTCACTGAGGCAGATTTCAATCTTGACTTCAGTGTCAATCTCATCGGCGCAGTAAAAGCCTTACAAAGGGCTTATCCATCGCTAAAAACTGCTGACAAATCGAGTGTCGTACTCTTTAGCACAGTGGCTGTGTCGCAGGGCATGGGCTTTCATGCTTCGGTAGGGGCCGCCAAAGGAGCCGTTGAGGGGCTTGCCAAATCGCTAGCTGCGGAGTGGGTGAGCCAGGGGATAAGGGTGAACACAATTGCACCTTCTCTTGTGGACACTCCGCTTGCCGCCGGCCTTTTGTCGTCTGAGGACAAACGAACCGCTGCTGAGAAAAGAAACCCAATGGGGCACGTAGGTACTGCCCAGGAACTGGCTGAAACTGTTATTCACCTTCTCACCTCCGCTAGCTGGATCACAGGCCAAGTGGTGCACCTTGATGGTGGAATGTCGAGTATCAGACCGATTTAATCATCATTCTTCAAAACAATTCGGTCGATCTTAAAGATATAGATAGTATATCATTCAACATGTAATATTCATGCCAAGTCCGCCGGAAGCATTTCTAATTTTTAAAACTGAGTTGAAAAGGCTTGAACTCGAGAAAGAAAGGCTTCGAATCCAGTATGAGCAAAGGATATCATTGCTAAACGAAGAACTTGATTACTTAAAAGAACAGATAAACTCTCAGGAAAGCATGCTTAAATCGGCTTTCGACTATGCGTCTAAGCTTGAGCAAAACATGAAGGCCTTCAAAGAAGACATTATCCAGGACAAAGCACGCTTGAAAGAAAGCCGCCATTAAAGCCACGCCTATGGAAGCTATAAGAAACTTGAAAGAAGCCGACATGGAAGCAATGGGTTTCCAGCTACGTTTCGAAAACCGCTGGGCAAGGGTTGTCTATCACCCTGGCTTGAAGGTCGTCCTTTGCCAGCTACTTTCGGACTACGTACCTATAGAACATTTTCGCTCTATGTTCCAACAAATTTCAGCTCTAATTGAAAGTGGAGATTTTACAAAATTCATTTTTGATAAAAGATCACTGCGCACATTTCATCAGCCTTCAATGGAATGGTATTTTCTTTATTGGAAACAGGAAATGATGCGTTATGGATTACTTCAACATCGAAAAATACTGCCGAATCTCAACTGGTTTAAGACAGCCGTTGCCATTGAACGAGAGAAGATCGCCAGCAAAATGTCGCCAGAAGCAGTTAAAAAACTAGACATCAGGTATTGCGATAATATTCAGGAAGCTATTCAACTATGAACAGTGCAAATGTTTCCCACCTCAAAGCTGAAGACATACTTTCCATGGAAAGCCTGGTTAGACGCAACTTTGTCAATTCGCTAACGGGATTCAAAAGCGTGACCTTGATCGGAAGCAGAAGCTTAGAGAGAGTTAATAACCTGGCTGTTTTCAGTCAGGTGATCCATGTGGGAGCAACACCTCCGCTGATTGGTGTACTTTTCAGGCCGCATACTGTTTCCAGGCACACGTTCGAGAACATTTTGGCTACCGGTTCATTTACCTTGAACCATTTCACAGAAAAGACCGTGCCGCAGGCACATCAAACCAGCGCAAGGTATGGAGAAAGTGAATTTGAAGCCACCGGGCTAACACCAGAATTCAACGGAAGCTTTTCTTCTCCCTATGTGAAGGAAGCTACAATAAAAATCGGTCTTGAGCTTGTGGAAGTGCAAACCATCAAAGCCAATGGCACCGAACTCGTTATTGGAGCCATAAAAGAAACGTTGGTGCCAGATTCTTGCATCGGATCAGACGGTTTTGTTGACCTGGAAGCTGCTCAGGTCGTCACTTGCAGTGGGCTCGATTCGTACCACTCCACCAACAAAATAGCCCGACTTACGTATGCCAAGCCTGGAAAAACACCACAACTGATAGACAAAATCTTGTCCCATTAAAAAATGTAGCTTTCCACGACGGTATTTGTTGAGGGAAATACCAAGTATCCAAAAATCATCCGATTATATTAAAATTTTTCAATTTACTCAGCTATTTTTGCGCCCCTGAAATGAGCCTTAACATGTATTAAGGTCTAACAACTTTTCATTGAACTAAAAACTGACCATGAACAGTATAGTGTATTTAGTCCCTGCTCTGGGGATTTTAGGATTGATCGTAATGATCATGAAATCGTCGTGGGTATCGAAACAAGATGCCGGTGATGACAATATGAAGGTATTGGCCGGCTACATCGCCGACGGAGCCATGGCTTTCCTGAAGGCAGAGTGGAAAGTGCTTGGCTATTTCGTGGTAATCGCCGCAATTCTGCTTGCCTATTCGGGCACTCTTGTTCCTGACTCTCACCCAACCATCGCCATCGCCTTTGTAATAGGTGCGGTTCTTTCTGCATTTGCTGGCTGGGTAGGCATGAACATCGCCACAAAGGCAAACGTGAGAACCACCCAAGCCGCAAGAACCTCACTGGCCCAGGCCTTGAAAGTTTCTTTTAACGGTGGTGCCGTTATGGGCCTTGGTGTAGCTGGTCTGGCTGTTCTGGGCCTTGGCTCACTGTTCATTGTATTGGTTCAGATTTTCGTGCCCGAAGGAGCTGCGGCTACCGGCCTTGAAATGAAAACTGCTATTGAAGTGTTAGCTGGTTTTTCTTTAGGAGCCGAATCTATCGCTCTTTTCGCCCGTGTTGGTGGTGGCATATACACCAAAGCCGCTGACGTAGGCGCTGACCTGGTCGGTAAAGTTGAAGCTGGCATTCCCGAAGACGACGTTCGTAACCCTGCAACGATTGCCGACAACGTGGGTGATAACGTAGGTGACGTAGCTGGCATGGGCGCTGACCTTTTCGGGTCTTACGTAGCCACCATCCTTGCCACCATGGTATTGGGACAAGAAATTGATGCTTCTGCCGATGCCTTCGGTGGGTTCTCTCCCATTTTGCTACCGATGATTATTGCCGGTATGGGTCTTGTTTTCTCTATAGTAGGTACATTTTTTGTCCGCATCAAAAGTGAAACTTCCAGTGTTCAGGCAGCTTTGAACATGGGCAACTGGTCATCTATCTTCCTGACTGGTGTTGGCTCTTTCTTTCTCGTAAACTACATGCTTCCTGCTAACCTTTCCATCAGAGGTTACGAATTCACCAATATGGACGTGTTCTACGCTATCCTGCTCGGCCTTGTGGTTGGCGCATTGATGAGCATAGTGACCGAGTACTACACTGCCATGGGTAAAAAACCTGTCAACTCTATTGTTCAACAGTCTTCTACAGGTCATGCAACCAATATTATCGGTGGCCTTTCTGTCGGAATGGAATCGACAGTGCTACCTATCCTGATTCTTGCCGCCGGCATTTATGGCTCGTTTTCGTTTGCTGGCCTCTATGGTGTAGCCATTGCGGCTGCCGGTATGATGGCCACTACAGCTATGCAGCTTGCCATCGACGCCTTTGGCCCGATTGCAGATAATGCCGGAGGTATCGCTGAAATGAGTGGTCTTCCTAAAGAAGTTCGTGAGCGCACCGACAACCTGGACGCAGTAGGTAACACTACCGCAGCAGCTGGAAAAGGTTTTGCTATCGCTTCGGCTGCACTTACGGCACTTGCGCTATTTGCAGCGTTTGTTGGTGTAGCTGGAATCGACTCAATCGATATTTACAAGGCTGACGTGCTTGCAGGCTTGTTCGTGGGCGGAATGATCCCATTTATATTTTCCTCCCTTGCTATTGCGGCCGTAGGTCGTGCGGCTATGGACATGGTAAACGAAGTGCGTCGTCAGTTCAAGGAAATTCCTGGCATCATGGAGTACAAAGGAAAGCCAGAATATGACAAATGTGTCGCCATTTCAACCAAAGCTTCCATTCGTGAAATGATGCTGCCTGGTGCCATTGCCCTGCTGACTCCGATCATCGTTGGTTTCAGCTTTGGACCTGAAGTACTCGGGGGAACCCTTGCCGGTATCACTGTTTCTGGTGTGTTGATGGGAATTTTCCAAAACAACGCCGGTGGTGCCTGGGACAATGCAAAGAAGTCGTTCGAAAAGGGTGTTGAAATCAATGGTAAGATGGAGTACAAAGGCTCTGAGCCGCACAAAGCGTCAGTGACTGGTGATACTGTAGGTGATCCTTTCAAAGACACTTCCGGACCGTCGATGAACATCCTTATCAAGCTTACGTCTATTGTTGCCCTCATCATTGCGCCGCATATTTCCGAAAAACCTCACACAGCGTCGATAGACCAGCAGCTCAATGAGCAAACAGCAAAAGAGATTAGTGTGAAGGTAGAGAAGGTGCTTGAAAAGGTTAAGTAAAACCGAGTCTTGTAAAAGCTATACACGAAACTTAAATGACCCGTGCCTCTTTCTGGTGCGGGTCATTTTTTTTGCCTTATTCTGAGCGCTCCTTCGGAAACTTCACTACAATAGTGGTGCCCTTGCCAACCTGGCTTTTGAGCACGATAGCAGCCCCCAGCCTGTCAGCTATTTTCTTTACAACGTATAAGCCAAGGCCGTCTCCCTGCGATAACTGACTGCCTTTGAAAAACATATCAAAACATCTGTCCTGCACATTTTGCGGAATACCCACTCCATTATCTTCCACAGTAAGGCTTACATGATCTTTAGGCCCCTCGGTAAAGCTTATTACGAGTACAGGTTCTACTTTTGAGGAAAATATCAAGGAGTTTTCGACGATGTTAGTGAGCACACTTTCTATCAAGTCTTCGCTAGCATTAAAGCCTAAGTCAGGGGCAATATTTACGGTGACTTTTGTACCATTGTCGGTCAATCTATCCTGAAAACCGTCCAAAACCTTTTCCACCAGTTTGGCACACAAATCGCTGCCGATATGATTAACCGTTAATTCGGTACTGGAAACATAGCTAATAGCAATTAGCTTCTTAAGCATGCTGTCCATTCCACTGATGACCTTGTCAATCAATTCGTAGAGTTCCCCAACTTTTTCATCAGTATTTCTATCCTCAACCAGCTGGACAATTCCTCTTAATGTCGTTAAAGGGCGCCTCAAATCGTGTGAGGCTCGGTATAGAAACGTATCCAGTTCACGGTAAGCTTTTTGCAGGTTAAGGGTTTTCTCCTCAACCAGCGTTTCAAGCTTCGAGTTGATCAGATTGATTTGAGCATTCACATTACTCAGCTCCTTGTTGCGGGACTCGATAAACTTATTCTGTTCATCTACTTTGATCCGCTTTTCTTGTAGCTCCTTATTTTGCGACTTTATTTCATGCAACGCATTCTCCAACGCCGTGCCCATGCTATGGACCTGTGCTCCCAGCTCACCCAAATTCTTGTTCTTTGAAGCGTCGGAAAAATTAAGGTTGGCATATTGCTGTAGTGATTTTAGGGTCTCGTTGAGGTTATCGCCAACCTTTGCACTCAACAATTCGAGCATGTGATTTATATCAGCTCTCAGCCTTCTTAGTCTCGGGTTTGCCGCCTGCTCTTTCAGTCTTACAGAAAAAACGCCATTGTTAACTTGCTCTATGAGAAACTGCATTTCCATAATCAGTGCCTGATCTTTTTCAAGATTAGACTTGATCCTGTCGACCTCACGGTTTATCTCGTGGGCCATGTCTCTCATTTCCCTGCTTCCCCGCTCCGATATCTTTTCATAACCGGTTCGGTCGCCGTTCAAAAAAAGAAAAAAGTTGATGAGACCGCTCTTCAGCAGCATAAGAGGTCTTACCACCCACCGGGAAGTAATGCCTACCACTAATACCACACTCAGAATAGCGCCTAAAATACTCATTATCAAGTTTTTCCATAGCATGCTAAGATACGGAGCCATAAAATCTTCCTTGGGCACTTCTGCAACGACAAGCCAGTCAAATTCAGGTAAGACCCTCGTCATTAACAAAATGGTTTTCCCTTCCCTTTGGAACTCTGCGATTGACACCTTACCGCTGAGTATATCTTCAGCCACTTCGTCCAAGCCGGGCTCATTTTTAATATTGGATCCATTTGAAACCGAACTACTATGCCCTATCCGGGTCGTGTCGTTGTGAAGTTTGATGGTGCCACTGCGGTCAACAATATAAAGCTGTCCAATTGACTCAAGGCTATCATACTTAATTACTGAACTAAACTTATCAAGTCGCATGGCCACGTCAGCCAGCCCCAGAACGCTACCGTCATCTCCAACAATCTTGTTGTTGACATAGAAAAGCAACTGCTTGTGCTTCACATATTTGTTAATGTCTATATTGAACTCCCGAAAATTGTCGCTGACGAGAAATTTCTTAAAAAAAGGATCTGCAGCGTCGGTTAATTTTCGCCGAGGCCAATTGTTTGAAATAATTACCGGGTTTTCAACTGGGATAATGTGAAGGCTAACAATATTCTTGCTCGCCCCAATTTGGTTCAGGTACCTGAGCATTTGCGTGGTATCAGGTTGTTCGTTCCTGAGCCAGTCCTTAACAAAGGGGCTGTTAGCCAAATATTTTGACACATGAATTGACTCACTCACATTCTCCATAAACCGAACGGCAGCATAGTCAACCAGGACAGGAAGCTCATTTGAAATCACCCTTTCCGTGACTGTCTTCTTATTTTGATAAAAAGTCCATACACTTAAAATAGTACCAACGACCAAAATCAACAGTGATATCAGCACGGTAAGTATAACCTTGAGCCTTTGTTTCCTAAGGAAGGAGAAAAAATTGTAAGAAGGTTCTTTGAAAGAAGACATCTATACTTTGCTGATCTGTATAACTTTAAATGTACAAGTTTGTTATCGTCATTACCAACTGACGTAGGCTAAGCGGATTCAAAGGTGCATGCTCCACAAATTTTTTTACACATTAAACTCGGAAAAATAAGTGACTTCTAAAGGGAAGATGTTAATCTTGTAGTGATGAAGTATATGAAAAAACTTATTTTTCCGTGTCTTGCATTAATAGTGTTGCTTTCCTCTTGCAAAGATGAGGAGGATAAGAAGAACTATCTCACCTTTGACTTGTACAGCCCTGAGCTCGACCTAACCAAGACGATATGGCTCTATCTTCCTGCCGACTACCAGACAACTGAAAAGGAATATCCCGTTGTTTACTTTCAGGATGCTCAATGGGTTTTTGAAAAGCCTGAAGGGTACACACAGGAAATGCATGTGGATGAAAATTTGCGAGCACTTGAGAAAGAGGGGTTTGAAGGAGTGATTGTAGTAGGCATTCAAAGCAATGAAGAGACGAGAGCAGATGAATTTAGTCTCTATGCCAACCCTTCGCTGCGGGCGGGTGGGAAGGGCCAGCAATATCTGGACTTTATGGTTCATACGCTAAAGCCAAACATTGACAGCCTGTATAGAACGAAGGAAGACCGCTCCAACACCGCTATCATGGGCGCAAGCCTCGGGGGTCTTGCAGCATTTTATGGGCTCACCCAATATCCTGAAGTATTTGGAAAGGCTGCTCTTTTTTCGGCGGCTTTGCATTTCAACGCTGACTCTGTGTTCTCAAAGGCTAGCCATAAGCTCGTTATGGAAGACGCTCGGGTCTTTGGGGTTGTTGGGAAAAATGAGCACAACAGTGAAGTGAATTTTCCCGCAGACAATGAAGCACTTTTCAAAGCACTCACAAAGTACCTCCCATCTGAAAATGTAAACTTTACCATCCACGAAGATGGTGAACATAAAATATGGTTTTGGGAAAGGGAATTTCCCAGTGCAGTACTTTTCCTATTCTAGGCCTTCGAATTTTGCTGATTAAATGCAGCTAACGGTTTTACTTTCGTGGAAACACTCAATCAAAAATCTCACTCAAGGTTTCTATATCTATATTAGATAATTTTTGAAATTGCATTACGTTTGATGCATTTTGGTACTTCATGAAACTATCAGAGTATCTCCTCACAACCCCTTACTATCTTTTCTGGAAGGTCAAAAAGCTATTTCACTCGGGTGAACCGGTCATAGACTTTTATATAGGTGAAATGATGGACTACTTCATTATGAAGTCCGTCATAAGAAAGTTTCCCCAATCAAGAGTCGTCGCCAAAAATGCTTCCATAAAAAAAGAGCTTGAATCACTCGGAGTAGCTGCCATCTCCTGGCCCTCCTTTCCTGATGTTGTCATCATGGCCAGGCACGCCATGCATGAGTTCCCTATTGACAATGTACTCAAAATAGGAATGGCGCATGGTGTTTACCAGTTCAAAAGGTTCATCAAGGCTAAAAAATACAACGTTTTTCAACGTTTCTTTATGACCTCTCAGGAACACATGCTGATGGGTGAGAAAATTGGCATAGAGTGCGGAGTTGCCATAGGTTGCCCTAAACTTGATCAGGCTTTTAATGGAGAAATTGACGACAACTACCTTGAAGCGTTGAAGACTTCTTTAAATTTGGATCCAGCAAAACCCACTGTAATGTTCTCCGCCACCTGGGACAAGTCGGGCATGTCGGCTATCCGCCTGTGGCATGAAAGAATAGAGGAGTTGAGCAATGCCTACAATGTAATGGTGACCCTTCACCCGTTTATGAGTAAAGGGTACAAAGACAGCGTACGCAACAAAAAGAACATCTTCTACATTGACAGCTACAATACTGTCCCCTACCTGATGCTGGCCGACGTGCTGGTTTCTGATACCAGTAGCATCATTGGCGAGTATTGCGCCTTCAACAAGCCTATTGTCTCCTTCAAGGTAGAGACAGGCACCAGGTTAACAGAAGACATCAAGGAGTTGATTGGCTCCATCAGCGTCTCCGTCCAATCATTTGACGAGGCAAAAACTGCCATTGAAAAATCGTTAAAGAATGACACGCTTGGGGCGGCCCGGGAGGCAGCGAATAAGAAATTCTTCTATGCGCTCGACGGAAAAGCATCCGATAGAGCGGCTGAAGAAATTGTAAAAGTGCTGCAAGAAAATAACCTGCACACCGACGCATCATTAATGCAGGTTAAGACAGAATAACAGCCTGCTCGCCAATCCAGCCAGCCCCAATTTAATTTACAATACTTTGTTCCTTGCCTTAAATAACCCTCACTTTTTTATAGATTCGTCTTGGTAGCCCTCATTCATTTTCGATCTCACACACCGCAAAACTCCATTGGAAAACCTTATCAAAGACGGCAAGCAGAGGTTTGTCAAAAAAGGCTGGAAGCCATTTGATTTTCAGGTTGATACCTGGCGGGCCTTTCTTGAGGGGAAATCTGGTTTGCTCAATGCGCCCACCGGGAGTGGCAAAACCTATGCCCTTTGGGTGCCCTGCCTGCTTGAGTACATGAGGGAATACCCCACCGACTACAGGAAACCCAGAAAGAACGGCTTGAGAATCCTTTGGATCACGCCACTGCGTGCGTTGGCAAGAGATATTCAACTCGCCATGGAGGGCATGTGCATAGACTTTGAAATTCCCTGGGAAATCGGCATCCGAACAGGTGATACCAGCACTTCAGATCGGGCAAAACAGAAAAGATCAGCCCCGGAATGCCTGGTCACTACACCGGAAAGCCTGCATTTGCTCCTTAGTCAGAAAGAGGCTGTCAATTATTTTAAATCGCTTACCACTATCATCGTTGACGAGTGGCACGAGCTTTTGGGAACCAAGCGGGGAGTTCAAATTGAACTGGCCTTTTCCCGGCTTAGGGCCACCAACCCTGGCAACCTTAAAATATGGGGCGTGTCGGCCACCATTGGCAACCTCGACCAGGCCCGGGAGGTATTGCTGGGGCCAACGCTATTCCCTGGCAGTGTTGCTATCAAAGCCAATATTCACAAAAAAATAGAAGTGATCTCTGTGCTGCCCGACGAGGCTGAGAAGTTCCCATGGGGCGGGCACCTGGGTGTAAAAATGATGGACAAAGTGCTCCCAATCATCGAAAAGAGTAAAACCACCTTACTTTTCACCAACACCCGCTCTCAAACAGAGATCTGGTACCAGCAGATTTTGCACGCAGCCCCTCACCTATCAGGTGCCATGGCCATGCACCACGGCAGCATGGACAACAACGTGAGGAAATGGGTAGAAGAGGCCTTGCACGCCGGCAAGCTCCAATTGGTGGTGTGTACCAGCAGCCTTGACCTTGGTGTCGACTTCAGGCCAGTGGATACCGTCATCCAGGTGGGGGGGCCTAAGGGTGTCGCCCGCTTCATGCAGAGAGCCGGTAGAAGCGGCCATCAGCCTGGCGCTACCAGTAAAATTTACTTTGTACCTACACATTCACTCGAGCTGATCGAAGGTGCTGCCCTGCGGTCGGCTATAGACAAAGACTATTACGAAAGCAGGAAGCCTCTGGAAAAGTGCATGGATGTGCTCGTGCAATACCTCGTAACACTTGCCGTGGGTGAAGGCTTCATACCTGATGTCATTCTTCAGGAAGTAAAGCAAACCTATTGTTTTAGCTCTCTCAGCCAGGAAGAGTGGCAATGGGCGCTGCAATTTATTACCACCGGCGGTAGCAGCCTCGGCGAATACGATGAGTTTTCGAAGGTCGAAATAATTGAGGGCGTTTATCGGGTAACAGACAGGCGAAAGTCTACCATGCACCGGCTGTCCATAGGCACTATCGTTGGCGACCCCTCTCTCAGGGTCAAATACCTCACAGGTGGCAATATTGGCACCGTGGAAGAAAGCTTTGCTTCGAAGCTCACAAGGGGCGATGTCTTCTGGTTTGCTGGTCGCAACCTCGAATTCATCATGATCAAAGACATGACCGTGCTCGTAAGAAAAGCAAAGAAAAAGCGTGGACTCATACCCCGCTGGGGTGGTGGGAGAATGCCTCTCTCCTCGCAACTATCCATCCTCATCCGGCAAAAATTAGAGCAAGCGGCGCTGGGCGACTTCAGTGATATTGAATTGGAAACCATACGGCCCATCATTGAACTACAGAAGCGATGGTCGATAGTGCCAGACGCTGGCAAACTCCTGATTGAGAAGGTAGAGAGTCGGTTCGGGCACCACCTCTTCATCTACCCCTTCGAAGGGAGGTTTGTTCACGAGGTGCTCGGCGGCCTGGTGGCTTACAGAATCGGCAAACTTGCCCCGATCTCTTTTTCCATTGCCATGAACGACTACGGCTTCGAATTGCTGACCGATGAGCCGATTCCAATCGAAGAAGCACTGGAGCTTGACCTATTTTCTACCGTGAACCTTCTCGAAGACATTCACCACAGCATCAACGAGTCGGAAATGGCCCGCCGACGGTTCCGGGATATTGCTTCCATCGCTGGCCTTGTTTTTCATGGCTTCCCCGGAAAAACAATCTCCAACAAGCACTTGCAAGCCAATTCGCAAATCATCTACAAGGTTTTTGAGGACTATGACAAAGAAAACCTGCTTCTCAAGCAGGCCATGGATGAGGTGATCACCCTTCAAATGGAGCAAAGCAGACTGCTGGAGGCTGTAGACAGAATCAACTCACAGCAAATCACCCTCATGTACCCGCCCCGGCCAAGCCCCTTCGCCTTTCCCATCATGGTTGAGTCGCTTAGGGAAAGGCTCACTACTGAAAGTATCGAGGACAGGGTGATAAAACTACAGCAGCAGTTGGAGAAATTTGCCGATAGCCAGGGCTAGCACATTGCTTATTTTTGTTCTACTTCCTTATATTTAAGCAAACATCATCACTCATTATGCGAATCCTTGTCTTTATTACCCTTTTGCTTTGTTCCTACCTCTCTCAAGCGCAGTCAATAACCGGACAGTGGGTAACCATTGATGACAACACTGGCAAAAAGAGGTCAATAGTGGAGATATATGAGAGCGAGGGGAAGTATTTCGGTAAAATCGTTAAGCTTTTCAGGGAACCTGGTGAAGAACAAGACCCTGTATGTGACGAATGTGAAGACTACAGAAAGGGCAAAAAAATAATAGGAATGAATATCATCACCGATATGGAAAAAGAAGGAAGTGAGTTGGACGGTGGTGAAATAATGGATCCTGAAAATGGGAATATCTACAAATGTAAAATATGGAGGGAAGGTGATGAACTAAAAGTCAGAGGCTATCTCTACTTTCTCTACAGAACCCAAACCTGGCTGCCACAGGAATAAACAATAAGTGAAGGATTCATTGGAGTTCACCCTACTTGAACAATCTCTGGTACTTTCGATTCATAAATCCATTTTCTGGAAGGAGCAGGAGTGCCTCATTGTTTCCGATCTTCATCTCGGCAAGGCCGGGCATTTCCGAAAAGCGGGCATACCCATCTCATCCAAAATTCATACCGAGGATTTGGACAGGCTCGATCTCTTGCTGAACAAGTATCAACCAAAGCGGCTCATCATGCTGGGAGACCTTTTTCACAGCGACAAAAACAATGAGTGGGAAGCATTCAGTGATTGGCGAAGCCAGTACCAAAACCTCAAAATCACACTGACTTTGGGCAATCATGATATTATCGAAACTGTCAACTACAAAAAAATTAATGTAACCGTGGTGGATGAACTTCTGCTAGCACCCTTTTTTATGAGTCATCACCCGACCAAAAACGCTAACGGATACAATCTTGCAGGACACCTCCACCCCGGTATCAGTCTCAAAGGAAAGGCAAGGCAAGGTGTGCGAATCCCTTGTTTCTATTTTGGGGAAAAAGGAGCTCTGATGCCTGCATTCGGCAATTTTACGGGTTACGTTGCTATTTCCCCTGGCAAACAAGATAAAGTTTTTGCTGTAACTCCCACTTCCGTAATTACCATTCAATGAAAAGCATTAATTTACATTTTATAACTTTACAATTTCTTAATATAAACCTGGGGGGTTACTTGACCAGCTATTTCAGTATTAAAGCAAAAGCCGCCAATGAAAGATGACGAGATTCTTGCAAAAATAAGCAAGGGTGACGAGACGGCTCTGGACTACTTGTATAAGAAGTACTACAGGATGATGACAAAGATCGTCTTGTCCAACAATGGTACAGAGGAAGAGGCGAAGGATGTATTTCAGGAGGCTTTGATCGTTTTTTGGCAAAAGGCTGTGAGTGGAAATCTTGTGATGACCTCCAAAATCAGCACTTTTTTGTACAGTATCTGTCTCAATCAATGGAGAAAAGAGCTGGACAGGAAAAGTCGGCTTTCAAATGAAGAGAAAGATGGAGAGGAATTTCAAGAGCATGACGCAGAAGAAAAGGCACGTATTATTCAGGAATGCATTGGCGATCTTGGGGATATTTGCAAAAAGCTGCTAACTTATTATTATTTCGACGGTATGTCGATGAATGATATAGCAGAGAAACTTCAGTTTGCGAACACAGACACAGCAAAGACCAAAAAATACAAATGCATGAAACGACTTGATCTGTTGATCAGAAGTAGGTATAAAGAAGAAGACTTTCTCGACTAAGAATGAGTAACACGGACTTTAAAGAACTTATTGAGCAGTACCTGACAGGAACCATCTCCGATGGCAACAAAGCAGTCCTGGAATCTAAACTTGCCTCAGATGTCTCGCTTAGAGCTGAAATGAAAACTCAGAGCGACATGGTTTCCGGTTTGAAAGAATTCCGTAAGGCCGAACTAAAGACCAGGCTGGACAATGTTCCGTTAGAAGTTGGCGTGTTGGGCACCCTTGGCCAGTCCGCTGTGGTGAAAGTGGCTGCAACTGTAGGCACTGCTATCCTGCTGGTGGGAGGCATGTACTACTTTAGTGAAGAGGCTGTTAACCCTGCCCCTGAAATTGGGCAAATGAACCCAATCACTTCTTTCGAGCAAGATAAAACTGCACCCGACATAGCATTTAAAGAGCTTCCTTCTGTTGAAACACCAGCCAAGCCCGTTGAACATAAGCAGCAGTTTGCATCTGTTACTTCAACCTCCAGCGCAACAGCTGCTGAAGATATACCGGACGTTGCGGTACCTGCCGCCGAAGAAATTACTCCCACATTTGAAAAACCAACAGTTGCTGAGTTTGAAACTGATGTGGAGTTTGAGGTTGAAGCAGTTGGCAAAGAAGATGCGCTGGCTGAAAGCGACCCTATTGAAATTAACAAGCCAATAGATATTGAGGTCAAATCTGAGGCTGGCAACAGCAACAAACTTCAGTACCAATTCTACGAAGAAAGGCTTTATCTGTATGGCAACTTCGAGGAAATCCCTTACGAAATATTGGAAATCAATAGCAAAGATGGTAAGCGGATTTACCTGTTCCATCAGGACGTTTACTACAAGCTAAGCTACCCAACCAAGAAGATCAGCACACTTGAAAAAGTTACCAACGAAGATCTTCTCAGCGAGTTAAAGATTTTCAGAGATAACAAGGCGCTTAATTAAAGCGCCTTTTTATTTCCCTTCCTGCCCTATAAGTAGCTGCAAATTACTATTTTTGGCTTTTCCCCGGTAAAGCTCAAATGGCTACATACGAGAAGAAAGTCAGAAAAAAGAAAAAACTCGGCAGCTACCCTTTCGTAAGCGTAGTATTCAGCATATCCCTTGCCTTGTTTGTCCTCGGCCTGTTCGGCGTTTTTTTCCTGCTGACAAACAACCTTACCCGTTTTATTCAGGACAATATTGAGGTGCAAGTTTACCTGAATAAAAACGTCACTGAATCAGAAAAAATACAGCTA
Source organism: Imperialibacter sp. (assembly GCF_040222815.1). Classification (GTDB taxonomy): domain Bacteria; phylum Bacteroidota; class Bacteroidia; order Cytophagales; family Cyclobacteriaceae; genus Imperialibacter. The sequence goes on along the minus strand of NZ_JAVKCH010000036.1, from coordinate 239,241 downwards.
CAGAAAACGCTCGCCGATAAAGACTACGTAGCCAAAAAAGAAGGGAGCCAGGTGGTTTTAATCTCCAAAGAAGAAGCCGCCAAAGAATTTATTAAAGAAACCGGCGAAGACTTCACTCAATTCATCGGCGATAACCCGCTCAGAGACTTAATTATCCTTAAGATAACCCCTGATTATCAGTCCACTGAAAAACTCGCCCAGATAAAAAGTGAATTGGAAAGCATAAGGGGCGTGTTTGAGGTTGTGTACCTCGACAACCTGGTTGAAAGTATCAATAAAAACCTGACCAAGATAGGCCTTGTGCTTATTGGCTTCTCGGCTATCCTGTTGCTGGTCGTCATCATTCTGATTAACAACACTATTAAGCTGGCACTTTTCTCGCAGCGCTTCCTCATCAGAAGTATGCAACTGGTAGGTGCTACTGCCGGCTTTATTCAAAAACCGTTTCTTATGAGAGCCACGTTTTATGGCTTGCTATCTGCCATTATTGCCAGTGTCGGTCTTTTTGTGCTTTTGAAATATGCCAATTCAAAAATAGAAAACCTGGCAGATTTGCAACGAACGGACGAGGTAATGATTCTTTTCGGTAGCCTGCTGCTGGTGGGCATGCTGGTAGGCTTCGGCAGCACTTACAGAGCTATCAACAAATATCTGAAAATGTCTTTGGACGAATTATATTGAAGAAATGAGCAACAAAGAAAAGTTTCCATTCCAGAAGATCAACTACATCATCATGATTGCCGGGGTATTAGTATTGTGTCTTGGCTTTATTATCATGACACTCGATACTGAGCCTTATGGTTTCGGGTTTGCCGGGTTAACACTTGGCCCCCTTACCGTGCTCGCCGGCTTCATTATCGAATTTTTTGCGATTTTTTATCAGCCCAAAGAGAGTAAATGAACGTTTGGGAAGCCATTGTCCTTGGCATCGTTCAGGGACTAACCGAGTTTTTGCCGGTTAGCAGCAGCGGCCATATTGAAATCGGAACCGCCATCTTCGGCATACAATCTGAAGACAACCTCCTGTTCTCCATTGTTGTGCATGCCGCAACTGCACTAAGCACGATTGTCATCTACAGAAAGGACATTCTACAACTCATCGTTGAGTTGTTTAAATTTCAATGGAACGACTCCACCAAATTCGTTTTTCAAATAGCCTTATCCATCATTCCGGTAGGTATCGTAGGCGTTTTTTTTGAAGATCAGGTCGAATCCTTCTTTGGTGGCCGAATCATGCTGGTCGGGTCAATGTTGATAGTAACAGCGGCGCTGTTGGCTTTCACCCACTTTAAAAAGAACAATGAAGGAGAGCTAACTTTTCCCAAGGCGTTTGCTGTAGGCATCGCTCAGGCCATTGCAATTCTTCCTGGTATTTCAAGATCAGGTGCCACTATCTCCACTGGGCTGTTGCTGGGCATCAAAAAGGATGTTGTGACCAGATTCAGCTTCCTTATGGTGTTGGTGCCAATCCTGGGAGCTGCTTTCCTTAAACTGCTTGATTTCTTGAAGACTCCGGAAATTGCCAGCCAGGTTAGTGCTACTGCCTTATCACTAGGCTTCCTGGCTGCTTTTGTTTCAGGCATGGCAGCCTGCCAATGGATGATTAGCATAGTAAGGAAGGGCAAACTAATCTACTTCGCTGTTTACTGCCTTATTGTAGGTCTTGTTGCCATATTTGTTAGCCTGTGAAAGGAAAGAAGCATTACGACTTTGAGGCCGGAGAGACCATCGGTATAGATAAACCTAAAGAATGGACCTCTTTTGATGTTGTAAAGAAAGTTCGCAACACAATCAGGATAAAGAAAGTGGGCCATGCAGGAACGCTCGATCCTCTGGCTACAGGCCTGCTGATCATCTGCACAGGCAAAGCCACTAAAACCATCAACCAGATTCAGGAACAAAGAAAAAAGTATACCTGCACACTGGTACTGGGCAAAACGACCCCAAGCGTTGACCTGGAAACGGCTTTTGACAGTGAGACAGACACAAGCCATCTGTCATCAGAGCAGGTAGCTGGGGTTCTCGACACCTTTCAGGGAGTTATTGAGCAAGTGCCGCCCATCTATTCTGCCATCAAGGTGGACGGTAAACGAGCCTACGAAAGTGCCCGAAAAAATGAAACACTTGAACTGAAAGCACGTGAAGTAACTATTTACTCACTACAGATGTTGCGCATAAATCTTCCGGAAGTGGAGTTTGTTGTAGAGTGCTCTAAGGGCACCTATATCCGAAGTCTGGTGAGAGACATAGGTGAAAAGCTTGGCGTGGGTGCCTATATGTCTGCCCTTCGAAGGAACTCTATAGGTGATTATCAGGTTGAAGATGCTTTTACCATAGAAGAGTTCAGCAATATTTTTACATCAAAGCCAGGAAATGAAAGTAGTTGAGGGCATTGCAAGGCTTGATCATGATGGCTACATGGTTGTTACCGCCGGCACTTTCGATGGCGTGCATGTAGGACATAAGGCTATTTTGCAACAGGTATGCGAACAAGCCAGCATTCACAATGGTAAATCTGTTGTTATCACCTTCTGGCCTCATCCAAAGTTCATATTAGGCGATGCATCCACACTCAAACTTCTTTCTACCTGGAAAGAAAAAGAGGAGTTGTTCAGAAAATCTGGCATCGACTTTCTCGTTAAGATCCCATTTACAAAAGAGTTCTCAGAGCTAACTGGTGATGCGTTCATCAGGCAAGTGCTGGTAGATGCGCTGGGCACCAAAAAACTCATTATAGGATATGACCACAAGTTTGGCAAAAACCGTGAAGGTAGCTTTGAGTACCTACAGGAAAATGCTTCTCAATACGGGTTTGAAGTCGAAGAAATACCCCGGCAGGACATTGACCATATTGGCATAAGCTCAACCAAGGTTCGCAAAGCACTCATGGAAGGCAATATTGAACATGCCAACGAATTTCTGGGTTATCACTATATGCTCGAAGGCGAAGTAGTGAAGGGCGACAATATAGGGACAGGCTTGGGCTTCCCCACTGCCAATTTGCACGTTGAAGAAACCTTTAAACTGATCCCTGCCGATGGCATTTATGCGGTGACCGTTGATTTCAAAGGAATGAGCTTTGATGGGATGCTTTACATAGGCAACAGACCCACGCTGCAAGCCTCACCCAAAACTATTGAGGTAAATATTTTTAACTTTGATCAGTCAATCTACGGAGAACGAATCCGGGTAAACTTTGTAGCGCTTCTGAGAAAGGACCAGCGGTTCGATAGCCTGGAAATGCTCAAGCATCAACTAGCCTTAGACAGAGGGCAGGCGATCAAAGTATTGAAACAGCTTAAATAATTGCACCTATGATTAGCAAAGTTGTGAAAAATGCCGACGAAGCAGTGGCCGACATCCAGAACGGCTCGGTGTTAATGCTAGGCGGCTTCGGGCTTTGTGGCATCCCCGAAAACTGCATATCTGCCCTACTTTCAAGCGGCGTGAAAAACCTCACATGTATTTCAAACAATGCTGGTGTGGATGACTTCGGCATTGGGTTGCTGCTGAAAACAAGGCAAGTCAAAAAAATGGTTTCCTCTTATGTAGGAGAAAATGCCGAGTTTGAGCGGCAGCTACTGAGTGGTGAACTGGAGGTAGACCTGGTTCCTCAGGGTACGCTGGCCGAAAGAATAAGAGCAGGCGGCGCTGGCATCCCAGCCTTCTTCACCCCCGCCGGTTACGGCACCGAAGTGGCCGAGGGAAAAGAAGTAAGGGAATTTGACGGAAAGAAATATTTATTGGAAGCCTGGCTCAAAGCAGACTTTTCGCTGGTAAAAGCCTGGAAGGGAGACACCGCCGGGAACCTGATTTTTAAAGGCACGGCCAGGAATTTCAACCCTATGATGGCCACCGCTGGCCGGATTACAATTGCTGAAGTAGAAGAGCTGGTACCTGCCGGTACGCTCAACCCCAACGACATTCATACGCCGGGAGTTTTCGTTCAGCGAATTTTCCAGGGCGTGAACTACGAAAAACGCATCGAGCAAAGAACAATTCGCCAGGCATAACTGTAGCCGTTTAAATATTGAACCAATGGGATTAGATAAAATAGCCATAGCCAAAAGAATAGCCCAGGAGGTAAAGGATGGCATGTACATCAACCTGGGCATAGGTATCCCTACCCTGGTGGCCAACTACCTTCCTGAGGGCATCGACGTGGTGCTGCAATCGGAAAATGGCCTGCTGGGCATTGGCCCCTTCCCTACTGAAGATGAAGTAGATGCCGACTTGATCAATGCTGGGAAACAAACAGTGTCTATGATACCTGGCTCTTCCCTTTTCAGTTCGGCCGACAGCTTTGCCATGATCCGTGGGGGGCATATACATTTGACTATTTTGGGTGCTATGGAGGTGTCGGAAAATGGTGACATCGCCAACTGGAAAATCCCCGGCAAAATGGTGAAGGGCATGGGGGGAGCGATGGACCTGGTTGCTTCTGCTGAGAATATCATAGTGGCTATGCAACACAAAAGCAAAGATGGCCAATCGAAATTATTAAAGGAGTGTACACTACCTTTGACGGGTATTCGATGTGTGAAGAAAATAGTAAGCGACCTCGCCGTGCTGGAAGTGCTGCCGGAAGGCGGGTTCAAGCTGCTCGAAAGAGCTCCGGGCGTGAGTGTGGAAGAAATAAAAGCTTCCACAGCTGGCAAGCTTATTGTAGTAGGTGAGATTCCTGAAATGAGGATTAATTAAACATAACATAAATGAAAATTCTTAAAAGCTTTTGGATTGCAGGTCTTCTTTTGGCCATAGTTGCTTGTAAAAAAGATGATGACGATGGTGGTGGATTGCCTGTTTTCTTCTCTTTGCAAAATGATATTGACCTGGGTAAGCAGGTAAGTGATGAAATTGCTGCCAACCCGGCTGAATACCCGGTTTTGGACGAGACAGAGTATGTTGAAGCGTATGCCTACCTTCAGGGAATAACAGACGAAATCTTAAACAGTGGCAAAATCGAATATAAAGATGAATTTGCCTGGAAAATCCACATTATCCATGATGACGAAGTACTCAACGCATTTGCTACGCCTGGCGGGTACATTTACGTATACACAGGTTTAATCAAATACCTTGAGCAGGAAGACGACTTGGCTGGCGTAATGGGGCATGAGCTTGCCCACGCCGATAGAAGACACAGTATGCAGCAGATGCAGAAGGCATATGGTCTTCAACTGGTACTCAACGTTATCCTTGGCCAAAACCCTTCAAAGCTGGCAGAAATTGCTGGAGCTGTTGCCGGAAATGCAACCACCCTGGCATTTAGCCGTGACAACGAATCAGAGGCTGACGAGTATTCTGTGATTTACCTGGCAGAGGGCAAATACGCCTGCAATGGCGCCTATAGCTTCTTTCAAAAACTAATCGATAGCGATCAGGCTGGCAAAACACCGAAGTTTCTTAGCACACACCCAGATCCTGCGTCAAGAGTGGAAGACATCAATGCCAAAGCGACCGAGCTGGGCTGCGACACCGCTCCACTTGCGCCTGCCTCTTACGAGGACTTTAAGAATAGTTTACCTGAATAATAAAGCATTAATGAACAAGTCAGAAATACGTTTTACTGTTGAAATGGACGAAAACCGTGTCCCGGAGAAAATAATCTGGGATGCCGACGAAAAGGCGGGTGAAGAGCTCAGCGAAACCAACGCCATAGCCCTGGCCTTGTGGGATGCCGACCAAAAAAACACGCTCCGCATCGATTTATGGACGAAAGATATGGAAGTGCCCGACATGAAACGTTTCTATATAGACTGCATCGGCGGCATGGCGCAGAGCGTGCTCAATGCCACTGGAGACGAATTTATGTCGCAAGAAATGAATGCATTATGTGACAAACTGGTTACTTACCTGCAAAAAGAAGGGGAGCAATAAGCTCTCCTTTTTCCTTTTTAACGGATAAAGCTCTTCTCCATCCGGCTTTTTTTCCTTCTTCCCTTCCCTCCCATTTTATGTTTGTGGCCCATACGTGAGTGCAGCTGGGCAAAGTAACTGTAAGGCGTGGCTATTCCATCCATTGGGCACGACTAACCGCATAAAGAACTCCAGTGTTTCACCTGGCAGCATTTCGTGACAATTTTTAACAACTCCGTACCATTCAACCGGTGAAATAGCATTTTAAAAAATTACAATTTCACTATTCTAATGTGGAGCCTACTTTTATAGACTGGTTACACACTCTATCGGGCGCTGAATTTGGCCGACAGAAAATAGCTACATCATATACTCAATAGCTTAAACGTGTCCTAAATAATGACTTTGAAGAATAGTTATCAAAGCACAGGTACACTTATTTCCTATTTTTATACTACTAGCATAACTATTTGATGTTAAGACTTCTTACCATTATATCCCTGTTGTTTTCGTTTCTTGCTGCCCATGGCCAAACAGTCTCCATTTCGGGAACAATAAAAGGAGCCAACGATTACTCCGGCCTACCTGGTGCCACCGTGCTGGGTGAAAAACTAAGCTCTCCCCCAGCCTCAATGGGGGTGGTAACTGATCTCGAAGGAAAATTCAAACTGGAAAAAGTAGAACCGGGTAGCTACAGATTTCAGTTTCAATACATAGGTTATCAGACGGTGATAAAAAATGTAACAGTCGGTGCAAAGGATATTTCCTTTGGAGACATTTTACTCGAAGAAGAAACCACTACGCTTGAAGAAGTAAAAGTCACCGCTCAGGCGATGATGAGTGAGCAGAAAGGAGATACGTCCGTTTTCAATGCCGTGGCTTTCAAAACAGTGCCCGACGCCAGCGCTGAAGACCTGGTACAAAAGATGCCGGGCATTGCTATGGTGGATGGCGTGATGCAAGCCCAGGGCGAAAATGTTCAACGAATTCTTATCGATGGGAAGCCATTCTTTGGTGGGGACGTGCAGGCAGCCTTGCAAAGTTTGCCAGCCTCCGTTATAGAAAGTATTCAGGTGTTTGACAAAAAGAGCGATCAGAGCGAGCTAACGGGGTTCGACGATGGCGAAAGAATAAAGACCATTAATATCATTACGAAACCTAATCGCAGAAGAGGGCAGTTTGGAAAAACGTCGGTGGGAGCTGGTACTGATCAACGGTACATGGCAGGCGCTAACCTCAACATGTTCAATGGCGACCGTCGGGTAACTATCTCGGGCCTGAGTAACAACATCAATATTCTCAACTACTCGGCAAGCCCCAATGCAAGTGCCGACAGCAGGACCCAGGATGGAATCATCAATAACAACGCCATCGCAGTGAACTTTGCAGATACCTGGGCAAAGTCACTGGAGGTAAGTGGCAGCTATCTGTACAATCACAGGAAGGATGAAACCACCCAAACCAGGTTCAGAGAATATGTGCTCCCGTCCGACTCAGGGCAGGTTTACTCAGAAAGCAGCTACAACAATGCCACTAACGCCGAACACCGGGTGTTTATGAAAGTTGACTACAAGATCAACGACAACAACAGGATCATCTGGCGGCCATCTGCTTCCTTCGGCAACAACATCCGCAACTCCAACTTCCTCGGTCGCACAACAACCGACTTTGGCCCTTTGAATCAAACCGAAAACAGCTCTTCATTCGATCTTTTCGATTTAGACTACTTCAATAACCTGATGTACAACCATCAATTTGAAAAAAAGGGCAGGGCGTTCACCATCAACCTCCGAAACGGCTTTCACATCAACACCGATGACAGGTACAGACTGGCTGAAAATATTTTCTATCAGTCGGCTGACAGCAGTGAGTTGCTCAAGCAAAATATTGAGTGGAACCGAAGGGGGCACGACTGGAGGGTCAACGCTTCCTATACTGAGCCCGTCGGTGCCAACGGACGGATTGAACTGGAACATACAATGGGAGACAGAATCAATGATTCTGACAGAAGACTGTACGACTTTTCGGAGCAGTTTGATGACTACACCCTGCTCGACCAGGCGCTGAGCAACACCTTCGACAACAGTTACTTTACGCAAGAAACAGAGCTGGGCTACCAGTACACACTAAAAAAACTTACTGCGCAGGTAGAAGTGGAATATCAGGATGCCAAGCTAAAGAATGACCAGCAGTTCCCAAGGGAATACACGCTCAACCGACGCTTCAACAGCGTGCTGCCATCGTCCCGGCTTCGCTACAAATTTACGGACAATACCAATATCGAATTAGATTACCGCACCTGGACCAGGGAACCACAAATAGGACAGCTACAGGACGTTATTGACAACTCAAACCCGCTTCAACTTCGCACAGGAAATGTAGATCTTAACCAAACTTATACCAACAGAATAAGGACCAGGATCAGATCAAATAACCCCGAAACGAACAGGTCGATGTTTGTTTATGCCCACACCGAACTCACCGGGAACTATATCGGAACCAGCACCTTTATTGCCGAAGAACAAACTACCGTTGGTGAAGGGGTGGTACTCGAGAAAGGCTCTCAGCTCATAAGCCCGGTTAACCTGGATGGGTACAAGGAATTCAGGTCATACCTGAGTTATGGCCAGCCATTCTCGCTGATCAAATCAAATGTCAACTTCAATGGTGGAGTCAATTATACAAGCAGACCTGGCCTCATCAACGATGAGCTCAACCTGGCCAACTCATGGAACTACCGCCTTGGCTTTTCGCTAAGCAGCAACATCAGTGAAAATATCGACTTCAGGGTGGCCACCTGGTCGAGATACAATGTGGTGGAGAACAGCCTGCGGCCGGCGCTCAACAATAACTTCTTCACTCAAACTACCAGGCTCAACTACAACATGATCTTCGGAAACGGCTTCACGTTCAGAACAGACGTGAGGCATCAAATCAACGCAGGGCTTTCTGCCGGTTTCGACAACAGCTTCACTCTTTGGAACATGAGTGTGGGTAAAAAGTTGTTCAAAAACAAGCTTGGTGAAGTAAGTTTGAATGTGTACGACATCCTGAAGCAGAACAACAATATCCGAAGAAATATATCCGAAATTTACATTGAGGATACGCAGTCGAATGTGCTTAACCGGTATGTGATGCTTTCTTTTACCTACAATTTCCGGCATTTCTCAGTGGGAGCCAGCCAGGACGATTTCGAAGAGATCAAAACCAACTAAACAAGCTAACGGGGGACCCGAGAGCGGCTAAAGGCTTTGGAACCTTAACAGCACTTCTTCCTTGTAGCTCCGGCTGATGGGCACCTCTTTGCCTGCAACGTTGACGTGCTCGTTGGTAAATGACTTTATCTGTGCACTGTTGATCACAAATGACCGATGTGTTCTGACAAAAACGGCAGGTAGGCTATGCTCGATATGGCTAATCCTCTCTTTTGTAATGATCGTCTCGTCAGCGGTGAAAATCTTGATATAGTCGCTGTAGCTTTCTATGTAAAGAATGTCCTCCAGCACTATTTTTACGGTTTTTCTATCTGATTTTACGAATATTGACGCTGGTGTTTGCGTGGTCGCTGCCTGCACTTTTGCATTGCCCTCCGACAATTGATAAAATTTATCTACCGCCTTCATGAACCGCTCCAGAGAAACTGGCTTGAGCAGGTAATCCACCACATCCAGGTCAAAACCCTCAATGGCATATTCCCGGTAGGCCGTGACCAAAATCACCTTTGGTCGGTGCTGAAGTGCCTTCAGGAAGTCGAGACCTGTGAGCTTAGGCATTTGAATATCGAGAAAAATAAGGTCGATGGAATGGCTGCGCAAAAGCTGAAATGCCTCCGTGGCCGAGCGGCACTCAGCCACTATTTCGAAGCCACCAATTTGCAGCAGATAGCCCCTGATCACCCGAATGGCAATCGGCTCATCATCAACAATCATGCATTTACGAGTCGCTTCCGACATCATCTTTTGTCTTTAAGTCAAGTTCCAGGTTTACAATAAAGTGCTGCTCATTGTTCTCAATTGTGAGCTCGTGGCTGCCCGGATAAAGCAACTCCAAACGTTTCCTCACATTTGACAGCCCCACCCCGCCAAGCTGCCCCGCTTCCTTCTCGTTTTTTGAGAATGAATTGGCCACTGTGAGGTAAAGTCGCTCACCTTTTGTATGGATTGAAATGGATAGAAAAAGCTGCTGGTCGTCCTGCATAAAGCCATGCTTGAAGGCGTTCTCCACAAATGGAAAAAGGAGAAAAGGTGCGATACTACAGTCATTCCCGTTGGCCTGAATATCCAACTCAAGCCGAAGTCTTTCTTCAAACCTAAGTTCTTCCAGTGCTATGTAATCCTTCATTAACTTAATCTCGTCGGCCAGTGGCACCAATGGCTTATTGCTTCTGTACAGAAGAAAGTCGAGCAGTTCGGAAAGGCGCAGGATGCTAACAGGGAGAACATCCGACTTCTCCAATGCCAAACCGTAGAGGTTATTGAGGGTGTTAAATAAAAAGTGAGGGTGTATTTGACCCTTGAGCAACTGCAGTTCTGCTTCCTTCAGCTTCAGCGCTGCTTCGAGGCTGGCACTTTTCAATTCGGCCCTTTCTCGCTCAGCTTTCATCCAAAGTCGCAGCAACTTAAGAGCGACACCCAACAGTACGATAGAATAAAGACCTACCGGCTGAAAAATGAAATCCCCGGCTACCGGCCCTAGTTTCTCATAGTTGTACTCAGCGATGGAGATATAGGTGAGCGCAATTACCCACATCTGGAAATACATCGACACAATAAGTGTGTACAAAAAATACAACATGAACTTGCCGTAGCTTCTCGTAAGGAGGTACTTAGGTACAAGGTTGTAATTAATGAAGTAAGTGGTGCCCATCGCCACCGGCAACATGAGGCACGCAAAACGCAGAGAGAAGCCATAATCGCTACTTATCCTGGCAAAATAAACCATCAGGAAAGCAAGAGAGAGCCACCAGAAGACCACGTGGGCCAGCACTCTACCACCTTTTGAATAGACCAACTTGTTGAGATAATCGCTTATCATTGCTGCAAAATGCCGATAAATTCTAAATCTTACCGTGAAAGTCGACGAAATGCCATTTTCGGCAGGTATTTTACCAAAAATGTAGAATCCCCCCGAAAAGTGGTTGTCCACCGACATCGTCGGCAACTCCGTCTACTTTGCCCATTTTGCCTGGCTAAAAACCGTAAGATTGCCCTGGATGTTTTTTTAAACCCTTAAATCTTTACAACTATGTTTGAATTATTTTGGATGGGCGGAATAGAATTCATGTCAGTTCTTACGCTAATGTTTCTTGCTGCATTGATCTTCAGCGGGCTTTCTGCCTCAGATATCTTCTCCAAAGGGTTGAAAGGTGACGAAGTCAAAAGGAGGCTGGACTATGTAAAGTTCTTTGGACTACTGGCCCTTGTCACTGGAGTGCTTGGTCAACTCATTGGAATGTTCATGGCCTTCCAGGCAATCGAGCAAATTGGAGAGGTATCGCAAGCCATGCTGGCAGGTGGGCTGAAGGTGTCAAGCATCACCAGCATCTACGGCATGCTTATTTTTGTTGTCACAAGGCTTATCTGGTTTGGCCTACACTACAAAGCCAACAAATAGCAGCAGGTTGCATTTGCCCCTTCAATGCATGCGGGCTCCACTCAACTCCACTATTATGTAGGGCAGTTCCGCACGGCAGCATAAAAGTTTGTTTAATAGTTGATTGGCGAAAGAGACTTCCTGTGTGGAGTCTTTTTCTGCTTGTGCATCCGAATTACGCTTTAAATGTAACTATTGTAACACATCATTGACTTATTTCAATGAATTCAAATTTTTTTGAACGATAGTGGCCTGTATCCTCTTGTTCTTATAGATGCAGCAATCTAAGAGAGGACATGTATGCCTTTATCAGACAGTCGATCAGCTTCCGCTCCCACTTGCAAGCCGCCTCTGTCCTTTCCGCATCCATTTTGAATTTTTCACCTTTTAAACCAACACGATTATGGCAAAATGTTTCGCACTGATGGGCTGGAGTCTGCCTGTAATAGAAAGTATGCAAAAATTAGGAAAACCCTATGTAGTGGTGTCATTTCCGGATTTCGAACCATATGCAGCCGAACATAACATACCATTTGTTCCCTACCAGCTAGATGAGTGGAGTGACACTTCCAATTCGCTTGACCTTGTTGAAAAGCTAAAACCATATAACGCTGACGTGGCTGTTCCGCTTTACGAGGAAACAGTAGAATGGGCCGGAGCACTGAATTCAATTTACAGAAATGACCCCAGGGTACTTAACCGGGCTTTTCTTTTTCGAAACAAGGCCATCATGAAGCGCAAAGCCCTTATTGGAGGACTGAGGGTTGGTCTGTTTGAAGAGGTGTATAGCAAAGACGGTGTGAAGGCCTTTATGAAGCGACTGAACGAAGCCAATCTGCAACTGGAAGGCGAATCGGATAGCTGGGTACATATCAAGCCCTTTGCCTCGGCCGGTACTGTTGGCCATCGCCTGTTGAAGTCAATGGCTCAAATAGACGAAGAATGCGAAGATGGCGATTTCCCATGTCTTGCTGAGAGTCACTTGCCAGGCAGGGAGTTTTCCTGTGAAGCATTTATCCATAAAGGCAAAATCAGGTTCCTCAATATCACCGAGTATGTGAAACTCGGGTATTCTAATTTTATTCCTGAAGGCAACTTTTTGGAAACCAAGCGTGAGTTGATCCACAAACAGGTGCAGAAAATGGTCGATATTTTCGGTATTGAGTTTGGTATGGTACATCCCGAATGGTTCCTTACCGAAAACGATGAGCTGAATTTTGGAGAAACTGCCTGTAGAATTCCCGGCGGACACATTCTTGAGCTTTGCTCCAAGTCGTACGAGTTCGACGCTCTGGCAGCTTTTGTGGTCTCGCACGATCCGAATGCAACCGACGAAGAGCTGGATGCAATATTCCCTCCAAAGGGCTTCAAACCGAAGTATTACCATGGCAACGTGATGATCTATCCTCACAAGCGTCAGTTTTCGAAACTTGAAATACCCGAAGAGCTCAACAACGACCCTTACTTCATTGAGCACAGCCTGGTTCCGCCCTACGAAGGTCAGAAAATCAGTGGCGACCGTGGAGGATTTGGCAATCACTTTGGCACTATCAACTTCAAGGGAGAAGACCCCGACCGTATGACAGAGCTTTTAAAGCATTATCAGAAAGTCGATTTTTATGTATAAGCGAAGGTAAACCACCCTTATGGAAATAGCATCCGACAGGATATTTCAAAATTTTGAAAAGAGTTTAGAAGAGTTTAAAGAGTCAATTGAGTTAACCAAGCAGGAGAAAGCTGCCAAGCTGGCGAGTCAGGTAGATATACTCAGTCAATCCAGGAATGGGCTGGTCTACCTGCTTCAAAAAATCGGTGAGCTCGACCGTGCGGGCATTTTCAACAACACAGTATGGAGCGAGCCCGACAAGCTCATTCCTCTGCTGGTGAAGGGCACCCTGAAAGTCGGCCACCCTACCTCCAGCTTTGAGATTCTCTCTGAGCTGCGGCTGTTAGCTTTTGCAACCGGCATTGAAAAAAGCGATAAGATAGCGCAGAAAGACGCTCAAAGCTTTTTGGAAGAGGTGATGGTGCACAATCTTGAGTTTGCCCATCAGGATGTTTCAGAAGAAACCCGTTTGGCCATGCCTGTGAGAGAGTTGAAAAAGGCGTTCAATCTCTTCGGCTTCATCGTCTCAGAAATCGACCTGCAGGGCGTGTATGAAAAGCTCGCCGAGGAAATCCGACTCATCTGCGCTCAACGGCCCATCATGACCCGCAAAGCCAGAGAGCTCATCCGATTGGTTAACGAGCGTTTCGATACCACAGGAGACTCCGAAACGGATCGGTCGGTTCGGCTGTACATCAACGCTATCTATGCTCCTTCTGAAGGAGCAAGAAACAATGCCAGCCTCAAGGATTACGAGCATTTCCTTTCGGAAAGCAGCGTGGCCACTTTGGAAAGGGAGGCCAGAGCCATGGGCGACCATATGAACGCCACTGGCCTGGTGAGTGGCTACCACTCTCTGCTACTCAAAAAGCTCGTTGCTGACTATGAAGACCTGGTTCCTGTTTGCCTCCACCTCAACGACCGTGGAGTGGCCGAGTGGGAGAAATTTCATGGGTTGATTTCCACCCTGATCAACGAAACAGTCAGCCCCGACAATTGCCAGTGCATTTATGGCTTAGCCCGAATGCTGGGGAAAAGCTTGTTTTCCAGGCGGCCTGTTAGGGTGGGACTCGAAAACCTCCGCAAAGTCAAAATCCACAGCATGGTGGAGAAGCGGATCAGCAAGTCGCTGATCAACAAAGACGCTGATGTAACTGTGCTACAGTACCTGATAGGCGGCACCATTAAAGTGCTGGGGCAGCACCTTGGCGTGGGGCAGGGCAACAACCCCACCTGCCAATCGGCCAGGGGCATTAGCATGTGGAGCCAGCATGCCCCGGCAATGCTCATCGATATGATCATTACTGTGGCGACCCAAAATGACCTCATCATGCGCTTTGAAAACCAGGACCTGACCTCTAACCAGCTGGGGAAAGGGCTGCTTGACAACCTGGACCACAACCTTGATGTGGTGTCGGTAGTGCTTGTGCCTCATTTGGATAAAATCTACAATGAGATGATGAGGCGTTCGTCATTTCGTGGTGAAGATCCGCACAAATGGGTAAACCCGGCCATGTATGGGCAGTGGGTGCACGTGGGCTTTGCTTCGTGTTATGACTACCCGAGCAATTCGATCGTTGACTATGCAGGTTTTGTCAAAATCTTTTACGCTGCTTTCCACCCCGACTTCAACGGTCAGCACCAAATGGTGTACCCCAACCCAGTAGGCATTTTTCTCACTACCAACAAAGGAGTGATGGTGGGGCTTCATGCCATCTCTCTACTCCGTGTAGACAAAAACAAAAAAGGAGAAATGAGGGCCTACTTTCTCAACCCCAACAATGAGGGGCGGCAGGATTGGGGCCAGGGAATTAAACCCACAGTGTTTGGAAATGGTGAGAAGCCCGGGGAATCATCGCTGCCGTTTTATCAGTTCGTTGCCAGGGTGTACGCCTTCCACTACAGCGCCCTGGATGTAAAAAGCTGGTTGAGCCTGGTGCCACAAGAGGAAATCAGGAAAGTAGAGCCCCTGGCCAAGGAAAGCTGGGGAAAATCATATGTCTGGAATCAACAAACTAAACTATGGTAAGGCACTCGTCAAGAATAGAGCTCAGCCAGTCTTCTCTGGTGAAAAACATCAATTTCATCAGAAAGAAAATTGGTCCAGATGTGAGGATTTCCTCGGTGGTGAAAGCCAATGCCTATGGCCATGGTATAGCACAATTTGTGAAAATGGCTGAGAAAGCTGGCGTAGATCATTTTGCTACGGCATCGGCTTTTGAAGCCGAGGAAGTATTGGCAGCCAAGTCGGAAAAAGGAGGTATCATGATCATGGGCATACTGTACGATCAGGATATTGAATGGGCCATTGAAAACGATATTGAATTTTTTGTTTTCAACTACGCCAGGCTACCACTGGTGTTGGAAACAGCCAGGAAAGTTGGTAAGCAAGCACGGGTGCATATTGAAGTGGAAACAGGTGCCAACAGGACCGGTATGAACGCCAAAGAATTTCCTAAAACACTGAGTTTTTTGAAAAAGAATACCCAACATATTGAATTCACTGGCCTCTGCACGCATTTCGGGGGTGCCGAGAGCTTCTCCAACCAGTTCAAAATCACTTCGCAACACAAACGGTACAAGGATTTCCTCAAGGAGTGTAAACAAAAAGGTACAATGCCCGAATACCGCCACATTGCCTGCTCTGCTGCTGCGTTGGCCATGCCCGACACAGTATATGATATGGTGAGGATTGGCGTGGCTCAGTATGGTTTTTGGCCCAGTCCGGATATTTACTACACCCACTTGCAGGAAACAGGCAAGCCGTCCGATGGAGCCCTGAAAAGGATTTTCAATTGGAAAACTGATGTAATGGACGTGAGGGATGTTGACCCCGGCGAGTTTATCGGATATGGCACTTCCTATCAGGCAACACAGAAAATGAAAATAGCAGTAATGCCTTTAGGTTATTCCAACGGCTACCCCAGGGCGCTCTCGAACCGGGGGCACGTACTCATTCACGGAAAAAAAGCTCCAATAGTAGGCCTGATCAACATGAACCTGTTCATGGTGGACGTATCCCATATACCTGGCGTAGAAGTGGGCGACGAGGTGGTGCTCGTAGGTCGGCAGAACAACAACACCATCAATATCAGCTCTTTTACGAACGTGACCCAGCTAATCAACAACGAAATGCTCAGCAGGTTGCCGGCGGCAATTCCCAGGAAGATAGTGAAGTAAATGCTTGTGCGATATTTCGATGTGCCCAACTGGTCGGTTTCTTTCCTTTAAATAACCCAAGTTCTTCTATAGATTTGCACCGCCATCAACACATCACCCCATGGCCAAACGATTTGTGGATTTTAAGAAACTAAGGAATTTTCGACTGCTGCGCCGAATCTTCTTCCTGCTCATTTTTCTAGGCATTGAAGAAGGCCTAAAATGGGCTGATAGTGAACGATACATCACCATTCCAAGCTACCTCGACAAGCTGTTGGACGTGGTGTTGTGGGCCGTGGGTGCACTGATTACCGTAACTATCATATTGAGGTTTACCGAAAACAGGGTCTTTCGGTTCAATGACGATGAGGTAGACATCGAACAACGCATTCTTTTCACAAAAATCTACTCGACCACACTGTACCTTCTCGTAGCAGCGGTGGTGTTCTGGAGAATGGGGCTTGAAATAGGCAACATCACTATCTTTCTGGGCCTTATTACTACGGGTGTGGCCTTTGCGGTGCGGGATGTTATCAACTCCTACTTTACCTGGTTCATCATTCTCACCAAGCACCCTTTTCGAATAGGCGACTATGTAAAAATTGGTGATGAGGCCGGCACTGTTGAACGCATCGGCACTTTCTTTGTGACTTTACAGAATCCCGGAGCCATAGATTTCATTAAAGTACCGAACAATACACTGCTCAGCAAAGCCATTATCAACATGGGGAAAAACAGGGTAATGCATACGGTAAAGTTCCCTATCAAAACCATCCCGGCCGATATCCAGGCCAGAATGGACAAAATTGATGAACTGGCAAAGGCGGTTGTAAAGGACAAATCGACCCCAAAAATGCAGCTACAGGCTGACGGAGCCATCATGACAGTCTACATTGTGCTCCCCCTACCAGTCGGTCAGGTAACCAAGCGCACTGAGTTCATTGTGAAGGCCAATGAGGTGCTGTCAGACATCATTGCTGAGCCAAGAGCACTTCTTTCGTAAGGAGCCTACCAATTAAAATTTGATTAGAACTAAAAGCAACACCATATTGGTAGGGTTGAATTTCAAATTATCATTATTTTTGACCATGTTCACTAATTCTAAGTGGCGGTCGAAATGAGATTTCTGTTTAAAATACTAGCGATTACTTTGCTAAGCCTTTTCATAGCGACTGAGGCCCAATTTGTCTTGTTTGTTTTCGACAACAACAGTGCTCTACTGGAGGACATCGAATTAGCAGAATTGGGAGGAACCGAAAGTGGCGAAGAAGAGAAAGCTGATGACAGTAGCGAAGAAGTAGAAAAGTTTTTCGCTGCACACCAGTTTGACCTTTACCCAGAGCTATTTTTGCGACGTGGTCAGCAGTTTTTCTACAACATGTTCATAAAAGCAAATTTGCATTTCGAGGTAATATCACCTCCTCCTCAATTACTTCTGCTCGCCGCCCCTCTGGCAGTTTTCTAAAAATTTGTAGCGATATCAGATTACCTTTATCCTCTGCAAAACGCATCACTTAAAGTGCCTCCATAGCTGGCAATTTAAGTAACATGCTTCAAAGGTATCAGGTTTCCGGGGTCGCCGACCAGGTGACCAATTTGACTGATTTTGATTTGCTTCAGGTGCTACACTGAGGCACCACATATATTTAATTAACACTAACAGGTAAAACACTGTGAAAGCACATACAAAAGAAACCCAAAGCACAATGACGCCAGCAAAAGCGCTGGCCTTTCTCAAAGAAGGAAATCAACGATTTCAAAATAACCTCAAAGCCAACCGCAACCTGCTGGAGCAGGTGAACGACACCAGTGAGGGACAGTGGCCTTTTGCTGTTATTCTTAGCTGTATCGACTCCCGGGTATCAGCCGAGTTGGTCTTCGACCAGGGGCTGGGCGACATCTTCAGCGTGCGGATAGCAGGCAACTTTGTCAACGAAGACATATTGGGCAGCATGGAGTTTGCCTGCAAAATAGCAGGATCAAAGCTCGTTGTGGTACTGGGCCATAGCAAATGCGGAGCCATCAAAGGCGTATGCGATAATGTGACCATGGGCAACCTGACTGCGCTCATGAGCAAACTCAAGCCTGCTGCAGACGCTGTTAAAGAACCTGCGGAGAACAGAAATTCAGGCAATTCCGAATTCGTGGAAAATGTGGCTGCGATGAATGTGAGAATGACAATGAAGAATGTAAAGGATAGAAGCCCCATTTTGAAAGAGATGTTCGACAAGGGTGAAATCGGCATCGTTGGTGGTATGTACGACGTAGAAACCGGAATTGTCCGGTTTTTTGAAGATTAATTACACGATGTAATTAAAAAGGGAGCCCTAATCAGCCCGGCCAGCACCTGGGCTGGTTAGGTTTTTTTATCGCTTAGCGGCCACATAGTTGGCCACTGTGCCCACCGGCGCCAGCCAAATACCGTTAGCGGGGTTAGCAGCATATTTCATCAGCTCTTCCAGCATGACCAGGCGGGTGGTTTGGTCACCGCCCTCGCCCATTTCATGTCCCGCCAGCACAAGCCACTGTCCCGATCTTTTGGCCTGTTCGATCAATGAAAGGATTTTATCGAAGTCTTTGCCGTCGCTCTCCACGCCAGTGAGCTGTGCAAAGTCAACGTAGGAAGGGTCATTAGCCGCTTCGTCCATCCAGCCCCGGCTGTTATCAAACATTTTTGCCACTATGGGCACATAGCTTTGGGTGCCCTCGCCCCTGCCAACGAAAGTCTGGCCACAGGGGTAAGCGAACACCTTGCAGTCGACGCCAAGCATCTCTTTGATTTGCTTGTTCGCCTCTATGAGCTCCGCCCCCATTTTCTCCAGCGTATACTCTTCCAGGGCTTTGGAACGAGACCACACAAAATTGCCGGAGCAAGGATGATTCAGAGAATGGTTGCCTATTTCATGACCCGAGGCCACCGCCTTTTTCCAACCTTCCAATTGGCCTTTTACCGCTGAGGGCACCACGTAAAAAGTGGCCTTCACTCCGTATGCATCCAACAGCGCTGTGCCCCCATTCACCTGACTGGCACGGGCGTCGTCGAAGGTCAGGCTAACGGCGCATTGCTTGCCATCGGGCCAGGGAAAGGGTTGAGGATTTGCTTGCGCAAAAATGTTGCAGTTTACCAGTAATAAAAAAGCGAAAACAAACACCCCCTGCTTTACGCTCGTGCTTCCGTATGTGACAAGTATTTTCATACTACTCTTGATTATCCGATTGAAACCCTTTTTCGGGACTAAAACTTCAACTAAGCAATGATGGTGTTCCGTCTTTTTTGAAACTACCTCACGAGCTGAATTTACGATTAAAAAAGTCTTGTCCATAGCCGGGGCTCGATAGCCACCGGCTAGAGGAATGATTTAATGGAGACAGTGTATTGATCGATTGTTTATTTTGGATATTTTAGAGCATTAATAGACCATCAACTCACATGTATACCAACTTTATCAGTCGATATAACCGGGGTGCCTGTGTGTTGCTGCTTTTTGTGTTTCACAGCAGTTTTTCGCAAAGCCCGAAAGCG
This sequence comes from Imperialibacter sp., assembly GCF_040222815.1. Lineage (GTDB taxonomy): Bacteria > Bacteroidota > Bacteroidia > Cytophagales > Cyclobacteriaceae > Imperialibacter. Next base: position 219,502 of record NZ_JAVKCH010000036.1, on the reverse strand, counting down.
AACCAGGACATACCCCTTTACCCGCTTGAAAAAATATTCAGCATGCTCCGGTCCCAGCCCGACTCGGCAATTATGCTTTTACCCCCCTATTTTGCCGCCAGCAACGACAGCATCAAAGGAAAGGCCTATAACTACATGGGCAATGCCTACTATTTCAAATCGAATTATGACACCGCCATTCAATACTTTACCAGGTCATCAGAGATATTCAGCAGGCTACAGGACGACGAGAACCTTTCAAAAAACTACAACAACATGGGAGTTGCTCACTATTTCCTGAGCCAGTATGAAAAAGCCTTTGAGTTTCATAAAAAAGCACTGGAAATCCGGGAGAGGCATCAAGACCCTGGCATTACGTCAACCTATAACAACCTGGGGCTGGTGCTTACTGACCTTGGGTCAACTGAGGAAGCACTCTACTACTACAAAAAATCGCTAGATGCGAAAATACAATACAGGCAGTTCACCAGCCTGTCCACAACTCTTACTAATATCAGTAATATTTACAGAGACAGAAACGAGCTTGATTCTGCTTTGATGTATGAATTAAAAAACCTGCAGCACCTTGATAGTTTGCCGGACAACAGAAACCTTGCCACCTGCTACAACAATCTGTCAATAAGCTACCTGCGACTGCTTGACCTCAAAAAGGCTGAATTCTATGCCCTAAGGGCGCTTCGGCTGGAAAAAGAACTGCAGAGAGGTTTTGAGTTGATCAATGTGTGCAAAAATTTAGCAGAGATCTACCTTCAACAGAAAAAAGCGGCCCTTGCTTACCAGTACCTCGACTCCGTTTTTTTGCTTGTGCCCAATCATGGCGATTACAGGGCGGTTACAGGCGTATATCTTTCGCAGGCTATTGCCGATTCTGTGAAAGGAAACATGGGTGCCGCATACGTCCATATGAGGAAGTATATGGATTCCAAAGTGCATTTCGACGAGTTAGAAAGAAAGAATCTGGTGCTGGATCTTGAGAAAAAATACCAGGGAGAGATCAAGGAGCAAAAAATTCTGGAACTGGAGCAAGCCCACACCATCAAAGATCTTGAAGCAGAGCGCTCGAAACTGTTCAGGTTGTTCCTCATTGCCATAGTTATCCTGCTCATGCTGGCTGCCGCAATCCTCTACAGCCGCTACCGGCTAAAACAAAAGACAGCCGGGATGCTGGACGCTAAAAATAAGGAGTTGCAAAGCCTGAATCAGGTCAAAGACCGTCTGTTTGCTATTGTTTCCCACGACTTGAAAAGCCCGCTGTCGTCGTTTCACACCGTCACCAGCACCCTGAATCAATACTATGAGCAGATTAGCCCCGATGACATAAAAAGGTATCTTACAAAGCTGGAAACCGCTGCCAAATCGTTGGAGGATCAAATGAAAAACCTGCTCGAATGGTCGTTGCACCAAATTTCCGAAAGAAGCTTAAAAACGGAAGTATTTGAGCTGCGGGACATGGCTGAAAAATTGAGGAGTTTCTTTCAGCTCAACCTGGAGGTGAAGCGACAAAACATTTACATTGAAATTGAAGCGCCGATCCACCTGGAGACTGACAAAGAGTACCTGCAAACCGTTTTGCGTAACCTTATTTCTAACGCTATCAAGTTCACACCGGCAGAGGGGATCATCTGGCTGCGGGCCAATGTTATTGACAATAATGTGATCATAGAAGTGGAAGACTCAGGAATCGGGATAGCAAGTGACGACTTCCACAAACTTTTCACTCTGGAATCGGACAAAAAGTCGATTGGCAACTCAACAGAAAAGGGAACAGGGCTGGGGCTTGTTTTAGTGAAAGAAATGATAGAAAAGCTGGGAGGCGTACTTTCGCTAACCAGTGAATTGGGAAAGGGCACAACGTTCACAATCCGCATGACTGGCAAACAACTTAAGAAAGCTGCCTGATGACGTCAGGAAAGATTCGACTACTGATGATCGACGACCACGAGCTGTTCAGGGACGGTTTGTCGCTCTTTCTGAAAATGCAGTCCGACGTGGAAGTGCTGGCGGCAGCCTCCTCGCCCAGGGAGCTGCATCAGCTGCTGAGCCAGCACGAGGCGGACATCTTACTGATGGACATCGGCCTGCCCCAGCAGTCGGGTATTGACCTCAGCAGGCAGTTGTTGAAGGAATACCCAAAACTTAAGATCATCTTTCTCTCAGGAAATGAGGGACAGGCCTATATTGAACAGAGCCTGAAAGCTGGCGGAAAAGGCTTTGTGCCCAAAAGCGCCCCGAAAACGGAGGTGCTCGATGCAGTTAGAAAGGTGGATCAGGGGCAGTTCTACTTTCCGGAGGGGCTCGCACAGGGCATTTTCCAGCAATATATCTCACAGCTGCACCTCCAAACTGATGCAAGCACTGTAACAGAGAGAGAACTGGAAGTGCTCCGCTGCTTTGCCAATGGCATGAGTTTCAAGGAAATTGAAGACCATCTACACATCAGCAAGAAGACCATTGAGCACCATAAAAAAGCTATTTTCGACAAGCTAGGCTTTTCTTCCAACGCCGATCTGGTGAAGTATGCTATCAAAAACAATATCATAGAATTATAAGTAGGGGTTTTTCTCCTGGGTTTTGAGGGATTTGCCTCATATCAATTGGACAGACAAAAAATGACTTTTGGTGGGTAAAACCAATAAACCTTAAGTCATGAATGTTCACTTGATTTTCAAAAGCTTCGGCAAGCGCATCAAGTTTTGCGCCATTTTTTTCCTTGCTGTCATCACCTTTTCCTGCGTGGAGGTTTTGGCTCAAAACCATGAGTGGGTGAGCGTCTTTACGGGAGCCTCTTCCATTCAGGCAAATGCCATTACCGTTGACGCCTCGGGCAACGTGTATACCACGGGCGTTTTCGCCGGCACCGCCGATTTTGATCCGGGCGCAGGCGAGGTTTCGCTTACTTCGGCGGGAAACAATGACATATTCATCACGAAACTCAATGCTTCGGGAGCGCTTGTGTGGGCACGAAAAGTGGGCGGCACGGGCACCGATGAAGGACTGGCCATCAGGGTGGATGCCTCCTCCAACGTGTTGGTGTCCGGTAAGTTTACGAGTACCGTTGATTTTGACCCGGGAGCAGGAACATCCAATTTGACAGCCAATTCAACAGATCTCTTTGTGCTGAAACTCAACTCAGCTGGTGACTATGTGTGGGCCAAGCGGTGGGGATCCAACCTGGAAAGTGAACACATAGGTTTGGCTGTGGACGGCTCCGGCAACGTTTATACGGGTGGCTCATTTCGAAACACCATCGATTTGGATCCGGGAGCGGGTACAGCAAGTGTAACTACAGGATTGTCAAATATCACGCATACTTTTTTGGTAAAATTGGACGCATCAGGCAACTACGTTTTGGGAAAGAGACTCGGTACGCCCACTTTTAGTTCTGTCGTTTCAAGGGTATTTGAAACAGATGCCTCCTCAAATATCATTATAGCTGGGCAATATTTCCTCGGAAATGGTGGAACTGACCCAGTAGACTTCAACCCTGATGCGGGTACAGCTAACCTGGGCGCCACAGGAGGTTACTTTGTTGCTAAATATAATTCTTCACTGGCTTACGTGTCGGCGGCCGAGGCTCCGCCAGTAACCATCACCGACCTACACGCCGATGCATCTGGAAACCTCCTTGCCACCGGGCAGTTCACCGGCACCAAAGACTTTGACCCGGGAGTTGGGGTGACTAATCTTGTGTCGTCAGGATCGGTTGACGCCTACGCTTTTAAACTCAATGCTGCTTTTGAATTGCTGTGGGCAAAAAACTTTGGCGGGACTGTGGATGATCAGGGCTTTTCCATAAAATCCGATGCTTCAGGAAACGTTTATATCGCCGGGGAATTTTTTGGCACCAGCATAAACGACTTTGACCCTGGAGCTGGCACTGTTACGCTGACGGTTGGGCCTAATGGCTATGACGGTTTTATACTGAAATTAAATGCCTCCGGTGAATATGTATGGGTGCAATCTTTCTACGGGCCCTTCTCCAACGGGTATGAGAAGGTGAGTGGACTTTTTGTTGATGGGTCAAACAATGTCTATGCCACAGGTTTTTTCACAAATGGAACCGTAGATTTCAATCCAGGTGCCGGAGCGGATAACAAAACGGCAGCCTCCTCGGATGCTTTTGCTCTAAAGTGGAACCAAAATGTACTGACCAGTCAAACCATCACCTTCAATGCGCTGCCAGCCAAGGCCATGGGCGACGCACCATTTGCACTTACTGCCACGGCCTCTTCAGGGCTTCCGGTGAGTTACACCAGTTCCAACACTGGTGTGGCTACTGTAAGTGGCAACACAGTAACGCTGATTGCCCCTGGCACCACCACCATCACGGCCAGTCAGGCCGGCAACGGCACTTTCGCACCCGCTTCCAACGTGCCGCAAAGCCTCACCGTAACCAAAGGCAACCAAACCATTACCTTTGGCACATTGCCCCTGAAGACCTTTGGCGATAGCAATTTTATACTAAGCGCCACCGCCAGCTCAGGCCTTTCTGTAAGCTATGCAAGCTCGAATACGGGGGTTGCCACCATAAGCGGCAACACCGTGACCATCGTGGGAGCCGGTACCACCAATATTACCGCCTCGCAGGCTGGCAACACGAATTACAATGCCGCTGCCAATGCCGTGCAGCCGTTATATGTAGACAAAGCGGATCAAACCATCACCTTTTCACCATTTCCCAACAAAGAAGCAGGCGATCCCGACTTTGCACTTTCCGCCTCGGCTACATCGGGCCTGCCAATCACCTTTACAAGTTCGAGCCCAGCCGTGGCCACCATTAGTGGCAACGTGGTAAGCGTGGGAAACGTGGGGCAATCAGAAATCACTGCCTGGCAATATGGCAATGCGAATTACAATGAGGCTACTCCCGTGTCATACATTCTCACAGTCACTTCCTCGGATGTTACTGCTCCAACAATTTCCTCCTTTAACCCAATCAACAACGCCACCGATGTGGCTGTGGCTTCCAACCTAGTAGCTACCTTTTCAGAACCGATTGAATTGGTGAATTCCAAAATAATTCAGATTGTGAGGTACCCTGAGCTTGTCGCTCATGAGCAATACACCTTGCCATCGGCCAATGTGCAGGTGTCGGGCAGCACACTCACCATTAACCCCGCCAATAACTTCCTCAACTCGGCTGCTTATTATGTTTTCATAGCAAGTGATGCGATTACTGATGTAGTAGGAAACCCCTTCGCCGGCATCGTTTCTAATGGTATGTGGCAATTCAACACGGTTGCAGGTGCCGATATTACCGCCCCTACGATCAGCAGCTTATCTCCAGCCGACAACGCAACCGGAGTGGCCGTAAATGGCGACCTGGTGGTAACCTTCAGCGAAAACATTGTGGCCAACACTGGTGTGATTACGATCAGGGACATCGGAGGATCTATTCACTCCAGCTACAGTGTAAACGGCGGTGCGACCATCGCCAACAACACGCTCACCATTACGCCATCCTTCAATCTGAACGCCAGCACTGAATACTATGTCGACCTGGGCGTGGGTGTAGTGAAGGACGCAGCAGGCAATACATTTGCCGGACTAAATGGTAATCCCAACTGGACGTTTACCACTCAGGCACTTGAAGTATCAGCCTTGAGTTACGCTCCAGCCAATGGCAATACCAACGTAGCAGTTTCAAGCGATCTCAGCATCACTTTCGAAGAAAATATCACCATCGCTACTGGAACAATCAGTGTACATCATGCAAGCAATGGAATGTTGATCACCAGCCTGACCAACTATAATGGCAGTGAGATGACGATCAATGGTGCCACTGTCACTTTTAACATGCCCAATGATTTACCGGCCAATACGGAGGTATATGTTAACGTCACCAGCGGTTACCTGAGGAGTGCAGCAAATTCTCAAAAGATATGGCCCGGAATCGAGGACAATACCTCGTGGCGGTTCACAACAGGAAAACTAAATCAGACAATCACTTTCGGCGCACTCCCTGAAAAAGCATTTGGTGAAGCACCCTTTGCCCTCTCTGCTACTGCCAGCTCAGGCCTGACCGTTGCCTATGCCAGCTCCAATCCGGCGGTGGCTACAGTGAGCGGCAACACAGTGACGATTTTGGGTGTGGGCACCACCACCATCACAGCTTCACAGGCGGGCAATGCAAGCTACAATGCCGCCGCCAATGTACCGCAAACCCTCACGGTTAACAAGGTCGGCCAAACCATCACCTTCGGAGCCCTGCCAGCCAAAACCATCGGAGACGCTAATTTCACATTGTCAGCAACGGCCAGCTCAGGACTGACCGTTGCCTACACCAGCTCCAACACAGCGGTAGCGACAGTAAGTGGAAATACAGTAACGATTGTCGGTGCCGGAAGCACCACCATCACAGCGTCGCAGACGGGCAATGCGAATTACAATGCCGCCACCAACATGCCGCAAACACTCACGGTGAACAAAGCCAGCCAAACCATCACCTTCGGAGCCCTGCCAGCCAAAACATTTGGGGATGCCAACTTCACACTGGGAGCAACATCCAGCTCAGGTCTGTCTGTGAGCTACGCCAGCTCCAATACTTCGGTAGCCACAGTAAGTGGCAACACGGTAACGATTGTCGGTGCCGGAAGCACCACCATCACTGCGTCGCAGACGGGCAATGCAAACTACAACGCCGCCACCAACGTACCTCAAACCCTCACGGTGAACAAAGCCGGCCAAATCATCACGTTTGCGGCTTTGCCAGCGAAAACATTTGGGGAGGCCAACTTCACACTGGGAGCAACATCCAGCTCAGGTCTGACGGTGAGCTACGCCAGCTCCAACACAGCGGTAGCGACAGTAAGTGGAAACACAGTAACCATTGTCGGAGCCGGAAGCACCACCATCACAGCTTCACAGGCGGGCAATGCGAATTACAATGCCGCCACCAACGTGCCGCAAACACTCACGGTGAACAAAGCCGGCCAAACCATCACGTTTGCGGCGTTGCCAGCTAAAACCTTTGGTGACGCTAACTTCACACTGGGAGCAACATCCAGCTCAGGCCTGACCGTTGCCTATGCCAGCTCCAACACAGCGGTAGCGACAGTAAGTGGAAACACAGTAACGATTGTCGGAGCCGGAAGCACCACCATCACAGCTTCGCAGGCGGGCAATGCGAATTACAATGCCGCCACCAACGTGCCGCAAACACTGACGGTGAACAAAGCCAGCCAAACCATCACTTTTGCGGCTTTGCCAGCCAAAACATTTGGCGATGCCAACTTCACACTGGGAGCAACGGCCAGCTCAGGTCTGACGGTGAGCTACGCCAGCTCCAACACAGCAGTGGCCACAGTGAGGGGCAACACGGTAACGATCATTGGAGCCGGAAGCACCACTATCACAGCTTCACAGGCGGGCAATGTGAATTACAATGCCGCCACCAACGTGCCACAAACACTCACGGTTGATAAGGCCAGTCAAACGATTACCGTCTCTCCTATCGCCGACAAACTTGTGTCCGCCGCACCGTTTGCTGTGTCGGCCAGCACAACCAGTGGCTTAAGCCTTACCTATGCTATTGCAAGCGGCCCGGCCACCATCAGCGGCAACACGATCACCCTAACCGGAGCCAGCGGCACGGTGGAGGTGGCTGTGAGCCAGGCAGGTAACACCAACTACAACAGTGCTTCGTCCTCCGCTTCATTTTTCGTGTCGGATCCGGACAAGGCCAACCAAACCATTACGTTTGCTGAATTACCGGCGAAAGCCTTCGGAGCCACCAGCTTTTCTCCCGGGGCAACCGCCAGCTCAGGTTTACCTGTCAGCTACACCAGTTCTAACCTGTCAGTGGCCACCATCAATGGAAGCCTGATAACAATCACAGGCGTAGGCAGTACAACCATCACAGCCTCACAGGCAGGCAATGCAGCATTTAACCCAGCGCCATCGGTGCGGCAGACACTGACAGTAAGCAAAGGCAGCCAAACCATCACTTTTGATGCCATCGCCGATAAGTCTTTTGGCGACGCTGCCTTCACTTTGTCACCAACGGCCTCTTCTTCGCTGGTAGTAAGTCTGGAAGTAGTGAGCGGACCTGTTACACTAAACGGCAGCGAGGCAACCATTACCGGTGCCGGAACAGCCACTATCAAAGCTACCCAGGCAGGTAACGAGAATTTCAATGCGGCCTCTCCTGTCGAAAGAACTTTCACTATTGCCAAAAAGGTACAGGTAATTACCATTGCTGATATTGAAGACAAACTGACTACTGATGCGGCTTTTGACCTGGTCGTCTCTGTTGATAGTGACCTGGCATTATCATACAGCATCGATGGCCCGGCCACGCTGTCGGGTGCAACTGTGACACTGACAGGCGAAGAGGGTACTGTGACTATTACAGTCAGCCAGGGGGGCAACGAGAACTATCTCGCTGCTGAAGCTGCTACAACTTTTGAAGTGACCGCACCAGAGGTAGACGAAAAACAAGAGCAAACCATCACTTTTGCAGCCATAGCAGACAAAACCTTTGGTGATCAGGCCTTCGCCCTGGAAGCAACTGCCACATCCGAACTTGCCGTCAGCTTTGAGGTGGTAAGCGGCCCGGCGACACTCAGTGGAAACACTGTGACAATCACCGGCGCAGGAACCGCCACCATCAGGGCCTCTCAGTCAGGTGACGAAACGTTCCAGGCTGCGGTTGCTGTCGAAAGAAGCTTTGCCATAGCCAAAAAAGCCCAGACCATTGTCGTTGAAAGCATTGGAGACAAGCTAACGACCGATGGCCCGATAGCGGTAAATGCCACTACAGACAGTGGGCTCGAGTTGAGCTACAGCGTAACAGGACCTGCCAGCCTTACCGGCACTACGCTTACTCTAACTGGGGTTGAGGGCACTGTCACCGTTACCGCCAACCAGGTTGGCAACGACAACTACCTCGCCGCTGAGGCCACGGAAGCGTTTGAAGTGACGGCACCGGTTGTAAAAGCGTTGAGCGTCACCGGTGTGGCTTCTCTGGGCAACTCCGCCTTCACCCAGGGCGAAGCAAAGCTTCACCCGAAAAACAGTAATGGCACCTTTGGCACACCAATAATATCTGCGCTGTCCGCCAATGGAGCATTTACTTTTGACGATGTGCCAGCGGGCCAGTATGCTTTGAGCGTTGCATCTGCTTCCACTGCCGTGCTTACTACTTATTTTGAAAAAGCCACGACCCTTGCCAACGCCACGCTAATTACACTGTCTACTGAAAGCATTGAAGGCATAGTTGTTGACATGATCGAAAAGCCGTCGGTGCCAGGCGGGCCCGGCTCTATTGCAGGAAAGCTGTTGCTTTCGGACGATGGAAGCCGCCATCTGGTGACAGACGGAAGAACCATGGAGGGCACTCCCCTTTCCGGGGTCACAATCTTGCTTGTAAGCAGCCCCGGGGGTGAGCTGATCGCCAGCACCGTAACCACCAGCGACGGAAGTTTTGGGTTCAGCAACCTGCCACTCGGTGCTTACAAACTTCTGATCGACTACGAGGGGAATGTAAGCCTGGAATCGCCTGAAATAACCATCAGCACCGGGCAGCTAAGCTTTGAGGTAGCCTCTGAGGTAACAGACGAAGGCATTGTGATCATTGCCATGCCCACCGCTACCACGGGCGTTTCAGCCGAAGTGCTCCGCTCGATGATCAAAACTTACCCTAACCCGTCGCAGGGACAGTTCACCATAGCGTGGGATGGTTCGCTGGCAGATGTAAAAGAAATTATCATCCACAACAACAACGGCTCAGCCGTGTGGCAGCATTCGATGACTACGGCACAGCTGACTGTCGATATCAGCAGTCAGCCAGCCGGAGTCTACATTCTCAGGCTGGTCACCAGCCACGGGGCAGCCGTGCATAAGCTTGTGATCAAGTAAAGTAAAAACCGCCGCCCCATGGGTGGCGGTTTTGTTTTACCCAAACCTATCGAGCGGCAAAGTTACAGGCTTCAGTGGCATTGGGAACAGTGCAGGCAACAGCTACACTACCCAAGGGCACGTCATCCCGATTGCGAGGTACGAGCGAGGGATCCCCATGATGATGGCACTGAACCGAACCGGGTGCCGTTAAGACCTGGGTAGTGAATCTGGGGGATCCAGCAGCAGTAAGGCGTTGGTACAGTTGCGCTAAAGAATGCGTGGGTGGCCATCAGACACCCTTTTGACAGTTATAAACAACGTTCATGAGTCGTTTGGGCAATCCTTACTCCTGCATTGCGCAACATCGGCTACAGGTATTGCGCAACCTCGTCTACCTGGGTTGGGCAACACCGCCGCCGACATTGGGCAACACCGCCGCCGCCCTTGCCCAACCGGGGAGCCGAAGTCGCCCTGCACCCCCAGCCGCTATTGGGCGATAGGTATAGTGGAGGTTGGGCGAGTGGACAAACAAAAGGTGCTGCTGACGAATGACTCAAAGGAGTTGTTTGATTTTTTGGGGTTTTGAGAGATAAATGGAGCTGGTTGATTCGCTTTGAAACAGCGATAAAGCTACAGGCCGATAGTATCATAGATAAACAACACCCATAACTTTCATTCCCTTGCTCGCCTATTTGTGATTTGCTTTCATCCCGGGCGGGCAGCCTATTGATCTTTGACGTTTCGGAAACAGTTGCTACCTTCAACCAGGCCGCTGCTCAAAACGATTATTCATGGAAGCCTTGTGTTATCAGCTTTTTACTTAGCCATCCAGAACTTCCAGTCGATCGGTAAATGCATCTATCATTTGATTTAAAGCTGAAGACAGAGCCTCGTGGTCAATCGAAAGCTGTGGAATTCTTACCGAGGCCAATTCTTCGTTTTTGCCAAATTCCTTCCAGAATATCTCGTTGTATCCAAACTCCCAAAGGTCTCTTACCTCCTGCTTGCTAGACAATGCCAGCAACTCATCATCTGCTAGCTGAATAGCGAGGTCGTTAAACAGGTTAATGAAGTTGATTGATTCGGTAATTGAAGCTTTAGTGAAGCCATTAACGTCCAGCGAGGCCTCAATGGAACAGATGTCATAGCTTATTGCAGAAAGATCGTCCAGACTCTCAACCTAAGTCACCCAAGTTATGGTGTTTATCGGGTCTGGCAATAAGTGCTTGTGCCTGTTTAAGTACGTGAGTAATTGTCTAGAGTCAAAAGCTGCAACAACTTTTTTGAAGTTGTTTAGTATAAGTTTGTCGGTGTCATTGTCACTGAGGTCGGTTATCCAAACTATCGTTACGGGCTTTGCAAATCGTCTGGAGTTAATTTGCATCAACCACTTTTGGTAAGTCCGGCACTTGTCCTCAAATGATTGCCTTGTTTCATCAACTGCCATTCGTCAAGTTACTTTGCTGATATCGCCTGCCTAAAGTGAGTGTGGGAGTTTTATGCAGCTCCGCTTCCACTGGCACTTAGCCACGCTTTGCTAGCCGTAGCTTTAGCGAAGGTTAGGCGATGTTAAAATTATAAATTGTGGCGGGCAATCCAAGCCAACTGCCCTATGACATCCACCGAAGCCCACATTCACTTTACTGTTGTGTTACCAGCTTTTTTCATCAAGTCTAACAGTCGCTGCTCCTCCCGAGTCCATTCTAAGACATTTCGTGGATATTTGGATTTTATACTCTCCAGCTCAGGCTGCCAGTACCAATATTCCAACGGTCGTTGATAGAGTTCCAACGACATTTCGTTTTTTAGATTCTCTATTTGGCTGTATACCAAATCAAGGTATTCGATATACCGACCAAAGGTGATTTGATTGTCTTTGTTAAATATGATGACGTTGTCAGGAGAATACTTTTTGGTGAATTTGTAAACAATCTCGGCAAGCTTGCTATCTGTTACTGTTGCCCCATTTACCATTACGTCGTCCTTGCCAACATAAACTTCAATGCGATTATATTCTTTAAGGGCATTGACCCTATACATCATAGATTCTGGCAATCGAATCGTGTACTTATCAAAATCAAGATGCTCTGCCGAATCCAGAAAGCTCACAAACTTTGGATAGTGTCTAGGATAAAGGTTTTGTTGAATTCCTGAATACTTCCATTGTGGATAGTTTGGTGGATACTTTGAGTGTTTTTGTCCGGTCGAATACTGGATTATCCTTAGGCTGTCTTGTCTGAACCGATACTTGAGTTCTTCAACGAACGTCATTGGGATATTTTCGTCTATGTGCAGATTGATAGCCATTTGAGAACTCTCAATCCATGATAGCTTGTCCCGTTCGATGTTTAGTTTAATGTCAATACTATCCAACCCAGTTTGAGTGTAGACATTGTTGATGAAGATTATCGGTTGAAATGGGTCAATCGTATCCCGAACAATGTAGACATTTGTCGTTAGGGATCTACGTTGTAACAACTGTTGCGTTTGACTTCTTGGAACCGTCAAGCCATAAGTGTATTCGATAGATTTCTTGAGAAGTATTTTGTTGATTTTTTCGCTGGCTAGAAAACTCTTAAAGGCAAATCCAAAGCTCATTGTCGCAAAAATACCTAAAGATATCGCCGTCCATTTGAGCCTGTAGCCCTTTGTGATTAGAGCTAGTTTTGGCCACGTGGTAAAGAATACAACAATTGGAAGAAGGGTTAGAAGAAAAGGGAACTCATCAAGGAAATAAACGTCGTATTGAATTGGGAAAGCAATATAACAAATCCCCAATATGCTTGTAATTCTACTAAACCAGGATAAGAATGCCCAAGTAAAGAAGTCTTGCTCATTCAGTGTCCTCCGCATCAAAAACCGTGCTTTTGCTGACTGTCCAGTCACTGAGTTTTGAAGCACAAACCTCAGTGCCAGTCCATAACCAATTGCAACTGCCAGAGATGAACAAAAGAGATTGTAGATGAAGGTTTCGTTTTTGTCCAGTACGAGCAATACTTGATCTCCAAAATCGGCAGTGAGAAACCTAAAAATCTCACGACTTAAGAAGAAAAAAGCATAGAGAATATAGGAGAAGATAATCCAAAGAATCGTCCCGCTTGAGAGTAGGCTAGTGCTGAATACCGTACGTTTCTGTAGAAATCCCTTGGAGATTGTCATGCGTCATGTAGACAATTGCTGGTAACGTCTGCCTAAAATGAGTGGGGGAGTTTAAAGCAGCTCCGCTTCCAACACATCTTAGCCACGCCAAATTTAAAATTAACTTTTGTGGCGGACAATCCAAGCCAGCCACACTCAGCTTACCTGAACAGCCCACATTCATTTTTACCGCTGTGTTATACACTTTTTCATTTGCCGTGCCCGTCATGGTCAGCCAGAAGTTTAGCGTAGGCAATCTGAAGAAGCTGGCCTAGTCGTTTGTTCTTGGAGGATAAGTCGGAATGAAATTCAACGAAGCCCTCTTTCATTTGATCTGGATGGGGTCCGTCGTACATGAATCTAAACACGCTCAGAAGTTCGTCGTCTGTCCGTTTTGCCAGTTGCTTGCAGAATTGGTCAGGGTCGTCACGAAACCTTTTACCAAGCACAAAGGCACCACCGATGTTGTCTGCCTGCCAGTATCCGTCAATGTTGATGTCGATATACCTGTTATAATACTGCGAAGGTTCAATGCTCTTTAGGTTTGAGAAAAACAGAATCGTCTCCATACCTGCGGGAAACTCATAAAGAGGGGCTGCCACACCTGTTTTCATGTCAAATCCGAAAAGTCGCTCCATGTCAGCAAATGAGGCCGGAAAGGCACAGAAGAATTCTGATTCAATTGAAAGCTTTCTTGTCTCAGAGGCAGTTGGGTACTCTTCTCGAAGCTTGGTCAGGTAAGCCGCTTGATCTTCGATATTTTCAAACTCTGGGCACTGGCAGAAAGCAGTCCTTCCGAAAGCCCACAAGAACAAAAGTAAGAGGTGCTTTATTGCCATTCCTGCATTGTGTACGCTCAGCTAAGCAGCGTGGGGATTGGTAAGAGAATCCGTCACCGTCCGCAAATAGCCACGCCGATGAATAAAAATACACAAAGTGGCGGGGACTGCAATCCCCACCGCCATTTCCTTGCAGGTGAGGCCCCATGATGTCTTAGCTTTGTGTTATATGCCTTTCTTCCCAGTGATTCGGTCTCGAAACTCCATCCATGCCTGCATTTTCTCAGTTGCCGTGTCATTGTCAAAAAATTCGCCGTTGGAACCATCTGCTGCTCTAAGCCCTAAGTGTTTTAAGATGTTTCCAATGCAAGGAATGGCAAGTTCGTTGCCCCGAACATGCAAAGCAAAAGAGCCTAGAACCTCGTCTTCTCCCATGTTAAACTCAATTGAGAACTGATCGTTTTCGATAGTTCCCCAAGACTGATCAGTAAAGTTCGCCGAAGGCTCAACTGCCTGAATTTGCTCGATGATGGTCGAACGCCTTCCAATTGGCTGCGGTTGGAAATCATCTGGAGTGTCGTCAAGTGTCTTAGCAGTACCCCAGTCTTGCACAAATAAGTCCCAGCTCATTCAAATATGTTTTAGTTTTGCATACATTTCTATTCCGTATGTAGTCCAGTCGCTGTGATCACCAAATTCGTTGATTTAGGCTGTTCGTCTACCCCATGTAGAAAAGTTAGCCGTTTAGTAGCAGTGTCAAACTTATATGTCCGAGGATTGAAGAAGTTGCCGTCTACCCAGTAACTTTTATGAGTCGTCTTTTCTTGATCGTCCATTTGCTGGATAGAAATGAGAAGTCTGTGAACAACTACGTCGCCATCGAGACCAGCTACCTCGTCCGTTGTTATGTAGGCACTTTCCACAAGTCGAATAGCTACTCGGTCACCACCAAACTGCATAGTATTTCTAATCGACAGAAGCAGCGAATTGATCTCCTGGTCGACGGATTCAGCTACAGTTATTTTCTGAGCCAACAAGGCAGGAGTCAGTACTAAAGTCAAGATTATTGCCGTCAAGAAGTTTTTCGTCATGCAGATTCTGGCATATCATCCGGATATAGACCGGTCTATATTCGCATTATATATTCATTGAATATCGAGTATTTATTTCAAAAAATAATATTTAGGAGGGTTCTTCAAGCTACATAAGGCAGTCGCTTGAAAATTCTCTAAGCAGTATTGAGTCAAAGGCACATTCCCCAGGCTGATTTGCGTGATGATGGCAGCGAGTCATTAGCAGGCACTGCAAGTTCACGGGAATCCCGTTCCACGTCGGCTCTCCGCTAGCTGGCGGATTGAAATGACGCTGTTATGGAGTCAATGGCAGATCGACGGCCTGGCTGGTCAACCAAATAACGGCTTTGCGTGAGGGATAGCAGCGGAAAGCCCACAGGACGACCCCCCCCCGATAGCTATCGGGGCTATCGGGGCTATCGGGGGCGGCCGAGGACTTGGAGCGGATAGCCCGACCCCCGCCAAACGGTGTCTGTTCTATTCAAACGGAATATGGCTGGCGGGGGGCACGCCCAAAAAGGAATTACAAATAGCAACAAAGGCGAATATCAGGAAGGGAAGTGCGTCTCTGGAAAAATACAGCCGCTACTCTCTGTAGAAGCGATTAAAGAGGTTACTATCTGCGGAAGCGCAGAGAGTAACCTCTTTAATGTCGCCGATTATCGGGCTTCGAAAGGACAGGAAAAAGGCCGACTACGCCTTTAGGCAGCGCACCGAGAGGCCGTCCTTTTTCTCGTAGTAGCTGCGGTTTACGTGGTCGTTGTCGTACTCCATGATATAGCTCCAGGCGAGTTTCTTGCCTTCTTCGTCGGGGGTCCACCAGTAGCCAATGGTGCCTCTGTCCATGAAGGAGCAGTCGTCGTCGCAGAGCCCGCCTGGCTTGGCACTGAAGCCTGCCTGGTTGGTAGCGCCTTCGTTGGGTGCCTTCCACAGCTCAGTTGACTTGAGGATGGCACCAGCCGTTAAATGTCCGCCCACGGTTTGCAGAAGCAGTTTCCAGTCGCTGTCGCTGGCAATTCTAAAGCCCTCTGGCGCCAGTCCTCTGGGGTCGACCAGCGCATACCAGTTGTAGAGCTTGCCATACAGCTTGCCCATTTCGGGGTCGTTGTTGTAGTAGCACCAGGCGCCAGTGGTGAGGCGGTCCCATTCGTCAGTGTCGGTTACCTCGGGGATGGGGTCACCGTTGCGATATGTGTCTACGTCCAGGTTGTCGGCCATCCATATCTGGTTACCGATTTTCACCAATTTGAATTCCATGGTTTGGGCAATTAGTATGTCGATAAAAAATTTGTCAGGCTATAATAGCTGTATGCCAAACAAAAAACAATAGCTATTTGATGGTATCAAGTACCAATGCGTCAGTATCCCTACTACCGTCGGCTAAAAAAAGATCAATTTCTTTCAGACATCTGGGGTATTTCTCTAGTAGCAACTGCTCCGACAATTGCATATACGTGCCCAACGTTCGCTGGAAGCTGTGGAAATCATTCTTCCTGCCATTTCCAATATTTCTCAGGTCACTGATTAACAGGTTGTCTATGCCGGCGACCTTTTCCTGAAGATCATAGGATTCGTTAATTGCGTACAAGAGATTAAAATCAATTGATGACAATATGGAAGAATTGAGGCTCGTTTTCCACGCCACTTCAGGCAAGCCAAGCAATTCGATTTCTATATCAAGCCTACCTCTCGCTAGCAGTAAGTCCGGGAATTGCGCCTGAAGAGAATCAAATTGACTACTGGAGCCTAAGAATGTCATATCATCATCCACCAATGGAAGGTAAGCATCCAAAAAGCCGAGCTGACGTGCGTTAACTTGAACTAGCGTATCCATGGCAGACTGATTTCTTGCTACTTCACTTCGAATATTTTTCAAAGCCACCTCTGCTATTTGCTGCTCCCGCCTGTTACCTGCCCAGTTGTTAAGCCAAAAGGCTATCAGCACACCCAAAACCACTCCTGCAAATCCAAGGACGTGGTTTAGCCATTCAATTTTTACTTTGGGTGCTTTCTTTTTTTGCTTCGCCATGAGTTAAATGTTCTGATAAATTTATTATGGCGTCGGGAGGAAAGCAACTGGTGGGAAGTAGGTGGAGCAATTACAGGGGAATAAGTCAACCGACGCCTCCACAGCGGCGTCATGCCTGCCTACCGAAACGTAGTGGAGGTGTGGCTGATTCCGAGTCTGTTGGGCTTTCCGAAACGCAGTGCAGGTAAGCGATGCGACGAGGGAGGCATCCCCCGGTTGATGGCACAAACTAGGAAAAGCTCCAGCAGCAGGTCTGGGGGATCTCTCCCACCGCCCCGATTGGCATCGGACCGGTAGATCGAGATGACGGTTGTTTATGGAAGCTTTTGTTGTTGGGCAACCTTTGGTAGTTTACCTGCCCCGCCCCAAACGAAAAACCCGGCCAAAGGCCGGGTCTTTTAATACCGGAACATATTATCCATACACCTGCTTATTCCGGTCGTTTGGATATAACGTAGCCAGCGGGTATTTCCTTGTCTGGCAGGTTAAAAGTTTCTTTTACAGCGTCATAGTCAGTGTAGTCCATTCGTCCGCTAAACTGCCCGGGCACTACCACTACCCTTGCCAGCCAGTTGTCGAGAAACGGCGAGCCCAGGTTGTCGAGGTTAAAGTCGGAATCAAGAAATACCCTTGTGTCGAACTTGGTGAAGTCGAAGTTGTACTGCAGAAACCCAAAGTCGGTGATCATGGACTGTGGCAGCAATCGCCACACTTCAGTGCCATCATCGAGTGTATCCCACAGCAGGTAAACCAAAACCACATCTGAATCAAGCGCAGTAAAACCATCGGGGTACTCAAGAAGGACACCATAATCGGGCGATTCAAAGTCGAAGACGAATTCAAACACATACGCTTCCTCGCCGTCTTTTCCGTCGACGCCATCGTAGCCATCAAACCCCTGTGGGCCGGGAGGGCCCTCAGGGCCAACGCAGGATTGACTGATAAAGAGCAGAGCAACAAAGGCGGAGTAAATGAGCTTTTTCATATCATTAGATTTTTTGGTTCATACTGGCAATAAGCCAAAGATTGTTCCAAAAAATATTTTTGAACGACTTTCCTTTTACCTTTGAGGCAAAGCCAGATCATGAAAAAGTCTATTCTTTACGCCACCAGCCTGTTTTTCATCCTCTTTTCCTGCTCGGAAAAAAAATCAGCCGAGCTGTTCAAAGCCACGGATTTCACAGCCGAAAACCTCTTCACCAACAACATCGAGGGGCCGGCCTTTGATGCCGAAGGCAACCTGTACGTTGTCAACTTTGGAGAAGATGGCACCATCGGGAAGGTAGCCGCAGATGGTACCGCCTCGCTCTTTTTGACACTCCCTGAAGGCAGCACCGCCAACAGCATCAAGTTTGGGAAAGATGGCACCATGTACCTGGCCGACTACACCGGCCACAATGTGCTGGCCGTTGATATGGCCACCAAAGCGGTCTCCACCTTTGCTCACAACGACGCTTTCAATCAGCCCAACGACCTCTGCATCGACAGCCAGGGCAGGCTCTACGCCTCTGACCCCAACTGGGGAGACAAAACCGGGCAGATCTGGAGAATTGACACCGACGGCACCACTGTTTTGCTCGACAGTGCCATGGGCACCACCAATGGCATAGCGCTGAGCCCTGATGAAAAGACGCTTTATGTAAATGAAAGTGTGCAGCTGAAAATATGGGCATTTGATGTGGATGCCAATGGTGATATTTCCAACAAGAGAGAATTTGCTTCCTTCGAGGATTTTGGCTTCGATGGGATGAAATGTGATAAAGAGGGCAATCTGTACGTCGCCCGATACGGCAAGGGAGTCATCGCCGTGCTGAATCCCGCCGGAGAACTGGTAAGGGAAGTGGCGCTTACGGGCAAAAAGTGCAGCAACCTGGTTTTTGGTGGTGCCGATGGCAAAACTGTCTTCGTGACCCTGCAGGACAGAAAAGGCATGGAGAAGTTCCAGAACGATGTTCCGGGCAAAGGCTATTAAGCCGATGGCACAGCTGCTGAAACACATCGCCCTGGTGGTGACCGATTACGACAAAGCTATTGAGTTTTACACTAAAAAGCTCTATTTCACCCTTGTGGAAGACACCCGCCTGAGCGATACCAAAAGGTGGGTGCTGGTGGCACCGCCAGGCGGAACCGATGGTTGCCTGCTGTTGCTGGCAAAGGCCGCCAGCGACGAACAACAAACCAGGGTGGGTAACCAAACCGGCGGTAGGGTGTTCTTATTTCTTCACACAGATAACTTCCAAAGAGACTATCAAAACCTTCTTGATCAGGGCATCAAAATTGTTCGAGAGCCTTCGAAAGAGGACTATGGCACCGTGGCTGTTTTTGCTGACTTGTATGGTAATTTGTGGGATTTGATTGAGCCAGACTCCTCCGGCGGCTGACGGCTCCACCGCACCAAGCCTGCTGGCCGTACCGACGCCTGGCCAATCTGGGGGCACTTTCCTGTAGGATGTGGCTTCACCAACATCCTTTGGGTATTACGCCCTTTCAGGGCTTGCGGAGTTTCGAGCCCTGGGCCGGGCACCCCCAATGCTATTAAGTTAAGAGGTTCCTTGTACCAATTCTATTTTTACCCCTGACCCTGAAGGGCGAGTGAATTGTCATTAGCAGAGCCCTTTAGGGATTAAGGGTAAAATGCTCTTAACTTAATAGCATTGCGGGCACCCCTGAAGGGGCCCGGACGGAGTGAAATATCTATGCGTTGGGTGTAGCCCGACGCACCAACCGGCGGCTGACGGTTCTACCGCACAGGCTCGTTGGCCGTACCGACGCCTACTCTTCCGTCCCCTACCTCATTCATACCTCAGCGATTTCACAGGATTCATTCTGGCGGTGTTGATGCTGTGCCAGGCCACGGTGAGGAAGGCGACAACAACTACGGCAACGCCGGTGACGGCAAAATATACCCAGCTCATGCTGATGTGATAGGCAAAATTTTCCAGCCAGCCGTTCATGAAGTACCAGGCAAAGGGCCAGGCGATCAGGTTGGCAATCAGCACCAGCTTGAGGAAGTCCCACGACAGCAGCCTCACCAGGCCGATTACATTGGCACCAAGTGTTTTTCTAATGCCTATTTCCTTGGTTCTTTTTTCAATCATGTAGTTGGTCAATCCAAACAGCCCCAACACACCGATCACGACCGAGAGCAGGGTGAACAGCACCAAAACACTTGCCTGTCGTTGCTCGCTGTCATAAAGCCGCTGCAGCTCAGTATCAAGCAGGCTGTACTCAAAGGGTGCATCGGCAAAGATGTTCATCCAAACTTCACGCACATGGTCCACCCCGGCGGGGTCGTTGATGTTATTGACTTTCACGTACACATACCTGTCCTGCCACGGGCTGACGAAAAAGAAAAGAGGATCAATTTGACTCCTTAGTGAGTTGAAATGAAAATCTTTCATCACCCCTACTATCTTTCCGCTTGCTTCGTCTCCATAATGGAGTGTTTGTCCAACGGCCTCCTCAGTTCTCCAGCCCAGCATGCGCACCAACGCCTCGTTCACCACCACATGGCTATTGAGCGGTTCGTCGGTGCTATCGTTTAGCTGCATGGAGGTAGCATTGAAACCCTCTCCTGCCAGCAGCTCGATACCGAGGGTATTTGCCATTTGATCGTCGGTGGTAAACCCAAGGGTACGAATGCCCTTGTTGGGATCCATGCCGTCTTTGTACGACGACCAGGTGGCGAGAATATTGCCCATCATGGCCGAGCCTCTGCTCACATCGCCAATGGCGCTATTCTGCTTTAGCTCGCTGCTGAAGGCCTCAAACTTGTTGAACATCTTTCTATCGGCAAAGGGCACAACAATCACCTGTTCTGAATTGTAGCCCAGGTCTTTGCTGTTGGTGAAATTGAGCTGCTGGTAGATGACCAAAGTGCCCAAAATCAGAAAAATAGAAATACTGAACTGGAAAATGACCAGCGCTTTGCGAAACATGTCGCCAGCCTTGCCCGGGTTGAAAGTACCCTTGAGCACCTTCACTGGAATGAACTGCGACAAATACAGCGCCGGGTAGCTGCCAGCGATCAGGGTAATGGCAAACACAACGGCTGCCAGCAGCGCTATCCAGCCGGGGTTGTCAAAATAGCTGATCGATATTTTCTGTCCAATGAGCTCGTTGAAAGCGGGTAGCGTGAACTCAGTGGTGCCTACGGCTAAAAGCACTGCCAGGAAAGTGATGATAAGGGTTTCCCCGTAAAACTGTAGAATAATGTGCGTTCTTACCGCACCCATTACCTTTCTGATGCCTACCTCACGGGCTCTTTTTTCGGAGCGGGCCGTCGTCAGGTTGATATAATTCACGCAGGCCACCAGCAAAATGAAAACGCCAATCAGCGCAAACGCCAGCGTGTTGGACATGTTTCCTCTCTGACCAATGTCCGCCTGTAAACTACTGTCCATGTATATGTCGGTTACCGGCTGCATTTCAAATGACACGGACATGCCGGAGCCCTCCAGTTGCTCTCCAAGTTCTTTTTCAACAATAGCGTTTATTTTCGTTCCCACTTCGCCTGCATCTACTCCCTCCGCCAGCCTCAAATAGGTGATGTAGTTCATGGGAAACCACTGCTCACCATCCTCCATGCTATGAAAAGCGCAGATGAAGTTGAACTGCAGGTGGCTATTGGCAGGCGGATCTGCCACCACACCAGTTACCTTCTTGTCAGTATTATTGTTGATTCTCAACGTCTTCCCCATAGGGCTGCCGCCCGGAAAATACTTCCTGGCCATGGAGGATGTGATCACTACCGAACTCGGATCCTTCAAAGCCGTCTCTACATCTCCTTCTATCAGGTCAAACGAAAACACTTTAAAGAATGAGGAGTCGGCATAAGAAAATGTCTTCTCCATAAATACCCTTTCCCCTTCTTTTACAATGGTTGGCTTAAAAATGCCCACATCAGCATAACGGCAGAACAGCTCCACGCCAGGCACCTCTCGTTTAGCAATTGGGCCCAGGATACTGCCAGAAACGGCAATTCGTCCCTTTTCTTCACCCATGACTGCGGAAGTCACCACTCTAAATATGCGTTCCTTCTCCTTGAAGAACTGATCGTAGCCAAGCTCATGAGACACAAAAAGGAAAATGAGCAAACAACTCGCCACGCCGGAGGCAAGGCCAAAGATGTTGAGCAGTGAATAAAATTTATTTTTCCAGAAACTTCGAAAGGCGATGGTAAGGTAGCTTTTGAACATATCGGTGAGTTTAGTTGCCCTGTGGCACATGTGTTGGCAAATAGCTTACCAAATAAATCCTGCCCAAATATAGCTTAAAAGGCCCTTTGTAAGGAGCTGACAACACCATAGCGTCCGCCAGCGAACAGCAACGACCGCAGGGTGTACAATGTGACAATTAAGCCGTAAATTGGTTTTCAAATGAATCGTCATGAGTCAGAGCTTCCACAATGTCAATATTCAATCGCATCTTGATAAGATGGAGGAGTTGATTGCCGAGGTCAACAATGTATTCGGAGACCTGTCGGCGCAGCAGTTAGGCTGGAAGCCAACAAAAGGACAGTGGAGCATCAGAGAATGCCTGGATCATATCATGATGACGAACAAACAATACTATCCACAGTTTGACAAAATTGCCGATGGCAGGTACGAGCCCACTTTTTGGCAGAAAATGCCTGCTTTTTGGCACAGCTTCTGGGGCGGGCAACTGGTGGAATACCTGGGGCCGGAGGTGAAGCGTAAATCGAAGTCACCGGCGATATTCCGGCCAACCGCAGGCAGGCTTAGCCAGCACATTGTGAAAGACTTTACTGATAGCCTCAAGCTGTTGACTAGAAAAATGATAGCGATGGATCATGTAGATCATACTACCGTCATTATTACGTCGCCAGTGTCAAGGCTGGTGACCTACTCGCTGTACGACACGCTACAAATTGTGGTGGGCCATGCGGAGAGGCACGTAAATCAAGCCAAACGGGTTACCCAGCAGCCCCTTTTTCCTGTCAGATAATGTCTTTTGGCCTTGCATGATTTTCGCTCATTTGACTCATCGTTTTCAGGTAAAAAACCAAACCATGACAGATCTTATCAAAAAACTTAACTACAAAGCTCAGCAGGCGATAGGCATATTTGAGTCTCCGGATGAGTTTGCTCCTCATATCAGGGACTTTGAGAAGCTCGGCACTGTTTATACTAAAATCCATTCAGCCGACCACTTTGACTTTGTGCTGGTGTTTGTGCAAACAGAACAAGCAATTGCTAAGCTCAGCCACGAGATAAATCCAAAGCTGACGGACGACGCTCCGTTTTGGTTTGTATACCCTAAGAAGACTTCTAAAAAGTATAAAGCGGAAATCCACCGTGACCACGGATGGGCACCTCTTGGAAAGCTGGGCTTCGAAGGTGTGCGCATGGTAGCGGTGGACGACGACTGGTCGGCGCTGAGGTTCAGAAAAACGGACAAAATCAAGGAACTGAAAAGAGACCCCTCGTGGCGGCTGACGAAATAGTAACCAATTTTCATTTAAAAAGGGGAATTTTAATAGCAATACGTTATGCAATAAGGCCAACGATAGCTAGCTTTCCCCCAAGGTAGCGTCGGTAAAAAGACAGTGGCCCAGATCATTTGAAACGGAAAGCACTCAATATTATTAACTGGTCTTCGCTGGGAGTAAGCAGTGTTGGCTTGCTTCTACTGATTATTGACTTTGGCTTCCCCTACAGCGGCGTCCTTGAAGTCTACCTTCATACCTTGCTTCCCGTTCTTGCTGGCATCTTGTTTGTGCTGATTACAGTTGCAAGCACTATCGCATGGATGCTCGATTCCAGTCGACTCCGGTCAAGACTGGTAGAGGCACTGCTGGCTATCTACATGCTGGCCTATGTAGTGTTTTCAATCAACCCGCACTTGTATCCTCAGTTGAGCTTTTTCACCCATAAGTTCACTGGCTACTGGGGCTGCTTTTTCATTTTTGTAATAGAGTTTTCAAGGCGCACAACATCCCTCTACAAGCTTTCGAAGAATCCAGCCAATCTCTTTATCTTCAGCTTTGCGCTCATTGTGTTGCTGGGCTGCGGACTACTGATGCTGCCTAATGCCACTTATGAGGGTATTGGCTTTGTAGACGCCCTTTTTACATCAACAAGCGCCGTATGCGTTACAGGCCTCATAGTAGTTGACACTGGTTCTTATTTCACTACGTTCGGTCAGGTTGTGATACTTGGCCTCATTCAGGTGGGTGGCATTGGCATTCTTACCTTCACCAGCTTTTTTGGCCTTTTTTTTAAAGGTGGGTTTAGCATCCAGAACCAGCTATTTCTAAAAGATGTAACAAATACTAACCGGCTGGCGGAGGTAAGTGGCATAGTGAAAACAATTGTCGCTTTTACCCTTCTGGTTGAGTTGGCAGGAGGTATTGCCATATTCACGCAACTCAACAAGGCAGTGCTGCCAGGTTTTGTCGACAGGGTACTCTTCGCCGGATTCCATTCCATATCGGCCTTCTGCAACGCAGGCTTCTCTACGCTTGGTAATAGCCTGTACGATCTAAACTATCGCTTCAACTACTCTCTCCATTTAGTCATCGCCTTTCTCTTCATTTTCGGAGGGTTGGGCTTTCCCATCGTCTTCAATTTTGTGAACTATGTTAGGGAGTCAGCCCGCACAATAGTGGCCCGGCTGGTAAAACGGCGGATTGTCTATCGGCTACCCATCAGGATCAACCTGCACACACGGATCGTACTTATTACAACGGCACTTCTCATAGTCCCCGGCACTTTGCTTTTCTACTTCTTCGAATACGACAATACGCTGGCCGAGCACAACGAATTTGGCAAATGGGTGACCGCCTTTTTCGGTGCAGTTACGCCCCGAACTGCTGGTTTCAACACTGTCGACAATGCGGCATTGAAGCTTCATACCATCATGATCATATTGTTGCTCATGTGGATTGGCGCCTCGCCCGGTTCCACCGGTGGTGGCATAAAAACTACCACGATCTTCCTGGCCACCCTTAACTTTCTAAGCCTGGCCCGCAGCAAAGACAGGGTTGAGTTTGGCAAAAGAGAAATCTCCAACAAGTCGATCAGGAGAGCGTTCGCCATTATTTCTCTTTCGCTGATATTTATCGGACTGGCCACATTTATGATTACGATGTTTGATCCTCACTTACCCTTTATTCAGGTAGCTTTCGAATGTTTTTCTGCCTATAGCACCGTGGGGCTAAGCATGGGAATTACATCGAGTCTTAGTACAGGAAGCCGACTGGTGATTATTCTTATTATGTTTATTGGTCGGGTGGGTGCGCTTACCTTGCTTGTAGGCATGCTACGAAGAGTGCAAACATTGAGGTATCGTTATCCAAACGAGGAATTGTTTATAAATTAAGTTTGTATGAAATACATCGTTTTTGGTCTCGGAAATTTTGGCAGCAGCCTGTCCACCACGCTCACCGCCATGGGGCATGAAGTGATTGGGGTGGATAAAAAAATGGACAAGGTGGAACTGCACAAGGATGACATTACGCATACCATTTGCCTCGACTCTACCGATATTCAAGCAGTAAGCTCCCTTCCTCTGGAAGATGCGGATGCGGTTATTGTTGCCATAGGTGAAGACGAAGGTGCCTCTATCATGACCACAGCCCTGCTGAAGCAACTCCATGCTAAACGAATTATCGGCAGAGCGGTGAGCGAATTACACACTACGGTGATGCAGGCCATGGGCGTGCATGAAATCAGTCGGCCAGAGCAAACCTCCGCCATCAGGCTGGCGAAAAGGCTTAACTTCAAAGGCGTAGTTGATTCATTCGAACTGTCGGACAAGCACAATATCATTGAACTGAAGTGCCCTGAGAAATATGTAGGAAAAACACTACTGGAGTCAGAGTTTAGAAAGAAGTACAACATAACAGTGTTGACTACCATTAAGCCAGTGGAAGGAAAAGAAGATGGTAAAATTTCCGGTGTAGCCACTGCGGAGACTGTTCTGGAAGAAGGAGATACGCTGGTTATTTTTGGTGCACTCGACGACTTGAAAGACATGCTGGATGACAGTGAATAAAAGTGCAAAACGATGCGGATCGATACAGACCCGCATCTTTTCAATCAATTACTGGCTATAAAAGGTGCTTGCCCCACAAAAGCATCGTCAGTCAACTGATCGGCCACAAAATGAGCCAGATCAGCAGCACTAATCCCGTCGCCGGGGCAGCTCTCCAAGCTTACGTTCACTCCCCTACTTTCGTCGGTAAGCTCAATCATAGGAAGCCTCACCAGCGTCCAATCGATATCGCTTTTTCTAAGAGACTCATATTCTACCTGCTTGTCCGCTGTGGTTTTGGGGTAGTTGGCTCTCATCCACTCAGTGGCCATTGCCACTTTTTCGCACTTCTTGTCGAAAGGAGTGTCTACGTTGAGCCCTGTGAGTATGACATATCGTCGAATACCTTGAATTGACATCGCAGCCACAATATTCTTTGTGGCCTGGTCGAAAATTGGCTCCTCTCCCCTCGGCTGACCAACGGCGCTGATGATAGCCTGGCATCCGTCGAGCAAAGATCGGATAGCTTCCACATCTCGTGCATCGCCTTTCAGTAACTCGATTTTCGGGTCTTCAATTTGAAGGTTTTCAGGAAACCTAAGAAGAAGTTTGAGGTGATACCCACGGCTGAGCAGCTCTTTTACGATGTACCTGCCAGCCTTACCTGTGCCGCCAATGACGGCTATTTTTGAAGTGTTACTCATTTTTACTCTCGATAAAATAAGACAATAGTTGATTACCTGGTATTGCCAGAAAAGCAAACCGCTTGAGCAGAAGTGTTTTCCGCTAAGCTTAAGTCAATATTTTATCAGGAGATTTTAATAAGTCGAAGGTAATGGATTTTGGGGAATTATGCAGCTTGGAAATGATCAGACTGGAGTAAATTCCAAGCTGGCAATAAAGCCTTGTCGGCCTGGAATAAATTCCAGGCCGGTGATAAAGCCGTGTCGATGGCACTGGCCAATCGGTTAGAGACATTTTTCACAAGCGAACCAAGTTCGGCAGCTTCAAACCTTCAGCCTGGAATGAATTCCAAGCTGATCAAAAAAACCGTGCCGATAGCACTAATCGATCAATAGGTGCCTTTTTCCGAAAGGAATTGGCAGCACCTTCAAACCAGCTTGGAATAAATTTCAAGCTGATCAAAAAAACCGTGCCGATGGCACTAATCGATCAATAGGTGCCTTTTTCCGAAAGGAATTGGCAGCACCTTCAAACCAGCTTGGAATAAATTCCAAGCTGATCAAAAAAACCGTGCCGATGGCACTAGTTAAATAATGCGAGGTTAGTTCATGTCGATAGGTAGTTCGGTAGTTTTCAAATCCTCGATTCCTCAAATAGTCAAATACTCTCTTCCTACTTCCACACCTCTTTGACCTTCGCTTCCAAATATTTCAATGTGGCGGGCGCTTCTTTTGGAAAGTCGTCCCAGCGGGCTTCGATGACAATACTTCCCTTGTAGTCAATTTTCTTCAGCTCTTGCAGGTACGGAACTACTTCGTCGCCCAGCGTACCTGGCGGGTCTCTGTCTGCCTTTTCAGCGATATCGCAGTGGAAAGTGAGGTCTTTTCCCAGCGCTATCATCGACGGAGGATCACCATCCATGAGCATGTGGTAAATGTCCACGCAAGCCATCAGATTTGGCTCATCTACCCGCTTCACCACATTCACCACCTCATCAAAGCCGTTGAGAAAGTTGGCTTCGGTCTTGTTGAGGTTTTCTACAGTGATCAGGATATCGTATTTCTGCGCCTGCACGGCTACTTTCTTTGCAATGGCTACAAACTGATCTACTGCCTTTTGATAGTCCCAACCGTCAGGCAACCGCCGGGAGCCACCGCTGCCCCATACCACCAGATCTACATCAATCTGCTTGCAACGCTGAAATACAACGTCGGTGTAGGCCAGTATGGCTTCCTCATTTACGTCAGGGCCAATCACTTTCAGGTTGCCTGGTAAAAAGTAGTTCACAGCAAACATGTTGGTTTTCAGCTTTTTGATGGTGGCAACATTCTCGGCAAACTGCTCATCTGACACTTTTTGCGGACTGATAATTTTGTCCACCTTTTCTACAAAATACTTATAGCCGCAGGCACGCATGAGGGCGTCGTCTTCCATGTCCCATGCCACGGTAACTGCCGGTCGTTGTGCATAAACAAACAAGGTGGTGCCAAGAAGTAAGAGAGCGAACAAAGTGGTTTTCATAGGCGATAGTTAAGCAGTTATTTTTATTGTTTCCTTCGCCAGGAAACATTAACTTAAACTTAACTATTAATTTCAAATACCTCTCGGCAAGGAGGCGTAACTTCACCCTAACCAAATCTATCTAGTATGAATCATCTTTCAGCCGCTGTTGTTGGCCTTCTTGTCTTTGGTGCGGCTTGCACCGCTCCAGTCGAAAAAGCAAGTATTAAGATTGAACCCATCGAAGGGCCAACACCCTACACCAGCCTTGATCTGAACAATGACCCCTCTTCTTTTCAGTTTGCCATTGTTACTGACCGAACCGGCGGCCATAGGGGTAATGTGTTTGAAGTGGGCCTAAGCAAGCTTAATCTGCTACAGCCTGAGTTTGTGATGAGCGTGGGAGACTTTATTGAAGGCTACACTGAAGACGAAGCACGGCTGGATGCTGAGTGGACGGAATTCAATGGGTTTATCGATTCTCTCACGATGCCCTTCTTTTACGTGCCTGGCAACCACGACATCACCAACAAGGTGATGTATGACAAGTACAAAACCATTTTTGGAAAGGATTACTATCACTTTGTGTACAAAGACGTGCTGTTCCTCTGCCTCAATTCGGAGGACAACTACCGTGGGGCAGGAAAAGGTACCATCGGCGACGAGCAGTATGAGTGGATAGAAAAAACCCTTGCAGCAAACGCAGACGTGAAATGGACGCTGGTGTTCATGCATCAGCCTCTGTGGAACCAACAGGCCGAAACCCTTCGCTGGCCTGACGTTGAAAAACTACTGGCACCCAGAAAACATACCGTGTATGTAGGCCACCACCACAGCTACGTGAAATACGAAAGAAATAATGGCAAATACTTTATTCTGGCTACCACAGGAGGCAGCAGCCGACTGAGAGGCCCACGGTTTGGGGAGTTTGATCATGTGGTGTGGATCACTATGACCGACAACGGGCCCATCATGGCTAATCTGGAGCTTTCGGGCGTTTGGGACGAGAGCGTGGTGACAGAGCAGTCGAGTAACTACTTCAGGCCACTTTTTAATGGGCAGCCTGTGCGCATATCGCCGATGTTTACCGATGGCAGCACGTTTTCGGATGGCACCACCGAAATCCGCCTGACCAACGACAGTGATGCCCCAATGGACGTTAGTTTTGAATTGGCTGCTAACAAAGATCTTACTTCCAGCATTATCCGTCAAAGTCTCACCATAGCTCCGAATTCAGTAGAAATAATTCCCCTAAAGCTTAGTGGAAAAGCTGCCCCGATTGCTACACTGGAGCCAGTAGAATTGAGAGGAACGGTCACCTTCCACGGCGAGGGCATGGCGGACGTCACGATGGATGTAACACAAAATGCCCGTCCGGCCAAAAAGGAATACATTTCAAAGGGCACCACCAAGACAATAGATGGCAAACTTGACGATTGGGCGGCCCTCCCATACTCAGAAATCAAAATGTACACGGAAGCCAATCCCTTCTCTCACAAAGGTGGCAAGGCTGACGGCTCGGTTCGGTTCGGAATCAGCTACGACGACCAGTTCCTTTACATTGGCGCCGAGGTAACAGACGATGAACTGCTGGCAGTGGCCTCCTCAAGGCCTTACAACCAGGATGCCTTTCAGATAATTATCGACGGCCGCAGTGAAAATATCAGCTCTTTCGGGACGAGCCTCTCGGGTGTGCTGTACATAGGAATGAGTCCTTATGTGGATGGCGCTGAGAACACCACGCCGTTCACCAGTGGCAACAAGCCCGATGGAACCATTGGCGTAACAAGAAAAACGGAAAAGGGCTATGCCACTGAGCTGGCCATCCCGCTAAGCTACCTTGGCGAGCAGCAGGGTGGCGACTGGAAAACCGTCCGGGTCAACGTAGGCGTGAACGACTTTGACAACGACTACAGTCACCGCACCAACCTGTGGTGGCAACCCGACTGGCGTGGTGCTGCCAACTACCCCGGTTCGGGTACCTTTTTCAGAAAATAACACGGGTAATATCAGTACGAGAAAAGAGCCTGCGGAAACGTGGGCTTTTTTTGTTCAAAAACCGTCATCACATTGGAAACTCCGACATATCGTTGGAATAAATGATTTACACCTCCTTTTCGGATGGTTTCGGCAAAAGAGCTATTTTTGCTAAAACCCTGTCCAAATGGTAGACTATAAAAAGATCATCCAAAGGAACCCGAACAAAAGATTCGGTAAGCCTTGTGTACGAAATACAAGGATTACCGTATATGATGTGCTTGGCTGGCTAGCTGCCGGAATGGGTTTCAACGAAATTCTCGAGGACTTTCCCGAGTTGACACTGGAAGACATTCAGGCCTGTCTTGCCTATGCAGCAGACAGAGAGCATAAGCTTCAGCACAATGCATGAAGCTATTGTTCGACCAGAATATCTCTTTCAGATTGGTGAAAAAGCTTGTTGACTATTTCCCCAACTGTCTACATGTAAGTCACTGTGGCTTAACCGACATGGAAGATTCAGATATTTGGCCTTACTCAAAAGAACATGGCTTCACCATTGTCACTTTTGAGGCCGATTTTTATGATATTAGTGTGATTAACAGCCATCCACCAAAAGTGATTTGGATTAGAACAGGCAATCTCTCAACTAATCAAATAGCCCAGCTTTTAATCAACAACTACTCGGCGATAGAAAATTTTCTACTGCAAGATGCCTATAGAGAAATGGCCTGCCTTGAGTTGGAAGCCGACAACAACAGCTGACCTCGCTTTATCGTCTTGACCCCAGCCTTATTGGCGTACTTGAGTACCCCGCAAGAAATTGAATACCAATACTGCCTGCGGAAACGTGGGCTTTTTTTGTTACATTCTCCAAAAAAGCATCCACTAACCTCGTATGAACGCCATTGCATCCATCAGGAGCAAATACAAAGACGCCGCTTTTCTTATTGGGAACGGCCCTAACCTACGAAGTGGCATTATGCCATCCTGGAAGGACTTGCTGAAGGCAGCCTCTCCAAAACCTATTCCCTTCGCCCTGACAGGACTGACTAATACAGAGATATATGACCTGATCGAGTTGTACGCAAACGACCCTGTCAAAGTGAAAAATAGGGTGAAGGCTGAATTGCAATTGACAAACAGCGATGACCTGTGTGTCCATAAAAAAATCATGGAATTTGCCAGGTCAACAAACACACCAGTGCTGACAACAAACTTTGATACGGCTTTCGAAGAGTCTGTAGGGGCAAGGCCATTTCACATTGATTCCGATGGATTTACCCGATTCTACCCCTGGAAAACCTACTACGGCTTCGAACAAATGACTACTCCTACTCACGGCTTTGGTATTTGGAAGATTCATGGCGACATAAACTATCGGGATAGCATCAGGCTTGGACTCGGCGACTACATGGGGAGTGTGCAGCGAGCTAGAAGCCTCATCACCAAAGGACGACGCAGGCTTTATAAAGAAACACTTCTGTCGAAATCGTGGCAAGGCGAGCAGACCTGGCTCCATATCTGGTTCCACAGCCCACTCATCATTTTTGGCTTTGGCTACGAACCCGACGAGGTGTTTCTCAGGTGGCTGCTAATTGAAAGGAAAAGGTATTCCATCAAACTCAGATATGCCATGGATGTTTGGTATGTAACGAAAGGTGCGCCCAGCCCCTCAGTGAAAAACTTAATGGAAAACCTTGATGTGAAGATTCATTTGGTGGAAGACTATTCGGATATCTACGACGGCCTTTCTGATTGATGTTCTTTGATTTATCGCAAGTATTCACGTTCCAAATTTACTGAATTACTGCCGGCTATTTCCTCCAATTAAATTAAAGCGACCATTACGCAATATAAAGGGTAAAAATATGTTCTATTTCGACAACAAATAAATCAACAACCACGTCATGAACAAATCGCTCAGCCTCACTATCTTTCTTTCACTTCTGTTCCTGATTTCTTTTACCTCACACGCCCAGTTCTCAAAGGGAACAAAGCAGGCTGGAGGAAATTTGAAGTTCTATCGAACAGTGGTGAACAACGAGTATACGACACCTGTCAGCTTCGTACAACAGTCTATCAACGAAAACAGCGAGATTAAAATACTTCCGAGGGCGGGATTATTTATATATGACAATTTCAGCGTCGGCGTTTCAGTGGGCTTCGTAAACAACTACACCCGCACCAAATCCTCGGCACCCCAATTTAATATTGACCAGAGAACGGCATCAAATCTAGCAGCAACACAGGTTTTTGGCAGGTATCATGTAAATATTACTGACCACTTGATTTTGTTTGGGGAGGGCTTTGCCAATTCAAACTTTGGAAAAGAGAAAACGACGGTTGTGGCGAATGAATATGAAGAAAAAGTCGTTGGGTTCGGTGTTGGCGTGAAACCTGGCATTATCCTCATGATTAGCGAAAAAATAGGGCTAGAAACTTCCATTGGACTTCTGGGCTATCAACAAGAAACCAGAAAGCCTATTGATCGCCCCGAATTGCCTATTGGAAACACTAATACTCAACGGGACTACGGTCTATCCCTTTCTCTTGCAACCCTCGACTTTGGTATGCAGTATTACTTCTAAGCATATACAATGGCAACTTTTTGGGGAAGCCAGAAAACTTTCTAGTTTCGAAGCCATAAAACAGCATTGCTGCTTATGAAAAAGATGGTTGTTGCTGGCTTTGTCATTTTCTTCGCCGGGTTCTTTATCAAGTTCTTTCACATTCACTACAATGCAATTGTGATGCTGGCAGGTCTTTTTATATTGCTTGCCGCTAGCCTGATTGCCATTATCAAAAAAGAAAACAATGTGAACGGATGGGCCAACCTTGCCTCCGCTTTCTGGCTGGCCATGCTGCTGTTTACAATTAAGTTCTACCCGTTTGTATCGGTCGTACTGGCCCTGGCAGTTGTTTTCACTTTAGTTGCCGTTCTCACAACTGCAAAAAGAAAAACATGGAAGACATTGACGTTCCCGGCAATGGGTTTAGCGCTCGCCCTTACCTTCCACTTAATGCCTGCCGATAGTAAGTACCACCTCATGAATATCCGCTGGAGTTATGAAATCGATACAGACTTCGTCACATGGGACAAATACGCATGGTTTCTTTACCAAAATGGCAAACACGATGAAGCCCTGAATGCTTCAGGTAAGGCGCTGCAACTAGCCACAGAAGCAGGTGAAGCAGAATGGGCAAACTTCATTGCCGACCACAAGAGCAGGATTGAGCAAGGGAGCTGGACGACGTTTCGCTGAAAGCCGTGCTGAGGCGGCCTTCTGTTGATTATCACAAGTCGCTTTACACTTTTCACAAGTAATCTGCGATATTTGTAGCCTTATACCTGCTTAAATGTTGTACAAATTGCGCTTGTTTCTCGCTGTCCTGGTACTGGGTGCGCCCCTTCAACTCATTTCCCAAAATCAGATTTGGGGCACGGTAGTGAGTGCCGAGAATGGCCTACCAATTCCCTACGTTAATGTAGGTGTGGCGGAAAAGAACATAGGAACTGTATCAGACGAGAAAGGGGAATTTTCTTTTGATATCGAGCAGGTTGCTCCAAGTGATTCTGTTATCTTTTCAATTGTTGGATACAAAAGAGAGGCTGTAACGTTGCGTGCGCTGTTGGCAAACGTCTCGCCGCAAAAAATAGAACTCAGGGAGCATGTGATTAAGCTGGCAGAGGTTGTTATCGAAGTCGATCCATCCAACAGCAAAGTATTGGGAGTTCAGCGGGTTTCCGGTAAAAGATTTGGCTTTGTCGGAGGCATTGGTGCCGGAGCGGAAATATCCCGAAAAATGAGGATATCCCAACCTTCTGTGCTGAATACGGCCTCCATTTATGTTAAAAACAAAAGCAATCAGCCATTCAAACTGCGACTGAATGTATACACAGCTAATTCTAAAGAAGGGGAGCCTGGGGGTTCATTGCTTAGCCAGTCAATTATTTTGGAGTCTGACCTGAAAGAGGGTTGGCTGAGCTACGATTTCAAAGAGCCTGTCGTCGTCGATCGTGCATTTTACATTTCCTACGAATGGGTAGAGCCGAATCTCCAGAATCCCATGATCGCTCTCAGGGGCAACAACCTGGACGAAAGGGTGAGGGTGAGACCAGTAAGCATGGGGAAGTGGATCATGGGTGGAAACTTCGATTTTGCTATTCGCTGCGAGGTAATGAATGACTGAGGAAGCCAACATGACAATTCCACCTCCCCTCACCTTATGCCCATGATGAAGAAAACGATAGGACTTTCCCTTCTGGTGGTTCTTTGCGAGTACGCTATTTACGTGTGGTCGGGCGGTGTATCACCCGAGCCAGGCATCTACTTCCAGCTTGCAGCACGGTATTCTGCCAGGGTTTCATTTTTGCTTTTTGCAGGTATCCTTTGCTGGACGGGCATCAGAGGCCTGAAGCACATTTATGCAGAAGAGCAGCGTCGTCAATTGTTTGTTAGCTTGCTTTTTTTTCTGGCCCTCAACCACCTCATCCATTTCTACTTCCTCGCTATGAACTTTGAGACAAGGGGCATGGAGCTCCGTGAGTTTAAAAATTTACCAGGTGCAGTTGCCTACGTTGTTTTGACCCTCTCGCCGTTCTTTTTATGGAACAAAAAAGAGCTAACAAGAAGTCGCTACCAAATTATCATCTCAGGGTTTGTGCTTGTTACGGCCTTGTTTGTTGGTACCTATGTCAAAAGGTTTACACAGGAAATAGAGATGCCCATTTCGAAATATTTGCTGATAGCCAACCTGGCGGTAATGACGTCGTTGGTGATCATCAATATCTTCAGAATACGCTCCGAAAAAAATCCCCAATAATTCACAGTATATGCCAACCAATTTGCAACAACTAGCGTCATTCTGATAAAAAATCTAACAATGAAAATTACTTTTCTGGCAGCCGCAGTTCTTCTTTTTTATCATCTACCGGCGCAAGAATCCCTCACAAAACCATTTAGAGAGTGTAACATCGAAGGCAGCATCACCCTCTTCGATTACAACGCCAAAAAATGGATTTCCAGCGACATCAACGATAGCCATGTAGCTACTTTGCCAGCCTCCACTTTCAAAATCATCAACACCCTGATAGCGCTGGAAACCGGTGTAGCAAAAGATGAAAATCAAGTGATAAAATGGCCGGGAACCACCGACACGGTGAAGTATGGCTACCGGCCTGACATTTACCATGACATGACTATGAAAGAAGCCTTTCGGCTTTCTGCCGGATGGGCCTATGTGGAAATGGCAAAGGAAATCGGCAAAGAGCGCTATGCGCACTTTCTAAAAGCCAGCCACTATGGCAATGCCGATGTTTCCATCAACGACCCTGACTTCTGGAACTTTGGTTCGTTTGCCATTTCGCCAGCCAATCAAATAGAAATCCTCATTGGAGTGTACGAAGAGACTCTGCCATTCTCCAAACGCTCTTTTACCATCCTGAAAGAGATGATGATAGAAGAGCAAAACGAAGGCTACATATTGCGAGCCAAAACTGGCTGGACCCGTGACAGCGGAAAAGATACTGGCTGGTGGGTTGGGTACATTGAAAAGGAACACAATGTCTATTTCTTTGCCACCAGGTTGATAAAAGACAGGAAGGTACCGAACCCAAATTTCGGAAGTTGCAGAAAGACGATTACGAAGCAAATTCTGACTCAGCTAAAAATGATGCCTTAGTTAAAGTTCAATTTGTGAGGTTATGGGTTGGTTACTCTGCTGACTCTCCTATAATCATTTTTCATCTCCCACGACTGGCCTTTTGCGGCCACCTGAGCTTCCTGCCGGAACTCATACCCTTTTGTTCCTTCTAACTCCTTGCGAACACAAAGGAAGTCTTCAAAGTTTATTCAGAATTCAGTGGCTACCTTGCATCAATGAATGTTCTAAATATTAGAAACGAGCAAGAACTGTCAGAAAACATCTTTGGTATGTTGCGATACGTAATTGAAAGAAACCGTTCGGTAGTAAAATGAATCAAATCACAAAATTTATTCTGAGTATCCTATTTCTAGTGCCTTTGGTAATATCAGCCCAAAACAGTGCCATCACAGTCTCAGGATCAGTAAAAGACAACAAAGCACAATCGGGACTGGCTTATGTTAGCGTCGTGCTGAAAACTGAGGCAGATAGTGCGTTTGTGTCAGGCACCATCACCAACGACGAGGGGCTATTTGTACTCACCGGTGTGAAACCAGGAAAGTATGTACTGGAAGCCTCTTATGTTGGCTTTAAACCCTTAAAACAACCACTGTTTGTGGGTAGCCTAAGCAGGTTTTTAGAGGTAGCGCCCGTCATTTTGGATGAAGACATAGAAACGTTGAGCGAAGTGGTTGTCACCGGTCAACAGGACGCAGTCAGTGAATCGCTAGACAAAAAGACCTTCACTGTAGCCGACAACGTTAGCCAGGCGGGTGGCTCGGTGCTCCAGGCCATGCAAAACCTGCCGGGAGTAACCGTGCAAGACGGTAAGGTACTGCTGAGAGGCAATGACCGGGTCGCAGTGCTGATTGATGGCAAGCAGACTGCCCTAACAGGTTTCGGCTCGCAATCTGGACTTGACAACTTGCCAGCTTCTGCCATCGAGAAAATTGAAGTCATTAACAATCCATCTGCCAAATATGACGCCAATGGCAATGCGGGCATTATCAACATCATTTACAAAAAAGACAAGCAGGAAGGCTTCAACGGAAAAGTCGGGCTTTCATCAGGCCTGGGAGCGCTTTGGGTCAAAAATGAGAACCTGCCCACCATTCGGCCTCAATACCAGGCAACACCCAAAATCAACCCTTCACTATCTCTCAACTACAAAAAGAACAAGGTCAACACCTTTTTGCAAGCCGATAACCTCTATACCCATACGCTCAATAAAAATGAATTCGTCACCAGGACCTATGACGATGGCACGGTGATCTACAACCAAACAAAGCGCAACAGAGACACCAACCTCTTTTCAGGCAAAACCGGCATGGACTGGAGTATCGACGATGCCAATAGCCTCACTGTGTCTGGCTTTTTCAGCAGTGAGAAAATTCTTGATCGTGGCGACGAACCATTTTTCGAAGGAGACCTCAGCAACCGTTACAGACTGTGGCAATTCCTGGAGGATGAGCTAAAAACAACCGTGATGGCTACTGCTGCCTACCAGCACAAGTACAAGCAGCCAGGTCGCTTGCTCAATATTGGTTTTAACTACACCTACCACCGGGAAAATGAGCAGTACTTCTTCGACAATATTCTGCCGGAGTCAACTGGAAGGGATGCCTTCAAGCTCATTTCTGATGAGCATGTGGCCGATTTCAACCTCGACTATGTACAGCCTTTGGCGTACGGTCGCTTCGAAACAGGCCTTAAGTTTCGCAGGCGAACCATCCCCACCAACATGCAGTTCTTTCCAGGGCTCAACTCCCCCATCGACTCGGCAGCAGGTGGATGGGCAAATTACGGAGAGCTAATTCCAGCCGTGTATGGTAACTATGTCTTCGAAAATGAAAAGTATGAGGCGGAAGCCGGCGTGCGGGTGGAGTATGTGAAGATTGACTACAAGGTGAATCCCGATCACCCCACATACAAAACCAGCGGCTACAACTACACCCAGCCGTTCCCGAACGTGCGCCTGGCTTACAAGCTCAACGACAACAACAAACTGTCGGTCTTTTTCAATCGCCGTGTCGATAGGCCCAACGAGGTTGACATCAGGATCTTCCCCAAGTATGACGACGCAGAGATCATCAAAGTGGGTAACCCGGGGCTTCGGCCACAGTTTACAACCAACTACGAGGTTGGCCACAAGGGCAGCTGGAACACGGGCTATTTGTACTCATCCGTTTACCACAAGCAGATGGATGCCACCATCACCCGCATCGGAAGCATCGTGCCGGGCAGCGTACTTATCTACAACATCTTTCAAAATGCCGGCAAAAGCTACAATACGGGTTTTGAAGTGCTGCTTTCTCAAAACCTGGACAAATGGGCCACCATCAACTTTAGTGTGAATGGCTACCAGAACATCATCGAGGCCTTTACGGTAACCAACCTTTATCCTGAAGTGAACGTGTTCACAGCTGCCCGGCAGGAAATCCTTTCAGGAAACGTAAAGCTCAATAGCGTCTTTCACCTGGCAAAGCAAGTGGATATTCAGCTAAGCGGCACTTACCTGGCCCCTGACATCATCCCACAGGGAACCATTGGCACCCGCTTTTCACTGGATTTGGGTGTAAAGAAACCCATGCAGAAAGGAAGAGGCGAATTGTATGCCAACGCCACCGATTTGCTCAATACCATGAGAGTAAAGCGGGAAATTCAGGGCGATGGGTTTAAGTACCTGGCTACCGACTACTACGAAACCCAGGTGGTGAGAGTGGGCTACAGTTATAAGTTTTAGAAATTGGTGGCGTTGTGTGAAATCATGGCGTCACCACAATGGTTTAGTTCAGGCGTGTCTCACACGCCTTTTTTCATGCTATTTCTCTGACTACAAAGCCCTGCCAAGCCCAAACTGATCGCCGGCTTTGGTGGCCTTGCCATCTTTCATAAAAATCTCCACCATCTTCTCACTTGAAACAGTGTTGTAATTTTCGTCTTTCAGAAAATACAGTACTGCTCTCTTTGCCGGATCTATCACCTCTCCGCTGGAAGGATAGGCATATTTACCGTCGACGCTAAAGGTAATCCAGCCGGGCATGTCGCTCAGCGGAATGGTTGTTAGCTGCTGATAAGGCGGCTTGCCATCAAAAATGTGCATGCGCATATTGTGGCCATCGCTGATCCAAATTTCTTTTTCATCAGGCGTAAGTGCGATTCCATGAGCAGGATTACCATGCCGACGCACTGGGCCTTTGTCCCAGCCCAGCACCTGCACACTGGCCAGCTTCTCTCCTGTTTTCAAATCGCCCACCTCAAAGCCCAGCAGTTCATTCACGTTCACGAACACCAGCGATTCATCGGCATTCACCGTAAATGGCCTGATACCTGCACTGAAGGGGCCGATCTTTTGAACTACTGTATGGGTTTTAGGGTCGGCTACATGAAGTTCAGGCGACCCAATGTCGGCCATGTATACCTTTTTGCCAGATGGCCCATAAATAGTGTTGTGCGCTCTTGAGTGTATTTTTATTTTGGCTATTATGTCACCGCTTTCGCAGCTTACCACATTCCAGAAGTCTTTTTCCAGCGACGGTAGGTACATCGTCATCCCATCAGGGGAAATAGACATGCGGTCGCAGCCGCCTTCATACTTTCGCTCCCAAACTACTTTTTCTGTTGCTAAATCAATTCGCTGCATGGATTCCAGCGTGGAGATATAGACACTATTGAGCTGGACGCTCACATCAATGCCTTTGACATTGGAAGGGGTTCCGTTTTCATGAAAACCCTGCGTCTTAATGCGTTTAACAAACTTATGGTTATTGTCCACGTCAAAGACAAGCAAGCCATGTCCGCCGTAGCCTAGATAGTCTCTGATGCCGGGAGTAGCCACATACAAAAAATGCCCTGTTCCTCCGGCTGGTAACACTTTCGTTGATAAATGACCCACAGGCACCACCCAGGCGGTGGCGAACAAGAGTAAAAAAAGGACGGTAACAGATAGGAGTTGGCGTTTCATAGTGGTGTTATTTGAAAAACGGGCTATTTTTAAAGTTACATCTTCCAGACTAAACTTGGCAACAATCTCTTATTGTATTGCACTTGAATTCCACTTCCGCATAAAAAAAGGCGAGAGCTTCCTCTCACCTTTACCTACTACCATTGCTACGTTATGAATTTCTTCGTTTCAGCAGCAAGTCCGCTTTTTGCTAGACGGCCTCAATTGATCGCTTATACAAAGTGTAAAAAAGAAAAGGCAGGAAGCCGAACCCAAAAAGAAAGCCCCCGCTAATAAGCACCGCCCCTGAACCTTCCAAATGAAGCATATTGAGAATACTGCCAAGTGCCAGCATCATAAAGCCCGCAGCTCCTACTATCCATTTCATTTTTTCCGATGGCGAATAAGCCCCGCTAGTCTTCAAATGGCTTACCAAAAGGAGCGGAGCAAACACAAACGCAGTAACCATAATACTACCGAACAGCAAAATAGAAGCACCCGGCAAATGCAACGATTTGAACACGACGGACAATGTAAGCCCCAATGAGGAAATGAATCCGGTTAGATAAGTAATTCGCTTCATATTAGTGATTTTATTAAAGTTGAGAACAAAAAATACTTCCTCCTGTATTTCGTCAAAACCATTCGGCGTGGTTTGATGAAATGCTTTTTGATAGGCAACCTCAAAAGACACACCCTGATCCATGTCTTCTTCTATGAGGCAATAAAAATGGTCGATGAGATCATCCTGCACTTCTTTGCTGGAAATACTACTTTCCTTCACTTTACCAGTGATAAAGTCTAATTGGTCGTCAGTAATCATGCGCTGGCCGGTTTACTATCTGGTTCAAACATGATGCTCTCAATGGTCTTCAAAAAGTCCATCAACTCCGACACCTTTTCCCTCTTGGCTTCATTTCCTTTTTGAGTGAGCGTGTAATACTTCCTGACCCGTTTGCCTATGCTCACTTCCTGGGTGGTTACCGTGCCGTCCACAAGCATTTTGTGAAGGGCCGGGTACAACGAGCCATCTTTGAGTAGTATCTTACCTCCAGTGAGCTCTTTCACCTTTTGACAAATTTCGTAACCGTACATTCTGCCATGCTCACTGAGTAACCTCAAAATGATCATGTCGATGGTGCCTTTCAATAATTCTTTTGAATACATAGCACAATAATACATAGATATATGATATATCAATACTATAGGTATGTTTTTTTTTGAATTTGGACATATTGTTGAAGGTTGAGATGAAAATCGACCAGATCAAAACTTCCGTTAAGTCAGACAGTGCAATGAAGAGCCGTTGAGCCAAACGGATCTGAACCCAGCCGACTCACCACCAGCTTGTTCGCTTGGGGCTCAGTAGTCCTGGCGGCATATGATACTTTCCTGTGGCACAAGCTAATTCTACAAGCAACAAAATAAATTGACTGTGGCCGATGAATCATTAACTTTATAGCATAATGCAGATCAACCATTTAAATAAATAAATGACAAACGAAGACCCAGGAAAAAGTGGCCTTGCTGGCCGGATAAGCAAGTTAGCCAACTCTGAGCAGCGAAACAATCCTCTTCACGGGGTAAGACTGGATGCCATTCTGGAAGAACTGGTAGCTAAGCTTGGCTGGGAAGAACTGGGCAAAAAAATCAACATCCGCTGTTTCAACTACGATCCTTCCATTAAGTCGAGCCTGGCATTTTTACGAAAAACACCCTGGGCCAGAGAGAAAGTGGAGCAACTTTACCTACGTGTGATCAAAAAATGAGATGAGGATTTGTGTAGCGCAAACCCGGCCGATTAAAGGCGATATCGTTGCCAATATTGAGCAGCACAAAAAGCTCATCCATCAGGCTGTTGGTAACAAGGCAGATGTCATCGTTTTCCCTGAGTTGTCGATCACTGGCTATGAGCCAACCCTGGCCAGGGGCTTGGCTATGGACGCCAGCGATACAAGGCTTGATAGCTTGCAACAGATAGCCGACCTGCATGGGATAATTATCGGAGCAGGCATCCCAATGAAGTGTCGTAATGGCATCAACATCACGATGGTACTTTTTCACCCCAATGCACAAAGGCAAACCTATTCCAAAAAATACCTCCACGACGATGAAGAACCGTTCTTCGTAAGCGGGGAAAATAACGCCACGTGCATAAGAGGCTCGAACGTTGAGTTAGCGATCTGCTACGAAATATCGGTACCTGAGCATTCGGCCAATGCCGGTAAAAATGGCGGCAAAATCTACCTGGCCAGCGTGGCCAAATCCGCTAAGGGAGTGAAAGCAGCCCACCAAACCCTGTCGGGCATTGCTGCAAAGTATGGCATGACGGTTTTGATGGCCAATTCGGTGGGGCCAAGCGACGATTTCGTGGGAGCCGGTGGATCGGCGATTTGGGATAAGAAAGGAAAACTCGTGAGCCAATTGGGTTCGGACTGTGAGGGGCTATTGATAGTTGACACGGAAACTCTGGAAGTGGATGTGAAGGAGTTCTACTAGTTGAACCTGGCTGTCACTTTGTGCAAAGTAGTCCGGATAACCTTTCTCCTGTGATGGTCTACATCTGCAATGAACGACTCCAGAAACTACTTTTCCCACAAATATTCTGACCTGCCAACTACCTGGAAAGCGCCTTACATGACGACTAAATATGTCCACGCAGTAAGCATATTAGACCATCCCAGTCAAATTCGTATCTTTAGCTACACAACCAACCTCACACTCGATGGGCGTCAAAGGAGATAAAATGACAAAGGAATCAGCTAGTTCTGTAGAGTGGCT
This sequence comes from Imperialibacter sp., assembly GCF_040222815.1. Taxonomy (GTDB): domain Bacteria; phylum Bacteroidota; class Bacteroidia; order Cytophagales; family Cyclobacteriaceae; genus Imperialibacter. Next base: position 177,115 of record NZ_JAVKCH010000036.1, on the reverse strand, counting down.
GGTAGAGAAATTATCCCCCATTGAAGGGATCACCGTTAAGAAAATGTTTGGGGGTCATGGCATATTTCATGAATCCACCATGTTTGGCATTGTAGACTCCAAAGGCCAGTGTTTTGTGAAGGTGAACGAAGCACTTAAAAGCACCCTTGTTAAAGCCGGAGCCAGCCAACACAGCAAAATGCCTTACTACTCCATCCCGAAAAGCATATTAGAAGATCAGAAAGGCCTTGTTGACTTAGTGAACAAGATTATCGCCGATACAAAGTGACATAGAAACTAAAAGTTTCATGACTCTCATAAATCCCGTTAGCTTATGTTGCCATGCTTGACACAAAAGGATCGCAACATTTCCAACTCCTTTGTATCTTTCTCTTTATGAATAAAAGCACCACAGAACTCTCCTTATGCCGGACAGCTTATCTATTCACCTTGCTGGCGTGTTTTGGATGTTCATCAACTGACACCAACTGGCCCGAATACAATGGTGGCCCTGATCGGAATCACTACTCTGAACTAACCCAATTCAACAAAGAAAACGTCAATCGCCTGGAAAAGGCATGGGAATATAGCTCAGGTGGCGCCGATACCACAAAAAATCAAACGCAGATCCAGTGTAACCCTATCATCATTGATGGCATACTCTATGGCGTTTCGGCAGGTTCGCAGGCTTTTGCGTTAGACGCCGCTTCGGGGCAGGAATTATGGAAAACCAACTTCAATGACAAAACCTTTTCCATGACCAGCCGGGGTGTTACGTACCAGGCTGACGAAACAGGAAAGCGGATTTTTTTCGGGTATGGGCACCTGCTTTACTGTCTCGACGCAAAAACTGGAAAGCCTATTTCCTCCTTTGGAGACAATGGAAAAATCGACCTGAAGCAAGGCCTGGAGCGCCCAACTGCCGACGATTACGTCGTGTACAACACGCCCGGCGTCATCTTCGAAAATCTGTTGATTACTGGCGCCCGTGTGCAGGAAAACTCCTCAGCCTTGCTGGGCGATGTGCGGGCCTTTGACGTTCACACAGGTGAGCTGACCTGGACTTTCAAAACGATTCCGGAAAACGGCGAATTTGGCAGCGACACCTGGCCACCCAACGCCAGGCAAAATACAGGCGGTGCCAACTCGTGGATGGGCATGGCCATCGATAGGGAAAATGAAATAGTGTATGTGCCCACCGGTTCGGCTGCATTTGATTTTTATGGTGGCGACCGGGCAGGCGACAATCTCTTTGCCAATTGCCTCCTCGCCCTCAATGCCAGAACAGGCGAGCGCCTATGGCATTTTCAAACCATGCACCATGACATTTGGGACAGAGACCTCCCCGCTCCTCCCAACCTGATCACGCTGGAAAAAGACGGTCAGCAAATACAAGCAGTGGCCCAAATTACAAAGCAGGGCTACGTTTTTGTATTCAACCGCCTCACCTGGGAGCCACTGTTCCCGATAGAAGAAAGGCCCATGATTACAGAAGGAATGCCAGGTGAGCAAGTAAGTCCTACCCAGCCCTTCCCCACCCTGCCCGAGCCTTTTACAAGGCAGTCATTCACCTCGGCTGATGTGCGAACCGATGCTCCCGACCGGGAGGAGATTCTCCGTCAACTCAGCGAAGCAAAAACAGGACGGACCTATATCCCGCTGACTGAACAACGAACCATCTTCTTTCCGGGGACTGATGGAGGCGGTCAGTGGGGTGGTGCGGCCGTTGATTCCGAAGGCGTGATGTATGTGCCCGCCAAGGAAGTTCCGGTATACTCTTCGCTTACCAACGCACCTCAGCAGCAGGCTCTAGCCTCCTCCAGCACCTTGTATCAAATTCATTGCGCTTCCTGCCATGGCAAAGACATGACAGGCGATCACAGCGGTGCCTACCCTGCTATTAAAGACTTTAACAAGAGACGCACAGCTACCGAGGCATATAGCATCATAGAACGAGGCCGGGGAATGATGCCTGCTTTTACTCAACTGAGCAACGCCGAAAAGAAAGCCATTGCCGACTACATCATGGGCATTGGAGATGCGACCCTGACAGTCTCAACTGACTCCCGCTCTTCGCCTTACAAACATACTGGCTATAACCGGTGGTACTCGGAGGACGGCTACCCTGTGAACACACCACCGTGGGGCACGCTGACTGCCATTGACCTGGCCTCTGGCAAAAGAAAATGGCAGGTGCCACTTGGTGAATTCCCAACGCTGAGTGAGCAGGGATTTCCACCAACAGGCACTGACAACTACGGCGGGCCGCTGGTGACCGGAGACCTCATTTTCATAGCAGCAACCCCCGATCAAAAATTTCGTGCGTTTGATAAATTGACTGGTGAACAGGTTTGGGAAACTGATCTTCCGGCGGCAGGCTATGCTTCGCCATCGACTTACTCAGTAAATGGAAAACAATACCTGGTGATTGCCTGCGGCGGTGGCAAGCTGAGAAGTCGTTCAGGAGACAGGTACGTCGCTTTTGCCTTGCCAGACTAGCTAGTCTTCATATAGCTTCAGTCGACTCCTTACCTGGCTGAGTTCCGTCTGTAGCGCCTCAATTTTGTTCAGCAAATTGAATACGACATCGATGCCTTCTATGTTGACATCCAGCTCATGATGCATGCGGATCATCTTTTCGACGGCATTCATTTGGTCTTCATGAATGTACTGCGTTTGCTCAAGCGTCTCTATCTCGATCAACCCAATCTCTCCCAGGCCAATAAAGAAGGTGGTCTCCACTTTATAGTGCTCGCAAAGTGTTTCTATTGGTATGTGGGTATCGGTTTTCATGGTCTTCTCAATTTAGCAAGTTCGCTCAACAATTCTTTCTCTTTGCTGGTCAGGTTCGTAGGTATGGAAATCTGGTAAGTCACATACAAGTCGCCAAACGCTCCCTCTTTTTTGTAGACAGGAAAGCCCTTTCCTTTCAGTTTCACCTTCGATCCATTTTGGGTTTCTGGCAGCACCTTCAATTTCACTTTTCCATCGAAAGTATCAATGGTGATTTCTCCGCCTAGCATCGCTGTGTACAAATCGAGGTCAACCATAGAGTAAAGGTTATCGCCATCGAGTTTGAATTTGGTATCGTTGGTAATAGCAAAGGTGATGTAGAGGTCGCCTTTTGGCCCACCGCTCATTCCATCACCTCCATGGCCTTTGATCTTGATTACCTGCCCGTCCTTCACTCCGGCAGGGATTGTCAATCTTATCTTCTTGCCATTAACGGTCAATGTCTGCTTCTGCGTATTGTACACATCACGTAAACGCAAGTGTAATTCAGCATGATAATCTTGTCCTTTGAATTTCACACTGCGCCCACCCGTTCTACCGGCACCGCCTCCGAACATTGATTCAAAAAAATCTGAATAGTCTTCTCCGCCAAAGCCTCCTGCAGTCTGCTGCTGAGTACTTCCTCTCCTTTGATGCTGTTGTGCTTTTGCCTTGTCAAACTCGTCGGCATGCTTCCAATCCTTGCCGTAAGCATCGTACTTCTTGCGGTTTTCCGCATTGCTCAGCACTTCGTTCGCCTCGTTCACTTCCTTGAACTTCCTCTCCGCCTCTTTATCGTTGGGATTTACGTCAGGATGATACTTCCTTGCCAGTTTGCGATAGGCATTCTTTATTTCCTTCTCTGTAGCTCCTTTTTCTATCCCAAGAAGCTTATAATAATCAATAAATGCCATTTATGTGTGTATTCTAATTGCTTTGCAAGATATCACTGTAAATATCTGATCGGGCGCCTTTCTTTTAGCTGACTAGCGTCATTCATTCCTGAGATTCTCGTCAGCTGGTGGTAAGCAATCCATCACAAGCAATATCATAGAAAGTTACGTCACACGAGCCGAGCCTAACAAGCACATTTTATCGGCCTCTCTGATATTCAACTTCTTTCAGCTAACTTGGTATAGAACATCAATATATCTATGAAACCTATCCACCTACTGCTCTGGTTTTGCTGCTACTTCCTATGCACATCTTGCCAGGATAAAACACGTCCAAACGAGGACAAAGGTGAAGAAACGACTAGTGAGGCCTCAAGCAGCCGGGAAGATGGCGATGTAAGTAAGGAGTTGATCCCCATTTCGTCCTCCGATTCATTGCACATCAATGGCCTGATCAATCAACTGACAGGAATAGAACGCTTTGCAGTAGAGAATAATTTCAACCTGTTTGCCAGCCTCTTACAGCATGCCAACGACGGCAGTTTTGATCGGGTCAATAACATTCTGGCCAGTTCGACTGATTGGTTACAGACGTATGAAATAATTGCCTTGGATAAAACAGGTGGTTATATCGAATATGCTCCCAGAGGTGCCGAAGTCACCTATAGTATGACGTATTGGAACTTAAAGGATGGCACAAAACTAATAGCAAAGGTTGAAAAAGGCTGTGGTCCTGTCTGCGAGTCTGAAATTCATTTTTCAAAATACTTCAATGGCATATCTTCTATTCAGAAAACTTCGGACATCATCCCCACATTCGACACTTTAAAACCGCTACTGATAGCCAAGTACCCGAGCGATTGCGACCCTTGCGAATTTATTTTCCATCTTCCACGCAAAGGGAAAAACATCACGCTTTGTGAAGAAAGTGATGCCTCAGGTGAGAAATGTATTGTCCTTGTTTGGAAAGATGGTGTTTTCGATGTTGAAAGTTAGGTAGCAGTTGGATTTGATTTTGCTAACTTTCACCCAAAAGCCTATCACCGCCGCTCCATGAAAGAACCCTTGGTCTTCGTCATAATGCTTTGCAGTTTTTTGCCAGTCAAAGCTCAAATCCTCAAAAAACCCATCGAAGACAAAACCGTGGTGCTGACCTTTGACGATGCCCCGGCAAGCCAGTATTCGGTGGTAGCTCCTCTGCTTCAGCAATATGGCTTTGATGCCACCTTCTTCGTCTGTGAATTTCCTCCAAACTACAAAGACAGCTCACTTTACATGAACTGGAGGCAGATCAGAGAGCTCGACCAAATGGGGTTTGAGATCGCCAGCCACACCCGGTCGCATGCCAGGGTGGCCAGTCTTACCAAACCTCAATTGATCAAAGAGCTTACCTATATTGAAACCAAGTGTGATTCCCTGGGAATAGCCAAGCCAGCTAACTTTGCCTACCCAGGCTACAGCCTCAGCCCGTTGGTCGTTAACACACTTGACGAACAGGGTTATGCATTTGCCCGTGCTGGCGGTGGCCGCCCATACGACCCGTTGAAAGACCACCCCTTGCTGGTTCCCAGCTGGGCCATGGACAGCACAAATAGAGATGAAATCATGCAGGCACTTAATGAGGCCAAAGACGGCAAGATCGCTGTGCTTACCATTCACGGTGTACCTGATGTGGAGCACCCTTGGGTGACTACCCCTCCAGAGCTATTTGAGGAATACTTGAAGTACCTATCCGAAAACGGCTATAAAGTACTCTCTATGAAAGGGCTTGAGCGCTATATAGATGTGGAAAAGGCAAAGAAAACGCTCACGCCAGATTACAATCTTCGGCTAAAGAACTGATCGGAGCGGCATCACAAAAGCACCTCCGCCACCAAAAAGCCAATGTAGGTACCCAAGCCAGTTCCAAGGGATCCTATAACTATAGAAGGCAAAAGCAGGTCTTCTCTGTTCAAACTTTTGGCAAGCGCCATGGCAGATGACGGCCCGCCTACGTTGGCTTGTGAGGCAATGGCTACCACATCCCAATCCTGCCGAAGCAGTCCACCCACGCCAAAAATAACAAGCCCATGCACAGCTACAATGATCAGCGTAAACAGACCGATGTAAATCGCCAGTTCGCCAATCCCTTTGAGGGCGGCCAACTCGCAAAAAGCGCCAATAACAGCCAGAAACAAATAAACTGTAAAGAGGCCGAGTAAACGACTGCCCTGTAATTCTCTTATGCCTTTGAATTGCGCTAGTCCAAGAGCAATGGTTGTCACTATCAATATGGAAGGGAAATTCCACCCATACGCTTCGTTCAACGCAACAGCCAGCCAATCTGCAAATAGCAAACTTCCGCCGCCCAACGCCAACAGTACAGCCAGCGACCAAATAGAAACCATTTCCCTTGCTTCAGGCAGTTTTCCTTCAATATCCCTGGTGGAGGCACGGTTACCGACCCTCTTCCATATTTTACCGAGCATTCGTGGCAAAAGTAAGGTAGCCACCATCCACGTCGCAGTGAGAATATTGTCCACCGCAACGGTTCCGGCATATAAACCACCCTCTTTCATCACTCCATAATGCAGAGCAATAGCGTTAAAATTGAGGCTTCCCCCTATGTAAGTACCGGTCATCATGCCTGCCAGTGCCTTATAATGCTCTCCAAAAACCACCGGCCCGTTCACGACCCAAATGGCCATCAGCGCTCCCAGGCTTGTGCCAACAGCCCCCAGAAGAAACATGCTGAGCATAGGCAGGCCTGCCTTTTTCAAATCAACCAATCTCACATCCAGCAGCAAAAAGAACACTGAAAGTGGAGCGATGAAGGTAAAAATCCCTTCGTAAACAACCGAAGACTCAGTGGCGGACGGAATAATTCCCAGGTTAGCAACCACTGCCGTGAGAATAATTACGAGCAGCGTGGTACCCATGTGCTTGAGAAAAGTATGGTTCTCAAGCCATTCACTGATCAGGATATTGAAGACAAGGACGGTAAGCACCCACAAAGGATTTGACATCTGAAATAATATTAAGGCCAGGAAGGAAATTAAGACAAAAAGAAACCGATTGAAACTTAATTAATACATCCGCAAATGGTATTGCCAAAAAGTTCGGGATACTTACTATTCAAAGTGATCGCCAAGTGCTGAAAGGCACGGAAAAATTCGTCCCGAAAGAATTTGAATTCATGCTACTTATTTCGTAAATTCCTAATAATCAAATACCTATGAAGGCGCATGAGGTTAATTTTTGCTTTTTTGCTGCTTTTCTCCGTTTTTCTTTCCTGCACTGACGATGATGGGGTAATTCAACCGGATTCAACCGTTGAGTGGAAGAACCTTAAAACGAGCGACGGGCTTCCGTCCAATGAAGTCTACAAGCTATTTGAAGACTCCAAAGCCAATGTATGGATTGGCACCGACAAAGGAATTGCTCTTTTTGATGGCGAACGCTTCAAATCGTTCAATCAAATCAATGCACAACTTGGCTACGCAGATGCGATTACTGAAGGCCCGGATGGCGAAATATGGGTTGGTTCTGCGAATGGCATTGCCCTCTATGAGGAAGGGGAATGGTTTTTTTTCAACTCGATTGAGGGGCTTGACCTTGGTGTGATTTCGCTCCAATCAACCCGAGCGGGAAAAATCCTCATGGGCACTACTAATCTTGGCATCTTGATTTATGATGGATCAGGCTTTCTCCAGCTATACGATGAAGATTGTTCAGAGTGCAATTCTGCAAGAGTTTTCCTTGAAGACATACAAGGCCAAGTATGGATTGGAACTGACGGTGGGCTGAAACGTTTGAAAGGCAATCAGGTGACGCTTTTTACCACTCAAGGCCTTTCCGTGAACCAAATCAGGACTCTGGAAGAGGATCAATGGGGAAGAATTTGGGTGGGTACTCTGTATGGTGAAGACCCATTGGCCTTTGAAAATGAGCGTTTCAGATTCATTAAAATGCAAAATGGATTGGAATTAAACCCGATCTACGCCCTTGCTGAAGACCGTGGGGGCACCATGTGGCTGGGCCTAATAAAAGGAGGGCTGATCACATACGACGGGGCATTCATGAAACCCATTACCTCTTCAGAAGGGCCGGGATTGGAGACCATATTTTCTGTGATCGAACGTTCCAATGGTGAAATTTGGGCAGGCACCTCAACCAAAGGAATTTTTATCTATTCACCCTCAGCGACCACACCATGAGATATTTTTTCTTGCTCATAGTGCTTTCATTCCCATTACTTGCGGTAAGTCAATCAAGCAGAGACACTGTCTTTTTGAAAGAGAGAACTATGGATCGCCCGTTGATTGTGCATGATCATCAGCTACGGGTGACCGGACTATACGGATTTTCGACCATTACAAAAAAGTTTGATGAGTCCTCCGGCAGGATCAAATTATCCGACGAGGGATCTTCCAATATGCTTCACAGAGGTTCGGTGGACATTCGCTATGGGTTTTTAAATATCCTGCAGGTCAACGTTGCCCTTACCTATGTCAACAATTATCAAAGAGCCCAACCGATTCTTTCATTTGCCCTTGACGGCAGCTACGTTGAGACATACTACAACAGCTATTACTCTGGTTTTCAGGACTTGTTTATTGGAGGCAGTATTTTAGCACCATGGAAAACCAGGAAAATAGACCTTGTGCTGTCAGGAGGGATGACATTACCAACTGCCAATTCAATGATGCCACAACCAGGTCACACCTACGAGCAGGGAGCTGGTTCTACGAAAATTACCTATAACAGGAACTACCCTGTTGGCTTGGGGGTCGCTAAAACCTACGTGGGAACCCAGTTCAAATATCGTTTGAAAAATATGGCTTTTACAGCCTCTCTGCGCTACGGGTTTCCTATGGGAGAGTCAGAAGATGTGGATTGGCGTTATCGGGTAGTTCTCAACGAATTCAGTTATGAGCGCCACACATACAGGCTGGCTCATCCATCTTCATACAGTGCCCTTCTTGAAGTTGAATATCAGCTATTTCCGTTTGTGAATGTCTTTTTAGACTTGGCTCAAGACGCTTTCATTGGCGGGTGGTCCGAAAGAACTACTGTCAAAACCGGTTTCCCGGATCGGAAATTTACTATCCTTTCTCCCGGAATTGAAGTACTGCTAACTTCAAAATTCTGGCTAAGACAGCAGGCCATTTTTGGAATCGCTGGGCAAAACACCCTGGCACCGTTTAGTATCAACACAAGCCTGATGTATAATTTCTTTCCGTTCTAACAATGAAAAGAATCGGGATCACCGTACTATTCCTTTACACACTGGGGAGCCAAATACAGGCTCAGACGGAACAACAAATACTTCCATCTGAGCTTAAAAAACAAACACTAATCACTCAGCCGGCTACGCTGTACAAGGGGTTCTTCAGAACAGGACTGAGTGGTAGCTACATTTTTTTAAACAAGGTTTTCAATGCTGACAGCAAGCGTGAGTCTATTTCTAATTTTTTTGGGTATGGATATACAATCACTGCAAGTGTGCAATATGGTGTGACTGATCGATTACAGGTTGAATTGGCTGTTCCTTTCTCTACTCAAACCAACTACCTTTCTTTTTTGGCTCTTTTTCCAGGCGACAACGCCGAAATTCAAAGAACGTATAAAAACAAAGGTTCAGGGCTTGGAGACACTTATCTATCTGGTAGTTATCAATTGATAGCTGGAAATGGAACAAAGCCTGCTTTGGTTGCCAGGGTTACGGCCTTTCTTCCAACAGGTGAAAAGAATCCGTCAAATATAGTTAGCGAAAACGAGTATGAGCTACCCATAGGCAGCGGTAATTTTGCGACGGAACTCAGTCTGATGCTACGGCAAATTAACTACCCCTTCTTGTTTACTTCATGGATTAGCTACAAACACAAATTTCCAGGAAATAAGATTGCCTACCCTTTTGAGCCTGCTTCCGATTTCCATAACGGAGGACTATTCAACGTAAGCGGCTCCGCAGGATTTCACGTTAACGAATGGATGGCGGTATTGAACGACCTGGATTTTGACCTAATCGGGAGAGACAAGGTAGAAGACGTGTATGTAGATACTGAAGCAAAATGGGCGTTGGTTTACCGGCCACATATCAGTTTCCAGGTCAACCAAATCCGTATCAACCAGGCACTATCATTTCCACTTTTTGGCAAAATGAGCGGTGCCGACCCCTCCTATTTGATCATTGTACAGTATGTCTTCTAATGATAGGGCCCATCCTCTATAGGTGCTTTTTTATCACGACAATAGTCGGCGTGTGTCTACTTGAAAGCTGCGTCACCACATCTGTATCCTCCACTCAAACCATTGCCATGGGGGACGCAATGAACAACCAAAACCGATATTCGGAAGCCATACAATACTATGAGAGCTACTTGAGGGACAGCCCATCTCTAGGGCTTTATCGCAATTATGAACTTGAAAGTGATGTCTACAGAAAGCTGGCCCACGTAAATAGTACCCAGGGGCGGTATTCAAATGCGATAGATCAGCTGCAAAAAGCCTATGAGATAGATAGCGAAATCAACAAAAATAATTTACGGGCAGCCGAGGATTTGCGCCAGCTAGGGCTTACCTACAGCTACACTGGCGATTACCAAAGTGCAACCAATTATCTCCGGCAATCACTTGCTGCTACGTCAGGGATGGGGGCTAGTGCGAAATCGGAGCAAAAGTTGGCTGTAGCTGATACCTATCTGTCTCTGGCGAGTGTTGAACTGGCGCTTGGCAACATTCAGCTAGCCCTAACCAACACTGAACTGGCGCTCGCAATCTACGATAAGCTTCCCAATGAGTATGTGGGCAAAGTGGAAGCTTTCCTGATCACTGCACAGGCGCTTACTGTGGTATTTGAGCTTGAAAAAGCAGAAGCGGCCGTAGAAGAGTCTCGAGCTATTGCCGAAGCACACCAAATGAATACTGCCCGTCACCTTCAGGCTGAAAGTGAAATAAGCCGTCTAAAAGGGGACCTGGAAGGCAGCCTGAGAAAGCGGCTTGGAGCGCTTGAAGAGGCAGAAAAATCAAATATTACGCCGCAAATAGCATGGGCTCAACTTCGGGTCGGTGACGCTTACAATGACCTTAGTGATGGCAAAAGTGCCTCCACATTCTATCGGCGTGCCCAATTGCTGCAGCAACGTTCCGGTACCGATACTTCTTCACTACAGCCTTCTATTCAGCTGAGGCTGGGCGACATCGAACAAGCCAGAAATGTGTGGGGTAAGTCTGGGTTTTCCTTAGGCGTTGGCATTGCCAACCTTAAGCTAGGACAGCAGCTCTTCGCCAGTGGTCAAACGGACTCAGCCTTTTCCTATTTTTCAGAATCCGGGGCTGTCTTCGCAGATGCTAGCAACACAGAAGGGCTGATAATGTCGAATCTTGGGCTGAGTCAGTGCCACATCCAAAAAAGGGAATACCAGATGGCACTCTCTCTGCTCAACGAAACGATCAGGTTGAATGGTCAAGCCGGGCACCAGCCGGATGCACAATGGCAACTTTGGTTTCAGAAGGGGCTTGCCTTCGATGGATTAAATAAAACGGACAGTGCTATTCACGCATACTTTCTATCTATTGACATTATAGAGGGTATTCGTGGCTCCATCACAATTGAAGAGTTTCGAAGCTCCTTCTTCGAGGACAAAACGATTGTTTATGATCAACTCATTCAAAGTATTCTTCGAAAAGGCGTGGAAGTAAATTACCGGGGACGGAAGGTTCCTGCGGGTGAACTAGCCTTCATATTCAACGAGCGGGCGAGGTCTCGCACTTTCCTGGACATGTTGGGAAATAAGAAAGTGCCGCCAAGAAAATCGGTTGACAACGCCTTGCTTGAACGAGAGCAATCACTAAGGTTAAAAATCCAACTACTCGGGCAGCAGATCCAGCGCAATGAATTGAGTGGCAAGGATGAATCGGCCATCCAGGCTGAACTTGAAAATACACAAAAAGAATATGAAGAAGTTGTGCAGAGAGTCAAACTTGCAAATCCAGCATATGCCGGAATGGTATCGCTGGATCCACCACAACTGCCTGATGTACAATCGAAACTAAATAAGGAAACCGTTCTGATAGAGTATTGGGTCGGAAAGGAGCAGGTAGTAGCGTGGGTGATCGGCAACGGCCTGTTTCACTATAAGCTCCTCGAAACAAACCAAGGGCAACTGAAAAACGACATCAAGGCGCTGCGCAATTCTATCAAGTTTAACCTGCAAAGCGAAATTGACAACCGTTTAGCCTCACTTCACTCGCAGCTCATCGCCCCCCTTAACGAATGGATTCAACCGTATGACAATATTGGCATTATCCCTCACAGTAGCCTGCATTTCTTGCCATTTCAAGCCCTTGTTGATGAAACGGGTGTCTATTTAATAGCCGACAAAAACTTATTCTTCAATCCATCGGCTGCTATATACTATCTCAGTAGCAACTCAAAGGGCGAAAATGGAAAAATGCTAAGTGTAGCACTGGGCAATCACATCATTGGAGCGCACAAGGCATTGCCCGGCACCCAGTTTGAGATCAATCAGATATCACAGTTTTATCAGCAATACACTCCGAGGTACGGCGAAGGAAATTCCGAAGATTACTTCAAAGAAAATGCTCATCAATATAACCTAATTCATGTTGCCACCCATGGCGTGCTGTCCGACAAGCAACCCTTATACTCCTATCTGCTCATGTCCGCATCTGAGCAAGAGGATGGCAGGCTGACAGTAAATGAAATCATGGATATGAAGCTCTCTTCAAAACTTGTAACCCTCAGCGCCTGTGAAACTGCCCTCGGCGACTTGAATAATGGTGATGAATTGGTGGGTTTGAGTAGAGCATTTCTTTATGCTGGCACTGAGGCGGTCATAGTAAGCCTTTGGACTGTGGATGACCTGTCCACCTCGCTACTCATGACCAAGTTTCATCAGTTCTTGAGTGAAGACAACTCGCCTGCGCAAGCACTTGGCATGGCACAAAGAGCGATGCTGAAGCAGGAGTTTCAGCTTTCCGACAGCAGAGGGGTGAAATTAAAATGGGAAAACCGACTGGAAGAGGAAGTGGGCGTTGCTAACAGGTTCCGCAGCAGCCCATACTATTGGGGTCCTTTTGTTCTCATAGGAAATGGAAATTAGTAATAACGAAAACGTAACCCTCTGTGGCAGAGACAATCAAACTCACAAGCTAAATTCTGCAAAGTGGATTTCTTATTTGAAACAGGCCTGGCAAAATAGTAGCTGACCGATCAACAATTGAAGTATCGAAAACAACAATCTCTTTCACCGTTTTAAACTCTACGGCCATGAAAAATTACTCAGTTCTTCTATTCGCAACGATACTATCCTTTTCATGTATGGCTCAAAATACATTTGAAGTGAGTGCCGCTGCGGGCTACACAGCAGTGGATCTTGATGCCCTTGTTGAAAAAGATGAAGTCTCCGGGTCCTATGTCGCCGACTGGAACCAACTTAGCGCTGGAATTGGTGTCCAATATTTTTATGCAGCCAGCGAAAATATAGGGTACGGCGCAGAGCTGATGTATCACCACCTGTACTGGTACAGCGTAAGGATACCCTTCGGCACCCAGGTGATCTACCGGGACTATTCGGTAACCGCCTTTAGGATAACCCCAATCGTTAGATTTGGCATAAACTCAGCCGTATCCTTTGATATTGGCCCCGAACTGAACTTCTCCGACGGATTGGAAGTGGGCTTTATGCTCGCTGGTGGTTATAACATCTCACTGTCTGACAGATTAACTGTTCCCCTGAAGCTTCGCCTTGATATAATGAACAGCACCGTCATTACCCTGCCTGTTACGATCAACGCCGGACTGCGGTTCAAACTGTAGGAAATTGCACACTGCCACTTAAAAAACCGATAGATCACCTCCACTATGCTAAATTGTCCTGGATCACCAGACTTAATCGTCATTAGTCACCAACAAAAACATTAAAGGAATGCAGTCAGTAGACATTACAACAGAAATAACTTTTTCAAAGCCAATCGAAAAAGTGGCTATCTACGCCAGCGACCCCGACAATGCACCGAAGTGGTATGTGAATATAAAATCTGTCGAATGGAAAACCCCCAGGCCGATAGCAGTAGGAAGTAAGGTGGCTTTCATTGCAAAATTCCTTGGCCGCAGGCTGGAATACACATACGAAGTTGTAGAACTCGTTCCGGAACATAAGCTTGTCATGCGAACTGCACAGGGGCCATTTCCAATGGAAACAACCTACACCTGGGAAAGCTCCTCAAACGGGGGCACTAAAATGACCCTGCGAAATGCAGGCAGCCCTGCTGGCTTTTCACGACTATTTTCCCCATTCATGGCTGCTATGATACGAAAAGCGAACAAAAAAGACCTCCAAATGCTAAAGCAAATACTTGAGGGAAATAACTAATTGTTCTCCCTAACAAGCAAGCAAGGCAACTCAAAGTGAATCATTCCTTGCTTCAAAGAATATTGCTATCACGGTAATAGTTAGTGCAAGTTTTGAGTTCATATCAGTCAAAATTCTGATTGCAGTCTGTGATTGTTATATTGGGGGTCGACCTAACCCAAAAGTCAACCTTCGTTATGGAAAATAGCATTAATTACCTTCCTCTTTTTATAATCATGGTGGTAGCCTGGCTGGTGCCTATGGCATTGACCTGGGGACGGGTAACCAAAATCCCGGCGGTCATTGTCGAGATCATTGTGGGCGTTATCATTGGCCCCTACGTGCTTGACTGGATTGAAGAAACTCCCTACATGCGGTTGCTAGCTTACTCGGGCTTTCTGTTCCTTATATTTCTTTCGGGGCTCGAAATTGACCTTGGAGAAATATACCGCTCGATTCCAAAAAAAATCAGAAAAATAGATCTGGTAAGCAATTCAATGTTGCTGGCTATCACCATCTACACGGGATCACTTTTATTCGCCATCCCATTTTCCTTGCTTCTGCATTTTTTCTTTAACACCGACGTCGTTTTCTTTTCCATGCTTCTTCCGACCGTGGCGTTAAGTGTTATCGTCCCTATTATTAAGGCTGACGGCGAGCTCAGCCGAAAGTTTGGAAAAATCATTTTGATGGTTGGTGCCATTGCCACCATCATGAGTATTATTCTGATTTCCATTTATTCAGGAATCCTGAAGAATGGGTTTGAATCTGAGCTTCTTCTCTTCCTGGTCATCTTTGTGGTTTTCTTTGTCGCTTACAAAGCCGGAAGATGGCTGATAGGGATACGTACGTTTCAAAAATTACTTTACACACTTGAACACGCCGCCTCCCAAATCAGAATTCGTGGTACCGTTGCGTTACTGCTGTCCTTCGTGGTGGTGGCCTACCTTATCAAAACAGAACTTGTATTGGGTGCCTTCTTTGCTGGCTCTCTCCTCTCCATGTTTTTGAACAAGCAGCGATCCGCTCTCATGTTTAAGCTTGATGGGATGAGCTATGGCTTTTTTATTCCCATTTTCTTCGTGATGGTGGGTGTCAATCTCGACATCTCTGCCCTGAGTGAGTTTCAAAGATCAATCCCATTAACCCTGTCTATTTTGGCCGGATTCTTTATCACTCAGGTATTGCCTGCTTTTGCCATGGCAAAGATATTTGGATGGAAAAAAGCCCTTTCAGGAGGCCTCCTGTTGTCATCGAGAATGGGGCTGAGTATAGCTACTGCTCAAATAGGCCTCTCGCTTGGCGTAATCAGCCAGTCTACAAATTCCGGCATTGTAGCTGCTTCGATCCTCGCATCCGTTTTGGCTCCTATGCTTTACAAATTGCTTCACAGCGAAGGCGAAGTGAATTTTAATTTGTATTTGTTTGGAGGCAGCAAAGCAAGTCTTTTGCTCGCAGAGCGTTTGAAATTGCATGGTTTGAACCTCTTTACCGTGGTAACCACCGCAGAAGATGTCGAAGCTTTAAAGGAAAAAGGAATTCAAGCAGCCTATGTGCCTAACCTGGACACCTACTACCTTCGTAAACTGAAGATAAGACCGACCGACCAGGTGGTTATTCTGACTGATTCATTTGCCATGAACAAGAACCTGGCTTTGTTTCTGGAACAAGAGCTGAATCACAAAAAAACCATCACGCTTACGAAGGACAAGCACTCCACACTCTTTAGTGAGACCTCGGGAGTGAAGCTTGTGAACATTGAAGACACGCTTGCCAGCCATGTGGAAAACCTAATCATGAGGCCCGACTCCTACCAGGCCTTTTCAGAAAGCTTTGGATTATACAGGGTCGAAGAAATTCTCATGAGCAATTCTCAACACGACAGAGAAAAAGTAAAAAAAATAGCCTTTCCTCCCTCGGGCTCTCTGGTGATGTTCCGTCGAAACAACGAGATTTTCATCCCGCACGGGGATACACAGTTATTGTTGGGCGACGTAATTACGGTGATTGGAAACACCCAGGCGCTCGAAGAATTCCGCAATAAATTGGAATAATCGGTTTCGATATATATAAATTGGAGCGATGAAATTAACCCGCCGACTAACCTGTTCACTCGCTTTCCTTTTCCATTGTTTTTGTATCTCGCATTGGGTGGACGCACAAGTCTCTTTTGACACCGAGCACTCATTCTTTATTGAAATCCCGTTCGATACATCGGGCGTTTTTGAAGGCCAGGAAAAGCCCTTTGGAGGCATTTCCGCCATCACATATTCCGGGCACGAAAGTGACTACTATTTACTGTCCGATGGCCTTCCAGCCCGGTACTACACATTTAGCATCGACCCAATAAAGAGCCTGAGCATCGTTTACAAAGACGTATACTATCTGGCGGAAAGCCAAATTCGTGGTGAAGGAATGGCGCTTTCAGGATCAAGCATGTTTGTGTCCGATGAGAGGGATATTGACAATGTAGAAAAGACACTTGTGTGGCAAGCCGACGCTTCAGGAAAACTCCAAAACATCAAAGACCTGCCCGTCAGATACTATGGAGAAATGTACGACAATAGCGGCTTTGAGGGCCTCACCATCAGTCCCGATCACAAGAAGCTTTTCCTGGCTATGGAAAGGGCACTGCCAACGAGCGGGTGCCGGAGCATCTTACCGATTCTTGAGTACTCATTGGCAGATCATAGCACCAAAACATACTGGTATCAAATGCAATGGAATACCAAAGGCAATGGCATTAGCTCCTTGGTGGCTCTGAGCGACTATGAGTTGCTGGTCATCGAGCGGGACTACCTGAAGGCAGAGGACCGCAACGAAGTGAATATTTACAAGATTACGTTGATCGAAGCATCCAAAAATAACGACTCCGACTGTCCACAGTCAGGAGAGTCGGTATTGGTGCCTGAAAAGATTTTCTCATTCAGTCAAGACCTCAAGCTGGGCGGACAACCCTACAAAGTCAATAATATCGAGGGGGCCACCTTCACTCCTGACGGCCAATACCTTCTACTGGTTTCGGACAACAATTTCGGCAACAAAGGCAACCGCACCCCCACTCAGCTGGTCGCTCTGAAGGTGACTAAGTTCTAGCTTTCAACCTCTTCCTTATTCGTCTACCCTGTTCAATACCGAATCGGGGAAATAGCGGTTAGTAAGGGCCACCATTTCGTCTCCTTTCACAAACATGCTAATGTTGATTTCCTCAGTATGCTTACAGCCACAAGCTCCCAGCAACTCGAGCACCGCTTCAATAGTATTATGGTGAAAGTTGTATACTCTTTCAGCCTTGTCAGTGACCACAAGGCCTTTGACCAGTTCACCGTCTTGTGTAGCAACTCCCGTGGGGCAATCGTTGGTATTGCAACGCAGCGCCTGAATGCAGCCGATGCTGAACATAAACGCTCTGGCGGAATTGCAGATATCTGCTCCTAGCGCTTTCATCCGTAGAATAGAAAAAGCGGTAAGCACCTTGCCACTGGCAATCACCCTTACTTCTTCTCTCAATCCGAACTTTTTCAACGTGCTGTGCACAAATATCAGTGCAGGCTCAAGCGGAATGCCCACGGAGTCTGAGAACTCAAGTGGAGCTGCTCCAGTGCCGCCTTCTGCCCCATCAACGGTAATAAAGTCTGGCCAAACACCCTCTTCCTTCATTTCCTTACATAGCTCAATGAACTCTTCCGTCCGTCCCACGCAAAGCTTAAAACCGATCGGCTTCCCGTCGGAAAGTTCACGTAGCTCGGCGATAAAATGAACCAGGCCTTTCGCATCGCTGAATTTCTTATGACTAGGAGGTGAAATAATAGTGGTATGAGGCTTCACACCTCTGATCTTTGCAATTTCTTCGGTATTCTTTGATCCGGGTAACACACCACCGTGGCCAGGCTTCGCCCCTTGCGAAAGCTTGATTTCAATCATCTTTACCTGGGGAGTAGCAGCCTTTTTCTTGAATTCGTCGGGATCAAAATCTCCATCGTGCGTGCGGCAGCCAAAGTATCCGGTTCCTATCTGCCAGGTAATGTCTCCTCCTCCTTCGAGGTGATAATGTGAAAGACCACCCTCGCCAGTATTATGGTAGAAGTTGCCCTTTTTTGCCCCCTTATTCAGGGCAAGAATGGCGTTCTTGCTCAGCGACCCGAAGCTCATAGCCGAGATATTGAGCACAGAAGCACTATAGGGATGCTTACAAAATTTACTTCCTATATCTACCCTTGGAAACTCCTTCACAGGCTCGGTGGCATATATCGAGTGCCTTATCCCTTCATAGTGTTCATCGTTGATATTCAGTTGAGTGCCAAAAGGGTGAGTAGCGTTCACATTTTTTGCCCTGCGATACACCAGCGCACGGTGATTGCGGCTAAATGGCTTTCCATCCGTTGACTTTTCAATGAAATACTGCTGAATCTCAGGAGAAATCAGCTCAAACAGGTAACGAAAGTATCCCAGAATTGGGAAATTTCGGAGGATAGTGTGGCTCTTCTGAAGCCTGTTCATAATGCCCACAAAAATCAATGGGCCAATAACGATAAATGCCCACAACATGGGGGGCCAGAAATAGCTTACAATGCCAATAAAAATTACAGAGATGACAATGAACCTGTAGAATAGGTGTCTCATACTGACTAGAGTTGATAGTAAATTCTTAAAGATTGAAATCTTTGAGCAGATTTCACGGAGCTAGCCAAATAATATTTTAAAAAATGTGGTTTTCCACATAAATCCGGCAGCATCCTATGGCGAGGATGCTGCCGGGGTAATTACTTTGCAGCGTCAATGATCTTATCGAGGTGGCTGTTGAACTTGTCAAGCGTTGCAGCCAAAGTGACTATCTCTTCCTGAGCTTCTGCCCATTCCTCTTGCTCTATAGCTTCTCTCACACCAGGAAGCGTTTTTACGCCATATCCTGTGTAAAAACCTGGCGCATAAATCTCGTGCTTAAACCAATCTCTCCTGGGCAGTCCGCTCTCATCAATCAATGTCCTCTCCGACTGATAGAGCAACTCATTCACTTTCGTCCAATTGCCAGGTGCTATGCTTCCCGCCTTGAGCAAGCCTTCCACCACAGCTGCCTTTTCCTTCAATGTTGCCAGTGATGTTTGCAATGGGCTAAAATTAAGATAAGGCACTTCGCTGGGGGGTAGTGGCTTATAGTTAGGCTGTTTCGGATCGGCAGCCAGGTCGTAGTAGTTTTGCTTTAGCATACCGTTGATCTTTTCCGCTTCCTTTCTCATTTGCTCCGGCAGCTTCATTACCTCATCGGCGTAAGTGGCAACAGTGCTATAGAAATGATCGAACTCAAAAGGAAGAATATCGGCGTTGGCAAGCCTCATGGTCAAACGCCCGCAAACCTGTGCCAGCACTACTCCATACACCATCCCAGGATCCTGGAACCTGGAATAGTGGTCGTAAGAGTCGTAAATGGAATGGTACTCTCCTCCGCCGCTTTCACCACCAAAGCCGACGTTGAGCGAGGCGATACCCAGGTGCTGAATAAACGGGGTAAAGTCAGACCCTGACCCTAATGCGCTTATTTGGAACCCTTTGTGGTCTGGGTTGCCTGAGTTCACAATGTCAAATGCCTTTCGTCTCTCTGCCAGCGTCACCCCTTTTTGCGGGTCGGTGACCGAGGCCGCTACCTCTCCCACCAGCTCTTCCAGCGTATGAGATCCACCTGCAAAAAGGAATCCTCTACCATTTCCGTCGGTGTTGATATAAGCAACCGCTTTTTCTTTCAGCTCTGCAGCATGATCTTCAGCCCATTCAGTTGACCCGATTAAGCCAGGTTCTTCGGCATCCCAGCCACAATAAACCAGCGTTCTTTTGGGCTTCCAGCCCGTCTTTGTCAGTTCAGCAACTGCCCTCGCTTCTTCCATCAAAGCCACCATGCCACTTACCGGGTCGGCAGCACCATTTACCCACGCATCGTGGTGGTTGCCACGAATCACCCACTGATCAGGAAATTCGCTGCCTTTCATTTTGGCAATGACATTGTAAGCAGGCTTGATATCCCAGTTGAATTCCAGTTTCAGGTGAACCTTTGCCGGGCCAGGGCCTATGTGATAAGTGATAGGCAGGCCACCTCTCCAGGATGGGGGAGCTACAGGGCCTCCCAAAGCATCAAGTAGCGGCTTTGCATCGCCGTAAGAAATCGGAATCACGGGAATTTTAGTCAATGTAGGTGCCGTCTTGATATCCAGCCTTTTTGCGTCTTTTGTCGCACCAATCCCTGGCGTCAAAGGGTCACCAGGGTACAGCGGCATATCCATCACTGAGCCACGCTGAGCACCCTGCTCGCTTCTGTAAGGCCCTTCAGGGTACACATCGCCCTGCACATAGCCATCATCAGCCGGGTCAGAATAGATGATACAGCCAATAGCTCCTTTCTCGGCCGCCAGCTTGGGCTTGATGCCCCTCCATGAGCCATAGTATTTGGCTATCACTATTTTGCCCTTCACATCTATGCCTGCCTTTTCGAGTTCTTCGTAGTCGGCTGGCACGCCGTAGTTAACATACACGAGCTCTGCTGTTACGTCTCCGTCGGCTGAGTAAGCATTGTACACGGGCAATTGCTCCTTCGTCTGCCCGGACGTAGCATCTTCTTTTAGCGCAGGCTCCACAAGCCCCGCTTTAAAACGTGTTGGGCCTGTCATTTCCAGCAGCCTCACTTTAGGGGTGGGAAACAGCACATCGTAGCTCACCACCTCAGCATCGTAGCCCCACGATTTAAACATCGCAGCCATAAAATCGGCATTGTCTTTGTCAAATGGCGACCCCACGTGGTGTGGCTTTGACGACATACGCTTTAACCACTGATCGAGGTTTTCAGCCTTCAATTGCTGATCAAATTTTTTCTCCAGTTCCAGCTCAGTAGCCGGATCTTTGAAGCCCATAATGCCTTTGTCCTGGGCAAAGGCACCAGTGGCAGACAAGCCTAAAGCCACAAGGGATAAAAAAGTAGTAAGTCTCCTCATTCGTTTTTTTCTTTAATATAGAAAGAAATTAACCTGAGAGAGTAGCCTTGTACAATGAAGGAAATATCACTTGAAGAGTGGCTGGTTAAGAACCCATACTGTTCTAAATTAAGCGTACATATCCCATCGATCTGATTGCATTGTTGACCCTCACCTCCCAATAGATTATTACTTAGCAAGGGGAATTATTCCTGCTTCGTCTCGGTATTCTAACAAAGCATTCATTATTTAGTTGTTCACATAAACCGTTAACAGACTATTCAAATGGCTAGAATTACATTGGGTGGAAATCCATGCACCACTATTGGCGAACTTCCTGTAGTAGGGTCTTCAGCACCAAATTTTAAATTGGTAAAAGCAGATATGTCGGAGGCATCTTTGTCTGATTTCAAAGGAAAGAAAGTGATCCTCAACATTTTCCCAAGTGTGGATACCAGGGTCTGTGCCACCTCGATAAGAACGTTTAACAAAGAAGCATCATCATTCGACAATACAGTCGTTTTGTGTATCAGCAAAGACCTGCCTTTTGCAGCCAAAAGGTTTTGTGGCGCCGAGGGCCTGGATAACGTAATCACGCTGTCGAACTTCAGAGACGGCAACGCTTTCGGCAAAGCCTATGGCGTAGAAATTATCGACGGTAGGTTCCAGGGCCTCGATGCCAGAGCTGTAGTAGTGATAGACGAAACAGGCAGGGTAGCATATACCGAACTTGTGCCGGAAATTGGCCAGGAGCCAGATTACGAAGGTGCACTGAAGGCGGTTTAAATTAGTGAAGACCTGATTGGTCATAAAAAAGGCACCAGAGATAATTCTCCGGTGCCTTTTTATATGTGTGATTTGAAGGACTATAGCTCCAAAGCATCGTTCATATTGCGAACAGCTGCTGCGCTGGCCTCAAATTTGGCTTTTTCTTCAGCGTTAAGCTTGAAGTCAACTACTTTCTCCCATCCGTTTTTGCCAATGATCACAGGCACACCTACGCAGATGTCTTTTTGACCATATTCGCCTTCGAGATACACCGAAGCGCTCATTAATTTTTTCTGGTCACGCACAATGGCCTCAATCACGGCTGCCCCTGATGCTCCCGGAGCGTACCATGCTGAAGTACCCAACAGGCCGGTAAGTGTAGCACCACCAACCATCGTAGCTTTCGACACTTCTTCAAGCTTCTCTGCTGAAAGGTAGTTGGATACAGGTGTTGAATTATAAGTAGCCAGACGAGTCAAAGGAATCATGGTTGTATCGCCATGCCCACCAACTACAACACCCTGCACGTCATTGGCATTGCAGTTAAGCGCTTCAGCCAACCTGTAGCGGAAACGGGCGCTGTCAAGGGTGCCACCCATGCCAATGATTCGATTCTTAGGTATACCGCTTGTTTTAACAGCGAGATAGGTCATCGTGTCCATAGGGTTGCTGATCACCACAATGATAGCCTCCGGAGAGTGCTTGAGCACATTTTCAGTTACTGACTTGACGATACCAGCATTGGTGCCGATCAACTCTTCACGGGTCATGCCTGGCTTTCTTGGGATGCCTGACGTGATTACTACCACTTTCGATCCGGCTGTTTTGCTATAGTCGCCAGTAGTACCAATGATTCTCGAGTTGAATCCATTGAGGGTTGCACATTGGTTGAGGTCCATTGCCTTGCCTTCCGCAAAGCCTTCTTTGATATCGAGGATCACAATTTCGTCAGCCAGTTCTTTCATGGCTGCGTATTCAGCTACACTGGCCCCCACGTTTCCAGCGCCAACAACGGTAATTTTCATATGTCTATTTTTTTAGGAGTTGAACCATTTAATAATCGGGACAAAGCTATAAAATACAAGCTATTATTCGAACAAGCTTTTGACTAATTGGCCTGCCCGGTTGCTAACAAATATGTGCGGCAAATATTTAGCGTCTTTTGTAAGCCAAACTCAGGTCAAAAAAGCCGAAGTGATTTCGGTACGACTTCACAAGGTTGGCTGAATAGGCGTTGTAAATCTCAGCAAACGAGGTCATCACCTTAGCCCTGATCACCGTGTTATCATTCATGATCTGCAATAAGTTTACTTGCGGAATCACATAAAGCTCGGCGTTGTCGCTCACCACAACGGAGGTAAATATTCGGGTGGCACTTTCAATCACAGTGTTGTCCCCAAACGCATCGCCTGGATAGATCCGTGACAACTCCTCAAATTTATCCTTCACGTCGATGTTCAACGCTATCTCCCCACTCTTAATGATGTAAAGCGCATGACTGGGGTCACCTCTAAAAAAAACAGCTTCCTCATTTTTATACTGCCTGAGATACAGATAAGGGACAAACAACGCCATCTCCTCATAGCTCAGGCGCTCGAACAGCCTTACTTTTTGCAAAAAGCCAAAAAGGTTGAGTTCCTCTGAGTTATAAGACCTTCTGAATGGATTCAATATGCTCTTTAACATACACTTAGTTTGTACACCCTGCTTGTGGAAGAAGTAATCTTACATCGGTCATCAATCCTTTTGCCAACCACCCAGACCACTTCGCCGCCCGACAACAGGACATATACCCTGCTTTTCAAGTTTACTGGAATTTTGGCATCAATCATAAAATCGCTGATCTTTTTTTGGCCGCTCATGCCCAGTGGCACAAAGCTGTCTCCTTCTCTCCAGCGCCGAAGTTCCAGGGGAAACTGCAGGCAGTCAGCGTCTAACAAAGCTAGGTTCTGTGATTTGTCAATAGCTACAGGCATAGCCAACCTTTCACAGCTAAGCTTTCCGAGTTGAAATGTTATCACCTTGTCATTTGCTTCAATAAGAATCGGTTCATCACCCTCATCCCCACCTGCCCTGCTTATAATAAGTCGGCCCCGGTCCAGGTTGATCTGATGGGTATCAGTGAAAAAAAGTTTGCCGGAAGTGCCTTCTTCAATACTCGCTTCCAATTGCTTGAAAGACTTGTAGGCCAGCGAGGTTTTAGCCTTCAGGTACTCATAGACGTAAAACGTGGAGTGCTCTCCAGCTCCCTTCAGTGTTACTTCGGTGTAGTCGCCCTTTTCCACTACATAATTGGCCAGCCATACTTCCAGTGAACCCTTAATGGCAACGTCAGTTGCCCAAAGCCTGGCCAGCGTGTCCTTCAGGGTACCTCCCAGAGAAGGGTTTAATTCTTCCAACACCGGCACTACATGGTGTCGCAGCTTGTTTCGCTCGTAGTCATCTTTGGCATTCGACGCATCCTCTCTCCACTTCAGGGCCAGTGTACCGGCTATTTCTCTTATTTCTTCGCCCGTAAATAACAGCATAGGCCTCACAAAATGGTCCCTGGCCGGTGTGATGCCAGAAAGCCCCCGAAAGCCTGTCCCATGTGTGAGGTTGAGCAAAATGGTTTCCAGCGCATCGTTAACGTGGTGAGCCGTGGCAATTTTTGCATTGCCTTGTTGCTCACTTAGGATGGAAAAATAGCTATATCTGAGCTCCCTGGCCGCCATTTGAATCGAGAAGCCGTTTTCTTCTGCAAAAGCCGCGGTATTAAACGAGGTGGAGAAAAATTGTGCTCCCCACTCGTTGGCCAATTGTTTCACGAAGGCCTCGTCGCCATCGGAAGCTTCGCCTCTCAACTTAAAATTGCAGTGCACAACACCGAAAGATTGCCCAAGCTCCATCATTAGCCGACCCATCACCACCGAATCGACTCCCCCGCTTATCGCCAGCAAAATCGTTTCGCCGGGATCAAAAAGGCCGTACTTCCGGATAAAAATTCTTAATTCACGGAGTTTTTTTTCGATATCCATACCGCATTTGGTTGCCTTGCCGTTTAAGCAGCTAAAGGAACTTTACGCAAGTAAAGGTTCTTTCTCTATTTTTGCCACGCACTAACAAAAACAATGAGGCAATTCTCTTTTCAAATACTCATCATCTTTTTCTTCCTGCTGGGCATCTCGCTTCCCGCCCAGGCGCAGCGCAAGGAGAAGCTCAAATACAAGGCAGAGCATGGCATGGTGGTGAGAGACAAAGCTGGCTCCTATGAAAAGCTGTGGGACAAAGTGACCTTCTCGCAGAAAAACACCATCATCTATTGCGACTCGGCGGTGATGCTAAAATCCACCAACTCCATGGAGGCTTTTGGGCACGTAAGAATTGTTGACAACGATACCGTGACTATTACAGGCAACAAGCTTTTTTACGATGGTAATACCAGAAAGGCGCAGATGCGGGAAAATGTGGTGTACACCAGTGGCGAAAACAGGCTTTACACCGACTTTCTGGACTACGAACTAGACACCCGTGTGGCCAACTACTTTAACAATGGTAAGCTGGTGGATTTGAATAACACACTTTCAAGCCGCCGGGGCTATTTCTACGGTTTTGAAGACCGGGCCACTTTCTACGGCAAGGTCGAGCTGTTAAGCCCTGAATACACATTACATTCCGACACACTGCGGTACAATACCATTACCAAAATTGCCATCACCGACGGGCGAACGGAGATCATCACCTCTGACAGCACCATGCTGTATTCGAAAGGTGGTGAGTTCAAAACCGTTCCCGAGCAGTCTTCATTTATCAAAGGACAAATAGACACCAGAGACTATATTCTGGAGGGAGACGAGCTGTTTTTTGACGACATCAATAAATACTACACCGCTACTGGTCATGTGAAAATGACAGCAAAAAACAATGATGTCATCATCACTGGCGAAAAGGGAGTTTACTGGAGAAACAAAGGTTTATCCAAGGTGTTTGGCAACCCAGTCATGAAAAAAATGATGCAGGCGGATACCTTCTACCTGGCTGCCGACACCCTGATCTCAATAGAAGATAATGTAGACTCGCTGAAGCGAATACTGGCTTACAACCATGTACGGATGTTCAGATCCAATTTGCAGGGAAAAGCGGATTCATTGGCCTACTTTATAGCTGATTCTGTTATCACCTACTATTTCGATCCGGTGCTGTGGAACTTCAAGAATCAGATAGAATCTGACACGATCAGTTTGTATTTAAAAAACAACGTGATCGACGAGATGTACATGCAGAAAGACGCATTCATCGTTTCGCAGGATACACTCAAACAGTTTAATCAAGTCAAGGGACGAAACATGAGGGCTTACTTTGCTGATAATTCCATCAAGAGAGTGGACGTAAATGGCAACGGTGAGAGCATTTACTATGTGTTAAGCGACGGCGACAGCCTGCTGATGGGCATGAACCGGATACTATGCAGCAATATCACCATGCGATTCAAGGGAAATGACCTAAATAATATTTCGTTCTACATGAAACCGGAGGCCACATTCTACCCGCCACACGAAATTACGCCCGAGCTCACAAAGCTGGATGGGTTTGCCTGGCGGGCCAGTGAACGGCCTACTCTTCTACAGGTACTCAGCCCTGTTCCGCCGGAAGAAATCACAACCGACAGCCTGGGCAATGCCATCAAGAAACCTTCTCCTACAAAACCTGTCCGAAAAGGCGGTGTGAGCACAACTTCAAGTTCAGCGAAAGGTGCGGCGGGAGGTTCGCCAAACAACGCAAGCGGTACCCTACCATCTAAAACCGCCGTTCCGACAAAAAAACCCAACCCTAACGGCACATCTGGTGTCAAAAAGAAAGAAAACAGCCAACAATAGATTGGTAATTAGCTGACCATCACTTAATTTTGCGAGCTTATGTTCAAAACCCGGCTTTTAGTAACGCTTTTATACCTTTCGATAGGTTTCATCACAGTTTCTTGCAGCGAATTTCGAAAAATCCAGAAGAGCACTGACTGGAAAAGGAAGTATGATGCGGCAATGAAATATTATGAGGAGGAAGAGTACTACAAAGCCAACGTGCTTTTTGAAGACATCATCCCTATCATTAAAGGAACCAAAGAAGCTGAGCTGGCGGAGTACTACTATGCTTATTCTTACTATTATCAGAAGCAATACATATTAAGCTCCCACTACTTCAAAACATTTGCCACTACCTACGCCAGAAGTGAGCATGCCATGGAAGCGCAATATATGAATGCCTATTCGCTGTATCTTGAGTCCCCAGTAACTGACCTCGACCAAAGCAGCACCTATGAGGCCATTGCATCTATGCAAACCTTTATAAATAAGTACCCGTACAGTGAATACAAAGACAAATCGCAGCAGATCATTGACGATCTTCAGCTAAAATTAGAGAAGAAATCTTTTGACAATGCCCGTCTGTACTACCAACTCAGGAGGTACAAATCGGCGGTTGTGGCATTCAATAACTTTGAAGTAGATTTTCCCGATTCTGAGTTTAATGAAGAGGGATCATTCCTTCGCATTAAATGTCAGTTCGAATATGCTCAGCAGAGTATTCCGAGCAAGCAGGAGGAACGATACAGAGAAGCAATTGTTTATTACCAGAAGTTTATAGACAAATTTCCAGAAGGTAAATTTGTACGGCAGGCCCAGGATATGTACACGATCAGCCTGGAGCAGGTACGTGAATTAGCAAGTATTTCAAGTAACTAAGATATGGCAGTTAACAAAACAAATTCGCAGGCATCTATTATCACCCGTGATAATGCGCAACTAGCTAAACCCACAGGCAACATTTATGAGTCTGTAGTAATAGTTGGTAAGAGAGCCAGACAGCTTTCTGCAGAAATGAAAGAGGAGCTTAGCAATAAGCTGGCTGAATTCGCTTCTACCGTAGACAACCTGGAGGAAATTTTCGAGAACAGAGAGCAGATCGAAATCTCTAAGTTCTATGAGAAGATGCCTAAGCCTACCATCGTGGCAACAGATGAGTTTCTGGAAGGAAAGCTTTATTTCAGAAGAAACGAAGAAGAGGAAACAGCTTAATTAGCTTTTCCTTCAACCAAATTCGTTTCGAATAGCCTGAAAAGCGTTAATTTGAAGATGAAGCGGCTGAAAGTGACCTTTGGTTATGAATTTGGCCGCTTCATAGTTTTTCAATTACATTAACATGCTTCAAGGTAAAAAAATCCTTCTGGGTGTTTGTGGCAGCATTGCCGCTTATAAATCGGCTCTTCTTACCCGTTTACTCGTTAAACAAGGCGCAGAGGTGCAAGTACTTCTCACTGCCGACGCCAAAAACTTCATCACCCCGCTTGCGCTTTCCACACTTTCTAAGAAAGCAGTTTATTCCGACTTCTTTCACTCCGCCGACGGTACCTGGAACAATCATGTAGAGCTTGGTCTTTGGGCTGACGTCATGGTAATAGCCCCGGCAAGTGCCAACACGCTAGCGAAAATGGCCAATGGCATTTGCGATAACCTGCTGCTAGCCACTTACCTTTCTGCCCGCTGCCCTGTGTTTTTTGCCCCTGCCATGGATCTCGACATGTACAAGCATCCATCTACCACCGCCAATATCAACTCGCTTCTGTCCTACGGTAATAAGCTCATCGATGCCGAAGATGGAGAGCTCGCCAGTGGCCTGAGCGGTGTAGGCCGGATGGCAGAGCCTGAACACATAGTGCAGCATCTGGAGAAGCACTTCAGCAAAACACAGCGCCTGGCAGGAAAAAAAGTGCTCATCACTGCAGGCCCAACACACGAAGCAATCGATCCGGTTCGTTTTATAGGCAATCATTCTACTGGCAAAATGGGCTTTGCGTTGGCAGAGCAGTTTGCCAGCCAGGGAGCGACAGTGGAAGTAGTGAGTGGTCCTTCGTCACTTTCCGCCTCCCATGCTGCCATTAACGTCACCAAAGTTCGTTCGGCTGAAGAAATGCTGACAGCTTGCGAGGTGCTGTTTAACGATGTTGATATCGCCGTTTTTGCTGCCGCAGTGGCTGACTACCGCCCCGACACACCCGCACAGGAAAAAATTAAGAAGAGCGACGACACGCTCACTTTGCACCTGGTGAAAAACCCCGACATTGCAGCCACACTCGGCAAAAAGAAGAAAAAGCAATTTACTGTCGGCTTTGCTTTGGAAACTACCAATGAAATAGCTCATGCAAAGGAAAAGCTGAACAAGAAAAACTTCAATCTCATCGTTCTTAATTCGTTGAAAGACCAGGGAGCGGGATTTGCCCACGATACAAATAAGATTACTATCTTAGACCATGATGGAAGCAGCACGTTTGACCTTAAATCTAAACACGAAGTGGCCAATGATATTGTCGACATGGTGTGCGAGAAAATGGGCTTATAGCCTGACAATGGCATTCGCCTTGTGTGCGACATTGACTGCCAATGCCCAGGAGCTCAATTGCAAAGTGACAGTGAACGCACAACAGGTGCAAACCACGGAGCGCCGAATCTTTTCTGACATGGAGCAGGCGTTTACGCAGTTTTTCAACAGCCGCAAATGGACGAACGACGTTTACAAGCAAGAAGAGCGGATAAACTGCAACATCATCATTAACATGGAGGAAATGCCCTCCGTTGGCAACTTCAAGGCAGCTGTTCAGGTGCTGTCGGCCCGGCCCGTGTATAATTCGGGGTATGAATCGCTTGTTTTCAACTTCGCCGACCGGGACTGGCAGTTTGACTACACGGAGTCGCAGCCCCTGCAGTTCAACGAGAACGCCTTTACCAGCAATATCACATCGATGCTGGCCTACTATGCCTACATTATCCTGGGTATGGACTACGACACGTACTCAAAAATGGGAGGCACGCCTTATTTCGAAAAGGCGTTTCTTGTTGTTAACAATGCCCAGCAGTCGGGAGCCGTTGGCTGGGATCAGTTTGGGAACAACCGAAACCGCTACTGGCTCACAGAAAACCTGATGAACGCTGCCATGATCCCCCTACGTGAAGCAGCATACGACTACCACTTGAAGGGCCTCGACCTATTTCAGGAAAAGCCAAACGAGTCCCGGGTGGCGATGCTCGAGACACTAAAAAAAATCCAACAAGTAAAAGCCGTAAGGCCTAACAGTATTTACCCCATCGCCTTTATGGATGCCAAACTCGATGAGCTGGTAAATATTTACTCACAGGGAGATAGATCGGTTCGCCAGCAGGCTTACGATATCCTGACCAAACTCGACCCGGGAGAAAACGATAAACTTCAGGCAATCCTCAAGAATTGAGCGTTGGAAGTGAGGGATTCTTTTAAAGAATTCTCCACCGAACTCGGCTTTCAAAACATTTAAACTTATATTTTTGGCTTCCTTAATGCAAAGACAATAGGGAGTAACCGGCAACCATGCTAAAACACCTGCTCATTAAAAACTATGCACTCATTGAACACCTGGAGATGACACCATCGCCCAGGCTGAACATGATAACAGGTGAAACCGGCGCAGGTAAGTCCATCATGCTGGGAGCCGTTGGCTTGCTGCTTGGCAACAGG
Organism: Imperialibacter sp.; assembly: GCF_040222815.1. GTDB lineage: Bacteria > Bacteroidota > Bacteroidia > Cytophagales > Cyclobacteriaceae > Imperialibacter. Next base: position 146,869 of record NZ_JAVKCH010000036.1, on the reverse strand, counting down.
GCCGACACCAAGTCGCTCTACAACGAAAATGAAAAGTGTGTAGTGGAAGGTTCTTTTGATGTTTCTGCCTATAGATTGGCCCCACTTTTTGAGGAAAATGAACTTGACTACGAGGCAGTAACGCTGATCCGAAGGGAAATCAGCCCATCTGGTAAATCGAGGGCTTTTGTGAACGATACGCCCGTTACCCTTGACGTACTCAAGTCGCTGGGAGATCATTTAATGGATATCCATTCACAGCACGACACATTGCTGCTGGCTTCTAATAAGTTTCAGCTGGGTGTGATCGATGCCTATGCTGGCAGTCAGTCGTTGATAGATGGCTATACCGGCTTTTTCAAAAACTTCAGAAAGAAAAAGAAAGCTTACGAGCAATTGGTGACCGAAAGTGCTGAGCTGCAAAAGGAGGCGGAATACAACCTGTTTCTTTACACAGAGCTCGAAAAAGCAGCTTTGAAGGCAGACGAGCAGCAACAATTGGAGGATGAGCTTGCCACGCTGGAGCATGCCGAAGAAATCAAGCTGAGGCTCAACGAAAGCCTGCAGCTACTCAGCGAAGCAGAGTTTTCTATTGAAAGCCAACTGGCGCAGGTAACGCATGCCCTCTCTGCTGCTGGTAAGTTCTCAGGAAAAATCAATACCCTCAGAGAGCGGCTGGAAAGCGCCGTGATTGAGCTACAGGACATTGGCGAGGAAATAAAAAAAGAAGATGATCAGATTGAATACGATCCTGAGAAAATCCAATTGACAAAAGAGCGGGTTGATTTGATCAATCAGCTGCAGCAGAAGCACAGAGCGGCCTCTATTGAAGAGCTGCTCGTTATTCAGCAAAACCTTGAAGCAAAGGTGAGACTTGTCCAAAACATGGACGACACCCTAACCGATGCCAGAAACGAGCTTGATGAAGCTGAAAAGGAATTGACATTGGCGGCTGCTAAGTTGAGTGAGCATAGAAAGTCTGCTTTCGCCAGTTTCTCGAAGGCAGTAGTGGAGATCGTAAGAGAGCTCGGCATGCCTTTGGGATCTTTCGAGGTCAGCCACAAGCTGGTGCCCCCAACAGAGTCGGGTGTTGATGAAATTGGCTTCCTTTTCAGCGCCAACAAGGGCATTACTCCAAGGGAACTCAAAGACGTAGCCTCTGGTGGTGAATTTTCACGGCTCATGTTTGCTATCAAATACATCCTCACAGACAAAACTGCTTTGCCTACCATCATCTTCGACGAGATTGACACGGGTATTTCTGGTGAGATCGCAAATAAAATGGTAGGTATGATGAAAACCATGGCGACGAAGCACCAGGTGATATCAATTAGTCACCTGCCTCAGTTTGCTGCCAAAGGCGATGCACACTATTTTGTTTACAAAGACAACAGCAGCGATAAGGCCGTGAGTAAAGTAAAACTGCTCGCAGAGGAAGAGAGGGTGAATGAAATTGCCAAGATGATTGCCGGTGCCTCCCCTACTGCATCTGCGCTGCAGAATGCACGGGAGTTACTTCAACAGGATTGAGTTAAATTTTTCTATTTTTGCCCATATTACATTCGCTTAAAACAAGAACTATGGCTTATAATCTATTAAAAGGAAAAAGAGGAATCATTTCTGGCGCATTGGATGAAAACTCCATTGCCTGGCATGTAGCTGAAAAAGCCCACGCCGAAGGTGCAACTTTCACACTAACAAACGCACCTATTGCCATGAGAATGGGCAAAATAAACGACCTGGCCAAGGCCTGTAATGCCGAAATCATTCCTGCTGATGCTACCTCTGTGGAAGAATTGGAAAACCTCTTCAGTAAGTCGACCGAAATATTGGGTGGGAAAATCGACTTTGTGCTGCACTCTATCGGCATGTCACCTAACATCCGCAAAGGGAAGTCGTACGGTGAGCTGAACTACGACTGGTACCAGAAATCCATTGATATTTCTGCTCTTTCCTTTCATAAAATGATGCATGTAGCCGAAAAGCAGGACGCACTCAACGAATGGGCTTCCATCGTTGGCTTGTCCTACATCGCTGCACAACGCACCTATCCTTTTTACACCGACATGGCCGACGCCAAAGCTGTGCTGGAATCCATTGCCAGAGGCTACGGATACAGACTGGGAAAAGCGAAGAACGTGAGGGTGAATACGATCTCTCAATCGCCTACAAAAACCACAGCAGGATCAGGTATCGATGGATTTCAGAGCTTTTATGACTTTGCCGACAAGCAGTCTCCATTGGGTAACGCACCTGCCGGCGCTTGTGCCGATTACTGCATTTCGCTTTTCTCAGACCTTACCCGCATGGTAACGATGCAGAACTTGTACCATGATGGTGGATACTCCAGCACAGGTATCTCTGAAGAGGTGATTGAAATGTTCAATAAGTAATTGAAATAACTTTGCGTATACGGATCGTCGTGCCTGCGAAAGCAGGCATCTCCGTTTAACTACCTGTCAGTTGGTTATCATTGCCTGATCAACACGCCTTGCAAAGAATTTCGGACTACAACCAAAGCCCTCAGTGATCACCTTCCCCAACGCTAAAATCAATCTGGGACTTCAAATCCTTCGTAAAAGAACGGATGGGTATCACGACATTTCTAGTCTCTTTCTGCCTATTCCGCTACAGGATGTGTTAGAAATAGTGGAAGCTAAATCGTTGTCATTTACATCATCGGGTTTGCCCATCCCCGGCAATAGTGACGACAATCTTTGCCTGAAAGCCTATCAGTTACTTCAAAGGGATTTTGCGCTGCCACCCTTAAGCATCCACCTCCACAAAGCCATCCCTATGGGCGCTGGGCTCGGCGGCGGCTCTGCCGACGGCGCTTTTATGCTGGTGATGCTCAATAAAAAATTTGCGCTGGGGTTGAGCAATGCTCAGCTGGAAGACTACGCAGCTCAGCTTGGTAGTGATTGTCCTTTTTTTGTGAAAAACCAGCCGGCCATGGCGCTTGGTCGGGGAACTGAGCTAACGCCCTTCCCTACTGACCTAAATGGATACCATTTACTCCTAGTATTTCCCGGTATTCACATCGGAACAAAAGAAGCCTATGCGGGAGTAAAGCCTAATGACAGGCAACAAGGCATCACTGATATCCTTTCCCAGCCCATTGAAAAATGGAAAGGCCAGTTGGTAAATGACTTTGAGCAATCTGTATTTTCCAACCACCCTGCTCTGAAGGAAGTAAAAGAAAAGCTTTATGCCAAAGGGGCCGTTTATGCCAGCATGACAGGCTCCGGTTCAACGATGTATGGAATTTTCGAAGACAAACCGAAAGCAAGTCTGGCAGGTGAAATGAGTAGCTGGACCACTATGCTCTAATCACCGCAACACATCGGTCTCCAGTGCTTTTCTCTTGTAGTACCTATTGATCCATGGGTAGACCAGCACAGACGATAAAATAACAAGTGTCCCCAGATAAAATCCCGGTTTCATTTTCTCTTGCTCTCCGAAGATCAGCAACGCCAGTACGATACCGTAAATAGGCTCCAGATTGACGGCCAGGTTGACTGCAAAGGCCGGAATCCTCTTCATCAGCTTCACCGACTCGGAATAGGCATACACAGTGCAGGCGAGCGCCAAAATAATCAGCCAGAGCAAGTCATATCCTTGCAGCCCAAGTTGAACTCCATCGGAAAAGTAAGCCCCATAGATCGGGAAGAACAGAATGATGCTCAGTGAGGCGCCAATCATTTCATAAAACGTGACCGTGAAATGGTAGTGCCGCTGTGTAAACTGAGAGTTGATGACAGTAAATACAGCAGCTAAAAATGCAGAGACAATGGCAACGAAAAGCCCCCAGGCATACTTGAACTCCACATTGAAAATAATAACGATGCCGACTATAGCCATCATGCCAAGCACAACCTCAAAGCCCTTTACCCGCTTTTTGGTCATAAGGGGTTCCAAAAGACTAGTCCACAACGAAATAGTAGCTATTCCGGCCAGGCAAACGGAAATATTGGAAAGCCGTGCTGCGGCAAAGAAGAGAATCCAGTGTACGCCAATGATAATGCCTGTACCAAGCGTTTTAACAATGTCCTTAGTGCCTATCGCAAAGCTTTTCTTTCCGACTAACAGCATGACGCCCAGTGCGATGGCTGAAATGAATGTGCGGTAAAAAACCAGCTCCACCGACGGCATGCTTACAAGCATTCCCAGTATGGCTGTGAAACCCCATAAGAAAACAATGAAATGGAGCTGGAGATAGTCTTTGGTATACTGACTCGTCATCGGGGAAGCGTGAAGTACATGAGCCCTCCAATAGTACCAAACACAATGTTAGGCAGCCACACTGCAAGAATAGGATCCATCGATCCAGCCTCGGCCACTGCCCGTGAAAAAGTATAAAAAATGATGTAAAGAAAGGCCAGCGCAAAGCCCAAAGCGATGAGATAGCCTGTGCCTCCTCTCGACTTTCTTGCTGAAACGATCACTCCTATAAACGTGAGGATGATGACGGCAAATGGCTGCATATAGCGGATATATTTCTCAATTTTGTAAATCACTACATCCTCCGCTCCTCTGGCGGTTTGCAATTGAATGTGCTCTTCCAATTCATTCATGTTCATGGTCTCCTGGCGACCATAGTTGTTGGTAAAATCCGCCGGAGACAGGCTCAATGCCGTATCAAGTTGAGTTCCTGCTGTTATTTTCTCTTCAAAACCATCAATCTCCCGTAGCTGCCAGTTGATTACCTTCCACTTGTGGGTTGTTGAGTCCCAGTCCATTCGGTTAGCTACCAGCTTGGCTTTCATCTGATCTCCCTCTATCTTCTCCAGCGTTACTTTGTAGGCCACGTCCGAGCTGTTATTATAACTCTGCAGGTACAGGTAGGTGTCATCTCCTACCTTCATGTGAATATCTCTCTCAACAAAATAAAATGCCTTTTTCACGTAGGCCACTTCGAAGCCAATCCTGAATTTATTGGCATTAGGAATGATGTATCCGTTAAAAAAAAATGTGAGTATAGCGATAAGAATAGCACCTATAGCATAGGGTACAAGCATGCGTTTGAAGCTAATACCGCTGGCCAGAATGGCAATTATTTCTGTTCGGGCGGCCATATTGGCTGTGATGAATACAGTAGCAATGAAAACAGTGATGGGGGTGATTAAGCTGGCGAAGAAAGGAAAAACAGTGAGGTAATATTTGAAGATGATCGCAGCTTCCAAACCATTTTTGATGAACTTATCATTCTTCTCAGTGAAATCGATTACACAGATGACAGACACAAGCATCACCATCACAAAAAAGAATGTGACGAGAAATTTCTTGAGTATGTATTTGTCGATCAGCTTCATTTCGCTACAAACGGTGGCTTACCTTCTTCACCATAATATCTTTCCAGCTCGCAAAAGTACCATCAATGATTTTTTCCCTTGCTGTATTAACCAGCCAAAGATAAAAAGTAAGATTGTGAACCGTAGCTATTTGTGCCCCCAACATTTCCTTGCTCATGATGAGATGACGCAGGTAAGCCCGGGAATAGAAAGTGCTGGCATATCCACCAACCGTTGCATCAATAGGCGAAAAGTCGTCCCTCCATTTCTCATTCTTAATATTGATAATCCCCTCAGAAGTAAACAACATGCCGTTTCTGGCATTTCTGGTTGGCATCACGCAGTCGAACATATCCACCCCCAGGGCAATGCACTCCAGGATGTTGGCTGGCGTGCCTACTCCCATCAGATAACGGGGTTTGTCGGCAGGTAGTATATTGCAAACAAGGTCTGTCATTTCGTACATAAACTCAGCAGGCTCGCCCACCGACAAGCCACCAATGGCATTGCCATCCATGCCTCTGGAAGCGATGTACTCTGCAGAAATCGTACGGAGTTCTTTGTCCACACTGCCTTGCACTATGGGAAATAAGGCCTGCTCATATCCGTAAAGCGGTTCTGTCGTTTGCAGATGGCTGATGCACCTGTCCAGCCAGCGATGTGTCATCTCCATGGACTTTTTTGCGTAGTCCAGCTCACAGGGAAAAGGCGGGCACTCGTCAAAAGCCATGATGATGTCAGCGCCAATGGTGCGCTGAATGTCCATGACATTTTCAGGTGTGAAAAGGTGATTGGAGCCGTCGATGTGTGACTTGAACTTTACGCCTTCCTCTGTGATTTTCCGTTGATCGGCCAGGGAATAAACCTGATAGCCTCCGCTATCGGTAAGGATCGGCCCCGTCCAACCATTGAAGCCATGAAGCCCTCCGGCAGGCTTGAGAATATCCAGGCCCGGCCTGAGATAAAGATGGTACGTGTTGCCAAGGATGATCTGTGCTTTGATGTCCTCTTTCAGCTCCCGCTGATGCACGCCCCTTACGGAGCCCGCTGTGCCTACCGGCATGAAGATGGGGGTCTGAATCTCACCGTGCCCTGTACTCAGCTGCCCGGCCCTTGCTTTCGATCCTTTGTCTGTAGCTTGAAGTTTAAATTGCATCCCTTTTAAAAACAGGTGCAAAAATAGCTTAATAATTGGCAATAGAGAGAGAATGCGATGCAAGTATCGTCGCTAATCCCAACTCGCAAGCCCTAAAACCCATATGGCATCCCTACGGGATTTGAATCTTGTCATTCTATTTGCTCTATGTACCGATATGCCGTCCCTAACGGGACTTGGGATACTGTAAAAATATGACCGGGAATGAAATAGTTTGCAGAACTCCTCAGGGATGCTTCATTCCCTTATCTGAGCATTAGAGTCAGACTTAGGCCCAATTTGTAATACCCTAGTCCCATCGGGACGCCACATCGGTAGCCCCATAGGGGCGAAAAAGATGCCCATCGAATCCCGTAGGGATGGCATATTTGTTATATTTAAGTCATGCCGAACACCTATACACAAATTCATCTCCAGATCGTTTTTGCGGTAAAATACAGGCAGGGGTTAATTGAAAAAGCATGGAAAGATGACTTGTATAAATACATAACGGGCACAATTCAGTCTTATGATCATAAAATGCTTGCTATAAACGGTGTGGAAGATCACATCCACATTTTGATAGGCATGAGACCTACCCAGTCCCTTTCTGACCTTTTGCAAGACATAAAATCAGGCTCTTCCAAATGGATCAATGATAACAAGCTGACCAAGCGGAAATTTGCCTGGCAAGAAGGATATGGAGCCTTCTCATACAGCAAGTCCCATGTGCCGAATGTTATAAGGTATATCCATAATCAAGAAGAGCACCATCGAAAAAAGACCTTTCTGGAAGAATATGAGGAATTTCTCAAGAAATTCGAAGTGGATTATGACCGGCGCTACATTTTCAAAGAGCCAGAATAGCCTCTAGAACTATATGCCATCCCTTCGGGATTCTGATTTGTCGCTAGCTTGCTTCCTATCGACCTTTATGTCGTCCCTAACGGGACTAGTCACGAGACGTCAGCCTATCAAATCCCGTCGGGACGACATATATTGGTAACCCAGGCTCGGCACACTATCTTCGCCAGTCCAAAACACCTCAGACGATATGACCATCCAAACCTACACCACCTACAAAGAGCTCTCTCGCAAGACTGCTGATCTAATCATCGAAAGTATAAAAGGCAAACCCAATCCTCTGGTCTGCCTGGCCTCAGGCCATACGCCGATTGGTGTCTTCAAATGCTTCGTGGAAGACGTGAAGTTTGGCAAGCTCGACGTCTCTGGCTGGACTTTTGTTGGGCTCGACGAGTGGAATGGCATGAACGGCACCACCAAAGGCTCGTGCCGCCAAATGATGGATGAAGACCTCTTTGAGCCACTGAACATTCCCGAAAAGCAGATCGTTTTTTTTGATGGTACCCAACCCAACGTGCAGGCGCAGTGTGATGAGGTAAATGAGCTGATCCACCAACATGGCGGTTTGGATGTGATGCTGGTGGGAATAGGCCTCAATGGCCACATTGGCATGAATGAGCCTGGCACTTCTTTCGACACCTATGCCCACATCAGCCAGCTGGCCAAAGAAACCATCACGGTCGGCCAAAAATACTTTCCTGGAGAAACGAAACTCTCCACTGGTATCACCATGGGATTGAAGCATTTTCAGGAAGCCAGGCTGCCCATTATTATGGCGAATGGAGAAAAGAAAGCGGGCATTATTGCTAAAGTGGTAGCCTCACAGCCAATCGAGAGTCTGCCTGCCAGCATTGTGCATATATCTCCGCAGGCTTATATAATGGTGGATAAGGAGGCGAATTCTCGATGAGAATTACTATTTTATTGGTAGCTTCAGATTGAAATCAGCGATCAAATTCATTGTATGAGATCATCTACAGGAACTATCAAAATAATAATAATTACCTCTATTGTGGTAATTCTTTTGTGGATGATGAATTTCGCTATCGTGATAAAATGGGATTGGCTAATTTTATTTTTTCCAAGTTTGGCTGGAATTGAGCCAGGCACACTTGGCGACACTTTTGGCCTCGTTAACTCTCTTTTCTCGGCACTAGCATTTTCTCTTCTTATCTGGACGTCTCTCATGCAGAAAGAAGAGCTTTCTCAAAACACTAAGATATTGGAAATGCAAGCCAAAGAGATGACTGACCAAAGTGAAAGTCTTAGGATGACTCGAAAAGCCCAGGAAGAAAATTTGAATCTGGTAAAGAACCAACTTAGGCTATCTGTAAGACCTTCTTTTTCTTCTGGCTATATCTTATGGTATGAAAATGGCAAATACTACGAGCTTGCTATTCCAGTAATGGATCATTCAATTGCTCTGCTCACATCAGATATTTCGATAACGATAAATAGTGAAAAAGTTGAGTTCGAAGCGTTAGTAAAATATATAAATCCAGGGGAAAAAATTATTTACAAATCAATAACTTTACCATCCCCAAGTGAAGGGCTAAACGCTTATGGTACTTTGAAATTTTTTGACAAGGTTGGCAATATCTATAACCTTGGATTCGGTCTAGATTCTCCTGAAAACCAATCGGCAATATTAAATATCTATAGTATCCAATACTTAGAAAATAGTTAAAACGTATCAGCTCTTACCCCCCCAACCCCTCCATCAATTTATCCTTATAAGTCAGGCCTACCGGCAACATCTCCTCTCCCACTTTCACCTGGTTGCCTTCCAGGTATTGAATAGCATGCAGAGACACTATATAAGATTTATGCAGCCTGATGAATTTTGGTGAGGGCAATTCGTCCTCAATATTCCTCAGGGTCTCGTTGGTGATCAATACTTTGTCACGGGTATACACCTTCACATAGTCGCCAATCGACTTAAAATAAAGAATATCCTCCAGCGCTATTTTGTGCAGCTTTTTATCAGCCTTGACTACAAAATAGTCTGCTAGCTGCTTTCTCCCAGAGGCCTGCAAATAGTTCTCAACTTTGCCAACTGCCTTCAGGAATCGCTCGAAAGAGCATGGTTTCAGCAGATAGTCGACTGCTTCCACCTCAAAGCCTTCCACCGCAAACTCAGGATAGGCAGTGATGAACACAACCGCAGGTGGTTTGGCTAACGATTTCACCAGGCTGATGCCCGACAACTTGGGCATGTTGATATCAAGAAAAATGAGGTCGACGGGCTGACTCCGAATTACCTCAGCGGCCTCCAGCGCATTGCCGCATTTGGCCACCAATTCCAACTGTGGCGTGTCGGTCACATAGCCTTCAATCACTTCTTGTGATAGCGGTTCATCATCGACAATAAGACACCTGAGTTTGATCATAGTTCTATTGTTAAGTGAACTTTATACTCGTCCTCCGCTTCATCCAACTCCAGGGTATAGCGGTCTTCATATATCAACTCAAGCCGCTTTTTCACATTCTCCAGCCCTATGCCCCCGTATTTCTTTTGCTCCACATCGTCAATACTTCCCACATTATTGCGACAAGTAAAATCGACAAAGTCGTCCCCAACTTCCATTTTCACATCAACGTAAGATTCGCCTGTCTCCCCTTTTATGCCGTGCTTAAAGCTGTTTTCAACAAATGGAACAAACAGTAATGGAGCAATTCTTTGTTCTCTTACCTCACCAACGATTTCTAATGATATCCTGGCATGGTGATCGGATCGCAACCGTTGCAGGTTGATGTAATTCTCGATAAAAGCTATCTCCTTTTCAAGCCGTACCTTCTCATCTTTTGCTTCGTAAATCATGTAACGTAAAACCTCCGACAACTTCAATATCGAGGCTGGCGTCTTCTTATCCCCTTTCAGGGAAAGACCATAAAGGTTGTTGAGGCTGTTAAAAAGGAAATGTGGGTTGACCTGCGACTTAAGTGCCTCCAACTCTGCATCCAGCTTTTCTTGTCGGGTCTCCGCTAGTTTGGTTCTCGCCTCGGCAAGCTGAAACCATCCCTTCGATAGCTTCAGCAAGGTGCTCGCACCCATGTATACTGCGAAAAACTGAATGATGTCAACTAACTCATAGTAGCTAATGAAGTAGTAGCCCGGCAGAAGAAAATCAACAAGATAATCGAAAAACCAGGTATTAAGCTGGCTAAACACCAGGATGGAAAAACCGACTAAAGCGATATAAAGAAAGTACCTGCCCTTGTCCAGCAGTTTCGGGATCAGAACAAAGAGATTAAGGTAGACGGGTATGATTAGTGTGAATTGAAATAGTCCGTCGTAGATGTAATCGATGTTACGAATCTCGCTGTCAGTAGAAAAAATCCGCAGCAACACATAAAAGGACAGCACCCAAAAGGCCAGGTGCTGCACCAACCTGTTGGATACTGTCTTTTTGAACAACTGCTTACTACTTTTCATCATTTACTGACGCTTTCTGACAAACTTATCAGGTTCGCTGAAAGCTTTGGGGTCATTGTGATATTTCGCCACAAACTTTTGAAGCTCGTTCGTTGATGCTGTCAACACCACCCTGTCGGCCCCATGGGCTTTTACTACTTCATGCGAAATTCTGATCTGGTTGTTTTTTATCAGGTCACTGAGCCATTCGCTGTCAAACTGATAGATGTATAAACTGTCATCCTGCGTTTCCACCTTTGAAAAGGTATGGACAGGAAGTAAATTCCCCAGGAGTATGTCGTTTCCTATTTCTTTGTCATAGTTTTCTGCTGGAAACAAATCGATAAAATAGGTCCCATCCAGTTTCATCATATAGGCATCCAGGTTGGTTTCAACCGAATCCCCATGGTAGGTTATTTGATAGGCCTTAGGGTTTACCAACTCCTTCTTCAGTTGATTGGCATCCGGCCTTTGAGCTCTCTTAATTACCCAGCTATTGCCATCATCATCTATCCATTCTCCTTTCAAAAAGGGCTCATAGATCATAGTTTTTTCATCGTACAATGGGTGCAACGACTGAACAGTGCATGAGGATGCCGCCATTACCAGGGCAAGCATTCCAATAATTGATTTAGCCTTCATCTTCATGTGTCTTTTGTGATTGTTTCTTAGCACGAAGAAATAGTCCATCCATCGAACGCTCAAAAAACTTCGATGTACACCAAAAAACTCGAGGTAAAATGAGAAATACTCCCGGTCTTTTCCTAATCAGTCTCCCTCATGTCAACATGATTCGGAGGTACGATGACTCCACTCTATTCTTCACCCGCCCTCCAAAACGAACTTAACTAATTGATATATAATTACTTGTGTTTTTGGCCCGCCATTTGCATATATCAGACCAGAACCAAACAATTACGGTCATGAAAACTTCTACATTAATTCTGAGTTTGAGCTTGCTGGTACTGGTTAGTACTACAGAAGCTGTTTCACAACCTTCATTTGCCTTCTATTATAGCAGCTACGGCGACCAGCTGAGCTGGAATGTGCCGCAGGCAGTGATGTACAAAATCAATCGTTCGTACTACGGTTACGATGTAGTCCATGTTCGCCAGGTACCTTACAGAGGTTTCATTGACTTCGAAATTATCCTTGAAAACAGAGGCACCTTCGTGTCAGTGAATATAGACCACTACGGTAGAATCCTGAACTCGGTGCAGATCGTGAATTCCCACTTTGCTCATCACATTTGTGACAGCTACTGTGGATTCCACGCCAATCACTACCAGAGGTACTACCGTCCAAGACCTGTAGTGGTTGCCAGTAAATACCATTACTACAACAAAGGGTACGCTCATGGCCACAACCATCATAATAAGCACCATTATAACAATGACCACAATTATGGCAACAACAACCATCAGAAAGGTCAGCAACATGGCAAATATGATAACGACCGTCGTGACAATAATCAATACCGTGATAGCCAGAATGGAAAGAGTTATGATAAAGACGGGCGCCGTGACAACAACCAAAACACTGGAAAAGGCAGCTCAAATGATAAGTACCGTGGCCAGGCCAGCGAAAGCAGAGTGGCGGATACTAATAGCAAAACAGAAAGTACTGGTTACAGAAGAGGTTACAGAAGAGGTCTTCAACCGGCGACAACCGCAACGGCCCGTCAGCTAAGCACAAGAGGTAACTGATTTCTGAATAATTGATAGTTCGTTGTTGGAGTTTGAAAAGGAGCGGCGCATGTCGCTCCTTTTTTTGTGCACCACTACTGAAAATCATCACTTCATATTTAGCCCTTCAATTCGATCATCTAATTGGCTAAAAAACCTATCTTTGATGCTTTTGAAAACTTGAGCGTTTTACATGGAGTATTTAGTACCAGCCTTGTGTGGTTTTTTTCTTTTCATTCATCTTTTCTTTCAATTCAAATGGTGGATTGGCTTGAGCAAAGTCAATAAGCGGCAGAAAACGCTGGCTAAAACTGAAGTGGGTGTCTCAGTCATTGTGTGTGCTCACGACGAAGAAGAAAACCTAAAAGCGCTTATTCCGCTCCTGCTGGCCCAGGACTACCCCAACTTTGAGGTGATCATTGTGGATGACCGCAGCAATGATGGCACTTACGACCACTTGTTAGGCCTTAAGGACAGCACTCCAAAGCTAAAAATGGTTAGGGTAGACAGCTCGCCCAACCATGTCAACGGCAAGAAGTATGGCCTGACATTGGGAATAAAAGCAGCGAACAACGACATAGTGCTATTCACAGACGCCGACTGTCGCCCTGCTTCCGACCAGTGGGTGGCAGAAATGGCTAAAGGATTCAGCTCAGAAAAAATTCAATTCGTGCTCGGGTATTCCCCATACTACACTGAAAAGGGCTTTCTTAATAATTTCATTCAGTGGGAAACCACTATCACGGGCATCAACTACCTCGGGTCGGCTGGTGTGGGTGGCGCCTTTATGGGAGTTGGACGCAACCTGGCTTACCGGAAGTCGTTCTTTCTCGACAACAAGGGCTTCAATGCGCATTTGAAAGTGACCGGAGGAGACGATGATTTGTACGTAAATGCCCACGCCGGTTCAAAAAACACGGTGGCCATTGTGAACCCCCAGTCATTGATTTACTCCTACCCAAAAAAATCATTTGGCACCTATTGGACGCAGAAGCTAAGGCACCTTTCGGTGGGCAAAAGATATAATGCCGGGGATAAAATTAATTTAGGCCTCTGGTCGTTTTCCCAGATAGGATTTTGGGTGACTTTGCTTATTTTAGCCCTTTCAAATACCCAACCCTATTGGGCTTTGGGAGGTTTTTTGGGCAGGGAAGTATTGACCTTGGGCTTGTTGAGTTACTTCCATCGGCTAACCGGACATCGTTTTTCTTACTGGGCGCTACCAGTAATTGATTTATTTTATGGAGTATACCTGCTTCTTGTTGGTGGCAGGGCTACATTTGCTAAACGGGTTAAATGGACGTAAACAAACAATTTTCTGACAAAGCATTACGGGATTTCAAGCTGATCGACAAAGCCACGGTCGACGGGGAGGAACATGCCTATGCAGATTTGATGCAGCTATACAAAAAGCCCGTTTATCACATGATCCTCAAAATGGTGAGGAATATTGATGATGCTGAGGACCTGACCATTGAGGCATTTGCCAAGGCCTTTCGCAACCTTCACAAATTCAAGAAAGACTACACATTTAGCACCTGGCTGTTTCGCATAGCTACTAACAATGCCATCGACTTTATCAGGAAAAAGAAGCTGGACACCTATAGCCTCAACACCAGTTTTACAGACGAAAGTGGCGACTCAGTGAATATAGATGTGCAGGATGAGAACCTGAACCCGGCAGAGGAAACCATCAAAACGCAAAAGATAGAGATTGTGCAGATGTTTGTGAACAAGCTGCCCGCCAAATACCAGAAACTGGTGCGTCTTCGCTATTTCGACGAGCTGAGCTATGAAGAAATAGCCGTGGAGCTTGAGGCACCCCTGGGCACCGTGAAGGCGCAACTGCACAGGGCACGGGAGTTGATGTACGACCTGGTGAAAGAGAAAAAGGATCATATCTGAGGATCATATCTGAGGATGATATCTGAGGATCATATCTAAACTTTACTGAGGCCTGTCAGGGGACAGGCCATGGGAATGAACGGGAGCTTCCTCAATCCCCCTTGGTCTGTCCCCTGACAGACTTAAAACAATCAAGACCTTGAATCAAGACCTCATCTTCCGCTATTTCCCTGATCTATCGCCTCGGCAAAAAGAGCAATTCACAGCCCTTTACCCTCTTTACGAAGACTGGAACTCCAAGATCAACGTCGTTTCCAGGAAAGACATTGAGCAACTCTACCTTCACCACGTGTTGCACTCGCTGGCTATTGCCAAACTGGTTTCATTTCAACCAGGAACAAAGGTTTTAGACGTCGGCACTGGTGGTGGCTTTCCTGGCATCCCGCTGGCTATCCTCTTTCCCGATGCCGAATTCACGCTTGTCGACTCGATTGGCAAAAAGATATTGGTGGTAAAAGAGGTGTGCAAAGGAGCAGGCATCCAAAACGTAACGGCTATTCACGGCAGAGCCGAAGAACAGAAAGGCGAATGGGATTTCGTCGTAAGCCGGGCAGTTACCCGCCTAAAGCCCTTTATAGAGTGGGTGGAAAATAAAATTAGTAAAACGCCTAAGCACTCCGTTCCCAATGGCATTCTATGCCTCAAAGGCGGCGACCTGGACGAAGAACTCTCAGAGATCGATTACCCTCACCATGTGCATGACCTCAGCGACTTCTTTAAAGAAGAATTTTTCGAGACGAAGAAGCTAGTGATAGTGAGTGTGTAAAAGGCTAGTTACAACAAATCGAGAACTTTCATCAGGCCCAGCTTTACATCATCTATTTCATCGTCGCTCAATTTGCCTAACCTCCTGATGAATCTTTTCTGGGAGACCGACTTCACCTGAAAGCAATCGGCAATACTTAGTTTAATCAGTCCATTGGAAGGCGAGGGCGTCAAGACAACATGCCATTCCTTTGGAACCTTTAAGCCGTCAGTTACAGGTACTACCACTTTGAGGTCGAGTGCCCCCATCGTATCGTTGTTGACTACAATAGCAGGCCGGGTTTTTCTGATTTCATCACCCACCTGAGGCGAAAAATTGACCTCCCAAACCTCACCTGTCGTCATTCGTCTGAAATGTTTAAGTCAATATCTGCCGACTGGCTCTCCTGCTGATAGAAATCGATGATTTCAGGATCATTGGCAGCAGCCCTCATTCTCTCATAAATTTGGGCTTTTGACGCTCTTGCCGCTTCTACCTTCTTCTGAAATGGATTGTCAGCAGATTTATGAGGCCTTATAAGTATTCCTTCACTTGTTTCCTCAAGGGTTACCTTCTCCAAATGATACTTTTCTATGAGGTGCTTTGGAAGAATAATAGCCTGACTGTTTCCTACGGTGGTGAGAGATTTAACCATTCCTAAATTTATCAAAAGTAATAACAAAATTATAACAACTAGTTATATTTTAGTACTTACTCATTTAATCCACCAAAGACTAATCTGCTTTCAATTGTCAGCCCAATATCAAAGGATAGCGTCCTTCCCAGGTTTGGGAAATTGAAGCAGCAACATCTCAGCTAAGTCGAGATTGATGATACGTATTGAGCCTTATTGATACGAAAATGAACCGCAAGCTTAGCAGTCAATTCATCTCAAACCCCTCCCTTTTCAGGAACGGGCGACCATCTTCGTATGCATCAGCCTTTCTACTTTAATCAGGTGAATAAAGGAAGCGACACCTTTGGCTTCATAGTTTGCCGAAAGGCTTTTTCCATCTTTGAAATAACCAGCCACAACACCGCCAGATGCCCGACTTCCATATATGGCAGCTCCCATTCCTTTAAGGGTATAGTGTGGCCGTAGCTAGTTATCTGCAAGCAAAGGTGCGCTTCCTCCTACTAGCCCTTAGTCTATTTATTTTCATATGTTGGTGACAATAACGGAAAACAATCTGCTACCGACCGGATCAATATTGGACAGGTATTTATCTACTTCATACGGGATAAATTCTACTTGAATGTTATAAATGATATATTAGGGTATATTATATAGGCAAATGAAATTTCCTGCCTACCCCACTTGAAAGTTCGACTTCAAAAGAAACGTCGATATTGTATTTTGGGATAGGAATGGGGTTTCAACTGGATTACATTTTTACAGTATTAAACTACGCAGAAGTGATAAAACGGTAATTGGATGGTTATTAATATGAAACAAATCAGCTATGAAAAATTTTCAAACTAGTCTTTGCATAGGGCTATTTGCTCTTTTAGGCGGGACAGCATTGGGGCAGTCAAAGGACGAGTCTAACTCCCTTTACGCAGAATTTTTAGGAAACGGAATCGTCTATTCATTAGGATATGAGAGGGTATTTCTTCGAACTGAAAAAGATTGGTTTGCCGTTCGTGTTGGTTTAGGTGTAGTTCCTGAATCTCGTGGGAATGCCAAAGGATTATTTTTATCCTTACCCTTGGAAATCGTAACAAGGGGCATCCATAAAAACATTGAAATCGGGACAGGAATAACACCTTATTTGAGCAATACATATGTTCCTTTAAGCGTTACTGAGCAATTGTTTGAAAAAGAAACATCATTGGAGTTTAAGGTTTATGCAAGACTCGGATACGTCTCCTCCCCTGGTAAGCGTGGCTTATTCTGGAGAGCGGCATTTGTACCCGACCTTTATGACTCTAGGCACAACAACAAGAAAAATAATGTCATAGGATTCGGTTTGGGGCTTGGGAAGAAGTTTTAGTAGTTTATAGTATCACTGATATCGTCTTACCAATATGAAAATCAATCAATACCATACTTTGGATCACTACTCTAGACCTCTATTCGACTTCAAGTAAGAATAATGGCCCTCCACGGGTGAATAATATTTCTTACAAGGAATCAATCAGAGTAGCAGACATTCAAATCTAATTCACCACAAACTCCTCCTTCTTAACAAACGGCCGACCATCTTCCGTAATTCCTTCAATCCTCACTTCAAAAGTGGAAGCCACATCCGATGTATAAAACTCCAGCTTGGCAGGAGTTCCTTCTGCTGTTTTCAATCCGCCTTTCCAGTAAAGGGTCGGCCGAACATCAGTGCGGACGTGGGATTGCTTTTTGCTGCTGTAGTCAGGTGTGTAGAATTCACGGGCTTGATAAAAACCTGGATGTATCATTCCGAGCGATCCCTTAGGCACAAAAGATTCGTCGACTTCGCTACCATCCTTTAAATAAACGGCAACAACTCCACCAGCACCCATTGAGCCGTACATGGTTGCCCCCGTGCCGGTCAGTACGTCGACGAAATCAACCCGATCAACTGGAATGGTATTAATGAAACTTGCATCCACGATACTTCCATTCAACACATATAGGGGATTAATGCTTCCTCCCTGCAAACTAGAAGCACCTCTAATAATCAGGTCATAATTAGGGTAAGACCCGACTACCCGAACGCCAGGCGTACGTCCTATAAACACTTCGAAAATGCTAAGAAATTGAGTGGTTCTACTTATGGAATCCACGTCAACTCTTCTCGTGGGCCTCTTGTATGTCATTCCTGGCTTATTAAATCTTTCGCCAGTCCTCACTCTCTCTCCTTCCACTTGCATCTCATCCAAAATTACTACGTCTTGCTTTGCAAATGCCGCTTCAATTTCCCTCACCTTTCTGGCCTCCTCAAGGTAGGCGGCTATTGCTTTACTACTAACCAGTTCATCCACAGCCATTTCACCATATTTAATTTCCGGTGATTTCGTTTCGTTGACAACTATTTTGGTTGCAAGGTTTACATTGCCCCCTTCAACAAAATCTTTCTTACCGCCCTTTTTCCCCATCTTCTTTTCATCAGGCGTTTGAATAACTACTCGTGCCGTATCGTCGATGTCCAAAGCCGTGAATAAGAAATAACCATCGTCGTCCGCCTCCGTTTCAGCTGACCACAAATCACCGTCTGCTTCAGTGCCCGTAATTGTCACTTTCGACTTTACCGGTTTGGACTGAAAAAAGAAATCGGTCACACGGCCAGCAATGCTAAAACCGGGCTCCACCAGGTGATTGATGTCCGGCTTTTTGTCCTCCATAATGTCTTTCCAGGTAAAGCGTCTCCATCCCTGCGTCAGCATCAAATTATCCAGCGCTGGCACCCTGTCTTTGTTGGCCTCATCAAAATAGTAGCCGGGGCTTTCAATATCCCCCTTGATATCGGAGGCCATTAGCAGGTAGCTTACAATATCATCTGAATTAGGGTCAAATTGCACTTTCGTTTTATCCACTACCGCCACCGACAAGTGAGATGTAGTCGTAGCCTCTGCTTCCGCCATCATTATGGCGAGGTCAACTTTTGATCTTTTTTCGTATGTCGCCTGAAGCCCGTCCACCCTGGCAACCGGTCTCTTATCAGATTGATCGATATACACGATCCTTTCTGCCTGTGGCTGCCCTTTCTTGTCAAAAAAAGTAAACTGTGCAACACCCTCGGGCAAATTCTCCTTGGGTATCAATCCTTGTAAAGGCTGCCCATCACTTGCTGGCAGCGTTAAAAACACCACTCCTCTTACATGACCCACAACGGTTCCACCATCTGTGCTTTCACCGCCGGCTCCTTCCACCTTCAGCGTTACATACTTTGGCGACACGTTGGTCATGGTCATCACATAGCCTGATGGCCTGGCCGTTGGTAAAGGCACCTGCATCTTCTCCATACCAAATTTAAATGTAGCCTTATAGCTCTCACCTGCCACGGGCTGCATCAGGAATTTCCCCATACCAAACCTGCTGGCTTTGATGTCAGCGATCTTCTTGCCCGTGTTATCGGATACCTCTCCTTCAATGTCCACGCCCTTGCCATCGGGCCCCGTTGCTTTAAAGCCAACAGTGCTCCACAGACCCTCAACAAGATCACCTCCCTCAGGGAAAAACTGTAGTCTGACGAGATCTGAATAGTTTTTCATTTCTTCACTTCTCAATTGTGCGGTCGAGCCGGAGACATCAGCCTCGTCAAACGACGGCGACTGCGTATTTTCTATTCGAAGCTCCTTGTGGAAAAAGAAGTCATGGTCAAAGTTTCGCATAAAACTTGTATAGGCCCTTAGTTCATAGGTGTCAGATATCAGTGTGTCTGGCAGAGCAATATCCCCACTACCACTACCTTCACTAATAAAAATATCTCTTTTGGCCACAACGGATCCATCGGTACTTACCACCTCCACGTACACCAGCTTGCTTGGGGCTGATGCCATGTGCGAAATACCATGGGTGAGGTAGGTGGCAAACCAAATGGTATCCCCAGCCGAATAGTAAGGCTTGTCGTGATGGACATACACTTTTTCCGGTGTGTAGTAGGCCAGGTAAGCCTCCAGTTTCTCAATCAGGTCGCTAACAGAAGCTGGCGGTGTTAAAAAAGAAAACAAGGCGCAAATCCATAGAATGAGAAAGGGTTTAGCTTTAAGTTTAAACATGCGGTTGAAGTATTGATTGGTTTCGATTAATTATTAGCCTAAAAGTTAGCCTAAAAATACTTGTGATAATAACATAAATTCTGATTTTAGGAATTATCTCTGTCAATATAACTAATCTGTTAGTCAAAAATTGTGGATAACTGTTTGCGGAATTTTTCTACTTTCACCGTCGTTGTTCTCATTGACTTTCCCTAAGCTTTATGTACCTCATATTCGATACCGAAACCACCGGTTTACCCCAAAACTATAATGCGCCGCTAACGGATTTCGACAACTGGCCAAGGGTGGTGCAAATTGCATGGCAGCTGCACGATGCCTCTGGAAAGCTCGTTTCAAATAACAACCTGATTGTGAAGCCTGAAGGCTTCGAAATTCCCTTCAATGCCGAGAAAATACATGGCATTTCCACTAAAAGAGCACTGGAAGAAGGCCATCCTTTGGAAGAGGTACTGAAGCAGTTCAACGAAGACCTGGCCCGGTGTGAAGTAGTTGTAGGCCACAATATTGAGTTCGATATCAATATCATGGGCTGTGAGTATCTCCGCAAAGAGATCGAAAGTCCGCTCATCTCTCTCAAAAGTATCGACACCAAAAATGAGTCTACCGAATACTGCGCCATACCCGGCGGCAGAGGTGGAAAATTCAAATGGCCTACGCTCACCGAACTGCACAAAAAACTCTTCGGCGTTGGGTTTGATGAGGCGCACGATGCTGCCTACGACGTGGCAGCCACCACCAAATGTTTCTTCGGACTGATTACAGAAAAGGTGATCAAGCCCCTTGATGGCGCTGATCCAGCATCTATTGTTTATGAAGAACCTAAACTGGCGGCAGCCAACTTCGCTCAAAAGGAAGACAAGGGTAAGACCCCCGAAAAAGCTGTTGCGGTTGACATCAAAGGGCCCTTCTGTCACCTTCATGTGCACTCACAGTTTTCCATTCTGCCTGCCACTGCCGACATTAAGAAACTGGTGAGCAAAGCCAAAGAATATGACATGCCAGCCGTGGCCCTCACTGACCTTGGCAATATGTTTGGTGCCTTTAAGTTCGTAAGAGAAGCCCATGCCCAGGGAATTAAACCCATTGTGGGATGCGAGTTTTATGTTTCTGAGGATCGCAAAACCAGAAAGTTCACCAAAGACAATCCGGATAGGATGACCCAGCAGGTATTGCTGGCCAAAAACAAGGACGGCTATCACAACCTCATCAAACTGTCATCATTGGGCTATATGGAAGGACTTTATGGCCTTTATCCACGGATCGACAAGGAGCTGATTAGGCAATACAGCAAGAACATCATTGCGCTAAGTGGTAACCTAAGCAGTGAGATTCCCAACACCATCCTGAACCAGGGCGAGAGCCAGGGTGAAGAGCTTTTCAAGTGGTGGGTAGAGGTATTTGGCGACGATTTTTACGTGGAATTGATCCGCCATGGCCTGCCTGAAGAAAACCACGTGAATGAAGTGCTTCTGGGGCTGGCAGCAAAATACAACACCAAGGTAATTGCGGCCAACGACGTCTTCTATACCGAAAAAGCCGATGCTGATGCCCATGATATCCTTCTGTGTGTGAAAGACGGGCAGGTTCAATCTACTCCCAAGGGGCTTGGCAGAGGTAATCGCTTTGGTTTTCCCAACGACCAGTTTTACTTCAAGTCCGAGGAAGAAATGAAAAAGCTGTTCGCCGATGTGCCCGAAGCCATCGAAAACATCGGCGGGCTGCTGGAAAAAATTGAGAGCTACAAACTAGATAGGAATGTGCTCCTCCCCGCCTTCCCTATCCCTGAAGGCTTTGAAACAGAAGACGACTACCTCCGACACCTCACCCTCGAGGGAGCAAAAAAGAGGTACAAAGAGATCAGCCCGGAAATTCAGGAAAGGCTCGACTTTGAGCTGGAAACTATCAAGAAAACGGGTTACCCTGGCTACTTCCTTATCGTGCAGGATTTCACCTCTGAAGCCCGTAAAATGGGCGTTTCGGTTGGCCCTGGCCGTGGTTCAGCAGCAGGTTCAGCGGTAGCCTACTGCATCGGCATAACCAACGTGGATCCTATCAAGTACGACCTACTGTTTGAGAGATTCCTGAATCCGGACAGGGTATCACTCCCCGATATTGATATTGACTTTGACGATGAAGGCCGGGGCAAGATCATCGAGTGGGTGGTGAACAAATACGGCAAAAACCAGGTGGCGCAAATCATTACTTATGGTACCATGGCCGCCAAGTCTTCCATCAGAGACAGCGCCAGGGTAATGGAGCTGCCGCTTTCGGATGCGGATATTCTGGCCAAGCTTGTTCCCGAGCGGCCAGGCACGTCGCTCACACAGGCTTTCAGGGAAGTGCCTGAGCTCATGGCCTTTAAAAATGGCAAAGACCTGAAGGCCCAGGTGCTGCAAAAAGCGGCTGTTATCGAAGGGACAGTGCGGAACACTGGTATCCATGCCTGCGGCATCATCATCACGCCCGACGACCTGACCAACCACGTGCCGGTATCCACCGCTAAGGATTCTGACCTGCTGGTGACACAGTTCGATAACAGCGTGGTAGAAAGTGCGGGCATGCTGAAAATGGACTTTTTGGGTCTGAAAACGCTCAGCATTATCAAAACAGCCATTGAAAATATTCGGCTGCGGCATGGTATCACCATCGACCCCGACGAAATTCCGCTGGATGACGCCAAGACCTTCGAACTGTACCAAAAAGGCCAAACCAATGGTACTTTTCAGTTTGAATCGCCGGGTATGCAGAAACACTTGCGCAACCTGAAGCCCGACCGGCTGGAAGACCTGATTGCCATGAACGCCCTATACCGTCCGGGTCCGCTCGAATACATCCCCAACTTTATTGCCCGAAAGTTGGGCAAAGAAGTCATCGCCTACGACCTCCCTGAGATGGAGGACAACCTGAAGGAAACCTATGGCATCACCGTGTACCAGGAACAGGTGATGCTCCTGTCGCAGAAGCTGGCCGGCTTTACCAAAGGCGAGGCCGACGTGCTGCGAAAGGCGATGGGTAAGAAGCAGCGGGAAGTGCTGGATAAGATGAAAGGCAAGTTTGTTGAGGGTGCCACGAAGAAAGGACATCCCAAAGACAAGCTCGACAAAATCTGGAAAGACTGGGAAGCCTTTGCGCAATATGCCTTCAACAAATCGCACTCTACCTGCTACTCGGTAGTCGCCTACCACACAGCCTACCTGAAAGCCAACTACCCGGCTGAGTACATGTCGGCGGTGCTTACTCACAACCAGAGTAGCATCGAGAAGGTGTCGTTTTTCATGGAAGAGTGCCGCAACCTGGGGCTTCCTGTGCTAGGCCCTCACGTGAACGAATCGAGGGTGAACTTTGCTGTGAACAAAAAGGGCGAAATTCGCTTCGGTCTGGGTGCCATTAAGGGTGCTGGGGAATCTGCCGTGCAATCTATTATAGAAGAAAGAGAGAAAAACGGCCCCTTTCAGGACATCTGGGACTTCGGCGTGCGGGTGGTGAAAAACGGCTTCAACAAGAAAACCTTTGAATGCCTGGCCATGTCCGGCGCCTTCGACTGCTTCGAAGAGTACCACCGCAGGCAGTACCTCGAAGCGGCCGATGGCGAATCGACGCTGGTAGAGCTCATTACCAAGTATTCGCAGCGACTTCAGCAGGAGGCAGCCAGCGATCAGGTATCCCTTTTCGGAGGCTCGGGGCAGGTAGAAGTGCCAAAACCCCGAATACCCGATATCGAACCCTTTGGCGACATCAGGAAGCTGAACATAGAAAAAGAAGTGGTAGGGCTATATATATCGGGGCACCCACTCGATCAGTTCAGCTTTGAAATGAAGCATTTCTGCAACACCACGCTAACTGACCTCAAGAACGACGAAAGCCTGGCAAATGGCGGCATTATCAGACTTGGCGGCATTGTAAGTGGTATCAACCACCGCACAACCAAAAAGGGCAATCCATTTGGCGTGTTGACATTGGAAGACTATTCCGACTCCTACGAGTTCTTCATGTTTTCTGACACCTATGTTAAATTCAAGCAGTTCTACATGGTGGGCTGGTACTTGTTTGTAGAGGGCTTCATGCAACCCTCCAAATTTCGGGTGGGAGAACTTGAGTTCAAAATTAGCGAAATCCAGCTATTGAATGACATCAGAGACAAAATGGCCAAGGGACTTATCCTGAAGCTGGATGTCAACAACCTGACCGAGCAGATGATTGATGACCTCCATCAAATGGCCATAGACCATGCTGGCTCCTGTCCGCTGAAGGTGGTGGTGCAAGACCCCTCGGAAAACATTTCGCTGGAACTATTCTCCAGAAAGCTACAAGTAGAGCCGAAAGGCGAACTCATCAAGCAATTGGATGCAGTGGGAGATTTGGAGTATGAGGTAATGACGTAAGAAAAGAGGATTTGAAGAACTGAAGATTTGAGTATTTGACGTTCCTCAAATACTCGATTACTCAAATCCTCAACTCGTCTCCGCTTTTGTCCGCACGCATACATATTGAGATTTTTTGACAAGGATGTAGAACTTATTGATCTATATTTGTGTAAGGTATTCAGCAATTACAAAAATTATACATACAATGGGTAAAGCAATAGAAGTAACTGACGCTAATTTCGAGGAGATCATTAGCTCAGACAAACCCGTTCTGGTTGACTTTTGGGCAGAATGGTGTGGGCCTTGTAAAATGATTGGGCCAATAGTTGAGGAGCTGGCTGGTGATTTTGAAGGCAAAGCCGTTATCGCCAAAATGGACGTGGACATGAATCCACAGGTGCCCGCTAAGTTTGGCATCCGCAGCATCCCCACCCTTTTGGTTTTCAAAAATGGCCAGGTGGTTGACAAACAAATTGGTGCAGTTCCCAAGTCAGTTTTGAACCAGAAAATTCAAGCTCAGCTAGCTTAATCAGCTACTGAGGAATAAATAATAGAGAGGCTACCTGAAAGGGTGGCCTTTTCTCGTTATAAAGAAAAGCAGGTGAAACCTGCCTTGTTTTCCTTTTTCTTTAATTTTGTACATTAGTTGAAAATGACGCCATGGGTTTCGAAACAATTGATATAAAAGATTCTACAGGCACTCAGTTGATTGGAATACCCGAGAGCCTTAAGATTAATGACAATAAGGCCTACCTCAAAAAGGTTGGCAATGTGTTGTATATTATCCCTTTCCACGATCCCTGGAAGAGTTTGATTGATAGTGTGAATGAGTTTTCTGACGACTTCATGACAGTGAAAGGTCAACCAGATCAGCAAAAAAGGGAGTCGTTTGATTGATGTTTATTCTCGACACGAATATTTGCATCTACATTATCAAGCAAAAACCGCTTCATTTTTTTGAAAGATTTCGGTCTATCCCTTTGGGTAAAATCGGGATTTCTTCAATAATACTATCTGAACTGAATTACGGAGTAATGAACAGTGCACTGGCCGAGAAAAATAAGCTTGCGCTTGCTCAATTTCTTATTCCATTGGAAATCCTACCCTTTGATATCGATGCCGCCATGGCTGTGGCAAAATAAGAGCGGATCTCGAAAACAAGGGAAAGCCCATTAGCCCCCTGGATATCCTGATGGCAGCTCACGCACTCAGCCTTGATCAGACACTTGAAACCAACAAAGAGAAAGAGTTCACAAGAGTCACTTCTCTGAAAATCGAAAACCGGGTTTGAATGATAGGAAAGTCAATGGAATCACTTTTGCAGGCAAAAAGACGGCTACCTGAAAAGGTGGCCGTCTTTTTTTGTCCGGTGACATTCTTTTACACTCCGCCCAACAAATCTTTAGTTGACTGTCGCACGTCAACCCATTTTCTTTGTCAACGACACAATCAACACTCTATAACCGATCGGTCGGATTTATGCGCAAAACCATAATTACGTTCATTTTTGGACAACTTTTTTTCCTCGACGCAACCTCCCAGGAAGTCAACGATAAGAAAAATACCGGATTTCAGTCAAAGTATCAGCTCAGAATAGAGCGAGCCAAAGATCCTATCGTGCTTGACGGCGAACTCAACGAAAGTACCTGGCAAACCGCCGATGTAGCGACTGACTTCTGGATGAAATTTCCAAGAGACGACCAAAAAGCACCCCGGCAAACAGAAATGCGTGCTGCCTACGATGAGAAATTTCTGTACATAAGCGCCGTGTGCTACGACACCAGCTACTACGTGGTACAAACGCTTAAAAGGGATATCCGGTACTTTGATGGCGACGGCATCGCAGTGGTGCTTGACCCAGTCAATAAAAAAACCAACGGCTTCTTTTTTGGTGTAAGCCCCATGAATGTGCAGGCCGAAGACCTGCTGGCCTCGAGCTCCAACAACCTCAATTTTAGCTGGGACAACAAGTGGTTCTCTGAAGTAACCAGGCATGAAGACCGCTGGATAGTAGAAATGGCCATCCCGTTCAAAACACTTCGATTTGAAGCCAATAATGATGAGTGGGGCATCAACTTCATCCGCAACGATGTGAAAGCTAATCAATACCACGCCTGGACCAATATCCCTATCAACTTCGACGGCTATGATTTGGGCTATACCGGATCGATGGTATGGGACAAAGCCCCAGACCCTGTAAAAACCAACTTATCGGTGATCCCCTTTGTCACTGGAGGCATCAACAACAACCGGGAAGACGAAGTACCTGTCACCTCAGCTGACCTGGCGGGCGGTTTGGATGCGAAAATTGGCATTACCTCTTCCCTCAACCTGGACCTTACTGTATTGCCCGACTTCTCCCAGATTGAGGTAGACGTGCAACAAACCAACCTGACCCGTTTTAGTCTCAATTATCCTGAAAGGCGAACCTTCTTTCTGGAAAATGCAGATCTGTTTTCCGGTTTCGGTGGTGGCCCGAATCGTCCCTTTTTTTCCCGACGAATAGGGCTCGACGAAAACGCCCGGCCGATCCCCATCCTGGCAGGTGCCAGATTGAGTGGTAACCTCACACAGCGCATGCGAGTAGGCGTTATGAACATTCAAACCAGGGAAACAGACGACACCGAAGCACAGAATTACACAGCCGTCGCCGTTAACCAACGTGTTTTTAGCAGGTCGCTCATCAAAGGCTATTTTCATAACAGGCAAAGCTTTGTTGCTGGAGCGGGAACCGATAAAACCAATTATGGGCGAAATGGGGGGATTGGGTTCGACTACTCCAATATTCCGGGATCCATAACGGGCACAGCCCTTGTAAGCGTATCTGAAAAGCCAGGTGCCGGTGTTTCTTATTCACAACACTATACCGCCGGGTATGACGACAGGCACTGGTCTCTGTTCGCAGACTATATCTCCGTTCCTACCGACTTTCATGCCGACATGGGCTTCATTCCGAGGTTAGAAAACTATGATGCGCTGCGAGACACTGTTATCAGACTGGGATTTGAACATATATACAGTCAGGCTAGCTATACCATCCGCCCCACCAATGGAGGCAACATCAATACCCATGAAATTCAAACGAGCACCAGTGTAGATTGGAATCCCGACTGGACACTCAATGAAAGATCTTCCTCCCTGGGCTATGAAATCAACTTTAAAAATACATCTGGAATAGAAACAGAGCTGAGCAGCAACGACGTTCGGCTGCTTTTTCACACGGCTTTCATTGACGATACACCGCTCCCACCCGGCACTTATCAGTTCAGCCAATTCAATATTGCCTACGAGTCAGATGAACGAAAAAAGCTGGCTTTTTCAGTTGAGGCCGGTGCTGGTGGCTTCTATAACGGCGAAATTCAGCGATACCAAACAGAATTTACCTATCGGCTACAGCCCTGGGGCAACTTTTCACTTGGCTTCGAGCAAAACGAGCTGGCCTTTGCTGAAGGCTACGGCAGCGCAAGCATAAGCTTATTTAGCCAGCGATCAGAAATCAATTTTTCCAATAGTCTGTTCTGGATAACTTTCTTTCAGTACAACACCCAGAGAAACAACTTCAATATCAACAGCAGGCTGCAATGGAGGTATAAGCCTATGTCTGACCTCTATTTGGTATACACCGACAACTACTTTGCAGATCCTTTCCTGAAGGCCAAAAGCAAGGCCATCGTGTTTAAGCTGAACTATTGGTTTACCCTTTAATGCTATTATTGAATCCCGTTAAATTTTCTACTATGAAAAAACTTTTCTCCAGCTCGATCAATGAAAACTATGTCTCACTTGGCCTCCTCGTTCTCAGGCTGTTTTCGGGCGCTTTTATGTTAACTCATGGCTTCGGTAAGTTCCAACGCCTGTTCTCCGGAGGGGAAATCCGCTTCATGGATTTCATGGGGCTTGGCTCAACCGTCTCCCTGTCTCTTGCTGTGTTTGCCGAATTTGTGTGTGCCATCCTCATTATGCTGGGCGCTGCCACACGCCTGGCCGCTATCCCTCTCATTGTAACGATGACAACAGCAGGCTTCGTGGCTCACGCCGCAGACCCTTTTGGCACCAAGGAAAAGCCCTTTCTGTTCCTGATTATTTTCATCTCTCTGCTGATTATGGGGGGTGGCAAATACTCTGTAGATAAATTGATTAGTAAGTAAACTCGGCCGCCAACGGGTAGCCGAATAACACTCTGGCATCCTGAAAAAGTAAGTCAACGTCGATTTTACCAAATTTTGTTAGATGAAATGTATAATTTCACCGCAAAAAAGCGAACTGAAATGAAGCTAACCGCACGAAACACCCACAGGGACATCGCCTATTTTTATATAGGCCTCATTATTGCCTTTTCTTTTTCAGGAATTTTCCTCAATCACCGAAGAGTGTGGCACCCGAGTCGGGTAAAGTATACTTCACAGGAAATCACAATGACTCCCGTCAGCGCCGAATCGATTAACGATGACTTCATCAAATCGTTTTCCGCAACTCAGTCCATAGATGACCAGCTTCGCAGGTACAGCATGGACGGAAATACCTTGAGAGTTTCCTACGCTAATCAAGACGTGACAATGGACGTGAGCACGGGCAGAGGAAAGCTGGAAAAATACATGACCACACCGCTTCTCGGTCAAATGACCAAGCTTCATGTAGACACCAGTGACTTCTGGATCTACTACTCCGACATATTCGGGGTGGCCATGCTTGTCATCGCCTTCACCGGGATGTTTATTGTGAAAGGTGACAAAAGTTTCAGAAAAAGAGGGTGGAAACTGGCCGCCATTGGGCTTTTGTTTCCTTTGATTTTTCTCTTCTTACTGGGTTAAAAATAACCTCTATATCATGAAAAAGCCGTTAATAGCGGCTTTTTAGTTTTCCAGAGTGCCCATACTAGTTACCTTCCGCTACCACCAGAAACTCTACTCTTCTATTGAGCTCCCGCCCCTCCAATTCCTGATCGTTACTAGCCATAGGCTTGGTTTCTCCATATCCCTTGGCGATGATCCGGCTGGCAGCAATACCTCTTCCGACAAGATGCTTTTTAATTGACTCCGCTCTATTTTGCGAGATCACCATATTGATCTTCGCACCTCCAAAATTATCAGTGTGGCCAGCCACTTCAATTACTAGACTTTCATCTTTTCGCATTAAAGACAACACCTCATCCAACAGCGGTTGGTAGTCAGCAGAGAAATAGACTTTGGTATTTTCAAAATATACGTTTGGTCTTACCAGCTTTCGGATAGCTTCTTTGTATTTGTGACTATGAGTCTGACTATTACTACCAGCGGCGGTGGTAGCGCTTGTTCCTGTGCTTCCGCTACCTGAGTTTTCAACCCCACCCTCATTGATCAGCTCCACCACTGCCTTTTCCTTACTGGCGATGAGGTAGTCTGTATCGGCCTGCTCAGGCATTTTTACATCGATATTGGTTACCGTGAACATCTCCTCCGTTTGCTCTCCCCCAATAACAAAGTTTCTGGTGAGTGTGGTTGCCAAACCACCCGACGCCTTGATCTGGAGGCTATTGTTGTAAATCATGTTTTCATCGACATCGAAAATCTCAACCACGAAAATCTCGTCGGCAATAATCTCGTTTCCGTAGGCGCCAGACTCGCCCGTAAAACTGGTGAACGACTCATCGTAATAGCTCGAAGGGTGGAATTTGATCTGGCAGTCGACGCACGGCATACCTGTGGCCCCGTCAGTGATCACACCCTTTATGTTGACCTTCTCAATGGCCCAGAAGTAATAGATATCGAAAGCTCCCATACCGTGTATGCGATCCGATGAAAAATATCCTTCCTCACCATCCACCTTCATTTTAAAGTTCAACTCATTATCAGGGGAGTTAATTGGAAACCCCATATTCACTGGTGCTCCCCACGTCTTCGTGGCTTCGTTAAATGCTGAACTAAACACATCGTATCCCCCAACAAACCCAATCCGGTCTGAGCTGAAATACAGGGTATTTCCGTCGGCACTCAAATAGGGGCTAAGCTCATTAAAAGTGGAGTTTACGCTTCCTGGCAGTAATGTTGGCTCACTCCATTTCGCTGTTGCAGGATCTTTTAGTGACTCAAAAAGGTCAAAATCCTTGCCTTTCTTTCCATCGTTGGAAGCAAATATTACCCGGTTCTCTTTGGGATTGATAAAAAAATGAGAATGAACGTGGGCGTTAGACAACATGGCGTCAAACTCGGCTGGGACTGTCCACTGGCCGTTTTTTTGCTCACTATAAAAGAGGCGCCCTCCCTTTTTTCTGTCAAAAACAAACAGCTTTCCGTCTTCATTCACCACTTCCAGATTGGCATTTTCATACTCAAAGTCTCCCAGCAACGGAATTTGTGTCGGCTTTTCCCAAGTGGACTCTCCAAACTTAGTATGATACACCCTGTATACATCTTCTTTGCCTTCGCTGGAGCGTGAGGAAAGAAACAGTAACTCATCGTTGCCACTAAAAAATACCGGAGAAAGGTCGTTTTGCTCAGAGTTGACACCTGGAACGAGCCTAATCTCGAAATCATCAGGATTCCTCAGGTATTTCAGGAGCCATTCCGCATCAGTAAAGAAACGCTTGGTCTCATCTACAATCTCCTCACTCTTCTTTGCTCTCAGGTCCAAAAAGATCTGGAAATGCTTAATGGCATGCTGGGCATCATAGTTTCCAAAATAAATTCTACCCAGCCAGTATGAAAAGAACTTGTCCTTTTTCCCCTGAATATCGTCCAATTCTAATAATTCATCTATTGGCTTGCCTCTGCCATCGGTAAGGAAGTGACTAATGAGATAGTGGTACTTTGCTTTGGTTTGTTTGGGGTCTATTTCTAGTATCTCTTTGTACTTTTCCCGAGCCAAAACGAAATTTTCATCATAAAAAATCTTTTCCGCATCACGAAGCATTCTATCCACGTTTTGAGCAGAGGCGGTAAAATACGTGGCTATTAGTACAAAAAACAGAAACAATCGAGGCATGGTGTCGAACTAAGGGTCTTGTTGAACAATCACTCGTTTTGTGATTGTTCCAAGTCAATTACACAAATAATACAATAAGATAATGCTGCCGATTGCCAGGCAATCACTTGCATGCCAAGTGAAACCCCGCCAAACTAGCTGGTTTTGAGCTAAAAAAACCACTGTTCGGAGCAATCCGGCCTTCTCAGTTGCCTACATCCCTAGTTGGTGAAACTATAAAATATCTTTCAATAATGAAAAACGCCGAAATATAACATTACTAACACATACATAGCAACTTATCGGCCAATTGAGGCGATAAAATCTATTTTGAAATACCAATATTCATTTCTAAACATCATTTCATTACCCCCCAAATATCGATAAAAGCCTACCAATCGTCTAAAGGTTCCTCTGCCTGGGAGCATCTCCAATTACATTTGATCATCCATAAAACGACAAAACCATGAAAAGTAAACTTTTGATTATTGACGACAACGAAATGATGCGGAGCTTTCTTAAGCACATTCTCGGAAGCTCATTTGAAGCTGAAGTGGTGAGTAGCGGAGAGGAAGCGCTCGAAGTTTTACACGACAAGACAAGAACACCCCACCTGGTGCTTGCTGATTTTGACCTCGACGGCATGAACGGGTTGGAGCTTTTGGTTTATCTCAAGTCTTCGGCCGTGTACAAACATCTTCCGGTGGTTATCCTTTCCGGCAAGGGCAACAGCAATAACAGAATTAACTGCCTCAAGGCCGGTGCTTCTGACTTTATCACCAAACCTTTCAATCCCGTTGAACTACAGGTGAAAATCGAAGGTATTCTTGCCTCCCATAAGGTTCAACAAACAGCCTAACATGATGAAAATTGCAGCTATAGGAAATAGACTTTTACCCGTTACCGAGGAGCTTACGGCCAATGGAGTCGCTGTGTCGTGGCACCCTTCCGTTGAGGGCACGCAGGCTAATAACCTTGTCTTCATTGAGGCGCAGCCGGATATTCAACAGCAGTTGAGAGACCTCGTAAAGGAGCAAGCCGAAAAAAGTTGCTACAAGAAGGTGGTACTTGTCGACTTCGACAACATCGCTATCCCAGCAGCCATGCAGCTACCTCCATTTATTGTCGATGTAGTTCAATATTCGAAAAATAAAGAAACCTTCGTGGGGATCGTCAAGACCCTGATACATTTCACTTCAGAAAAAAAAGCTGAAAAGAAAAATGTCACCACTTTCAAAATGCCACTATCAAAGCGGCTATTTGACATCATCGTGTCTTCGATGATCATTCTTATGATCAGCCCCATTCTTATTCTGGTGGCCATTCTCATCAAGCTGGAATCCAAAGGACCGATTGTCTATCAATCGCCCAGAGTAGGCACAGGCTACAAAATATTCCCCTTTTACAAATTCCGCTCCATGAGACCCGATGCTGACAAGCTGCTGGAAAACATGAAGCATTTGAATCACTACGCCCAGGACGATAAAGCCGTAGAGGATCCTACAACAAAAGTTGACGGTGTTGATCAAAGTATCGCCTTTGACGACGAGAACGTTTTGATTGGTGACGACTACTGGGTGGAAGAACCGAAGTTCGCTGCCTTCAAGCAAAAAGAAGAGAAAAACTCGTTTGTTAAAATCAACAATGACCCCAGAATTACCCGGGTTGGCAAAATTATCCGCAACTCAAGCATAGACGAATTGCCGCAACTTTTCAATGTGCTGCTGGGGCATATGTCAATCGTTGGCAACCGTCCCCTCCCGTTGTACGAAGCTGAGAAGCTTACGTCCGACGACTGGTCGAAGCGATTTATGGCACCAGCCGGCATCACCGGCCTTTGGCAGGTGACCGAAAGAGGCAAAAAAGCCACGTCGGAAGACAGCCGCAAACGCCTGGATATTGAATATGCGGAAAACTATTCTCTGTGGATGGACATCAAAATTTTAGTTAAAACGCCTCTTGCAGCCTTCCAGCACGAGAACGTATAAATACCCTTATGAAAATTAAAGCTATGAGAATTAAAAGTATCGATGTAATTACCTTTCTGTTTGGAGCAACCCTGCTGACGGGTTGTGTCAAAGAGTTTGACGGTGGGCCTGGCAATTCGTCAGCAAACACCTACGACCTGGACTTTTCGAATGTGACTACAAAGGCCATTCGCATCAAACTAACAGATGAGGAAGGCAGCCCGCACAAAGGAGTTAAGATTACACTCTGGGACAAGTCACCTCTCGACAATGGAGTGATCATCCTGAAGGGCTTTACCGATCAAACCGGCAATTTTGAAACTGAGTACAGCATGCCCAACACCTTTACTGAGGTAGTTATGGAGCTGTCATACCTTGGCCTTCCTGACTTTCTGGTGATTCCCGTCGAGCGCTTTAACGGGCAGGTGACCGTTGCCGGATTTGAGCATGACTTTGATTATTTAGCGGACGAACTAGTGCCGAATCAAAGTGTGCAGGATGGCACAGCGGTGGATAATTCAGGTGGAAGAATGGCAGCAGCAACACTAACAGCCCTAGGATCCTTTAGAAAGGATGGAAAGCCTGACTATCTGCTTCAGAAAGACAAAATTAAACATAGAGCCCTAGAGTTTATCAATGCTTCTCTGCCGGAAAGGCAGCCAGTACCATCCTACCATCCCGGTTATCTCGCTGAAGGGACAGAAACCAACCTCAATGTGACATCGGAGGCCGATGTGTGGATGACCTTCGTGACTGAAGGTGCAGGGTTCTTAAACACTTTGGGTTTTTACACTTACCCCACTGGCAATCCTCCCTCAGAGCCAAGTGACATCGAGACACTCTATATCGGCTTTCCAAATGCCTCTCTTCACGGGTCAGGTGGGCCATTGAAGTCCGGCGACAAAATTCACCTGGGAACATTTAATTCAGGAACGTCTATTGGGTTTGTGCTGATAGCCGATGGATTCGATAGCTCAACCTCTACAATAAAAGAGAATGCCAACAGGTACTACTCACATAGCCACCTCAACCCTGAAGCTGATGCTTCATTGAAACAACACACCGTCACACTTTATGATGAGGAAAATGAGCTTTTTGTCATTGGTTTTGAAGACTTGAATAGAGCAACCGGAAGCGACGACGATTTCAACGACGCTGTTTTTTACATCACTTCAAATCCAATAACAGCCATCAGTACTGAAAACGTTAAGCCAATTGACAAGCCCGGCGACGACGACGGAGATGGTGTAAGCAATGTTTACGACGAGTTTCCTGATGACCCGGCTTATGCCTATAAATACGACTATCCTTCATCGGAGGCATACGGCACCTTTACTTTCGAAGACAGGTGGCCCGGCTATGGCGACTACGATTTCAACGATTTCGTAGTAGATTATCGGTTCACCCAATTCGCTGACGCCAACAATAAAATCACTAACCTGAAATCAGAATTCGTGATCAAGGCCATTGGGGCAAGCTATCAGAATGGGTTTGGGTTTTCTACCAAAATAGCATCCGGCCTGGTTGCAAGCGTAACCGGCAGCGAACTTCATGGCTCAGCTGTTACGCTAAGTGCCAATGGCACCGAACAGGGCCAATCAAAAGCCACAATTATTGTGTCCGACAAGGTTCATGGTGGTTTTCCAACCTCGGGTATTATCAATACCATACAAGCCAACAGCTTTGTGGCTCCCGACACCATCCGAAATCTTGTCACCTTTACAAGACCTGTTACCTTTGCGGAGTTGGGGTCAGCGCCCTACAACCCATTTCTGTTCATCAATCAGGAAAGAGGCCGTGAAATTCACATGCCGGGGTATGAGCCAACTGACCTTGCTGATCACAGCTACTTTGGGACGGAGAATGACAATTCGGATCCATCCAGAGGCATCTACTATAGATCAAAAGAGGAGCTGCCATGGGCGATGAATCTTCCTATAGCTTTCGACTACCCGGTTGAAGGTGGAGATGTGAGGGAGTCATACATCAACCTCAACCAATGGGCCAGAAGCAGTGGTTTCAGCTATATGGACTGGTACGTGGACAAGCCGGGCTACAGAAACACCAATAAGCTTTACAAAAAGAAGTAAAGATTCAATTTTAAATATTCATGGTTTATGGTGTGAAAGGGAAACTGTTGGTTTCCCTTTCTCTTTTTGCTCTACAAGCAAAGCCTTTTTGGAAGAATACCTTCACTTTCTTTTGAGCCTATGATGCTACATCCCTGTAAATCCAATTATCGCCAGATTCTGTCATTAACCGGCTCCGCCCCTCCAAACGTCTAATAAATCCCGATCAGGGAGCGCTCTGCTATAGATTTGTATTATCAAATAAACTAGTTATGCGCTTATTCATCTTTATATGTTTACTCTCTCCCTTGGCGGTTTTCGCTCAGCAAGAGATTGACGTGGCTAGGGAAATCGAGCTGGTTGAGGTGCTTCTTACTAACGAAGCGGCGATCGACAGCCTGGTCGATCTGGCACTTGTCAATTCTTACTACCTCAAAAGCTTTGACGCCGAACTCGCCCAGCAGTACGAAAATGTGAAGCAGGAAAAAAACAAGTGGCTTTCTACCTTCAGAATGGGCATCAACTTTTTCTCTCTAAACACTTCAGTAGATGGCCAAAACCAGTCGGTAACTACAGCCGGGGTACTCCCCAACCTTGGGGTGACGCTTAGTATTGACCCTGAAAAATTCATCAATCGTGGTAGCTACATAAGAAAAGCGGAATACAATATTGTGCGAGCCGAAAACTCCTTAAAAAACCAACGAAAGGCTGTTCGCTCCCAGGTAATCGACATTTTCTACACTTATCTGGAAGCACTAGGCATTGCGCAGCTAAGAATCTCTGCCAACCAAACGCAAAGTGAGCAGGTGACCCTGGTAACAGAGCGATTCAGAAAAGGTGAGGCAGGCATGGAAGAAGTGCTGCTTATTCAGAATGGAATGAACCTCACCCAGGAAGCAGTCCTCAAATCCGAACTGGCAGTAAGGAAAATCCGCCGACAAATTTCAATCATGATCTCAGATACTGAAGCTGCATCTGCCACTTCAGAGCAATAAAACCATGGACCAACTAATAGCAATACTCAGAACATTAATGAAGCACTGGCTTAAGCTTGTGCTTGTGCCTGGGCTAACTATGGCGTTGATCATCTACATGACGGCCAATGGCCAAAAGACTTACAAAACAGAAGCGAAACTCTACCTCAACCTACAGGAAAGCAAAAGCACCAGCCTTACGGATGAGGACATGAAGCAATACCAGATCCACACGGTATTCCAAAACATTGTGGAACTGCTGAAGTCAAAAAAACCTATAGAAAGGGTAAGGATCAAAGCAGTAAGAAAAGGTCTTGAAGATGGAAACATTTTTTCAATTGGGAATGAAAGCCTTGTTGCCAACAGAGAGGAAGTGCTGAAACGTCTGGATGAAATGGAGCACAACAATGAGCAATTGCGCCCCAAGCAGTTTCCCGACACCCTCATCGCCAGCTACCTCGACTTCCATCAGCTACAGATTGAAAGACTGAAGGATATTGTGATGTCGTACCGCATCATGGACAGCAACTTCATGAAGTTTGAGCTCTCAGAGCATATCCCTGAAAAGACACAAATAATAGCTAACCTGTTTATTGAGGCCCTGATCGATGAAAACCGTGAGATTGCCAAAAACAAAATCAAGAGTCATAAGGACTTGATTGAAGGGCTAGTGAACAAAGCAAAAGCAGATCTTGATGAAAAAATCAAGAAACTCGAAAACTTCAAAGTAGAAAACAGCATCATCAACCTTGGCGAGCATACCAAAGCCATTGTGGTGTATCTGGTGCAGTTGGAAGGCACCCGGGCCAACCTGATGGCCAAGGTGAGCTCCTCAGCGAAAGGTAAGTCAGAAGTACTGAGCACTGTGGCAGCAGGCAACGCCCTCTCGCTTGACCTCACCACCAACGCTGAAATTGTGCAGCTAAAGGAAGACCTGAAGAGACTTAACCGTCAGGTCCTTACTACTAGTCTTGAGGAGAACAATGCTGCAGCCCTGGCGCAGGTGAAAAGCAATGTGGAAACCACAAGAAAAGCTATCAATGCGAAACTCATAGAGCTGACCGGTAAGAGCCCCTACGACCCAAGCAGGATACAGCTGGAGCTGGCCAGCAAGTACCTCAACTATGACCTTGACACAGAAATCAACGCCGACGTGTTGAGCATCATTGAAAATGAAATCCAAAGGGTCACAGGGTATTCTAAAAAATTCGCTCCGTTTGAGTCCACCATAGTGGCATTGGAGCAGGAGATAAGCACGGCACAAAACGTGTATCTGGTGTTGCTAAACAAGCTCAACCTGACCCAAACCATGGAGTCAAGCTCTGGTGAGAACATGATAGAGGTGATTGACCCTCCATATCTTCCCACTAAGCCGGAGCCTTCAAAGAGACCTGTTATAGTGGCAGCCGGTGGTATCGCAGTTTTCGTGTTAATGGCAGCTGTGTTCATTATCATTCAGTTGCTCGATGCATCCATCATCAGTGTGGAAAAATTTGAGAGAAGTTCATCGCTGCCAGTCATTGGTGCCCTCCCAAGAATAACAGCGAAGGAAAAAGACAAAAAGCTAGCCAAAGCACTTCAACTCATACATCAGCAGCAAATACTTCAGTTGTTGCAAATGATCATGAGCAAATGCTTCGACGATGAGGGCATACTGATGCTAACCTCCAGCCAGGCAGGTGAAGGCAAGCACTACGTCGCACTGGAGCTTCAATCGCTGCTGGAAGGCTCCGGGAAAAAGGTCGCCTTTGTTGACGCCGACTGGATGAACGAGAACACCTACGAGTCTCTCATTGACTTCAAGCCCTTGGTGGAGAACAATGGTTTGATAAAAAACAGAACCAAAATTGTAGAGTCGCTGGATAAGATGAAAACCGAAAACGACCTCGTTGTGCTGATCACCTCCCCTATCAACATCAGCGCTGAGGCAGGCTTCTGGATGGAACTCTCTAAACACGTGCTATATATATTCAGCGCTAATCGCATCATCACCAAAGTCGATCAGCGAGTCGAGAAGATGCTATTGGAGTCCAGGCTACAGTTCCTGGGCACGTTGCTCAACAGAGTCGATGTTGAGAACATGGAAGACTACCTGGGCGAAATACCCAAGAAAAGAACCTTCATCAGACGGATCACCAAGAAATTGATAACAAGAGACTTTTAGAAATAATGACAGCTATGCAGTTTATAATGTACCCAATCGCCTTCTTCCTGCTCTTTTACAGCCTTTACTGGCTGGCGCTCATCGTATTGGGATATGCCAACCCGAAGGCAATGGGGGAAAATAAAAACCTAACCAACCCACACCTGCTGCTTGTGCTACCAGCCTACAAGCCTGGCCCCATTTTCAAGGAAGTGCTTAATTCTATTGAAAAAGCTATCAAGGCAAGAAAGAACATCCACGTTTATGTATTGCTTCAGGAAGCTGACAGCGAATATGCCGATTTTGTAAAATCAAAAGGCTTTTTTGTCGAAGAGAAGAGCTTTGGACACCTGGGCGGTAACTCCTATCAACATGCACTGCGACACATTACCCATACTATTCACTGCGAATGCGACAAAGGTACCTGGTGCCCTGAATTCCTTATGCTGGTGGACAAAGACAACCTGCTCGACGAAGACTATTTCAACAATATTCCTGAATCACTTTACGATAGCTACGATATCATACAGGGCAAACGATCGTCTTTGTCGGTAAACAACTCGGTTGCTTTCTTCGACAATACCACGGAAGCGCTAAACGACACCATGTTCCGCAAGGCGAAACAAAATATGGGCATGATGATCGAAATCAGTGGCAGTGGCGCATTAATTGAAGCTGAGCTGTTTTCAGAGGCCATCAACGACCTCGACCCCAAAGCTCCTGGCTTCGATAAGAACTTTATGGTACAGTTGCTGAGTCGCAAACGGGATGTACGAACTATCTACTGGCCCGCCAGCGAGCTTTACGAAGAAAAGACTTCGGCCCTTGAAGCGCACAACCCTCAGCGCTTGAGATGGTTTGGCGAGCAGTACTACAACGCCCTTTATCATGGCAAAACACTACTTACAGCGGCATTTACTTACCGAAGACTGGCAGCTTTCGACTATCTCATCACACTTTGGAGGCCGCCCAGGTCTATTCAGGTGGTGATCACGCCAATGGTGGCGGCTTTGGAAATCGGATGGTATGCCTATTTTGGCAGCTGGCCTTTGTACTTGCCATTGTTTACCGCATCGGCGGTCGTTCTTGGACTGGCTGTGGCCTTGTTTCTCATTAGCCAGAAAGCGCTGGGAACCGCATTAAAGCATGGCCTTCAGCTTCCAAAATTGGCTTTCAACAACCTTTTCAATGCTGCAAAAAGTGTCAAGAAGGAAAACCATGGCAAGTTTATCCACACAACTCACAAACTTTAAGAATTTGCCTTTCAGGAGGTAGCTTCTGGCAAGATAAATGAAAAACCTCTCTCCATCTTCAGGAACTATTCTTGGCCGGTTTATCCGGGGTGAGGGAGGTATTCCTCCATGGATGCAGTGGGTGCTCTGGCTTTGTCTTGTGCCCGTCGTTGCCCAACTAATGGTGGCGAAAGGCATTATCGTGGCCTTAGGCATTATTGTGGTCGTAGTAGCACTGCCAATTGGCGTATCTGCCCTTTGGAAAACGGAAATCGGCATCTATATCATGCTGGGGCTGGCCTTTTTTGTCAGCATCCCCAACAGGCTTTTTGAAGGCATTCCCATGGGCATTTTGCTTGATGTGGTTATCGTTACGATGCTGGTGGGTGTGCTCTACCGAAGTACATACAACAAGGATTGGAGTACCTTTTCAAGTCCGTTCGGCATTTCTATTTTGCTATGGGCGGGTATGAATGTTTTTGAGCTATTCAATCCGATGGCGGCTTCACGACAAGCCTGGTTCTTTGTGATAAGGCCAGCCGTGGGTTATCTCATGCTGTTTTTCCTTACTTATGACATGCTCACCACGCCCAAAAAGATGTACAGGTTACTGTTTGTCATCCTTGGGCTTTCATTGTTTTCGGCCAGCTGGGGAATCTGGCAGGCCAACTTCGGCTATTTCAGTTGGGAGTATAATTACGTGGTTAGGCACGACGTCATGCACCTCGTTTTCAACTACGGCCGCTGGAGAGCGATAGGTAGTATTGGATCTCCCGCCCAGTTTGGAATATTGATGGCTTTCATTTCCATGCTTTGTGTGGCACTGCTCACAGCTTTCAAAGGCACATTCACCAGGCTCTTTCTTTTGGCTACCTTTCTTGCCACCCTGATGGGCATGGTATACTCCGGCACCAGGTCTGCCTATGTCATCATTCCCATATTCTACTTTGCGTGGGTGGTGCTTTCAAGAAACAAGAAACTCTACTACTCGGTAATCTTTGCCGGTGCGCTGATGGTGACGGTGGCCGTAATGCCAACCAACAACTACCACATTCAACGGATTCAAAGTACTTTCAAAGCATCAGAGGATGCCTCCTACCAAACCCGTGCCCGCAACAAGGCCATCATTTTCCCCTGGATCCTGAAGCACCCCATTGGCGGTGGGTTAGGGTCAACGGGTGTGTGGGGGCAGCGTTTTTCACCCGGTACCTTTCTGGCCAACTTTCCACCTGACTCTGGTTTGATCCGTGTGGCCGTGGAGTTGGGCTGGATAGGCTTGCTTTTCTTCCTAAATGTGTATTACAACATCCTTGTAAAAGGCACCTTCCTTTTCTGGAAAATGAAGAATAAACGCTACAAGGCCATTGTCTCCGGCATGATTTGCGCCATAGCCCCGCTACTCGTCGTGGAATGGGGACAGGAGGTCGTAGGTGTTTTTCCAATGAGCGTGCTTTTCTGGCTGTTTGCCGCCATTATGTTTCGATCCATCGATTTTGACCAGAAAGAGCAGGCTGAGCAAGCTAAATTTGAATCATAATTCAATGAAAGGCTTACTTGCTAATGATTTCATTCAGAAATAAAATATGGTCGTTACTAAACAACGGGATTGAGTTCGCCCTGGGCATAGGCCTGGTAGCAGCCATCACCCGGATGTATAGTACCGAAGACACAGGAGCCTGGTTCCTGTTCATCGCCATATTTGCCATGGCAGGCAGCCTCAGAGATGCCCTCATTCAGTCGGCCATGGTGAAAAGCACCGCTGGCATAACAGGTAGCTCAGCCCACAGTTCACTAAAGACCAACCTGACCGTGATGCTGTCTTTCGAACTCGTCACCAGCCTCGTTATTGTTGCGATAAGCTTTTTCCTGAGCACTACTCTGGGGAAGTTTATGCTTTTCTACCCACTTTATGCCGTTCCGAATGCATGGTTTCGCTGGCAGGTTTTTTTCCTGAGAAGCCAATTGCAGATCAAAGAGATATTTATTACTAATCTACTTAACCTTTGCACCATTATCGTTTTGTTCGTTCTACTCTACCTGAACAAAGCGGAAGTCATTTACCTGGTGCCCACCATGGGAGCCGGGAGCATAGCGGGCGGCATTTTTGCCTCGTTCTTCCTTCCCTACAAGCAAATCGCCAAGTCGACTACTGCGAAGGAAAACCTAAAGTTGATCCGTCATTTTGGCTTTTTCGCCATGCTGCGGGAAGCTACTTCTGCGGTGTCCTCAAGGATAAGTTTGTTTTACTCCAGTGCGCTGCTCAGCCTTCAGCAGACAGCCTTTCTGGGGGTATCGCAACGTTTTTCACAAATCGCCCTTTTGCCTAACAATGCCTTCCAGTCGATCCTTTTTCCCAGTCTGGTGATGCATGTGAACAAAGGCGACCTCAAAGCAGCCAAACACACATTCGAAGACTCTATTGCCCAGCTTCTGGCCTTCACCATTCCATTTGCACTGACAGGCGTTTTCTTATCGCCTTTCATTCTGGAATTGGTGAGCGGCCCAGAATACAGGCAATCCTGGTCCATACTCGCCATTTACCTTCTGCTGGCTACCATCATAACGCCTTTTGGCGCAGCCTTTGGCAGCATGGTGACCGCCATGGGAAAACCTCAAACGGCATTCCGCATTGTACTGGTTAACAGCATATTGAATATCGGCATTGGCTACCTGCTCATGCGCAACATTGGCCTGATGGGAGCTCCGCTTGCTATGGCCATTACTGAGCTGGGAGGGTTTATCTGGATCGGCACAATACTCAAAAAAGAGGCTGACATCAGCATCGTTTCCACATTTGCAAAAATTCCCGGTGTCTACTTGAGAAGTATCGGAAAAGTGCTGGGCCTAATGAAAAAGCCAGAAACCTCATTAAAAGCGACGGAGGTGATCGAATGAAAAAACTATCGACAGCTACCGGGTACACCACGCCCATTCTAAAACCTGAAAATTTTTCGCTATGGATATTTCGGTAATAATTGCGACCTATAACAGACGGGATTCTCTAAAGGAAACCCTGGATGCTCTTAGCCGCCAGGACTTCTGCCATCTTTCTTACGAGGTAATTGTGATCAACGATGGCTCCACCGACGGAACCGTTGAATTGCTTGAGGAATACTCTGTTTTCGGCACCATTGGTCTTCGTTTCTTCAATCAACAAAACCAGGGCCCTGCTGCTGCAAGAAATCTGGGGATTCAGTATGCAAAAGGAAGAATAGTCGCCTTCACTGACGACGACTGCATCCCTTCACAAAACTGGCTATGTACGATTGATGCTCAATTTAAGAATAGCGACATAGTGGGTTTGCAGGGAAGCACTTTTACTGACAAGGATAAAATCACACCTCTGACTCACCAGATAGATAATACACAAGGCAACAAAAGCGTTCCTACTTGTAACGCTGCCTACCTGAAGAGTGCTCTTGACGCCGTTGGCGGATTCGATACGGAATTTCCTTTTCCGCACAACGAAGACGCCGACCTGGCCTGGAGAATACAGAAAAACGGAGAGATTGGATTCTGCGCTGATATGCTCGTATATCACCCACCCCGCATGGATACCTTCACGAAGGTTTCCAAAAGGATGAAGATCATGGAAAGTGAGTTTCGCCTATTCTACAAGGATCCGGAAAGCTACCGGAAAAACAGAGGCAGCTCACCCTGGCAAATCATCTACTGG
The DNA here is from genome assembly GCF_040222815.1 of Imperialibacter sp. Lineage (GTDB taxonomy): Bacteria > Bacteroidota > Bacteroidia > Cytophagales > Cyclobacteriaceae > Imperialibacter. The sequence goes on along the minus strand of NZ_JAVKCH010000036.1, from coordinate 103,791 downwards.
GAGGTAATGATAAAGACACAATGGTATTATTTCAAAACAAGGTTTAAGTACCTGAAAAGACCAAAGCTGATGTTCCAGGGATTGGCCCTGACTTTCATCTGGTGGTGGGACCTGATCAGGTTTTATCCCAGATTTTGGAACGCCAATAAAATACATAAGAAAATGTTTTGAGTGGTTTTAGAGTAGGTTTAGGAAAAAGGCACCTCATTTTGAGCGTGCCTTTTTATTTTGCTTTTCGTATCTTGATGCTGCAATGCTCACATATAATGCTGAGATATAATGTTGAGATACTTTTTTTATTCGCTGCTTACTACATTTTTTCTGTTTGGTTTTACCTGCCGTTCCCAGCCCCAGTGGACAGTGCTGGAGGAGCTCAATGGCATCACCCTCTATGAATCGGACCACAAGTGCGACACGCTAAGGAACTTCATGGCGGTTTTCACTGTGCCAGCCAGTGTCAAAACCTGTGTCAACATCCTTTACAATACTGAATTCCATACCGATTTCATGGATGGTATGAAGAGCAGCGAGCTTATAAAATACCATCACGAAAAGTCCCTTGTCTTCTATCAGGTGATCGATTTGCCATGGCCCATTCCCAACAGAGATATGGTTACCCTGGCTACATTCAACCACACACCTGACTTCAAAACTGTAACGGTGAACCTCCGCTCTTCACCACATGAAAAGGAAGCTACCTCTATGACAAGGGTGAACGTACCCGAGCGGGAATGGAGCTTCTCTAAAAATGGAGAGCGTTCTACTCATGTAACCTATACCTACCGCACCAACCCCAGCCATTTTCCTTCTATGCTGGAAGATACCTTCACCATCGACGGGCCTATGAAAATGATGAGCCGGTTCAAAGAACTGGCTACTAAAGAAAGTCGCACGCCGGTAAATTTGGTTTGGATCAGGGATTGAAAGGCTGCTTCGTAGGATGGGGCTGCACCGCCATCCTTTTCTTATTACACCCTTTCAGGGCTTTGATTTCAGACATCACATGGCAACACCGTACAAGGCCGTCGACACTGGGTTCGTCAGGTCTCGGCACGGCCAATTAGCCACTCTGAAAGAGCCGTCAGACACCGGGTGGGTGCATTGCCAGGGGTTCCTGCCTTCATACTTCCACCATCTGCAACTTCTCAAAATGGAGCTTCATTGCCACTAAGGCACGAGGACACAAAGGATGCACGCAATATTTCTGGTCCGCCGAAGCTTTAGCGAAGGCGGGTCGGAGCTGCTGAAGCTTTAGCGAAGGCGGGTCGTCCGACTAAGCTTCAGCGTAGGCGGGATTGTCCCTGGATTTATCCTCACGCCGTGCTACTCATACCTCAGCGAATCCATAATTAACCAATCGTTTTAACCAAACATTCACTCAAAACCTTAAATTGCATTAGAAAGAGATGAGCAGGGTTATTTGAGATCATGATCAATAGCCGCAATCAGAAAGACAAATATCTCTAAAAGAACAAATGCCAACCCCTACTCAAAAGAAAAACCGAATCACCATCCTGGATTCATTCGAACAGATGAACGAATCTGACATCCAGGAAATGGCTGCGACCTCTCCATATGAGCGAATCAAAAACACGGTTGACTTAACACTGAGGGCTTATGGGGTCACAAGGGCCCAGCTTTCGAAAAGGAGGCGTGCTACGAGGGTTGAGATCACCAGGAACGAATGAATCTTTTTGTAGAGTCGCATCAAAAGTTACTCATACAGCTTACAAAGGCTGAGGTAGATTTCATCATTATAGGCGGCTATTCAGTCATTTTTCACGGGTATGCGAGAACAACTTTGCCGAAGCCTCTGGCACAGGCTAGCTCCATCCCCGCATGTGCCTTCACTTCTAACCGTCTTCGGGTGTGTCTTCACACCCGGCTGTTCTACTCATATCTTAACGAATCCGACGGATTGGTCGTCGCAGCTCTAAACGCCTGCAAGCCCACCATGGCAATCGCCAGCACGATGAAAAACACTGAGGGCAGCACATACGTCAGCACACCGGGTGTAATATGGTACTCAAAATTGGCCAGCCACTCGCCGATGGCATAAATGGTTAAGGGAACAGTAACCGCAATGGCTATACCCACCATCACCACAAACTGCCGGCTCAGCAGCCCCAAAATCCCCTGGTTGCTGGCACCCAGCACCTTGCGGATGCCTATCTCCTTGGTACGGCGCTGTACCTCAATGGCTGCCAATCCCAACAGGCCAATGCATGAAATCATGATCGCCAGCACGGAAAACACCCTGAAGATTCTGAACATGCTGTACTCCTCTTTGTAGAGTGCGTCGATGCGATCATCAAGAAAGCGGTAATGGAAAATGCTGGCTGGAGCCACGTCCTGCACAAAGTTTTCGAGGTAAGCCACCGTCTGCGGCACATTCTCTGCGTCGATTTCTACCAGCATATAACCTGTCCACCATGGTTTATACTCTATCACCAGCGGCTCCACCTCCCTGTGCAGGGAGTAGTAGTGAATATCATCGATCATGCCGATAATCGGCCCTCGCTCATTCCTTGTCATCTGCTCGGCCATCTCTCCTACGGGGTTTTCTATCCCCCACAGGTCGGCCAGTTTTTTATTGATGATGTAGACACCTCCTGTGTCGGCTTTCGGCTGAAATGTGCGCCCCGACAGCAGCTCAATGTCCAGGGTGCTGAGGAAGCCCTCATCTACCCGCAAAACATTGACCGACGGGTAGTCAGCATCCGGATCCATGGAGGCCAGCCGGAACCCCTCCACGCTGAGCTGGTCGCCCATCAGGTTCGACGACAGACTCACGTCCTCAATGGCCGGATTTTCCTTCAGCCGGGCAAAGAGACTTTCCCGGTTCTCCACTAGCTGCTCCTTCATTTTGCCGTAGGTTTTTACCGCCACCACATGGCTGGCCGAGAAGCCCAGGTCTTTGTCTCTTACAAAGTTCATTTGCTCTGTTACCGCCACTGTGCTGATAATGATGAACAGCGACAATACAAACTGAAATACCACCAGCCCCTTGCGGAAACCAGACACGCCGCTCGTGCGGGCATCCCGCTTGGCCGACAAAGCCCTGATAGGTGTAAAGCCCGACACCACAAGTGCTGGATAGGCACCGGCCAGCAAGCCGATCAGCAAGACAATCCCCACTAAAAACACCAGGTATTTCAGCTCGAGCAATTGCATGGCTTCAATGCCGGATCCAGCCAGCGAGTTGTAAAACGGCATGGCAATCGCACAAAGCAGCAACGCCACCAGGGCCGACAGCACCGATGTAAGGATGCTCTCTCCAAGGAACTGCTGTAGCAGCTGCCCCCTTTTGGCACCCATCACCTTGCGCATGCCAATCTCTTTGATGCGCCGCATGGAAATAGTGACGAAAATATTGACAAAGTTGACACAGGCGATGATAGTAATGAACACTGCTAGCGTGATAAAAATATAGATATAGGTGGCGCTGGAGTTTGGCCCCATTTCCTGAATCTTGTTTGACCCCAGGTGGATGTCGGTCAGCGGCATAAGCTCATAGAAGAAATTTTCCGCCTTTACCTCTGCCATCCCCTCTTCTGTAATTTGCCTGTAGTCGATTTGAAAGTCGAGCATTTTGGTCATGGCACTTTCGGCTTGCTGCTGGTTGTCGAACAGCACATAGGTGTACATAACCATCCAGCCTTTGTTACTATACCAATCGGCATCTACCCATTTCATAAAAGTCGGCATGGAAACCAGCAGCTCGGCTTTAATATGAGAGTTGGTCGGCAGGTCTTTGATCACGCCGGTCACTTCAAATTTGTCGTTCTCATTCAGTTCGATGGTTTGGCCAACCGGATTGTCTGTTCCAAATACTTTTTTCGCCAGCGACTCGGTAAGAAGAGTGGTGCCTGGCCGGGTGAGGGCTCCTTCCGCAGTGCCGTTTACAAACTGGTAGTCAAACATATCGATGGCTGACTGATCGGCCAGGTACACATGCTCCACGTCAAAGAAGTCTTCGCCCACATTGAGCACAGTAAGCTCCCCACCAAAGTCTGCAAAGCGGCAAAACTCCTTCACCTCCGGCATATAGGCTTTGAAAGCCTCTCCTTGCGTGGGCGACGACTTGGCCCAGGTGGTGGCAGCCAGGCGGTAGATATTGTTATGTTTTGGATAAGCCTTTTCGTAGCTCAGCTCCTTGTCCACATGCAGAAAGATCATGAGACTGACGGCGATACCGACAGACAGGCCAACGATATTGGCCAGTGTATACAGCTTTTGGCGGGCCATGTTGCGGCCGGCGATTTTGAGGTAATGGGCGATCATTGTCATTTGATTAGTCTTTATTTGAGTTTTCCTTAGTCTTGTATTGTACAGCCGCATGAACATCAGCCCATTGGCCACATAAAGCCATTTGGCCTTCCAAAGCCCCTTCTCCTCCACCCAGCGGTCGAACAGCTCGAGCATATCGCCACGGATTTCATTGGCGTACTCCTCGCTGCAGTACCAGTCGAGCAGGCGGTTGATCCATTTAGGTGGTTGTTGTTTCATGCTTTTTATGTTTCACGCAAATCCCCGTGAGGGGGAAGCGCTAAGGTGCAAAAGTCTTCAGTCTCGTTTACTTTATTGCGTTAGAGACTGTCCGACTGTCCGACTCTCTGACTGTCCGACTTTCTCTTGTAACCAATTTTGTTCCCAGGTGTGTTTTCACACCGGGCTTTCACACTTCTCAAGGATGGGGCTTCACCGCCATCCTTATTCTATTGCGCCCCTTCAGGGGTGCCCGGCTCAGGGCTTGACGCAGGTGTCGGCACGGCCAGCTAGCCACCCTGAAAGAGCCGTCAGACACCGGTTTTTTTACTCGTCTTGCCGACGCCAGCACTACTATCCCCCGTCTTCCTTGCCCGCAGAAGCTTTAGCGTAGGCGGGCCGTCTCCTCACTCTCCGACTACTTACTATTCCCCCCACTCTCAACTTCTTCCACCAACCCGGCGGCTGACGGCTCTCTGCCCGCATGCCATCCCCGCCGTACCGACGCCTGCCACCGTTCACTCAACTCCGGACTTCCGTCTTCCCTCTCCTATCTTCCGCCTTCCCTCTCCTGTTTGTCCGTCTTCCGTCTTCCCTCTCCTGTCTCCCGTCTTCAAACTTCCGTCTCCTCACTCTCTTACTACTTACCAATTACTACTTACTACTTCCCTCCCATATCACCTTCGGAATATCCCTCCACATCCCATTCCTCAGCTCTCTCGCCTCGTTGATCACATTCTTGCCGAATGCAGTTAGTTCAAAAAGCCGCTTGGTACGTCCGCCCCGCTCCTCAGTGGCGCCGCCCATTTCCGATTGCAGCAAGCCTTTTTCCTGTAACCTTATCAAAGTGGAGTGCACGGTACTGATAGTAGCCGAGCGACCGGTGCGGCTTTCTATTTCATCTTTGATCGACAGCCCATAGGCCTCGGGGTACAGCACCCCTACCGCCAGCAGGCAGAGCTCTTCAAATTCTCCTATGGAAGTTCCTTTCATCAGTATATATTTTTACGCACTTATCCCGCTAATTCCAGTTTTCATGTTTATTTCTTAGTTTGGTACAATTTGTATTTAAGTAAATCAATTTGATACCTGTCGCTTATTATCAACTTGCTTTCCGTTGGTCTACCAAAAAAATCGTACTCCATGATGACTGATATAATTAAAATGATTGGCAATACCGATATTGTTAGTGATAGTTTCATTATTGAATACAAAACATTGATTGTATTAATAGCGACCACTAGTGTTCTGGTTAACATTATCGTACTTATCGCAACTGAAAAAAGAAAGAAAAGATATATCGAATGGAAGGAGACAAAAATCAACATTTTTGGATGGTACCAACGTACTTGGGAACGTAATGATGACAAGTTCATGAATGAACTATTTGATGATAACATCCGACTTGAAAAGGAGAATAACCTGCTCAAGAAGCGATACACTAATCTTTCTATTTCAGTTACATTAATTCTAGTCATTTCATTAATTGGTATTGTGTTATATTCTGTACCTAAAAGAATCGTAAAAACAGTAAAGAAGCCATTCACTAATGGAGACGCTAGCAGTTAGCTTTCTTTTTAGGTCTGTAAACAATTTTTTCGACTGCCTTGGTAGGCTTGTAATTTACTAGGCACTTGGGCTCTGTAAGGGCTCGTTTGATGAACTCTTGGAATAGGTCGTGCCGGGCTGACCTCCTGTTGTATATGTATTGAGCCTGAACCAAATACATAGGGAGGTATTTCTTACTGATCGCTACGTAATTCCCTTTGATGGAATTTTTCACAATTGACCAGAAGCCTTCAATTGTGTTGACATGGACTATTCCCTTGGAATATCCCTGACTGTGATTGATGGTTAAATGCTGGACTAGCTTATCGAATGATTTGTATGATTTGAACTCGTCGGTCATTACGATAGCGTTGTTTACATTAACGCTATCCTTCAGCACCTTCATTAGGCTACTGGCAGTGAGGTTTTGCACTACTTTCAAATACACGTTTCCGTTTCGCTCTACTACGCCAACAATAGGCGTTTTGGAAGTTCCACGACCACGCTTTGTATTGACGCTGGAAATGGATGGATGATTAGATGGAACCTTTCTCTTCTTACCTCCTACATAGGCTTCGTCCATCTCTACAATGTTGCTTAGCTCTATGCAGTCGTCAATCATTGCGCACCTAACACGCATGCCAACGTACCACGCCGTTTTGTAGCTACAATTGACGTTCCTTTCCAACTCCTTGGCTGCTATACCTTTCTTGGAGTTGAGGATAAGCCCAATCATTTGAAACCACTTTGGAAGCGGGAACCTGGAATGGTCGAATATGGTGCCGTTAAGAACTGAGAAGTCTTTGTTAGTAGCGTTGCAGTGGTAGAAGTTGGAATTACTACGCTTAGTCACTTGAGTAGTACCAGTGAACGGAGAAATTACTTTGCCATCTGGCCACCGAAGGCTTTCCAAGTAGGCAATACACTTGGCTTGCGTGTTGAATTTGGTCGATATATTTGATATGCTTGTGCTCATTGTTTTTTGGGTTTTTCGTTCTTGATTTTGCCTATATCAGACATAAAATCTTCGTCATACGATACCTTTAAATCTTTAAACTTTACCTTCAGGTTATGAGGCAATACAATTACCTCATCATCTCCAACAAGAGAGCCCCTACTTTTCTCTTTGTATAACAGGGCAGCAATTATCATGGCATTGTTATTAATGATGCTTTTAAGGTTAACATCGTTTTCTATTCTTAACTGAGCTTCCCTTGCCTTACGTGTTCTGTACCAATCAATAAGCAAAGCGGCTGACGAGAACACAACCATTCCCATAAACAATATAGTTTGCCAGTTTTCTGCAAAAATGTCTTTTAGATATTCCATATTGATTTCATTTAATGTTTGATAAATTGAACCTATGCCACCTAGGGCACCGATTACTTTGAAAATTTTGCTTTTCATGTAGGTTGAGTTTTGTTGATTTACTGAATATCATCAATTCTCTGTTCATGGTGCTAGTTTTCAAATCTTAGTTTTGTTCAATTATGTGGTTTTCAGTGTTAAACCTGCCTAAATAGCTCAGAAACGAAGATTATTTAGTGATTTCTGTATTTAGCGGGATAAGTGCGTATTTTTAGATAGCGGCTAGATCGGTCCACTTGATATGGCTTTCTCATGGCCACTCCACGAACTTGGTTTACGGCAAAGATAATTATTAGTTTCGGTTTTGCCGATGTAATATAAGGAAAGGCTTGGAAAGATACGAGCGCAAGTGGAAAAGTGGTCCTATGAATCATTTATTCAAAGAGACGGTGGGTGAGTTCGGGAAATGGGAAAATTGATTAATACCAAGTAAATTCAAACTCCACACAATTCATAGAGAATGACCAACGAGGATTTTCTTAGCCTGCTGTCTTCCGCAAGCTCCGTCATAAAGGTTCACAGCTTAGTAGAAAAACTTAAGGGGGATGGTCTCAATTACTATTTCGGCAAGGCTTTGCGACAAACAGCCATTAAACTTGACAAAGAGTTCGAAAAACAATTGTTTGGAAACAGCACAGAGTCAATTCTTCTAAAACAGGTAGATGAAATCGTAAGACACTTTGAGCCTTACGGACATTTGGCAAACCTACAGGATCAACTTGCATGGGGCATTGATTTTCATACGCTGCCCCCAAGTTTTTTTGAAACCTTCAAAAGAATTCTAATTGAGGAGATTAATAGGTTTCGTAAGCTTAAACCCGTCTTAGCAAATCACCTTCAAACTTTTCAAATTGATGAGACGCATAAAAAAGTATCGGCGATTCCAAGCATCGTTGAAAAACTCGACAAACTAATTTCTTTAGTCGAGGACTCTGACGTACAGTTGCCACCAAAAGTTATATATACCTTTAAACACCAGCACTTTATATCAAGGAGATTATACCCAAAGAGCTCCGAGACGCTATCGGAAAGTATCAGCCATTTCTTACTGGAATTAATCCAACACGACCAAGCAAAAGCTCCAAAAGAAGAAAAAAGGTTAGTTGTTCTTGGCTATGCAGGAAGTGGTAAAAGCCTTGAGATCGATTATCTACTCAGCAGGCTCTCAGAAGACCCTATTTACTTTCCTATGAAAATTAGCTTGGGAAACACTAATATAACTGATGACTGCATAGAGGAATTCTTTGACAAAAAACACCCGGGTTGGCGTATTCTAAATGTTGAGTTAGTGATTTTGATTGACGGACTAGATGAAGTTGGCGAGGATCATGTCGACAGTGTAAGAAATCAGATTCATCAACTTAGCGAAATAAAAGATGAATCTGCGATAGTAGTTACCTGCAGAAATAATGGATATTTTTTGAACGGGACTGAAGGTTACTTAAAAGGGTTTACCGTATATCAATTGCCACCCTTCAGCTGGCAAGAAGTTAATGACTATGTCACGAGTAAAATAGTAGGCTATCAACAACAACAAACCTTCCTGAAGAAAATTGATTCCCACGGGTTTCGTGATGACATGACAACTCCGTTCTATTTGGCTAATCTTGCCGACTTTTTTTTAGAGCGAGAAAACTCTCTACCTGAGTCCAAAACTGAACTTTTCGAATTCCTTATTGAAAACCTAAAAAAGCGTGAAAAGGCCAAATCGCATAAGAGAAGAGCTGCCATCAATAAAATTGAAACGGAACTGGACGAGGCCATAGCGAAAACTGCGTTTGTATTTCAATGCACAGATAACAACTTTCTTACAAATGGAGAACTCCAAAAAGTGATAATAAATAGCCGAGTTCTTGAAGCAATTAAGGACTGCTATGTGTTAGATAACGGTGGAGAAGAAAAATGGCAGTTTGAACATAATAACTTCAAGGAATATCTATGTGCCAAATTCCTAGCCTCGAAAGATTTTTCATTTATCGAGAAAATACTGTTCGTGCCAAAAATCAACAAAATAAAGCCCAGATGGTTAAACACCCTTGGATTCCTAATAAGTATACTACCTAAGAGTCAGGAACCCGCAATTTCTCTGGTCGATCACCTTAAGGATAGTGACCCAGAGTCGTTGGTAAGGATAGAAAAGATAAGTTGACTAAAGAAATTCGTGAGCAACTATTCGTACAGCTTTTTGAGACATATGTTCAAAAGGGAGTATATCCGCAATCACCGAAATTTACTACGGAAGACCTTGGCATATTCGCCTCAGATAGCGAAAATATCTGCAAATTTTTGATCGAACAGATCGATCTCAATAATTCTCATGTCCGCATCGACCTAAGTCTCTACCTGCTAGTCAGAAACAGTCACTGGCAGGAAAGAAAGGAAGAAGTGGCGAAAAAGATAAAACAGCTTCTAAAATCACCTGATAGTCCCGTCTCGATAAAAACAACTTCTATCTCGGCGTTAGGTTGGTTTAAAATTATAAACCGATCCTTAATTGACGAGTTGATGGAGACCCTTGACTTAAGTGATAAAGAGATTCAAGAGCGTTTCTATTACTATATCGCTAACTCGGATTTTCTGGAGGACTACTTTCCTTTTATTTTAGACTGTTACCTTAAAAAAGAAAGCCACTTTGATTTCAAATACGGCATTCTATTCTACTTGAAAAGGCCAGAAAGTTTCCAGTATATTCTGTCAGAACTCAATAAGCAAGAATTTAGACATAATCAGGATGGAAACATTGCAGATACGTTAATTGAAATGAAGAAGAAATTGATTTTCTCCGAAGACATTCCAAACATCGTATATGATTCTTTTAAAGCACACCTACAGTACTTCCCAAATGGAATTTTGAAGAGCTCGTTCATAGAATATATAGATAAATTCAACTTGCGAGAATTATTCTTCAAACAACTACTTGCAGACTATTTTGGTGATGGACAAGACAGCGCTTTTTATTGTCTACACCTCCTTCTCGATAAAAACAATGTAAGCTCTCTTATTACTGAATTAAGTAAGAAAGCTTTAGCTCTGGATCAGTTATTTGGCATACGGAACGTGTTATCTAGCGCCGACGATAAGGAGGCGTTCGAACTATTCTATAGTAAAATCAACAAACTATATGGCAATCAACTACAGTGGCAAGAACCAAAAAATATCCACCTGGAAACAACGAAACAAGAAGTCACATTCTTACATAACAAAGACTACTTCCTATCCGTGGGAGGCATCTTTTTCGGAGATTCTAAAAAAGCAATCGACAAAGACTATTTGTATTCTAGTGAATGGTTCAAAAAGCATGATGATCATTCAATGCTGGCAGCACTCAACATTCTAAGAAGAATCTTTGGCACCAAAGCAATGACTAAATCTCAGCTCGTTAAATTCGTCAACAATCGCCGTGAATGGGATTTTGTGAGGGCAGTCGAGTTAACTCAAATAATGCAGCGGCGTAATTATCCAATAGATGCCAAGACAGCTTCCTTTTTAGAAAAATGGGCTCGTAGAAGAATTGCCTCCAAGAGGTTTGAGAAGACTTTTTTTAGAAATAAAGATCGGGAATGGAGGTACTACTACCCCGAGCTTTTGGCCAGTGGCATTTGCCAATTCTTTGATTTAGAGTTGACAAATGCCGACTATATTAACCTGATTCGGCTGGACTGCCACTTAATCCCGTACATCGAGAACCAAAATAGGAGTGATCAAATTCGCTTAGATAATGTTTTAAGGGATTCCAGGTTAATAACTTACATAGTTAGCAAAATAGGCGAAGATCAAACAGAGCTCGAGATAGTCCGTAATCTTCGAGAAGCTGACTTGTATGAAGACATAATAAACCATCACTTGAGATTCCTGAGACTTAGGGAACGCACAGAACATAGAGAACTTTTCTTAAATAAGAACCTAAAAATTTACAGACCAACCGCCCTTGTATGGTTTGTAGAGCTTCTTGGAGATCTGGATATGGCAGTCAAAGAACTTAAACATATTGAAAATCACGAACGCTGGTCAGTTGTCGATGCCATCATCAAACGGGATAAAAATATCTTACACACATACTTAATAGAATCCTATGAAAAAACAGAAAGCGAGGAGGATAAAGCTCGAGCAATCACCTACTTGCTTAAATGCGACCAGGAAGTCGGACTTACTAAAATGAAAGACTGGATTACAACTTGCCGACATTTCACGTACAATTCGTGGGCAGAGTTGGCAGTTAACTCGTCATCAAAAAGAAAGCTGGAAGTCCTAAAAGAAATATGTTACGACTCTTTGGAAAACAACTATGGGGGAGACGGGCCCTTTGGTGAGAGAAGGAATTATTTGAACGCCTTAGCTGAATTGGGTAAATCAAACTGGAAGACTTATAAAGAAGTAAGTGAATTTCTAACAGCTATTGTTACTAACAATCCTGACTTAAGCTTCCTTCACGGAACTATTGCGGACATGGAATTTGATTTCTTTAAAAATCAGACTTATTCAATGAGTTTGGATGAAGTCCTAGTTTTGATCAATGAAAGTCAGTCCTCTCCTCAAGATGTTCCGAAGGGCATGTCGAAGCCTAAATAATGATGGATTTAAAACCCACCCTTATATTCACCCAAATTACGCATCATTCCCCGAACCTCCGATGACCATCGATCCCAACAATCCAATCGTTCAACTATGCGCCGAGGGAATGAACCTGGAAGGAGAAGGCAAGAGAGCTGAAGCCGCCGAAACCTTTGTGCGTGCCACGCTCTTCGGAATTTGCAATTCCGAAGCCCTATAGTAGGGTCTGTGATCCGGTAAAAAAACTTTTCAGACCATACCTCCCTGTTACCGTTGATATTGCTCTTCTGTCACTTTCTCCATCCAGTCGACCGCTTTGCCATTCAGTTGCTCATGTACTGCTATATGTGTCATCGCCGTGGTGGCGGTAGCCCCATGCCAGTGCTTTTCGCCGGGGGCAAACCAGATGACATCCCCAGGCCGAACTTTTTCCACCGGACCTCCCTCCTTCTGCACCCAACCGCAGCCGAAAGTAATGATCAAAGTTTGTCCCAATGGATGCGTATGCCAGGCTGTTCGTGCCCCTGGCTCGAAAGTAACGCTGGCACCCGCCACACGTGCCGGCGCATCAGCCTGAAACATCGGGTCAATGCGCACTACACCAGTAAACCAATCTTCGGCCCCTTTGGTACTCGGTTGTGATCCTGCTCTTTTAATTTCCACGGCTATCTCCTTCTGTTTTTAATGCGGGGTCATTGTAAAAACAATTTGGATGATCAGTGTCATGAAACACTAACCACTTGGTTTGCCATCCAAATCAAAAAAACCGTTTCAGTCCATATGCCACGGATCAAAACGGTTTCTCCTACTTGCTTAATATTCCTTACTTCGGATCCAGCGCCTGCTCAATGCGTTTTCTCAAATCGGCAATGTGGTATTTGCTTACCTGATCCGCTGAACCGGTGGCGGCTGAGCTTAGCCATCCTTTAATACGCTCCAAATGCCCTCTTGCCAGCGACGGAACGTCGGTCTGACCAAGGTCAACCTTGCGACTGTCGAAAGCGTAGCCAGCACCATTGGGGATAGAACGAACAGTCACCTCACCGGGCTCCAGCAGCTTGATCAGCTCGTCAACGTAAATCTTCTGAAGGTTTCGACGATTGACCGTGATGTTGTTGCGGGAACGCACTTCAGACAAAATGCTGGCAGACAGGTCGGTGAACAGGTCATCAACAGAATAATTGTTGGGGCTTTGAGCACTGGTTTCAATCAACCGTACCAACCGGTCACCTTCGAGTAGTCTCGTAACGCCATATTCCTGTAGCGCCGACACAGACTCTACACCAGACTCCGGCTTGATCTTATTCAGCACCGACTGATCCATTAGCCAGGTAGGCGTAGTAAACAACTGCTTGCTCAGGAAGTTGATGGCATCTTTTTGCAGCGCCTTTGGCACCACTTCATACACGGGGCCCTCCATGTCGTAGGTCTTCGGCGAATCGTAAATACCACCCACGTTCTTGATCACGTGGCCCATATAGCGACGGTACTGACTCAGCACATTCCTGTAAATTTCTTCCAGTTCCTTATACGCTTCTCCATCCTCGGCGCTCCATTCAATGAGCGAGGGCATCAGCCTTTTCAGGTTTTCAATGCCATAGTCCGACGCCTTCATCGCATTGTCGCCCAGGTCTTCCGTCTGGTAGCGGGGGTCGTAGGGGCTTATTTCGGTGCCAAACCACAGCCTCCTGCTCTTGTAGGCTTCTTTCGTCCATGCGTTCAAGGTGGCTTTTGCCTGTTCTTCAGTTACGTCATCACCGAAGTAACTATAACCCCACTTGATCGCCCAAACGTCGTAGTCACCTATTCTAGGGAATAAATCCGTAACACCATCGCCGGGCTGCGCTACATAGTTGAAGCGGGCATAGTCCATGATGGAAGACGTATGACCATTTTGCGCTACCCAATCTTTGTCTCTCAGCTTCTCCACCGGCGTGGCTGAGCTGGCTCCCATGTTGTGGCGGAGGCCCAGCGTATGCCCTACCTCGTGCGACGACACGAAACGAACCAGCTGCCCCATTAGCTCGTCGGAAAACTCTTTGGAGCGTGCGTTTGGATCGACCGCTGCTGCCTGTATCATGTACCAGTTACGCAGCAGGCGCATCACGTTGTGGTACCAACCGATATGACTTTCAATGATTTCGCCGGTTCGTGGGTCGTGCACATTGGGGCCATAGGCATTTTGAATATCGGCGGCAAAATACCTGATCACAGAGTACCTGGCGTCCTCCAGGCTCATCGTGGTATCGTCTTCAGGCCAGTATTCTCCCCTGATGGCATTTTTCCACCCGGCAGCCTCGAAAGCAATATTCCAGTCATCTACCCCCTGCTTGAGGAAGGGACGCCATTTCTCAGGCGTGGCCGGGTCGATATAGTACACAATGGGCTTTTTTGGTTCAATCAACTCGCCGTTCTTCTGCCTGGCTGCATCGTCGGCATTTTTTGGTTCCAATCTCCAGCGAACTGCGAAAATATCCTCATCGGCCTTTTGCGACTCTTCTTCAAACAGCGAGTACTGGTTGTAGAAATAACCCACCCTGTAATCGAATGGTCGCTTACGCATAGGGTTGGAAGGCAGCAGTACAAACGAGGTGTTCAATTCAAGCGTGACCACTCCTACCCCTACCGAGGCTGGAAAATAGGTGGTGCGTGGTCCTGTCGACGGCCCTGACTCCCGCTTGGGTGGATTGACACCGAAGGTCTTTATCGTGCGAATTTCTGTATTAGTCGGGTAAGTCGATATTCTTTCAATGAATGAGGCTTCCTTTTTGATGCTGGAAATATTGTATTCCTGCTTCGTTCTCGGGTCGACCGAAAAGGCTTGATTGTCGCCATCGAAAGTCGAGGTCACGTCTATCACGTAAACCGAGTCTTTCTTCAGCGCTTCTATCTTGAATGCCCCAATGATGGGTGCTGCATTGGAGTTGGCCACGGCACGAAACATGGGACTTAAGCTGTCGGGGCTCATCATCACATAGGTAATAGAGCGCAGCAGAATGTTGTCGTCGGGGCCTTTTTCCCACCTCACTACCTGCTCGTTTACCTCTTCCCCACCGAACACATCGCCGCCGGCGGCAGTCTTCGTGTAGCGGGTAATCGCCATCAGCTCCTTACCGAAAAGTGCCTCAGGAATTTCGAAGTAGTACTTGTCTTTCTTCTGATGCACCGTCATCAAACCTTTACTTGTCGTAAAAGTGCTGTCGATGAACTTTGCATAAGGCTTAGGGCCCTTGTCTTTGTCATCGTCCTTTTTGGCGGGTGTCACCTTTTCTGTGTCTTTGCCCTTGTTCTTTTTCCTGGATTTCTGAGCGTTGGCGGTGCCAAAGCCTATGGCAAGCACAACTGCCAGCATGAGCGGGAGTAATCGTTTCATTTTGGGTTAATTAGATTAGTCTTATTTTGAAGGGGGGAAGATAGCGACAAAAGTCTTTTTGTCGCTACTATATTTTACTAAAAGGGGCCAGGAATTGTATCTTGGGGACTGCAATCTCAGGGTTTTCTCGGTGTTTTCGGATGTCTCAAAGCCCTGGATTCACCGCTAACAAAAGTCAGAAAAAGCTATGCGTATACCATCAGGGCAAATGCAGGAAGTGCTCCACAAGCTGTTCATCAAATACCAATTTTCGGAAGAAAAAGCCCACATCTTGGCAAAAGCCCATACCGACAGCACACTCTGCGGCGTCAATTCACATGGGATCAACCGGGTACCGCTGTTCATTAGCTACGTTGAAAAAGGATCGGTAAAAGTGGACGCCGAAGCCGAAAAAGCGGAAACCTTTGGCAGCATCGAAAGGTGGGATGGCCACTTTGGCTCCGGCGTTATTAATGCAACAAAGTGCACCAACCGGGCCATTGAGTTGGCCAAGCTGCATGGCATGGGGCTGGTAGCGGTGCGCAACACCAATCACTGGATGCGAGGTGGCACGTACGGCTGGCAGGCTGCGGAAGCTGGCTGCATTTCTATTCTCTTTACCAATACCCAGCCCAATATGCCACCCTGGGGCGGTAAAGACAGCCGAACCGGTAACAATCCGTTCGTAGTATCCATACCAAGACCCGAGGGGCACGTGGTGCTGGACATGGCGCTGTCTCAGTTTGCCTTTGGTAAGATCAACGACTACAAACTCAAAGGCGAAAAGCTACCCTTTCCCGGAGGCTGGGACGACAACGACGAGCTATCGAACGACCCTGAAAAGATCCTGGCAAAAGAACGTGGACTGCCCATAGGCTACTGGAAGGGGTCGGCGCTCTCCATGGTTTTAGATATGCTGGCCACGCTGCTATCGGCAGGAGATTCTACCTACAGGGTAAGCCTGAGGGACTATGAAACCGGAATTTCGCAGGTATTTCTTTGCATCTACCCTGAAGTATTCAACGACAAAAGCCTGCAGGAAAAGCTCCTCAACGAAATCATTGACTACACACACAACGTGGAGCCTATGCATCAGGGCGACAAAACCTACTATCCGGGCGAGCGGGCCTTACAAACCCGAGCCAGCAATCTCAAAGATGGGATACCCGTCAGCGACGAAGTTTGGCAAACTGTGCTGGCGCTTTTGGGGTAGACGTAGGCCAGTCTTTCCCTTTAAAAGAATATGGAAAAGTTTGACTTTTACCCGCTATTAGGTGAACTTATTATATCATTCACTCTTGCCAGTGGACTGAAAAACCTACTTTTGGATGAACAAACTGCTCTTGTTCGCTATTTTTTGTCTCTGCCCATTCGCTGTGGCTATGGCGCAGCTTTTTCCCCTAAAAAAAGAAAAACAGGTTAGCACCCGACTTGAACAACCCGGAAGAATTGAATTCGAAATTGCCAACGCCAACTATCAGAACTATATAGTAACAGGATGCGAAAAAGAAGGGCTTTTCATTTGTCACAAAACAGAGTATAAAGACAAGGACGGTTACAATTGGGAGTTCATACGGCTCGACACCACACTAGGTATTGTTTGGCAAAAAGACATGCATTTGCCGTTCGGCAGCCGCATTACCGACCACGACTACCAGCCGGGATTTATCAATTACCTGATCAGAGAAAAAGAGTATAAACAGGAGGAATTGGTATTGCTAAGAGTCAACCTGGAAAACGGCGACACTTCCCGGTTCTACATCAATACGGTGATACCAATGGTTCCCACGCAATTTCATGTGGTGGGCAACACACTGTTAATGGGTGTGTACACTGACTACAAGCCATTTATTTTCAGGTATAACCTTATTGATAAGTTACCACAGATTATTCCCGGCCTTTACAACGACTACGGCGAGATTCTAAGAATTACTACCGACGACAGGCTAAGGATTTTCACGGTGACCATGAGCGAACGCAAGCCTTATTTACGAACGACAGTCTCTGTCAGGTCTTTTTCCGAGGGCGGCGATATGATGCGCAATATTCACCTGGAACCAGATGAATCGAAGAGTTTGCTAAATGGAGCACCCACTAACCCAGAGCTGGATCGCCAGTTTGTGGCCGGCACCTATGCACATCAACGACTAACCTATTCGAGCGGCCTTTACATCGCCAGGTTGAGCAACAGCAGCCAGCAGCGCATCGACTACTTCGACTACAGCGAGCTTGATCACTTTTTTTCCTATTTGTCGACTGGAAGAGAAAGGCGCATCAGAGAGAGGGCCAACCAGAAAAAAGTCCTGGGCCAGCAACCACGATTCCACTATCGGCTACTCTTGCACGATATTATCCCAAATGGCAACTACTACACCGTCTTTGGCGAAGCCTACTACCCCAGCTATTCCTTTGGATACCACTACACCCATGCTGTGGTGATGACATTCGACCGCCTGGGTAACTTCCTCTGGGACAGCTCGTTCGAAATCAACGATGTCACCACCTTTGGCGCCAGAGACCTGGTGCACGTAGGCACCAAGGGCGACGAAACAGTCCTATTGTACCTTTACGACAATACCATCCGCTCAAAAGTGCTAAAGGAAGACAAAATCATTGAGGGCAAAACCTTCAACGACATCTCCCTGACCTTTGAAGATGATGAGTCGTGGGGTGGCAGGAATCAAGTAGGAAACCTGAGCAGGTGGTTTGGCACGACCTTTTACACTTATGGGATTCGGGACATTGAAAACCTGCATAGCGAAGAAGCAGGCTACTACCGGCAGGTGTTTTACATCAATAAAGTTGCTTACAGATAATATGCTCATAGTTACCTGCCCTGGGGCACATTGAGTGGACACCCCATGAAGCCCGCCGGATCAACCCGTTCCCGAACCAAAAGTATAGGTGTCCACAAGAGTAAAGAAATCACTGTAAAATGACTGAAAGAGGCCATATAAAGCTCAGAATCGCCACCATACAAGACCTCCCTCTCCTGCTTCACTGGGATGAACAACCACATGTAATAGCTTCCGACCCCGACGATGAGTGGGGATGGGAAAGCGAGTTGAAGAAAACGCCTCCCTGGCGGGAGCAACTCATTGCCGAGCTGGATGGCAGGCCCATTGGCTTTGTTCAAATCATCGATCCTGAGAAGGAAGAATCACACTATTGGGGCGATGTGCCACCCAACCTTCGGGCCATTGACATCTGGATTGGGGAGCAAACCGATTTGGGAAAAGGTTATGGCACCGAAATGATGAGGCAGGCTATCAACCGCTGTTTCAATGATCCGGAGGTAACGGCCGTTCTGATTGACCCGCTGGCCACCAATGTCGATGCCATTCGTTTTTATGAACGTCTCGGCTTTCAGTTTGTGGAAGACCGGATCTTCGACACCAGCCTCTGCAAGGTATATCAGCTTACCAGGAAGCATTGGCTAACAATGTGCTGATAGGAATCGGGGCGGGGAATCACTCACCATCTGCTGTTTGATTTTCGTAACTATTGCTTTGATTTACATTATCCCAAGTTTCTGGTTTGAAGTACCTTTGCATCAGACAATTACCAACACACCTATCCTACCAATGCATTCTATCTACCTCAGGAAACAATCACGGATCGAATACTTTGAGTTTCGGTTTTTCGCCTCCCTCATCATTGTCTTACTCCTTGTTATTGCAAGTCGAATAACCTTTGCACAGGAGGCCGACAGCACAAACCGGGCTGGCCATTTGAGCGGTGCTGTAACCGCCACTAACAACGGCATTTCGCTACTTCCTGCATTTTCGCTGGGCAGGCCCGCATTGATATTTGACATGAATGTGGGAAAAAAAAGACTGACGTTTGAGCCACAGCTCAGGTTTGCCATGACAGGCAGGCCATGGTCCTTCATCTTTTGGTGGAGATACAAAATAATTACCGGAGACAAATTCAAGCTGCATGTGGGAGCACATCCTGCTTTCACCTTCCAGTTTGACGATTATCCGGTAAACGGCGTGCCTACTACCCTTATGATCAGCCGACAGTTTGCCGCAGGCGAAATTGTGCCACGATATACCATCAATAAAAAAGTTACTGTGGGGCTATACTATTTGCAGGCACACGGTTTTCAGCCTGAGGGAACCCAGAATACCTATTTCTTTGCTACTCAGGCCAGTTTCTCAGAGGTAAGGCTTGGGCCAAAACTTTTGTTCGGCGCCAGTCCGCAGCTCTATTACCTGCAAATGGACGATAACCGTGGGTACTACGCCAGCTCCACCTTCAGCCTTGCACTAAAGGGTTTTCCCTTGTCGCTTCAGTCGATAATGAGCCAGTCGATTGACACCGAGCTGGCTGGAAAAGATTTTATCTGGAACATCAGCCTGGTGTACTCGTTTGGTAAGGAGTATAGTGAAAAGGATTAAGTTTATTGGCAATCTGCACTTGCCAATAAATGTTCGAATTTTGTAATTGAAAGAACAATGGACAACATTGAAAGCCTCGAAGAGTTTTATAAACGGAAGTTTGAGTGGCTGCCGGAAAACATCCGGAAGGACATTGGGCATTTCAATATGTTTGAACTGGAGCCTTTTGTGGCAGGCAAAGCTACGGCTATCCCCTACCGCAGGCGTGATTTTTACAAGATCATGCTGGTGAGAGGGGGCAGTCGTGTACACTACGCCGACAAAGTAGTGGAGGTGAAAAAACAGGCTTTATCGTTTTCCAATCCAAAAATTCCCTACAAATGGGAGCACCTCGATAGGATAGGTGGTGGTGTATACTGCATTTTCAATCCTGTCTTCTTTACTCAGTTTGGTCAATTTGCACATTATGAGGTATTTCAACCCAACAGCGACCACATTTTTGAGCTAACAGATGAGCAGGCTGAGCAGGTAAATGGTGTGTTTGAACGAATCCGCAGTGAGTTCAACTCAGACTACAAGTATAAATACGACGCCATTCGCAACCTTATTTTTGAGCTATTGCACTTTGCATTAAAGCTTCAACCCACTTCGCAAATAGATGCGCAGCCACTCAATGCCTCCAACAGAATCTCGATGCTGTTTACCGAACTGCTTGAGAGGCAGTTCCCTATTGACGACTCACACCATGCCATTGGCCTGCGCACTGCCTCCGAATTTGCCGAGCAGCTCAACGTGCATGTCAATCACCTGAACAGGGCAGTGAAAGAAACCACGCAGAAAACCACTTCACAAGTGATTGCCGACCGGCTGCTACAGGAAGCGATGGTGCTGCTGCGCCACAGTAACTGGAGTGTGTCGGAAATCGCCTTCGCTCTCGGCTTCAAGGAAGTCACTCACTTTAACAATTTTTTCAAGAAGCATACCCAAACAAGTCCGCTGAAATTCAGGAAGATTTGAAGCGCTTTCCCCGACTATATCGAAGAAAAGGCGGCAGAGGGGTCTCTGCCGCCTTTTTGCTCGTGATACTTCGCTGTGAAAAGCCAAATTAGAAGTCAGCTTACAACTTCAGGCTATTTGCTCCTCCTTTGAGCTCATGTTCCTTCCCTTTCCACACGAATATGCCTGACGTGTTTCCTGGGAGGTTGATATCAGCAGTTAACGCACCCTTCTTAATGGAATAAGCCACTGTGAGTTTCCCTTTCGGATGTGGCATCTCTCCACTAATATCTGTCAACGTACCCAGGTGAGGTTCAATTCTCACTTTGGAAAAACCAGGGCCGTCACTATCAATGCCAAGGATGATCCGGTAAAACTCCACGTTGGGGCTTGATCCCCACGCATGACAGTCGGACCGTGAGGTGGCTACCTCCGACGTTTCAGCCCAGGTGGTTAGCCCTAAATTGATATTTTCTCTCCATTTATCCAGCCATGAAAGATAATCGTTTCCGTAACCGGCTTTGGTTAAAGCCTGGTGCAGATAGAATTTGAAATAAATGGTAGCTGGGGCCAGCGAAGCATCTGACATAAGACCTTTTGCCACGGTGATTGCTTCCTCGCCTTCCACCACTCCTGCAAGAATGGCTAGTGAATTAGCATGCTGAGAAAAAAGGTCCTTTGTTTCAGTGTCAGCGAAAAGTCCTTTGTCTGCCACCCAATACTTTTTCCGGATAGTTTCCTTCAATTGTTTAGCACGTGATAGATAAAGCTGCGACAGGTCTTTCAATCCCAAGGCTGCTTCTAGGTCCGCTGCCTGTTGATACACCCAAGCCAGCTGAATATCAAGCACTGCTGATTCGCCATTTTTACCGATGGGAGCCATACCGAAATCCCAGCCATCGTGGGTTGTCCAATCAGTAAACAACCAATAAGGAAGGTTTTTAAGGGATCCATCCGCTGTTTGGTACCTTTCAAAAAAGGACATTACCTGACGAGCACCCGGTAGAAGTCCCTTGATGAAGCTGGGATCCTTGCCATATCGGTAGTAATCGTGCATCATGGCCACCCACCACAATGAAAACGTTGTTATCTGCTGGTCAAGATCAGTCGGGTATCGGCTCAGTGTTATGCCTTCTGCTAACCGAGAATGATCCATCAGCGTAAGTGCCTGCTTTACCAGTCTATCGTCATTTGTATTGTACATTGTCACAAGCGCCTGAATTCTGGCATCGCCTATATATTGCAACTGCTCATAGTAAGGACAGTCCATATACGTCTCGAAGGCGCATAACTGCGCAGTTCGCCAGCCTATGTCCACCATTTGCCCCATTTCAGCATTTGCAACATCAAGTTTTGAATTCTTAACAAAGGGGTATCCAGTGAATGTGCCGTAGATATCATCAATCACCAATGGCTCGCTTCCTGTATAAATCTTCAGCTTAATGTAACGGTAAGTCCGCCACCATAGAGGTGAATACTCCTGATTAGCCTTGCCATTGGAAACCACACTGTCAGTTTTCCCAATAAATAATTTACCTTCAACCTCATTTCTATTGTCTTTGCTTAGCCTTGGGAAAGGCCCCCGCTGTTCGCCTTCCATAGGCGTGTAAAGCGCTTCTGCATACCCCATGGCAAAGCTGGCGTTCTTGCCGCCGCTGAATTTTATCGTCGGATATCCATTCGTTAAAGCTCCCTGGTCCAACAACAGAGTGGCTTTTGAATTGGCGGGTATAGTTACCTTGTTAGGAGTTGCTGGAAATCCTTTAGGTACCTGCACTCCTTCGGCTATTCTGGTTGACTTGAGTCGCTCAACTGTCATAGCCATCTGTGGCAATGGTGACGGTACCAGCATCCAACCCATGGCATTTACTGCAGCATCTTTTGTGACACTGGGGCCAATTGCTCTGGCACTTCCCCAGGCTGAATCATCCAAATCTTTTTGTCGCCAGCCGCTCACATGTTTATTCATGTCGACGAATTCAGAAGGCCCGGCCACATAATAGCCAGGAACCCTTACCGGCAACGGTTGGTAACTATTGTCTTTGATTGCCTTCCAGCTATTGTCTGTGTTGATAACTTCTGAAGATTCTGAATCCCCCTGAAGCACGAAAGCTGTCAGGTAGGTGATCTGGGCCTCACCTTTATTTGGCCCATCATTCCAGACCACAGCAGCAACTGTGTTTTCCCCTTCTGCCAAATAAGGGGCAAGGTCAACAGTTTCAAAATTCCAGAAATACAGGTCGCCTCTTGCAGGGCCCTGCGACACCAAATTGTCGTTGACGTACAGTTTATACCTGTTGTCGGCAGAAACATGAACGATGAATGACGAGGGCTTCTGAGGCAGGGTAAAGCGCTTCCTAAATTTAAAAACGCCATACTCCTTTAAAGTTTGATCTGACCTTACCATCCACCGGTTGAGGGGAGCTCCCGGACCAGTAATCCATTGGGCTTTCCAGGGTTTTTGCATCAGTTCTTCCCTGACCTGACGGGCCGACAACGTCGATGAAAGTACGCATATTATTACGGCAACTACTATGTGAAATTTCTTGCTCATGATATTGTTTGGGTTGTAATCTAAACTATCCGTTTTTCCAATGTGACCGAAATAAAAAGTCACCAAACTTCGCCTTCTTTTTTTTACTAAGGAAATTAAAGAGGCCACCTACATTGTCGGCAGCCTCTAACCTACTTAAACTACATTTTTAAATAGTTTTACTGTGCTATTAGGCGCATGTATATATCTAATGTCCAAGCGTAAACGATTAGAAATTAGGACTTAACAAGGCTTCATCAGCAGGTAGCGGAAACGTTAGGTCAATTGACGTGAAAGCAGAAGGAACAGGCGCTTGACCAGCTGGAAAATAGTAGTTCTCCGGGTTCGCCTTAACACTAGCACCAAACGCCGTCATAACGGCAACTGCTCTTCCAGTTCTCACCAGGTCTAACCATCTTTTGTTTTCAAACGCTAGCTCAACTCTTCTTTCGTTAAAAATGGCATCACGCAAGCCTGATGTTGAGATTATATCGCTAAGTCCAGCCCGGCCTCTCACCTGGTTCAGGAAAGGCAGTGCTTCAGCAGACTTTCCCTGCTCATCCAGTGCCTCCGCCAGCAATAACAGCACTTCGGCATAACGATAGATTGGCCAGTTATCATCTGTTAATCCTGCTGTGGCGTGGGGATGCAGGTACTTAAGAATAAATGGATAGTCAACACCGCCTGCTTTTGCCGTGCCAATGGAGGCAGCCTTTCTTTCATCGTCGGCTTCATAAGCAGCGATGATCTCCGGGGATGGTATGTTGTATCCCTGTTGTACTAACCCGTTCACAGCGGCAGGTGCCACGCCGTAGTTCGCCATGGTTTCGGTTAACTCTCCCGCTGTAATTGGCATGGGGAAGAATGAGTAAACGAAGTTGCTTGAGTACCCGTCCTGACCTTGTCGATATTGAACTTCAAAAACTGATTCAGAGTTATTCTTGTTGGATGTCAAAAACACATCGCCATAGTTAGCAACAAGAGCGTATTCACCCGAGTTAACCACTTCCTTGAGAATCGTTTCTGCCGCACTCCAATTCTTCAGCACAACATGCACATTTCCCAGCAAGGTTTTTGCAGCACCCGATGTAGCACGTCCGAGCTCCTGATCAGCTTTGCCGGGAAGCAACGAAGCAGCCTCCGTAGCATCGGCAATGATCTGGTCGTAAATAACATCTACCTCAGAAAGGGGAAGGGCAACATCATCAAGAGATGTTGAAGGAACAAGATGCAAGGGAAGCTTACCGAAATATTGAACAAGGTCAAAATAAGACAAGGCCCTTAAAAACAATGCCTGACCTTTAAGGTTGTCCTTTGCTGCAGGATCAAATGTTACACCGTCTATACTGCTTAGTACCTGGTTGGCCCTGGCAATCACCAAATAATAGCCACGGTACTTATTTAACACCGCTGAATTAGTAGGAATTACTGTAAAGTCCGCCACATTTTCCTGGTCAATTGTCGCTCGAAAATTCGGGTTGTATTTATACCGGGTATTGTCAGAGTGCATCTCACCCATAAGCCAGGAACCTGTTGCTGCATTACCTCCACTGTTAAATAAGCCTCGAAGAGGAGCATAGGTGCCATTCACCGCCTTCTCAAAATCACTTTGTGACTGAAAGAATGTAGCCGAAGTCAAGTTCGTTTCGGAAGGCAATTCAAGGAAGTCGCTGCACGAACTAAATCCGAGCATGAGAAATCCAGTTAATATCAGATAATTTATATTTTTCATGGTTGTTCTCTTTTGTTTGTTTGACATGATCCTCAATTCCATCATTTGAATGTAGCGTTTAGACCAAATGTGTAAGTCATCGGAACTGGGAAGGTAGCCCAGTCGAAGCCTGTATTAAGAGCGCTTACTGCTGCCTGGCTTCCACCCTGAGCGGCACTTACTTCTGGATTAGGACCTCTGTACTTCGTAAAACGGTGAAGGTTCTGACCACTTGCATATAATCTCACATTGCTAATGAAAGCCCACTTAACAGGGACAGTATAACCTAATGTTATGTTTCTGATGGTAATATTGGAGCCATCACTAATGAATCGTGAGTGGAACCAGTCACGCTCATTCGCTGTGCCGCTGGTTGTTTTGCCATATTTACCCGCTCCTGGGTTGTCCTCAGATCTCCATCTGTCTTTTACCTCTCTGAGTACATTGAATACCCCATCAAGATTGGTTGTACCCTGGTCCGTCATTACAGCAACACTATTGCCTTGTGTACCCGAAAGCACCACTGTCAGGTCGAAGTTATTGTACGTCACGTTATTCGTGATTCCGAACACAGTAGTAGGAAAAGGGTTACCAATATAGGTTCTGTCGTCGTTGTCTCCACCATAGGTGATCACACCATCACCATTAACGTCGCGGAATTTCACGGTGCCAACCTGAGAAGCCGCAGCCTTTGGAGAACTATCATAGTCCTGTTGATTAACATACACACCTTCTTGCACCAAGCCCCAGAACTGACCAACTCTTTGACCCACCTCTGTTAAAGTAGCATATGCGCCCTGGCCACCATAGATTCTATCCACACCGTCTGACAAGGCAACTACTTTGTTGTCGTTAAACGAAATATTGAAATTGGTATTCCATTTTACGGCTCCTACCGTATTTCTTGTGCTTACAGTAAACTCATGGCCCCAAAATTTTAGCTCACCTATGTTGCCGGTAAAGGTTGAAAAGCCCGATTCTTGAGGAATGGCTACATTGTAGAGTAGGTTGGTTGTATTCTTATTATAGAAGTCGTACACAAAGTTGATTCTATTATCAAACAAGCCAACATCCAGGCCGAAATCAAACGCTTTGGTAGTCTCCCATCCCAGGTTGCTATTGCCTAAAGTTGTCAGACTCGCACCAGGAGCAAGATTTGAACCGAAAATAGCATTTGTAGTGGTGCTTACAGTTGCATATTGTGTGTAGTTACCAATATTATTATTACCAACTGTGCCATAGCTCACTCTCATTTTTAGGGCAGAAATCTGCGGGATGGTATTCATAAAATCCTCGTCTGTTACATTCCAGCCTGCGGAAACTGACGGGAATGCACCCCATTTGTTGTCTGCTCCAAATCTGGAAGAACCGTCCCGTCGCAAAGCAAAAGAAACAAGATACTTACCCTTATAGCTGTAATTTGCACGTGCCAGATAAGATAGTAAACTCCATTCCTGCACATCGTCGAAAGTTTGTGTCCTGTCTATGTTAGCGGCAGTTTGAACAGTTTGAATGCGATTGTCCGGCAGGTCGGTCATCCTCAACTGCGAGAAATCTCTACTGTATTTTTGCGATGTAAAACCTCCTAATAGATCTATTTTATGATCACCAAAGGCAGTGTTGTAAGTAAGAATGTTTTCATTCAGCCAGGAATAGTAACGAGTTTCGTTGCTGAATGACGTTGAGATGGCAGGAAGTGGTGGGCCAAACAACGCCTCTGCGGCGGTAGTAGGTTTGAAATTCGCAAAGCTAGTATTTCCAATATCTGCGTTTACACTTGTCTTGAAGTTAAGGCCTTTTAGAATTTCAAACTCCAAAAATGCATTCGATATCAACCGGGTTGTAGTCGACTCATTTGTAATTTCTTTGAGCGATCTGTACCAGTTGGGTGTAGTAAAAGCACTTACTCCTGGAATAAATGCCGTCATCGGTAAAGATCCATCTGGGTTCTTATAAGGAAGGATAGGCCAGGTAAGTAGGGCATTATTAAGCAGACCTCCAGGTGCAGTAACACCTATATTTGACGCATAGAACGCCCCATCCGAACTCGGCGTTTTGTCATTTGAGTACAAGGGAGCTGCATTAAAACCTACTTTTATCCTGTCATTTAACTTAAAGTCTGTATTAACTCGCAAAGAATAGCGTGTATAGTTAGAGTTCTGTAGAACGCCATCTTGATTGAAGTAGCCAAGAACGGCGGAGGCAGAAGCCTTGTCATTGCCTGAGTTGAGGGAAACGCTGTGGTTTTGAATCGGTGCTGTGCGCAGCATTCCACCATACCAATCATACCCTTCGCCATATTGCGATGGGTTTTGAAATGCGGGATCTGGAGTTTGTCCTAAATCCTCTGCCGATTCTTTCCTAAACTGGGCAAACTCCTGGCCGTTCATCATCTCAGGCCTGCCTTTCTGAGGGACAGCTTGAAAACCATAATAGCTAGAAAAACCAACATTTGTCTGTCCATCTTTAGCTCTTTTTGTTGTCACCAGAACAACACCATTGGCAGCCCTTGAACCGTACAACGACGTCGATGCGGCATCTTTCAATACCGTAATACTTTCCACTTCATCAGGATTAATATTGCTGATATCACCAACAATCGGAAAGCCATCGACTACATAGAGAGGGTCGCTTCCTGCCACCAGTGAAATCTGTCCACGTATTCGAACTTGCATCCCCTGGCCTGGCTTTCCTGTGTTTTGGTTGATTTGGACGCCCGTGACCTGACCTTGCATTTTTTGAGTAATCTGTGACACTGGCATGTCCTTAAATTTCTCCGCATCCAGCTGCTGCACAGATCCTGTAACATCTCTAGCGATCTGGGAGCCATAGCCAACTACTACCACCTCGTTAAGGGTTTTCAGGTCAAGTTCAAGCACTACATCCACTGTACTTCTGGCGCCAACCACAACCTCCTGTGTAGCGTAGCCAATAAAAGAAAACACTAATGTTTCATTCGCATTTTCCAATGCCAGAGAGTACGCTCCGTTGGCATCAGTAGTGGTACCCCGTGAAGTACCCTTCACGATTACATTGACTCCGGGAATCCCCTGACCATTGGCCTCTGAAACCAAGCCGGATACAGTCGAATTCTGAGCCAAAGCTCCATTGATACATAGCAATAACAACATTATCGTTGACAGCCATGATCTTGTAGTTTTTTCGGTAAAAGCTTTCTTCATAACAATTTAATTGGGTGAAAAAATTATTTAATCGAATTTGCAAACGTTTGCAAAAGGGACCATCATGGCCTATCATGCGCTGTGATGAACCATATTGAACTGTACTGAACTGTACTGAACTAGAACTATGTTCTTAAAAAAATGCAATTCCACACTTCAAAATGCAGTCCAATTGAAACAGAGTGAAAGAATTGAAGAAATAGCACAGGAAAATTTACAGTTTATCAAACTGGCCGTCACTTTGTCCCGGGCCAAAAACCGCTTTTGAATTTGATGAACGAACAAAAAAAGAGGATAGTCGGTAATCCGTTTTTCATCAAAAGCAGTGTCGATCATTGCCTTTTTTTAGAGTGGGAGGGCCAATACAAAAAAAACAGACTTTAAACGGGCTAAAGAGAACTTCTAATGGTTAGATGGAAGGGAACTTCAAAGTGCTCTCTGTGGTTAGTGAGTATCATTTCCGCAGCTTTTTGTCCCATCATGGTGAAGTCCGTCGAAATGGTGGTGATACCGTTCAGGATAATCCTTTTAAGAGGTGTCTCATTGTAAGAAATGACGCCAACATCTTTTCCTACTTGAAGTTTTGAGTTGATGATCTTTTCAATGAGAACGACAAGATCGTCTTCCATCAGATTGATATATGCCTCGTTGCTGGAAATTGGTTCGTCAGCTATCCAATTGACCACCTTGCCCTCAAAGGCGTACTTGTCGCAAAAACTACGGAATCCTTTTAGTATCTCATGTGGGAAATAGGAGTAGCTGGGAAATATTATTTTAAGCGTTCGGTACTTGGAAAGTTGCGGGAGTGACTGACTGAGCGCATCAAAAATGTCCTTTTCGAAGTTTTCAAAAACAGCGCCGAACTTGCCGGTCACTTTAGGCGGAAGCTTGTCCAGAAGGATTAATTTCTCTTTATCTATTGTGTTGATGATTTCATGAGCGTTTTCTCCTCCCTCAATAAAATGTGGTATGATCACATAATGGGTGTAACCGTCTTTTTTGGAGGAAACGAGCTTTTTAAAAAATGAAAAATCATTATCGTAAATGTAAAAATCAATGGCGGCTTGGTGATTGAGACAAGTGGCAATGGAGTCGTAAATAATCTTCTTATGTGTGCTTAACTTATTAAAAAGGAGGAATACACGCAGGCTCTGATTAACATCATCATTGCATATAAAGTAGCCTTTTCCGGGCACTGACCCCAATACTCCTAGCTCTTTTAAGTATTTATAGCCTCTTGCTGCAGTATCCCTGGATATTTCAAAATCAAAACTAAGCTCACTCAAAGAAGGAAGCACCTGGTCCTTCTTGATATGGCCCTGCCGCACAGCATCGATGATCGAGTTGGCCAATTGCTGATATTTGGGAGTGGCCGACTGTTCGTCGAGTACTATATAAGGATATATAACCGAACTGTTCATCGTTTTAGGGTATCCCAGGAAATCTCTCTTTGTGTGAGTAGCTCCTTATAATCGTCCAATAGACCGCCACATGGCCAGTTCGCTGCTGAATCTATCTTTGATGACTTCGCATTTTGCATCAATTCGCATGGTAGCCCTGTCTGTCAGGTTGTAGGCAGGCCACTGCGGCAAGTCTTTCCCACCTGGCTTCCCTGTTCGGGCAAAAGTGGTCCATAGCTCAGCCATGTTGTGCGAGGCGATAAATCTATCGGGCTTAGAACCTCCGAAGCCCATCCTTTGCTGCTCCCCTTCTTTAGGTGGCACTTCATTGTTAAATTTGAATGAGATGTCCATTGCGTGCGGTGTACCCATTTCATAGTCAGTGCCCGGTATTTTCATGTCCGACTTGTACCCGAAGTTGTACAAATACACCGGTGCGCCATTCTCCTTTGCTTTCTTCTCAGCAATTTCGATCGAGCCAAGCCCCATCATAACGATGGATGAAACTGCCACGAATATGTCGGGAGCAGATGCATCGGGTCCTGCCTTGCGGTAGGTATCAATAATTGCTTTTGTATCGTCGCCAAATTGAGGCTGCATTTTAACTTCCAGTGCATTAAAGTCCATGCTAAAGACGTCAGTTACACGGTTTTGCCAGGCAAAGAAGTTGTACTCGTCTTCGTTCCAGCCGACCATCAACGGTTTGTTTTTTGAAATCACCGGTGCCGTTGGATCAAATGGGTTGTTGGGCAAGATACCACCATCGACCACCGGCCCAAATCCTCCAGCTCTTGGCTCAGTAATTCCTCCTGTTTTAGTTTTGGCCTGAAACGGCGGTACCGGCGGAAGCTTTGATTGCACCTCAAGCAACGTGGCGGCGGGCAGGTCGACGAGCTTCCTCCAGTCCTTTGAAGAAAGGTTAAGTTCTTTGAGTACCAATGCGGTTGTTTGGGCTGCCATATCAGTAGACAACATCCGAACACCAGGCCCACTTTCTATGGAAGCCTTGTTGAAGTAGGGAGCTGCCTCTGGCATTGTATACAGGCATGAGGTTTTCGCACCTCCCCCCGACTCGCCAAAAATCATTACGTTGTTAGGGTCACCACCGAATTGGGAAATATTTTCATTCACCCACTTCAGTCCTGCTGCAATGTCGGCTACACCCATGTTACCCGATCCAGCATAGTCACTGCCCCCTAATTCGTCGAGATAAAGGAAGCCAAACAAGCCCAGTCTATGGTTGGTTTCAACCACCACCACATCGAAGTTTCTTGCAAGGTTGGCGCCATCCTGTCCTCCGGATCCTCCAGAACCTACCACAAAGCCACCACCATGGCTATAAAACATGACGGGCCGCTTTGCATTGTCGTTGGCAGGCGTCCAAACATTAAGAAACAAACAGTCTTCTGCCGGATCTGGCTCCCCTCGCCTCGGTCCCTGAATAGCCGGTGCCCCCAGCACTAGCCCATCCCTTACGCCTGTCCATGGGTCAAGGGGTGCTGGTCGTTTGAATCTTCTCTGGCCTGACACCTTTCCAGCATAGGGTATCCCTTTAAAAATACTAACTCCCTCAATCCTCATTCCTCTGATGGCTCCGTAGGAAGTATCTGCCTTTACATACTCATCCCTTCTGTTCGGAGACGAAAAGGTATACCCGGGATATGCTACAAGGGCGGCGGCCAATGACAGCCGTGAAACAAAGCTTCTTCTATTCAGGGTGTGGTTGCTCATTGTCATTTCTCTAGCATTGAAGGTTTAAGATCGTCAGTCAAGCTCTAAGTATGTGTCAAACAAACGCAATGTACTTTATGAATACTCCCGATCCGTCCTGTACTATACTGATACAGGCATCAGGCTTCTCAAATTTGCCTGCTTAACAGAAAATCAATTTTCGGACATTCGATACTCCTGGGGAGATACCCCCACACATTGCTTGAACACCCTGGTAAAATGCTGCGGGTACTTAAACCCCAGCTCGTAAGCGATTTCGCTGACCGACTTGTTGGGGTCAAATATTTTCTCCTTGGCCACGTCGATCAATTTCAACTGGATGAATTCGTGTGCCGATTTGCCGGTCTCCTTCTTGATCAGGTCGCCAAAATAGTTGGGAGACAGGTTTAGTTCATCGGCACAGTACGCTACCGAAGGCAAGCCCAGCTCTGCCGGTTTACCTGCCGAAAAGAAGTCACCGAGGAGCTTTTCAAACCTTTCCAAAATCCCCTTGTGAACGTTGTCCCGTGTAATGAACTGCCGGTCGTAGAATCGAGAGCAATAATTGAGGAGCAGTTCGATGTTGGTAGCCATCAACGTTTTGCTGTGCTTATCTACGGCATGCTCCAACTCGTATTTCACCTTCGAAAAGCTGTCCAGTACCAATTGACGCTCCCGCTCCGAAATGTGCAGTGCTTCATTCACATGGTAGCTAAAAAAGGTATATTCGTCAATATGGCGACCCAACGAGGTTCCCCTGATCAAATCCGGGTGAAAAACAACGCCGTAGCCTTTCGGTTGGTAAAGTTCGTCACCTGCATCGCTGCCAAACACCTGACCAGGACCTATGAACACCAGCGTTCCTTCCTGATAATCGTAGGTGTTTTTGCCGTAACGCATATCTCCACATTCCACATCTTTCAGTAACACCAGGTAGAACCCAAAATAAGTTCTTCTCAATCGTCTGGGGGAAGCCTTTGAAAAATCTATCACGCTCACCAGCGGATGCAATGTCTCGTGGTTGTTGAAAGCATTGTATTGGCTAATGGTCTCAAATCTCGATATCTCTTCCATGACATTTTTTATTTCCAGTTAAAAGTACAGTGTTCCGTCATCGGTTCCTTATCCGAAAAGCCAAATCGTTGAATTTGGTAGGTGAAACAGTAATCTGTATAAGCACAACTCAAAAACGTAGAATCATCTTTGTATCGCAAGCCCAGGGCGAAAAGTCGTTTTGAACTCTGAATCCACATTGCTGTCGGCTTCGCCGACAATCACAAGAAGGTATGACTAAACAATCTTTAAAATGAAAAAATTAATTATCGCTCTATTCTTCATCTTATTTACGGCACAAGTTTCCCTGGCACAAAATGCGGCAACTGAAAAGGAACTCAAGGAACTATCACAGTTGAAATGGCAGTGGATGGCAGACAAAAACGTAGCCAAACTAGCTGTTCTTTTCGACGACAGAGCAAAATTTGTCCACATGAGCGGAAGCTGGAAGAAAGCAAGGGAGCTGGAAATCATTGAAACGGGAAGCATCTGGTACAAGAACGCCAAAGTGCATGACGTTGCCGTAGAGGTTTTTGGAAATACAGCCATCGTATGGAGCAGAATTACGCTTGATGCTGTGGTGCGAACCAATGAGGTGTCGACTGAATTTACGGTGACCGAAATCTTTCAGAAACAAGGAAGCGACTGGAAGCTCCTCGACCTGACATTCAGCAGCGTGCGGGACACGCATGAAATTGAAAAATGAGAGGCATAGGTATATTGGCTGCAACGTAAAATCTTACCCATCAACAATATGAAAGAGACATTTCTTGGATTGATAATACTACTAATAGGTACACAATGCTCCTTCGCCCAAAACACACCTGCCGAACAGGAAGTCATTGACCTATCGAAAGACAAATGGCAATGGATGGCCGACAAAGACGCCGGAAAGCTCACGGCGCTGTTCCACGAAAAAGCCGCCTTTGTGCACATGGGTGGTAGCTGGGGTACCGAACAAGAGCTCAACATCATCAAAAGTGGTGGAATCTGGTACAAGCAAGCCGATATCCACAACGTTTCTGTAAACATTATTGACAATACGGCCATCCTGCTCAACAGGATCACCCTATTGGCTGTGGTGGGCGGAAATGAAGTAACGAATCCATTTATGGTGACTGAGGTGTATGTGAAGCAAACAGACTCCTGGAAATTAGGCTCTCTATCGTTTACCAAATTGCTGACACCGGGAGACCGTTGAATAGCCAGTAAGCCGACACATCTTAACAATGAAAGCTACCTGTTCTATCAAACACACCCTTTTCGGTCTTTTTTTTCTGGTTTCAGCTTGCTCATCTGGCCAATCCACAGCTGATCACACTGGTGTGGGTGGTGCTGCTTTAAATCCAGAGAAAATTCTGATCGTATACCTCACCAGAACAAAAAACACGAAAGCTGTGGCCGAAATGATTTACGAGAAAGTGGGTGGAGCGTTGGTGGAATTGGAGCTTGAAGTGCCCTATCCGGAGGACTACCGGGCCATTGTGGCCCAGGTGGCGAAAGAAAACGAATCCGGCTATCTGCCTCTGTTAAAAACGAAGGTGGATGTTTCAAAATACGAGGTGGTGTTTATCGGCTTCCCTACCTGGGGTATGCAACTGCCACCACCTATGAAAAGCTTTTTGACCCAGTATGACTTAAGCGGAAAAACAGTCGTGCCTTTCAATACCAATGCAGGGTATGGCGTGGGCAGCAGCTTCGACAAAGTCAAGGAGCTCTGTCCTGATAGTACTATCAAAGAAGGATTGTCAACTAAAGGAGGTATAGAAAGAGACGGTATCTACTATGTGATGGAAGGAGAAAAAGAAAAGCAGGTGCGGGTAGAGGTAGAGAAATGGTTGAAGAAAATACAAGTACTTAAATAAGGATATGCAAAAAGTACGACTAAACAACGGAGTTGAAATGCCCATTCTGGGCTTCGGAGTGTTTCAGGTCACCGATTTAAACGAATGCGAAAGAAGTGTGGCGGATGCCATTGAAACGGGTTACCGGCTCATCGATACGGCGGCTTCCTACCAAAATGAAGAGGCTGTGGGCAGAGCGATCAAAAAAAGTGGGGTCCCCCGTGAAGAGCTCTTTATCACTACCAAGCTTTGGATACAGGACACGGGCTATGAAAACACTAAAAAAGCCTTTGAGAAATCGCTAAAAAGGCTCCAGCTCGACTACCTCGATCTGTACCTGATCCACCAGCCCTATGGCGACCTGCATGGTTCGTGGCGGGCGATGGAGGAGCTTAATGAGGCAGGAAAAGTTCGTGCCATCGGCATCAGCAACTTCCACCCCGATAGAGTGGTAGACCTGATGGCATTTAACAAGGTAGCCCCGACCGTGAACCAGATCGAAACGCATCCATTTCATCAGCAGAACGAAACCCAGCAGTTTTTAAAGGAGAGCGACGTTCAGATCGAATCGTGGGGTCCATTTGCCGAAGGAAAAAATGATTTATTCAAAAATGAATTGCTGGCTTCTATTGGCAAAAAGCATAACAAAACTATTGCCCAGGTGGTACTCAGGTGGCTTACCCAAAGGGGCGTTGTGGCTATTCCTAAATCAGTCCGTAGAGAACGGATGGAGGAAAACTTCAACATTTTTGACTTCGTGCTAAGTGGAGAAGACATGGAGGCGATCAAAATACTGGATACCCGAACAAGTGCCTTCTTCGACCACCGTGATCCTGCCATGGTAAAATGGCTGGCAAGCAGGAAACTTGACATTTAATACGCTCTCTAAAACAGAGCCTCTGCGGTATATCATCAACGTAAAATATAACTACTTATCAATCAAAGTAATCCTACTATGAAAAAGCTGTCTCTATGTTTTGCATTATTGCTGGTGGCAGGTTCTCTGCTTGCTCAAACCCCCACTGTTCGTACTGCCTCGGGCAGCCTACGTGGCATCACTGAGGGTGAAGTTTCCAGTTTCAAGGGAATTCCTTTCGCCGCACCACCGGTAGGAGAACTTCGTTGGCGCCCACCGCAGCCTGTTGCTCCATGGCAAGGTGAGCGGGACGCAAGCAAATTTGGCCCCGACTGTGCACAAGCCGGCTGGGGCGGAGCTCCCGGAACAATTACAGCAGGCTCATCAGAAGACTGCCTTTATCTCAATGTATGGAAGCCTGCAAGCGCTGGGGCCAATGCAAAGTTGCCGGTGATGGTTTGGATCCATGGTGGAGCCTTTGTGGGTGGCAGTGGTTCAGGGGCCGGCACCATTGGAAATGAATTTGCGAAGCAAGGGGTTGTGCTGATCACGATCAACTACCGTTTGGGACGTTTGGGCCATTTTGCCCACCCAGCTCTGGCGGTTGAGCACCCCAAAGAGTTCAAGGGCAGCTATGCCTACATGGATCAGCTGGCTGCCCTCAGGTGGATACAGGAAAACATTGCTGCATTCGGCGGAGACCCTGATAATGTCACCATTTTTGGCTTTTCTGCTGGTGGAGTATCTGTTCACTCACTTATGACTATCCCTGCTGCTAAAGGGCTGTTCCATAAAGCGATTGGTGAATCCAGCGGTGGACGGGATGGCGTACTCACGGGCAGACCCATTAGCAACGACAATGCCGACCCCCTCTACCCTGTTTCAGCCGAAACAATAGGAATCAACTTTGCCCGCAAGCATGGTATTGAGGGCACAGACGCAACTGCTCTGGCAAAACTGCGTGCGCTGACCGTAGAAGAAATTGTCGACAGCGGCCAGGAAAGTGACGGTCAGGGTGGCCCACGTACCTATTCGGGGCCTATTCTTGATGGCAAACTAGTTGTAGAAACAGCCGAGAGCGCCTACATGGCGGGCAGGCAAGCTGGTATTCCACTCATTATCGGGAACACCAGTGCGGAAATAGGTGGAGGATTTGTGAATGCCAGCACATCCAAGGAGGAACTTTTTTCAGAGTTCGGAGAGCTTGAGAGTGAAGCAAAAGCTGCCTATGATCCTGATGGCAACAAAGCATTCGCCGAGGTTATCACAAAGTTTAACACCGACTGGGTGTGGGGTGAGCCAGCAAGAATGACAGCAAGAATATTTGTAGCCAACAAGGCTCCGGTCTACATGTATCAGTTCGGGTATGTTCCTCCTTCCATGCAGGAGCGGGCGCCTTACGGTGCTGGTCATGGTTCTGAGGTATCTTTTGTATTCAATACGCTCAATGCACGTTGGGGAGCAACTGAGGCAACGCCCGAGGAAATAGAGCTAGCGAAAATGATGAACGGTTATTGGGCGAACTTTGCTAAAACAGGCAATCCTAATGGTAAGGGATTACCAGTTTGGCCCCTATACGATACTAAAAAAGAAGAAATTCTCGATATTGAACTGAGCGGCAAACCAATAGCCAAGCCCGATCCCCGGAAGGCGAGACTGGATGTGATTGAAAAGGCTCTGATCAAGTACAGGGCCAAAATACAGGCTCGTGGTGGTATTTAAACTGGAAAAAACCAAGCAGCTAAAGCTCTGGTGTTTTTATGTAGACTTAGAGTTTGAAAAACAAAACACGCAGCGCTAAGTGCCCAAAACCCACTTCAAAAGACCCGGAAGCAGATGATTGTGAAAAGCGAAACAGGTCATTTCGATCGACGGCAGGCAAAGAAGATTGCCCTGTCGTTAGGACTCCCGACAGCAGTATTGCTACTGTTGGGAGTCTTTGCTAGCTGCATTAACAAGCGGCAAGAGCAAGAAGCCACTCATGCTACTGACTCACGACGTCCGAAAGAGCTTGATCAAATGACCAATCACCTTACTACAGACAACAAGATAGCCGACATCGTCAATCACCCGGCATTTAAGGGTTTTGGTGAGCTGTTGCTACCGCACGACAACAATTCACGCTACTACAACACACTCCTGAATCAGGTTGGCTCCCTTATGCCTTATCATGGCCACGTGGAGCCGATTGATGTCGTCAATGCGCTGAACCACATGATTGATGAGGTTAGCGATGGCCACAGCATCTTCTACAACTTTTACTCTGAGCAGCAAAAAGAGAAAGATGGCCAAAAAAAGAATACTGGCCTATTTTTCTTTCGGGGCAAGCCAGGGTCGCCCTTTGCCATTATCTGCCCTGGCGGAGGATTCTCCTACGTTGGTTCGCTGCATGAGGGATTCCCCCTCGCACAAGAAATAAGCAAGAAAGGATACAATGCCTTCGTGATCCGGTACCGAATTGGCAGTGGGAGGCTAGCGACCGAAGACCTGGCAGCGGCCATTGACTTCATTTTCAAAAATGCCGACGGCCTTGACGTGGGTATCAAGGACTATTCAGTGTGGGGAGGTTCGGCGGGCGCCCGCATGGCCGGCGACATTGCCATGAACGGCGTTTCGGCGTATGGAGGAAGCAACCTGCCCAAACCTGCGACTGCGGTGATTGCCTATACCGGCCATTCTACCTATTCAAGCGACTTCGTCCCTTCGTTCATGACTGTAGCCGCCAACGACGGAATAGCCAGTATCCATGCAGTAGAGCAGAGAGTTCAAAACTTAAAAGACTCCGGTGCCGAAGTGGAATACAAAAGGTATCAAACTGCCGGACATGGCTTTGGCCTGGGCACGGGCACCGATGCCGAAGGGTGGTTGAATTTGGCCGTGCAATTTTGGGAAAGGCATATGGGCAAGTAAAGTCGGAACCTGAGGGCTGCCCTTGAATCAGAATAGGGTATGATGCTGCCAAAACCTGGCGGTCACCTACCTTGCCCAACCTCTACTACTCCTATTGCTCAATAGCGACTGGGAGTGCCGTGCGAGGGCGACATCCCGGTTGCGCAAGTGCGGCGGGGCAATTGCCCAATGCTGGCGGCTGGGTCGCCCAACCCAGGGGGGGCGGGTTGCGCAATGCCGGGGGGCGAGGTTGCCCAACCCAGGTAGGCGAGGTTGCGCAATACACCGGGTGGAGGTTGCGCAACCGGCAACCGACCTCCTCTCTTTGCTACTATTCCGGCTATTCCTAAGCCCAAAGATTGATGAGCCCAAACAGTCAGCACAAATTTACCCCACAGTATGGCCGCTTCTACTTGATCTTCATTCGAGGCACCAAGGGCACAGTCTCAACCAGCTCAAGCGACTTCACCATGCTGGCCGTACCGTTTTTGTACTTGATGAAATGGGGTGTTTTCAAATGGGCCTGATAGGCAGCGGAATCGGCATAAATTTCCAAAATAGTGATACGTGCCGGGTCGTTCTTTTCAGCTACGGCATATAGAGTTAACACCCCAGGCTCTAAGCGAACCGATGCTTCAATTTCTTCCTTCAAAAAGGCATTGTAGCTATCGAGCTGGGCTGAGTCGATGACCAGCTTAGCCAGCCTCACCATTTGTTTATCGCTCTGGGCAGCAGCTTCCGAAAAAGCGCTTATCATGATCACGCTCAAAACAATTGCACACAAGCCATTGAGTCTACTTTTCACTTCATTTTGGTTCTGCATGTTACAATTTACCGATTTTATGTCATCAATTGACTAGGGAAATTAAACCATTAAACTTAAGGCAAGGCAAACGTCATAATGGATCCTGAAGGGTTTTCCTTTGTACCTCCTACAGACAGTGCCACATACTGTTTGCCGTTTACTGAGTAAGAACATACATTGGCATTGTTAGCGGCAGGCAGACTGGTTTCCCAAACCATTTTACCTGTCTTCTTATCAAATGCCCAAAGCTTTTTGTCATCCGCTCCGCTGAGGAACACCAGGTCACCCGCAGTTACCATAGGGCCTGAGCGGGCTAAGAGTCCCGTAATCGGCCCTCCTTCTTCCTGTAACTTTTCATCATTGCCCACAGGGATTTGCCACTCATATTCGCCTGTAGAAAGATTCAAAGCGCTCAGCGTATTCCATGGGCCCTTCATCGCCGGACTCCCGCTCGGGTCGGACCATGTTCTGTAAGCCGTAATATTGCCGTATCTCACCGGTTTTGTAACTTCGCTGCTTTCCTCCAATGCTAATGACCCTTGGTCAATTTTGTCATACAAAAATGCCATGATCGCTCTTTCCTCGGCCTCCGTAATTACCCCTTTATAGCCTGGCATCTGTCCGCTACCCGCCCTAATTTTCCCGAGCGCCTCGTTTTCACCCATTCTGTCTTTGAGGTTCACCAGTGATGGGAATGTGGGTGGGATTCCTTTCCTTTCTTCGCCATGGCATGTCGAACAATGTTGCATGTAGGTTACCCGCCCAGTTTCCAAAATCGTATTGTTTTGGGTAGCAAAATGCTTGTCCATATCAACAATGGTTTGAATTTCAGGCAGGTTATTCCCCCGGATATACAAGTAGGTGGTGTTGGGGTCAAAAGCGGCTCCACCCCAATTCGCACCTCCTCTTGTGGCGGGTATCGATAATGTACCTCGCAAATCCGGTGGCGTAAAAAGGCCTTCGTACCTTACTGATCTGAATTTTTCCAGAATGGCCTGGTAGTCGGCGTCGGAATAATGGTTCAAGTCATCCTCAGTCATCGACTGCCGTACAAACGGCTTTGGCTTTAGGGGGAAGGGCTGCGTTGGCCATGTTTCTTCTCCGGGCAGGTTGGAAGCAGGCACTGGGCGTTCCTCAATCGGAAACAAAGACTCACCCGTGTCACGATTGAGCACAAAAACAAAGCCGTGCTTAGTCACCTGAGCTACAGCGTCTACGTCCTTTCCATCTTGTTTGACAGTCACCAAATTAGGAGGTGAGGCCAGGTCGTAGTCCCACACATCGTGGTGCACCGTTTGAAAATGCCATTTGTATTGACCCGTGGCTGCATCCAGGGCGAGCACGCAATTACCATAAAGGTTTTCTCCCCTTCTGTCGGCACCATAATAGTCATAAGAAGGCGACCCCAACGCCAGGAACACCATACCTCTGTCCATGTCGATACTCATGCCAGCCCAGCAGTTCACCCCACCAGCATATTTGTAAGCATCGGGTGGCCAGGTTTCGTAGCCAGGCTCGCCAGGGAGAGGGATGGTGTGAAAGGTCCATGCCAAAGCGCCAGTTCTACAATTATAGGCCCTGATGTATCCAGGAGGTGCCCCGTAGAAGTCGGGCAACCTGGAACCGATGATGATTAAATCGTTGAAGATTCTCCCAGGGGTGGTGAGCGTCACCGAAATTTTTTCCGGGTCGTCTCGCACCCCTTCATTGAGATTTACCCTGCCATTGGTGCCAAATGAAGGGATGATCTTTCCTGTTTTGGCATCAATGGCTATCAATGAATTGCCAGCAGAATACAAAATCCTTTTGTCATCTCCGCTTTCCCAGTAGGTGACACCCCTGCTGGCAGCACTTGGCTGACCTTCCTCCAGGCTTTTAAACGACCAGATTTCTTTGCCCGTCGCTGCATCGATGGCATAAACGGTCTGCTTTCCAGAATTGGCATACATCACACCGTTGATGATGATGGGGTTACTTTGGCTCGACACGGGGTCGGCCCCCTGAGCCAAATCACTCATTTGGAAAGTCCAGGTATTTTCTAATTTGGCCACGTTGGTCAGGTTGATTTGATCGAGCGAAGAGTAGCTGGTACCTTTTGGGTCAGCCTTGTAGGCTCCCCACCCATCAACATCCGACTTCTTGTCGCCACATGAAATAACAAACGCCGAAAAGGCAATGATCAAGCAAAGCGCTGCGCCTGGCTTCATACGTCTTTTGTTTTCCTTCATTATTCTTAAATTGATTCAGATCGTGTTATAAATACATTGATGAAGCGTCTCCTACAGCAGCTTCCTGTCGCCGAGCTTTTCAAAAAACACTTCCCGGTAGTTGCGGCTAATGGGGTATATCTCTTTGCCAATCACCACCTCGTTCGACTGCACTTCGTCGATATGCCTCATGTTGATAATGTAAGACCGGTGAATGCGCACGAAGTCGGGTGGTAACACGTTGGCTATACTCGTGAGCGACACCAGCGACATCACCTTTCTGGAACCGGCAATGATCTTGATATACTCTCTTTGCGCCTCGATAGCGCTTACCTCTGCAAACATGAATTTTACTATCCGGGTATCGGTTTTGATGAAGAAGTAATCTGGTTTTTCGCTGTTGTCATCGGCTGCCACCTGAACTGCGAGGTATTCGATGGCCTTGTCGATGGCTTTTTGGAATCGCTCAAACGGCACAGGTTTCATCAGGTAGTCAATCACGTCCAGCTCATATCCCTTCAGGGCATACTCCTCGTAAGCGGTCACAAGAATCGTCAATGGCCTTTCGGGAAGGTCGTTGAGAATTTCCATACCAGTCATCAATGGCATTCGAATGTCGAGCAGCAAAATGTCGACTGTGTTTTCGCTCAGGAACTCCACTACCTCCACCCCATTGCTGCATACACCAGCGAGCTCAAGATTTCCAATCTTTGACACATAGTCGGACAGCAATTTCCTTGCTGGTGGCTCATCGTCAGCTATCAGGCATCGGTACTTCATCGCATGTGTATGGTTAAATCCACGGTAAACAAGGCAGGCTCCTCACGCAACGTCAGCGTATGTTTTTCAGGGTAAATCAAGTCCAGCCTTTTTCTAACATTGATCAGCCCTACACCACTTTTTTCATCGATAGTTTTGTTCCCGGCAATCATATCGTTTCTGACATGAAAGTGGAGCACCTCCCCTTCCTTAATATCCAGATTGACGTGAATCGTTCCGTTCATCGTATTTCCATGCTTAAACGCATTTTCGAGGAAGACAAGAAAGATCAAATGAGCAATCTGGTGCCCTTCCTGCACTCCACTGTGCTTAAAAACAATGGTTGGCTTTTCATCCAGCTTCAGACGCCATAGCTCTATGAAATTCTCCATGAATTTGATCTCCCTGGAAAGCGGAATGAATTTCCCCTGATCCTCGTAGAGCATGTGTCGCATCATTTCCGACAGCTTCAGAATGGCCGGAGCAGTATTCTTGTCGCTGAAATAAGCCATCGAATAAATATTATTCAGGGTATTGAACAGAAAGTGAGGACTAAGCTGCAGCTTCAAAAACTTTAGTTCTGAATCCAGCTTACTATTTCTAAGCTCAATTTCCCTTCTATTGGCCGAGATCAGGTTGTCAAAAAACCAGATGACCGTAGTGAGCAGGTAAAATCCAATGGCAGGTACTGAGCGAATAAAGTAAGTGTATGAAATAGACTTGTGACTAAGCGGAAGGGCATTGACCCTGAAAAACACCAGGGACACCACCAGCGAAACAGACGCCACGATGTAGAGGGTGTACTTCCCTTTTCGGTACAGCTTTGGCAAAAACCAGAAGAAGTTAATATAAACTATGGCCGAGGAGGTGAGAACATCGGAAATAACCGTGATCCATATTTGAGTCTGAGAGCGTTCCCAGTTGCTGAGTGAAGCGTACAGTATAGCTCCATAGCATACCCAAAAAAGAATATGCAGCGCATAAACAGCACTACGGGGCAATACTCGAGTTTTCATTCCCGAAATGTAGGGTTTTAAGTCGTTCGAAATACCTACTATCATCGAAGTAACAAATTCAATCTACGGAAAGCATTTTTTGCACGACAAAAGGATTGAGTCTCCACCATTGTGCGCAACACGAACGATATTTTTCTGTCGTAGGTGAAAACGACCATCCCGGTGAGAGGTTTGAGGCATTCATTGATTTCCTCTCACCAACTTGTGTTTTATATCGTCTATTAGCGTAGCGGAAATAGATACGACGGCCCGATTCAATAAGAACAGTTTCCAGCCAAGCGGCTTAACAACACCAAAAGCACTGCCTGGCAGTATGCAATTTGGAAAATTTCAAATTGTAGTTTAAGTGAAGTATGATTAAAGGCCGTGGAGTTATCCATGGCCTTTTCTATTTAAATACCAGTTGAAGCTGGCTAATGGATTGGTGTATGGCTGAAGTGAGAGGTTACGGCACATTATTAAACCGCCGCTTTTCAGTTCGTAGATAAAAATAGTCGGCTCGGTGAGTGATTTGTATCGCCCGTTGATTTCCCTCATTTGCTTTGATTTTTATCGTCTAATTAGTGTAGTGAAAGTGGCAAGGCGCTGGAAATTAGTGGCAAAGCAGGCTGCTGTATATCCAGAAAAAATAATGTTCATCTTAATCAAGACACCCTAATAAATAATGAAAAAATCAATTATCGCCCTATCCTTCATCTTATTTACGGCACAAGTTTCCCTGGCACAAAATGGGGCAATTGAAAAAGAGCTCCAGGAGCTATCACAGTTGAAATGGCAGTGGATGGCCGACAAGAACGTAGCCAAACTAGCCGTGCTTTTCGACGACAGGGCAAAATTTGTCCACATGAGCGGAAGCTGGAAGAAAGCAAGGGAATTGGAGATCATTGAAACGGGAAGCATCTGGTACAAGAACGCCAAAGTGCATGATGTTGCCGTAGAAGTTTTTGGAAATACAGCCATCGTGTGGAGCAGAATTACGCTTGACGCTGTGGTACGAACCAACGAGGTGTCGACTGAATTCACGGTAACCGAAATCTTTCAGAAACAAGGAACCGACTGGAAGTTGCTGGATTTAACATTTAGCAGTGTAAGAGACACGCACGAAATTGAAAAGTAGGAGGCTACTTCCGGAAAGCAATTGCGAAAAACTACGATTCGCTTCCTTCTGAGTGATCAGGAATTTGAAAGACCGGGTTGTTGGATCCGCAGAAGTAAAGCTGATTATCAAAATGTTATATTGTTTGAAGCTTGTAACCAATTGTTTGGATTTCGTAACTTTAAAGAACTAGAAAACCCGATATTGTAAAAAACTTAAAAATCATGGCAGTATTCAATTTAAGCGTAAATGGAAAGAAGCAGCAGGTA
Source organism: Imperialibacter sp. (assembly GCF_040222815.1). Classification (GTDB taxonomy): domain Bacteria; phylum Bacteroidota; class Bacteroidia; order Cytophagales; family Cyclobacteriaceae; genus Imperialibacter. The sequence continues at coordinate 59,815 of NZ_JAVKCH010000036.1, read as the reverse complement.
GATGTTGACCCCGCCACCCCTATGCTTTGGGTGCTGAGGGATCACCTGAACCTGGTAGGTACTAAATTCGGCTGCGGCATTGCCCAGTGCGGTGCCTGCACCATTCATCTCGATGGCACGGCGATCCGTTCCTGTCAAATGCCCGTATCTGCGGTCGCCGACAAGGCCATCACCACCATAGAGGGTTTATCAGAAGAGGGTGACCATCCTGTACAAAAAGCCTGGCTGGAACACGACGTACCACAGTGCGGCTACTGTCAGGCAGGACAAATCATGACGGCCTCGGCACTGCTTGCCAGCAACCCGACCCCTAGCGATGAAGAAATCGAAGCAGCGATGAACGGCAACATCTGCCGTTGTGGCACCTACCTGAGAATCAAAGCAGCAGTTAAGACGGCCGCCGCTAACGCTTAAGGAATCTAAACCATCTCCAAAAATGACACTACTTAAGAAAAACATAGACAGACGCTCCTTCATGAAGGTTTCTGCCCTTGCAGGCGGAGGCATGATGCTGAGCTTCAGCTGGCTGGCCGGTTGCAAACCGACTACCGAAGCCGAAGTAATGGAGCTACCCAAAGAATGGTTTGAGCTTAACAGCTACATCAAAATTGGCGACAACGGCGTAGTTACACTGATGTCACCAAATCCTGAATTTGGCTCCAATGTGAAGACGTCCATGCCGATGATTCTGGCTGACGAACTAGGCGTAGATTGGAAAAATGTCATCGTAGAGCAAGCCGACTTCTACCCTGAGCGATACGACCGCCAGTTTACCGGAGGCAGCCAGGGCATTCGCCAGGGCTGGAAACCGCTGAGAACGGCAGGCGCTACTGCCCGGGAAATGCTGATCAAAGCAGCAGCCCAAACCTGGAGTGTACCAGCCGAGGAGATTACCGCCGGAGCAGGCACCCTTGAACACAAAGCGAGTGGCAAGAAAGCTGGCTATGGCGAAATGGCCTCTCTCGCAGCCACTTTGGAGGTGCCTGAAGAAGTTAAGCTGAAAGACATTAAGGACTTTAACCTGATTGGTGTTTCCCAGAAAAATGTGGACGGTAAGAAAATCGTTACCGGTAAGCCTTTGTTTGCCATGGATCATTATCCGGCGAATGCGCTGGTGGCCATGGTGGTTCACCCGCCTGCTTTTGGTATGAAAGTAAAAACACTGGATGAGTCATCGGTGAAGGGCATGCCGGGCATCAAAGACGTCTTTGTATTCGAACCGGTGAAAGAAGACTACGACAGGAATTTCTTCGACGTGAACTCTTTTTCTAACCTCGTTGCCATAGTAGGCACCTCTACCTGGGAGGTCATGCAAGCAAAAAAGGCAATCAAGGTCGAATGGGAAATAACCTCCGACAGTTCATTTTCAATGGCAGGGTTCGGAGGAAACAAAATGACGGTGAAAGTACCCGGCGGTGTCGAAAGCACCGAGGGACACAAGGCTGCCATGGAAACCATGGCCAAAGGAAAAGTGAACCTCCTCAGAAAAGACGGCGACCCTGAAGGAGCTTTCAAAAAGGCTGCCAAAGTGCTGGAGCGTACTTATACTGCTCCCTATCTGGCTCACAACTGTATGGAGCCAATGAACTGCTTTGCTGACGTAACTGCAGATGGAGCTACCTTGTACGGGCCTATCCAGGCACCCGAGTTGATCAGAAATACGATTTCCGCCCGGCTGGGGCTCGACAAAGAAAAGGTGCAAATCAACCTTGCCCGAATGGGTGGTGGCTTTGGACAAAGGGCCTACGGACACCACCTGGTCGAAGCCGCTGTCATCTCTCAAAAAGTAGGAGCACCTGTAAAATTGCAGTACAACCGTGAGGACGATATGACCTACGGCATCTACCGCCCTACTTACCAGGCTACCTACCGTGCCGGACTGGATGAAAACAATAACCTCATCGCATTCCACGTCAACGGAGGCGGCGTTCCGGAAAGTCCGGTGCATGCCAACCGTTTCCCGGCAGGTGCGGTCGATAACTACCTGGCAGAAGGCTGGTCAGTAGAATCCAATATTACCATCGGGGCTTTCCGTGCCCCTCGTTCCAACTTTATTGCCGGAGCCGAGCAGTCGTTTCTTGATTAATTTGCAGAGCTCGCAGGCAAAGATCCCATCGACTTCCGACTGGAACTGCTGGAACGGGCCAAGACCAATCCGGTAGGTGAAAGAAACGACTACGAAGCTGACCGCTATGCAGGCGTATTGAAGCTGGTGAGAGAAAAATCGAATTGGGACGAGTCCACGGCCCCCAACAAAGGGGTATCGGCCTATTTCTGCCATAACTCTTATGTAGCAGAAGTCATAGAAGTGGATATGCAGAACAATATGCCTGTGTTCCAAAAAGTGTTTGCAGCTGTAGACTGCGGCATTGTTATTAACCCCGATGCCGCAGCGAACATGGGCGAGGGTGCCATAGTGGACGGTATCGGTAATGCTTTGTTTGGGGAAATGGATTTTGTTGATGGTGTGCCTCAGAAGAACAACTTCCACCAGTACCGCATGATTCGCCAGAAAGAAGCACCACGGCATGTGGAAGTGCATTTTGTGAAAAACGATATCGATCCGACCGGCCTGGGAGAACCCTTGTTCCCTCCTACCTTTGCTGCCGTGGCCAACGCCATGTACAAAGCAACAGGGCAGCGGTTTTACAACCAGCCTTATATGAAAGAGCTGGAAGTATCTAGATCGAGGATTTAACAGAATTCAACTCAATAGTAAAAGGCTTCGGAGGTTTTCTCTGAAGCCTTTTTTTGTAGTGGAAAAACAAGTGAAAATACACCCCTAAACAAATGAATCTGGCACATTTTATGCTTGGAATTATTAATCCATTGCATAACTTCAAAATATCACTATTGAAATAGGCGCAATGAAAATAAAATAAATTTACAATCAGGTATTTTTCCATTCTTAAACACCTCGCAACCAACCAGCTATGAAAAGACTAACCTTACTATTAACCCTGCTGCTATTGGGCGTTCCTCTCCTGCATGCACAAGACACTATTACAACGGCGGACGGTCAAACCATCAGTGCCTACATACTTAAGGAAGGTGTTAATTTCATTTACTTGGGTAATTCCCAGTATGCCAACCAGTCAAACTTAAGATTAAGAAAGAGTGACATCAACCATATTAACTATCAAAACGGCTATTTAAGAACGTTTGGAGATACCACGGACATAAGGATTTCAAGACCCTCTTCGTTATCCGGCGGCTTTATGATGTCGCCGGATAATGAATATGGAAACCTTTACGGAACGTTCGATCACTTTATCACTCCGAGGATAAACTATGAAATACATGCAGGAATCACATGGGCGGCCACCGGAATCAACTACTATTTTCATAAGCCCGATAAAAACAGAAGCCTTTTCCCTTATGTTGGCTTGCTTGGCGGGTACGATTACAACGGATATGACTCTCCAGTAATGCTTGTTCAGGTTGGCATTTCGAAAATTTTTCCTAGCGGGCTCAACTTCAGGCTTGGAGTAGACGGTGTCGCCATTTTTGAAGATGACAACTTTGTAATGGGGAAAATAATGGTAGGGTATCGGTTTAAGTAAACCCCAACGCCCCGATTCGTATCTCAGGAACGATTTATTAATTTCACCGCACCTCCCTGGTTTGCAACGGGGCAACCAACTCCCCCCTCCCGCAAGCTTAGCGGCTAACGTAGCTTGTGGAATATATATTAGTTAAGTTTCCAGCTTGCCCTCATCACTACACCACTGCTGCTACTCCCCCAATCGTCCCTGTTTGAGCACCAGCGGAAACAAGGTCGAAGAAATGCGGGATAATATCGTCATAAGCAATTAACAGAATAGTTGTTTGCTAAACTTTTGATGCTTGACTACAGCTATGCAGAAGGGCAAATCAGCCTCAATGCACCACAAGTGCGGCCGAGGCTAATTGTATTTTAAAACCTGGATATCATCGAAGTATACAGTGCCTGTGCTGCTGCCATCAAGTATCAGGAAAATATTGAGTTGCTCAATCATTGATGGGAAATAGTTCACTTTAACAGAATATTCTTTGAAATCGTTTGTGCCAAGGACCGGATCGCCTTGCGTGGTATAGAAAAATACAGGAAACTCTTCTCCTTGTATATCGGCACGAAACGCAAAGTAAGCTCCACCGTTTGTCAAGTCCTCTGATTTAATCTTTAGTTTCAACACCACCTCATCACCCACTTCAATGCCTTGCGGGATCCATTGGTAGCGCCAAAAAGAAAACCCGGAAGAAGTCCCGTTCGATTTAATAGCCAAACAATTTTCTGCTGAGTAGTAAACAGTATCAATCACTTCACCTTCATGTAGTGCCCCATTGGATGATACGAAGGCCCAAGCAGTAGGTAAGGTTATATTGTCATCGATCACACTGTATTCATTTGTCTTTACCGCAGTCCATGCAGGAAGACCTTTTAAAACTCCGAAGAGTTCATCGAGATAGTAGACTCTTTTTTCTATCGTAAAATCATTATACAATACCGTGGGATCTGGCACCATGATACTTTTGTAATCTCCATTGGGCAAGGTACTTTCATCGTGATCCAGCCTGAGTAGGGCATGGCCCAATTCATGAAACATTAGCAATTCCTTGGCTACGTCAGGCAACCTATTCCAGCAAGCCTCGTCGATATTCACCCGTAGCGGCACAATTTCAGCCAATCCACAATTATTCTCCATATCCTTAAACCTCAGCTCCAGCTTGTCCAGGGAAATTGTTTTACCCCGTAGCTTCGCTTCGTTCACAAAGCGATTCAGGTAAGTCGCAAATTCAGATGGGATAACGGCTTCGTCTTTATTGCAGGAAACCAGCAATATGCAAAGCATGAGAGTTGAAAATAGTCTAACCATGAAGAACCTCTCACAAATACAGTGCCGAAATTTCTGAAATTCAAGCCAAATTTTTTAATTCTTCCTCGCTTGCAATGAGGGTGCCTAAGAAATGCGTTTATAACGCACGAAGAAGTAAGTCTTCATCAGAAAACTACCAAAACACTTTAAAACCCGAAAATCAGTATATTTGAAACATGGGACTTATTGATATCCACAAAAATCAAATTCAGAGGCTTTGCGAAGACCACAAGGTCAAGACCCTTTATTCTTTTGGTTCAGTGAACACGGCCAGGTTCACCCAAGGGAGTGATGTTGATCTGGTTGTAGATTTCAAGATTGACGATCCGCTGGAATACACTGACAACTACTTTGACCTAAAATTTGAACTAGAAAAGATTTTTAACCGACCAATTGACTTGCTCGAAAGCAAAGCGATAAGGAATCTCTTCCTGAAAGAACGTATTGATAAAACCAAGGTACTGGTGTATGGATAATGAGATCAGGGCCTGGTTAAAAGACATTGAGCAAGCGATCTTAGAAATCAACTCCTTTCTGCCGGAGAGTAAAGTTTTTACGGATTTTCAGAAAGACCTGAAAACGAAGCGAGCCGTTGAAAGAAATATTGAAATCATCGGTGAGGCAATGGCAAGAATTCTTAAAGTCGATCCTGACATTGACATAAGTGACACGAGAAAAATAGTCGATACGAGGAACAGGATTATTCATGGCTACGACTCCGTTTCTGAAGATATTTTGTGGGGGATCATCATTAGAAATTTACCGGTTTTAGAAATTGATGTTAAGAACCTTCTAAAGTAACCCCATCTCCCCTGTTTGCAACGGATGTGACCAAGACATGCGTTTATAACGCATCATCCATCCACCAACAAAAGATTGCCATTCCAGCCAATATTGGGTATCTTAAAGTCTATTCTAACTACTCATCAAATGGCTACCATAAAGACCTCTCTCAACAGGCGTTCCTTCCTAAAAACATCAGCCCTGGCCGGTGGCGGCATGATGCTCAGCTTCAGCTGGCTGGCTTCGTCATGCCAGTCGGGCACAAAAGCGGGACTTGACATTCCAGAGGAATGGTTTGATCTCAATGGCTTTATCAAAATTGCCAACAATGGCATGATCACCATCATGTCGCCCAACCCCGAAGGTGGACAGAACATCAAAACAGCCTTCCCAATGATCGTTGCTGACGAGCTCGACGTGGACTGGAAGAATGTAGTCGTGGAACAAGCGCCTCTCGACACAGAGAAATACACCCGGCAGTTCATTGGCGGCAGCCAGGCTATCCGCCAGGGTTGGAAAAGCCTGCGCATGGCCGGTGCAACGGCCAGGCACGTGCTGAAAGAAGCTGCTGCCAAAGCCTGGGAAGTTCCGTCAGGAGAAATCACAACTGAAGCTGGGATGCTCTACCACAAAAGCAGTGGCAAACAGGCTGGCTATGGCGAGATGGCCGCTGCGGCTGTGTCAATTCCTGTGCCCGAGGAAGTGGCGCTCAAGGCGCAAAAGGACTTTAAGATCATTGGCACCTCCCGCAAAAATGTGGATGCCAAAAAGATCATAACCGGCCAGCCATTGTTTGGCATCGACCACAAAAAGGAAGGCATGCTCATCGCCATGTTGGTTCACCCACCGGCGTTTGGTTTGAAGCTAAAATCGGTAGATGATAGTGCTGCCAGGGCTATGCCTGGCATCGTCGACGTGTTTCCCATCAAAAACATGCAGGACGACTACCAGCGGCAGTTCTTTGATACCTGTGCCTTCACCGAGCTGGTGGCAGTAGTGGGAAAGTCTACCTGGGAGGTAATGAACGCCAAAAAAGCACTTAAGGTGGAATGGGAACCCTTCTCAGACTATTCCGAAACCAGGGACAATGGCAGCAGGTTGTTTCCAGCCGGTTTGGAAAGTACCGAATCCCACAGAGAACGCATGGCCAAAAAAACTGGCAAGACTGTCAACGTACTTCGTAAAGACGGCGATCCGAAAAAGGCATTTAAAAATGCAGCAAAGATCATCGATCGAACCTATACTGGGCCTTTCCTGGCCCACAATTGTATGGAGCCGATGAATTTCTTTGCTGATGTAACCGCCGATGGCGCCCTGTTGGTCGGGCCACTCCAAAAGCCAGAATTTACAGAGAAAACCGTATCGGCCCGGTTGGGCATTCCGCTCGAAAAAATCGATATACAAATGACCCGTCTGGGCGGTGGGTTCGGTCGCCGATCCTATGCGCACTGGCTGGTGGAAGCTGCGGTGATCTCCGATAAGGTGAAAGCACCTGTAAAGCTCATCTACAGCCGGGAAGACGACATGACGTCGGGTATCTACCGCCCTACCTATCAGGCAACCTATCGGGCAGCCCTGGATGCTGAGAACAACCTGATCGGCTTCCATGTTAACGGCGGCGGCATTCCCGAAAGCTGCATTTATGCCAACCGCTTTCCGGCTGGTGCGGTTGACAACTACCTCGCCGAAGACTGGGTGCTAGACTCCAACATCACCACCGGGTCATTCAGGGCACCCCGATCCAACTTTATCGCCGCAGCTGAGCAGTCCTTCCTCGATGAAGTAGCAGAAGGTGCAGGCAAAGACCCGATTGACTTCAGGCTGGATCTGTTGGAACGAGCAAAGAACACCCCGGTCGGCGACAACAATGACTATGATGCTGACCGGTATGCTGGTGTGCTCCAACTGGTGAAAGAAAAATCAAACTGGGGTGAGAAGAAAGCGGGCGTGCACCGGGGTGTTTCTGCTTATTTCTGCCACAACAGTTACGCTGCCAATGTGTTAGACCTTGTATTTGAGAATGGCAATGCCCGGGTAGAAAAAGTCACTTGCGCCATCGACTGTGGCATAGTCGTGAATCCTGATGCAGCCTCTAACCTGGCGGAGGGTGCCACAGTGGATGGCATCGGCACTGCCATGTTTGGCGCTTATACGTTCAAAGATGGTGAGCCTGAAAAGACCAACTTCGACAAGTACCGGATGATCCGTACAAAAGAAGCACCCAAGACTATCGATGTCCATTTCGTCAAGAATGACATTGACCCAACTGGCATGGGAGAACCGGCTTACCCCCCTGTTTTTGCCGCCCTGGCCAATGCTTTATATCAGGCCACTGGCAAACGGCTGTACGATCAGCCATTTGCGCCGGCGCTGGAGGAGTTGTCGAGGTCAAGGATTTAAAGTTGTTTGATTTTCGTAGCTCTTTATTTGTTTTTCATTACTCAAACAGCCTCCATAACCCTACCTTTGATTTGTTAAACGTAATAAACGTAAACAATCATGAGTATTACTTTGCCAACACGCACCCTCGGAAAAACCGGGCTGGAAGTATCTGCCCTTGGCCTTGGCTGCATGGGTATGAGTTTTGGCCTTGGTCCTGCCGGTGAGAAAAACGAAATGATAAAAGTGATACGATCTGCTGTAGAGCAGGGTGTCACTTTCTTTGATACTGCGGAGGTCTACGGGCCCTACACAAACGAAAGTCTCGTGGGGGAAGCCCTTCAGCCTTTTAGAAACCAGGTAACTATTGCCACCAAGTTTGGCTTCAATATCGTCGACAGAAAAATGGCTGGTGTCAATAGCCAGCCGGAAAATATAAGGAAGGCGGTTGAAGCATCGCTCAAGCGACTGCGGGTAGACTCAATAGATTTGCTTTACCAGCACAGGGTAGACCCCAATGTGCCCATTGAAGATGTAGCCGGCACCGTGAAGGATCTCATCCGGGAGGGAAAGGCCAAACACTTCGGCCTCTCAGAAGCAGGAGCCACCACGATCAGGAAAGCACATGCCGTGCAACCAGTTGCTGCCTTGCAAAGCGAGTACTCTTTGTGGACAAGACAACACGAAAAGGAAATCATTCCTGCCATTGAAGAATTAGGGATAGGACTGGTGGCATTCAGCCCCCTGGGAAAAGGTTTTTTGGCAGGCAAAATTGATGAAAACACGAAGTTTGGCGAAGGCGACATCCGCAATATGCTGCCAAGGTACGCCGAAGAAGCACGGATGGCTAACAAAGCACTGTTGGACATGATTGCAGCGTTTGCCGAAAGAAAAAATGCCACCAATGCCCAAATTGCTCTGGCCTGGGTGCTTGCACAAAAACCATGGATCGTGCCGATTCCAGGCACCACTAAACTCCACCGCTTGACTGAAAACATTGGCGCTGCCGCCATTAAGCTAACAGCTGATGAGTTGCAGGAAATGGAAGCAGCTTCGGCTCAGATTGAAATCGTGGGTAACCGGTACACTGAGGCGATGGAAAAGGCGACGGGGTTGTAAAACACGAGACTTTGCGAAAAAGCAACAATAAAGGCAAAAGTTGAATGAAAAATTTAGTTGGCCGGGATCACCAACGGACAACTGACGTATTGCCCCTTCAAACATGACGGATGTCCTGTTTTCTCAGCATCGCTTTTGCGATTTTTGATAAAATTGTCTGCGCATGAGCAACAGGACGCCCCTTACCATTATCAGAGCAATTCACACCTTCATTTGGGGGTTTTTCAATATTGTGATTTTCTACATGCTCTACGCAGTCATCACCAATAGAATTGACAAATGGCTATGGATCGGTTTTGCACTAGTGGCGTTGGAGGGAATCACCTTATTAACATTTAAGTGGGTTTGCCCACTGACCATTGCCGCCCGAAAGTACTCCTCCTCCACAGCCGACAATTTTGATATTTTCTTGCCAAATTGGCTGGCCAGGCACACCAAACTGATCTACACTTCCATAGTGTTTTTCATTGCAATTCTGACCTTGATTAGGTTGTTGCCACTTTGAAGGCTGGTCAAACTATTTGGTCGTAGCCAATGGCTTCACCCACTCCTTCTTCTCAAAATCCCATACCCTGACAACTTTGGCCGGGTTGCCAACGGCTACTGAGTAGGGAGGAATATCGGTCATTACCACCGAGTTAGCACCAATGCGACAGTATTTGCCAAGCACCAACGGTTCTCTGTTCTTTTTACCCATGATCACAGTGCCTGTGCCTACAAAGGCATCTTCTTCCAGGATCACTAGTGCTTTATGGGAAGGCTGGTGATGGTGCGGCTGGTCAGGATCAATGCCATGATGCATGCCGAGAATTCGCACGTACTGCGAAAGCCCCACATGCTTGTGTAGTGTTACCGGGCCAATGATCACACAGCCAAGGCCGGTGTGAACCTCGTCTCCAATGATTACATCGCCCATGCCGTTATTGATCAGCACCCCTTTTTCAATACGGGAGTACTTGCCCATGCTGAACTTATTGAAAGGCACCAGGTCGAGGCGGGATCCCCAACTGATGCCCCGTTTAAAGTAGCGGGGAAAGATCAGCCACAGCCAGATATACCACCGAACCCTGGCACTGTAGGGCTTGCGCTGGAAGATCAGCGTAAGAACCAAATGCTTAAGCTTCGGGCTGCTTTTGATCTTTTCTTTGAGCGACATTTCCTTTTGGTTGTTTTTCCAGAGCAGAGCGGATAAGTGCTCCAAACTGCTTTGCCCTGTGTGTCCATGTATTTTTTGATGCGACGAGTGCTCTCTGCTTTTGCTTTTCATCATCGTCAGAGGCGTAAGCTTTTAACACTTTATCAGCAAAGTCTTCGGGTGTCAAACCAATCTCAACCACTTCACCGAGACTGTCCAGCACTTCAGGATTAAAATTGGTACTTACTACTGGCTTACCTGCTGCCAGATACTCATAAAGCTTTAACGGATAAATCCCCTGGCTTACTTCATCACATTTGAATGGAATAATGGCCACGTCGAACCGAGCCATCACCGAGGGCGCCTCTTCATGATTGCAAGAACCTGTAAAGTGTATTCTGGGATGATCAAAAACTTGTTCTGGCACGTACGCCGCCTCTACCGGACCTGCCAGCACGAGATGCCAGTCGCTCAAAACCTCCAGCACATCATGCAACAAATCAAAATCTGTTCTTCGTTCTATGTTACCAAGGTAGCCCATCACCTTGCCCTCTATACCAGCAAGACTCTTGTGATACGCTCCTTTGATGGCCAATGCTTTGTTGAAAAGCTTATAATTGGCGGCATTAGGCACCAGAAAGCTGTTCTCAATTCCCTGGTCGGTAAATTTCTTTTGAAGGGCTGGCGCTGTCGAAATCACCATATCCGACTGTTCCACAGCTTTTTGTTCCAAGTAAGGGCCATGGCGCAGTGTAAATGGCTTCACCATCGGGTCAATGCAGTGATAGACACTCAGCGCAGGTTTTATGGCCAGTTTTCTTCCAAGGCCAGGAAAATAGAAGTCGAAGGAGTTGACATACACCAGTGACTCAATATCGTTTTTCTTTAAAAACCTATTGATTCTTCTGGCCAGCATTTGATGATTCAGCCCAGAGAAGAAATTGTACAACCCTCCTTTTGGAAGTGAGTTAACGGGCCAAACAAAGGGAGGAAGGAGCACCTTCACTCCCTCTTTTTCTATCACAGGTTTATTGAAGTAAGCCAAAATTCTTTTACGAATCTCTGGTTTCCCAGGCCCCTTAAACAACTCAGTAAATGTAAAAGGGTGATCGACCAGGATCACATTATTGTCCAATGCCAACTCTCTCGAAATCTGCCAGGTGGTCGACGTATACCGTTCGTCGTGCCTCGGAAGGGAAAGCACCAGTATATTAGTATTTGCAAGTCTGGTCATCAGGATGCCATTTGGTTAACCGGCTGTTTCGCCTCCAGGCCTTTCCGAAGCTCCACCGCTAAATCCGGGTGACGATCGTATTGATGCACCACGGCCAGTGGCTTTCCTGCCAGATTCTCTATTCTTCCATTAGATACTGAAAATTCTGTTAAATCCGAAAAGTGAAGAGTTGCGATTGAGCCTGATCCGTTGGCTTCCAGGTGCCTGGTGAGTCCACGCAGGCGGTAGTAGAACAAGCGGATATGAATGGCCTGGTCGGCACCAAGCATATCAATGATCTTCGGAAGGTTTGCGTAGGTCTCTTCCAGCATTTCTTCAATATACTGATTGATGGCCCGGCGTGAGCCATAGGTTACCCCAGCGCAAGCCACATTTTTATCGGCCATTTGTTCGAAAACAGCATCAGAGTATGTCCTCCTGATCCACTTCTCGTTCATCTCACTTTCGCTGTTGGCCACTGGCTCAATACCTGTAACTATCGCATCGCTCTGAAGGGTTGCAAATGGATCGTATTGAAAAATGATATCCCGCACATCGGCAATCATCACCTGCTCATGAGGAAGCTGCGACAAGAGCTGCTTGATCAGGAAAAATCTTTTGACCATGAACTGTGTCAGAGGAGACGTTAATGCTTCAATTCTAGCTCTTCTTAGTGGATCCCGTTCCCATTTAGCTGACAGGTACTGCGCATATTTTTGCTGCAGCGAGGGCACCTTGCTAAGTACCTTGGCTATAACCTTGCCTATAAAATTCTCCCTGAAGGGGATAAAATGAACACCTTGAATATGACTGCAGTCTGCCTCGAGCTGAGGGATATTTTTGCCTGCAAACATGTAAATATCCGTGTCAGGTATGAACTTTTTGCAACTCAGAACAAAGTGTTTAATATGTTCGAAGCCATACCCCACTCCAAAAGTGATTATTGCCTTTCTCATCATCTTACGATTTGGTGACGAAATCATCGGTAGTATGCTTTAATTTTTTAGGTCCGAAAGCATATTCAATTAGCTTTCCTGACTCTTTCTGAATTCTTTTTACAAACGCATTGAACAGCGTGCCATCCTTCAACAGCCTTCTTGAACTGGTCCACATCCTGGCTTTGCTGTTGCGCACCAGCTTCAGCTTGCCAATCTCCCCAAGCTTCCGGCCCATCCTGCCATCTTCTCCAAAAACAACGAAGTTGGCACTCGACTCATCGTTGTCAAACACCCGGGTCACAGGCATTTCAAAGCCTTTCACAGCCAGTCCCTGCTCTATGCGGAACCCAAAGTTGGCTCCACGCACATTCAAAAACTCTCTTCTAATGCGTCTGTATTCGAAAAGGATCTCTGCCAATAGTTCATAGAAACCGAGCTGAATGCGGCCAGCCTTGCCAAAGGGAAGGAAGCTGTAGTTGGCATACACACAGGTGATTTTCTCATTGTCCATGAGTGGTTTCGCCAGTGTTTCAACCCAATGCGGAGGGTACAACGAATCGCCGTCGCCACAAAGCTGGTACTTGCCTTTGGACGCTTTCAATCCCGCCAACCTGGCATGGGCAATACCCTGCTTAGTTTCGAGTAGTGACCTCACTCCCAGCCTATCCAATAATGCCTGGGTGCTATCAGTCGAGTTATTGTTAACGATGATCAATTCAGTAGGGTATTTCAGCTCCATGGCTGAAAAGGAAGAAAGTGTTCTTAGCAGGTTTTTCTCCTCATTCCAAACTGGAATTACGACCGAAACAACAGGTTGGTTTACATGGAACTTCGACAAACCAGCTTTGATTCTGTCAAGCTCAGAGGCCGAAGCCTGCTTCCAGTCGCCATCTTTGAAATTATGTTTTCTCACCCAGCCGGGCACTTTGAATCGTGAGCTCATGAGTATCTTAGATTATTAAACTTGTAACCAATTTTTTGGGAGTAAGTAGGCGACTGAAAATTCCAGCCAATGCCCGCTAAATGAGCCTTAATATTGCCCCACTGACTCTTCAAAGCATAAGAAACCAGGCTTTTTGGTGTGGCCACCAACAGATAGTATATCCAGAACAAAGTCAGATAAAAGGACCTTGAGTTTCGACGCATAAACAAAATCCTGTTTCTGCTCATGAAATAACTCTTCAGCTCACTGATTGGGCCCACGGTTTGTGATTCTTTGTGAAATAGTGTCGATTGCGTGTCTACTGCGACCCTAAATCCTTCTTTCTTGATCATCTCGGCCCAGTCGTGTTCCTCATAGTAGAGGAAATATGTCTCCGGCATCATGCCAACTGCTTCGACGACCCGCTTTGGAATCATCATTGCAGCTCCGTGTGGAAAACTTGTGTAGCTTAATCCCTCTTCATCAGCTGGAGCCGTTGCCGTCAGGCATTCATTGCGGCAGGTCACTTTATTGAACGGTGTGAAGCCTGCATACTGCATTACATCAGGCGTATCGAAATAGTAGAGCAATGGACACAGGACGCCAATAGCGGGGTGGCTCTCCAACAGAGAGACGAGCCTGGGCAAAATATCGGCTTTGAATTCAGTGTCGTTGTTGATAAAGAAGTAGTAGTCTCCTTTTGCTTTTCTGATGCCGAGGTTGTTGCCACCTGCAAAGCCGAGGTTGATGTCGCTTCTTACAAACGTGATCCACGGGTGCTGAGCCTTCAACAACGGGCCGGGGTTCTCCCGGGACCCATTGTCTACCACCACCATCTGAATATTTTTTATCCCCTGCTTCTCAATGCTCCGAAGCAGTTCCAGGGTGACTTTTGTATTGTTATAATTAACTGTGATGATCGATACCATGCTTATACTGCTAATTTTCTTTGTGCCTTTTCCCACACTGCCGATTGCTTACCATTTATTAGTCGCCAAAGGCCCCGGAAAACAGAAACATTCATGATGGTGAAATACAAGGGGATGTACAGAACCTTGAGTCTTGTTTTGCGCTTTTCAAGTATGTAACCCAGCGCCGCCATGATGTAAAATGCTATCTGGGCAACGAAGAGAACCGTGCCTGGCAAGTAGCCCTGAAGAGCCAGCATAAAGCTGGTGACAAGAAGAAGCGGCAACATCAGCGGTGCGAGCGTCCAGCGGAGTGCCCGGTGCGACACATATTGAAAGGTCAATACAGGGTTTGGGAACGGATTAAGTAACCCGCTCATGCGCACTACTGCCTGAAGTCCTCCGGCGGCAATTCTCACCTTCCGCTTTATTTCTTCTGTAATAGAAAGGGAAGCCGTTTCAAGGGCATATGACTGTGCCTCATATACTACCCGATGCCCTTTAGCGGCTATTCCCATTGTGAGCACAAAATCTTCGATCAGGGTGTCGGCCGGCACGGGCTCATAAAGGGATGTTCTCACGGCAAAAAGCTCGCCGGCTGCGCCCACCACTGAGTGCAGCTCAGAGTCCCATTGCTTAAGCTTTGATTCATATTTCCAGTAGATACCTTCACCGGCGGCTGAAGCATCGTCGGCATTGGTTTGCTCAATCCTTTTCTCTCCAGCCACGGCACCCACGGATGGGTCAGCAAAATGGCGAACCATGTTGGTGATCGCCTCTTTGTTCAGCAGCGTATTGGCGTCAGTGAAAATGGTAATTGGTGACGTAATGCTTTTCATTACCCTTTCGACAGCAGCCAGCTTTCCTTTGCGTTCGGGTCTGTGCTCCAGGGTAATGGCTGGGTATTTCGTAATAATCTCGTTGGTCTTATCTGTACTGCCGTCAGTGACAAACAGAAACTTGATCCTATCTGACGGGTAGCTAAGGCTCAGGGAATTCCTTATTTTGTCTTCTACACAGTCCTGTTCGTTGTAGGCGGCCACCAGCATCGTAACTTCAGGCCATTCTGTCGTCTCGACCGGCTTTCTAGGCGCAAAAAATCTCTTACCCTGCACCAGGACAAACAGCACAATGCCATAGCCCAGGTAGCTGTAGAAAAGAATACTTAGCGCAACAATACTGATTACAATGAGGATTTCCATTTCTGATCTTTTCCACCAAATTAGCGGGTGACCAGTGGTTGGGGCCTAAGTATTCGATAGTTGGGGACGAACTGTCGATTTTTGGATTGAATCGGTGGAAGAGGGAATCAGAGAGTTTTGATATGGTTCATCAAAACAGGCTTATGTGCCCTGCTGATCGGTATTACTTTGTCTTTAATCACGAGGTTAGTTTCTTCAATATCCACAATCTTGGAGAGGTTCACTATATAAGACCTGTGCACTTTCAAAAACTTACTGTTGTCAATTTTAGCATCAATGTTTTTTAAAGTGGAATGAACAATGAATTTTTCTTTTTTCTCGGTGTGAAAAACGACATAGTCACCAATAGATTCGATGTACAAAATATCATCCAGGCTAAGTCTTACATGCCTCCCATCTACTTTTACATAAAGTTCGTTGATCTCTTTAGATGTCTTTTTACCATGCACCTCTCTTGCCTTATCGATTGCCTTTAAAAGCCTGCTCAAAACAATGGGCTTGTGAAGGTAATCGGTCACCTTATATTCAAATGCTTCCAGAGCGTATTCTTTGAGGGTGGTGGTGAAAATCACCTGCGGAATGTCAGGCTTCATTCGAACCAGCTCCATGCCGTTCAGTTCGGGCATTTCAATGTCAAGCAGAATCAAATCGACTTCTTCCTTATTCAAAAAATTGAGTGCCTCCAAGCCATTAACACACATCCCCACCACGGTAAGGTCTTCAATCTTATCGCACATGAGCTCCAGCGACTTTCTCGCCATTTCATCATCGTCAACTATCAGACACCTCATTGTATTAAGTGATTTTTGATCCTGGCCAACTCGTTTTGTACAATTTGCAACTTAGGATCAATATCCCCAATAAATTTTGCGAACTTCTGTTTGAGTAAATCAGTCATTCCTGATGCTTTTCCCTCGGTTTCTATTTCAACAAGAAGCTCTGAGACTCCGGTCAGCCCAACCATGGCAAAGTTGGGAGATATTTTGTGCACTTTTCGAATAAATTCCGCTTCATTTCCTTCTTTTTCCAGCTGTTTCAAAAGCTCAATTTCGCTGGCAATACCATCAACAAAAATCTGAAAAATGATGGAAGCCCTCTCTACATCGTCCTCATACATCATGTAAAGATGCTCTCTATCCAAAGAGGCTGAAAATTCAAAATCGGCCATTTTTTTCTCTTTCTCCTGCATTTTCTGATCCTTTAGGGCCTTGAGCAATTGCTCAGGAGTAAACGGTTTAGTCAAATGGTAGTTCATACCTACTTCGAGGGCTCGGTTGCGCTCATCTACCAAAGCTGAAGCAGTCAACGCAATAATCGGAACTGTGCAATTTGGATTATTTTCCATGCTCCTAATCCGTATGGTTGTTTCATAACCATCCATTTTAGGCATCCGAATATCCATTAAAATATAATTATAAACATAATTTTCAACGAATTCGAGTGCTTCAACCCCATTATTAGCTATATCACAGGGAATTTCCCATTTAAAAAACAACCCCGAAAGGTATTGCTGATTCATTTCATTGTCTTCCACTATCAGCACCCTGCTAAGGTCGGGAGGAGAACTACTATCATGGTTTGGTTCCTCGGCTAGCCCGGCTTTGCCCACCCTTAACTCAAGAATCACCCGAAAAGTGGTTCCCTGGCCTTCTTCGCTTTCGAGCTGTATGGTGCCACCCATCATTTCCACCAGGTGCTTCACTATTGAAAGGCCAAGGCCAGTGCCACCATACTTAAGCTTGGTTTCCTTGTCGGCCTGTTTAAATGACTCAAAAACCATCGCTTGCTTGTCGGCCGATATGCCTATGCCAGTGTCCCACACCGAAAACTCCACTTTGGCCAAGTATTCCTTCTTTTCCAACACCTTAGCGGCAATAACGATGAAGCCTTTTTCAGTGAACTTGGCAGCATTACCCACCAGGTTGATGAAAATCTGATTCAGGGCGGTAGGGTCGGCCAAAAGAGTTTCGGGAACATCAGGCGATATGTCGGTGAAGAAATTGATATCGCCCTTACCCGCCTTCAGCTCAAATGTCTTCATGACCGATTCTGCCACCTCCCGGATGTTAACAGGCTCCTCGGCCAACTCATACAGCCCCGCTTCTATTTTAGACAGGTCAAGGATACCGGAAATCAACCCGAGCAGTATTTCGGTCGAAAATTTGATTGTTTTGAGGTAGTCGCTTTGCTGCTGATCCAGCATCGTATCTCCCAACAGGTTCGACATCCCAACGATCGCATTGATTGGGTTACGGATTTCGTGGCTCATATTGGCCAAAAACTGCTTTTCTGCCAGCATGGCCTTTTCTGCTTTGTTGCGAGCAATCCGAAGCTCTTCCTCAAGTCTCTTCCTATCAGTGATGTCGTAATGAATGCCCAGTGATCCCTGAATAACGCCCTTTTCGTCGTAAAACGGGGCTCCGCTGATCAGCACCCATATTCTCTCTCCACTTTTATTCAGTATTTCTATCTCGTAAATATTAGCCTTACCCTCAAGCCTTTCTGCATCTTGCTTTTCGATAGTGGCCAAAGACTCAGGAGGAACAAGCAGGTCATTGGCTTTCTTGCCGACGAGCTCCGCCGAAGTGTAGCCAGTCATTTCACAGAATCTGTGGTACGCTTTTACTATTCGCCCAACTCTGTCTACTTCAAGCAAGCCCAGCTCCATGTTTTCAATGAGGCCTCTGTACTTTTCTTCGCTGAGCTTTAATCGCTTCTCCTGGTTTTTCTCTTCTGTAATATCCAAATAGTGCCACAAGTGGCCCAGGTAGGTTTCGTCCTCAAAAATAGGGATGTAGTCCCGGAGTAGCACAGTGCCGTCACTCATCAGCAGCTCTTCCCGGCTCACTGGCTGTTGCTTACTCAGCAGTTGTTCTATGCGTTTGGTAAAAGCAGCGGGATTGGCAAACAAATGTTTAGTCTGTTCTGCAGAATTATTGCAGTCGGCACCAATCAGATCATTGGGCACTGCAGAAATATTGAAAATGGAGCAAAATTTCTCATTCACCAGCACAATTTTGCGGTGCTCATCTTCCACCAAAATGCCTGCATTGAGGCTGCCAATTAACGAGGTAAGCCTTAAACTTGCCTTCAGCAATTCCTGCTCCGAGTCTATTCGCTTCGTGACATCCCTTCCAACGGCACTTACCTTGAGAAGCTTGCCAGAAGGATTGTAGAAATACTGTACATTTTGTTCTATCCAAATCCATTGGCCATTAATGCCGACAACTGGCACCACACTGAAACTGCGTTTCTCCTTCTCAATTCTTTGCTGCTGGTAGAAAAACAATACTTGTTTTTTGTATTTTTCGGGCACAAAGTCGACAAACTTCCGACCGATAATTTCCGATTTATCCTTAAAACCTAAACTACTGACAGCCACCGGGTTCACCAGGGTGATGATACCTTTTCCTGTTGTTTCGTATATAAAGTCGCTGGCTGAATCAATAATTTGCCGATACCTCAGCTCACTTTCCTCTGCCTGTTTGGTTCTCTCCTCTATCTTCACCTCCAGGCTCTCGTTCAGCGCTATCAGCTCTTTGTTGGCACTATCAAGTTCCGTAGTTCTCGACACAAGCACAGCCTCAGCCTGCTTCCGCAAAGCTACTTCTCTCTCCAATTGCTTTCTTAAATCTTCCAATTCACTCATTCCAGCTGACAGAGGTTTGTGATGATCCATGGATTAATCCAAAAAATACAACTTCTTCAGCTTTTTTGATAATAAGAAAGGAATATCATTCACTGCTATGTAATTTTTGAAAGCAATCCCGCTTGCTATTCATTCACCAAACGTAAAAACAAGTAGAGCTGGAGGCTGGGGCTTGCTCGATGCGGCATTGCTACCCTGGGCCCGGCTACACAAAGCCGACTTCATATCAATTAAAAAAATTACCACTCCAACGCAACCTGAAGGCAGTTTGGCGCATCTAACCAGCGAGGTCAAAACTAACTTACTATGCTTAAAAACTTTTTCAATGTAACCTTCAGAAGCATTCTGAAGCACAAATTCTACTCCTTCATCAACATTCTAGGGCTATCCATCGGCATCACATGTTTTTTGATGATCACGCTCTACGTGCAGGATGAGCTGAGCTACGACAAACACCTACCCGCTATAGAAAGGCTCCATCGACTCGACTTTACGGGCACTGTGGGAGGTAATGCCTTCGTCACTTCGCTGTCGAGTGTACCCGCAGCCCCGGCCATACTTAACGACTATCCGGAGGTGGAAGCCGCCGTGAGGGTGAGAGAAAGAGGCAATGAACTGATCAAGCCCGAGGGGCAGATCCAGATTTTCAATGAGCAGCGTCTCTTGCTGGCAGACTCCAATATTTTCAATTTCTTTCAAATTCCGCTGCTGGAAGGGGATGCATCCACTGCACTGGCTGGCCCTAAAAAAATAGCTCTTAATGCGACTACAGCAAAGAAGTATTTCGGTGCCGAGCCAGCAGTAGGCAAAACTGTTGAACTACAGGGGTGGGATAAGTTTGAAGTAACTGCTGTGTTTGAGGACATGCCCCATAATCAGCACTTCCACGCCGATGTGCTGCTTTCCATTATGAGCACCAGCGAGGCCCGTCAAACAGCGTGGATTGGCGGCTTCAACTTTGTTACCTACCTTAAGCTGAAGCAAGGTGCCTCAGCCGAGGCACTCGAGGCCAAATTTCCAGACATGGTCGCCAAATACATGGGCCCGGAAGTCCGGAAACACATGGGCCAGAGCATGGAAGAGTTTCTCGAAGCAGGGGGACGATTGGGCTATACCTTATATCCTGCAAAGGATATTCACCTCACCTCCAACAAGCTCGGTGAGCTCGAAGCGAATAGCGACATTACGTACGTGTACCTGTTTTCGGTCATTGCTTTCTTCATTCTGGTTATCGCCTGCATCAATTTCATGAACCTGTCAACGGCTCGCTCCGCAAACCGGGCCAAGGAAGTTGGTGTCCGAAAAGTGTTGGGTGCCCAGCGGCCACTCATCATTCGCCAGTTTCTGGCGGAAGCGCTTATTCTCAGCTTCCTTTCGTTTATGCTGGCCTACGGTTTATGCTTTCTTCTCCTGCCCTCATTCAATACATTGGCCGAAAAGCAATTGGCAATAAGCGCCTTGCTTACACCAGGGTTTATTATCACCATTTTAGGGTTGATCATTGCCGTAGGCTTGTTGGCAGGCAGCTACCCGGCCTTCTACCTTTCTGGCTTCAAGCCTGTAGAGGTGCTTAAAGGCAAGCTCAACCTCGGCATGAAGAGTGGGGCCATTCGTAGTTTTCTTGTTGTCTTCCAGTTCACGCTCTCCATTATCATGATAGTGGGCACCATGGTTATTTACGATCAATTGAATTTCATACGCAGCAAAAAGCTGGGCTACCAGAAAGACCACCTGATCATTATCAACGACCCATGGCTTTTGAAAGACAACCTCAATGCCTTCAAAAAGGAAGTTTTGCAAAATTCGTCTATAGTCAGTGGCACAGTCAGCAGCTTTCTGCCTGTGAATGGAAACACCAACAATAACCTCTACTTTAAAGGAAAAAACCCTCAAAACGACTCTCACATAGTGAACGACTGGCGGGTCGACCAGGACTATGTACCCACGTTTGGCATTGAAATAAAGGCGGGAAGGAACTTCTCACGGGAGTTTCCAAGTGACTCTTCTGCTATAGTAGTTAACGAGGCTTTTGTAAGTCAGTTTGGGTTTGAAAATCCTATTGGAGAATTCATTTCCACTCAGGGTGATGACGAAGATGGCACCAGCGTTGTTTCCTACAAAATCATTGGAGTTATGGGGGATTTCCACTATGCCTCCCTAAGGGAAAGCATTTATCCCTTGATGATGAAACTTGAGAGCAGCAGGGGATATATTACCTTCAAAGTGGCTGGTGACAATATTGACCAAACGATCACCACCCTGAAGAGCACCTGGGAGCAGTTTGGCCCCGGGCAGCCTTTTAGCTACAATTTCATCGACCGGCAGTTTGAGGAAGTGCACAAGTCGGAAATGCGGATAGGCTCCATCTTTATGGTGTTTGCCTCGCTGGCCGTATTTATTGCCTGCCTTGGGTTATTTGGGCTGGCAGCTTTTACAGCCGAGCAGCGCAACAAAGAAATTGGGGTACGCAAGGTGCTTGGTGCCAGTGTTTCCAGTATCATGAGCCTGCTCTCCAGGGAATTTGTGAAGCTGATAGGCATTTCCTTCATCATAGCTGCGCCTACTGCCTACTTTGCTGTCGGCAAATGGCTCGACAACTTTGCCTACCGCACCGAACTCAGCCTGGTTACGATATTCATCGCCGGTTTGCTATCGTTAGCGGTGGCCTGGCTTACCATGAGCTTTCAAACATGGAGAGCAGCACGTGCCAACCCGGTAAACTCCCTCAGAAGCGAATGACATAAAGAAAAAGAGGCCAGCCCAATAAACTTGAGCTGGCCTCGTCCTTTCAAAAAGAATTTCTTTTTTTACTCGCCTGCTTCTTTCTTAGGCAACACATTTGTGGTAATGCTGATCCTTTCGCTGCTATTGGTAGCGTTAGAAATAATGGTAATCACCTTGTTTTGCATTCCCATTTTTCCAGTGCTATTGAACGATACCTTCACTTCTCCTTTTTCCCCGGGAGCAATAGGCTCTTTTGGCCAGCTGGGGGCTGTGCATCCACATGTTGTGAGCACCCTCGATAGAATTAGGGGCTCAGTGCCCTTATTTGCAAAGGCAAATACATACTCCACCTTGTCGCCTTGTGTAATGTCACCAAAATCGTGGGTGGACTCTTCAAACTTAATTTCAGGACCTTTCTTTTCTGCAGCCGCATCCTGCGCTTGTACAGCTACTGCCGATGCCAGCATGAAAACTACTAACCAAGCAAACTTTCTCATATCCAATTATATTTTGTAAAACTCATTTTTAATACACAAACAACGGCGTAGGTAACCAATAGTTCCCTTACTAACACCAGAGAAGCGTTTTTATTCACCCTCTTCAACAAAAGTAAATAAATTTCTCAGAGCAAAGAAACTTAGTTGCTCTTCGACACAGCCTCCATTAACCCCCGCATATACCCTATAGCATAAAGGTTGCCAAGAATACCATAACCAGGGTGATTGTTTTCCTCTCCCTCCATCGTCGGCACATGATCCGGCCTGATAGGCCCCTTGAAGCCGATATCATAATATGCCTTCATGGCTTCGTACATGTCAGTTTTGCCATTATCATGGAAGCTTTCTTCAAATTTCCATTTGTCGCCAATGATGTCTCTGAAGTGCACAAAGTAGATGCGGTTTCTGTTGCCAAAGTACCTGATGGCCGACGGAATATCTTCCCCCATAGTGGCAAAGGTGCCCTGGCAGAAAGTGAGCCCGTTGCTTGGGCTTGAATGCATATCGAGCATGCGCTTGAAGGCCTCCACCGACGTCATGATCCTGGCAATGCCCCGAATATTGGGTATTGGCGGGTCATCAGGGTGCATGGCCATTTTAATACCTGCTTTTTCAGCTTCCGGCATAATGGCCTTCAGGAAGTAGTCGAGGTTACTCCACATTTTCTCCGCAGACACTTCACCGTACTCCGTAAGAGGCTGGTCTTTTACGTCTTCGTAGTTAAAAGCGGTAACGAATGCATCTCCCCTACCTCTCTTGTCGACCTGACTCCGGTGCCAGCTAATCACGGGCATCCAGTTATAACAAACAGTATCGATGCCCGCCCTGGCACTGCTTTTTAAGAATGTGATAAAATTATCAAGCTCCTCGTCTCGCCCCGGCAGTCCCAACTTTGCTTTCTCAAGCGTTGGTGGCCCTTCCAAT
Organism: Imperialibacter sp.; assembly: GCF_040222815.1. Lineage (GTDB taxonomy): Bacteria > Bacteroidota > Bacteroidia > Cytophagales > Cyclobacteriaceae > Imperialibacter. The sequence continues at coordinate 36,566 of NZ_JAVKCH010000036.1, read as the reverse complement.
ACCCGCAGCACCAATCCTTCCTTGGCAAATACGTCTTTCAGCCCCTGTATAGTCTCGTAGTCCCAGGGCTTTTTGCCCGGCACGCCAGCCATGCTGGGACTCACAGAGCAAACCGCTCCATCCACGCCCATTTGGCGCTGTAAAGCCAGTTTCTGAGGTTGCATACCGTAGAAGTAAGACATGCAAATTTGCAGTTCGTCTTTCACTTCCGGGTCCCTACGGCCTACTTCAGCAAATGCATGACTGCCTCCCAGACCGGAGAGGGCTGCCAGCGAGGCTGTACCCTTTATAAACTGTCTTCTCGACTTTTCCATGTTTGTAAAAATATTAGCTGCGAGCTTGGCTTAAGCTGTTAGGAAAGATAAGAAAAAGAAGAAACTTAGAAAGGTCAACTACTTATGAACGGTTCGAAGGTGAAGCGTGAAAACAGAACCCATACCAAATTCAGATTGAACAGTAATCTTCCCTTTGATCTTTTGTGCCGCTTCGCTGGCGATATAAAGCCCAAGCCCCGATCCTTTTGAGTTGGTAGTGCCTCGATAAAACATCTCAAAAATTCTTTTTAGAATCTCTGGCTTTATTCCCTCACCGTTGTCACTCACCATGATAGATACCTCGCTGCCTTTCTTTCGGGAGGTGATAGTAATTTTAGCCGGATGGTTCCCATTTTTTTTCCTATACGCAATGGCATTTCCAATCAGGTTGGCCAAAATCACCCGAACGCTTGTTTTATCATTGATAATCTCACCCACGGTAAGCGACGAGAAGTCAATCTCAACAGCATCGAATCCATCCATATAGCGAACGTCTTCAATGATATCAGCAATGAGTTCCTGCATGTCTATGCGTTGGTAGTTAGCCTCCACTCGCTTAACGTGCGAAAAATCAAGCACCTCCACAATGAATTGTTCGAGTTTCCTGACACTGTCCTCAATCTTATTGAAATAGGTTCTATGTTCCGCCTGATCCTGAGTGAGTGTGCTGAGATTAACCAGCCCTTTTATCGATTTAAGAGGTGCCGTGAGGTCATGAGAAACACTGTAAACAAAGTGATCCAGCTCCTTATTAGTCGTTTTCAGCTCACTGTTAGCCCTTTCCAGCCGAATAACCTGATCGGTGATTTGCTCCCTGGCGAAATTTATGTCATCAATCACTCTGCCAGTTATCGCTGAAAACACGTAAAGCAAACTGGTGCCGAGGTAAATATTGATCAAAACCGGATCAATCGTGTACTCCCCCATCGCCTCGATCTCCCTGACGACCGGAATAATATAGGCAAGTATAAAGATGAAGGAGTTGGTGAGCACCGCCATGCCAAACCCAAAACGCAAAGCAAACCAGAGTGAAAAAACACCATACACAAACCAGTATTGATCCAGGCCGACAAAAAATGACATCATGAAGATTAAAAAGTAGATAGCAATTACCAGAAGTCTATCCTTACCAGGGATTTTAGGGCTGTAGTCGTTGAAGTCGAAATGAATAGCGAGCAGGCCATGCCGCCCCATCACAGGTGTCAAAAAATATAAAATTGGCAGGGTTAGTCCAAAATTACACATAAACTCCCTGAGCCAGCCAAGTACAGCAGTGCTGGAAAACATCACAATCGGGAAATGGAACGTCAAATAGAATAACACCTTCAGAAAAAGGAAGGAAATGAACAGGGGAATAATTATTCCCCACAGCAAAAACAGGTTAAGGTTGTGTGTATCAGGTATCCAATACTTCCCATGGTTCTTTACAGAAAAGAGGTACCATGAAAGGAAGACAAATGATGTTTCAGGCAGCGCAAATAAGGGGCGGAAATACCAGGGATCCACGCCCCACAAGTACCCGCAAATGACCGCATTGATGTACACCATGGGAAGCACCCTGACCGGCCCCCACCAGTTGACAAGTATTATTCCTATAGCAGTGGGGAGGTAAATCAGAGCAGCCGAAGAAGAAATTCTGTATATCGACGACAGGTAGCTTGCGGCAAAAAAGATAATAAGAGGAGCCACCCACGTCCACCAGGGCAATATATTTCTCAGCTGACTTTGGCTGACTTTGTTATCAGTTTTCACACAATGGCCCAGGTTGATTGCTAACTAATATACCGAAAAGATACTATAATAACACACATCAGGCACCTCAAAAAGGCTTATGGTTCTTAGCCCCCAAAAAATTTAGCGTCAAAGTTAACAAGAAAGACTTCATCGGTGGCCCGTGTGACAGCCGTATACAACCACCTGACAAAATCCTGGTTTATCATATCGTCCTTTACGTACCCCTGATCGACAAACACTGCCTTCCATTGCCCACCCTGCGACTTGTGACAAGTAAGAGCGTAGGCAAACTTAACCTGAAGCGCATTCAGGAAGGGATCCTTCTTCAAAGCCTCTGCCCTTTCTTTTTTGTTGGCCAGGTCCTCATAGTCCTTCAGCACCTCCTCGTACAATTTCTTATGATCCTCCGGGCCAATAGAGGGCGTTGGCGCATGCAACGACTCCAGCAAAACCTTCGCCTCAAACTTGCCCGCATCATAGTCGATCATCCTTAATTCCAGGTCGGCAAACCGAAAGCCATACGCCTCCTGAAAACTGATGATTTTCATGATTTCCACGAAGTCTCCATTGGCCAAAAATCCGCCTGGAGCATCTTCAGGGAAATAGAAATAATTGTTTCTGGTGGCCAAAAGTATGTCGCCGGCATTGATCTCGTCTTCCATAAAGTGGATTTGACGCCTGATGTATTGATTGTACATCACTGCTGACTTATTTGATCGACAAATAATGATAGTATTTTCCTGGCCGAACTTGTCATACGCATACCTCAAACCCTCCTCCAGCTTTTCAGAGGTCATCCTGAAAATGTCTTTGAACGGCCTGGTAATGAACTTCGGAGCATAATCCTCAGCTTTTATCAACTCCCGAAGAGAGGTAGCGTTTTCCAGAATACCGGACGCCTTTTCCTGGCGAAGCACTTCGGTGAGCTCCACTTCCTTCACATCCACGTGAAATTGACTGCGCAGGTAAGCGCTACTCATGGCCGGCGACTCAATTTGACCAACGGGTGGGAGCTGCGCCACGTCACCTACCAAAATAAGCCTGTTAGTCTCTTTTTCAAAAACATACTCCATGAGATCTGCCAGCAGCCCATTTTGCCCAAAGTCGCTTTCATTGGAGAGCATGGAAGCTTCATCCACGATGAAGATAGTATCCTTTTGATAGTTTTTCTGTCGACTGAATTTAAGGTTTTGGCTACCTGGCTCCGAGGTTTGTTTGTAAATCACTTTGTGGATCGTGAATGCTGAGCGTTTAGCATAGCCGCTCATCACTTTTGCGGCCCGGCCGGTAGGCGCAAGCAGAGAATATTTTCGATTGAAAAGTGGTAGCACATTTACCAACTGGCTTACCAGGGTAGTCTTGCCCGTTCCCGCATAGCCTCTCAGCAGCAGAATCTGCGGGCCCGGCTTTTCATCGTTCAGCAGCTCATCCAGGAGACCCATAAAGGCCCTTTGTCCGTTTGTGGGTGCAAATGGAAACCGGCGTTCGAGTACTTCGGAGGGTAAGGGCAAATGAGTGGGTGGTTAGCTGTAAAAGCCGAATTTCCTCAATAGCCAGCTTAAATCAAACAATGAAATGAGTTGCTTACACAAAACCCGGCAGGTGCGTGTGGAATTTTCCCTAAATTTGAAGATGGATGTTAGTCAGGAAGTAGAGCGCCGGTATGGGCACGAAGTAAGAACGAGGGTGTGTGGCATTTGCTTCAGTGCAGACAAGCTGCTGTTAGTCAAGCACCTGGGCCTTACTTCGGTTGGCTTTTTGTGGGCGCCACCTGGCGGTGGTGTGCAATATGGCACCAGTCTGGAAAGCAACCTCATCAGAGAATTCAAAGAGGAAACTGGCCTTTCTGTAAACGTGGCTAGATTTCTTTTTGTCTATGAATATGTTGGAGCGCCCCTGCAAACAATAGAACTATTCTTCGAAGTTCAGCCCACAGGCGGAGACCTGTGCAGAGGCGTCGATCCCGAAATGTCTGATTCACAGCAGATAATAGATGAGGTTCGTTTTGTATCTTTGAAGGAGCTGAACGATTTTGCACCGGAAAGTCTCCATCACATGTTAAAGGGTGTTCACAACAAGGAAGACCTACTTCGTAAAACAGGATTTTTTAAATTTGAAAAGAATTAATAAAATAGCGTTTTCTATTAAAATCATATAGTTTCGTAAACTAATAACTTAAGCACTCAAATAGTCAAAAGATGAATACCACCAAAATTCTATCCATTGTAATTCTAGTTATTGCTCTAGCTTTAGGATATTATCTTTTCAGCAGTATCAAAACTGATATTGATACCACTGAAAGAATTGCCAAAACTGAGGCGAGAGTTATTAACAAGCTTAAGATGATCCGTGAGGCTCAGGTAGCTTTCCAGAAAGTGAATGGGAAATATTCTGGCAACTGGGATGAATTACTTGCATTTGTGGATACCGGTAGTTTCTACATCACAAACAAAACGGAGATTATTATCCCCCTTGACTATGGTGCTGATAGTATTTATGTGGAAATTGACACAATAGGAACAGTATTGGTGAGAGATTCGATTTTTAGCCCAAGCAAGTTTCCTAATTTTGACCTGGCCACACTTCCACTTATACCAGGAACTGATGGAAAAAGGTTCGATATGTGGGCTGACAAGATTGACAAAGCAGGCGTGATGGTTGATGTAGTTGAAGTAAGAGACATTGCCCCCGTTGATCCGGCAAGGAAAGAATCAAACGAAATCACTAACCGTAAACCATTACGTTTCGGTTCCAGAACGAATATTACTACATCGGGAAACTGGGAATAATTGCCTTTGGAGACTCTCGTAGCCAACTACAAGCTTTTAAAAAAAGTCAAAGACGCCAAGTTCGATGTCGATGACCTTCATCACTATGGCTTGTGTCTTCAGATTGGCATTCGTGACTTCCAGTTTTGTGTAGTCGACAACAGAGACAATCGATGTCTTCTTTATGAAGACTTTGCTTTTGAAAACGTGAAGACGGTCAATGCCCGTCTTCAAGTCGTTCAAGACCTCTTCGAGAATCATCACCTGCTCATGGCAGGCTTTTGGAGTACTATCAAGCTTTCGATTAAAAGTCACAAGTTTGCCCTTGTACCTCAGCCGGTCTTCTCAAAGGAGGGGCTTGTGGACTACCTGTCGTTTAACACCCCTTTTAATCCCAGATACGAAGAAGTGTATTTCTATAAGCACATTGGCACCGATGCTGTTAATGTATTTTCGGCTGACAAGAAGCTGATAGATTGGATCAGGGAGTTGTATAGCCAAAAAGATGTGATTGTGGTTCATCAGGGAAGCGCATTCATTGAGGGGATCCTCAAATACAACGACCACTCAGGCGAAAAATCAATGTTTTGTCTGGTTGACAAAGGCATCCTCCATGTGGTGATCACTTCTGACAAAAAGCTTCACTACTACAACCAGTTCGCAGTAAGAAAAACTGCTGATTACCTAAAATACATCATGCTTGTGTTTAAGGAAATGAAGCTGTCGCAAAAGAAGAGTAAAGTACTATTCTGGGGTGGTTTAACCCCACAGTCTCCACATATTCAGGAGCTCAAAAAGTATATCCGTGACATTTCTTTTGGAAGCCGTCCTTCCTATCTCTCTTTCAGCTTTGTGTTTGACGAGATTCCCGATCACAAGGGCTTCGACGTGTTCAACATTTTTCTTTGCGACTAATCTTGGCTAACTTTTAGCCAGAGACTTTTTGTATGCCAAATAAAACCGCTGTCTTTCCTGGTTCATTCGACCCCTTCACACTGGGGCATTTCGACATTGTGGTGAGGAGCCTGAAGCTGTTCGACGAGGTAATCATCGCTATTGGCCATAATAGTCAGAAAAAAAGGTATTTCCCGCTTGAGACTATGCTCAGCAAAATAGAAAGTGCCTTTGTAGAATACCCGCAGGTAAAAATAGTGACCTACGACGAGCTAACAGCAGACCTCGCCAAAAGACTGGGCGCTAAAGTACTCCTCAGAGGACTCCGAAATACGACGGACTTTGAATATGAGAATAGTATTTCTCAGGTAAACAGGTACCTGAACGACGAAATAGAAACCATGTTTTTGATTACTTCCCCCAAGTACGCCCCTATTAGTTCCACCATTATCAGGGAAGTTCATAAGTATGGCGGCGATGTAAAGGCATTTCTGCCCTACGAGTTGTAAGCTTCTCTTTTTACCTTGTAGAATTCCCGGGCCACGTGCCTGATCGATCGGTAGGAGTTGTAAAGTGAGGCCCTTACATCTCTTATTTCCATCCACCTGAGCTCATCAATGTTCTCCTCTTTTTGAGGAGTCATTTGGCTATCATCTATAAGATCCATGCGGTACCAATGGGTCTTTTTCAAGATGTACTTCTCGTTCATGATATAAGTGTGGTAGGTAGCGCAAATCTTCTCACCCAAAAGCACCTTCACTCTGCACTCTTCTTCTACCTCCCTCACGGCAGCCATTTCAGGGGTTTCCTTCTTCTCCAGTTTCCCTTTTGGAAAATCCCATTTACCAAGGCGGTGAATGAGTAAAATCTGATCTCCCTTTTCTACCACACCACCAGCAGCCTCAACAATATTGAATTTTTCCTTAAGGTGGTTGATGGTCGCCTTACGCTTGCTTACAGCAAATGTAACCGCATCGAGGTCTTTCAACTTCTTTTTTGTCATCAACTGAAGAAGCTTGTCAATGTCTTCCTTCGAAGCATTGACCACAAGCACATCGTCTTGCAGCTTTTTAGTATCGATGCCGTCTCGTTTTCCGTCAACGATATGGTTGTATTGCTCGAAGTTTTGCACTTCATCGAGCTTTTTTATGGAGACAGGAATATCGTTGATGAAAATCTTCATGTTGCGATCTTATAAGAGCCAATAATGTAAATTCTCTCCAATATGAAAAAGTTTTTTCTACGAATTCATTAAAAAAATCTACGAACCCGGACACATTGAATCAACACTGCAAGGTGCCTTTCAGCTATTTCCTACAAGGGTCAATATTTAACTTAGACCAGAAATGGCAATTTTATCGAGTATGGTTACTTTTGAAGCATGAACATTAAAATTGCAGACCCTTCCGTTGCCGCCGCAACTGCCAAACACCTGCTCAGCATTGGGGCGGTAAAGCTCAGCCCCGACAAGCCATTTACCTGGGCTTCTGGTTGGAAGTCGCCTATTTACTGCGACAACAGAATGACATTGTCCTACCCTGAAACAAGAAGCTTCATGAAGGAGCAGCTAGTTAGTCTCATTAAGAAGGAATTTCCCGGCGTCGGGGGCATTGCTGGTGTGGCCACCGCAGGTATTCCACAAGGGGCACTTTTGGCTGATAGCCTTGACTTGCCCTTTTGCTACGTGCGCTCCAAGCCGAAAGACCATGGCATGGAAAATCTCATTGAAGGAAGGATAGAAACTGGCCAGAAGGTAGTTGTTATAGAAGATTTAGTATCGACTGGCGGCAGCTCACTGAAAGCCGTAGACGCCCTTAGAGGAGTCAAAGCGCAAGTGCTGGGCATGGCAGCCATTTTTACCTATGGTTTCCCACAGGCGGAACAAAACTTCGTCAAGGCCGACGTAAATCTGGCTTGCCTGTGCGACTATGAGTCGCTGATTAAAGTAGCCAGCGATAATGGCTATATCAACGCCTCCCATGTGGCGTCGCTCGGAGCCTGGAGAACTGATCCCGCTAACTGGAAAGCCTGAACCAATGGACTATAGCCTCACCTCCTCCGATCTCGTGGTTGGCGTTAAAACACTTGGTGCAGAACTCTGTAGCATAAAAGGTGTAAACAATGGTGTAGAATACATCTGGCAGGCTAACCCAGCCGACTGGGGTCGGCACGCCCCTATTCTATTTCCCATCGTGGGCAAGCTCAAGGGCGACAGCTACGAGTACAAAGGGAAAACATACCACTTACCACAGCATGGTTTTGCAAGAGACCAGCCTTTTAGTCTGATAGAATCAACCACGTCAAAGCTGGTTTTCGAGCTGACGTCAAATGATAAGCTTAAGCTTGTGTATCCCTTCGGCTTTTCATTGTTAGTAACGTATGAGCTTTCAGGAAACTCACTCCAAATTTCCTACTCTGTAAAAAACCCAGGCACTGATCCCCTGCTCTATTCCGTTGGTGCCCATCCTGCCTTTCGTATTCCTATCCATCCCGAAGCAAAAAGGTCGGATTACGAAATCCTTTTTGAAAAAGAAGAGTCTGTGGTTGTCCACTTGATCGATGGAGGGCTGCTTTCTGGCAAAACGGAGCAGCTTTCTCTTAAGCAAAACAGGCTGGTCATAAGCGACTCCATTTTCAACAAGGATGCGCTTGTTTTTAAGGGGCTTGCATCGAAAAAATTATCATTGGCAAAAGCCGGAAAAGCGCCCTTCTTAAATTTCTATTTCGACGCCCCCTACTTTGGCATCTGGTCTAAGTCAGGCACGTCTGAATTCGTTTGTCTTGAGCCATGGAACGGCATTGCTGACAGTGTCAACCACAATCAGCTTTTGGTAAAAAAAGAGGGCATTCGACGTTTGAATGGTGGAGCGTCAGAGACGTTTAACTTTTCCGTGGAAATCATGGGGTAAAATGTCTGCCGACTGACTAACCAAACACTAAAGCGAACCAGAAACAAACTCCAGAAAGAGAGACACGTTTGAGTTTCTATACAAAAAAAGATGAAACTCTTAACACTCACTCTCCTCCTATTTGTTTTTCACACTGGCATTGCTCAAGATGTTACACAAAGAAAAAACAATTACAACCTGAGTAAAGATGGTGTCGCCCTATCTGGCTATGATCCCGTGAGCTACTTCAAAAGCCCTGAGCCAAAAAAAGGCGAAGCGAAATGGTCACATACCTACCAGGGAATTACTTATTGGTTTAGCTCGGCCAGCAACCGCACCGAGTTTATCAATTCACCAACCAAATACGAGCCTTCATATGGTGGATGGTGCGCCTACGCATTAGGCACTTCAGGCGAAAAGGTACAGGTGGATCCGCTCACCTACAAAATCTACCAGGGTAAGCTGTTGCTTTTCTATAACAGGCTTTTCACCAATACACTCACACTTTGGAACAAAGACGAAAACACATTTTTTAAAACGGCAGAGAAAAACTGGCCTACTATCATTAATCATTGATTTTTTAGAATATTATTTAGGCGAAAAAGGTGTAAAGGCGTGACTCTCACTTTTTCCTCTACAAAATAGCGGTGGTCGTCGAAATAAGCCACACTCAAAACCCTAATTCCTTAAGATTGTACATGATCGATGGAGATGGCTCCAGTATCCCGGTCGTATTTTCGAAAAAGCTATGGATGGGAATAGAGAATGTCTTACCAAAAGTTGTCCTATGGCCTCTAGCTTTACATCATGAACCGCAGAATAGAGATTATCTATGTTGTTGACGACGACGATATTTATCAATATGCCGTCAAAAAGAAAATCCTGAAGCGTAAACTTTCTGCTGAGGTAAATACTTTCAAGAACGGGAAGGACGCCATCCTGCATTTAGGTGAGGTAGTGAAGACCGGCGGCCCTCTGCCAGACGTCATCTTCCTTGACCTGAACATGCCCATCATGGATGGATGGGATTTTTTAAACGAGTATGCCCGACTTAGGCCTCTTGTAAAGAAGAAAATTCTACTTTATATCGTTTCAAGTTCAATACAAGACTCCGACATTGACCGTGCAAGAAGCATGTACGGTGTAACGGACTATATTGTAAAACCCATTGATGATGAACGACTGGACGATATTTTGATTCCAGTCTAGCAAATTATATTTTCGGGTATAACTGATTTTCTCTTCACATAAAAGAGAGAAGAGAGAAAGAATGTTTATTTTTCATTGCTTTTGAAAATTAGACATTCCTAAGCTTACTGATCGAACCTAACTATGATACTGAGTTTTTTCCTCCTCATTGTCGGATTTTTTGTCTTAATAAAAGGAGCTGATTTACTGGTAACGGGTGCCTCATCACTAGCCAAAAGATACAATGTTCCGGAGCTGGCCATTGGACTCACTATAGTCGCTTTTGGCACCTCTGCTCCTGAAATGGTGGTCAACGGAGTCGCCTCTTACGAAGGCCACACCGACGTGGTGTTGGGTAACGTAGTTGGCAGCAACATCTTCAATACTTTTTTTATCCTGGGTATAGCGGGTGTGGTTTATCCTCTCTCGGTACAAAAAAGTACGGTTTTTAAGGAAATACCCTACTCTCTTTTTGGAGGTTTGCTCATCTTGTTTTTCGCCAATGATGTGCTCTTGAACCTGGGAGAGGAGAATATTATCAGTGTAGTAGAAGGAATCATTTTGTTCGCTTTTTTTCTACTGTTTTTGGGCTATGTGTTTTTCTCAATGAAGAAAAGCCAGGATTCCCAAAGCGATGAAGAAACAAAGGTGATTGCCATGCCTAAAACCATTCTTTTTATGCTTCTGGGGCTTTTTGGGCTCACCGTTGGCGGTAAGCTGGTAGTAAGCAATGCGATCGACATCGCCAGGTACCTTCAGGTAAGCGAACAGCTCATCGGCCTCACCATTATGGCTGCGGGAACATCGCTGCCGGAGCTGGCTACCTCAGTAGTGGCAGCTACTCAAAAGAAAAGCGATCTGGCAGTGGGTAACATTGTTGGATCCAACATCTTTAATATGTTTTTTGTGCTGTCCATCAGTTCAATGATCAACCCAATTCCCTACCCGACCATTTTCAATGTGGACATGATCACCTTCATGGCTGGCACCGTCATTTTGTTTATTGCCATGTTCACCGGCGAGAAGAAAATCCTGGATCGCTGGGAAGCACTTATACTGCTGATGTTCTTCGTTTTTTACAACATGTATCTGGTGTATAGAGACCACCTGATTGCGGCGTAGCCACCCCAACCTTTTAAAACTCCAGCGTTACCCAACTGCCGGTTTCAAACTTCTATTGAAGTAGTCTATATTCCCTTACATGCCGCTAAGGCAAAAAAACACCAAGCCTTAGAGAAATGCGTGTTATCAGACAGCAGAGAAGTTCAACCGGTTCATAGCAAAAAATATTTTTCTTTTCGTTTTATAAATGAATGAACATTCATTTATGTTTGTAACGTATGCGAACAAGAGACGAGACAAAGGAAAAGTTGATACGGGAAAAAGCCCTTGAAATGGTCGCTAAGCAGGGATTCGAGGGTTTAAGCATGCAAAAGTTGGCCAAAGAGGCGGGCGTATCTCCGGCTACAATCTATATCTACTTCAAAGACAGGGATGACCTCATCCTTCAACTTTGTAAGGAAGAAGGCACAAAAATGATAGAAGCCACTTTCAATGGTTTTGATCCTGAGATGCATTTTGAAGAAGGGCTGAGAATTCAGTGGCAGAACAGATGCCGCTACTGGCTGGAAAACCCAATGAGTGGGCAGTTTCTGGAGCAAGTGAAGCATTCACCGCCTTACAAAGCTTTCTTCAGCCAGGACAAAGTCTTTCCAAGGCTGATGGGCCATTTTATGGCGAATGCCATCGCCAAAAAAGAAGTGATTCCGCTGCCAGCTGAAGTCTATTGGTCGGTTGCTTTTGCTCCCCTGTACCAACTCATCAAATTTCATCTGTCGGGAAAAGGATTGGGCAATAGAGGCCCGTTCGTTCTAGATGAATCAAAACTGGAGATGACTTTGTCTCTGGTGCTGAAAGCTCTTAAACCATAAAATGAAACTGATTTAAAGTAATTATTAATAACAATCGTCTATCATTCAGAGGACTAATTTTTTTCTATGAATTCTACTGTTACCAACGAGGTTCTTGTTTTCAAAACCAACATCCGCTACAAAAAGGATGTGAGCAAGATCATGCCGCTTTTGGAGTCGGACAATAGAGTGATGGAGTGGAATGTGGATCAAATGGATGTAGACAATGTGTTAAGAATTGCTTCGGGTGGACTTCATCCAACAGAGGTAATAACCATGATCCAAACAGCAGGGTACTTTTGCGAGGAGCTACCCGACTGACCCAAACTCCAATATTGAATGACAAAAGACTTATCTCCCAAAAAAAGGGTGTTCACGCAATACGAAACCTTTGTGATCGCCATATTGGCTATCATCCAATTCACAGTCATTCTTGACTTCATGGTGCTATCGCCATTGGGTGCGATGCTGTTGGTTGAGCTTGACATTACCACTTCACAGTTTGGGCTAGTGGTGTCAGCCTATGCTTTCAGCGCCGGCATTTCAGGTTTGCTGGCAGCTGGTTTTGCCGACAAGTTCGACAGAAAAAAGTTGCTGCTTTTCTTTTACTCTGGCTTCATTATCGGCACGTTGCTCTGCGGCGTAGCGCCCAACTATCACTTTCTTCTTGCTGCCAGAATCGTCACAGGCATCTTTGGTGGCGTGCTGGGCTCAGTGGTTTTTGCCATCATCACTGACCTTTTCAAGTTAGAAGTAAGAGGTCGTGTGATGGGCTTTGTGCAAATGGCGTTTGCCAGCAGCCAGGTACTTGGATTGCCGATAGGGCTGTATGTAGCCAACCTTTGGGGATGGCACTCGCCTTTCATCCTGATCGTAGGTTTGGCCGTCGGCACGGCCACCGTCATTATCCTTTTCATGAAGCCTGTTGATGAGCATTTGAAGCTTCAAACGCCCGGAAACCCATTCAAAAAACTTTATAAAACAGTTTCCCAGCCCGTTTACCTGAAAGCCTTCGGTGCCACCGCCCTTTTAGCAACGGGTGGATTTATGCTGATGCCATTTGGCAGCACATTTGGTGTCAACAACCTGGGCATCACACTCGACCAGCTTCCCTTGGTGTACATGCTTACAGGCATCAGCACCATCATGGTTGGCCCATTGGCTGGCCGGCTAAGCGACCTTTATGGCAAGTACAAAATATTCACCATTGGCACTTTCATAGGCATTGCTACGATCCTGATCTATTGCAACCTTGGCATCACTCCTCTTTGGGTTGTGATCATCATCAACATAGTCATTTTTATAGGCATCACCGCCAGGATGATCTCTGCTTCTGCTTTGATGACAGCCATTCCTGAACCAAGGGAGCGTGGCGCTTTCATGGGAGTAAATTCTTCTATTCAGCAAATATCAGGAGGGTTTGCCTCTGCACTGGCTGGCATTATCGTTATACAAACGCCCGCCGGGCCGCTTGAGCGATACGATCTGCTTGGCTATGTGGTTACCGGCACTATGCTTGTTACAATCTTGATGATGAGCGTAATCAACAAGATTGTGAAAGACAAGGTAAAGAGGCAAATGCAACCAGCCTAGCAGCGGAATCAACTTGACCTTCCACAAGGTTTACCGCCACCAATTCCCTAATTTGGCATAAACCAATGATGTTGTCATGGAAAGAATAGTGGTAGTTTGCTATCGACCTAAGCCTGGCAAGGACAAAATCCTTGAAAAGCTGGTGAAAAGCCATGTGCCTGCTTTGAAGCGAGAAGGCCTGGTGAGCGACAGGCTCCCGGTGACTATGAAATCTAAAGACGGAACTGTTATTGAGGTCTTTGGCTGGAAGTCGGCTGAGGCCATAGAGGCAGCCCATTCCAATCCGGTTGTGCAGGAGATGTGGAAAGAATTTCAGGAGGCTTGTGACTATGAAATACCTGTGAACATAGCAGAATTCAACGGCATATTTTCTGAGTTCAGCCCCCTGTAGTTACGCAATTTGGGACGGTTCGAGCGTTAAAAGAGCTTACGCATACTCAATCACTCCCATACCAAACAAAGCAAAATCGTATTTGACTGGATCGCTGGAATCCATTTGCCGTAGATTTTGAGTTAGTTCCAGAGCTGTTTGCCAGTCGGTTTGCTTGCGGGTAATCAGCCCAAAGTTTCTGGCCACCCTATCCACGTGCAAGTCGCAAGGACAAACAAGCTGCGATGGGCTGATGGTTTCCCAAAGGCCAAAATCAACACCCCGATCATCCTTTCTCACCATCCAGCGCAGAAACATGTTGATGCGCTTGCAGGCGCTTTTCCTTTTCGGCGTAGCGATATGCTTTCTGGTACGGGCTGGGAATTCGGGAAGGCTGAAGAATAAGTCGTGAAAGCCGATCAGACAATTTTCAATCGTCTCGTCACCTGGCTTCATAGAATTTGAGAAAGCGCTCTCAAGGCTGTCGTGGTTGGTATAGTGCTCACGAAAGAACTGAATAAAGTAGAGCAAGTCGGTGGTATTGAACGTGCGGTGTTTGAACTTTAGTAGTGTTTTTAAATCACTCTCGGAATGATTCAACACGAACTGATGAGGGGCATCATCCATCAGAGTGAAAAGCTCTCTGCACTTGTTGATGATGGTGACCCGCTGGCCCCAGGCCAAAGTGGCAGCAAAGAAGCCTGCAATCTCAATATCCTGCTTAGTAGTGAAGCTATGGGGAATGCAAACCGGATCCTTTTCAATGAAAAAGGGGCGGTTGTACTCATCCACCTTTTGATCGAGTAGCGTTTTAAGTTCTTTAATGTCGATCATTCGGCGCTCCGCTTATTTAGATAAGTCAAGAGGTTCGCTGTGGTCATTACATTGGAAACACCCTTCTTCAGTAGTCCTCCGTGTAACTTCTTGTCTCCTGTCCAGAGTTTAGCATCAGGAACGCTATTGGCCATTGCTACAAATAACAAATCATCGGCATCTATGTCTTTAACGATATCATAGGCGGACTTCAAAGCAGATTTTGACAAAAAGCTATCTGACAAGAAAGTAATGTCTCTGGTCACGGTAGCAATCAGTTCGGACAATTCATCGCTACCAAGATCCGTCAATTTTAATAGCTTCGGGAAGTGGCTCTCAATTTCGACAAGCAAGTATTCAGAAGAGTAGAATTCAAGGATTCCTTTTGAGTGAATGAGAAGGCGGCCAATATTTCCTGATGAGTTTAAGATGCCACTAAAGACAATATTAGCATCAACTATTATCTTCATTTAGAAATTTTGACTTATTACTTTCAAACCAGTTTTTGTTAATCGACTTTGCCAATTTATTAACGTCAACCTGCTTAACTTTGAACTTTGAAGTAATTTCCTGATAGCGCAAATAGCGTAAAAAATCTTCTATCTCTTCCACATTGACAGTTGAAGGTAGCCTGATAATTAATTCGTCTTTTGTTTTTTCAATGACCATATCTCCAAATATTTATTAAGATAAGAGAATTAAAGACGAGAACTACCAGACTTCAGCCTTATTCTCACTATCAATCTTTCAGTTACGGAACATAAGATACTTCAACAGGCACTTTAGGGTCAACTGACTCAAGCCTTTGAAAAGCTTTTTCCGAAAGCCTGATCAGCACCTTGTTGTTGGTTCCAGTGTCGGGCAGTTTGCCCACTACCCTCACATAGATAGATCTGCCATTCATTCTGTTCTTCACTTCCAGAATGGCGCCGATGGGCGCAGTGCGGTGCAGCGCCAGAAACTTCCTCGTTTCAGGCGAGTTTTCAATCACCATGGCAAAGCCCTCTTCCACCACTTTTTCGTAGCCTGCCACCGAGGCCGTATCTCTGGTGTAGCCTTGCTTGTTGATTTGCTTCAGCGAACCATTGCTGGCCTCGCTTACCACAAGTTCCTTTTTCTTCTCTCTCGCCGGTGTTTCTTCCGCAACCGCCACAGGTGCCTTAACGGTTGCCGGCTTCCCAATGGCCAGCTCCTGCCCTACCGACAGGCTGTTGCCTTTGAGGTCGTTCCACTTTTTGATATCGTCTACAGCCACATCGTATTTTTGCGAAATACTAAAAAGCGTTTCAGAAGGCGCCACGGTGTGATAGGTTAGCTGAGGGTTTTTCGGGGTGGCAGACTCAGGCTTAACAGGGGCTGTCTGCTCCACCGGCTTTTGGCCTTTCTTTACGACCAGCTGCTGCCCGGTACTTAGCTCGTTGCTTGTCAGGTTATTCAGCCGTTTGATTTCATCCACACTCACATCATATTGCTTCGAAATAGCAAACAGTGTCTGACCTGCTTCAACGGTGTGATAAAGCTGTGCAGAAGCTGAGCTTTGGTTCATACTTTTGTGGACGTCTCCCTTCCAGGGGATAGCGATTTCCTGGCCTATAGCTACACTATTGTCGCTAAGGTTGTTGGTTTTGGAAATTTCCTCCACGCTCGATTGGTATCGCCTCGAAATAGCATAAAGAGTTTCCCCCTGCCCAACCCTATGAATAACAAACTGCTTACCCTCTCTCTTTTCCAGCCGCACGGAGTCCATCTCCGCTCCAAATGAAAGGTTGGTGATCATGGTCAATAAAAAGACAGCCTTAAGCACCCTCAAATAATTCATAAACAATAAGTTGCGTTTTGTTTGACACAAATATCAATCTATTCTTCAGTACAAAGAAAGTATCAGCCGCAAATGCATCCAATCCAGTGCCAATTTTTTCTTCGATCACAATATTCCCTTCAGAATCAATCACGGATAGCACATTGGCATAAGAGCTTCCCTCCGAATAAAACCATGAAATAACGATCAGGTCTTCTACTTCCAGGTAGTCACAAGCACCAACCGCCTTCATATTTAAGTAATTGACAATGAATGACTTAACAGTTTCCAAATGCGGTGACTCACTGTCGTAGTGCGTTGGGTATTTGGCTTTTATCGACTGCTCCTGCACATTGGCATTATCAACCAAATCGGCCGCAAGTTCCTGCCCGGAATTAATTTCGTAGTGCTTGACAATACTTTCACTTTCACCATGCTGTTTACCAGACACTGACAGGCTATTCAATTGCAGCAGCTGAAAATTTTGCAGCCACCATTGTACCTCCATAGATTCTATGTTGATCGCTAAAAGCCCCTGCTTCTCCGGTTGCTGGCTATCATGGTACTGTTTTATCAACAACAAGTTGTCTTTTATCGTTACAATGCTCATCCACCATTCTTCCTCGAATGCATAACGATCAAACACCAATGTTTGTGTATGAAGGTCCAGCAAAGAAAAACTCACAGACGCCTCCTTCAGGTCACGTAGCTCCAGGGCCAGCAATCCTTTTTCCGGTTCCAGCGCCATTTGCCAAATGGGCTGTTCAAAATCATGGATAAAAATGGGTGATAAGCTTTGCGACACTTCTATTTGATTAACTTTACGTAAAACTATAGGTAATATGAACCTATTGAAATTGATGAACAAAAAAAGCGTATTTATCCTCCTGATGGCTTTGCCTTTTTTGGGGCTCGCCCAACAAAAGCAAACCAAGGTATTGAGAGTGCTATTGGCGGCAGAAATTGACCCACGCACCAACCGGCTGATGGAGCTTGCGCTCAATCAGGCCACCGAAGACTCAGTTGACTATGTGGTGATTGAAATGGACACCTACGGAGGTGCACTTACCGACGCTGATGAGATCAGGACACGGGTGCTTGATTTCGAAAAACCTGTCTACGTGTACATCAATAAAGATGCGGCCTCTGCAGGAGCGTTGATTTCTATTGCCTGCGACAGTATCTACATGGCCAAGGCTGCCAGCATCGGTGCAGCAACTGTAGTGACTTCGGATGGTGCCGCCGCCCCCGATAAGTACCAAAGTTATATGCGCTCCATCATGCGGTCTACCGCTGAAGCCAACGGCCGTGACCCACGGATTGCAGAGGCAATGGTAGACGAAACACTGGAGTTTGACAGCATCACACAAGCAGGCAAAGTGTTGACATTTTCAACCAGCGAGGCCATTAAAAATGGCTACTGCGAAGCCCAGGTAAGCAGTATTGATGAAATAATGGAACGCTCGGGCGTAACCGATTACGAACTCATCGATTTCAAGCTGGATGCTACTGATAAGATCATCGCCCTTTTTCTTAATCCCTTTGTTTCAGGCATCCTCATACTGATCATTATCGGTGGTATCTATTTCGAGTTGCAAACCCCCGGCGTTGGATTTCCGATTATAGCAGCCATCATAGCTGCTACGCTCTACTTTGTGCCTTACTATCTCAATGGACTGGCGGAAAACTGGGAAATCATTATGTTCTTTATTGGTGTGCTGCTGATAGCCGCCGAAATTTTCGTCATACCCGGCTTCGGAGTGGCAGGCGTGGCAGGCATTATATTCACCCTCGGCTCCCTTATACTCGTCATGGTCAATAACGACAACCTCGATTTCTCTTTCGTTGAATTAGACAGCCTGCTTATTGCTTCCGTCACAGCCATTATTGGAATCATGGGGAGTATTGTCCTCATGTTCTTTGGTGGAGCCCGGCTCAGTCAGTCGAAAGTATTCAACAGAGTGGCCCTGGGAACCAGCATGGACAGAAGTGCTGGCTACACCTCCAGCTTTATGAAAGAGCCGATGGTAGGCAAGACCGGGGAGGCCCACACCATTCTAAGACCCAGCGGCAAGGTATTGATCGACGGAGATGTATTCGACGCTTTTACCCGGGGCAACTACATCGACAAAGGGGCTAAGATTGTTGTGATATCTGACGAAGGAACTTCACTTAAAGTTAAAGAGGTTGAATAGTTTTATCGATAGTTTCAAAAACCTGTTCTATGCCTAACATCCTCGGCGTCATTCCTGCCCGTTATGCTTCCACGCGGTTTCCCGGCAAGCCTTTGATTGACCTGGCCGGTAAGTCGATGATTCAACGGGTATACGAGCAAGCTTCCAAAGCCAAGCTTCTGAATAAAGTGGTAGTGGCCACGGATGACGAAAGAATTCTGCTGCACCTGCAAAACATGGGGCTTGAAGTGGTAATGACCTCGACTAACCACACCAACGGCACGGAAAGGTGCCTGGAAGCGTTGCAACTAACTGAAGGCGACTTTGAATATGTGATCAACATTCAAGGCGATGAGCCTTTTATCGACCCGAATCAGATTGATACCTTGGCAGGTATTCTGAACGGAAAAGTGCAGCTGGGAACCCTCATCAAAAGAATAACTGATCCAGCCGTTCTCGATTCTCCCAATATTGTTAAGGTGGTGTTTAATAGAAAAATGGAGGCGCTGATTTTCAGCAGATCATGTATTCCGCACCTGCGGGGAGTTAGTAACGAAGACCGGCTCTCACAATTCACTTTTTACAAGCACATTGGCATTTATGCCTACCGGGTCGATGCTCTTGCGGCCATCACGCACCTACAGCCCTCCCCTCTCGAAAAAGCCGAGTCGCTGGAGCAGTTGCGCTGGCTTGAAAACGGCTACAAAATAAAGGTGGTGGAAACCGACCTGGAAACGATGGGAATAGATGCGCCAGAGGATGTGGAGAAAGCAATGAAACATTATGATGTTTAAGCACATCAAGCCTTCGACAGGAGCAATGGTATTTGCAGGTTAAACACCCAGTCCCTATTTTAGGCATCGACTAACCCAACCAACATGAGACGCAGACGTAAGCAAAACGCCTGTTTGAACTGCGGCTATCCGCTGGACACTGAGATATACAATTACTGCCCGTCGTGCGGACAAGAAAACACCAATACCAATATCTCTTTTGGCCAGTTGTTGTACGACTTTTTCAATAATGCCTTTTCCTTCGATAGCCGGTTCACCAATTCATTGATTCCTTTTTTCTTCAAACCCGGCTGGCTTACACTGCGGTTTAACGAAGGAAAAAGAGCCTCCTATGCTAATCCGGTTAGGCTTTATCTTGTCATCAGCCTTTTCTACTTCTTTGTCCTCAACATGGTGGGCAAAAAGGTTACACGAGACATAGAGACAAAGATGGCTCAG
The DNA here is from genome assembly GCF_040222815.1 of Imperialibacter sp. Taxonomy (GTDB): domain Bacteria; phylum Bacteroidota; class Bacteroidia; order Cytophagales; family Cyclobacteriaceae; genus Imperialibacter. Next base: position 16,890 of record NZ_JAVKCH010000036.1, on the reverse strand, counting down.
CAGGAAGCAGCAAACCCAGACCTAAATTTCTCTTTTGGTCCCAACTTGCTTACCAGCACCGACAGTCTGCACGTGATGGATAGTTTGAAAGCTGAGATTGCCCAGCTAAACCAGGAAGAACTTGACTCAAACACCAAGGCGACCATAGAGTCACTGGGGACAAAAAAATCGCTCGATCCGATAAAGGTTGATACTGATGGCGAAAAAGAGGGCAGTTTTTTCGGAATAAGCACCGAGAACTGGAATACTTACAATCGCCTGAAAGACGACAGGAAGCTGACAGACGAGATGCTTTACGACAGTTTGGATCTGACGGCGAATACCACCACAGAACAATTTTTGGCTCGGCAAATAATTCGGGTGAACAGGGGTGACAAACAAACGTTGGTAGAGCTGGTCACCAAAAACCTGCCCATACTCATGTTCATCATGCTGCCGATATTCGCTTTGATTCTCAAACTACTTTATATCCGGCGCAACATCCTTTACGTGAATCATATTATGCATGCCGTTCATTTGCATAGCTTCGCTTATATCATTTATGGACTGTCTCTAATTGTGATAATGTTAAGTGATGGAGAGAGCAGCCTTGGTGATTGGGCTGGTGGAATTGGCTTCACATTGGTCACCACCTACGGCTACTATTCTTTCAAGCGGGTGTACGGACAAGGTTGGTTTAAAACCATCACCAAGTTCATCCTTCTAGGCTGGATCTATTCCTGGTTTCTATTTATCGGAATCATGGCAGAGTTGGTGATTTCGTTTTTGCTTTTTTAGCCATTCCATTTCAAAAACCTCCACGGTTTAGGTTAAATTGTCTCCAACCTAAACCAGGCTTCTATGAAATCATCGGTCCTCATCACTTGTCTCCTCATTGTGGCTTCCTGCGAAACGGCCTCACCCCCTGCCAATCAGGATGCTACCCAACCAGGTATCGTTAGTTTTGACCCCGCATTCAAGGCTGCAGCGTTCACCGAAACCGACAGGGTGCAAAAAGTAGTTGCCCTGGGGCCCGAGATCGACGCAATGCTGCAACAAGCCGCCAAAGACAATCACTACCCCGGCATGGTGTATGGTATCGTCATGGAAGGGAAATTAGTTTGGTCAAGCTCTTACGGTATTGTTAATACCGACAACAAAGCGCCAGTCTCAAACAAGTCTCTGTTCAAAATAGCCTCGATGAGCAAAAGTTTTACCGCCATGGGGATTATGAAACTGGTGGAAATGGGAAAGCTCAAACTAAACGACCAAGCGGCCACTTATATGCCAGAAATGAAAAGCCTGGTATACCTCACCAAAGACGCCACACCCATCACCATCGAAAACCTGCTCACGATGACTGCCGGCTTTCCAGAAGACAATCCCTGGGGAGACAGACAGCTGGAAGACACACCAGAAGAGTTGCAAGCTTTGGTGGCACAAGGCCTAAGCTTCTCCAATATTCCGTCTTTTGGCTACGAGTACAGCAACACCGGCTTTGCAATTCTCGGACAAATCATCAGCAATGTATCAGGGCAGCCCTATCAAGAGTTCATCAACGAGAACATCTTTAAGCCGCTTGGCATGAACAACACTCATTGGGAGTTTGAGGGCCTGCCGGAAGACCTGCTGGCGCTGGGCTATCGGTGGGAAGATGAACAATGGAAGCCGGAGCCTCTGCTGCACGATGGTGCCTTTGGCTGCATGGGAGGGCTCATCACATCGCTGGACGATTTCAGCAAGTATGTGGCCTATCACCTTTCCGCCTATCCCCCAAACAACGATGACGAGTATGGCCCGGTAAAGAGAAGTTCTCTGAGAAACATGCACAAACCCAAGGAGCCAAGCCTAATGGCAGACGCCAGGGATGCAGATGGAAATCCTTGCCCTATGATTAGCGGGTACGGCTATGGGTTGAGCGCCAGAAAAGACTGCAACGGTGTGTTGTACATACGGCACAGCGGCGGGCTGCCCGGTTTTGGCAGTGACTATCGTTTTTATCCTGAATACGACCTGGGCATCATTTCCTTTGCCAACCGCACCTATGCAGGCGCTGGCGCCATCAACAATGAGGTCGCCAACCTGATTTTCAAAAAAGCCGGTCTTCAGCCCAGGATATTGCCAGCTTCTGATATTCTCCTCGCAGCCCAGACAAAAGTGGCCAGTTGGCTACAGACCAACGAAGCAGGTGTTGAAGAAGCACTTTTTGCGGAAAATTTCTTCCTGGATTTTTCCAGAGACAGACGCATCAAAGAATACAATCAGGCCCTGGCTCCTATTGGTAATGTTACCAAAGTGGGTGAAATGAAAGCCATCAACCAACTCAGAGGAGTTTTTACCCTCACAGGCGAAAACGGGAATGCAGAAGTTTTCTTCACCATGTCTCCTGAAAAAACACCAAAAGTGCAGCAGCTGGATGTTCGGGCAAAGGAATGAAATAGGGATTTGGTGCCACCAGCTACGCTGTGGGCACCAAGTTTTTCAGGAATGGATTTCTTTCAAGGACTCTTTGTTGGCGGCAATAATCTTGTCTGCCAGTTCTTCAGTAATGGCAGTAGAGATAAACAGCGTTTCATACTGCGAGGGTGCCAGATAGATTCCTTTCTCAAGCATCTTCTGAAAGTACTTGCCAAACATAACCGTATCGCTGGTCTTGGCTGAGTCGAAGTTTACCACGTCAGAGTTGGTAAAAAACAGGCTGAACATGCTGCCAACATGGTTGATGGTATGCAGCAAGCCAAGTGACTCCAGGTTGTGCCTGAACCCGTCCACAATTCGTTGCGTAATCTTGTTCAGGTAGGTGTATGTCTCTGGGTGCTCGTTCAGGTAGGTAAGCATTGCCTTGCCGGCTGCCATGGCTATTGGGTTGCCCGATAAGGTGCCTGCCTGATATACTGGTCCGGCCGGACTCACATAGTTCATGATTTCAGCACGACCGCCATATGCACCAACAGGCATACCGCCACCGATAATTTTGCCCATGGTGGTTAGATCGGGAGTGATGCCGAATATTTCCTGTGCGCCGCCCTTTGCCAGGCGGAAGCCGGTCATAACTTCATCGAATATCAATAGAATGCCTTCCTGATCGCAAAGCTTACGCAGACCTTCAAGAAACCCCTGTGCGGGTAGTACACAGCCCATGTTACCAACCACGGGCTCTAAAATAATAGCCGCAATTGTTCCCTTATTCTTAGCAGCCAGCATTTCCACAGCAGCCAAATCATTGAAAGGTGCCGTTAAAGTATCTTTCGCCGTTCCCTCGGTTACGCCAGGACTATCGGGCGTTCCCATGGTTACCGCACCACTTCCCGCCGCAATCAAAAACGAATCGCCATGACCATGGTAGCAGCCTTCAAACTTGATAATTTTGTCTCTTCCGGTGAATCCACGAGCTACTCTGACAGCCGACATGGTGGCCTCGGTACCGGAGTTGACCATGCGCACCTTCTCAATAGAAGGCACCATATGTGAAATCAGCTCCGCAATTTCCACCTCAGCCCTCGTAGGGGCTCCAAATGAAAATGATTTGCCTATGGCGTTTCTTACAGCTTCTTCAATCATCTCATTGGCATGGCCCAAAATCATTGGCCCCCATGAGTTGATCATTTCAATATACTTATTGCCATCTTCATCAAAAAGGTAGGCCCCCTTAGCTGACTTGATAAATAGTGGGTTGCCCCCTACTGCTTTAAATGCCCTAACCGGAGAATTTACGCCACCTGGAATTACTTTTTGTGCCCTGTCAAAGAGCGCTGCACTGCTAGATCTGTTCAACGTCATACTGCTACTTAACTTCCTTCACTAATTGGTTATTCTCTAACTTTAGAAAAGTCACCACTTGATTATCGTTGTGGAATCCATATTCAAAACCAGAAGTAAATACCCCTTCCACTATCTCTCCTTCCGGCAAGCCCGCCTGAAAGTAATTGCCATTGGCATGCATCAAGCCTCCAAAAACAATCGTCATTTCATAACCTAAGGAAGCATATACCGATGGTGGTGCTTTGTATTTTCTCATATAGTTTCCGCTAAACGACTGGTAGGTCGTCCGGCTCTTGTCTATGAAAACAGGTGATATGAATACCGCATTGATCCTTTCCACCTGATCATAATTCACCTGAGGAATATCCAGCCAGTCTTCCCTGCCGATCACGGGGATTTTATCAGGACGGATTTCTATTGCGCTGATGGTGTTGGTAGCGAAGAGAGGGTTAGATGAGGCAATCATGATATGACCTATACTGTCTCGTTTGATGCTCCACACTTCCTCAATATAGACCAAAGAATCCTTGCCAAACGTCTTCTGCTTCGACTTCACAATGTATTTGTCCGGTTTCAGCAGCATTGAATCCAAGCGTTCTTTGCTCTTGATTTCTACCTCTTTTTTGAAGCTCAATGTGTCAATAAGGTAGTGGGCTTCATTCGACCTCAAAGGCTTCACTTTCAACACATTGAACTCATTATCTCGCAACTGCTGCGCATAAAGCACTGCTGCAAGTGAGTCTCTGTTATCGTTGGGTTTGTATTCGTAAAAAACAAGTGCGTTTTTATTATCCTGAAATTTCTCTATCGCATATTCAGCAGCCTTCAACGATTGGGTCAGGTAGGTTGGTCGGAGAAGGAACGAAAACGGATTACCTGCCATCACGTCGGGATTGGCCGACACCGGATTGATCATATTGATCTTATTGGCAAAGGAAAAGTCCGACACCAGCTTACTTGGCTCAGGGTACAGCGGCCCGATAATCAAATCCATCCGCTTCAGCTCCGCTTTTTGCAGAAGTTTGGTTGTGACAGCTCCGCTCCTCCTGGTATCATAGGCATGGATAGTCACTTTCTTGTTCTCAGCATTAAGCTTTTCGGCAGCCAGAAGAATACCTGTATAGAGTTCGGTAACAAAATCAGCCCGTGGATTAGCTTTGCTTTCATCCAATGAGGAGAACATAAAAGGCAGCATTACTGCCACGTGGTACTCGTTCTTTTTGACAGACTTGCTAAGGTCAACCAGCCCGAATGATTCCACGGGCAGATCAAACTTCTCTACTATTTCCCTCACCATGGCCTGGTCAAGCGTATTGCCCGGATCACTCACGATTTTTCGTGCCAACCTGGAAGCTACTACGGTATCCCTGTCGTAGACGTTATACAATGCCTTTAGCTGGTTCAGACTATCTATTTTTGAAATGTATTTCGTCTTCAGTAGATTAATTTCGCTGGACATAGAAGGGCTTTTCACCCTCTTCAGATAATCAAGTGCAGCCGCAGGCTGATTTTGCTCAAAATAGCCAGTGGCCACCCAGTAGTAGGCTTCGTCCAGCTTTTCCCAGTCCGGGAATCGTTGTGTCAGCTCAAGAAACAGGCTGCGGCTGTTCTCCGACTGACCTAGCTTGTAAGCCGACAGAGCATTGTAAAATGCAGCATAGGGAGCGTACGGGTTGTTAGGAGCGGGCATCATCACCTTCTTAAAGGACTGCATGGCCAACTCGTAGCGCCCCTCCCGGAAGAGCTCCTTGCCGAAGGTGAAATTAGTTTGGTGGTCCTGTGCTTGCGTAGAAGCTGCCCAAAAAAGCAAACAAATAACGCTCAGGCTTCTAAGAATAGCTGGATATCGCATGTTGATTATTCCCATTCAATGGTTGCAGGCGGCTTAGAGCTGATGTCATACACCACTCTGTTGACCCCCTTTACTTTATTGATAATTTCACTCGATATTTCTCCCAGGAATTCATAAGGCAGGTGACAAAAATCGGCAGTCATGCCGTCGACACTAGTTACTGCTCTTAAAGCTACTACATTTTCATAAGTTCTTTCGTCGCCCATCACACCGACTGCCTGAATTGGCGTAAGCATAGCGCCTGCCTGCCAAACCTGGTCGTACAAACCATGGTCTTTCAGGCCCTGTACAAAGATATGATCCACTTCCTGCAGCACTCTGACTTTTTCAGCAGTGATCTCACTCAAAATCCTGATTCCCAAACCAGGGCCGGGAAAAGGATGGCGGCCCAAAATATTAGGATCAATCTCCAGCGTGCGCCCCACATTCCTCACCTCATCTTTGAACAATGTATTGAGCGGCTCCACCACCTTCATTTTCATTTTGTCAGGCAGGCCACCTACGTTGTGGTGCGACTTGATGGTGGCAGACGGCCCTTTCACCGAAACAGACTCGATCACATCAGGGTATATAGTGCCCTGACCAAGCCACTTCACGTCTTGAATTTTGTGCGCCTCTTCGTCAAACACCTCAATAAACGCCCGACCAATCGCCTTCCGCTTTTGCTCAGGCTCTGTCAGTCCTTTAAGCGCTACATAAAAACGCTGTGAAGCGTCCACACCCTTCACATTCAAGCCCATGTGCTTATAAGACTCAAGCACACTAATAAACTCATTTTTGCGAAGGAGGCCGTTATCAACGAAGATACAATGCAGGTTTTTGCCGATGGCCTTGTGAATAAGCATGGCAGCCACTGAGGAGTCCACTCCGCCGGAAAGCCCCATGACCACCTTATCGTTGCCCAGTTTGGCTTTCAATTCAGCCACTGTGGTTTCAACGAAGATGTCTGGTGTCCAGTCCTGGCTGCAGCCGCAGATGTGCACTACAAAATTGCGCAGCAGCGTCTTTCCCTCGGTTGTATGTGTCACCTCAGGATGAAACTGAATGCCGTAAACGGGTTCATTCTTCAACTTGAAAGCCGCCACATTCACCGACGGGGTACTGGCAATCACCTCATACTTGTCAGGTATGCTTGCTATGGTATCGGCATGCGACATCCACACTTGCGAGTTAAGCGTAATTTCTTTCAGCAGGTCGTGGTGCGAATCCACCTTGCTAAGCTTGGCCCTGCCATATTCTCTGATTTCCGAGGGAAGAACATCGCCTCCACTTTTTTTTGCCATGAGCTGTGCACCATAGCAAACGCCTAACAATGGCACTTTTGAAGAATAAAAATCAATATCTATGTCTGGTGAACCTTCGTCTCTTACAGAGCACGGGCTACCGGAAAGAATGACGCCTTTGACGTCGTCGCTCCACTCAGGAAGGTGGTTGTAAGGGTGTATTTCGCAGTAAACATTGAGCTCCCGAACCCGGCGAGCGATGAGTTGTGTGTATTGAGATCCGAAGTCGAGGATCAGAATCATTTCAGCCATCCGCAAAAATAATACGGGGGGTTAGTTTAAACTAGTTTTTGAGTGGGAAAGTCGGGAGGAAAATGGAAGTGGGAAGTTTGGAGACGGGAGACCGGAGACCGGAGATGTCGGTACTGCTAGTGGGGCCAGCGCTGGGGCAGTCAGCCGCCGTTTTGGAGACTGAACTAGTGGCTGACGGCTCTTGGTAGGTAACTACACCTGACGCCTCTGCACCACATGCAGAGAAGGTGCGTGAAGACACGACACCTTAACAATTCATAATCGATGCCCGATGGCTCTTTCGCTGTGGCTGGCGCCGCACCAACACCTGCACAAGGCTAATAAAAGCTACCTTTTCACATTAAAATTCTATATTTAAGCATGAAAAGTTTTCTATTTTTTATTGGAGGTGGCGTGTTCATGATGCTAGCCTCTTATTCTACGCCAGAAATATATTCCTGTAAGGATGAAGTAAAGAAGCTAATGGTGGCAAATGACTCATTGAGGGCAGAAGTTCAAAAGTCCCAGGCTATTGCCGAGGTCAGGAGACGTGAAGCAGAGCAACAAACTCTAATAGCCGAAACGCAAAGAACGATTGCAGACAGGTCTCAGGAAGAAGCACTCATTCAGGCTGAAGGAGCAGTTGAGGCTGCCACTGAAGCCACCAGGCAAAAAGCCTTAGCGAATGACTATAAAAAACAACTCGAAGCTTGTCAAAAGCACAACTAAAGTCATAACAACCATGAAGCTCTGGGCTAAAATCACAATCGGCATTCAAACGCTCATCATTATCTTTTTTGCTATTTACTCCTCTCTCAAAGCGAATGAAGCTTCCACGTTCCTGAACCTATTGAGGGAGCAAGAGGCCCTGCTCGTTCGGGCTGAGCTGGAAGCCGAGAAGCAAACTGAAATAGCGATGAGTGCTCAAGCCGAGGCCGAACAGCAACGAATGATGGCCAAACAACAAACTGCCCTTGCTCAGCAAATGCTAGAAGCATGCGAAAACAGAAAATAAGTTCTATCAACCAAAACGTAAAACCATGAAACTCTGGGCTAAAATTATAATAGGCGTTCAAAGCCTTTGTATCGTTTTTATGCTTATCTACGCCTTCATCCTGGCATCGGAGGCAACCAGGCAATCTACTATCGCTGAGCAACAAACACAAATCGCTGTAGCGGCACAACAAGAAGCTGAAATGCAAAGAAAACTAGCTGAGGAAAACGCAGAAGAAGCTCAGCTACAACATATACTTGCTACAGAAGCGGCAGATCAGGCAAGAAAGGCTCTGGAAGATTGCCAAAGCAAAAACAAGTAACTTGCCAGCAAAGGACTTACCCATGAAAAATTTCCCACTGATCATTATTGTCATCTTATCCGCCGCCCTGGTTCTTTTAAGTATCTATGCCAAAATGCAGGCTTCCAAAGCTGAGCTTAACTCGCTAATGGCCAACAAATACCAGGAAATGATGCTGCAGGAGAAGGAGGTGAACGAACAGTTGATGGTAGAGTTGTTGGAGTGTAGGGAGGGGAATAGTGAGGAGAATGTAAGTAGTAAGGAGTAGGCAGTGAATCAGTTGGTCAGGCGGCTGATCTTCATGATAGGGATTATGAAGAATAGCAAGGCGTTTGCGACCTGAAGCAGCAGAAACGTCAGGATATTATTGGAGTTATTTGCCATGTCAAAGAGAAAAAATGGGATTATTTAGAAATTTACTAAGAGCGAAGGAAACACCGATCAAGTCGAACAAGGATTTTTGGAGTTGGTTTCAGAATAATGAAAAAGATTTCTTCAAAGTCATAAAGAGCCAGGGCAATATTGAGCGAGATGTGTTTAATAAATTATCTACACAACTCAATCAACTAAGGGATGGATACTGGTTCCTGGTTGGAATGTGTGATGATAACACTGCGGAATTGATACTAACAGCTGACGGGGTTTGTAAAAACATCGTCTTTGTTGAAGAATTGGTGAGCGGCGCCCCTGTACTTGATAACTGGAAATTCACTGCATTGAAACCTGCACTGAATATTAATGACGTTTACATCAGCATGGGTGACCTGAAATTTAATAAGGAGAATTTATTCTTCTATTCGAATGAACGTTCTGAATATCCCGATGAAGTCGACATTACGGTTGTCCATTCGGACTACCAAGAAGCATTGAAGGAGCCAATTACAAATGGGGTGTACATCTTCATGGATAATTATTTAGGTGAACTCAACTCGTTGACTGCTATCGATAATATGCAGATTGTAGGTACAGAAAATGCTAACAAGGAGTTAATCCCTATAGAGAAACTTAAAGATTACCTTGTTTGGAGAGAAAAAGAATTTGTAGAAAAATATGAAGGAACGAGATATGATACTGTTAGTGATAGCTATAACTCCCTTGAGGCAACGTTAAGTAACGGTAAACCTCTAATAGCTATTATAAATTCTGCTTTACTTAGCTGGGATAGCAAAGCATCTCACCCTTGGGTTGTAAAGGTAGAGATTATATATAAAGGCAATGAAAACGGAATGCCTGACAAACAAATTTACGATCTAATGAATACGTTTGAAGATCAGCTAATGCTTGAATTAAAAGACTCAGCAGGGTATTTGAATATTGGTAGACAAACCGCAGATGGCGCAAGAGAAGTTTATATGGCCTGCAAAGATTTTAGACTGCCTTCGACGGTTCTGGATAGATTTCAATATGATTTTAGAGGCAGATTGAATTTTGACTATGTGATTTACAAAGACAAATACTGGCGATCATTCAACCAATTTAGGCCAGAGATTAACTAGAGCCTAATCCAGTGATTATCACATTTAGTCTGTCATAAAAATTGGAAATCATCTATCCCTGGGAAACAAAAAAGTACCCACCACCATCCCCAAAGCACTGGCACCAAACCCAATAAACATAGCCGGAAACTCGAAGTGAAATACATGTTCGCTCAGAAACCAGCTGATTAGCCCAACCACCATCGACAATATCGCCCCGCCCTGGGACGACTTTTTCCAAAAAAGTGCTGTTACCATTGGCACAAACAGGGTGACTAAGCCCAAAATAGACGACTCCGAAACTAGCTCGAAAATGTTGGTGCGGTACGAAGCCAGCCAGGCAGCCAGGACGGCCATACACACCACTGACGCCCGTAGAATGACCAAAAAGCGTTTATCCGGCATATTTTGATCCATCAGCGGGCGAATGATATTCTCCGATAAAATACTGGCGGGTGCCAGCACCGCTCCACTGCATGTACTGAAAATCGCAGACAGCAGCGCTCCGAAAAACATCACCTGTACCCACATGTCAGTATGTGCCATCACCATCGAGGGCAGCACCTGCTGCGTGTCTCCGTCAATCAGTTCCGGGTAAAGCACCTTCCCTGCCAGGCCAATGAACAGCGGCAGAATAGCAATCAGGCCGTACATGCCCGCCCCTAGCAAAGTAGATCGCACAGCAGTCTTCTCGCTTTCGGCTGAGTTGGCTCGCTGAAAAATATCCTGAGAAGCGAGCGAACCGAGGCCCAGTGTGAGCCATGCCGCCATGTAATGAACCCAGGTCATAGCGTCTCCTTCGGTCGGTACAAAGGAAAAGAAGCCCTCCGGCGCACCATCCAATACCGGTGACATTCCTCCTGCTTTGCTAACAATAGTAACCGCCACAATCACCAGCCCCACGACAATGATGATACTTTGCATAAAATCGGTGATAGTAATGGCCCACATCCCTCCCATCAGTGTATAAATTGTCACCACGCCTGCACTGATCAGGATGCCGTAAATGGTGGGCAGTCCGGAAATGATCTGGATAAGTATGCCAAGCGCCACCAGTTGGGCAGCGATGTAACCAAAAAAGGTAAGCAGCATGCAAGCGCTGGCAATCAGCTCCACGCTTTTTCCATAGTGGTTGCGGTACAAGTCGCCGAGGGTCAGCAGGTTTAATCTGTACAACGGTTTGACAAAGATGAGCGCAAAGAGAACCAGGCACAAAACACCACCAAAGGGGTCTTCAATCACACCCAGCACGCCATGCTTCACAAACTCCGAAGAAGCACCAAAAATAGTCTCTGAGCCAAACCAAAGGGCAAACAGTGCTGACGCTGAGAGAAACATGGGCAGCTTGCGGCCTGCAAGCATGAAGTCCGTGGACGTTTTGATGTACCTGGAAGCCGCTATGCCAATAGCCACAGTCAACAACAGATAAATCACTACAAAAACTCCAAGCATTAGCCCAGCTAAAATGTAAAAGACGAGCAGCAAAAATAGGAGTAGAAAAGTGGAATGCAATACCGTTAAAAACACAAGACCCCACGGGCAAACGCCCGCAGGGTCTTCAAAAAGGACTAATCAAAACTATGCTTAATAGTTATTCTCTTTTACACAGTGTCTATATCTATGCTCCTGAAATACCCCTCAGCCAGCTCGTTAAAAGGCATAATGACTTTCAAATGCTTTTCTTCATATAATGCAGTGATGCTATCCAGCTCCACGTCGAATGGGATAGGCATCAAATGTACAATATTTGGCGCTCCCTCCTGTTCATTCGTGTGGTTGGGTGCCTTATAGTTGAGGTAATGGAACACACTCAAGTGCCTGTTGTGAATTTCAATTTTGAGATTTTCCACCGAGAGTCCCGGAGCAACCACATCCAATTCGTAGCAATCTTCCAGCTTCCTCATTTTTGTGGAAGGAAGACTCATACCTCCATTGATCGTATTCAGCAAATCGGCCGTCACAACCATGTTTTTTACTAAAGAGTCAGATAACTTCATTTTCATATATCCTAAATTCCCACATTAGTCATCAATCAATGTACCAACGCATTATTCAGGCATTTATGTCATGCTTTCTTAATAAAAATTCACAGAATCGGTCAAATTGTCTTTTTGTCTGACAGAGTAATCCTGTAGTTTCGGTAAAAAAATAGCTTATGTTTCAAACCGAGCCAAACCATTTTCTCCAAAGTTTTGACAGCCCGGTCGTTTACTGGCTGATGGACGCTACCACCAGGCTCGGGTACAACTCCGCCTTTATTGCTGTGGCCATTGTGCTCATTTTTGGCGTCCATATGAAGAAGGCCTTCCTTGCTACGCACATGCTTATATGGACAGGGTTTGCCGGAGCTCTTCTGAAGGACTTTTTTGCCCTGCCCCGCCCGGAAAATGTTGATTCATCACTCAAGCACTTGGTCGATGAGTTCACCGCCGTTTCTCCCTTTGTCAGAAAAGGCGGACAATCTTTTTTTAGCTTGCCAGCACCGGAAGCCATTGAATACTACAGAGAGAACAAGCTCGATTCTCATGGGTTTCCTTCAGGCCATGTGAGTGGCTCGGTGGCCTATTGGGGCGGCATCGCCATGTTCTTTAACCGAACCTGGCTAAAAGTGGCAGCCATCATCATCATTGCACTGATGCCCTTCTCACGCATGTACCTCGGCAGGCATTTCCTGGCCGATGTGCTGGGTGGGCTCGTTCTCGGTGGTATTACCGTTTGGCTGGCGTGGTTTTTCCTTATCAAAAAGGACAAACTTTCGGCATATCTGGCCATCCGGAAGCTGCGACTGCAAATGAATATGGCCACCGTCATCTTCATTTCATCCTGCATTTTGCTGCCCATCGTTTTCATCTTCCTGGGCAACAGCATAGCTGCACAATTCTTAGGGCTCAATATTGCTTTCCTCCTCATTGGCTTGCAGGGCTTTCCTTCAGATGAAGGCAAGTGGTTGATCCGGGTTTTAAGGGTGGCATTGGCCATTGCCGTGCTGGTGGGGAGCAGTGTTGTGCTCGATCAACTTATCGGAGCTGTTGGACTAAAGGGAAATGAAATGGTGCTCCTGGCCAAGCGGGCGTTGGAGATGTTTTTGCTGATTTGGGGTAGTACGGCTATTGCACAGAAGTTGGGATGGTACAAAGAAATGGCAGGGTGACGAAATGCTCCCCTGGCAAAGTCAGCTTCAATTATCCTGCTCTTTGAACACCTTTTTCAGCAACTCCGTAGTTCTGGCACCTGGGTTGTTTCTGATGTTTGCTTCTTCCTGAGCCACCAGCTTGAACAGGCCATCTATGGCTAAGGTTGTCGCATAGTCATTCAAATCGGGGTTGACCTTGTCAACCAAAGGAATCTTATTATAAGTATTGACCAGGTCGCCATAGTATTTGGTGGCGTTTACTTTATCGAGTGCCTTCTGAATCACCGGCTTGAATTTAGCTTCTAACTGGCTGGTGGTAGTTTTTTGCAAGTATTGAGTAGCAGCATCTTTGTCGCCTTTCAGTATATTCCAGGCATCATTGATTGTCATTTGCTTAATAGCGCTCACAAAGATAGGAGCAGCCTGCTTGGCCGCTTCTTCAGCTCCTCTGTTCAGTGTTTCGATGAATTGATCCACTTGTTTGTCCATTCCCAACTGACGAAGCTTGGTTTCCACTTTTCTCACATCTGGAGGAAAAGGAATCTTTATCGCTGGATTTTTGAAATAGCCATCAACAGCGGAAGCTTTTTTGGCCCCGTTAGTGATTCCTTTTTCCAGCGCCTCTTTCAGGCCAGATGCCACTTCTTCAGTGGTTGGCTTTGCATCTTTCAGGTAACCATCTACAGTTTTCTGTATTTGCTGAACCGAGCAAGCTGAAATTGCAAGGATGGTAAAAGCCAATATTGTTGCAGACAAGAATCTCATTATGTAGCTGTTTTAAACTTTTTCAAATAAAACCACTTTATGTGTTTATAGCTAAAAATCGAAGTGACAAATTTGGCAGGAATTTAAAGTAGCTGAACCCGGTTTGATAATACTGCTATCTATTAACTTTCGACCTGACAACGAACAACATTCTATTCATGCATATCAACGCAGAAATACTCAGCATAGGCGATGAAATCCTCTATGGACAAATCCACGACACCAACTCCACCTGGATCGGGCAGCAGCTCTCGGAGCGTGGCATCAAGGTCATCCGCAAAACCACGGTAGGTGATGTGGAAAGCGAAATGATGACGGCCTTTGCAGAAGCAGAAAGAAGAGCTGATATTATCATCATCACTGGCGGTCTGGGCCCAACAAAGGATGATCTCACCAAACCACTATTGGCCAGGTATTTTGGTATGGAGCTGGCATTGCATGAAGAAGCATTGGCAGAAATCACTATGCTTTTCGAGAAACGAGGCTTTCAAATGACTGACACCAATCGCCAGCAAGCGTGGTTGCCAGTTGGAAGCACAAAGCTGACCAACCGCATGGGCACAGCGCCTGGGATGTGGTTCGAAAGAGGCAATAAAACCTTTGTGTCGCTACCGGGCGTACCTTATGAAATGAAGGTGCTGATCAGCGAACAGGTCATACCCAGGCTTAGGGAGAAATATACCCTACCGGTCATCTATCACAAAATGATTCGTACCATCGGCATTGGCGAATCGTGGTTGTCGGACAAAATTGAGTGGTGGGAAACCAGCCTGCCTCCTCATATCAGGCTGGCCTACCTTCCCAGTCCGGGAGAGGTGAAGTTGCGCCTGACGGGTGCCGGCCCCAACCTGGATACGCTGGCAAAAGAGGTACAGGAGCAGATCGACAGGGTGATGCCAGATATCCAAAAATTTGTGTACGGCTACGATCAGGAAACCATTGAATCAGCCATTGGTAAACTGCTGCTGGAGCGTAAACTCACTGTTTCTACTGCCGAAAGCTGCACAGGTGGCTACCTGGCCCATGAGATCACGAGCGTACCAGGCAGCTCTGCCTATTACATGGGGAGCATTATTTCCTACGACAACCGGATCAAAACCGAGGAGTTGGGCGTAAAGCAGCAAACACTCGACACAGTTGGCGCAGTGAGCGAAGAAACGGTGCGACAAATGGCCGAGGGAGTGAGAAAAAGGCTAAAAACGGATATTGGCCTGGCTACCTCGGGTGTGGCGGGGCCTGACGGAGGCACACCTGAAAAACCGGTAGGCACTGTGTGGATTGCCTGTGCTTTCGAAGGCCAAACTTTTACCAGAAAACTGCAACTAACCACCGACAGGCAAATCAATATCCACGCCAGTGCGTTGCACACACTCAATCTTTTGAGGACGTCGCTGATGGAAATGGAAGCACTGGCCTAATAGAAACAAGTGAGATAGCGGTAGTTTGGCAAAGCTTACGACACTACAAGGAAAAATTGCACATCATTCCCATTAAAATGTTAACTTAGAGGCCGTGAACGCTATTTTGTAAACAAATGATTCTTAGGTTTTCGTCTATTAAAAGACGATGAATTAGAAGAATGTTTTGAAAAGCAACAAACAACAATACAAATAACCTATTACCCAAAAGGATACGAAATACTTAGTGAGATGGCAGTAGTTGAAATGGTGATGCCCAAAATGGGTGAAAGTATAATGGAAGGAACCATCCTTTCATGGTTGAAAAAGCCAGGAGAGACCATTGAACAGGATGAGTCAGTGCTGGAAGTGGCTACTGACAAAGTGGATACGGAGGTGCCCGCCACTCATGCTGGCGTGTTGAAAGAAATTTTAGCCAAAGAAGGTGAAGTGGTGCAGGTGGGTAAAGCCATTGCTATCATAGAAATAGAAGGAAGCGGCGAGAACGGCCATGCTACCGAGGCTTCAGAGAATGGGAAAGACGCTGTGGCGCTCGCTACGGAAATGGTCGATACCGCTGTAGCAGCAGTGAGCCACGCCCCCGTGGCAAAGCCTAGCTCCGACAGGTTCTACTCTCCCCTCGTGATGAGTATTGCCAAAGAGGAAAAGATCAGCACTTCAGAATTAGAAGGAATTCCCGGCACTGGCAAGGAAGGCCGTGTGACCAAAAATGACATCCTCGCTTACATTCAAACCAAAGGAAAAGGTGCTGCTCCTAAAGTAGCCGAACCTGTAAAAATCACCTACAGCGGCAACGATGAAATCATCGAAATGGATCGCATGCGCAAGATGATTGCAGAACGCATGCTAAGCAGCAGGCAAATCAGTGCCCACGTGACCTCGTTTGTGGAAGTAGACGTGACCAACGTGGTGAATTGGAGAAACAAATGGAAGCGCCCTTTCCTGGAAAAAGAAAAGGCTGCACTTACCTACACCCCCATTTTCATTGAAGCCATTGTGAAGGCCATTAAGGACTTTCCGATGATCAATATCTCAGTGGATGGCACAAAAATTATCAGACACCAGGCGGTACACATTGGCATGGCCGTAGCCCTGCCTTCAGGCAACCTGATCGTGCCTGTGATCAAAAATGCAGACAAGCTGAGCCTCCTCGGCATCACCCATGCTGTGAACGACCTGGCAGAACGTGCCCGCACCAACAGTCTGAAGCCGGATGAGTTATCGGGCGGTACATATACCATCTCCAATGTGGGTGGGTTTGGCAATATCATGGGTACGCCTATCATTATGCAGCCTCAGGTGGCTATTATGGCTGTGGGCGCTGTAAAGAAAAAGCCAGCGGTAATCGAAACCCCACAGGGCGACTTTATCGGTATCCGCCACATGATGTTCCTCAGCCACAGCTACGACCACCGGGTGGTAGATGGCGCACTCGGCGGCATGTTTGTGAGAAAGGTGGCGGATTATTTGGAACAGTTTGATACGACTCGTTCTATTTGAAGATAACTAAAGTTAAAGAAAGAGCTCGCCGGAAATGGCGAGCTCTTTTCGTTTATTTAGAGACTGTTCAGAAAAGTGTGTCATAAGTATAAGTAAAAATAAAGTGAGAACTTATGACAGAAATGGAATCAAAGAAACCACCTCGGAGTGAGTTGGAGCAACTTTTCGAGGAAGCATTACAGACACTTAAGTCAGGT
>NZ_JAVKCH010000035.1:0-1275 GCF_040222815.1 Imperialibacter sp. | reverse complement strand
TATAATAGTCCCCAAAAACTGGACAGGTAATTAAGGTGTAAAATGGTGGTTAAAATCTCTAAATTAACTGCTATGGGAACAAAAGGGAAAAGAAGACGTTTTAGTGCCTCATTCAAAAGCAAAGTGGCCATTGAAGCGGCTCGTGAGCGGGCAACGCTGACTGAGTTAGGCAAAAAATACCAATTGCATCCTAACCAGATTTCACAATGGAAGCAGCAGTTGCTCTCTACTGCTGAGGAGTTGTTTGAAGAGCATTTAGGCAAAGAAAAAGAGCAACAGGAAGCCTTGATTGAGGAGCTTTACAAAAAGATTGGCCAGTACCAGATAGAATTGGACTGGTTGAAAAAAAAATCTGGCTATGAGCGTTATTGAAAAGCGAAGGCTAGTAGGAAGGCATCCTCAGATCAGTTTGACCCGTCAGTGTCAGCTACTAGGTCTGGCCCGTTCGGCTTACTACTATCAGCCTGCTGGAGAGTCGGATTTCAATCTGGAGTTGATGCGGCAGATGGACGAGCAGTACATGCGCACACCTTACTACGGGGTGCGGATGATGTACGGCTATTTGCGCCGTAGATTAGACTATCCGGTGAATGTGAAGCGAGTGCGACGACTGTACCGCAAGATGGGTTTGGAAGCTATCACCCCTAAGCCGAACCTTAGTAAACCCAATGCTGAACACAAAGTGTATCCTTATCTACTACGCCATGTGACAGTAGAGCGTGTCAACCAAGTTTGGAGCACGGACATCACCTATATGCCGATGAGACAGGGATTTCTCTACCTGACCGCAGTGATGGATTGGTACAGCCGATGCGTATTGAGTTGGGAGCTATCCAATAGCTTGGATGTATCATTTTGCTTGGCGGCAGTTAAGACAGCTTTAGCTATGCATGGCAAACCAGAGATATTCAATACCGACCAAGGTAGTCAGTTTACCAGTAACTTGTTCACAGGATTGCTCTTAGACAACGCTATCCAAGTGAGCATGGATGGTAAAGGACGAGCTACTGATAACGCTTTTGTCGAGCGGCTTTGGCGAAGTGTTAAATATGACTATCTCTATTTACGCGTGCCAGAAAGTGGCTTGGAGCTATACCAAGGATTATCGCAATATTT
This sequence comes from Imperialibacter sp., assembly GCF_040222815.1. GTDB lineage: Bacteria > Bacteroidota > Bacteroidia > Cytophagales > Cyclobacteriaceae > Imperialibacter. Next base: position 159 of record NZ_JAVKCH010000035.1, on the reverse strand, counting down.
TGAAGAATATAACAATGATCGGCCTCATTCTTCACTGGATTATCGGACACCAGCCGAAGTATATTTCCGTTGAAAAAAGAAAAATATGTTTTATTTTAAACTATCATTTCACACCTTAAGATAGCCGATCTGCTGTCCAACACTTGGGGTACACTACCA
>NZ_JAVKCH010000034.1:0-452 GCF_040222815.1 Imperialibacter sp. | reverse complement strand
GGGTATCCGGAATTTCTGGTTGATAAAATGCCAAAGATGTAAAGAAGAAAATCTTTCTCAGCGGATTATCTGATTGATCCTCTTCAGCCTACTCTACTGCCAATTTTCTGTTTCCACCTTCGCCTGAGTCTTCATAGCGATGCTGACTAGGGAGGACAGCGAGAGCTGGGCAAGCGTCAAAGCGGTTCTGGTTCATGCGCAATCCGGACACCTGCACAACATTCCTCTTGTAAGAAACCGATCAAATTCTCTAGGTGCCCATACTCGGGTATACAGACAATCGTGCGGCTATGTTTCTCCTGCCGGATCAGCCCTACCTTGGCCATGCGCGCAAGGTGATGTGATAGCGTCGAAGCAGGAATACCCAGCCCCTTCTGGATATCTCCGACCGAAGCCCCATCATGGCCAGCTTTGACCAGAAAGCGGAACACGGACAGTCGGTGACTATTCCC
>NZ_JAVKCH010000033.1:0-1323 GCF_040222815.1 Imperialibacter sp. | reverse complement strand
GGCTGGCGGCTGCATCTTTATATTTACCCATATAGAATAATCCAATTCTTATCTTAGAGAAAAGGAGGAGAACTTAGTGGCTGGGGCAGCCCCGCTGTGTAGGCTCAATACCTTGACATCGTGTTAGTCCTCCTTTTCCTAACTGTTGAACCTGTGACCCTATAGAACGATAGGCCTACATGCCTCATAAAGGTGCTAGTCGGTTCAACGCATTGTTTCATCACAACCTTTAAGTTATGAAAAAGTCAGTTTTTATCGGCATCGATGTTAGCAAATTATCCCTTGATGCTGCCATCTTCATTCCTTCATCCAATGGATTGTCACATCAACAATTTGACAACCATGCCAGAGGCTTTGCTAAATTGCTCAAATGGGTAAAGAGCGTCACTTCTCTACATGATTGTCTGTTCTGTATGGAAGACACCGGTAGCTACAGCTATGGGCTGGCTTGTTTCCTTACTGATGCGCAGGCAGATCTATGTCAAGAGTCTGCTTATCGCATCAAGCATTCTATGGGTATCCAAAGGAAAAAAACGGATAAAGCAGATGCGGAGATGATCGCGCGGTTTTCCGCTCGTTTTGCGGATGAACTAACCCTGTATACTCCCCCCCTAGCTGCGGTAGCCCAGCTCAAAACGCTGCTTTCATTCCGGCTCCGGCTCATCAAGCAAAAGACCAGCATCATCACGGCCATAGAAGCTAACAAGCAGCTACAAGGCTATGTAGATGTTTCTTTTGTCCTATCAACCCTGAATCGTCAACTCAAAGTGCTGAAGGAACAGATCAAAAAGTGCAACCAGCAAATTGAACTTCTTATTCAGCAAGATCAGCAGCTTGGTCATCAGAATCAACTGCTATGTTCAGTTCCTGGAGTTGGAAAAGTCATCGCCGCGCAGGTGATCGCTTATACCTATGGCTTTACCAAATTTAAAGACTGGCGAAAATTTGCCTGTTACGTTGGTACGGCACCCTTTCCCTATCAGTCGGGTACTAGCGTTAGAAAGCGAACCCAGGTATCTTCTATCGCCAATAAAAAGCTGAAAGCTCTGCTCAGTATGGGAGCTGTTAACACCTTAAAAACTGAGAACGAATATCACGTATATTATCGTAAAAAAATCAGTGAAGGGAAACACCATATGGTCGTGATCAATGCCATTCGAAATAAACTGATCAGTCGCATGTTTGCCGTGATCCGAAGAGATACTCCCTACGTAAAGTTACAGTTATCATAGGGTAGATAGGTGACTAACAGCAGTTGGTGAAAGCAGGAAATGCGGGCATTTGCTGCTTTTACCAACTCGTTTGCGGTAGCAAACTCTTGCG
>NZ_JAVKCH010000032.1:0-663 GCF_040222815.1 Imperialibacter sp. | reverse complement strand
GAATTACGGCGATTTAACTGAATGCATATGCATTCAGAACTAGCAAAGCGAAAAACCTACTACGGGCCTGTAGCTCAGTTGGTTAGAGCGCACCCCTGATAAGGGTGAGGTCAGAAGTTCAACTCTTCTCAGGCCCACCATCATGGGGGTGTAGCTCAGTTGGGAGAGCGCCTGCTTTGCAAGCAGGAGGTCATCGGTTCGATCCCGTTCACCTCCACCATTTTCTGGTGGAAGCGCACAATGACTTAGTCATAGGAGCGCAGTCTGGGGTGGGGCGACGTAGTAAGGTTATCGAGTGTGTCGATGTTGCCATAAGGCAGTGCAGTCGTTGTAAACACTGCGCGCCGGGTTGGATCTCTTAAATGAGAAGACGGGCGGCGCGCCCTGAATGTCGGAGACATTCAGGAAAGCAATACAGAGGTTTGGAAGATACTGAGATATTCAGTCGTGAGACTGGATGAGAGATGTTTGACATTGTGAATAGGGAATATGAAGAGAACGGATCTTTCCGTTGTGATTTTTTCGCAACGAAAGAACGTGATCGCGAACTAGTTGTATGTGGTTTTGCAGGGTTTTACCCCTGCGCAAGCCGCAGAACAGTTAGCTGAGGGATCTCTCAAGCATAATAAGGGCATCTGGTGGATGCCTTGGCGTTAAGAGGCG
>NZ_JAVKCH010000031.1:0-1600 GCF_040222815.1 Imperialibacter sp. | reverse complement strand
TCAAGTCATTACGGTTATTGAACCGAATCTCAAAAGTAGATAACTTGGGATCATGAATCAACCTGAGCAAAGCCCGGTTTTTTTATTGGTATAAATTACCATGATCAAGTTTGGGCAAAGCACTTTTTGAAATTCCAATTGGCTGCTCCCCAACAGGAGACACCGTATAGTAGAGCAAGTTCATTTAAGAGTGCCCACTCAGGTTTTAAACCTTTACAAAAATGGAAGAGCATGAAAAAAAGACAGTAAAGAAGCACTTGGGAAAAGGAATGCCGGTTTTCAACCCTCATGCCGCAGGCATTGACATTGGCGACAGAATGCACGATGTTGCCATTGACAGGGGAAATACCCATGAGGTGCGCCAGTACGATTCTTTCACCCAAGACTTGGAAAGTTTAGTGGCCTGGTTGAAAAAAGAGGGCATTACAACGGTGGCCATGGAAAGCACTGGGGTCTACTGGCTAAATCTGTATCTGCTCTTGGAAGAGGCCGGTATTGAGCCTTATCTGGTAAATGCCCGACACGTGAAAAACGTGACAGGCCGGAAAAAGGACGACACTGATGCCATCTGGCTTCAAAAGCTGCATAGTTGCGGGCTTTTGCAGAAAAGCTTTCAGCCTGATGCCGATATCAGGGTTTTGAGAACCTATGTGAGACAACGAAAAAAACTGATCACCAACAGTTCGGATTCGGCCCGCAGAATGCAGAAGGCATTGGAACTGATGAATATCAAACTCCATACAGTAATCAGCGATATCCTGGGCAAAACAGGAATGTCCATGGTCACCGCGATACTAAACGGGGAAAGGGATGTTGACGCATTAATCAAACTCAAAGATGGCCGGGTAAAAGCCAGCGAAGAAGAAATCAGAAAGTCATTGCATGGCATATGGTCTGAAGAGCACTTGTTTATGCTCAGGCACTCCTACCACAGTTATCAGTTTTTCCAATCCCAAAAATCAGAATGCGATGAAAAGATCAAACAATGCCTACTGTCACAGGTGGCAAAAGTAAACCAGGGGGATATAACTGGCATTGGAACCGAGAAAACAACCAGGCTCAAAAAAAACGAATTCACCTTTGATGCAAGAGGCCTGATGCATAGCCTTCTTGGGATTGATTTGTGCCAAATAGAGGGAATATCTGAAATAAGTGCCGTAGAACTGATCGCCGAAATTGGCACGAACATGAGCAAGTGGAAAAATGTGAAGCATTTCTCGGCATGGCTCAATTTAGCGCCAAACACCAAGATCACCGGGGGCAAAATTATTAGTAGCAAAATGCAGAAAAAGAAAAACCAGGCAGGCCTGACTTTGCGGATGGCCGCCAGTAATTTGACCAAGAGCAAATCCGATTTTGGGGACTATGCACGAAAAATGCGATCCAGGCTGGGCAAAAAAGGCGGAGTTGTGGCGGGTGCCCATCGTTTGGCGCGCATCATATACACCCTGATCAAAGAGAAGAAACAGTACGATACGGCAATACTTGCGCTGAACCACCAGAAGTGGAAGGAGCATAAGATCAAATACCTTGAACAGCAACTAAGCAAGCTCAAGGCTGTTGCCTAGAAGTCACTAAGCTGCATTTTGTTATATAGTAG
>NZ_JAVKCH010000030.1:0-109676 GCF_040222815.1 Imperialibacter sp. | reverse complement strand
AACCGAAATATGTAACGATCAAATCTAGTGAAATGGCCTAAATCGAAACGAAATCAGAAACGAACCAATGGCACGTTTTGAACCGTTATGATTGGCATAGATAAACTGATATGGGTGGCCTATTTCGAACTGGAATATCCACCCTTTTCAGGCGACTTCCCATTGTAAAATATGTAGGTCGTTTCATTTAAGTTTCGCTTCCTCTCAGCATAGTGAGTTATAATAGAATTTGTCACAGAATACCCATGCATCGTGATTGTGAAATTTTGGCCCGGTGTAACAAGAATATTATCATCCAATACCACAGGAACTCGAAAAGCCAAAAGGATTGGTTCTTGATTATAGGGAGACTCTAATGGGTTATATAGTGTATCTGCGATGTGATCACTCAAAACGGAGCGTATGCTTTCATCACTAGGGTATGCCCTTAAAATACTGTTTAAGAAAGAATTATTTTCGGACTCGAATTCCCCTAGGTATTTTGAGATAAGCGCTTGGTCATTAAGATCTTTGTTCGAAACAACGCCACTGGTTAACTTCAGGTCTATAGGTGCTGCCTCCCTGTTGTTTTTGCGAATTTTATTCAAGAATTTTATCAACTTACCGCCATCGTAATAAAGAGCGCTCATCGCCCCCTCCTCATCCCCATCAAACAACGTCACCACATTCACCGGGTCGTGCACGTAGTCCCACTGGTATTTGTAGAGGGCGGTACCCTTGGGGGTGTAGTCCATCAGGTTGTTGGTCTGGCTTTGGGGCAAGCCCTTCTCGCTGAAGGTGTGCTCCAACCTGAATACGCCATGGCCCAGCTCGTGGGCAATGGTTTTGGCCAGGGCATCGTCGCTGGTGCCGTGCACGTCGGTAAACGCAAAGCCCCACTGCTTTTTGCGGGGCATATACCCCTTCTTGCCCAGCGTTTCCGCTTTGTCAACCAAAAAGATGTAATACGCATCCTTGTCCCTGTCATGCCCCTGCAGGTAGGCTTTGATGAGGTCGTTCATCTCGGCGGTGTAGTTGGACAGCATGCCTGTTTCAATATCGGCCAGACCTTCGGCCGTACTATTCCATGTGTCAGGTAGGGTCACACTGGCCAGCACCTGCACCTGCCATGAAGCAACTGCAGGCTGGTAAATGGTGTTGAGCTTTTGCTGCAAGCTAAGCAGGTTGAAATTGGTACCCGCTCCGTTAATGGGAACGATCTTTACGTTAATGATCTCCTCATCGTAGCTAATGGTATTAAGCAGACCCATGGTCAGGCCATTGTCGGTGGAGGTGAGTGCCAGCACTTCGCTGGTGGTGCCGTCACTGCCGCCCATCAGCGATACTTTATAGGTACTGGCATTGCCGGGTGTGGCGGTAAGGGCTACACCGTTCATTTCGAAGACGGGAGAGGCATCGCCGCCTGCCACGGCCGTTACCTTATCGGGTGCATTGCTTTTCAGCGACTTCCAGGCAGTGCGCACCGTTTGGCCAGCAATTGTCGCTGTGGGGTAATCAGCTCCCAGCTGCTCGTACACCATTTGGTCGAAGCCGTAGGTTGGCAGACTGGTATTATCGGGTGGCGCTGCCTGAAAAGTTACCAGGGCCACGGCGTCCTGCGGAGAGGCTTTGAGCTCTACTCGCTGCAAAGCCGCTATCAGCGCACTCACTACCGTTTCTTTGGCCTCGTTGGGCGTGGCGAAGGTGGTGTTGCCCAGCTGCTGCTGGCTGGTGGAGGCAGCAATGGAATCTACCTCGGCCTGACTGATGCTGAGCAGCTCGTAGACCTGTGACGTTTTGCCTGTGAGCTCCAGCCGGGTGGTGTAGCCGGTGGGTGGCCCTTCGGTGGAAGCAGGCACAAAGATGATTTTGGCGGCCAGCAGGTTATCAGCATCCGCTTTGTTGATTTTACCGAGGCGTTGCTGCTTGAAGATGCGGGGCCAGAACTCATCGCTGTCGATGTAGCCGATGGTGAGCACCTGGATATTGTTGCGCTGCATGAAGCCGTCGGTAAAGGCGGTGAGGCGCTCGTCTTTGGCAATGCGACCCAGTGCCAGAGAATGCGTCAGCCGGGGCAGGTCAAACAGACCCTTCATGATGTTGCGGGCTTCGGCTTCCGATATGGTGATATTGTCGAGGGTGTCGCCTTCTTGTGGAGAGACGGAAGGCCGCTGGGCATGGCTTTCTGGAACAATTACCAACAGAAGCACCCATAAAATCAGGCAGAATACAGGACTATATACCTTTGATATCATGCCAGCGGAGATGAAATTAATAGATAGTATTCCGCTATTTTAAAAAATGATTTATATGAAACCTCTTGTAAAACTGACTCCATACGGCTAAAAATAGGCAATAGGCTGAAATACTCTAATGAGATATTAAAATACGTACTTATTTTTTATTTGCAAATAGGGGTTGGTTTTTGAGGAAGAAGGTAGTGCAAAGAACGGCAGGTGGAGTTTTGGGTGATGGTGCTTCGGTGCGAAGGGCTATTACCCATCGCAGTGATATACCACTCCGTCCGGGCCCCTTCAGGGCTCGAATGCGACCTGCCGCACCACCAGTCCCGTTAGGGACGACATGGCGGTAACGCTAACTGTGCCCAAGAGTAAAGCAGAGCGAGTGCCGTAGGTACGGCATATAGAAACCACGTCGGGCGTGACTTTGGTGCGAAGGGCTGTCACCCGTCGCATGGGTATCTCACTCCGTACGGACCCTTTCAGGGCTTGATAGTAGCCAGTCGTTGCGGCACCACCAGTCCCGTTAGGGACGACATGGCGGTAACGCCAACTGTGCCCAAGAGTAAAGCAGAGCGAGTGCCGTAGGTACGGCATATAAAAAAATATCGCCAGGCAAAGAGTAAAGCTAAGTTGCTAGCAGCCACGCCCTCCACGATCCCTTCACTTCGATCCGGCCGATTAAAGAGGTTATTCCGTGCAGGAGTGTATAGAGTAACCTCTTTAATGCTTCACGTTGGGATTAAAGAGGTTACTACTTGCAGGAGCGCACAGAGTAACCTCTTTAATTGGGCAAAAAAAATCCCGCAGCTGCCTGCGGGATTCTAGGTTAGGAACTGAGTCCGGGGTTGATGTATCATACATCCTCCTGGTTAGTTCCCCAATCGGCACCGGTGCCATTAAAATCCAGCGGCGCCCTGCTGTACTTGATCGTTTTCAGCTCGTCACGCATCTCATCGCTGGGCGTAAACAACACTTTGCTTTTAACGATACTGTAGTTGCCCACCTCTTCAGGTGTTTCGTAGCCTTTGCTACTGATGTTTACCGAGAATCGGCCCAGCTGCCCCAGGTTCACCGTGCGACCATTGCGCAGGAACTTGGGAATCAATTCAAGGAAGTTCTCGATTACTGCCATGGCATCTGCCGTGGTTACGGTGCTCCGGGAGGAGATCTCTTTTACAAGCTCTCTCAACGTTGCTTCACGCTCTCTGTAGATTCCAGCGTAGAACTTGATCTGCCCGCCGCCAACCACTCCGGGTTCGGCTCTGCGGATGATTTTATACATTACAGACATAACTTTAAAATTTAGAAGATTTAACCATTTATTTAAGGTGTTTCACCGGGCAAGCCCATGCCCTCCGAAGAGTTTTCTGCTTATTGTCAGGCGCATGCTCATCGCATTGTCAGGAGGGTGGGTTCGAAAACCTGGTCTCCGAAGGCACCCCGATACGTGGGCGCCCAACGAGCAGACTGCATGATCTTTACTAAGTGAAACGGTAACGAAAGTTGGAGTCCCGGCCGGGGTGTTGCCAACTGACAATTGGGAGCGAAACGTGATTCGTTTGAGGCCTCAGCGGAAGTGATTTTTACTCCTTGCTTGTTGTTAATATCAAAACCAATATTGATGCCAAAAACTGAAAAAGAGGTCCAATTTTTTAAAAATATTTCTATTATTTTTTTGAGAAAGAGAAAATAAGTTGTTCACTCTTTTTTTCTCGCCAAAAGCCCAACCAAAACGCTCTCAATTCGTTTGATGATTTGCTTCATTATAGGCTATTTATTCAATATCAATCGATTGAAACTGTGTAAGCGAATGAAAGTTTTATTGAAAGAAATGAGGCATAGACGTATGGCATTTGAAAATCCGGATACTACTTTACTGGATAGCACTATTTGAAGTCGACTTTAGCTGATAGACATTCAGCAATATGCTGTTCTTTTTGTGTTGTTTTACTAATGGAGCTACCTCCAATCGTCGCTCTTTTTCGGGTTGCGCAAGGCCCACCCCCTGGGTTGAGCAACCTCTACCCCCTGGGTTGGGCAACCCCGACCCCCTGTATTGGGCAACCTCTACCCCCAGTATTGCGCAACCTGACCCCCTGGTATTGCGCAACCCCGAAGCCGCCATTGGGCAACACCGGCGCCGGTGTTGGGCAACTGCCCTGTCGCCCTTGCGCAATGCACCCACCCGGTGTTGCGCTGCTGTGATAGCCGGGATTGCCCTGCACCTGTAGTGGAGGTTGGGCAATGCCCTGAAGCATGATAAAAATGACCAAATCCGGCAACTCGACAATGACACAATTGAATGGGGCATATCCCAAGGAAATAACCAATCTGCTGCACACAGATATTTTCTTCAATAGGAGCCTCAATGTTTATCGGCATCGTACAAGAGGCAATTATTTAACTATATGGTGTACTGGATGGCCTCATTTTTATATATTAACAAATCACAATTAACCGATAGTGTCGCATTTGTTATCAATGACTTGCATCTTACTATGATTAAAAAGATTTTCCCGCTAATGGGTATGGTCGTACTGAGCGCCACCCTCCATGCACAATCCATGCTTTCTTCCTCCCTTACAATGGAAGAAAGTCGCATTGGCTACTACTTTGAATACAACAATTTAGTGTTCAATCGCCTCGAGACCATGTACCCGGAGTTTGAGCAGCTCAGCGACCCTGAATTGATGAGTGTATATTACAAGCACCAAAAGGTTAACAGGCTGGCATCGGCACTGGCAGTGCTGGCGGGAGCTCAGGTAGGGTTTGGTGTAACTGGTTTGGTGATTGAGCAGGATCGGGTGGGCAAACCAATGCTCTACACTGTTTTAGGCACAGGTTTACTCTCTGTCGGTATTACGGCCTGGCTCGACCGAAGAGGCCGTAAACATGCCCGTGATGCTGTGAGCCAGTACAATGGTTTGGTGAAGGTGAGGGTGTTTTAGGGAGATGGAAAGCACCTAGACCTCCAATATAGTCTTTAATGAAGTCTTCTTGCTGATTTCCCTTTTTGACATACTTAAACTATACCAGCCGACAACTTGTGTATAAGCCTCTCTGAACTCAGCACTACTGAACTTCCAAACACTATATAGCTCCCTGATGAAATGGTTGGGAACTGCATCAAGCCTTTGAATATCAATCATAGCCGCCAGATGAAGGCTACTTATAACACTCACTGTGGAGTCCACCTTTCTTATGGCAGTATGGAAGGTTTTGTCATCCGCTAAAAAATAGGAAGAGCTGACACTCTTTTGTTGCGCTATCGCTTCCGCTTCACCTTTGTCGATACCAGGAGTTGTTTCTAATACTACCTTAGCGAGAGTGTCAAATTTGGTGCAAAGCCGGTAAAAGCCATAGTCAGGCTTCAGCCGTTCCAGCACGTAGTTTCGGTCGGTGTGCCGATGTGCGCCTCTGGCAAACTCGTTTTTAATTTCTGTAGGGATCAGAAGATGCGGAAAAAGGGATCTCAATTTATCCCAAATGGGATATCGTGCTTGTATGTGAGTGTAGTAGATAAGACTCGAGGTATCAATAATTATGGGTTGATTTACTCTCCTATTTGCCTTTTCCATCTCCCAGTAAAGCGCCTAATAGCAACAAGCCCAAACCTGCTAAAAGAATGCCTCCCAATACATCATTCCCCTGGGGTTGCGGGTTTTTCTTTGACCCATTTTGCGACTCTATCTTGTTAAGAATGGTCTGCAGTATTTGCTGAGTTGGCTTTGATGAATCGATAAAAATCTCAGTGCACATTTCTCCGCCTTGTAAATTCTTACCTACCTTAGAATCATACACAATAATGATCTTTGCTTTATCGTGCAGGTGCTCGAAGGCAACTTCTATTTCTTTTTGTACTGCATCGCTCAACAGCGAAGTAGAAAAAATAATAAAGTAATCTGCCAAACGAATGCGGTTGGCTGTTTCCGACGATACCAATGGCCCTCTGAAAGCAGACCTATCCGGCAATAACATATTGAAACCATGCACCGCCCCAATAGTGTGAAGCCTGATGGCCAGTGTTTCTTCAAACTCTACGCCGGGATTATAAGAAATGAATACTGAGGGTAACTGTTGCATACTTAGATATAAGGGAATAAGTAGCTAATAGGTTTCAAATATAATGGGTTAAGAGAACACAGCTATCACTTATTTGATATACTTCCTAAACGCAGAGACCATCTGAAAGATTAGGAAAGCTAGGCCTATTCTATGCAGTGCATCCCAGGTAAAGGCTCCAAATTTATGGTCAATATAATCAAATGACCGTTCCAGAACCCTTGCAGGGTTCAGCATCTGGGGCAGGAAGTAGCTATACTGACAATAGGTATCAAAGGACTTCCCAAAATCAATTTCGTTTAATGGATAAACATTGGCCATTGACAAATCGGATGATGCTGAAATTACAATTGGGAAATACATAAATAAGGTCAGCAGAATCAATATACCCAACGGCTTAGACCAGTTGAGCCCCATATCGTTCGTGGTGCTTAAGCCCAACACTATGCGGTCTTTGTTGTACCAACGTTTGCTGTTTCTTAGCTCCTTTCGATAATATTTAAGTTCCAGGGACTTGTAGTCGGTCGAAAGGATTCTATCTCCCTGGTTGTCAGCTGCAACACGCAATTGGCGATATATTTCCTTCTTTCGAGCATTAAGATTTTGTAGCTGTTGTTTTGCCTTCGAATTAATTGAATCAATAAATTCGGTTGGCAGGCGGCTGTTGTTCTCTTTGGCTCTACTAAAGTTGGAGTGCTTGCTTAAACTGAAAAGCTGCTCTTCATTGAAAATATCTCCGCCAGAGAACTCTATTTTCGTTAAGATAGAATTGTAAATATCTACCCTTTCAAATGAGGTGAAGCCTACGTTGAGAAACAAGGTATTTCCTAATGATGAGCTTACAATTTCAAATGCAGATTCGACCGGCTGCGAACTACAGGACGAGAAGATTAGCGATGCTTTATTGACGAGGTTTTCAATTAATATTCTCTGAAACCAACATGATGTAAAGGTTACATTTGCTTGTGTGTTTTGCCCAGATAGCTCAAGACGATGTATCTCATTAAAAGAAGAAAATGAAAACAGCCCGAAGCTCGAATTGCTAAAGGGAATTCTAATTAGATCAACAGAAGTTTCAAATCCATTAAATTCGAAGCCCTCCCCGGTGTGCGAGTCCATTATATGAATCTCTTTTAATGAACCCCTCATATTCTCGACACTGTTATTCCTAATATCCACAACAAGCCTTCTTTTAAAAGAGTCAGAATAGGACGTGAAAGTGCCTATCTTGCACGCTTGAATTTTAAAATCGTCATCAAATTCAGACTCATTAAATGTCAGGTTTGACAGATTACATCCAATCACAAAAGCATCTCGGTAAAAGTGAGTTTTCAAAATAGAAATCGTGCCATTCCTTATGAACTCGATTCTTGGCTTGGCTTTCATTTGACAATAGTCTAAATGGATTCCATAGCCGTCCCTAGCCTCTATGTCATTGATATCAAATAGTGTCTCTATTGTTGAGTGGCTGACAGAAATTCCCCCTTCTTTAAATTCAGAATGAACCACTACCACTCGCCCTATTACCGACTCATTTCTGATAGTAATCCCCCGTTCAAAGGAACAGCCATTACCCACGATCAGGTCGCGGAACTGACAGGTGTCTAGTATAATTCCAGCATTATTTGGATCAAAGCTTCTATTATAACCCCAAGTTTTCGATCCTGAAAATCCTAAGTTTTTACCCGTGCAATTAATAAACTTAACACCAACGCCAAGATCACACCCATTTTCAAACAACAGCCCTCCTCTAAACTCAATACCGATAAGCGTCAGAGATTTAAACTTACAATCAATCGGCTTGACAACGATTTCATCAACAAAGACAATACCTTGGCTTGGATTAGATTCATGGCTCTCCCTACTTAACCATCGAAAGAATTCACTTTTATCCATATTGCTAGTACCTCCGCCATTTGACAAATACACTACAGCCGATTCTTAAAAAACTCTATAATTTCTTCCGCTTCATTGATCTGATCATACCACTCTTCTCGTACCTCCTTTGAGTTGACATCTCTCTTGACTCTGGATATAAACTCTCTGAAATCAGGATTCATCATCAACTTATCGACTGTATCCCAATCTACCACCTCATTTTCTTCCGGTGGAAACAATTCGTCAGTACTATCGGGATCCTCCAAGTCCAGTAGAAGTACGCCAATGCCAAATGATCTGGACAACCTTTCCAGTTCGATGAGAAAATCCCGGTCTTCCCTCACATTCGCTGTCACAAGGTAGCCTTGATGCGCCCAGGATGAATTAGAGACAGCCTGGAAAAAACTCTCCCGTAGATTAGAGAAAGATAGCTTTATCTTAATCTCAAAAGAAAATAAGCTGATTTGAGCGTCTCCCATTATCTGGCTTAGGTCGTATACATCATTTTTTCAATGATCCTGCGGAAAGTAGCAAGCTACCATGTCTGGGTGAACCCATTCTCCGTATTCCTTCTTGTTAGATTTAGAATGACTGATTGTTTTCGGAAAAGCACCGAGGTGGTTTCTGACATGGTAAGCCAATACCTGATGTAAATCCTTCTCCTTATACTTTGACACTTTCGGAGCCTCCTCGCTATCGGCCGGTTGGCTCTCATTGATCACAAGTGTGCTGGCGGGAGTAATATCAGGGAGATAAAATCTTTTTGGACGCTCGCCAATGGTTCTGAAATTGTTGTTCCCAGGGTCATTTGCGGCAGTGTACATTCTGGCTCCTAGGGTCGCCTTGGGGGTTTTGCCCTTAGTAACTAATTTTTGGTCGTACGCCTTACTGACTGCATAGTCCCACACTTCTGAGGCAGTCATTGGCCGATTGTTTTCAATCAGCACCTTTCGAGCGAGTTCAAGAAATTCCATGTCGATTCAAAAAATATGCTACACCAAGGTAGCATATTTGAATCACTCATTTATAATTTTCTCAACTCTTTGGAAATCTCGTTGTTCTGAAAAGTATGAATGCCATTTTGAACATTTGGCTCGAAGTAAGGTCTGTTTTTTACCGATCTTGCAATTTCCGCTGGTTCAACAATTGCTTCGGTAGTCGACCTGGTTGACGTGGCCACCAAGAAATCAAACTCCCTCAACTCATCTGGCCATTTTATATCAAGCTCGCCATCTGCTGTAAGGCTATAAAACGATGGATCCTTCTGGAAAACCTCATATCCGACCTTGTTAACTGTCAATTTTTCTCGCCAAATATTAATGTGGGGTTGTTTTTGTTCAGCCTCTACTTTGGCTGGGTTGAAAGCAATGCAGCAAACGCACCAGGCTGCATTGTCTTCCCTGGAGCCTTTGATAAATTGCGTCCCCGCTCCCTCAGCTCTTGAAAGAGACTCGACTTCTGTGATAATGCCCATTGCGTCCAATCCATCCCTTTGAAATGGCACGAACTTCCCGGTACCGAATTGACTCCCGGGAAGCGTGTTATCGAATACCATGGTGTAGATTTGATTCCCACTCTTTGGATCCCCGGAGAATCTGCCGTAGCGGATTGGTACCCTTACATTAATGGCCGCTCCCATTTTGAGTCTTTGAGACCGCCAATCCTTCCTAATGTCGTCTCCTACCTCATTCAGGTGATCCTGCCAAAATAGGGAGCCGATGATGAGTACGCCACCTTTCATTGGCTGCCGCTACTCAAACCTCACGTCCTCCTGAAGCACCTCCGAAACATTAAGTACTGGCAAAACAACGTGGTTAAACTCTGTGCCTTTCAGCTCTGCATGCAGTATGCCCCGTGCTGTACTGATGCTCATGGCGGCAAGGTGAGTCAGAAATGCTTTTGGTACTACAATAGCACCGTCTTTACTCTTAAACCTGTCGAATGCCTCCGGCTGTACATCAAAATCCATTTTAATTTTAAGTATGATAAACGGCGATCCATTGAAGGAAAAACTCACATCCAGCAATGTGACAACCAGATGATCTTCTTTACCTACGCCAAAGTTGAACGTGCTGGTAAACTCTGCCTCGTCACCTTCTTTGTAGGCGCTTTCCATGGTGGCGAATTGCCTGGTTGCGATGGATTTTATCTGAAAAGGTATAGGTGCTTCTGCCATAACTAAGCTGCAGCTGGATAATCTGACTCACCTGCACCGGCCTGAATGGCCGGCGGCACACTTGTGTAACCACCAGGCTTAAACTGGAATGCCTTTTCCGCTACCACTTTCTCTTCTATAGTCGCCTTGAAACCCTCGCTCATTTTCACTTTCACTGTTTGCTTTAACATCACTTTAGCAAGGGTGACCTTCAAAGACTCTACATTGTTTTCTACAATGATCTCATCGCCGCTTAAAGAAGCCACCAGCTTGATATTCAAGGCTTCCTCCAGCTTGCAGATTGTTTCAAGCGTCAGGTTTTCACCGCCCTTAACGATTTTGCTAACCTGCTGAGGAGATACCGCCATTTCCCTGGCGAGGGCGGCCTGCGACATGTTTTTTTCATCAAGCACTTCCAATACCCGAAGTGCAATGTCTGCCGAAAGGCTTAGCCAGGCTTTGTCCCTTCGTCTTTGGGCCACCTCTTCTCTCCAGTTGGACTCTGGCTCGTTAGATAATAGCCTTTCGAAAGCAGTTGTTTTTGGTTTGTCGCTCATAGTTCCAAATATCCTAATGAATCATCCGAAATGTCCGATTCCAGTTTTTTCCTTAAAAGCTCAAGTTTATAAAGTTCCGTTTTGAGATGAGGCCTGGTGTTCATTGTTTGTGTAAGCTTGATAGCCCCACCCGTGATAATATATTTGCCGTCGTAATGAACGGCATAAATTCTCAGCCAGGTTTTTGGCCGCTCCACCCGGGTCTTCTGCGGTTGATTGTCTTTGATTTCCCCTTCACGGCCGAAAAGAGGTCGAAATAATTCTGAGAGATTGGTGCCACCATAGTCCAGTAAGTTTTCGAACAACTCATTTGCGTCCTTCATCGCCAGTTTTACAGCTCCCGCCAGTTTCAAGGGCTCTGTCAGCGCATCCAAGTCCTTTTTATATTGCCTAAAAAACTTATAAAGCCATTCTGTATCCTTCCATTGATATCGCAGTTCATCAAAAGCTCTTACACCAGATTCCTCGTACTCCACCTGATACAATTTCCCTTCGATGACCGGAAAGATACGGGATATACGCATGATATCAACCTATAGGTTTACGTTTTTGTTCAAAAAGCGTATCATTTCTGTCATATTTCTGTAACATGGCCATGGAAAGTCAGTGAAATAGTGGTGTAGTGGTGGTGTAGTGATTCCATATTGCTCTGTTTAAGAAAGTACACATTCACCCTGTATCAACTTCCACCACCTTCCTTCCCTTCTTTATGGCTCCTGTCTTTTCTCCTTTAATTCTCTCCAGTAACACACTCGCCGGTTCATCATTGGGATCTTGCGGCACGAGCTCGCCTTTGAAAGCTTTGGCAAGAATAGCCTGGGGCAGGGCGTCTATTTTGGCTTTGAGGGATTGGTATTGGGCTTCAATTTTGTCGGCGATGGAGAAAAGAGATTCCACACGAGATACAATTTCTCGCTGTTCGTCAAGTGTCGGTACGGGAATTGGAAATGATTTAAACATCGTCAAATCAATTCTAAGCCGAGTCATTCCAAAAGAGATTTTTGCAATTAGGTCCTTGCATATATTCGAATTGAAGAAATACTTTACGTAGTCTACTACTATCAATGAATCATCCAAATCGGATTTCATTACATCAGGAGTTACCATTGCAGTGCCTAAATTCCTAGGATAAATTGTTGCATCTCCTGGAGGATCACCTAGCTTCGTAACGAGTAGTTCGCCTCCTGTAACAGAGTACTCTTGATGGTATTTTTTCCAAACATTCTCATCCATAAAAGTGGGCTTTGCTTGATTGAAGCCTTCTGGCTTCACATGCCTAAGAAAGATAATTGGGACACCGTCGGATCTGAAATCTTTAGCTTTGAAAATTGTCCCAAATGGGCCAGCACTTATGGAATTCGAACCATCTTTTGTAAGTTTTAACTGAGGAACCCAGTGCCAGCTTTCAGGCAGCGTGTATAAAACTGAATTTTCATCAAATCCTTTCTGACCTCTAGCTTGAACAGGTTTTAATTTCTGGTAATGTTTAAGGTTAATAGTCTCGATGAAACCTAAATCTAATACGATCTCTTTCCTCCACTCCTCCGTCAACTTCCCCGTCACGGCCTGGGTGAGGACCTGCTGGCGGAAGTTTTTGAGTAGTTGGGGGATGCGGTCGAGGCGGGTGCGCAGGGCCTCCAGGTGACCAAACAGCGCATCCAGCTTAGCCACAATGCGCTGCTGCTCGGCGAGTGGAGGTAAATTTATTGGGTGCCCCTTAATGATAGTCTGGGAAATATTTGGCTGAGCTCCACCTTTTCCCTTGTCTATAAAATTTTGCCTTTGTTGCTTTAGGTAGTAGTGCAAAAAGTCATTGGTAGTAGCTTCCGTAGGCATTGCAACTGCACAAGCCTGATTTGTAGTGGCATCGATCCCCAAAATGGCCGTTTTTCCTATCGTAGCACCATACATAGCAATTACCACACATCCTTTTGGAAACAACTTTGCACTTGAGTTCTTCAAGCCCTCTAGTGTTATAAACTCGCTTGATTCATTTATTACCGAATCGTTTAAGTCTCCAGTTTTAATCCAAGGTATGTCACCTCCATAATATTCAGACCTAGAGCGGTTGGGAGTACCTCCAGATCCCCACACGGCAACATCAGCCAGAGATACTTCTGTCCATCCTAATGGTAGGTTTTCCATCATGCTAATAGCTCAATAATTTTCCTCAATTCCTGTTGAATATCAGAAAGCTCTTCTAAAGCCTCCTTAGCAATATCTAACGGGTCTCCCAGTCTCCCATTTTTGTTCAGGCTTTCGTCCTCAATCAATCCAATGTCCAGCGAGTCGTTCTTAACGGCTATCTGGTCCCGGGTAAAGCATTGCCAGCGGGGGTCTTTTACGGCTTTGCGCTTTTCTTCGTCAATGCCGCCGTCGTAGTCGGTCGCCACCTTGTTCAATTCTATGCCTCCGGTGTATGCCTTCACAAAACCATCAAAGGCCTCCCGGCCAAAGAGCGTACGCTTGCCATAGCTTGGGGCATTGGTGCGCATGTCGTAAAACCACACTCTCTTGGTGTTGCCGGTTTCTGTTTTGGCCCGGGTAAAGAAGAGCACGTTGGTTTTTTACCCCTGCCGCATAAAAGATGCCGGTGGGCAATCGTAAAATCGTGTGGAGGTCGCATTTGTCCATGAGGTCACGGCGTATCTTCTGCCCGTCGTTGTCTTCAAACAGCACGTTGTCGGGCAGCACCACGGCGGCCCTGGCGGTGCCGGTGTCTTTGCGCAGTGAGCGGTAAATATGCTGCAGGAAGTTGAGCTGCTTGTTGCTGGTGCGGATGGTAAAGTCGTCACGGCTGGGGCGCTCCCCGCCTTGCTTGGTGCCAAAGGGAGGGTTGGCCAGCACGCCATCGTAGTTTTTAAAGGTTTTGCCCAGCTCCGACATGGAGTCGCCCATTACTATGGGGCTTTCCAGGCCGTGTAGCTTGGCATTCATGAGCGCCAGGCGGTGGGCGTCCTGCACCAGCTCGCAGCCGCTAAAGGCTTCGTTTACCTGAAAGTCTCTTTCCTTTTGGCTCAGGTCGTAGTAGTCGTCAGTTTTTTCCCGCAGGTATTCGTTGGCGGCAATCATAAAGCCAAAGGTGCCGGCGGCAGGGTCGTTCCAGCGCTCGCCTACCTTAGGGGCCATCAGGTCTACCATCACATTAATCAGGGGCCGGGGAGTAAAGTACTGCCCGGCGCCGCTTTTCTTTTCGCCGGCGTTCTTTTCCAGCAACTCTTCATAAATGGTGGCTATTTTGTCTTTCTCCCTGTCTTCAAACCAGTCGATCTGGTCAATACTGGTGATGAGGGTGCGCAGATTCACCGGCTTACGAAGGGTGGTAGAAGCGTTGGTGTAAATCTCGGTAATGGCGGCGTTGGTAGACAGCTTGCTGATGTTGGCCAGCAGGTCACGGTAGGTGTCAAACAGCTCCTTGTTGTCTGTTAGTCCTTTCAACTTCGACCAGCGATAGGCTTCAGGTATGTCCTGGTCAAACTTCTTCACCTCGGAGAGGCGGAGAAAGAGGATGTAGGTAAGTTCGTTGAGGTACTGGTGGTAGGTGACCCCGTCGTCACGCAGTACGTTACACAGGTCCCACAGTTTCTTGGCTATTTGTTCAGCGCTCATTTATTTTCGTTCATTTGAAACTCACTTACTTTTTTTATCACGTAACCACCTTCCGGAGCCGGATTTTGAGACCAGCCCTTCGGTCTGGTTAGACAAACCCCTCAGTCCTGCGGACAGCTCCCCTTACTAAGGGGAGCAGCTGAGCTGCTAGCGGATAATTCGCTGCGCAGATCGGGGGTAGATAGATGCGCTACTTCAGTTGATAAAGGTTTTAGGTATTGACTAGTCATTCATATAATCTCTTTCTATTTGTTAATCAGTACTCTCAATTCAATTTCACCACTGAACCACCTTCCGGAGTCGGATGCCACTCCCCTCCTTGTGAGGAGGGGTGGCCAGCGGCCGGGGTGGTTTGTTTTTTAAACCACGGCTGCTGGGTTTGACACCTGTCCTGCGGACAGGTAGACAAACCCCTCAGTCCTGCGGACAGCTCCCCTTACTAAGGGGAGCAGCTGAGCTGCTAGCGGGTAGTTCGCTGCGCATATCAGGGGTGAGGAGGTTGGGTGAAGTTACTTTTAATGGCATGTAAAACATGCTCTATTGCTTCGAACACCTCCTTGTTCTCAAACCTAATTACTCTTATCTCATGAGCATTCAGCACTTTTGTCCTTTCCTCATCGTACACCAATCCTTCTTCTGTAAAATGGCCTGCACCGTCCAATTCTACCGCCAGTCTTTCTGAGGGACAATAAAAGTCGATGATATAGTTTTCGACACTGAACTGCCTCCTGAATTTTCTACCTTCCAGTTGTTTGCCCTTAAGGTAGTTCCATAATGTGGCTTCTGCACTCGTTAAATTATTTCGGAGTTGCTTTCTGTAGCCTTTTAGTACCGGTCGGTTGTAGATACGGTCATCTTTCATAGCGGCTATGCTATATCCGTGTACAAGTTATTATTTAGCCGGGCCATCACATCAGTCAGCTGGTGCTCGAATATCTTGTCCAGCCTGTCGAAACCTCCAGCGTCGTCGAAGGGAGAGTCGTTCAGGTCTTCTACCCGCAGTACAGTTTCCTGCAAGAGCTGTTTTTCTATCCGGTCTATCCACCTCAACTGCACTTTGTTCCATTCCTTCATATGCCGGATGTCATTCACTGCTTTTTGTATGCGCTCCTCGTGGCTTACAAGAGAGCTACCGATGGCCATGGTGCGGATAAATGAAATGATGTCGGCGGCAATGTCTTCGTTTTTGGCATCCTTCCATGCTGCTACCAGCGATTTGGAGTTGTACCCTTCCTGGTCAAGGGCTATCATCAGCTCCCTGAGCGACTTTCTATCCAAATCGGCCGGGCGGGTGCATACGATATTAAGCGCCGAAATTTTATTCTGGTTTTCTTTAATAAAGCGGGTAAAGTTCTCCAGATAGTCTTCAGGCTTTTTGGCCTTGCCATAGCCTCTTTCGGTGCCCTGGTATGTGTCTTCATGATCGGACACCAGCATAAAGGTGGGGGCTGGCTTAAACTCATCGAGGAACTTCCATAGGCCGCCAAGTCCTGCAATAGCTTTGGCTGTTTCTTTGCCGGGTTTTTCTTTGAGCATCTTCACAAAGTCGTCAGAGCCTATGCCCTTAGAGGTGTATTTGAACTTCTCCTCGCTTTCTTCTGTAAAGTATCGCTTCTTTCGCTGCAGCTTTCCAAGAATCTGCTCTATCTGTCTTTTTGTTCTTTCCTCGCTATCGATATGCTGAAGTTCGTCAAACAGCTGCTTAAAAGTGGTGGAAGGGTTGGCCACCACTGGCTTCATTTGTGTGTAGTCCTGAAGCGTCTCATAAATCTTCACCGCATCATATATCTGAAAGCTCTCCTTGCCAATCTCATCGCACCGGCGGGTAGCACGGCCGAGCATTTGTTCGTAGAGAATGCGTGATTTTACCCTCCTGAGGAAAACAAGGTTGCAAATGGCAGGCACGTCAATCCCTGTGGTTAGCAAGTCAACCGTAACAGCAATGTTGGGGTGCTTCTCATTCTTGAATCGGGTTAATTGCTCCTGAGGATCATAAGATTTCCCGGTGATCTTTTGTATAGCATTGTCGGTCACGTCGATGCCTATGCTACTGAACTCTTCTTTTAAGAGGGCTACCACCAGGTCGGCATGCTCGTCGGTGGCGGCAAATATCAGCGTCTTTTCATCGCCTTCAGGGTCGAGCGCTTTTACCAGTTGCTGTACCACCACCCTGTTGAAGCTTTCGGTGATTACGCTTTTATTGAAGCCGGTAATATCGATTTTCAATTCATCCTCCAATGCCTCCAGCTCAATAATTGCATTCTTTTCGGCGTCTATGGCTTTTGGCTTTTGACCTTTCTCCCACACTATGCCTTCTTCGCTTAACTTGGTCTTGATTAGATGAGGCGGGTCGTGGTCAATCAAAAAGCCATCTATTACAGCTTCCCTGTAGGAGTAGGCATAAACGGGAGAACCAAAGATCTCTTTGGTGTGCAAGGCGGGGGTGGCGGTAAGGGCAATAGCATAGGCATCGAAATACTCCAGCACCATGCGGTATTTGCTTACATAGTCGTTTTGGTTTTTGAAATGTAAATCCCCTTCCTCTATCTCTTTGTCGAGCAAATAGCCCCTATGCGCCTCATCAATAATAATGCAATCATATTGATCTACCGGAGGCACCTCGCCTTCGCCATCGTTGTAAAAAAGCCGCTTCACCATTCCCTGAACGGTGGAGAAGTGGAGGCGGGTATCCATTTCTGGGGTTATGTCCTTGAGTTCCTTTACGTCGTAAATTTCAGAGAACGTGTTGAGACCGACAATCTTATTGTCTTTGAAGTGGTTTGATGCCTGGTTGCCCAACAACGTGCGGTCAACCAAAAAGAGGATACGTTTGAACCTGTTCGACTGAATGAGCCTATAGCAAAGCCCGATGATGGTGCGGGTTTTTCCAGTGCCCGTTGCCATGGCTATTAGCGCTCTTCTGTCTTCGGGATGTTGAATAAGTTTATTCTCTACAGCTCTTATGGCTTCAAGCTGGTATTTCCTCAGCCTTAACCCAGTCTCATTGCCCAGGTGGTCGGCACTTTCATTTTTGAGTTTCTCTTCCGATTCCTTCAGGTCTCTTTCGTAAAGCTTGACGAGACCATCGGGGCTGTACCAACCTTGCAGGGGCCTGGAGTTGTTATGCTTTTGCCGGATATCCAGAAACCAGATGCCGCTCTTGGTTTTTATTTGTGCCAGGTAGGGTCGGCCGTTGGTTGAGAAAAGAAAAGGCACTTTGTAGCTGTCCCAGGAGCCAAGGAGTTTTGCCTCGTTGTCCTGAGTAACTAGTTCCGCATATACTTTGGATTGCCCAAGGTCGGTAGATATGTCCGTGGAGTATTTTTTCGCTTCAACTATTCCATAAAGTTCATTGCCTACAAATAAGGCATAGTCGATCCATTTCGACTGGGCGGGCCATTCGGCAATAGCCATTTTCCTTCCCCGCTGTGGTAGTGTTTTGCGGCTTTTGTAGTTGAGCTCTTTTGTGTCTGCTTCCCAGCCAGCCAGCCGCAGGTGTGCGTCGATCAGGTCTCTCGTTTCGCCCTCCGACATGTCTATTTTGCGGGCAGCAGTTTGGGATCTTTCCTGTATCTCCTGCACCTTTTCTTTTGGCAAGCCAGAGGTGTTGCGTTCCTCCATGAGCCGGAGGAATTTCTGCTCAAGCTCCTTAAAGCTCCGTTCTAATTCGTGCAGTGCGTGCCGGGCATCTTTATTGTCGGGTACATGGAACCTTACCTCCGAAATATCTTTGTTTTCTTCAGAGTAGGTTTGATAGTACCACTTGCCCACTTTGAACGCTGACAGCAGGGTGCCTTTGGCATCGTCAGGTGTGCCTTTGTTGTCGTGCACGGCTACGTTGCCCTTGTTCTTGATGTTGAAGAGCAGGTCTTTTACAGTGGCTGGGAGCACCGCTTCAAACTCCAGCGTTTTTAACCTATTATGAAACGAGTTATCGTAGGGGAATTCAAGTTGGTGAGCTTCAAAAAGTAATTCGGTTACCTTCTCTCCAAACTGTCGAAGTTTGAACAGACAAGTGACGGGGTCTGTGTGCAGGTTGAATTCAGCTGCCTGCCCAATATTAAAGAGGAGGGGAAACTCCTTTTCTAAGTGTAAAAAATTGGAATCGGCCATAATAAGATGTGCCCTTGCGCTCTATAGCTTCTTTTTTCCAGTCGACTAAATGTTTGCGAAAGATGACAATTAAATAGAGGTTTTAACTACCAAAAAGCATGAACCCTCTAAATTGCCAAACTAAATCTAAGGAATTGCTGAAGTTATTGGGTGTTTAGTAGCTAGTTTTTTGACGGATGGGTAAAAAGAACAACAATTCAGGCTTTTGGGGCTTTCTTCTAGTGGCAACCTGCATAACAGCCTACGGCATTTGGATGATTGTGACCAACAAGGTGGCTACAGGTATCCACTCCAAGACTTTGCAGCCCACGGGTTTTGGTGGCCATCTGTTACTTTTCTTAGGAGTGGTATTCTACATTGTGGCCTACTTTAGCCTTTCACCATTCAGTAAGCTTCGGGAGTTTCTGGAAGGCGGCTGGAGGGGGAAAAGGAAGAGGTAACATAGTCTTGCATAAAAAAAGGATATGAGAAAGCACTTGATACTATTGACAGTTGCGCTATGCCATTCATCCATCCTATGGGCTGGCTGGTATAACTGCCGAACCTATGAAGGCGAGGTGGCTGGAGCCAAAGTGCACGTGTATCTTCAGTTTTTTGATAAAAACGGGGCTTCAAAGGACACTATTGCTGTATCCGGGATTTATGTCTATGACAAATTGAATGATCCTTTGGTATTGAAAGGGAACCTCATTAAAAGTGCCGTACTGGAGTTAACCGAGTATCACGATGGAGATGCCTTTGCCAAATTGACTCTTCAATGGACTGCAGACAGCCTAACCGGTACCTGGCAATCGAGTCAAAAAATGCACAAGGTTAGTCTTTCACAAATAGGTTTATTGACAGATGTTGATGAAGCAATTGTCAACCCACCAACCGAGATCCTAATGCGGGATTCGTTTCAGAGTGACTACTTTTTGGCTGTTTATTACAAGGGAAAAGATGACACTAGGGCCAGAATGTCTGAGCTTCGTGTTATCGACAAGAAGACCAGGATCGTCAAACACGTAATTAAGTTTGATAGGGATGACTGGCCTGTGGGGAATGTATCTACAGATATTTTTGAAAGCATCAGGGCCTGGGAACCTCCAAGAGTTGACACCCGTGCCCTTGAGGTTGAAGTGGATGATGGGCACATGGGGCAGTCGTACTTCATGACTTATGACCCGGTTCAGGGAAAGTTTGTGAAAGCCCTCTAAGCGCCATTTAAATGAGCGGATACATACTTCCTTTCATGTCCTTATAAGGATGCCGATGTTCCCAAATCCTATTTAGAAACTTGAGACAAGATTGATGCGCTGCAAGCGCAAATCTCGGTCGCCCCCGTTGCATAAGTCCGCCCCCTGGCGGAAACCGGAGGCAATGGAAGCTCACATGGCCCCTGCGAGCAGATTGCTATTGCCATGATGAGGTTGCCGCCTCCCTATAGTTCTCGCAATCACCAGTAAAGTTGGGTTAGGTGCTTCGATTGGATTCCGCTTCGAAGCCATAGTCGGATTATTCCATATCGTAATATGGAATATTGTTGATCATGAAACGGCCCATGCGATCACTTCTCTTATAACATCTTTCCCAAGCAATGCCTCTTTGCGTGAGGGACAGAGCCATTGTTGGAGCCCGCTGTTGGGTATTTCGTGCGTTGGCCGGCGACTGGTGAAGGCCCGACCCCTGCCGCCGAAGAGGGTTGTCGGTTGAGTGGTAACGCTCCGGCGGCAAAGGGGGCACGCCCAAGTCATTGAGATATTTATTGATGGGGTGATTGGCTTTCAGCAACGATTAAAGAGATTACTATTTGCTGGGGCGCAGAGAGTAACCTCTTTAATTTGGTTCTGTTGCAGGAGCGTAGAGAGTAACCTGATTGATTCGTTTTCAGAAAGATTAAAGAGGTTACGACTTGCAGGGCGCAGAGAGTAACCTCTTTAACTCGATCCTGTTGCAGAAGCGTAAAGAGTAACCTGATTGATACGTTTTCAGAAAGATTAAAGAGTTACTACTTGCATGAGTAGAGAGTAACCTCTTTAACTCGATCCTGTTGCAGAAGCGTAAAGAGTTACCTGATTGATACGTTTTCAGAAAGATTAAAGAGGTTACTACTTGCAGGGCGCAGAGAGAGTAACCTCTTTAATTTGGTTCTGTTGCAGGAGCGTAGAGAGTAACCTCTTTAATGGTAAAACCGCCACTTTGTCTTAAAGTCCTTGGGCAGGGTTTGGTTGGTGAGGATGGCACGCACCATTTCTACCGGCATGGCGTTTTCGTGGAGCACGGCGTCGTGGTATTGCTTGAGGGTCATTTTGCCACCGTCGACCAGTTCTTTTTTGAGGGCGTAAAACTGCAAGCCACCTGTGAGGTAGGCCACCTGGTACAACGGCCCGTACCCGCCTGTGAACGACCTCCTCACCTCCCCTTGGGCGTTGGCCCGCTCGTGCCCTACCCTGTCGACGAGGAAGCCGATGCACTGCTGGGGACTCCACTTGCCCATGTGGTAGTTGAGCGAGAAGATGATGCGGGCACAGCGGTGCATGCGCCAGAAGAGCATGCCGATGCGGTCTTCGGGGGAGCGGGGAAAGTCCATGTCCCACAACAGCAGCTCCCAATAGAGCGCCCAGCCTTCTGTCCAGAATGGGGTGCGGAACTGGCGGTAGGTTTTATAGCGCCTGTTCATAAAGCCCTGGAGGTGGTGGCCGGCAATGAGTTCGTGGTGCACGGTAGACCGGGAGAAGTGAGGGTTGTTGCCCCGCATGCTCATCAGGCGGTCGTCGTACTCCATGGTGTTGGTGGGATAAGAGATGATGAAGTTCTCCCCGCCCAGGAAGAACGGGCTTACCTTTTGCCGCTCGGCCGCCATCATGGTCATGCGCCAGCTTTCTTCGGCAATGGGCGGAATGGTGACCAGGTCGTGCTCTTTGAGGAAAGCCACCGACTGGTTGTAGAGCTCCATCATGGCTTCGGGCTGTTGGCCGATGGGTACATAGGAGTTCTTCACTTTCTCTTGCGCCGCCTTCCAGTCGTCGCCGAAGCCCATTTCACGAGACGCCTTGAGCAGCTCGGCATCGCACCAGGCAAACTCCTTGTTGGCCAGCTCGATCAGCTGATCGGGCGTGTAGGGGATCATCTCAAACTCCAGTTGCTTGATGATCTCGTCACGACCTATGGGGCTACCCACAATGCCGCTGCCATCGTCTGCCTGGGTGGTAATAAGCTTGGCCTTGCTGGTCATTACCTTTTCGTAAATGGTTAGCAGGCTGTCGACCCGGGTGATGGGCATGGTGACCCACCAGGTGTACAAGGGGTCGTATTCGTTGTAGAAACTGTGGATGCTTTTGATGCCTTCCTGTATGCCTTTAATGGAGGCGGAGGCCCGCCTGGTCAGCTTCTGATCGAAGGGTTCGGCGGCTTTTAGTTTGGCGGTGATAGCCTCTATGTCGTCGCCTTTGTCGGTCAGCTTTTTGGCTACCTCCTGCCATTGGAGCTGGTTACCCCGTCGCCTGAGGTTCTCGATTTCGTAGAGATAAGGCGCAAATGGAAGCCATTGCTTCACGGCCGCTAGTTCGGTGCCTTCGAGGGTAAGGGTGCGCAGGTCTTCCTGCACATCCCGCCTGAAGAGGAGATAGTCGACCCGGGCTCCTGTGCCGAGGGCGTCGTAGTCCATGGCTTCGAGCTGCCTGAGGTAATCCTGATCGAGGGTTTTGAGGCGCTCGATGCGCTCTGGAGAGCTGTTCATATAGTAGAAGCGGTGCAGACTGCCGTAGTCGGCGTCGTAGCGCACCATAAGGTTGTTGACTTCGCTGGTTTGCTCGTAGAGCGCTTGCGAGAAGCCGCTGAGCATAAGCAATGAAAAGAGGAACGAAAGCAATGTCTTTTTCATAAGGCAGATAGGTTGAATCCAATGCATAAGATGTGACGGAAACATAAGGAAATCAACGGAAGCTGGACAAAGGGAAGGAAAGTGCGGTGGGTGGTGGAACCGGCGGTGAAGACACCCGCCGGAACGGAGGACGGACGACAATGCTGCCAGGAAAGGCGTCGGTACGGCCAGTGGGTGGTGCCCTTTGGCTCCCTTTAGGGGCGCCAGGGGCTTGAGGTTGGGAAGGGGTAAAACAAAGGGCAAGTGTTGGCATTTAGAAACCGGCGGTGAAGGCACCTGCCGGAACGAATCACAGTCGGCGGTGGAGACACCCGCCGGAACGGAGGACGGACGGCAACGACACTGTGAGCAAAGGCGTCGGCACGGCCCTACGGGCCGTGGATTGGGGCAGTCAGCCGCCGAAAAGGTTGAGGATGGGCCCTCAGGAAACTCAACCCGGTGTCTGACGGCACTTGCATTGTATCAGAGCCCTGAAGGGGCGGCATAAAAACAGGATGGCGGTGAAGCCCCATCCGAATAAGGAAGAGATGCTTGCATCCACCCCCTCTCCCCATGGGAGAGGGCCGGGGTGAGGTGATAGAAAAATCGGCGCAACAAATTATTACTTCCTATTTCATTTAATACTCAAATACGCTTTATTATGCCTTGTTTAAAAAAACTGAGTAAAGAATACATGAAAAACCTATACTGCCTAATACTTCTATTTACTACACTTGCTTTATACTCTCATAAAGCCTCAGCGCAGGAATATGTCCGTGATTTCGGAACGGTAGCCAATGAGGATTTTGAGTTTTCAAAATTTGAATCCGAGCCCGATGCAGAAGCTGTCATTTTATTCGACAAAGGCACCTCGTCTTTTGTCCGTGGTAATACACAGGCATTTGAGCTGTCATTTGAACGCCACCTGAGAATCAAAATTCTAAGCAATGCAGGCATACGCTGGGCAGAACATGCCATCACCTTATATCAGGACGGTGTTGACAACGAGCTCCTTCAAACCCTGGAAGCCATTACCTTTAATTTCGAAAATGGAAGGCTTGCAAGAACAGAGCTTGACAAGGCTACTGTTTTTGACGAGAAGGTATCGGACAATGTCACGGTGAAAAAGTTTGCCTTGCCCGGTGTCCAAAAAGGATCCATTATTGACATAAAATATAACGTAGTCAGCCCTTTTGTCTACAGGCTCAACGACTGGCGTTTTCAATCAAAAATCCCAACGTTATACAGCTACTATGAAGCCAGGATGATTCCTTTTTACGAGTACGTCTTTATTCTAATTGGCAATCCAAAGTTGACGCTGCACAAATCCTTTCTCCAACCAGGAAAAGAGCACTTTGCCGGTGCTGACTACAGTATTGCTGTCAATCAATTTGCCACTAAAAATGTACCTTCTTTTGATGACGAAGATTTCTTTTCTTCGGAAGATGACTACATACAAAGGATCGACTTCCAGCTTGCCAAAGTGACCCAAGCAGACGGAGGCAGCCGAGAGATCATCACCACGTGGCCGAAACTAGTCTCCGCTCTCGATAAGCATTTCGACTTTGGTAAGTACATGGACAAGGCGGAGAAAATATGCAAGGAGCCTCCTTTTTCCGATATCAAAGGAGCTTCGGATATAGAGAAGCTAAAAACGGCGGTAGACCTGGTTAAAAACACCTTTAGCTGGGATGGCTATTATGGAAAGTTTGCCACCAAATCTCCAAAAGAGCTTGTCGAGCAGAAAACAGGGAGCGATGCAGATATCAATCTGTTCCTTATAGCATTGCTCAGAACACTCGGGTTAGACGCCAATCCTGTTATTATCAGTACCAGAGGGCATGGCAAGGTGTACAAAGACTATCCTTTCGACCATTTCTTTAACTACGTCATCGCCTACGCTCAGGTTGGCGAGCAACACATTCTGATGGACGCCACTGAAGTCCACAGTCAATACGATGAACTTCCAGTGAGGTGCATCAATGATCAAGGACTGTTGGTCAAAAATGGAGATCCTCAATGGGTGAGTGTGATAAGCAATTCACAGTCAGCAACAACCAGCGAGCTTACCCTCAGCTTCTCCCCTTCACTCGATTCAATCCGGTTTGTGGCGAAGAACTCTTCTGCAGGGCATGAAGCCATGTACCTGAGGCGAAGGCTTGAAAACAAAAAAGAGACAATACATAACCTCTACTCCTCTGACGGGCAACAAATTGGCCAAATATCGACCTCCAACTACAAAGACCCATCGCAGCCATACGTGGTAGAATATTCGGCGTCGATGCGACCGGAAGTGGTTAATTCCAAGGTCTACTTCTCTCCGTTTCTGAACGCACCGCCCAAAGAATCGGAATTTAAATCAGCCTCCCGTAGGTACCCAGTGGACCTGGTTTATCCAAGAAACATCAGCTACGTGTCTATTGTCACTATTCCGGATGGCTACAAGTTGGAAGCTATTCCCAAAGGATACAAACTAGACAATGTTCTTTACACATTGCTATTTGAAGTGGAAGAAACGAGCCCTAATTCACTCAAGATAACTGGGAAGTTTGAACTAAAACACGCTGTTTACAAACCCGAGCACTACATGCCTATTAAAATGGCGAATGACAAGGCCATTGACTTATTTAACCAAAAACTGGCCATTGTGCCAGTAGAATAGGCGCCTGCGTCATCTCAGGTTACATTACGACCTCATGTATGAAAAGTAAATATATCTTCCTGGCCACTAGCTATTGTTTTCTTAGCACCTCCTTTGCCTTTTCCCAGGACTGTGAAATAATAAGGTACGACACCCGGTGCGTCATCAACGGAAGCAAACTAACCACAGAGGTGGATGTAACACTGCAAATCAATAAACGAGAAGGCGATGACTACGGCATCGTATATATTCCATACAGTAAAGGCGATGAAATTGACGATATCCAGGCTTCCATTACCGATAGCCACGGAAAAACAGTGAAAAAGCTAAAGAAGACTGAGATAGCTATACGGAGCGCCGTGTCTAATGCTGCGCTGTACGAAGACGACTTCGTAAAAGTGTTTCAGATGAAACACAATGTTTACCCGTACCGGGTGCACTACTCCTATTCGCACACCGTTTCTCAATTTCTAAGTATTGCCGACTGGAATCCATCGTTTTATAATCTCCCAGCGCACAATGCCAGCCTGGTTGTGGAAGTCCCACCAACGTACGATTTTTTGCTTTACGAAAAAGACATCACCAGAACGGAGACAGTAACAACCAAAGGCGACAAAGTCTATACGTGGCGTGCCTCGGACGTGGCCCCTGTGCCAAGAGAATCTTACGGCCCCAACAGACAAAGTATGCTACCCAATGTAAGAATCATCCCGAAAGTATTTCGATATGGATTGCAGGGAAATATGACTTCATGGGAGGACTATGGCACATGGCAATACAAAACCAATGAAGGGCTGGACGAACTGCCTGACTTTGAAAAAGCCAATATCGACAGAGTGATCGCCGACGCCAGCGACACAAGAGAAAAAGCAAGAAGGATTTATCACTACCTGCAAGACCACATGAGGTATATTCTCGTGAAAGAAGGTATTGGTGGTTTAAAGCCCTACCCAGCCTCTTATGTAGCCAGTAACAAATACGGCGACTGCAAGGCCCTTACAAATTACATGATGGCTGCACTCAAGTATGCTGGCATTCCGTCGAACTACACAAAGATTTTTGCTGGTGACAAGGTGGTACCCCTGATCGAAGAGTTGCCAAGCCAGCAGTTTAATCATGTGATTGTTACCATTCCTAACAAGGGCGACACCATTTGGCTGGAGTGCACCAGTAAGTACAATCCCTTTGGCTACCTCGGCACCTTTACTCAAAGTCGTGAAGTGCTTTTTGTGTCCCAGGATAATAGCCGCCTCATTAAAACGCCCGCTCTAAGCTTGCCCGACGTTAGGGAAAAAAGGACAGTTGTGGCAGAGGTAACACCAACCGGTAAAACGTTGATCAATCTGGGAATCGAGTTTCGGGGCGATAAATTCGAAACATTCACCTACCTGCTAAATGAGTACACCCGCACAGAACAAGAAGAGTATGTCAGAAAAGTGATCGACTTGCCTGAATACACACTCATCGACTGGGAGCTTAAACGACAGCACCGGGACTCCGCATCAATATTTCTGACAGCCGAACTAACGACGAATAACTTTGTAAAGAAATATGGAGACAACTATGTTGTCAGAAACCTGCCACTGGACATTCCGTCGACGGAGGTTCCAGCCAAAAGATCACTACCTTTTGAGCTGTATTACCCCATTTGTCAAGAAGAGACTGTCACCGTGAAATTTCCGCAGGAATTCGTAGTTGACAAGCTTCCGGAAGAAATGCAGGTCAATTCAGATGCAGGGGCCTACCGGGTATCGAGCTACGCCGAAGGCAATGAAGTCCACATCAAACGCTCCTACATCGTTCAGTCTGGAAACTATAGTGGAAAAGGTTACGAAGGCTTTTATGACCAACTGGCAAAAGTCAAAAACCTTGAGGCCAGTAACCTGCTAACCTTAAAAAAAGCAAACTGATGAGATACATTGTTGGAATTTTCCTTTTAGCATTTGCCATGAACGGCTTTGATGTGTTCGGGCAATCAGTTGGCAGGAACTATGGCGACATAGCACCCAGCGATTTTGTGAGTACCGAAAATGAGGAGTCAGCTAAATCTCAGGGGGCCATTGTTTTGTTTGACGTAGGCGAATCTTATTTTGTTCAATCGGGTTATAGCTTCAACCTGGTCCTGGAACGCCGTATACGCATAAAGATCCTGAACAATGTAGGACTAAAATGGGCTAATGAACAGATCCCTTATTATGCCAGCGGATCTCAAACAGAAGTCGTCAAGGGACTCACGGCTGTGACTTACAATTTGGAAGAAGGTGCTATAGTAAGTTCAGAATTTGACTCCACCCAAACTTTCGTGGAGAAGTTGACCAACACCTGGTATTTAAAAAAGTTTGCACTGCCTGCCGTCAGACCCGGCTCCATTGTCGAATACAAGTACAAAATCATCAGCCCCTTCAAATTCAATCTTCATGACTGGGAATTTCAGACTGAGATTCCCACACTCTTTAGTTCCTACCAGGTCAGACTTATCCCTTTTTATGAGTATGTGTACATTTTGAAAGGACCAGACACCACTATTAAGCCAGACACCACTTATGAAAAGAAAAGAAACGTGACATTTAATGGCATTGACTTTGGCGAAAAAGTCTACAGGTTCAGCATGAAAGATATTCCTGCTTTTGTAAAAGAAGACAACATGGGCGCTGTTGATGACTACAAGATCAAGCTCGACTTTCAGCTTTCAGCAGTCCATCGAACCGATGGCTCAGTTGAGAAAATTCTTTCAACATGGGAGAACCTCGTGGAAGAGCTCACCGACAATTCAAACTTCTGGAAATATGCTGATGCTAGTGGGATGTACCTATATGACCTGCGCAAACTTGGGCTTGATGGGATGACGAAAGAGCAAAAAGCAAGGGTGATTACCCAGTTTGTTACGTCAAAATTCAAATGGAATGGTCGCTACGGAACTTTGGCTTCTAAGGAACTTGGAGACTTTTACAAATCCAAAACTGGTAATGTCGCCGACATCAACCTATTTCTGATTGGTCTGCTCCGGGCAGCGAAAATAGAAGCGAATCCAGTCATTTTAAGCACAAGAGGTCATGGCAAAATCTATAAAGACTACCCATTTGAACACTACTTCAACTATGTGGTTGTGATGGTCAGCTTCGACGACTCCACTATCTTTATCGACGCAACAGAACCAGATATACCGTACAGCCTGCTACCGGTTAGGTGTCTCAACGATCAGGGACTACTCGCCAAACAAGGATTCGAAAAATGGGTGTCGCTGAACAACCCCGAGGTAATAGAAACAGAAGAGAAATTTCAACTGAAATTGAATAGCACAGTTGACTCGGTGATCATTACTGCTGCTAAGACCGTGCATGGATATGACGGGTTTGATCTGCGAAAGAGGCTCGAGAACAATCCAACGAAACTGTCAGAGCATATCAAAAATGGGTACATCCAACTTTTTGGAGCACCCAGCACCAACAACTATGACGACACCAGCCAGCCCTACCAAATCAATTACCGGGGCTGGCAACAGGTGGAAAAGATTGCAGAAAAGATCTATATATCGCCGTTCCCTCTACATTTAGAGTTGCCTGGTGCCTTCGCCTCCGACAAAAGAACTTACCCATTGGATTTGGCATATCCGCAAGCCAACTCTTACTACTCTGAGCTGGAAATACCAGACGGATTCCTCGTAGAATCACCACCGGACAATTTCAAGTTATCGAACATCCCTTACGCCATCGAATTCACAGTTGACACCAGCAATGATCACAAAATCATTGTTAGTGGATCCTACACCCTCAAACAGGCCGCCTACCTTCCCGAGCACTATTTACCTGTTAAGCTTGGTCTCGCTAAAGCTATCGACCTGCTCAACCAAAAGCTCGTGCTAACTGCCAGCAAATAACATAAATACTCAAACCAACGCCGTTACCACCCAAGGCTTCAATTCCGGTATCTCACGGCTCTTGCTCAATGGCCATTCCGGCATGCCAATACCTGCGCTCATTCTACGCCCCTGAAGGGGCCCGGACGGAGTGGCATAACAACAGGATGGTGGTGAAGCCCCATCCGAATAAGGAAGAGATGCTTGCATCCACCCCCTCTCCCCACGGGAGGGGGCCGGGGTGAGGCTAAAGTCAAAACAACGCCGTCACCTGCAAGCCACCAAAGTGAATCACAGCCTTGCTGGGCGACTTACGCCCATCGTAATTAATCTGCAAGCGCAGGCCGCTTTTCAGCCTTTGTTGCCATTGCAGCCGCCAGGTGTAGTTGGTGCCAGGCCTCAATGCCTCCAGCATTTCATAGCCCAACGGACTGGCTTCATCACCTTCGAAGTTCATATTGATCACCTTCACAAAGCCGGAAATGGTCGACTGTAGCGACTTATTCATTTGCCAGTCGATTTGGTATTCTGTCAGGTCACTCCCCTGCTCTTCTGAGACCGGCAAAGCCCTCTTGTGCGAATAGCGAACGCTACTGGTGATTCTCAGCCACTGCAACGGCATCCATTGCAACTGAGGCTTCACCTGCCGCTGCCTGATCAGGTAGTTCCGGTTGCTGAAGATATCACTCGACGACTCCGTCTCTCCTACCTCACTTTGCAGGAAAATAGCCCAGTCGGCAGATAAGTTGTTGCGGGTATTGAGCTGCCATACCTTTTTGTTTCTCGCTTCCCAGCCACCCGTCAGCAGCTGCCGCCCGGCGGTAGACTGATAGCCAACATCGAGGCCGTACTTCGGGTCGGCCCGGTTGAAGAACCAGCGGCTACGAATAGCATTCTTATAAGCCAATTCTTCCTCAGAAGTGCCCGGTGTGCTCCATACGTCAAACCGTTGAGCCCAGTTGCTGTCCTGCGTCTTCCTGTCTACCAGCACCGCCGATACATTGGAGAATCGGCCAAGAAACGACTTAAACCCACCTGCAGATTTCCATTCTGCCGGGGCTGTCAGCTCCAGGCTGTAGTTCAAGATGGTCTGGTAGGCAGAAATGTAACTGTCGGTAGGTACGAATATCTTGGCGTAGGTGCGCTCATCAGGATTGACGGCTTCGTAGAATTCGTTCAAATCCTGCACACCATCGCCATTGTCGTCCCTCCAGGTATGCGTGCCCTGGCCCGGAATCACCTCGATGAACACGTACTCCCGCCGCAGCTCCCTGCCGTTTAGCAAAGCCAGAGATAGATCCGACCGGATCGATCGCTCCCACCAAGTGCTCTGCCAGTTGATCCTGCCCTGCACGGTTTCCTCTTTCTCGTCGCTGGTATCAAGTATATCGTCCAGCTGCCTGTAAGTGAAAACACCCGACACCACATGCCTGTCCTTCCATTGGGTGGTGAAAGATGCATTGGACGTATAGCTGATATCACTGCGCTCCAGCACGCCATCCACAGGTCTGTCGTCTATCCGCCGGTTGGCATCTAGCCTGAAAGAGGTGCCGTTTTGCGCTGTGTCAGCCGATTGCAGAAAAACCATGTGCTGGCTGTAGTTCATCGCTGACGCCACCACCGAGTCGGCAGGTTGGTTGGTAATAGCGTTCCTGTCGCTCTGAAAGGTGTAGCCAGGCATCAGCTTGCCCAGCTTGTAGGCTGCCGTCAGCTGCGCCCTTGTCCAGGTCGATTCATTGACACCCTGTGCACTCTTCATATCAAAAAAATCACCGCTAAAGGTGGCTTTGCCCAACTGCTGCCGCAACATCGCCTTCTGCTGCCACCCATCTATCGCTGCTCCCTTATTTCTGTAGGAGGCTTGGTAATTCCATCTGTTCGCTGCACTCTTCGTCATACCAAGCCTTCCTATTAGAATATGGTCTTCTATGGGAGCCGGCTCCTGGGTCGACTGAAAGATCGGTGTATAGCTCCAGTCTCTGTCGTACTCAATATACCTGTACCTGTCGATAGGCCTGAAGTACTGGTGGTTCCATTCGTACGACGCCTCTGACAGCCATTTGTAGTCTTTCAAAAAACCTACTTCCCTCCCCTCCGATCGTATCCCCGACTTTTGCGCCCAGCCCTGGTTGTCCTGCTGGTCGAGGCTGGAGAAAAGGTTTTTGTCCTGATTGCTGGCCGAAAGCTCGGTATATACCGTTTCATACGGCGTTATTTTGGAGCTGACCCCTCCTACTACCAGCTGCCTGCTATTGGGCGTTACCACTGGAATGCTAGGCGAGTAGTTGCCCTGAGACACCCCATTCACAGGCGCCACCCACTCATACACTTTTCCATTCAGGCCAAGTGGCAACTGCACGTAGTCGCCCGCCGACACCTGGCTAAAGCTGACCTGGTACACCGCCGTTTCCGGGTCGCTGGAATACTGGTAGATACTGTAGGCCCGCCCCTGCGCATCCACCGTGTCGACCCTTGCATACAAGATTCTGTTGTCCGAATAACCCACACTGTCGGCACCTGATATGGCTGCCTGCGAGAGATCGTCCCCGATGCCAGACAAGGCAAGCCGGTCGGCTTCGGTCAGGTCATAACTAAGCGGCCGGAACGGATTATCCTTCTCTCGATACACCTCGAAATAAGCCGTTGTCTTACCATTCGACTGTCTGTGCGATGCAGAAAGTATGGAACGGCTGAAGTTTTGCGCAGTGTATTCAAAGTCGACCCGTATCCTGGAGAATTTGGTAATCAACACTTTGGGCGTGAAGGTGATCTCGGCCAGGTTATAATCAATCACATAGTCTTCGTTGAAACCTCTTTTCAGCAGCCTGCCATCCAAATAAATCTTCTCCGAATTGGCAATCACAATGATGAACCGCTCCCCATCCGGGCCCCGAAGTCTGTAGGGGCCACTTAGCCCTTCCACAGCCTCTAGTAGCGTCGAAGAGAACTTTCCCTTGGCAATGGATGCTGTGACGCTCGTGGAAGCTTTCCAGCTCCCGAGATGGTATTTGTAAGCCGCCCTGCCACCCTGCACGTTCTTATAGTATTTCAAAAAGTAAGTAGAGTCATTTCGCAACACCACATCGCCAGCCATCAGCGAGAACTTATCGTTGTAAAGGTTCACCAGCACCTTGTCGAAGTCCTGGATCTGTTGGGTGTTGCCCTCCGGCTGAAAAGGCACCTGCTGATCGGTGATAACCGCATTGATGAACAGGTCGTCTGCCAGCTGGCCATCGAGCTGCAGGTTGAGGCTTGATGTGACTCCCAGGTTATTGGTGTTACCCACAGTGATGCCCCGGCTGATGCTCCCCGTTTTGTAAAGTGATTCGGTGGCAAATAGCTCCTCTTTCACCAGTGGTGCATTGGCTCCCGCCTGACTGCTTTCCGTCAAGTTCTCCCTCGGCCCTTCTGGTGAATAAAGCGACATATCGTACTTGTAAATAGGCTGATGAAGGGTAAAAGGAAACACCTGATAGCAAACCTCTATGGCGTCTTCCAGAGGCCTTTCAAAGGTCAGCTCCCCGGTGGCCAAATCATAACTGTACGCAATGCCATCCGGCAGCTTAATGCTCTCTGGGTTGGCTGAAAGTGAGTCAAGTTGAAATTGAAGTCGGCCCTGGGGTATTGACCTGCACCTGATGCTACCTGCCTGCGCCAATGACAACAGCGGGGAACAAATGAGAGCCAAAGCCATAAGCTGAGGAACCCTGATCTTTCGCAGAAAGGCTGTGAAGATAAAAGCAGCATTTTGGCGTGGCCCCATTAGCCTAA
This sequence comes from Imperialibacter sp., assembly GCF_040222815.1. GTDB lineage: Bacteria > Bacteroidota > Bacteroidia > Cytophagales > Cyclobacteriaceae > Imperialibacter. The sequence goes on along the minus strand of NZ_JAVKCH010000030.1, from coordinate 76,971 downwards.
AGGTAGTGAAACATAAAAAGTAGTTCCATACCCGTGTACCGTTTCAAACCATATGCTTCCACCGGCTTGCTCCACACCTCTTCTGGCCAGTGCCAGCCCGATGCCCGACCCTTCCTGTTTGGTACTGAACGACGGCACAAAAACCTTGTCCTGAATGTCTTCTGCTATGCCAATGCCGTTGTCCTTGAACGAAATCTCAGCCTCTTTCTCCTTCACTCTTATGCCAATTTCCAGGCGGGGGCCTGGTCTCCCTTCCATTGCCTGGCAGGCATTAATAATCAGGTTGGTGAAAATGCCAGAAAGCATCTTTTCATCAGCAACAACAAACACCGGCTCTATCGGCGATTCGTATACAAAATCCACCCCGGGTTTGCTATGCAGCTGCACAAGCTGGCCAAGCAAGCCGGAAATATCAAACCTGCTTGGGTCCGGAGCAGGGAGCTTCGCAAAAGTGCTGAATGAGGTAACTATATCGCTCAGGTTATCAATTTGCCGCAGTAGGTTATCAATCGACTTCTTCAGCCCCTCATCTTTGTCATCTGCAAGCCTGCGCATGTGCTGAAGCGTAAGCTTCATGGGCGTCAAAGGATTCTTGATCTCGTGAGCCACTTGCTGGGCAATCTCTTTCCATGCCGACTCTTTCTCGCTCCTTACCAATGCCGCCCGGCTGGTTTCCAGTTTCACCAGCATTGAGTTGTATTCTGCTACCAGCAACCCGATTTCGTCAGAGGTATTCCAGTGAATAGGCTCATTTGTTTCGTTGAAGGTCGTTTTCCGCAGCCTGGAGGTAATGATCCTCAACGGATTGGTGAGCACCCTCGATGCCATAAACGACACCACCAGTGAGAAAATAAAGATGAAGGTGAAAATATTGATGATGTTGGTGAACACCTCAATCTGCTGGTTCTGCTGTTGCGCCCTCGACTCGAAAAAAGGCATACTCATGATACCCAACAGGCTGGCATCATTAAAGGACTTGATCGCCAGGTAAGTCGACTTGTAGTTAAGTGTGCCCAGACTTTCAGAAAGGATAATCCTTTCTCCATCATCCTCCCTGATGCGTCTTAATGCCTCCGGGTTAATGTACTCCGACAGCAGCTTGTCATCATAGATTGTTTGCTGGCTGGAGGCCATCAGCTTCCCATTCACGCTAAACAAGTTGATGTCAGCCTGCGAAAACCTGGCAATGTCTGTCAGCTCGTTGGACAGCACCTCCTTGTTGATCACATTCGAAATGTAATTATCCATCAGCGACACAAGGTAGCCGTTCACACTTTCGGCCTTCTTCATATACTGCTTGTCAATATCCTCCTTATAGGAATTGTTGATAGCGCTGAGCGTTGCCACGGTGACCACCACCAGGGGTAGAAAGAAAGCTATGCTGAGGTAAATCTGGATCTTGGAAGCCAGCGTAAGCCCGGTGTTAGCAAATCTCACCTCAAGCGCATTAAAAACCACCGTGAGTGCAATGCCGCCAATAAGTACCAAGAATAGGAACGAGAAATTGGAAACCATCCAGCTCACCTCGTACATCGGCGAGGTGATAATGATTCTTTTCTCTCTTGATCCCTTTATCCCCAAATGATGGAACCCATTGATTTCCAGGCCAGTGGTATACAAGCTACTCCTGTCAAAAATACCCTGAGACAGATTGGTGATATAGTTGAACGTCCCCGACTTATACCGCAGATTTGTGCCCTCATAAATACCGTAGCTGTAGTTTTCATCGGCCGGCTCATTCATAAACCGCTCGTCCACCAGCAGGCGTGGGTATACGGTGCTGGGAAGATACTTCTTCAGGCGAAGCTGCAAAACAATATATCCTATTGTCTTCTCATACCTTTCCAGGCCAATAAAACACACATAGCGCTTGGTGGATCCCGGCGAAAAGTTACTCTCAAAAAAGATATTCTGATAGTCGGTTTTATAAATCGGCTTGTCATAGGTTTCCTTTATCGCTGAGAAAGTGACACCAGGCTCGTTGGGAAAAGGATCGCCTTTCGAGTTATACATCGACACCTGCACATCGTACTTGTCGAAGTAGCTATTCATGTAAAGCCTCTTAATCCGCTGCTTTATCATGTCCTTGGCCAGCACAGGGCTCATCATGCGGGTCAAAATAAAGATGTCGCTTTTGATCGACTTCATAATGCCATCGAGCTGAAACTCGCCCTGGATATCATTTTCTATCAGAAGGCTATTGGCAAATTTTTGCTTTTGCACATTCCTCTCAAATTCGCTGTATTTATAAATTGAATAGCTACCCAAAATAGACGAAAACGCCGCCGCCAGAAAGAAATAAAGGAAGGCCTGAAACTGGATCGGCCTAATAAACTCAGGCAAACTGAACCAAAAAATAATGGAGAAGTAAGCGGCATGCAGGACAGGTACAATGGCTAAATCACCATCTATGATAAGAGCCGCAAGGAACAAAATGGCAGCCGTGGCCAGATGAACCAGCCAGACAATCCCTGGCGACGTACCTCTGAAGTGCTTGAGCAGAATATAGGAAGCATGAGCAACGAGAAAATAGCTGAAGCAAAACAGAAAGTATACTACCAGCGTGCCCATCCGAAACATATCGAGGTGAATGCTACGGTTTACGTCGAGGTGGATTTGGGAGTTCTTAAATATCTCCTGCAACAGCAGGTAGGTATACCCCATAAACCCATACCCCAGCAGTATGACCACAATAGTGATCAACCATTTTACCTTTTGAGAGGCACCGGAGAAATAAGCGTAGGCGTCGCTTCGAAAAACGGCATTGGAAGTAAAGTACACAAAGTAGGCAAGCAAAAAGGCGGTGATAATCAGATCACCCAATGACTTGTGGAGCGAAGAAATAACGAGGTACCGAGAATTGAACAGGTCGAACTGGTAAACCGAAGACGGGAAATTGGTAGCCAGCAGCAGCCAGCGGATAAACACTACTCCTGCAAGCAATAAAGCTATGCCTGCATAAGGTCTGCCGTTTTCTGCCAGGTTGGATGCGGATCGCTGGAAGAAGAAAAAACCCAGCACAAACGCCACAGAAAGCAAGCTGAAGATAAGGAAGCGGTCAAAACGGGACGAAACAGCTGGCGGCGACTGAATGGTGAAATAGCATACTACCTGATCATGATAGCTAAAGGCGAAGCTTCCTTCTACCTCCTTGTCGTAAACGAAAACCCTCAGTTCGTCAAAAATACCCTTATCGTACCCTCCTCTGATCAGTTCATTCTCAATTGGAAAGTTACGATAGATGGGCAGCACGCCCACATACTCCTTCCGAACCCCTGCTCTTTCGGTATATTCCTTCAGAGCTATGAATTTATTGCCCTCCCATTCCAAATACTGAATTTGGTAGTCACCCTCAATCACCCTGTAGTCGGGCACGAAAGCATTGGAGCTCAGCCCGGTGAGCGACCGATTCGTGTAAATCTGTATAGGGTAATTGGATTGCAGCGTGCCTGGCACCTTCCCGCTGCTTTTCGCATTGGCCAGATCGCTCTCAATGAGCTGTAGCTGGCTGACCAGCCGCTCACTGATTTGCTCGTAGGCTTCCTGACCTCTCTTAGAGCTTTTACCAACAAAATACCAATAGAAGAACGCAGAAGCCCCGAACAGGGCTGCAATGAAAAGATATTTATAGCTTACTACATGGGAGGCCAAATGGAACAGTTTTATCTTACCTATTTGTCTTCGGTCGACACACCAAAAGATGCATCATATTTTATGCCACCAAATGCATGAAGATAAAGAATTCTGGAATATCTGAACATAGTTGTCGACAAAAGCAACACAACAGTGATGATTGCCGCCATGTAAACCCACATGTCAGGGTTGTCAAATATGAAATAGATTGAAAACCCTACTATGATGGTCAGCGCCACGGAAATAGCATAACTTACATACATGGCCCCATTGTAGAACATGGGCTCCGGCTCGAAGCGAAGGCCACAAACCTCACACTTAACCGGCATTTTATCAAAGTTTTTTAACCTGAAGTTCGGCTCAACAAACATGTTGCCAGACCGGCAACGGGGGCACTTACCATGAACGATTGCCTGAAGGGCGGAGGTTTTTGACATTTTTCCTGCTGTTTCTGTACCAAAAAAAGGCAATCACTGCTAACAACAAATAAGGGGTGAAAAACAAGTAGAGTATGCCAAAGTTAAGGCCCGCTGCAAAATTGGCCGTCTCTCCATTGCTCATGTTTGCCTCCAGCGTTGACCGGCACATGGCACATTGCGCCCGGCTATCCACATTGGTCAAAAGAAGCACCACAGCAACAAAAAGGGTTTTGATAAATACTTTCATATGCTAACTAACAGTCTTTGACTTCCCTCAGTTCTCTTATGTGTAAAAAGGCCTGATCATAAAATAGACAATCACTCCGGTAACTGACACATAAAGCCAGATCGGGTATCCAAACTTCACGGCCTTTTTGTGTTTTTCGATCTGTCCGGTGAGTGCAAAGTACAATGCCATAAGCACAAAAGGAACCACAACAATAGAAAGTCCTATGTGTGACAGTAAGGTAATCAGGTAAACCGTTCTGCCATTGCCCGTTGCCGCCATTTCCGCCTCCGAAAGCATCCCATCGGCATTGGTGTCGCCGTACTTCACCGACGGCACAGACGCATGGTAAATAATGTACGAAACAAGAAAAATAGCACCCAACGCAAATGCACCCAGCATCACTGCCCGGTGGTGATCCACCTTTTTGTTCTTAATGAAATACAGACCTAGCAACAGCAAGGCCGCCGTTGCACTATTGATCACTGCATTTAAATGGGGCAAAAATTTCACCCACTCACCAGCATTTAGTCTTGTTGGCATGAATATCAATACAGCCACTGCCACCGGAATGATCACTGAAACAACGCTTATCCAGCGCAAATAATTAGGCGTAGTATTTGAAACAGCACTCATTTTTCCTGCATTAAAACATCCAACTCAACTAACAATCTATCCATCTCACCCTTTTCAGCACTGGCGTAAAAACCCCTGATCCGGCCAACCTTATCTACCAACACCATTCTGCTCTCCGAACCCACAGTATCAAGGGTAGCTTGAGAAAGCAGCAATTGACAATTCATCAGCTGTTCCATGCTGCCAGCACAGGCTGAAGTCACCACCCAATACCTGGTTTCCGCTTGCGAAGCAGCCAGCTTATCCCACTTATCCACTTGCTCCTCATTGCTCATGGTGATTAACCGATAATCCAGCGGTTTGGTTTCTTCCACCAGCCTTCTCATTTCATTCATTTCACCTGCTATATCCGTTTTAGAAGGGTCAGGAAAGTGAAAGAGATAGGTTTGCTGGTCGCCCAGCACCACTACATCGGTGCTGTCGCAGGTAAGCTTGCTAACAGTGTAATCAACCGTTATTGTTCCGCAATCGGCTGAGGTATATGACGTCTCCGGATACAACGGCAGCGCATACATATTTTCACCGAAAGCTTGAAGAAAGAGATAAATAGACACCGGCAGTCCCAGCGTTACAATTAGAATAATTCCCTTTGTCAGCTTGCTCATGAATGATATGTGGGTACAAACAAAACATGCCGGTAGGTGTACCGGCATGCTAATATCTTTTACGTAGCTAAACTTATCGCACCAACAGCACTTGACCGCCCTGATAAATCAATGCTATGATGAGCCATACCAGAAATATCAAAGGAATCAAAATAGACCAGATAAGGGTCTTTACTTCATGGCCAAGGTGCATAAATTCGCTTACTATGTAAAACGCTTTTACGATAGTCAAAGCAATGAAGACCGCTGTCCTCAAAATACCTGCATCCACAGTAAAGGCTATGGCAAACTCAATCATCGTAATAACGAACAAGATCAGTGTTACCTTCATGAACAGTCTGACTTTCGCCTTGTCGACTGGCTGAACTACAACTGTTGATTCTTCGTGATGTTCTGCTGACATTTTACTAATTGTTTATAGAACGGAAAATTAAACCAAATAGAAGAAGGTAAATACAAATACCCAAACAAGATCTACAAAGTGCCAGTACAAACCGACTTTTTCGACCATTTCGTAATGCCCCACTTTCTCAAGCTTGCCAACTGTTGCCTGGTAGAATATAAGGAAGTTAAGGCACACACCACTAAATACGTGGAAGCCGTGAAAACCTGTAATAAAGAAGAACAAGGCCGCAAAGTTAGGGGGGCCATATTGATTTTGTGAAAGGTTGGCGCCATGAATGAAAGTACCGTCTAATAATCTACCACCCTCTTCTGTACCTACTATAAAGTGCGTCCACTCCCAAGCCTGGCAGCCTAGGAAAGCAAGTCCGCCCAGGATCGTCCAAAGCATCCATTTCTCCACGCCCTTCCTGTCCATACGCTGACCAGCTTCCACAGCAAGCACCATGGTTACACTACTCAAAATCAGTACGAAAGTCATGATGCCCACAAACACAAGTGGCAATGAGATTCCGTGAAGGAAAGGAACAGCTTCAAATACTTTTTCAGGTATTGGCCAGTACTCCTGCGAGAAAACGAATTCGTCGGGGCTGCCCTGGAAAGCAGGGTGGCTGAAACGGATCATTCCGTAGGCAATCAAAAGGCCAGAGAAAGAAAAGGCATCGGAAAGCAGGAAGAACCACATCATAAGCTTGCCATAGCTCGCTTTAAGGGGCTCATTACCTCCCATCCAGAGGTCCTTGTCAGAATCGGATGCAACTACTGCAGTGCTAGACATAGACGATTAGTTCAGATTAATTATTTAATAATAAAAATAAGTACAAATATATCCAAAGTCCACTCAGGAAGTGCCAGAATGTTGTACACATTTCAATCTGGGTCATACTTTTTGAGTGTACCTTAAATCTCAGGGTCGAAATTAAAACAATAATCAAAAAAACAATACCTGCCGCCAGGTGAAAGGCGTGTAAACCTGTCAAAACGTAGATAAAAGATCCTGCCGGGTTACCCACAAAGAAAACCTGCTGGTCCACTAGCTGCCCCCAGCCGAGGTACTGCACAATCAGAAAAACCAAAGAAAGCGCCAACGTAGCGCCAACAGCTATCTTAATTTGAGAAAGATTGTCTTTTTTAGCAGCCCAGTAGGCCCACTGCATAGTGGCACTGCTCAACAGCACAACAATGCTGGAGTAAATAAAGGCCTGAGGCAGGTCAAAAATCAGCCAGGCTCCTTCTGATTGCTTCACCACATACGCACTGGTGAGTGAAGCAAATATCATTACGATAGATACTATAAAAAGCCAAAGCAAAAACTTCCTAGGGTGCATCGATAGCACCTGAGCGGGAGTTTCCATATCTGATTTTTTGGCGCTCATCATAATTTATCTAGTAAAAAGGCTATTTGAACAACTGGCAGGTAAATAAATGAAGCAAACATCAGCTTCAGCGCTGCCTCCCGGGAGCAGTCCCTTATCAGGATAAAGGTTTGGCTTAGAAACAACACACCGCAAATAGTAGCTACCACGGCAGAATTTATACCAGTGATGCCAAAGTAAGCAGGCAACAACCCGAGCGGAAGCAAAAAAAGCGTGTAAATCATGATGTTCACAGCCGTCGTGAAATCCTTCTTTCCGCCGAAAGGCAACAGTTTAAATCCTGCCTTTTTATAATCTTCATCTGCTACCCAGGCAATCGCCCAGAAATGCGGAAACTGCCAGATAAACTGGATGCCAAAGATGATCAACGCTTCGTGTGTGATAGCACCCGTAGCAGCTACCCATCCCAGCAAAGGAGGAAGTGCTCCGGGAATTGCTCCCACAAACACAGCGATAGGTCCTACTCGCTTCAGAGGGGTGTAAACAAAGCTATACAACACCATTGACACCACAGACAGCACCACAGTAAGAGGGTTGGCGTAAATAAGGATCAGCCCAAGCCCCATGGCTATTACCACAGCAGCAAAAACAACGGCCTCGCCAACTCCTACCCTATTGGTAGGCAAGGGCCGACCCATCGTCCTCTTCATCAGTTTGTCGAGATCCTTCTCTATCACCTGATTGATGGTGATACTGCCGCCTGAGATCAAAAAACCTCCAAGCGACAAAAAGCCCAAAGTAGCCCAGTCAACGGCGCCTCTGGCTCCCAGTAAGTAGCCGAAGCCACACGAAAAAGCAACCAAAAAAGAGAGCCTGAATTTAAGCAACTCGTAGTAGGCCTTTAACCTCCCAATGACGATAAAACCCGGCGATATGTAAGAAGTCTGATTCAAATCGAGTGTTTAATATTGAGCGCATCTTTTCTATTGATGCGGAGGAACAAATATACCTGAAAACCGAACACTACGCTTGCTAAAAGCAAATGAATCGGCTGTATAAAGGCAGGAATGGAGAAATAACCCATCGCTGCTCCCGAAACAATCTCAAGAAATACTACCAGCGTCAAAACTGCCGAGAATTTAACGGAAAATGAAAGCGACGAAGACGTCCACAAGAAGTACGTCAGTAGCACATGTCCGATAAGCAGCGCCCATGAAAAAGATCTGTGGAAATAAAACTTAAAGCCGATCCATTCAAGTACTGCGCTGCGCTCTATCCCGGCAGACAGCCCGGAGTCCACCCCTTCTCTTACGTTGATACCCACAATCAATTGAACAATAAACAGCGCTGCACATCCCAGCAATAGCCATTTTACATTTTTCGAGTCGCCGTCTGTTTCCTTGTCGGCTACGGGTGGGTCAACCGTAAAATAGGTATATATAAGCAGCATAACGATCAGCAGTGCCAGTAGCATGTGAAAGGAGATCACTCCTGGAAGCAAATTAGTAGAAACTACAATTGAGCCTACCCAACCCTGAAAAACTACCCCTACAAATGCCAGCAACGAAAATATAAATACTTTCGGCTGCGTCTTTCTGAATCGAATGGAGTAAACAAAAGTGGCGAAAATAAGCATCCCTATCACCACTCCCACCAGCCGGTTCACATATTCTATCCATGTTCTCAATGGATTGAAGTCAGCCTCTTCCCTTACCGACGGATCGTTCTTCAACTTGTCGGCTGTATCGGAAAAACCTAACTTTTCGAGGTAGCCTGTCAGGCGGATATTCTTCTGATGTCTCTTTTCGGAATAAACTTCCTTGTAATTGATCGGGAGTTGATCAACACTGGTTGGGGGCACCCAGTTGCCAAAACATTTTGGCCAATCGGGGCAACCCATGCCGGAACCCGAACTTCTAACAATGCCGCCTACCAAAATCAAAAGGTAGACGGCAATGATAGTACTTATAGTAAGTTGCTTGTATCTCCTTAGAGACTTAGGCTTTTCCTGCATTAGCAGCTTTCACTTCTATCCCTTCTTCCTTCAACTGCTCTACTTCGTGTGGCAGGTTCGACTCTGGTGTTTCCGTCAAAGGAATGTGCTGCGGTATAAAATCTTCTGGAGCACCTGGCTTGCTATAATCGTATGGCCAGCGATAAACCTTAGGGATATCACCTTCCCAGTTACCGTGCCCCGGCACTCTTGGTGTAGTCCACTCCAATGTGTTGCTTCCCCATGGGTTAGCGGGTGCTTTCCTGCCTCTGAATATATTGTAGAAGAAATTAAAGAGGAAGATAAACTGCGCCGAGAAAGTAATGATGGCAGCCACACTCACGAATGTGTTCAGGTCAGTGAAATCCTGGAATGCATCAAAGTTGGTAAACGAATAATAACGACGAGGGAAGCCTGCCATACCAATGTAGTGTAGCGGGAAGAACACCAAATAAACACCAACAAAGGTCAACCAGAAGTGTATGTACCCTAACTTATCATTCATCATTCTACCGAACATCTTAGGGAACCAATGGTAGATACCTGCCATCATTCCAAAGAAGGACGCACTACCCATTACAAGGTGGAAGTGAGCTACTACAAAGTAAGTGTCGTGCAAATTAATATCTACTGCAGAGTTACCCAGGAAGATTCCCGTTAAACCACCAGAGATAAAGAATGAAACCAGGCCGATAGAGAACAACATAGCTGGCGTAAATATTATATTTCCTCTCCAAAGTGTCGTGAGGTAGTTGAACGCTTTTACAGCACTTGGCACCGCAATGATCAATGTCAGGAACATGAAGATAGATCCAAGGAATGGACTTAGCCCTGACACAAACATATGGTGTGCCCAAACCACAAACGAAAGAATAGTGATTCCAAGCAGCGACAAAATCATCGCCTTATAGCCAAAAATAGGCTTTCTTGAATTTGTAGCAATAACTTCCGAGGTGATTCCCAAAGCAGGAAGAATTACAATATATACCTCCGGATGTCCCAGGAACCAGAACAAGTGTTGGTAAAGTATTGGGCTACCACCGACGTTTGGCAGAGCTTCTCCCCCTATGTAGATGTCAGAAAGATAAAAGCTAGTTCCAAATGATCTATCGAATACCAGTAGCAAAGCCGCAGAAAACAACACTGGAAAAGAAAGTATCCCAATAACGGCCGTCAAAAAGAAAGCCCATATCGTCAGCGGCAATCTGAAAAACGACATGCCCTGCGTACGGAGGTTAATTACTGTAGTAACGTAGTTAATACCGCCCAGCAATGATGACACTATGAAGAAAACCATGGCCACTAGCCAAAGTGTCATTCCCAGTCCCGATCCCTGCATGGCCGTTGGCAATGCACTCAAAGGAGGGTATACAGTCCAACCAGCTGATGCCGGTCCGGTTTCAATAAAGAAGGAAATGAACATGACAACCCCTGATACAAAGAAGAACCAGTACGACAACATGTTCAAAAAGCCGGAAGCCATATCCCTTGCGCCAATTTGCAGCGGAATAAGGAAGTTGCTAAAGGTACCGCTCAGTCCCGCCGTCAACACGAAGAACACCATGATGGTGCCATGCATAGTAACAAGGGCCAGGTAGAATTCGGAATCAATTTGTCCAGTTGACGTGATCCATTTGCCCAGAATTGGCCTTAGCCATTCCAGGTTCATGTCTGGAAAACCTAATTGTAAACGGAATATGATAGACAATCCACCGCCAATAAGCGCCCAAATAATTCCGGTGATAAGGAACTGTTTAGCGATTGTCTTGTGGTCAGTGCTGAAAATATATTTCTCTACGAAATTTAGCTCGTGGTGCTCATGATCATGAGCGTCGTCGTGACCTATATGTTCGTTTGTATGTACTGCTGTTGTTGACATAACAAATTTAATTTAAAATGCTCCTACCATTTCTTCCTCTTCTTCAAGGCCAGTAACAGCCTGTACTTCTGGATTGTTTTCCATTCCAGAAGAAATTATAGCCACCTCTTTCAAGTGTTGAGGAACGCTCGAGAGATACGATGGATTTTTAGCCAGCCACGCCTGCTGCTCATTATACCACTTATAGTAATCGGCAGGTTCGTCAACAACGATGAGGTACCTCATCGCAAAGTGACCCTTTCCACAAATTTTATTACAAACCAACTCATAGTTGAATTCCGGGTTCCCAGTTTCCTCCCTCATATCTTGAGTGCTCTTTGTTGGCGTAAACCAAAAAGTAGTCGGCATACCGGGTACTGCGTTCATCTGTAGCCTGAAATGAGGAGCATACACACTGTGTATCACGTCTCTCGCTCTGATATTAAACTTCACCGGCTTTCCTTTAGGAACGTGAATTTCTCTCGGAATAAAGTCATCAAAAGATGCTTTGTCCTTGAAATCCATTCCCATAGCATTTTCAGCATCTATAAGACGGAAATCGAAATCCCCAAGCTGCTTGTCTTTGCCAGGGTAGCGAACAGACCAGGCAAACTGATACCCCATGACTTCAACAACTTCTGCCTCGTCGGGAGCCTTGTCGGTAATGCTCACCCATGCTCTCCAGCCAGAAAAAATAAGAAGCGTCAAAACAATTGCGGGAACAATAGTCCACATCATCTCCAGCTTATTATTATCCGGATAAAACAAGGCCTGGTTACCCTCCTTATATCTGTACTTCCAGCCGAAACCGAAAAGTAAAATTTGGGTGATAACGAAAACAATTCCTGTTATCGCCATTGTAACCCAGAAAAGCTGATCTGTTACAGCGCCATGTTCCGACGCCAACGGCAGATTGTATCTGTCGAACTCCGTATATGAATAAATGAAGAACAGCAGTAACCCACCAATCAGGAATACGATACCCAGCCCTGCATTTACCCCGTTACTTTTTGTAACCTTTTTCTTAGAGTTACCTTTTAGCACATCGACAAGTGTGCTGACCCTGAACAATGTGAACAGGATGATTGCCACTAAGATTAAACCTATAATTACTACCGCATTGAACATAGCAGATGTTTTTACCTTTCCAGTTAAATATGATGATGTAAGCTTTCCTGCAACATAGGGTGATTCTTACCAACTAATGGTGCTTTAGAAAGGTTTGAAAGAACTACATATAAGAAAGCAGCGACGAAAACGGTCAGCATCCCTACTTCCACTAATCCAAAACCACCATTATCCTTCAGTGTCCCTGGAGTAACCATCAAATAGAAGTCCATCCAGTGACCGAAAACCACTGCCGGGCAAACTATCTTAAGTATTCTCGAATGCCTCTTAGAGTCCCTGGTCATCAACACCAGAAATGGGAAGAAGAAGTTGATCGCAAGATTGAAGTAAAAGAACGGTGCGTAGTGACCGCTTTTCCATCTTTCCACAAAATATATCGATTCCTCAGGAATATTAGAGTAGTAAATCAGGAAGAACTGCGAAAACCAGATGTAAGTCCAGAAAATACTGAACGCAAACACAAACTTACCGAGGTCATGTAAATGATTGGCATCTACTATCTTCAGGTACCCTTTATCTTTCAGCAATACAACAACGAAGGTGATAAGAGCCAGGCCACTCACCCACCAGCTAGCAAATGCATACCATCCCATCATCGTACTGAACCAGTGGGGGTCAATAGACATAACCCAGTCCCACGCAGCAATTGAAGAAGAGAAAGCAAAGAATACCAGAAATATGGCTGAAAGCTTGCGAAGTCTGAACCAGTAGGAGTCTCCACCCATTTCGTCCTCCTGAAACATCAGAGAACGAATCTTAGTGAAAATAAAATACCAAACACCAAAGAAAAACACGAGGCGAAACAACCAGAATACTGGCACCGACGGGTGTTCACTCATAGGCCAGTAAAAGAAACCCTTTTTGCCATCGAGAATAGGGTCAAAATCAGGAGATGCTGGATCGTACAAATCGTGGTGAGCCCAATGGAAGATGTCATGTCCACCTAAAAAGTAGGTAACTAACATCAACACAAATGCAATAGGCAACCAGCCACCAAATGCCAATGGTATTCTTACGATACCAGCTGACCAGCCTGCTTGCGCTGCATATTGAATCGCCACAAAGAAAACGCCAATGAGAGCAAGTCCACCAAAGAAGACGTTATTGATCCACAAATTAGCCCAAATTCTTTGCATCCAGTTAAAGGCGTGATGCCCCCCTTCAGCTGCCTCAGCCGTCTCTGCACCGTGTGCATCATGTCCCCCACCCGAGCTCATCATAATGATGCCCAGCGCAAGTACTGCTAGCCCTACAACGAGGGTAATAATTAGCCTCTTCTTAGCAGTGGATGTAAATTCGTATCTTTCTTCAGTCATGGATATTGGCTTAAAGAATTAATTATTGTCTTTGAAGAGTTTGTACATACCTAACTATTTTCCACCTGTCTTCCACGCTTACCTGAGAACCGTGCGCATACATTCTTCCTTTTCCGTGGGTAATTACGTGGAAAATGCGTCCCGCAGGTGCATCTTTTACCGCTGCAGAGTTATAAGCAAGCACCCCCTTGTACACTTTCCCTACAGGGCCATCACCTTGCCCTGTGTCTCCATGACAATGGCGGCAATAGCGAAGGAAAAGTGCTTTGCCATCACTAATAACCGAAGCAGTTGAATCCAAAGGATTCTTCATCACCCTGCCAGCAAGTTCAAATGAATCTTTAGGGATTCTGTAAGGAAGGTAGCCGTTTGGGTTTCTTTTAACCGTTCCTTCCACAGGCATTCTCATTGTCATGCCACTCGGATTAAGCGGGTTAGAATTATAAAACTCAGCCGGACCTTCGTCGAGCGATGTCAACCATCTACCGGCCTCTTCATCCTGTATCTGCGATAACTGCTCGTAGGGCACAGAATGATACATCTGAGGGGCGTATTCGACACCAGGGTAATCTCCCTTAGCAGCACATCCGGCCAACAATAGCAACCCAGACAGTTGAAATAGTTTCTTAACAATATGATTATTTCCTATCATCTCCTGTGTCTTTTTAAAATACCTTCTCATTTACCTCAGAAGCACCACTGTCCTTCAGACTTTTCTTAATATCAGCTTCTGAAAGCTTGTTTTTTGACAAATCGATGGCCATAATATGCTTATCGTCTGTACTTCTGATATCAAATATCTTCGGCTTTCCCCAGGGTTTGAGGTTACTTACCACAAAGAAAGTCCCAACCATGCCAAATGAAGCCAGAAGCACTGTAAGCTCAAAAGTTACCGGGATGAAGGATGGCAATGGAAGATAGTCTTTACCACCAATGATCATTGGCCAATCAACTGTCATCATGCCGATCTGCATTGTAAGGGCAAGGCTGGTGCCCAACAAACCGAAAAGAAAAGCAGCTATCGGAAGTCTTGACATCCTATAGCCCAGGGCGATATCCAACCCATGTACAGGAAAAGGTGTGAAAACCTCGTGGATTTTAACTCCCCCCTTCCTCACGGCTTTAACCGCATTCAACAGGGTCACCTCATTGTCATAAACCCCAAGTATGTATTTACTATCTGATGACATCGGATTATTTTTTTGCTTTTTCAGAATCAGAAATAATAATGCTCTTCACTTCAGCAATGTTGATCACCGGGAAATACTTAGCAAACAATAAGAACGCTGTGAAGAAAAATCCAAAGGAGAACATATACATACCCACATCGTATCTGGTCGGGTAAAACATTGCCCAGCTAGATGGTAGATAATCACGATGGATAGAAGTAACGATGATGACAAACCGCTCGAACCACATACCTATGTTCACAACAATAGAAAGCACAAATGTGGAAGCCAGGTTGGTACGAATCTTCTTGAACCAGAAAAGCTGCGGAGAAATAACGTTACAGGTCATCATGGAAGCATAGGCCCACCAGTAAGGGCCAGACACCCTGTTGATAAACGCATACTGCTCGTACTCAACACCTGAATACCAGGCGATGAAAAGTTCAGTAATGTATGCCACACCTACAATAGAACCCGTGATGATAATAACGATGTTCATCAACTCGATGTGCTCAATGGTAATATAATCCTCGAGTTTGTACACCTTTCTGGTAACCAAAAGAAGTGTTAACACCATAGCAAAACCAGAGAAGATTGCCCCTGCAACGAAGTAGGGAGGAAAAATCGTGGTATGCCAGCCAGGTATTACGGAGGTAGCAAAGTCAAACGATACAATAGTGTGAACCGAAAGTACCAGTGGTGTAGCCAATCCCGCAAGGATCAGTGCTACAGACTCATATCTGGACCATGTTTTGGCGGCGCCATCCCAGGCAAAACTCAAGGCACCGTAAACCGCTTTGGCTATTGGCCCTGTTGCTCTGTCTCTTATAGTAGCAAAATCGGGAATTAGACCTATGTACCAGAAAACGAGGGATACAGAGAAATATGTACTAATAGCGAAAAAGTCCCATAGTAGCGGTGAGTTAAAATTCACCCAAAGCGATCCGAAAGTGTTCGGAAGTGGAATAGCCCAGTACATTCCCAACCACGGACGGCCCATGTGCAAAATAGGGAACATCAAGGCGCAGATTACAGCGAAAATAGTCATCGCCTCTGCCGCTCTGTTGATCGACATTCTCCACTTCTGACGGAAAAGCAAAAGGATGGCAGAAATCAGCGTTCCTGCGTGACCAATACCCACCCACCATACGAAGTTTGTGATATCCCAAGCCCAACCAACGGTCTTGTTAAGACCCCACATGCCTATACCATCCCAAACGGTGCGGTAAACAGCATATCCACCAACGATGAGAAGTGCCAAAGCAAACGTAAAGGCCACCATCCACGTTTTGGTTGGCTTCTGCTCTACCCTGGAGCAAATGTCTTCGGTAACATCATGGACGGTCTTTCCATTGGTTACCAGAGGTTTTCTTACTGATGCTACTGCTTGCATAGTATCGATCTTAGGCTTGATTATCAGTTAATTCTTTATTTCTAATCTTGGTGAAATACCAAACATTTGGTTTCACGCCGATTTCCTCGAGCACATTGTAAGCTCTTTCTTCTTTCACTTCAGTGTCTCCTTCTTCAGTAGCAGAAAGACGAAGTAGCTGAGAAATTCTGCTGTTAGAGTCTTTCATATCACCAAATACGATGGCTTCCGTAGGACATGCAGTAGCGCAAGCTGTTGAAATCTCTCCATCAACAGGGCGTCGGCCTTGCTTTTTGGCATTTAGCTTACCAGTCTGAATTCTTTGCACGCAGAAAGAACATTTTTCCATTACACCACGTGCTCTAACCACCACGTCAGGGTTCAACACCATCTTGCCAAGCTCATTGTTCATGGAAGTGTTATCAGGGAACTGACGGTTGTCGTGGTACTTGAACCAGTTAAAGCGACGTACTTTGAAAGGACAGTTGTTGGCGCAATATCTTGTACCGATACAACGGTTATAGGTCATTTGGTTAAGACCTTCTGTGCTGTGGGTGGTGGCAGCAACCGGGCAAACAGTCTCACAGGGAGCGTTGTTACACTGCTGACACATCATTGGCTGGAAGGTTACTTCAGGGTTTTCAGATGCTTTTTCCAGCATGCTCAAGCCTTCCATCGACTTGTCCTCTTTGTTTCCCTGGCTGCTGTAGTACCTGTCGATTCTCAACCATGCCATTTCACGACGGTTGACGACTTCTTCTTTTCCAACAACCGGAATATTGTTCTCCACCTGGCAAGCCACTGAACAAGCAGCACAGCCAGTACAAGAGTTGAGGTCAATCACCATGCCCCAATGGTGGTTGTTGTATTCATGGCCTTTCCAAAGAGATACCGCATTAGGTTTCTTAGGGCCTGAATAGCTCGATATCATTGGCTTGTAACGGCCGGCAGATGCATCAGCTTTGTATTCAGCAAGAGTAGCCTCCTGAATAACTGTCTCACGCCCCATAAAAGTCTGGTGCGTTTGTGTCTGCGCAATTCTATAGCTTTCTCCTGTTGGCTCGATGGTTACGCCAGCCACAGAATAAACGATTCCTTCACTATTTGAGCTCAACAATGCAAAGGCATTCACCCCAACACCATCAGCTACTTTGCCTGCTTTCGTACGGCCATAGCCGAGGGCCACCCCTACAGTGCCAGCTGCCTGGCCTGGCTGAACCACTACTGGCAATGTCACCGTGGCTATCCCAGCTTTCACATTTACCTTCGTGGTAAAACCTTCCTTCATCTCTATGCCCAATTCGTTGGCAGTAGATTGAGACATGCTGATGTAGTTTTCCCAACAAACCTTAGAAAGTGGATCGGGCATCTCCTGCAACCACGGGTTGTTGGCCTGCTCGCCAGCACCTATCGCTATACTTTCATAAGTTACGAGCTCTAAACCAGTGCCTTTCTTGTATTTGCCAGCTATTTTAGTAGCAGCAGCATTGGCATCGCCTGAAAACTCAACAGCACTCATTGTAGAGGTTGCATCACCCTCAAACACGCCATTATATAGGCACTGATCCCAGAAAGTCTGGAAATCGCCAATCTCGGTTTGGCTGGCAAAATGTGTCTCCTTCCAATTTTCCTTTATGAAATCAAAGTAAGAAGTGGATACATTGCCCCAGGTTAAGAAAGACTGTTGTGCCTGACGGGTGTTGAATATATTGCTAATGGCTGGCTGCGAAAGACTATACTGCCCTTTAGCTGGCTCAGCATCGTTCCATGATTCCAGGTAGTGATTATCAGGAGCTACATAAGTCACCTGAGAGGTCGTTTCGTCTACTCTATCGGAAGTCGACAGGGTAAACTTGGCCTTAGAAAGGCTCGAACCAATTACTGCACCTTTAGGGTGGTCGTATACCGGGTTACAATTGAAGAAGATAACGCCGCTCACCAATCCCTGAGACAGGTCGGTAACGAAGACATCCATCATAGCGTCGTCT
This sequence comes from Imperialibacter sp., assembly GCF_040222815.1. Taxonomy (GTDB): domain Bacteria; phylum Bacteroidota; class Bacteroidia; order Cytophagales; family Cyclobacteriaceae; genus Imperialibacter. The sequence goes on along the minus strand of NZ_JAVKCH010000030.1, from coordinate 58,910 downwards.
CCCTGTTTGGTCATCACGGGAGCATCCCAGCTAAGAGTGCTTCCGTAGTTGCCAAGTAGGTTGTTGATTGCGTTGACAACAGTCTGAACACTGATGTCATTTTCGCCCGACACCACAATCGAGGCTCCCTTGCTAGCCCAAAGATCGTTGGCTGCTTTGGTCAAAGTAACTGTATCATCAACCTTCGCTACCGAAATAGCAGGTGCCCCTGCCTTAGCGGCAATGAGGTTGTAAAGGTTGCCTATGTAAAGACCAACTTCTGAAGGACGGATAGGCGACCGGTAGTCAGCGTTTGCTCCTGTAAGGGAAAGATTTGATTCAAAGCTATAAAGCCTCGACATTTCTTTCTTCTTAGGCCCAAGTTTCCTGGTCTCCGCAAATTGCTTCGAAAAAGCCACCGGATTCAACCATGTTCCCAGGAAATCTGCTCCAAAGGAAACAGTGGTCTTTGATTTATTAAAGTTGTAGGACGGCAACGCACGAATACCAAATGATGAAAGATTAGCATTCAACGCTCCGCTATAAGACGACGCATCGTAGGTAATTACCTGAGTACTTGGGTAAGCTGCTATAAATTTAGCAATGGCCTTCTTTGTTGAAGGGCTTACGATACTATGTGTAACTATTTTAATTTGCCCGCCAGCCGCAGCAATCTCTCCTAGTTTGGATTTTACCTCAGCATCAAGCGCATCCCACGTGACAGCTGCACCAGCTTTCATCGGGTTTTGCAGCCTTTGCTTGTCGTAAAGAGAAAGCACACTTGCTTCTACCTGAGCAGTTGTTCCCCCGCCTGAGAATTTCGAAAGCTTGTTGCCTTCAATTTTGATAGGCCTACCCTCTCTTGTTTTAACTACCACACTACAGTAGTCGCTACCATTGATGTAAGTAGAAGCATAGTAGTTGGCAACACTAGGGTCGACATCTACTGGCTTGTTAAGGTAGGGTATCGCCTTCCTTATCGGAGCCTCGCAAGCTGCCAAAGAAACGGCGGCGACTCCAAATCCCATCAATTTCAGGAAATCACGACGTGAGTTTCCATTTTCATTTTCACTAATTGGGAGATATTCTGGAAATTCTTTGTCAGCATTCTTAACGAACTCAGGGTCGTTCTTCAGTTGCTCAATTCCCTTCCAATATATTTTAGTATTTTCTTTCATGTTGTCCCAGGAGATGATTTTTCAATTAATAATGACACTTAGCACACTCCAAACCACCGTTGTCTTCGACGGTCATTGGCTTTTTGCTCTTCTTTTCGTGGAGCTCCACTAGTTTGTCATAATAAGCGTTATCCTTGGTATTTATTTGTGTTTCTCTATGGCAGTTGATACACCAGCCCATTGTTAACGGAGCGAACTGGTACACTACGTCCATTTCCTGAATCTCTCCATGGCAAGTCTGGCATTCAAGCCCTCCTACCTTCACGTGCTGCGAATGATTGAAATATGCCAGGTCGGGCAGGTTGTGCACCCTCACCCATTCGATCGGCTGATTGTTATCAATAGCATTGTATATTTTTTGAATTTCTGGAGACATGCCTGTTTGACCTCCCACGTTTTGAATCACTGTATGGCAATTCATACAAATGTTGGGCGATGGGATGTTGGCTGATTTGCTTGTTCTCACCCCTGTGTGGCAATAGTTGCAGTCAATTTCCATTTGACCGGCGTGCAGCTTGTGGGAGAATGCTATGGGCTGCGCAGGCTGGTATCCTTGCTGCACTCCCACAGTGAACAGACCGTCGATAACACTCTTAAGCACAATGGCTGTGAAAACAAATACAGCAAAGCCCATGAAGGTGTTTCCTTTGAGGGTCTTACCCAAGTCGAACCTGTTCTGAACGACGTCTTTGTCCGCTTCATCCAGGTCATCCTTTTGAGCAAGGTATTTTGTTAAAACTGAAACTATCAGTACAAGCACCAATAGGATCAAGGCCAATACTACTAGAAGGCCTATTAATATAATGTTGATATACTCTGATGGAACGCCTGAACCACCTCCCTGAGCCACCTGACCATCGGTCGTAGTAGTGGTAGGGTCAGCTGTTTCAGCCGGTTTTGTAGATTCCGCCTTCAAATAAGCAACAACTGATAAGATTTCTTCGTTTGAGAAATCAAACGAGGTCATTTGAGTCTTGTTGTACTCATTGTAAAGCTTAACGGCATAGTCGTCGCCGCTTTGGATTACCTTTTGGGAGTTCTGTACGAAGCTGATAATCCATGGCAAAGGTCTGCGAGTGTGAATATCACGCAAGGCCGGGCCCACAACCCGATCATTTATTGCGTGGCACACTGTACAGTTTTGTTTGAATAATGCTTCTCCGGCTGAGATAACCGCCGGGTCAGAAGGAATGCCATCGTCCGCTCCGCCTGATGCAGCTTCACCGTCCTGAGCAAACGCTACAGCAGCGGAGAATATTAATGCAACGAGGGATAGACAAAAGGTGCGGGTTAGGTGTCTGCTTTTTTCCTTGAAAGGAGAGAATTTTACAGGTTTTAGCATCTTTTGTGTTGTACCTTTTAGAGTCCTTGCAAATCTAATATGGGAGTCAATCTTTTCAAAAACTTATTTAGAGGTAAATTTTTGTCCGATTTTGAACTACTGTGCAATAATATCTAAAACCTTTGAATACCAATTAATTAAAAGGGCTTATCAATGAAAAAATGATCTATTTAGAATTATTTTAAATTAGGCCGGGATTGAACATTTTGAGGAGGGGTTAAAATAAGAAAAGAGAGGCGATTTGCCTCTCTTTTTTATTGAGGTCGAGAGCGGATTCGAACCGCTGTAGGAGCTTTTGCAGAGCTCTGCCTAGCCACTCGGCCACTCGACCATTTTTGGGACTGCAAATCTAGAAATTATCTATATCAGTCCAAATGTTTCAATGGTAAAACAATCAAAATAAAAAAAGGTGCCGAAGCACCTTTTTTCTATTGTTCAGTTATTCTGATTTCTCATCAGCGGCGTCGGCTTCATCAGCCTTGGCCTTTTTCGCTTTTGGCTTGGCTGCCTCAGCTGCAGGCTTTTCTTCAGCCTTGGCTTTCGCTGCTGGCTTTTCTTCCTCAGCCTTTGCTGCTGCCTTTGGCTTTGCTGCCTCCTTCTTCGGTGCCGTAGCCTTGCTTTCCATCTGCTCTTTCAATGCTGAAAGTGCTTCAAGATCACCAAGGGTTGTTTTCTCAGCATCTTTGTTGATTCTGTCAACAGCCTTCGACTTTCCTTTCACATCTTTCTTAGCAGGAGCCGCCTTTGGTCTTTCCTGAGGCTGTGGCTCGCTAAAGATAGCAGTATGAGAAAGAGCAATGCGCTTCTCATCTTTAGAAAACTCCATTACCATGAAGTCAAGTGTTTCTCCGGCTTCAGCAACTGATCCGTCTTCCTTAGTAAGGTTTTTGGTAGTTGAAAATCCTTCAAGACCGTAGGGCAATTCAAGGATCGCTCCTTTTTCGCTCTTATTGATGATCGTACACTTGTGAACAGATCCTCTGGTGAATACAGTTTCGAAAGTATCCCAAGGGTTTTCTTCAAGGTGCTTATGGCTTAGCGCCAGTCTTCTGTTGTCAACGTCAAGCTCAAGAACGACCACTTCAAGCTCGTCTCCTACTTTAACGAATTCAGATGGGTGCTTGATCTTCTTGGTCCATGACAAGTCAGACACGTGTACAAGGCCGTCGATGCCTTCTTCAAGCTCAATGAACAAGCCGAAGTTAGTCAGGTTACGAACCACGCCTTTGTGCTTGGTGCCTACTGCATAGCTAACAATAAGGTCTTGCTTGGTCCATGGATCTTCAGAAAGCTGCTTGATACCAAGTGACATTTTGCGCTCGTCTCTGTCGATAGTTAACACAACCGCTTCGATTTCATCGCCAATGCTGATGAAGTCTTGAGGGTTGCGCAGGTGCTGAGACCATGACATTTCAGATACGTGGATCAAACCTTCAACGCCAGGAAGCAATTCAAGGAATGCACCGTAGTCTGCTACGTTCACAATCTTGCCCTTCACTTTAGAACCAATTTCGATCTCTTTGCCAAGTGAATCCCAAGGATGTGACGTAAGTTGTTTCATACCCAGAGAAATACGCTTCTTCTCATCATCGAAGTCGAGTACAACCACGTTGACTTTTGCGTCAAGCTGAAGCACTTCTTCCGGATGGTTGATACGTCCCCAGGAGATATCAGTAATGTGCAACAGGCCGTCAACACCACCAAGGTCGATGAACACACCAAAGTTGGTCATGTTCTTGATCACACCTTCGAGTACCTGACCTTTTTCAAGGTTGTTCAGGATTTCGGCCTTTTGCTTCTCAAGATCTTTTTCGATCAATACTTTGTGAGATACTACCACGTTGTCGTTGGTGTAGTTGATCTTCACAACTTTCACTTCCATTTTCTTACCAACGAATACATCGAAGTCACGAATTGGCTTCACATCAATTTGTGAGCCTGGAAGGAATGCCTCAACACCATAGATGTCGACGATAAGACCACCTTTAGTACGGCGTTTCACCATACCTTCGATCACTTCATCGTGCTCATAAGCGTGTTGGATGGTTTCCCATGCCTTAACGATTTTGGCTTTTCTTCTTGAAAGAACAAGCTGCCCATTGGCGTTTTCCTGCTCCTCAATATACACCTGCACTTCGTCACCAACTTTCAACTCAGGTCTGTCACGAAATTCAGACAGGGCCACAAGTCCGTCGGATTTGAAACCGATGTTAACGATTACGTCACGGTCAGTAATACCTACAACCGTTCCGTTGATCACTTCTTTTTCAGTGATCGAGTTAAGAGTGCCTTCATAGAGTTTCTCCATTTCGGCACGCTTTGATTTTGAATAGCCTTCGCCAAATCCTTTGGCTGACAAGCCTTCCCAATCAAATTCTACTGCTGTTTCTCCCATAAAAATAAAGGTCCAAAATTACACTGTTGCAGCAGGACCAGCCCACAACAATATTTAGTTTAAACTCATCCAGAATGCCCGGAAGCCCATTCACCCGAATGGGAGCGCAAAATTAGACATTTTTCACTAAGATTAAAAAATAGGTGTGTTAATAATGCCTTAGTGCCTCCAGGTCAGGAATAATTCTTCTTTGAAAAGAGAAACATAAGTGAGTATTTCGAGCTTACTCAGTTTTAACCCATTTGTAAAAGTATATGAAACCAACCATTCTACTCATTGTTATCGGCCTGGCCTTTACAGCGTGCCAGGAAACCCCCAAGGCCGACATGGTCATTTGGGGAGGTAATATTTACACCGCCGTGGGCGGACAGAAGGCAGATGCTGTGGCTGTAACCGGCGACTCTATTATATATGTGGGTAGCAAAGATGGCGCTGAGGATATGGTGGGGCCGGAAACTCAGGTGATTAATCTTGAAGGCAAAACGATGACACCGGGTTTTATTGAATCTCATGCACACATTATGGGCGTGGGTTACAACCTGATGAACGTGGATTTGATGGCCACAACCAGTTATGAAGAGCTTGTGGCACAGGTGAAAAAAGTGGCAGACGAAACGCCGGAGGGCGAATGGATACTTGGCCGGGGCTGGCATCAGGACAAGTGGATAAAACCAGCAGAAAGAATGGTCGACGGCTTTCAAACGCATCACTTGCTAAGTGAAGCAGTTCCGAATCACCCGGTGTTTCTTTCGCATGCGAGCGGGCATGCTGGTTTCGCCAATGCCAAAGCCATGGAGCTGGCGGGCATCACCAAAGATACGAAGACACCAGACGGCGGCGATATCTTCCGTGACATCAATGGCGAGCCTACGGGACTGTTTAACGAGACGGCTCAGGGGCTCATTAGGGCTGCCATTCCTGAAACCACTATCGAAAAACAGCAAAGGGCGCTTGAGCTAGCTGTTGAGTCGTGTTTAGAATTGGGCATTACCAGTTTCCAAAACGCTGGAGCTGGCAAAGATGATATTGAGCTTTTCAAGCAGTTTGCCGAAGAAGGAAAACTCAAAATAAGGCTCTACACTATGTTGAGCGGGCATGACCAGGCTCTGCTGGAGGAATACTACGACAAGGGACCTGAAATCGGGCTTGGCGACAATCACCTGACGGTTCGCTCAATAAAGCTCTACTCAGATGGCGCACTTGGTTCAAGAGGTGCCTGGCTGCTGGAAGAATACAGCGACATGCCGGGGGTGTTTGGCCACAATGTGACGCCAATGGAAGAAATAGAGAAAGTGACCAACGAAGGGCTGGCCGCTGGCTTCCAGATTTGCACGCACGCCATTGGCGATCGGGGTAATCAGGAGGTACTGGATATCTATGAAGCCGCTCTGAAGAACAACCCCGAAAACGCCAAAGATTCACGGTTCAGGATTGAGCATGCACAACACCTCGACCTGGCCGACATCCCAAGGTTTGCAGAATTAGGGGTGATTGCGGCTATGCAAGCCATTCATATGTCGAGCGACAGGCCCTGGGCTATCAACAGACTTGGGGAGAAAAGAATTGTAGATGGTGCCTATGTGTGGCAGAAGCTTTTGCAAAGTGGTGCCAAAGTGATCAATGGAACTGATGCTCCTGTGGAACCACTTGCCCCACTCCCCTCCTTCTATGCGTCGGTGACTCGTAAAACGCTGAAAGGAACCCCTGAAGGCGGTTACGAAGCCGATCAGAAAATGACCCGGGAGCAGGCACTGATTTCCTACACGCTGGATGCTGCTTACGGTGCTTTTGAGGAGGACATCAAAGGATCCATTGAAGTAGGCAAACTCGCTGATTTCACTGTATTTGATAAGGATATCATGACAATTGATGAGATGAACATTCTCAATACCCGGGTGGTGATGACCATTGTGGGTGGAGAGGTGCTGTTTGAAAAGTAAAATTTAACCCCGGCCCAAAAAGCCGGGGTTTAACCTCACCTACCAAACTACTGAAACTTGCTTTTTAATTTTGTGACCTGTTAGGGGTTCAATCGCTGACCATCCTCGAGCAGTTGCTTTTTCAAAGCGTCATAGTTGACAGCCTGCACGTTTTGTCTGTTATCGATGGCCAATGCAGCTGCTGTGGCTGCTGACTGGCCCAGCACCATGAACACAGGCTCCATTCTGATTGAGCCAAAAGCGATGTGACTGGCGGAAAGCGCCACAGGCACCAGCAGGTTGGTAGCCTGGTCTTTCTTCGGTACAATGGAACGGTAGGATATTGGATATGGAGGAAAACCTCCAACTTCTACGTTTCCTTCATTTTTCACCATGCCATCCACTACTATGCGCTGGCAATTGTGTGAGTCCATCGTGTAAGCAGCTAGCCCAACGGGGTCACTAATTACTTCCTCCCCAACACAGTTGGCTTGCGTCATGACATATTCTCCGATCATGCGGCGTACTTCCCTCACATACAACTGCGGCGACCAATTGCCATTGCTTGTGTATTCATCTTTGGGGTAGCCCCAGGTTTTCATTTCTTCCCGAAGTTCAGTTGGTACCCGTGGATCAGAAGCGTAGAAATAAAGCAGCCCTTTTGTGTAGTCTTCATGCTCTTTAATAATGGCCTCCCTCTCTTCGTAGCTAGCCTCGGGATAGGCATGACTCATACCGATCATGTCAGTAGAAAACGCACCCCTGTTGTTAATGTCCGTTTTCTCATTGGGCATGTGACTCCAGATAAAATGATTGTTCAGCTTTCTTCTGTCTGGCAAGGCCTCCAGAAGTCTCAACAGCAGTTCATATCTGGCAGGGTCGTAGTTGTCAGGCTCGGTGATTGGCACCATATTGTCCTGATTAGTCGTCAAGCAAATCCTGAAGTTGTAAGTCTGCACCAAATCGTCGCCGCTACCCTGCTCCTTTAGCTCGTCGTCCGTTATGCCCCACAGCAAGCCGCTGTTTGGGTCACCTTTTTTGACGTAGGGATCAATACCCTCGGGGAATTGATGCCCATCCAATAATTGTACTCCGTTGTAGGTCTCGTTGTAGACACTGTTCGCTTCACGGCCTACGTGGTAGCTCACACCAGCCGCCGCCATCAGATCGCCTTCATAAGTGGCGTCGATAAACACTTTGCCAGTGTACACCGTGCCGTCCTGCATTTCAATTTGAGATATACTGGTTCCATTCATGGTTACGCCAGCTTCTCTATTGAGCTTTTTGTTGATGACCAGCTCAATTTTTTCTTTGGCTATCATCTGTTCATAAACCTTCATTGCTGCCGACGGCTCAAAAGTCCACATGGTAGGCTCACCTTCCACTGTGCGGGTTTGCCCTCCGTCCATATAGGCGGATGGTTCCTGCCACTTCCAGTTAGCGGGGTCGTTGTAATGGGTGCGGATATTGGTATAAAACTCCCTTGATATGCCGCCGATGGCTTGTTTGTTGCCAATATCTGTTTGCCCCAGTCCGCCAGTAGTTAAGCCGCCAATGTGCTTTGATGGCTCAATAAGTAGTACCTTTTTGCCCATCCTTGATGCCTGAACAGCCGCTGCAATGCCACCCGAGGTTCCTCCGTACACAACAATGTCGTATCCTGACGACTGCTCCTCGCCGGTGGAGGAAGAACAAGAAAAGATGAAAACTAAGGCAAGTAATAAGATGATATTTTTCATAAAGATTGTAGTTAGTCGGTTGTTTAGATGTCTTCCATTGTAAGCTTCTGAGTGTCTTTAATAAGTTGCGCCTTAAGCTTCTCATAGTCTACTCCCTGTACTGGTACATTGTCAGCTATTGCCTGCACGGCAGCAGTGGCAGCACTCTGCCCCAGGATCATGAAAACAGGTTCCATTCTGATGGAGCCGAAGGCAATATGCGTGCTTGATACACAAACAGGCACCAGCAGGTTTTCACATTCACTTGCCTTTGGCACGATAGATCCATACGAAATGCTGTAAGGCTCTGGCGCATGGACTCCAATGTCGCCTTCATTCTGGACAAAGCCCTCGGTAGTTACATATCGCTGAGAATTGTGAGCATCCAGCGTATAAGAACCCATCCCGACTGGCTTAGGCACCACATTGTGGTTAAGCACATCATGCTCTGTCATTACGTGGTCTCCTATCATGCGCCTGGCCTCACGCACATATATCTGATGAGGCCAGTTGCCATTGTCGGTAAATTCATCCTTTGCGAGGCCCCATTGGCTCATCTCCGTACGAACATCCTCTGGCACGTTAGGGTCATTCGCCAGATAGTACATCAAGCCCTTTTGATAGCTTTCGTGTTCGGCAATGATTTCCCTTCTTCTTGCATAGGTGGCTTCAGGGTAGTCGTAGTTCATGCCAATAAAATCGGTACTGAAAGGGCCATGGTTGTTGGTGTCCGTCTTCCGATTGGGAATGGGGTCAAATTTTTGAAATGTTTCACCCCAGCCAGCGGCATACACCCTTGCAAGCAATTCGTATTTTGACGGGTCATACCCTTCCGGTTTGACAAAAGGCACACGGTTGTCGGGGTGGTTACTCAGGCACATACGAAAGCAATAAGCCTGTATCTTATGGTCGCCAGAACCATTGGGGCCAGGCTCATCACTTGAAATATAAGGAAGAAGCCCGCTTGATGGGTCTCCTGGCACCAGGTAAGGGTCAATATTTTCTTTAAAATAGTGGCCATGGTGAAATACACCCGCCTGCACACCATTCCATTCTTCACCATACACACTATTGGCTTCACGACCTACATGATAGCTGACCCCGGCGCTAGCCATAAGGTCGCCTTCGTAGGTGGCGTCGATGAACATTTTCCCGGTAAATGTTTTGCCACTTAGCGTTTTGAAAGACACAATCCTACCATTTTCCTTCACCAGACCGCCTTCCCTGTCGAGCCATTCGTCTCTATAAATTTCGATTTCATTTTCCGTAACAAACCCTTCGAACACATTCTCGGCTGCATGCGGTTCAAATATCCACATCGTTCTTGAGTTGCCATCGATGGCTGGTGTGCCCTGCCCTTTGTTGCCATACTCCGACTGCTGCTGCCATTTCCACGAGTCAGGTTTTTGGTAGTGCTGGTAGAGCCGGTGGTAAAACTCCCTCGAAAGGCCTCCGATCACTTCTTTTCTGCCAGTGTCGGTGAAGCCGAGACCGCCCGACGACAGCCCTCCGAGGTGAGTATCGGGCGACACCATTATCACCGTTTTTCCCATTTTTTTGGCCTGCACGGCAGCGGTTACGGCTGCGGAGGTGCCGCCGTACACCACAATGTCCGCTGAGTAAACAAGTGGATCACTTGTCGAAGATTTGTCGGGAGTGCAAGCGGAAGAGACAAGTGCAAGTGCCGCAAAGAGTGTTAGCCATTTTTTCATAGTCAGATTTTTTTAGGTTAAAGTTCGAATGTTGGGGTCAATTGGCAAAGGATACTTTTACGAGTAGCAGGTTGCAAGGTATTTCTTCTGCGCCAAGCCCCCCAGTGCCTGCCAACAAACTGGAGCCTACTCATCCAGCTTCAGTTTTTGTTTGTCTTTTAACAATTGGCTCCTCAGCTCATCATAACCCACCTCCTGAACTGGCAAGTGATTGTCGATTGCCAGAGAAACAAGAGTGCCTGCAGCCTGGCCCATGATCATGAATACTGGCTCCATCCGTATCGACCCAAAAGCGATATGTGAACTGGACACGCATACCGGCACGAGCAGGTTTTTACACTCATTTGACTTCGGCAATATGACGCCAAGCGGTATTTCGTACGACTTGTGCGGCTCCAGAAAATTTCCTTCGTTCTGCACTTCGCCATTATAAACTACCCTTTGCACATGGTGGGAGTCCGGCCCGTAGGAGGCCATTCCTATTGAATTTGGTTTGGTCACTGTCTCCTGACAGTCGGCTTGCGTCAGCACATGCCCGCCAATCATTCGCCTGGTTTCCCTAATGTACATTTGCGGCGTCCAGTTGCCTGAGTCGACATATTCATCCTTTGGCAGCCCGTATGACAGCATTTCGCCACGCATTGCTTGTGGTAACCGTGGATCGTGACCAAGGAAATAGAATAGGCCAATGGTGAAATCGTAGTGTTCTTTCCAAATACGCTCTCTGGTGGCATAGTCCCCCTCCGGGTAGTCCCAGTTCATTCCGTTATAATCGGTGGAGAAAGGCGAACCATGACCTCCATCATTGATGTCGGTTTTGAGGTTGGGAATGGCACTGATGGTCAGCACCTGACTGATTTTCGTAAGCTTTTTCAGCTCGATATACCGGTACAACAATTCATACTGCATAGAGTCATAGTTGTCAGGTCTCTCGATGGGAATTTTGTTGGGTTCGAAAGTAGTAAGGCAGGTTCTGAAGTTGAATGCCTGAATTTTGTTATCGCCCTGTCCTTGCTCGCCCATGGGCACGTCTTGAATGGTGGGAAGCAATTGACCGTTGTCATCATAAGGAGAGATTTCCGGCCCAAAAAACTGCTTAGGCTGCCTTACCTTAATAGTTGGCCCCAGAACACCGGCAAGAGACTCATTATAGGTATCCCGACTTTCCCTGCCTACGTGGTAAGATACGTCGGCCAATGCCAACAAATCGCCTTCGTAAGAAGCATCTATAAAGAATTTGCCGATAAATACTTTTCCCGATTCTGTCTTTAGCGCTTTGATCTCGCCGTTCTTCTTTTGAACACCCTTTTTCAGGTCAATACGTTCATTGTAAACCACTTCTATCTTCTGTGGAGCTGAGGCTATCATCTCCAGCAGTATCTTTTGAGCCACTTCCGGCTCAAACGTCCACATAGGGCCACGTTCTGAAATGGCGTGATTGCCGTTTAGCTGGTACGATGAACGAGTCTGTGCTTTCCACACTGATTCATCCTGATAATACTCATGTACTCTTTGAAAGAATTCTAACGATATACCTCCTATCGTCTCCTCATTGCCGATATCAGACCAGCCAAGCCCACCACTCATTGCACCTCCCAGGCGACCTCCCGGCTCGATGATGATGGCCTTCTTTCCCAAGCGGGCAACTTGAATAGCTGCAACAACTCCGGCCGAGGTTCCACCATAGACCACAAGGTCATAGGATGGGCCTTTTTTTGCTGCTGGTGCCTGCTGATGAAAAGAGGTGGCCAGAAACAGCATGGCAAGCACACAGCTAACTATTTTTAGCTTCATATTCTTGATTTTAATCAGGTTATAACAAATCAACAATGGCTTTGATTGAAAGGAATGGAGGTAATAGGGTGGCGCAATAGCTTACGCTCACCCATTTACCAACCAACCTAGTTTTCAATAGCCTGGATTCTGATCCTGCTGAGTAATAGCGGGATTGTTGTTGATCTCACTCTCAGGAATTGGCCAAAGCATACGCTGATCAATAAATGTTTTGCCAACTTCAGCAAAAGCTTCCTTGACCCGATTTGTTCTTTTCAAATCCCACCAGCGACGACGCTCTAAAATAAATTCGTAGGCCCTTTCCTGCAGTACCGTTTCAATAAATTCATCTCTACTCATGCCACTTGGATAATCAACCGGCGAGGGCGCCTGAGGAGCATATCCGTAGGCCCGGCGTTTGATCATATTTAGTCGTTCCAGTGCCAGTGCCGAAGGTGCTCCGTCAGCCATTGCCGAGGCTTCCGCATAGAAAAGAAAGGCTTCGGTGAACCGATAGACGGGAACACTGTAAATGCTAAGTCCCTCGGAATTGGTTATGAATTTCTTAAAAAGAACGGGTGCTGTAGACGGTAGCGACACCCAATTACCGGCTGCGTTTTGAAACTCCCGGTACAAGTTGAAGGGCTTTCTAAGGTCATTGTCATCCCAGCTGGCACCAATGAATGAGGTAGTGTCTGGCAACCAGGCAAAGAACCCAGAGCTACTATAGTTATAGGGATAGTTGCTTCCCATGTGAATATAAGTAGGAATTGCTGATCCGCTTATATCAGAGTGGTGAACCGACATGATGTCTTCAGGGCTGGTTTCTGCAGCAAATATTTTATAGAAATCGTTGGGCACGCTAACAGAAACAAGTGAATAGGGGCCGCCAGTTATCACTTCATCAGCCTTTTCCGCTGCCAGCGCCCAGTTTTCCGTTGTCAGATAAACATGGGCCAATAGCATTTTCGCCGCCCAAACGGACGCCTTTCCGGTTTCGTTTTGTACAGATCCGAGCCCAGCCTCTGCCGCTTTGGCGTCGTCGATGATCAGTTGGTAAACAACTGCCTCGGGCTCTCTTGGCGAAGACAACTCAGACAAGTCTTTACTCTCAGTTGTTTTAACTGGAACAGGCCCCCAGCCACGCACCAGCTCAAAATACGCAAGTGCCCGAAGAAAATGCGCCTCGGCCAGGATACGTTCCCGAGCTTCCTCAGAGATGTTTTCAATAAGAGGCACGTTATCCAAAACAGCGTTGGCTCTGTTGATAGCACTATACAGTGTGCCCCAATTAGCGTTTGCCCGGCCAATATTTTGTTGATTTAATACCTGATCAACAATAGATATGGGTGCTTGTGACCCCCTACCATTTAAGTAGTCGCCCTGAAGCTCCGTCATCAAATAGTTAGTAATCCCGTAAAAATCCGGACCAACTGAACTGTAGGCGCCATTCAGGGCACCCTGGGCATCTGCTTCATTCTGATAATAGTTTGCTCTCGAAACAAAGTCCTTCGGAACTTCATCCAGCATGTCGGAACATGACAAAAGGAAAATTGACGATACTGCTGTGATGGCTATGCCATATATGTATGATATTCTCTTCATGACTGTCAGATTTAGAAGTTAATTTTCAAACCAATGGAAGACATTTTCGCATTAGGGTAGCTACTTTGATCATGCCCCATTTCTAAACGACTGGAGATATTCGATGACTCGACACCCTTTGTGTTGACTTCAGGATCAAGACCTGTGTACTTGGTGAAAGTAAACATGTTGGTGCCCGACAAATAAATCTGTGCCTGGTCAGCCCAATTCATCCCCCAGTTTTTCACGGGTAGGTTGTAGGCCAACCTGATGGATTTAACTCTCAGGTAATTTCCCTGCTCAATGAACCGATCAGATATGTCAATAGCTGTTGCCGAGCTGATCTTGGGGTATTTGGCATTTGGGTTGGGGTTTTCCTCGGTCCAGTAATTCCCAAGCAAGTCCCGAAACTGGTTGTTGCCACGCTGGAATGAATTCAAGTGGGTGCCGTTGGTAGCATTGAATATTTGATTACCATACACGCCCTCGAAGAATACGTTCAAATCGAAACCCTTGTAAGTGAGATGAGAATTGATCCCGTAGAAGAAACCAGGGTTGGGGTTGCCGAGGATGGTGCGATCAAGCGAGTTGATGATACCATCGCCGTTCAGATCCATATACTTAATAAAGCCCTGATCGGTCAATCCGTCTTCCAAATAGCCATAAAAACTTCCTAATGGCTCGCCTTCTCTGGCTATGTTGGTGCTCGACCACAAAGCACCTTGCCCCGCACTCAGGATGTCGCTGCCTCCTGCAATTTCTACTACCTTGTTTTTATTGGCCGAGAAACTTGCTGTTACATCCCAAGTGACTGCACGGGTCAGAATGTCGGTATTCACCGTAAATTCAAAACCCTGATTCTCAATTTCGCCGACATTCTGAAGAATAGAGCCAAATCCAACTGATGGAGGAAGTGGTACCGATGCGAGCAGGTCAGTGGTATTCTTCTTGTAGTAATCGGCAGTGAACCGCAAACGGTTGTCGAGCATGCCGAAATCAACGCCTATGTCCATCTGTGCAGTGGTCTCCCACTTCAAATCGGGATTCGATATTCCTGAGGGGCTAAATCCTATTGAGGGGCTCTGGTCGGCATAGATGGCCCTGACAGAGTTCATCCGATCAAGTGACTGGTAAGGAGACAACGCAGTATTTCCGGTGATTCCGTAGCTGGCCCTTAGTTTCAGGTCGCTCACTGCTGTGACATTTCTCATGAAGTCCTCTTCTGAAATTCTCCAGCCAATAGCTGCTGAAGGAAAGACGGCCCACTTGTTGTTGGTGCCAAACCGTGAAGATCCGTCCGTTCTCATGCTAACTGTAAGCAGGTATTTGTCATTGAATGAGTAGTTTGCCCTTGCCAGCCAGGAAGCAAGTGTCCATTCGGAAATCCCTGAACCAGGCGTATTGATCGTTTCGGCAGCCGCCAGGTTGTAATTCCTGGTGGTGTTATTTGAGAACCCACTCACGCCAATACCAAAACTTCTGTTCATGTCTGTCTGGTAGGTATAGCCAGCCACTACACTTAGGCTATGCAGATCGTTAAAGGTCTTGTTGTATCGCAAGGTGTTTTCATTCAGGAAAGAGCTCCTGTAGTAGTTGTTTTGCGAAGCTGATCCCCTGTCGTTCTCGAAAATAATTGGCGAGAAGTAGTCGCTAAGTGTGTAAGCGTACTCAATTCCCAAAAGGGTTTTGAATGAGAGGTCTTCAGTTATCTTCACTTCGAAATTAGCATTTCCGACAACATTGTTAGACAGGGCATCCGTTTGATTTTGAGCAAAAATCATTGGGTTTCTCATGTCGGCAGAGCCAAAGTTGTATGCCTTCTCAATTTGTGTGGGCAGGCCATTCTCGTCATACACTGAAAGCGTTGGAGGGGCCGACGCTGCAGCGGAGAGTACTGTTGTACCACGGTAGCCATTATTAACCGGCACAGATAGCTGCTGTCTTCTGGAAACGTTCAGGTTGACACCCGTTTTCAGCCAATCATTGACCTCGTGATCCAAATTCAATCTTACTGAGCCTCTCTTTGCTCCTGTGTTTATCAGAATACCTTCCTGATCAAAATAATTACCTGAAAGGGAATATCGTGTCTTCTCCGATCCTCCCGAAAATGCGATGGTGTGGTTCTGAATAGGCGCAGCCCTCAATACTTCATCCTGCCAATCGGTTCCGGGGTTTTGTACGGCATTTACATCGAAAAAGGGGGTTTGACCACCATTTTTCAACCATTCGTTGGCAATCACAGCATACTCTTTGGCATTCATCAAGTCGTACTGCTTTGTCGCTGTTTGAACCCCATAAAAGCTATTGACTTCTATTTTCCCTTTTTGATTTGTAGTGCCTCGTTTGGAGGTAATAATTACCACGCCGTTGGCGCCACGGGCACCGTAAATGGCGGTGGCAGAGGCATCTTTCAAAATGTCGATGGACTCGATGTCGGCGGGGTTTAGGAAGTTGATGCCACCCGTCATAGGAAAGCCGTCTACCACGTATAAAGGCTGGTTGCTGCCAATCATTGAATTACCACCTCGTATGCGCACCTCAATTCTTCCACCGGGTTCTCCCGAGTTCTGCGTTACCTGCACGCCTGCGGCACGTGCCTTGAGGGCTTGCTCTACGTTGAACACTGGTACGGCCTGTAGTTCTTCGCTTTTCACTTGGGCTACCGATCCGGTTATGTCTGCTTTCTTCACTGCACCGTAGCCAATCACAACAATCTCCTGAAGCGCCTGAATATCAGCCTGTAGCGTCACGTCTATTGTGCTCCGTCCGGCAATAGACACTTCCTGGCTCTGATAGCCAACAAAAGAAACAATAAGGCTTGTTGCATCATTGGGTGCTAGCAAATTAAAGCTCCCATTAATATCACTGATAGTGCCCACTGCCGTTCCCTTTACCACAATCGTTGCGCCAGGCAATGGGTCGCCATTCTCGTCAAATACCTTTCCTGATATCGGTACGTCGGCAGTGAAAACACTTATCACCTCTTCCACCTGATCGGAAGTGTCTTCCTTTTTACTCACATGGATGTTGTAGTCTATTCGCCTGAAGTTCATTTTGGCTTTTTGAGAAACTTCCTCGAGAATGTCTCCAAGAGATTTGTCGGTGGCGCTGATCGAGACCTTCGAATTGAGATCGACCTGATCGCTATTATAGGTGAACTTAAAATCCGTTTTTCTTTCGACGTATTTAAAGAACTGGGAGACTGTTTTGTCTTGCTGATAAACATCCAGCTTGATCTCGTATATACTCTCCTGGGCAGCAATATCTCCCGCATTGAGCAAAGAAATAAAGAACGCCTGCACAAATATTCCATATAGCATCAACCTGGACATAAGAATAATTTTCCTCAGTAGTGCATTTTTCATAATTTTAAATGTTTTAGTGAATCCTATTTTACTAAGCACCTTGACCAATACATTTAGTGGACGCCAATCAACTGGAATGAATTGATTAAGGAATGGGGGCCGGGAGTTTTCTTCCGGCTCTCTCTTTTAGGGGGAGTAGGTCATTTCGTGTTTCATAGTTAATTGGTTTGTAGTTTAATGGTAATTTCTTCGTTGTCTATTGAGTAGGTGAGCTGAGAGGTATAACAGATACCCTCCAGCACTTTTTCCAGGGAGGCATTTTTGAATTCGCCAGTGTAGGTTCCCTGCAATATTTTATCAGAATCAAGCTTGATACTCACGCCATACCACTTCTCAAGCCGCCTGAATACTTCTTTCAGCGGGTTGTTTTTAAAGTAGATAATGCCATCTTTCCAGCCAAACTCCTCTTTTTCGTTAAAAGTGGTTTTGTTAAGGTTTTCGGTGTCTTTGTACAACACTCCCATCATGTCAGGATACAGCACTTCCTTTTGCCCTCTCCGACTCTTTACCTCCACCACTCCTGAAAGCACAGATACTTTTACCGACCCTGCCTCATCGTAAGAAGAAATATTGAAAGAGGTTCCCAACACTGTGGTGGTCAGTCCTCCAGCTTCGATAACAAAGGGGCGGTTTTCGTCTTTGGTCACTTCAAAAAAAGCTTCTCCTTCCAGCACTACCTTTCTCTCCTTGCCCTCAAATGGCTGGAGGTACGAAAGACTGCTTCCCGCATTGAGCTTTACGATAGTGCCATCGGGCAAACCGACGGTTCGCTTCTGCCCAAGCTCGGCAGTCTTGATAACAGTGGAAGGGGTCACTTGTACAACCTCAGGCTCCTTTTCTCCGGGCATCATAAAGTAAATGGCCACGGAGGCGACAATTGCCACAACGGCAGCCACCCGGAGCAATTGCCTCCAGGCAAACCCGGTTCCGATCTGGTGGTTGCCCAG
Organism: Imperialibacter sp.; assembly: GCF_040222815.1. GTDB lineage: Bacteria > Bacteroidota > Bacteroidia > Cytophagales > Cyclobacteriaceae > Imperialibacter. Next base: position 40,998 of record NZ_JAVKCH010000030.1, on the reverse strand, counting down.
GTCAGCCTGCGCCCGCATAATGTTCTCCAAAATGCTGGAGTTGTCTTCTTCAGAAAGAACGTGCTCGTTCTTGTAGGTGGTTGAGAGTATGATTTCTCTCGCAAGCTCAATCTGAGGTAGTTTTTCCTGGTTCTGCCTGATCCAATCCTGCCAAAACTTATCGGATTCTCTCGATGGTCTCAAAACCCAGTTCGTAAAGTACTGGTCTTGTAAAAATTGTTCGACGGTGTATTCGCTATAGTTCATTGAATGCCGATAAGTGCCCGAGCCTTACTGGTAAGCCCGCTTTGATAACCCTGGTTACAGTTATATAAAGGCAAGCACTCTCAAAATGACCATAGCATTTTTGAATATTTACACCAGAAGATAGTATAATCAAAAAACACACGATGAAACAGCAAAGAATGGTGGGTTTCTTTGCCAAATTTGCAACACCCTACCCCTTGAAAAGACCGAGGTAAAACAGCAGGAGTGGTAGCAAATCGGATTTGTAGGGGGTTAAAAATTCTGTCATGGCAGAAATAGCCCTGTAGAGTAGTGCCCTCGCTGACTTCACTTTACCTATCTCCATCAGGTCACTTATTTCGGCATAGCTGAGCCCTTCATAGAAATAGAGCAGGACGGCTTCACGCTGAGAAACAGTTAACGCATTGATCGACTTTTCCAAAAGCACCCGTTGATCTTCGTCTAGCTGATTCTTCAGCAGCACCAACTCCGGCGAGATGCTAACAGCAAATGATCCCTGTTCCTGAATGTCATCAGTAACAAACAACCTGCTCTGCTTTTTGAGCGCTCGTACCAGCTTCCGGCGCAAAGACTTATACAGATAAAATTTGACCGAGGTAGTTGAGCCCAGGCTGGCTCTGCTTTTTATCAACTCTATAAAAAGATCCTGGATACTGTCTCTTACCAACTCGTGGTTTTTGGTAAACTGACAACCATAGTTGTAAATATCTTTCGAATACAGGGAGTAAATTTGAGACAATGCCACCTCGCTCCCCCTCTTAAAATCCTCCCACAAAGCACCTTCGTCAATACTCCCCACCCTCTCTTTTGCTTGCAACCCGGCTGTGTCAGGGAGATTGAGAAAATGTGATTTCAAGGTATTGTCCTGTGTAGGTATTGAAGACATGGCTCTAAATCTGGTAAAAAAAAATCAAATCTTCAATTCACTGATGATCCTAAAAAACAGACATCTGAAAGTCTGAAAGGCTTTACCCTCGAAAAGAATATACCAGCGGAGCTATTGTGGACAGATGTGGTTGGAAAAACTTAAAACACCGAAAAACAATGATAAAGCATAAGCTTTCCTAATTTTAGGTTCTCTATGAAAATCGACGAAAACAAGAGCCTGCATCGCTATCACACGTTTCATCTGGATGTAAAAGCCAAATACTTCACCGAGGCCAAATCGGTTGATGAGCTAAAGGAAATTATCAGTTCAGACATCTTTAAAAGTAATTCTCATCTAATTCTTGGTGGCGGCAGCAACGTTCTGTTCACGAAAGATTTTGATGGTCTGGTGGTAAAACTTTCGTTGCCAGGGGTTCGGGTTCAAGAAGAAAGCCAGGATGAGATCGTTATAAAAGTAGGAGCTGGCGTGGTGTGGCATGAGTTGGTAATGCATTGCGTGGCGAAGGGCTGGGGAGGCATCGAAAATTTATCGCTGATCCCGGGGACGGTAGGTGCAGCACCCATGCAAAACATTGGAGCCTACGGCGTAGAGATCAAAGACGTGTTTCACAGCCTGGAGGCAGTAGAGATTGAAACAGGCAAAACGAGAACTTTTAGCACGGACGAATGTGAGTTTGGCTACAGAGAAAGCGTTTTCAAAAAGGCCCTAAAGGACAAGTTCATCATTACATCAGTCACTTTTGTGCTTCAAAAAGAGGCTAAAGTCAACACGAAGTACGGTGCCATTAATGAGACGCTGGCAAGCTGGAACATCGAACATCCTACTATAGCCGATGTGAGCAGGGCGGTCATTCACATCCGCCAATCGAAGCTTCCAAATCCTGAGGAAATTGGCAATGCAGGCAGCTTTTTCAAGAACCCAACCATTGCAAGTAAGGCTTATGAGGCACTCAAAAGCGATTACCCGGCGATTCCAGGCTATCCGCAGGAAGACGGATCAGTGAAGGTACCTGCCGGGTGGCTGATAGAGAAAGATGGCTGGAAAGGGAAAACTATTGGGCAAATTGGTGTGCATAAAAACCAGGCCCTGGTGCTGGTTAACTATGGAGGCGGTAAAGGGGGCGATATCTGGCAGTTGGCGCAGGAAATCCAGGCTTCTGTAAAGAAGCGATTTGATGTTGAACTTTTGGCTGAAGTGAATATTGTATAGCTGAACTGATAGCCCCTTATTTACCCCATCTCTTTACAATATCTCCATAGGCGTCTATCCTTCTGTCTCTGAAAAACGGCCAAATCCTTCGAACATCCTCTGCCCTGCCCAGGTCAACATCCAGCACCACATTTTCCGCCAGATCGGACGGACTTACATACAAAAACTCTCCCTGCGGGCCTGCCACAAAGCTGTGTCCCCAGAAGCGGCTGCCATTCCCTACTCCGCTAAAGTCGGGCTCAAAGCCTACCCTGTTCACACTCACTACCGGCAAGCCATTGGCCACAGCATGGCCTCTCTGAGAAATGATCCAGGCGTCCTGCTGCCGCTTTTGTTCTTCCTTGGTATCGTGCGGATCCCAGCCGATGGCTGTTGGGTAAATCAGCAGATCAGCCCCGGCCATGGCCATCAGCCTTGCCCCTTCCGGATACCACTGATCCCAGCACACCAACACACCCAACTTCCCAACGGAAGTTTCCACGGGATTGAAGCCCATGTCACCTGGCGTGAAGTAAAACTTTTCGTAGTACCCCGGATCGTCAGGAATATGCATTTTGCGGTAGGTCCCAGCAATAGTTCCGTCTTTTTCCAGCACCACGGCAGTGTTGTGATACAACCCAGGCGCCCTTTTTTCAAATAGGGATGTCACTAACACAATGCCCAGCTCTTTAGCAATGACACCGAACTCTTCTGTGGAGGGGCCCGGAATGCTTTCGGCCATATCGAAACGGTTGACATCCTCAGCCTGGCAAAAGTAGACACCGGTATGCAGCTCCTGCAACACCACTAATTGTGCACCTCTTCTGGCACATTCCCTTATGCCGGCAATGCTCTTAGCCACATTGTCTTTTCTCACTTCGGAGCAAGATTGCTGCACATAACCAACTTTCAGTATTTTCTCTGCCATGGTTTTTCTGGTTTTGAAATTTATACAACTACGCCCACTGGATATTGCATGGTTACACAATGTAAGGAGCCATGCTGGAGGATCAAAGGCCTGCAGTCGATGCCCACAATTTCGTGCTGAGGAAAGGCCCTTTGAATGATGGCCGCCGCCTTCTGATCCTTAGGCGAATTGTAAAATGGAACCAAAACAGCCCCATTGATGATCAGGTAGTTAGCGTACGTAGCAGGTAGACGGTTACCATCATCGTCAAATGCCACATCGGCCATCGGCAGTGGAATCAGCTCATAAGTGATTCCGTTCGAATTGGTCAGGTTTTGCAACTCTGCCTCCATTTTTTTCAACGCCTGGTAGTGTTCATCGGCGGTGTCGTCGCATTTCACATACAGTATTTTGTTGCCAGGCACTAACCTCGCCAGTGTGTCAATATGTGAGTCGGTATCGTCGCCGGCCAGGTACCCGTTATTCAGCCAAAGCACCTTGGTTACACCAAACAACTCCTTTAGTTTGTCTTCCACTTCCTGCTGCGATAGGTGTGGGTTTCTGTTGGGAGAAAGCAAGCACTCAGTGGTTGTGAGCAACGTCCCAGCTCCATCCGTTTCAAAGGAGCCTCCTTCGAAAGCCAGACCAGCGTGCTTCATTGGCACCTTACCAAAGATGCCTTTTTCGTGAAGCCTGCCTGAAATCAGGTTGTCCTTGTCGGCAGCAAACTTCAACCCCCAGCCATTAAAAACAAAGTCGAGCAAAACAGGCTTACCTTCCTCTTCAATACTGATAGCACCATGGTCTCTGGCCCAGGTATCGTTGGTCGGCAACTCTACCAAAATCAGGCCCGCTGACTCCTCACCAATCTGCTTTCGCACAACCTCGCTGTCTTTGCATACCACCACCAGCTTTTGCCTTTTCAATATCTCTCTGGCGATGGCAACAAAACATGGCACCACAATGTCCATGTCCTCAGCCCAATCGCTCTCTTCATGTGGCCATGTCAACTGCACCGCACTTTGCTGTTCCCATTCTGCCGGAAGGCGTCTGTTTATCATGGTGCAAATATAGATTTCTGGAAATTAAATGAAGAATAAACAAGGGAGCTCAAATAACAAATAGCAAGCATCAACACTCAAATAAAAACGGAGCGAAGAAACACGAAACTCCAAAAAGCACTGCACAACCATGCTTACTATGGCAGGCTTATATTTGCCATTTGGAGCCTTGGTGCTTAATTGAAATTTGAGTTTTGGCTCCTGGGATTTCCACTAAATCATGTGCGTGACGTTGGTCAATGTGCCTTCGTACTTCACTGCCTCCACACCAAATTTCCTAAGGAAGTCGATTCCTTCGTCGTTGGGAATACCCTTGTGTTCGGCGTACGACTTGAGGTAAATCACTTTGGAAATGCCCATGGTGTAGATAATCCTGGCGCAGGAAAGACATGGGGACAGCGTGACGTAAATGGTGGCACCGTCAACCGTCGCCTTATTTTTCACTGCGTATAGTATTGCATTCTGCTCGGCATGAATCGCCAATGAGCAGCCGCCTTTCGAATCCCGGGGGCAGCCTACCTCCGGCCACTCCAGATCGCAGTTGTGCGTGCCCGCTGGCGGCCCATTGTAACCTATAGAAATGATCCTGGTTTCCTTGGTAAGCACAGCCCCCACATGCCGCTTGATACAATGAGACCGCTTGGCAAGGTTCACTGCCAATTCCATATAAATGTCGTCAAATGCGGGTTTTTCCATCAGGATGAGGGGCCTTGCCAGGTTTTGAACTTTTACCGGAGATATTTGGTTTAATTAACACTGATTGAACACCTTACATTTCTGTAAGGTCAAATCTTTTGGTTTAGGTTAGGTGGTGAAAGGAGGTACTTAGTACCTCCTTTTCATTTTAACTTCTTTGCCGCTCAGGCCTTGTAGGTAACTCTGTAAATCACCCCAGCCTTGTCATCAGATATAAGCAATGAACCGTCAGGCATTACCTGTACGTCCACCGGACGCCCCCAGGCTTCCTGCTCTTCTTCATCAAGCCAGCCATCTGCAAAAGTTGAATAATTAACGGCTTTGCCGTTTTCTACTTTCACCAACCCTATTCTGTAACCAGACTTCTTGCTCCTGTTCCATGAACCATGTTGCGCTATGAAAATACTGCCCTTGTACTCTGCAGGAAACATGTCGCCATTATAGAATCTAAGACCGAGCGGCGCTACATGAGCACCAAGCTTTTGAGCTGGAGCTACGAAGTCAGAACAAGAAAATTTGGATCCGAACTCCGGGTCAGAGATATCTCCGGCGTGGCAGTAAGGGTAGCCAAAATGCATACCAGCCTCGGTAGCTTTGTTCAGTTCACAATCAGGCATATCGTCTCCCAACATGTCTCTGCCGTTGTCGGTGAACCACAGATTGCCTTCGGCATCCCAGGTCATGCCCACAGTGTTTCTCACGCCTCTGGCAAAAATCTCACGGCCCGTACCATCCGGGTTCATTCTGGTGATGGTGGCGTAAATTTCTTTCTCGCTTTCGCAAATGTTGCAAGGAGCGCCAACCGGCACATATAGCTTGCCGTCAGGGCCAAAAGCGATGTATTTCCAGCCATGATGCTCGTCGGTCGGGTAGTCGTCATAAACAACAACCGGCTCACCTACGGCTTCAAGATTGGCCTCCACATTTGGGTATTTCAAAAGTCTGCTAATCTCACCAACATACAAATCACCATCTTTGAAAGCTACCCCGTTAGGTGTCTTCAGGCCAGAAGCGACAACAATTGTCTTATCCGCTTTGCCGTCCTTGTCGGTGTCCTGAATGGCGTATATTTTATCTCCACCCCGGTTACCTACATATATCGTCCCACTCGGGCTGATCGCCATGGACCTGGCATTATCTATGCCACTGGCATAAATTGAAATTTCAAAGCCCTCAGGTAGATTGATTGTACTAAGGCTATCGCCATCATTGGTCGTTGCGCCATCAACAACCTCCTCCTCTGATGTAGCGGCCTCCTTAGATGACTCCCCACAGGAAGAAATTGCAACTGACAATACACCTGCTACAAGGTAAAAAGCTAGTCGAATTGGTTTCAATATCATGATTACGGTTATTTTTTCAATCTGAACACATAGTTAGCCAATTTGGTTGAGAAATAACCTGAAAATTGACAAAAGGTCTTTGTCAAAACTTTCGTTATTCGTCGTAACGAGTCTAAATTTGCCGAATGATCTCAATCAATAATTTGAATTACAATATTGGCTCAAGAGTGCTTTACGACGGAGCCAACCTGCACATAAAACCCAAAGACAAAATAGGGCTTATCGGTCTTAACGGAACGGGTAAGTCTACACTGCTCAAAATGATTGTTGGTGACCTCACTATCGACGGTGGGGACATCAGTCAGAGTAAGGACTGCACCATAGGCTTTCTTAACCAGGACCTCCTCTCCTACCAGTCTGCCGAACCCATTTTGGATGTTGCCATGAAAGCTTTCGCTGAAGCTGTCGACATTCACCACAAAATAGACAAGGTGCTGGCTGAAATGGAAGCCAACTACAGCGACAATCTGGTAACGAAGCTCACCAAACTTCAGGAAAGATTCGAGGCACTGGATGGCTATGCTATTCAATCAAAGGCCGAAGAAATATTGGAGGGCATTGGCTTTAGCACAAAAGACCTCACAAGACCCCTGAAAGAGTTTTCGGGTGGCTGGAGAATGCGGGTAATGTTGGCGAAGCTTCTGCTTGAAAAGCCTTCCCTGCTCATGCTTGACGAACCTACCAACCACCTCGACCTTCCGTCCATTCAATGGGTAGAAAGCTACCTGAAAACCTATGAAGGAGCGGTGATTGTGGTTTCTCACGACAGGCATTTCATCAACAACACGGTAAACACGATTGTGGAGGTAAGCAATGGCAAACTCAACCTTTACAGTGGTAATTATGATTTTTACCTGCAGGAGAAAGAGCTGAGAAATGAGATTCAAAAGAACGCTTTTGAAAATCAGCAGCAAAAGATCAAGCAGACGGAGAAGTTCATTGAGCGATTCAAGGCCAAGGCTACCAAAGCCCGCCAGGTGCAGAGCCGTGTGAAGGCATTGGACAGAATGGATAAGATAGACGATGTGCTGGATGAAAACGCCAAAGTCAACTTTCGCTTCAACTTCAATAAACCCAGCGGACGCCATGTGATTCAGCTCACCGATGTATCCAAAAGCTACGGCGATCTCGTTATTCTCAAAAACACCAATGCTCATATAGAGCGAGGCGATAAAATTGCTTTGATCGGAGCCAACGGCAAAGGAAAGTCCACTCTGCTGCGTATCATAGCCGGCACGGACAAAGTGAATGGCAAAAGGGAGGAAGGCTACAATGTTATCAAGTCGTTCTACGCACAGCATCAGCTGGAAGCGCTAAATATCGAGTACGAGATTCTTGAAGAAATGAAAGCTTCAGGAACGGACAAAACGGAAATGCAACTGAGAAGCGTGCTGGGCTGTTTCCTTTTCTCCGATGAAGACGTTTTCAAAAAAATTAAAGTCCTTTCCGGAGGTGAGAAATCAAGAGTAGCGCTGGCCAAAACGTTGATTTCTGAAGCCAACTTCCTACTGCTTGATGAACCTACCAACCACCTCGATATTCAGTCGGTCAACATCCTCATTCAGGCGTTGCAGCAGTATGAGGGAACGTTTATAGTCGTATCCCACGACCGCTACTTTGTGACAGAAATCGCCAATAAAATCTGGTACATCGAAAACAACGAAATAAAGGAGTACCCAGGCACTTATGAGGAGTATATGTGGTGGAAGGAGAAGCAAGCGGCAGTGGTGCCCTCCGTGCAGCCCCAGGTGAAAAAAGAGGAACCTAAGCCAAAACCAGCGCCGAGCCAGGTCAATAACCTATCGATGGAGACCCAGAAGGAGCTAAAAGCCCTGCGCAAAAAAATGGATGGAATCGAAAATGAAATTCTCGAAACCGAGCTAAAGATCGAAGAAGCAGAAAAAGAGCTTGCCTCGCCCGAGGTATTTGAATCGCCCGATGCCCTGGCCCAAAGCAACGAAAAATACCAGCTAATCAAAGCGGAACTTGAAAGGCTAAATGACCAATGGGAGGAAACAGGAATAAAAATCGAAGAGTTGGAAAAGCAACTGGCCTGATTCAGCCCTTCACTTTTTTCTCAATTCTTGCTACCTGTGCTTTTAGCTCCTCCAGAAGGTGCTGAAGCTCCACATTTTCTTCGTGCACAAACTCTTTGAGCTTTCGCTCTTCCTCGGCTATATCATGCTGGTGTAGCTCATTCATGGTGTTCACCACAATGGCGATAAAAATATTGAGCGTAGTGTACGTGGCAAGAAGTATGAATGGAACGAAAAAGAGCCATGCATTTGGGATCTGCTCCATCACAGGCCTCGCTATTCCAGAAGCCCAGCTTTCCAATGTCATGATCTGAAACAGCGTGAACATGGAGGCCCCCAGGTTGCCGAACCACTGAGGAAACTGCTCTCCGTAAAGACTCGTACCAATAACAGCGAAAATGTAAAAGATAATCATTACCAGCACACCTATCCAGCCAATGCTGGGGATCGACTTTAGCAGGGCCTCTATAATAATTCTCAGCTTCGGCACATTCTTCAGTAGCCTTAAAGTACGAAGAATCCTGAGCGTACGGAGAATAGACAAATTACCGGCTGAGGGGATCAGCGCAAGCAGCACGATGGAAAGGTCAAAAATATTCCAGGCTTCGCCAAAGAATTTGGCCCTGTACACCCCCAGCTTGACCAATAGCTCGACCACAAAAACTCCTAAAATAATTTCATCGAGCAGGTAAAGCCAATCTCCGGTAAAAGCCATTATGGCGGGAGATGTTTCAAGCCCAATTGTGATTGAATTCAGTACGATAAGTCCTATGATGAAATACTGAAAACGATCACTTTCAAGAATCTTCTTTACTTTTTCCACTCTGCAAACTCTTTAATATTCAACATGCACTAAGCGGATGCAAAAGTAATTTCAAAAACTGAATCATGAACGCATTTCTTGTAAAATACATGTTTTGTTAAAGGGAACTTCTTTTTATTTTTCGATCTGAAAAAATCTGATCAAAAATGAAGGCAACTATTATCAATTCCATCTTTCTTGCAGGACTTTTTCTTGGTTGTTCGCAATCACAAACTGTGAGTGACGGCCCCGCATTTGCTGACCTGCCTCCCAGCGCAGTACGCACACCCTACCCCGGCGATGAATCTCTTGTAAAAGTACACGTGCTCGATATCAACGATAAGATTATTGCGGAGGGTGACTATTTGAATGGGCAAAAAGAGGGTAGTTGGACAGAATACTATCCGACAGGCGTGGTAAAATTGGTTACAAGCTATGTGAAAGGCAAAAAGCAAGGTCCCCAGGTGATTGTAGATGAAAACGGGCAGGTGACTGAAAAAGCCTACTTTCATGATGGGCAATTGCATGGCACCTATGTTAAATACAACAGGAAAAACATAAAGGAAGAACGTGCCTATCAGTTCGGTAAACTAAATGGCATGCTCAGACTCTATCACGACAATGGTAAGCTGATGGAAGAGAGTCCCTATGAGAACGGCGTGAGGGAAGGTATTGCTAAATGGTATAATACCGACGGCGAAGTGACAATCGAATACCTGTACAGAAACGGGGAGTGGATCAAAGACGAATGAGGCCCTAGAAAGCCATTGACACTCCGAAGTATACTCTTCGGATAGTTCTGGCTATGTTTTCGAAACCGCCGGTTGTTCCCCACCAATTGGGGATACTGGCTTCTGAATAAATATTCTGGATTTTATACCCAGACTTCAAATACACTGCGTTGTTCCGACCGGCTATTTTCAAACCACCGCCAATATGCCACAAAAAGCCACCTCTCACTTTATCGTAATTTCCCCAGTCATTCGACCTCGCCCACCCAAGCCCATAGCCTACGTTTGAGAAATAGAAAGGAGTTACCCGGCTTCGACAAAGGTCGCCTGTGAGGCTTAAAAACACTGGCATGATCCTGAAATCACCCGCCTGCTGGTAGCCAACACCGATGCCCGGCTGCAAAAACCGGTTGACAACATAGGCATGGTTTGTTTCAAGATACAAATACGGCGAAGCAGGATTCCACTGGTTGGCCTTCCCAAAATCGAGGCCGAACTCAGCTGAATGCCAAAACATCCCTTTGGTTGGCATTTTAAGAGAGTGTATAATTTTAGTGTTCATCACTCTGTCGGCATCCACTACCAGGGTGTCTCCTGTTGTCCGGAGAAAAACAAAGTCCCCTGCCGCATTGTATTCAAGCACTTTGCCCCGCACCACGCCAATTTTCTCTATTCTGGCCTTGTCCTTCACCTGCGTCTGCGCTGCGAGGTGCCCGGGCACAAAAAAATAAAAGAGACAGCTCCACAGGAGCCATCCCTTCCGGTTGAAAATGATATTTTTTATAGTATGATTGCTCATCACACAGGCTACAAAGCCAGCACGGGTATCGTGCTCAACAATTCAAGCTTTCCTTCACAGTCATACTCATACTGGTACAAGCCGTCCGCTCCGATCATCATCAGCACTCCATTGAGTGGAATGACATCAAAAGCATGCATATTGGTGTAGTTGGCTACGAGATGGTCATCTATGGCGGTCAGATCAGTTTTATCAAAAAGCTTGAGGCCAAACTCTCCTTCGCAAATGAACAGGCATTTGCCATCTACACCCAGTCCATGCGGGTTTTGCATAGGGTAGGTCTGAAACGACTTTGGGTTTCTCAGATCAGATATGTCGACAATTTCGAGCTGATTGGTGAAACCCTGACAAGCGTTGCCCGACCTTAGTGTTACATAGGCATAGTCGCCTTCCACGACCACTGGGTCGCAGCTTTGAATGTGCTGGTAGGTTGAAAGATGCTCCGGCGCTTCCGGGTTCACATTGTCATAAATGTGCATCCCGTTATTGGCACCAATAAACAACTTATCTTCATAGGGAAACAGTGTCTCTATTCCCCAGCCAATGTCTACACTGGCACCAGCCTGCGGGTCACCAAGTTGCGTGATGTCGAAAAGATACAGCGAACTAGCGTCGATAGTGTAGAGGAAGTCTTCATAAATGGCAAACCTGGCCATAGACCCTCCTACGCCTGCCTCTGCGGAAGTAGTGGCCGGAGCGGCCCCGGAAGTATTAGCGACATACTTAGTGCCTGATGCGAAACTCACCAAAGCGTCTTCATTCGCAGCGTAGTAAATAAGACCCCCACCACCAGTCTGGCAGTCGATTTCGCTAACCTCAGCTACGCTGGCCTCCTCATAGGAAGTAACCACACCACTCCATGCGTCAAAGTTGAACGGTAGGTTGGCAAACTCCTGAAAAGCCCCCTCTACCCTCTTCACCATTTTGACATCGTTCACATTCGAGATATCAAACACCAGCAGGTCGATATAGCTGTCGGCATAGAGGTAATTTCCCTTGGCAGCCATATCAAAGTTACCCGGAATGGTAACGAACGACAGCTGACTGGGTGACGATGGGTTCGTATTGTCGATAATGTGAATGCCCTCACCTACTTCGTTGATGAAAAGAATGCCTTCCTTGAAGTAAATCTTTCCAGGCTGGTTAACAGATTGAGGAGCGCCGAAAGCTACTGCGCTTCTTATTTCATCCGTTGTGGTGTATACAGGTTTGAAGTACGTATACGACCTGTCTACTTCACAGGTGTCGGTGCAACCGGTTGACAGAAGACCTATGACAATCAATATCACAATTGACGTAAAGGTAATTCTGGCAATGTCTCTAACTTCGTGGGGGTGAAATTCTGTATTCATATACTAAAAGAATAGGTATGATAAAATGACACCGTTGTATAGCGATTGGTTGGAAACCTACCTCAGCTCATACCGAACGCCCGCCTGCACACCCCATAGCCTTGGTGCACTCGCATACCCGTCGGTGTTCTTGGTCAGGCTTGTAATCGCCTGGCGGTAATACGGCTCCACAACGACTTTATAGTGGCTGTTAATGGCGTAATTAACCTCCAAGCCGAGAGTCCCATTTAAATACACGCTCCGGTAAGGCGATTGGTCTCCAGATTTTGTTCTCACATCCTCAAGGTCTTTTCCTTTTATCACACTACCGAGCAAAAACTCATTGGAAACACCAGTGTTCAAAACTATCCCGGCCCGCCGTTCCAACAGAATCACGCCAACCTTTACAGGCACGGAAATAAACTCATACGTATTAGTGATTTTCGTTCTTTCGCCATCGTACGAGTATTGTGAGGACGAAAACACTTCCTGAATATCGTCACTTAACAAACTAACCTGATTCAGCGCATAACGCTTATTGTTCGACTCGTCGTTCAACACCAGGTTGGTACTTCCGTTACTATTGTACCTTCCATATTGAAGCCCGGTATGCAACAGAATCTTCCTGAAGATGCGCTTACCAATGCTTGCACCAAATGAGAAAGTTCCGCCCTGTGTGTTCGACTCATTGTATCCTCTGGAAGAAACCGCTCCTACCAGCCCGTTGGCGGTGTTAAAATCATTTGTCTTTAGCTCTCCACTGTTTTGCGCTACAAGAGAGGCTTCGTCAGCGCTGGCAGAAGCAAACAAGCTGCCTCCCGACCGAAAACCATAATTAGGGTTAAAAGTACCGCTTCCAACTCCGAGACCTGCCAATAAAGGCTGATCTCCGATCTCTCTCTTTTTTCTTTGCATGGGCCGCACCACTCCATACAAGTGATTCACCTCCAGTTTCGATAAATCGCTGACCAGCCTTTCTGAACGAAAGATGCCGGTTACAGCAGGAATGGCAGCATCAAACGTATTTTCACCAGGTGCTGAGGTTTCCTCTGCTGGAATTGCCACCTGCCGGGTTGCTTCACTACTGCTATTGCCAACTGCAGTTACCGCCAAAAAGGGCTTTGTATCTTTTTGATAAAAATCAGGTTTATCTTCTTTGTTGAGTGTGGATGTTGTCGAAGCCACTTCATTTTCCATCTTCATGTCCCTGAGTTCAGGGCTTTGTGCGGCCTGAGAATTGACGACGTTCTCTTTGGCGTTGCCCGCAACCTCATTTTCTACAAGAGACGAGGTGCCATTGAGCAAAAGTGCTACCCCCAAACCAACGGCGACGGTTGTCATGGCGGCAGCTGCCCATCTGTAGTAAAAGATGGCTTTCCTGTACTTCCCTTCTTTTTGGGTGGCAAGCCTTGCTTCCACTCTCTCCCACACCATAGGAGATGGCGGCACGCTGGCTCCGTCAAAAGCCTGTCGCCACTGGCTTTCGAAAAATTCGTTGTTATCTGCGGCTTCCATAATTTGTACTTTCTAATTTCTCAAGTTTCTCCTGCAGCAGCTGCTTTGCTCTTGCATACTGCGACTTGGAGGTTCCCTCGGTAACACCAAGGAGCTCTGCTATTTCATGATGTTTATACCCTTCAATAGCATACAGGTTAAATATTGTCTGGCACCCCGATGGAAGATCCTGAATCATTACCATTAAATCTTCCAGCTGAAGTCCCGCAAGCAAGTCGTGATTCGCCGATGGCTGTCGTAACTCAGCCACATCTACCATAGGATACATATAAAGCTTGTTGCGCTGATGATTGAGCGCAGTATTAATCACGATCCGCTTGATCCAATAAAATAGCGATGACTCCTTACGGAATGTTTTGATGTGGTTGAATACCTTCACAAACCCTTCCTGCAAAACATCTTCAGCTTCCTGCTGCATTTTGCAGTACCTCAAACAAATGGCATACATCTGCCCACTATACTTTTGGTATAGCTGATATTGCATGTGTCTGTCCTCTTTGGCACATCCCTCTATCAACTCTTCATCAGTAGGCATTCTGTGAGTTATCGGTTTAGGTTTTGACTTTTATGACACTCGGTCTGAAAAAATGGTTGGAATTATGCAGATTTGTAGAAAATGAATTTAGTTGCCGTTCGTTTAGCTATCGATGAAACATCTCAACTACTTCTTACTCCTGGTCATTTCCTGCTTATTTTTCACTGGCTGCCTTCCCCTCGAGCAAGTTGCCAATACCAGCACTTCCGACGCAGTTTTAGAGCTCAGCGACAGATCATACGAAGATAACATCAGGTTGGTTCGCCTTTTTCCAAATTCTGGAAAAACTGAAGACAGTATGCAGCCCCCTATCATGCATATCAGCCAACCTTCAACGCTCACACTCAAATTTGATGAAATTCTAAGTGACTTCCAGCAATACAATGCATACATCGTGCACTGTAATTTCAATTGGGAGCGATCAGCACTTACCGACATGGAGTTTCTTAACGAATACAACTCCTACCCTGTCAACAACTACCAGTACTCTCAAAGCACCATTGTTCCCTACACACAGTACACGCTTGAGCTTCCGAAAGTAAAAAAATCAGGGAACTATGTAGTGGTAGTGTATCGGGGGACAAACAAATCTGACATCATATTAAGCAGGCGGTTTATGGTGTTTGAAGGCGGAGCAGACATTCAAATGGAGGTTCGGATTTCGTCCAGCGTAGAGGAAAGAGAAGAAAACCACCAGGTGGAGTTCTCTGTCAACTATGGTGGACTAACGTCTACCAATGCCTACAACGACTTTAAAGTAATGGTGCGCCAAAACAGAAGGTGGGACAACGCCATTCTCAACCTGAAGCCTACCCTGGTGAGGGAAGACCAGAGCTACATGGAGTACAGAAATTTCACTCTCCAGAACAATTTCAAATCAACGAGGGAATTCAGGTTCTTCGATATCCGATCACTGAGTTACAACGGACGCAATGTGGGCAAAATAGAAAAAAGCCAAAATGAAATAAGGGCACTGCTTTTGAAAGACGCCTCCCGATTCAGCGAGCCCTACAGCAGAATGCAGGACCTTGATGGTAACTTCTTCATCGGTTCCACAGAGCCTAACACCAGTGATCTACAGACCGACTATGTGAAGGTCATGTTTTTCCTGGAAGCAGAAAAAATTGAAGCAGCCGATGTGTACGTAATAGGTGGTTTTAACGACTGGCAGAAAACTCCTCAGAACAGGTTGGTATACGATGACCTCTCTGGCATGTACACGGCATCTCTACTGCTAAAGCAGGGGTTTTACAATTACATGTATTGGGCAAAAGGGAACAGTATTGATCCCTACATGTTTGAGGGGTATAACTTTCAGGCTGAAAATGAGTACGAAGTGTTCGTTTACTTTAAAACTCCCGGATCATTTGTAGATCGACTTGTCGGCTACCAAAGCATCATTCACAATGGCCCAAAAAACTGATCAGGCCGTGGTTTCAGCAAATTCATAAGTAACCGCTCTCTTGCTAGGGTCGGCATTGGCGATGTCGAGCATGCCGAAGCCTTTATGGCAAAACTGCCCCAGCCCACAAGTGAAAATAAACTCCTGAACCACCTTGGGGGCGTAAAGCACAAACGGAAAAGTATAGCCCCTTATTTCGTATTTCAAGTCCTGGTCATACAGCGGGTATATCCTTGCAAACTTCTTTTGGCTTTCTCTGATCTTGTTCAGGTAGTCCTCGTCAGGTACTAGCTGAAACTTCCCGATGCCCTCAATTTTCTGGGGATCTTCACCGCTTTGCTCCATCCTTTGAATGGTAGATTCAAATAGCAGATCGGAGAACGTATCGGTTTCAGGCGAAATAAACTTCTTGGCCTCTGCATCGTACAACGATGGCTGAAGCACCACGATTGGTGAGATGCAAATATACCTTGAGGCGTCTGTTATTTCAGGATGATCCTCCAACTCTACAGCCTCTGGCGCTAGCATTAAGTTGCCAATATCTACCTTCGGAAAGGTAAACAACACCCTGAGGAAATAGTCGATAAAAGCTTTGTTATTGCTCGCAACAACGAGCGTAACTCTCCGGCTGTAGAAATGCAAACCTTGCCTGCTTATCTTTGTTTGTCCTTTAAGGCCGCTGAAATTGTAAAACGGGTAGTCGATGAACTCCTTCTGACCTCCTTTTACGAGCATTCCCTTAATAAGCTGAGCTAAAAGATACTGGTGATGGAAGGGAACAAACCCTCCCTTATTTTTTACTTGAAAAACGATACGTACCCTCAATAGCGTAAAAATTATATAGAAAATAGGCCTGAACAATCAAACTCTATTTTCCTAGTATTTAAAATGTTCATGAGAAAAACAATAAATTCAAAAAATTGTTCATCCTTCGTAATAAAAGAGCTGGTTAAACATTAAATCTGAAATGCATGATATCTCCATCCTGCACTTCGTATTCTTTGCCCTCAATATAAATCTTACCAGCTTCTTTACAAGCATTTTCGGAGCCATATTTCTCGTAGTCGGCCAATTTAATTACCTCCGCCCTAATAAATCCACGCTCAAAGTCGGTATGGATAACGCCAGCCGCTTTTGGCGCCTTCCAACCTTTTTCTATGGTCCATGCTCTTACTTCCTTCACCCCTGCTGTAAAGTACGTAATCAGGTCAAGTATATTGTACGAGGCCTTGATAAGTCTATTCAATCCCGAATCTTTGAGACCATACTCCTCTAGAAAGAGTGCTCTCTCATCAAGATCCTCCAGTTCCGCTATCTGCGACTCAATAGCCGCACATAGAATAACTACTTCGGCGTTTTCTTCCGCTACGGACGCCTTTAATTTCTCTACCCATTGGTTGCCTGCTGGCAAAGATCCCTCATCCACATTGGCTACGTAAATGACTGGTTTTATGGTGAGTAGCTGCAAATCTGCCACCGCTTCTCTCCCAGCCTCAGTCATATCAAGCACTCTTGCGTTCTTGCCAGACTCCAAATGCTTCTTGTAAGCCTGCACATATCCAAGCTCTGTCCGGGCCTTTGCATCACCCGATTTGGCTATCTTTTCAAGCCGCTGAATTTTCTTATCAACCGACTCCAGGTCTTTCAACTGAAGCTCGGTGTCAATCACTTCTTTGTCTTCGACCGGGTTTACCGTTCCCGACACGTGCACTATGTTATCGTCTTCGAAGCACCTCACCACGTGGATTACCGCATCTACCTCCCTGATGTTCCCAAGAAATTTATTGCCAAGCCCTTCACCCTTGCTGGCTCCTTTCACAAGGCCTGCAATGTCGACAAATTCGATAAACGTCGGAATGATTTTTTCGGGATGAACCAACTTCTCCAGCACCTGTAGCCTTTCGTCGGGCACAGTGATCACGCCCACGTTGGGTTCAATTGTACAAAACGGGTAATTGGCCGCTTCGGCCTTGGCATTCGAAAGAGCATTAAACAGTGTTGACTTGCCTACATTGGGCAGTCCCACAATCCCACATTGCAATCCCATGAAATATGATCAATTGTTACTTTTTGAATATTTGATACCCCTTAAAGCCAGCATAAACCTCAATTGTAGACACTCTTAAGATTGTGTACGTAGGGATGGCTGCTATCATTCCGGGGATACCTGCAATTGTTGCGCCGGCAAAGATAATAACAAATATTTCTAATGGATGGGCTTTTACGCTTTTTGAGAAAATGAGGGGCTGCAACAATATGTTGTCGGCAGCTTGTACAATGCCAAACACAGACAGAATCTTCAGTACAACAATCAAAAGATCCTGAGAGAGGCTAATATCTCCATTAGTTGAAATACCCACGACTATACCAAAACTGGCGCCGAGCATTGGCCCGAGGTAGGGAATAAGGTTCGCTACTGCTGCGAATACTGCTATTGTTAAAGCATATTTCACACCCAGTATTGACAAGCCCAAAGACGCAATGCTGAAGATAGAGGCCATCTGGAAAAGCAGCCCAATCAAATAGTTGCTCAGAAGTTTTTCAATCTTAAACATCGCTGCTATAAACACCTCAAAATATTGGTTAGGTATCAGCGCAATTATTTGCCTTCTTAAAATCCCGTTCTCCAGCAAAAGAAAGAAGGTAATGAACGATACAGCCAGGAAACCAACCAAAAGCCCCCCGGTCACCGATATCAGGTTGTTCAACAGGAGCGTAAAGTCAACCTCCGAGAGCAATCCAAAAAGACTCTCTCTGATCGACTCAAAAAGAAAGCCCTCCTCCTGAATTGTCAGCTTATTCTCAATAAGAAATTGTTCTATACTATTAAAAGGCTGACTGACTGATGTCAACACGGAGTCGTAACTTATTTGCGAAAGCACCTTCACCTGTTCGCTGAAAAGCGGGATAAACAGCATCACAAAGAGCGTTACCACCACGATAACTATAGAAAATGAGAAAATGATGGCAATTGGCCTTGGAATTCTGTTGTTGAGAATGTGGATCTGATGAATGGTATTGGTTAGTGGCCTGAGCAAAGTGGCTAAAACCAATGAGAAAATCAGATAAATAAATATGTTGGAGAAATACCAGCTAATAAACACCAGGACAACCAGCATCAAAAGCAGGTAGAGCAGCATTCGTCTAACCATGTGCCTAAAGTAAAAAAAGAAAGCCCTTGTATACCAAGGGCTCGCAAAATATTGTTTGAAGAATCAGATCAATCCCACTTCAACTCTGTGTCATCTTCAGAAACATCTTCGTCGCCCCCGGCTTCCATTTTCACCTCGAACTGTGAAAAATCAACGCCAGGCAGAAGTTCCGTTTTTACGTGATTAACTGAGTCATTCAACGCATCAATAAACTTATCGAAGTCTTCCTTGTACAGAAATATCTTGTGCTTTTCGTAGAAAAACCCATCCTCCTTAAATTTCCTTTTACTCTCTGTGATAGTCAGGTAATAGTCGTTGGACTTTGTGGCTTTGATGTCGAAGAAATAGGTTCGCTTACCTGCCCTTACTTTCTCAGAATACACTTCACCTCTGCTTTTATCCTTATTCTCTTCCACTTGATTCCGGTTTAGGTTTGGTCAAAAATAAAAGTTTATCGGAAATACCCGATTATTTGTTGAATACAATCGTTCAAAATAGAAAATACGCAAAACACTCACCAGGATCATTCAGCCTCTTTGCAATAATGGGAATGAGTAACCCAAACAATATTTGTTGGTTATCCGAAAAATAACAAGTTAATTCATGACAATCAATAATTAGAGACATTCACTTAGTCAATGTTATTAATTAATTCAAATGAAGGTTGATTTCAGCAAGGTAAAGGAATATGGGGGGCTAGAGTTTTTAGCCAGGCAAATGGTGGAAGGATTCATCACTGGAATGCACAAATCACCCTACCATGGCTTCTCAGTTGAGTTTGCTGAGCACCGGCTGTATAATACAGGAGAAAGCACCCGACATATCGACTGGAAGGTGTTCGCCAGAACGGACAGGATATACACCAAGCGATTTGAAGAAGAGACCAACCTGCGCTGCTACATTGTGCTGGATCATTCCTCCTCCATGTATTACCCCGAAAAGACGCATGGCAAAATCAAGTTTTCAGCGCTGGCTGCGGCGGCTTTGGCCTATTTGCTGCACAAGCAACGTGATGCCGTCGGTCTTTTCACCTTTGCTGAGGAAATTGAGCTTCAAACACAGGTAAAATCTACGTCCAGCCATATCCAAAAGCTTTTCATTTTGCTCAATGAGCTACTGGAAAGCACTCCTACTCTCAAAAAAACCAACGTTGCTGAAGTACTGCATCAGGTGGCAGAAAAAATCCATAAACGTTCACTTGTGATCATTTTTAGCGACATGTTTCAAAACTATGCTGACCACGAGCAAATATTTTCAGCATTGCAACATCTGAAACACAATCGCCACGAAGTGTTGATGTTTCATGTTACCGACAAGTCAACTGAAATTGATTTCTCTTTCGAGGATCGGCCCTATGAGTTTATGGACCTGGAAGGTGGTGAAAAAATCAAGCTAACTCCTTCGCAGGTGAAAGAGTCATATCACAAGGCTGTGGCAGAGTTTGCCAGCACGCTCAAGCTAAGATGCGGTCAGCTAAAAATAGACCTGGTTGAAGCCGACATTCAGGATGATATCAACAAAATATTAACGGGCTACCTTATCAAAAGGACAAAGCTTAATTAAAACGGTTCGAAACAGCATAAAAAAAGCGGCAAAAGCCGCTTTCACCCCTATATATTCGAATGCTATTCGTCGTGTAGCCAGGTCTTCTTCGTGGTGAGTTCTTCCACTGTTTCTCTGTAGTCAGGATCGTCCACACAACAGTCTACAGGACATACCGCTGCGCATTGAGGTTCTTCGTGAAACCCGGTGCACTCCGTACACTTTTGAGACACTATATAATAGAACTCATCAGAAAATGGCTGTTGAGCCTCATTGCCGTCTACCACGGTTCCATCTTCAAGCTCAACCTGAGTGAGTTTGGTTCCACCAGCCCAAGTCCACTCCACACCGCCCTCATAGATAGCAGTATTGGGGCATTCTGGCTCGCATGCACCACAGTTGATACACTCATCGGTGATCATTATTGCCATATTGATACTTAATTTTTGATTCTACAATTACCTTTACCAAACAAAAGTAGAAATGGAATGTTTGAGTTCCAATTTATTTTTGCTTTGCAAAATAAACGAAAATGAAGTTAGAGGAAAGAATAAATGCAATAGCCGCCCTGGGTGACTACTTGAAAGAGCTGGACGAGACAACGAAAAACGATCTGTTTCTGCGTGCTGCCAACGAGAATCCTTGGTTCACGCAAGAGAGCCTTCACCTGGCCTGGCAAGGTATCCTCAATTTTCTAACAAAGGAAAAACTAACCCAGTGGACGTCTTCCTATTCATTTGCGGAAAACAAGCCAAAAAAAGTGGGGCTCGTGATGGCGGGCAACATTCCCATGGTGGGCTTTCACGATCTTCTCTCCGTTATCATTGCCGGGCACAAGGCATTGGTAAAAACCAGCTCACAGGACAGTGCCCTCATTCAGTTTATTATTAATTCGCTTAACGAGATACAACCAGAACTCGGTGGGCGAGTAGCTGTGGTAGACAGGCTCAACGACATGGAAGCCGTTATAGCTACCGGTAGCGACAATTCTTCCCGCTATTTCGACTACTACTTTTCCAAGGTACCCAACATTATCAGAAAAAACAGAAGCTCTTGTGCGATCATTTCAGGTGAAGAATCTCCGGAGGAGTTGCTGGCACTTGGCGACGATCTGTTCAGCTATTTTGGCCTTGGTTGTAGAAATGTATCGAAGCTTTATGTACCCAAAAGCTATGCATTGCCCACCCTGCTCGACGCCATTCAGCCTTTCAATCAGCTACTGGAACACCATAAGTACCGAAACAACTACGATTACCACAAGTCCATTATGCTCGTGAATGGAGAACCCCACCTCGACTCCGGGTTTTCTCTGTTCCGGGAAAGCACTGACCTCGTTTCGCCTGTCTCCGTTATTTATTATGAATTCTACCAGGACGAAGCTGCCCTGTCTCAAAAACTATTGGCTAATCAGGAAAAAATTCAGGCTATCGCCTCTCGCAAAGGGCAGTATCCTAAGTCCATTCCGTTCGGAACACTTCAAAAACCTGAGCTGTGGGACTACGCCGACGGCGTAGATACGCTTAAGTTTCTTTCCGGGTTATAACGACGCAGATAATAGTCAGCCGGGTGTGAACTTTTACCCACTACTACTACTTGTGATAAAAGGAAAGAACAATAATTTTTATAAATCGTGCCATTGCCCATAGTTCCGTTTCTTTTACACACTAATTCAATTAAATTTGATTTTTAAGATATAAACCACAGAAAAATGAGTAAAGATTTCTTTGGAATAGAGAAAGAGCTAAAAACACCTCTAGGCACACACAAATATTATAATTTGAGGGACTTGAGCAAGAAGGACGCTAGAGTGGCGAAACTGCCTTACTCTATCCGTATTTTGCTTGAAAATGCCATCCGTAACTACGACGCATTTGCTGTTACAGAACAGCACCTTGAAACGCTTCTGAATTGGAAACAAACTCAGGGCAAAAAGGAAATTCCTTATACACCTGCGAGAGTATTGATGCAGGACTTCACCGGCGTTCCGGCTGTAGTCGATATTGCATCTATCAGAGCGGAAGTAGCCCGCAAAGGCAAAGACATTGGTAAAACCAACCCGCTTGTGCCAGCCGCTATGGTCATTGACCACTCAGTAATGGTAGAATATTTTGGCACACAGCTCTCTTACGGCAAGAACGTAGACCTGGAGTACTCAAGAAACTCCGAAAGATATAAACTCCTTAAGTGGAGCCAGAAAGCCTTCAACAACTTCACAGTTGTGCCTCCCGGGATGGGTATTTGCCATCAGGTGAACCTGGAATACCTGGCTAGTGGCGTGATAGAAAGAGACGGCTATCTTTTCCCCGACACACTGGTAGGCACCGACTCCCACACACCAATGGTGAACGGTATTGGCGTACTTGGTTGGGGTGTAGGTGGTATTGAGGCTGAAGCTGCCATGCTTGGCCAACCAATTTACATGACCCTTCCTGAAGTAATCGGCTTGAAGATCAGCGGCAAAATGAAGGAAGGCATCACTGCGACAGACCTTGTGCTGACAGTGACTCGCTTGCTTCGTGACTATGGGGTAGTGGAAAAAATCGTTGAGGTGTTCGGCCCAGGCCTGGCAAACCTCACTGTTCCCGACAGAGCCACCATCTCTAACATGTCGCCGGAGTTCGGCTGCACAGATACTCACTGGCCTGTAGACGACCAGACACTGGCATACCTGACCAGAACCAACCGGCCTGCCAACCATGTGAGCATGGTGGAGGCCTATTGCAAAGAGAACATGCTTTGGAGAGACAACTCCGAGCAAATTGAATACACCGACGTCATTGAATTAGATCTTGGCAGTATTGAGCCTACAATTTCGGGGCCGAAACGCCCTCAGGATAAGATATTCCTGAAAGAGGCAAAGGAAAAGGTGATTGGGGTACTAAAAGACGTGCACAAGCGTGACTACGTGGCACCAGACCTTCGAAATGGAAGCTCATGGCTTTCTGATGGAGGGGCTGTAGCCACTGAAACCAAAACTGGTACCGGCCTTCGCTCTGTGAAAATGAAATCTGGCTCAATGACTTACGAGCTCAGCGACGCTTCGGTGGTTATTGCAGCCATTACTTCTTGTACCAACACGTCCAACCCAAGCGTAATGATTGGGGCCGGGCTTGTCGCTCAGAAGGCTGTGGAAAAAGGCCTGGACGTTAAGCCATGGGTAAAAACCTCCCTGGCTCCTGGCTCAAGGGTTGTAACGGAATACCTGAAAAAAGCGGAGCTACTCCCCTATCTGGAAGCGCTTAAGTTTCACGTAGTAGGTTACGGCTGCACCACTTGTATTGGTAACTCCGGCGATATGCCTCCTGCTATCCAAAAGGCCGTGATCGACAATGACCTGGTGGTAGCCTCAGTGCTTTCCGGCAACAGAAACTTTGAAGCCCGCATCCACCCGAACATCAAAATGAACTTCCTGGCATCACCCATGCTGGTTGTTGCATTTGCCATTGCCGGAAGGGTCGACTTTGACATGAACAATGAACCGCTAGGGCTTGACCCGAATGGTGAGCCTGTTTTCCTTAAGGACATCTGGCCGTCTCAGGCTGAGATCAATGAAATGATGGAAAAAGTGGTTACTCCTGAGGACTACAAGAAAACCTATGACACCGTATTTGACGGTGACGAGGCCTGGCAAAAACTGGATGCGCCCACAGGCAATCTTTACAAGTGGGACGAGACGTCGACATATATTCAGGAAGCGCCTTTCTTCAAAAACATTTCGGCAGATGTGCCTGAGCCAACCAATATCAAAGGTGCCAAGGTGTTGCTTCAACTGGGCGACATGGTAACAACCGACCACATCTCGCCTGCTGGTAAATTTCAGCCGGAGCACCCTGCTGGCCAATACCTCGTGAAGAATGGTGTTGAGAAGCCTGATTTTAACTCTTACGGCTCTCGCAGAGGCAACCATGAGGTGATGATGCGGGGAACTTTTGCCAACGTCAGAATCAAAAATAAACTGGCGAGTAAAGAAGGTGGATGGACTAAATACCACCCGACCGGCGAGGAAATGTACGTGTTTGATGCCTCCATGAAATATCAGGAAGCAGGCACGCCGTTGGTGGTGATCGGTGGTAAGGAATATGGATCAGGATCCTCGAGAGACTGGGCTGCAAAAGGAACAACCTTACTTGGGGTAAAAGCGGTTATCGTGGAAAGCTTCGAGCGTATCCACAGATCGAACCTCGTTGGAATGGGCGTTCTTCCTTTGGTATTTGCTGACGGACAAACCCAGGACACCTTAGGGTTAAAAGGAGATGAGTCTTATGACATCCTTGGCCTTGAAAAGGATTTGACCCCTAATAAGGTGGTGGACGTAGTAGCAACAAGGCCGGATGGTTCGAAGGTAGAGTTTAAAGCAGAACTAAGACTGGACTCTAACGTCGATATCGCCTATTGGAAAAATGGCGGTATTTTGAACTATGTACTAAGAAATTTCCTTAAGGATTAAGGATTACGAATTTCAACATTAGTTTTAGCATGAAGCCGGTCTTATAGTCCGGCTTTTTGTTTTTGCGTCGGGCGGTTTTCCTCCATCAATTTGGCCAACTCATGATCATGGGGGTTTGCACTTTTTTTGAGTTGCTCAATGATATTAGCATGGTCCTTCTCATTCCGGTTTTGGCTTAGCTTGTAGGCAGCTTCCACGTTTTCGATCTTTATCCTGAAGCCTTTGATTCCCCGCAACTCCTTCTCCCGGTAGCCTGCAGTCATATCTTCATATTTTCGTCCTCCCGGTATATTCGATTCGTAGCTGTTCATCAATTCCTTCACATGAGCCTCCAGCTCTGGCCCCGAAAGCAGTACGGCAGAACCGTAGATATGCACAGCCTGATAGTTCCAGGTGGGCACATTCTGCTTTTCATACCAAGATGGCGAAATATACCCATGAGAACCTTGAAAAATGACTAAGACCTGATCCACCTTTTCAAGCACTGAAGCCAGCTCATTCGCAATGGAAAGGTGTCCTACTAAGAAATAGCTACCTTCTCTTTCTTCCAGCCAGAATGGTATATGACTTGCTAGTGGTATATTTGATTGGCTTGCTACAAGAATCCCGAATGGGTTCGATTTGATGAAGTCTAAGACTTTATCAGCATCAGTCATTTGAAAATAAGGGGCTACATACATATCGCATACTTGATTAATGATGCAAACTAATACGTATGTTACAATTTCTTGACTATTTCTTAACAGGATTTCACACCGCTTTTGTGCTTTTCGTGCTGTTTGGCTGGATACCTGAAGTAACTCGGAAAGCTCATTTGATAGCTTTGATTCTCACTATAGCCGCCTGGTTATTCCTCGGTATTTGGTACGGTCTGGGGTATTGCCCGCTCACCGACTGGCACTGGGACATAAAAAAAGAGCTGGGAGAAAAGCACCTCCCCAACTCATTCACTAAATACGTTTTTGACCAAACAACTGGACTAAACTCCGATAAACGTATTGTTGACATATTTACTACAGCCGGACTTGTGTTTGGAATCGTTATGGCTGCCTTCAAGTTTTCCCAAAAAAGAAGTATCGAACGTTTGAAACAAAAAAGGGAAGGCTAACGCCTTCCCAAAAAAATTCTTTACCCAGCTAAAAAAGTATGGAGTAAATGTAATTAATTCTTTCCTAAATGCAAAAAGCTTCTACTTTTTCAGCTTATCTCCCACTTTCAAAGTTAGCCCGATCCCGAAAAGTTGTTTGAACTGTACCCTAGGACCCGCCCCTGTTTGCACGCCCGCTTCGTCGAATTGAGCGATTTTGATGTCATCATCATAAATCAACTGAGTAATAAAGCTTGTGCTTAACCACTCGTTTACCTTCAGGATAATGATATTTTCCCAGTTCACGTCGATGTTTTGGGGATTGTTCAGGTAGTTGGAGAACATTTCCAGCCTCGATTCGATGTTAACATTGGAAACAACCTCCTTCTTGTAATTCACCTTCAAAAAGCTACCAAGCTCAGCTCTTGCTTTCTTACCAGCAGTTAACACTGTCACGCCATCAGTATCAAAAACAGCTCCCTCAACGCCAAAGGCGCCTGCATTGGCCAATCTTTCGTCGTTCACAAAGGTGAACTTTCCCGTAACAGGTGCAAAATTGACTGAGAAACTGGGATTTACTTTAATATCAACACCTGTAGCCACCAAAGCGTAGCCTGGAGCCATAAACTTTGAAATATACTCTTCATCTCCAGGTGCGGAAAATCCCGGCGCAAATTGAGTTCTAAAATCAATCAATGAAGAGAAGTACAGCCTGCCGTCTTTTGCCTGCGACATCTTTCTACCAAACTTACTTACAATGTTTATTTTGTCATTTGTCTTTTGAAAATCGGCGTCGCCCTGCTTGATAAGACCATAGCCCAATTCAAGATAGTTCTCCCAGGAGTTCCTGTCCCTGGCATAATTGGCGAAGGTGGTCATATAGCCACCCAGCGATATAGAATTCTGCCCACCGGCAGCCCAGTTTGTAAGGCTCACCTGAGTAAAAGAAGCGGTTCCAAGGAACCCTTTCTTCCAATAAGTGGTATCGGAGGGTGCTGGATCTTGTGCCATACCAGAGCCCAAAACCGCAAATAACAATAACATTAGAAATAGACTTTTCTTCATCACAAATTTTCAATAGCGTTTAACAGTTAATCCAAAAACATTCCAAAGCCTGATCGAAAAGTCACGAATATCTGGCTTTCAATTATAAGAATTAACCTTTGCATCATTTTCTTTCAAAATTCGTCGCAGAATCTTACCAACATTGGACTTGGGAAGTTCTTTTACGAACTCTACATGCTTCGGAACCTTATAGCGTGTCAGGCTCTCCCGACAGAAACTTATCAGCTCGTCTTCGGTGAGGCTTTGATCCTTTTTCACTACAAAGATTTTCACAGCCTCGTTTGACTTCGGGTCAGGCACTCCTATAGCGCCTACCTCAAGAACCTTAGGGTTGCTGGCTACCGTATCTTCAATTTCATTCGGATAGACATTGAAGCCGGAAACAAGAATCATTTCCTTTTTCCGGTCTACGATTTTGACAAACCCGTCCTGATCAATAATCCCGATATCGCCGGTTTTGAACCAACCGTCAACAAACACATTCGCCGTTTCATCCGGTCTCTCCCAATAGCCACTCATCACCTGAGGGCCTTTGGCGCATATTTCTCCAGGCTGACCAACAGGCACTTCCTTTCCATCGTCATCCAGCAATATGATTTCGGTGCTCGGTACAGGCAAACCAATAAACCCATTTCTATGACTACCATCCAGTGGGTTGCAAGCAAGTACGGGCGAGGTTTCACTCAATCCATATCCTTCTACCAGAGGGCACCCGGTCACTTCCCTCCATCTTTCAGCCACTGCCTTCTGCACGGCCATGCCACCGCCAATCGCTCCCTTAAGTTTACTAAAGTCCAGCGTTTTGAAACTCTCCTGATTAAGCAAGCCATTGAACAGCGTATTAACGCCAGTAATAATGCTAAACGGGTTCTTTTTCATGTCGGCACAAAAAGCCTTCATGTCTCTCGGGTTTGTTACGAGAACATTTTTTGCTCCAACATGAAACATCAGCAGGCCATTTACTGCAAGCGCAAAAATGTGATAAAGAGGCAACGCAGTAATCACCACCACCTCCTCACCTTCTACGAAAATTGGCTGAAACCACTGCGTCGTCTGCAAGGTATGGGCGACCATGTTGCGATGCGACAAAGTGGCTCCCTTAGACACGCCTGTTGTTCCTCCAGTGTATTGCAGAAACGCCACGTCTTCTCCCTTGATCTCTGGCTTATCAAATTGAAGGCTGGTGGCATCCTTCATGGCTTGCTTTAAACTAACGGCGCCGGGAATACGAAACGGCGGCACCATCTTCTTTATCCGCTTCACCACGAAGTTTACAATGGGGCCTTTCAGACCTTTCAAGAAATCACCCAACTCAGTAACTATGACATGTTTTATGTCAGTGTTGGCTATTATTTTTTCAAGGTTGAACGCAAAATTGGCAACAATCACAATAGCCTTGGCGCCAGAGTCCTTAAATTGGTGTTCCATTTCCTTGTGTGTGTACAAGGGATTGGTGTTAACCACCACCAGACCAGCCTTGATGGCTCCAAACATGACGATGGGGTACTGCAGGCAGTTTGGCATTTGGATGGCTATGCGGTCTCCCTTTTTCAGTCCCAGTTTTTTCTGCAGATAGGCAGCAAACTGCGTGGACTTCTCATCCACCTCCCTGTAGGTAAAGCCTTTGTCCATATTGAGAAACGCAGTCTGATCTGCATATTTCTTCATGGACTCAGCAAGCATTTCAACTAATGACGTATACTCATCGGGGTTAATTTCTTTGGCAACACCAGCGGGGTAGTGCTTGAACCAGGGATAATCTTTCATAGGTCTAATATCGTTTAAGTAGAGTTGCCAATATGACTATCGCTAGGGCATATTGTTTACTCATCCGATATAAGCTATTAACGGCAAAAAATCAAATGATTAAGTATTGTTGCACGAAGCCTGTGGCGTGAAAGTCAATAACTGAAAATAAAAAAAACCGGTAGAACGAAATTCATACCGGTTTCCAAATAAACAACATTAACCCAAAAATGATGGCTGTAGGAGAAGGATTCGAACCTCCACGGAGCAGTTAGGTCCACACGAGCTCTATGTGGACTTTATTCCTTATCCCCACCCCCGAGACAGGAGGGCATGGCTGCCAATTTCATCACCCTACATTGTGATATGCAAGTCAATTCATCTAATTGACTGCAACAAAATTAACAAGAGTTTGATTTTATTAAAATATTTTTAATAAATTTGATAAAAAAATGTACAACACATAATTTCGAACCTCTCATAATAGTAGATTATTAAATCAGGGTAGTTAAAATGAGTAAAAATTACGAAATTGATAATGTAGACTTGAAGATTCTGAACCTTTTGATGGAAGATGCCAAGATTCCATACACTGAAATTGCCAAAAAGGTGTTCGTTTCGGGGGGTACAGTTCACGTGAGAATGAAAAAACTTGAAGAAATGGGGGTTGTCCAGGGCACCACTCTCAAGCTGGATTATTCAAAACTCGGGTACGATATTACTTGCTTTATCGGTATTTACCTTCAAAAAAGCTCCTTATATGATGAGGTAGTTGAGCGCTTGAGGGAAATTCCCGAAATTGTAACCGTCAACTACACCACCGGTAACTATAGTATCTTCGTGAAGCTTCACTGCAGAGACACCAAACATCTGAGAGAAGTGCTTCATGACAAGATTCAAAAGGTGG
This sequence comes from Imperialibacter sp., assembly GCF_040222815.1. Lineage (GTDB taxonomy): Bacteria > Bacteroidota > Bacteroidia > Cytophagales > Cyclobacteriaceae > Imperialibacter. The sequence continues at coordinate 11,571 of NZ_JAVKCH010000030.1, read as the reverse complement.
AAGGAATTGAAAGGACGGAAACCCTGATTAGTCTCGAAGAAAGCCTGAGCCGCCATATCAGTTTTTAGTACCCATTTCGGAAACTATTTAGCCCGATAAAGGTTTTACTATGAGTGCCATAGTTTTGAAACCTTTATCGGGTTTAATTTTCATGTCCCTTTTGCGAAAAAATTGACTCCTCAAGTCTTGGGGTAGTGATTTATGTTGTACATTTGTTTTAATTATAATCAGTCTAAATAAGTAGAGGATGAGTAAGGACAACCAAATACTGGAAGAACTCACCAAATCAGATTATAAATACGGATTTCACTCCGATATTGAAACTGAGTCGGCACCCAAAGGTCTTAATGAAGATATTGTCAGGTTTATTTCTGCAAAAAAGGAAGAGCCTGAATGGATGCTGGAATGGAGACTTTCAGCTTATCGTCACTGGTTGACTTTGAAAGAGCCAACCTGGCAAAATGTTACTTTCCCGGAAATTAATTACCAGGACATCATTTTCTATGCTGCTCCGAAGCAAAAGATATCACCTAAAAGCCTCGACGAAGTAGATCCCGAGTTGAGAGCTACCTTTGAGAAGCTTGGCATTTCGTTTGACGAGCAAAAAAGACTTACAGGCGTGGCGGTTGATGCCGTGCTGGACAGTGTTTCCGTAGCTACGACTTTCAAGAGTAAACTTGGCGAACTGGGCATTATCTTTTGTTCTTTCTCGGAAGCGGTGAGAGAGCACCCCGAATTAGTTAAAAAGTATATCGGATCGGTAGTACCAGTCAACGATAACTATTTCTCCGCCCTTAACTCTGCTGTATTTTCGGATGGTTCTTTCTGCTACATACCTAAAGGTGTGCGTTGCCCAATGGAGCTTTCCACCTATTTCCGGATCAATGCCATGAACACAGGGCAGTTTGAACGGACGCTGATTGTGGCCGAAGAAGGCTCCTATGTCAGCTACCTGGAGGGCTGTACTGCTCCTATGAGAGATGAGAATCAGCTTCATGCGGCCGTTGTTGAGATTTTTGCTGCCAAAGATGCTGAAGTGAAGTACTCAACTGTGCAAAACTGGTACCCGGGAAGCAAAGAAGGCAAAGGCGGCATTTACAACTTTGTTACCAAGCGAGGACTTTGCTCTGGCGACGGTTCTAAAATATCTTGGACGCAGGTAGAAACCGGGTCTGCAGTAACGTGGAAGTATCCCAGCTGTATCCTGAAAGGGGACAACTCCATTGGAGAGTTCTATTCAGTGGCTGTTACCAATAACTATCAGCAGGCTGACACCGGCACCAAAATGATCCATATTGGTAAAAACACCCGCTCCAGGATCGTATCGAAGGGTATTTCTGCAGGCAAAAGCCAAAACAGCTACCGTGGACAGGTGAAGGTAATGAAACGTGCCGAAGGTGCGAGAAATTATTCTCAATGCGACTCACTGCTGCTTGGCGACAAATGCGGAGCACATACGTTCCCTTATATAGACGTTGAGAATCCACTGGCAATTGTAGAGCACGAAGCTACGACTTCAAAAATCGGAGAAGACCAGATTTTCTACTGCAACCAGAGAGGAATAGCTACAGAGGATGCAGTGGCCCTTATCGTAAATGGTTTCGCTAAAGAGGTCATGAATCAACTGCCTATGGAATTTGCCGTTGAGGCACAGAAACTTCTGGCCATATCCCTCGAAGGCAGTGTAGGCTAAGGAGAAACTCTACGGACAAAAATTATGTTTTTATAAGCTTGAAAATGAGCTCAGGCAAAAGTGAAAAAGAAAAGTAATTGACAATGTTAAAGATAAAGAACCTCAAAGCTTCGGTAGATGGAAAGATGATCCTCAACGGAATTAACCTGGAAGTAAAGCCAGGAGAAGTTCATGCCATTATGGGCCCGAATGGTTCAGGAAAAAGTACGCTGGCTTCTGTTTTGGCCGGTCGTGAAGACTATCAAATTGAAGGTGGAGAAGTAGAATATATTGGCAAAGATCTTTTGGATCTTTCGCCGGAGGAAAGAGCCAGGGAAGGTGTGTTTCTTGCCTTCCAGTACCCCGTAGAAATACCTGGCGTAAGCACGACCAACTTTCTTAAAGCCGCTCTCAATCAAGTAAGAGAACACCACGGCAAGCCAGCACTGGACGCTGTTTCGTTTCTTAAATTGATGAAAGAAAAAATGGCATTGGTGGAGATCGACCAGGCTTTGCTTAGCAGGTCATTGAACGAAGGCTTCTCTGGTGGAGAAAAGAAAAGAAATGAGATTTTCCAAATGGCGATGCTTGAGCCAAAGTTGGCCATTCTGGACGAAACGGATAGTGGACTGGATATTGACGCTTTGAGAATTGTGGCCAATGGAGTCAACAAACTCAAGACCAGAGATAATGCCACTATTCTGATTACACACTATCAGAGGCTGCTCGACTACATAGTGCCTGATTTCGTGCACGTTCTCCACAAGGGGCGCATCATCAAGTCAGGAGATAAGAGCCTGGCCTTACAACTCGAAGAAAAAGGGTACGACTGGATCAAAGAAGAAGCTGACACTGTTTCTGCTTAATTCTTTAAACCTGAAAATTCGAAAGTAATGACAACACCAGACGAATATATAACCAGTGTCGGCAAGGCATTTGAAAAATTTGAAGCCAGCTTAAATGGCAGCAAATCCACTTTCCTGCACGAGCTTAGAAAAGAATCCCTGGCCGCTGTTCTCAAATCGGGATTGCCCGGGCCAAAGCATGAAGAGTATCGCTATACCAACTTCGGCAAAGCACTTGAAAAGAACATAGCTTATGAGGGCATTGTAGCCGAAACTGCTGCTGCCAGTGCCCCCACTCCTCTTGACAGTTTTGAGGGCTATAAGCTTTACTTTGTTAATGGCAAGCTGGATGTTTCCCGTTCGGATTTGGGAGCTTTAAGTGACAAAGTTACCATTACTTCTCTTGCATCGGCTGTTAAAGAACAAGGAGATCTTAATGAATACTTAGGCAGCATAGTTAAGTCCTGGCCGGATGCCTTTTCGCACCTCAACACGGCATTTGCGAAAGAGGGTGTTTTTATTTGCATCAAGAAAAATACAATTCTCGACAAGCCCCTTTATATAATTCATTCAAATGACACGTCGGCCACCGAGGTGCTTGCGCACTACAGAAATCTGGCGATTGTAGAAGAGGGAGCGCAACTAAAGGTGATAGAGGCTAATTTCTCCACCGGAGCGAATACTTCATATACAAATACCGTTTTGGAGGTTTTCTGCAAAAGAAATGCCTCGGTAGAATGGAGCAAGCTCCAGCTCGAAAACGAAACTGCACTGCGGATTGACAATTCGCTGGTATATCAGGAAAGAGATTCCAAGTGTACAATCAATACCATCACGCTAAGCGGGCAGATGGTAAGAAACAACCTCTACATTGCCCTGGATGACGAAAACACTGAGGCACACATGTACGGATTGTACCTGATTGACGGGAAAACGCATGTAGACAACCACACTTCTGTTGACCATAGAAAGCCTAATTCGTTCTCCAATGAGTTATACAAAGGCATCATGGATGATCAGTCGCACGGTGTTTTTAACGGAAAAATATTTGTTCGTCAGGATGCGCAAAAAACCAATGCCTTCCAGCAGAACAATAACATCCTGCTCAGCCCCAACGCTGTGATCAATACCAAACCGCAGCTCGAAATATGGGCAGACGACGTGAAGTGTTCACACGGTTGCACCACAGGCCAGCTGGATAACGAACAGTTGTTCTACCTGAGAGCCCGTGGAATTTCAGAAGACAAAGCCAGGGCTATGCTTCTGCACGCATTTGCGGGCGACGTGATAGCGAACATATCCGTAGAGCCTGTAAGAGAATACCTTGAGCAGTTAATTACCGATAAAATAGAAAACTAGTCATGGGCAGCCCAGCTTCAACAATAGATTGGTCATTGGACATTCAATCAATACGGAAGCAATTTCCCGTGCTACATCAGGAGGTGAATGGCAAACCTTTGATCTATTTCGACAACGCCGCAACAAATCAGAAGCCTTCCTCCGTCATTAAAGCGCTGGATCACTACTATGAGACAGACAATGCCAATATCCACAGAGGCGTTCATACATTAGCCGAAAGGGCTACCGCCGATTTCGAAGAGACAAGAAAGAAAGCTGCCGCCTTTCTCAACTCCAAAGAAATCCAAGAGGTTATTTTCACCAAGGGCACCACGGAGGGCATCAATCTTGTGGCTTCTACCTGGGGTAGAAAATTTGTAAACGAGGGTGATGAGATTGTCATTAGCACACTTGAGCACCATTCTAATATTGTGCCATGGCAAATGCTTTGCGAGGAGAAAGGCGCCATCCTGAGGGTGATTCCAATTAACCCAAAAGGAGAAGTCATCATTGACGACTTCAAAAAACTACTATCAGCTAAAACGAAGCTTGTTTCTGTTGTATTTGCGTCGAATGCCCTGGGGACTGTTAATCCTGTGGCAGAAATCATCAGCCTGGCTCACCAACAAGGGGCGGTTGTTATGTTGGATGGAGCACAAGCCTCAGCCCACCTTGAAGTGGATGTGCAAAAGCTCGATGTGGACTTCTTCGCTCTTTCTGCACACAAAATGTATGGCCCCACAGGCGTTGGAATACTCTATGGCAAACGAAGCTTGTTGGAAGCAATGCCCCCCTACCAGGGCGGCGGGGAAATGATAAGCGAAGTGACCTTTGAAAAGACTACTTATAACGCCATTCCTTACAAGTTTGAAGCCGGCACGCCCAACATCGCCGATGTGGTGGCCTTTGGTGCTGCTATCGACTTTATAAACGAGCATGGAAAGGAACGGATTGCAGCGCATGAAGATGAACTATTGCATTACGCCACTGCAAAGCTCGAAAGCATCCCCGGAGTGAGGATAGTTGGGCAGGCGACTGACAAAGTCAGCGTGGTGTCTTTCCTGGTCAACGGTTACCACCCGCTTGACGTGGGAATGTATCTGGACGCAAGAGGTATAGCAGTGCGCACAGGACACCATTGTACGCAACCGTTGATGAAACATTTGGGGATTGAAGGAACGGTTAGGGCCTCATTTTCTGTTTACAATACCAAAGAGGAAATTGACCGGCTGGCAGAGGCGGTTACCCTGCTTGCCGGTAGAAAAAATTAGAATGGCGGAGACTATAAAAGGCATTCAGGATGAAATTATCTCCGAGTTTGATATACTTGGAGATGATCGTGAAAGCAAGATATTCTACATTATGGAGTTGGGCGCTACGCTTCCAGAAATGGAAGAAAGCGAAAAAGTAGAACACAATATTATCAAAGGCTGTCAATCGAAAGTATGGCTCACGGCAGCGCTGGCTGGCGAAGTAATAAAATTCAGCGCCGATAGCAACACTGAAGTAACCAAAGGACTTATCAGCCTATTGATACGAGTATTGTCGGGACAGAAACCGCAGGATATCATGCAAGCCGAGCTTTTCTTTATTGAAAAGATAGGCATGGGACAGTTGATCGGATCCCAAAGATCGAACGGGCTTTCGTCGATGATCAAGCAAATGAAGTTGTATGCACTGGCCTTTCAGACTAAGTTGGCCGGAACAAACACATAAACACAAACGCTGAGAACTATGGAAAACCAAAATCAGCAGGAAGCGGATTTAAAGGAAAAGGTAATTGCCGCCATCAAAACGGTGTATGACCCGGAAATTCCTGTGGACGTATATGAGTTGGGTCTGATCTACGAGATCAGTATATTTCCCGTCAACAACGTTTTTGTGTCTATGACATTGACATCCCCCAGCTGTCCTTCAGCCGAGGCCATTCCCAGTGAGGTGAAGGCCAAAATTGAAGAGGTAGAGGGAGTAAACGACGTGGAGGTTGAGCTTACGTTCGACCCGCCATTTACGCAAGATATGATGAGTGAGGCTGCCAAATTGGAACTAGGCTTCATGTAAATTAGTTTATTCATCCAGCGGCCGTTTAAGCCGTCATTCAGATATAAATAGAACTTTAAAAAGATAAGGAAATGTATCCCGAACCACTAGTTGCCCCCATGAGGACAGACCTTACCAGTGCAGGATTCACTGAGCTAAGAACTTCCGAAGATGTTGAAAATCATCTTGAAGACCACAAAGGCACTTCGCTAATTGTTATCAACTCGGTGTGTGGATGTGCGGCTGGAGCAGCCCGTCCCGGAGTGAAGATGGCGTTGGCTAATAGTACAAAAAAGCCTAACTTTTTAGGGACTGTGTTTGCTGGCGTAGACAAAGAGGCTACTCAGACCGCCAGGGAATACACTTTACCCTATCCCCCATCATCTCCATCAATTGCTTTGTTCAAGGATGGTGAATTGATTCACTTCGTGGAGAGACACCATATTGAAGGCCGCAATGCGCAAATGATTGCAGCACACTTGATTGATGTGTTTGAGGAATACTGCTAAGATTTCAAGAGACAAAATATCAAACCTAAAAGCTGGCTCAAAAGGCCAGCTTTTTATTTTGTTAGTTTCACGGAAACGGTTGATGTGGTCATCAGGTACCGCACCCTGCCCTGCCATTGAAAGGAAGCCAGTGCCCTCACCTCATAGTCATTTGGAAGTATATAAGTGTGGCTCACTTCATTGCCGCAGGCAAAGTAACCGTCACCAAAATCCCAATAGAACTCAGCATTGGCCGGATATGCACCAGCCAAATGAGATTTAAATCTGGAAGCCTCATTGATTACTCCCGACACCTCTTCGTCCATTTTGAGCTCCAGAAATTCGTTCAATTCATACTCGTGGTCAATTTCATAGATTGTTCGGCTAGTTGACGCCTCCAAAATTGATAGCTTTATGTCATAGGTGCCATGAGCATCATAACAATGACTGACTGATTGCCCTTCTCCACCAAAACTATCCCCAAAATCCCAGCGGTACTTTACATCTCCATTATTACTCTCCGACTGGTACTCCAAATCGACACAGAGATTGCACGTAAGTTTGTGCGAAAAAGCGTTTTCGTTCGTGAATATTTTCTCTGCAAAACAGATATCCTCACCAGTCAGTTCAGAGTATAACTCCTCCGACGTGGTAACAAATGAGTAAATATCCTGATTTCCCTGCTCGTTGCCAGAGACGAAGTATATCTTTTCCCCAATTGGTGGGAGGCTAAAGTGCTTGTTGTCATGCCTGTCATTAAATTGATTACCCAGGTTCTTCGGCCCTGACCATTCGTTCCAATTGTCTCCTTGTTTAACTGAATAAAAGATATCGAGACCGCCGTAGCCCTCCTGACCGTCAGAGGAATAGAAAAGAAAGCGACCATCTGGGGAAAACGATGGAGAGGTATCTTCTCCGGGCGTATTCAGAACACCAAGGTTGATGGGCGTATCCCAAGCCTTTTTACTTACTCTGTGGCTGATATAAATATCTCTTCCACCCCTTGAGTCGTCCATTTCCGCAGAAATTAGCATGTGCTTGCCGTCCTCAGAGACAAAAAAGTCAGCGTATCCGGACTTGTTCTTGAAACCCTTTATAGTAAAATTGGCAGGGGTAGTCCATTTGCCATTGCGAAGCTCGGAATAGGAAAGTCCCTCGCCTGAAATCTCTCCATTCTCGTAAGTATTACCCAAAATCAAATTAATGACTCCTTCTTCGACTGTAATGGAGGTGACAAAATTAGGCCCTCTGTTGTTCAAGGGCGGCGGCAGGCGCTCAACTTTTGTCCAGGTATGCGTCTTTGGATCCCAGGTTGCAGTCCAAATATCTTCGGCGTCTTTGGTGCCTCCAACGTTGTCGGGGTGGTTGCTCCTGCTAAAAAAAAGTCGTCCTTCACCCGGCTCTACCAGCGGGCCATGCTCATCGTAAATACTATTAACTCCGTATTCATTATTTTTCTCGACCGAGGCAATATTTCTCTTATCTACCTTTCCAAGTGGAGACCCCGCCGGAGCGTGGTGTTTTGCACTTACCTCAGAGTCGGAGAAAATTATTTTATTTTGGGCCTGCCCAAAATGAAACGCAGAAGCTAGAATTACGGTAAGAAAAACTCCTTTTTTAACAAAAAAGAAAGTTGTCAGCTCCGACCACTTAATTAAAGAGAACCCGAAATGGCTTTTTGAAATACAATTTATTAGCATTTATTTCAACTATTTGGTCAGTGTTTTGAAATCAGAGATTCAAAGCCATGTTTCAATCTACGATTTACCTAAAAAAATCATTATTACCCATATAAAATTGGATTAAACCAATGAATGGGGCAATACCCTCGGCCATAAATTGTTAAAAAATTGAAAAATCTAAAGAACTACCAAGATTCCTTAGAACAAAATCAGACCGCAATCACTGAGTGGCTATGTTCGGAGTATAGCTAGCTGGATAAGAAGTTTCCCTTTTTCTTCAAAAATACCTTGGGGTAACAACCCTATCTTTTGAGTATTTAAACATATAATTCAGCATAAGTTCGTGTGAACCAGCATTTACTTTGCCGAGGTCATTGGTTAGCATGTCATATGAATACCCTACTCTGAATTGATCATTGAGCTGAAGCTCCAAAAGAAAATCCAATGACTCAAAAGAGCGATATGACAGCCCAACCCATAGCAAGTCGTTGATAAGCAAGTTGGTATTGAAATCAAACTCAATCGGAGCACCGTCAACTGTTTTGATAAGTACATTAGGTTTTAGTTTCAAGCTTTTGTTAAGGTCAAAAACGTACCCTGCTGTTACAAAATAATGGCGTTTTATTTCTGAGTAGATGAAACTTGTGGCCCTGTCGTCTTTCGCAGAGTTAAACATCAAAGGAACGGATGCGCCCGCATAAAATCTCTCGCTATTGAAATAGATGCCCGCACCTACATTTGGCTTGAAGCTTTTGACATTCCCCACTAAAAGGTTGTCTCCATCCACCCCAATGTCATTCAAATTATGGCTATAGTCATTAAAACCACCTTGAAGACCAAACGATAAATTGCCTTCACTCATTTTTATTTTGTAAGCGTACGAAACAAATAAGCTGTTTTGTTTAGTCACCCCGATATTGTCTCTCAGGAAAAGTAAACCCAGACCAATATGCTTATTGGGAACTGGCGCATGAAGCGAGACTGATTGAGTGTTGGGAGCTCCTTCCAGCCCAACCCATTGAGCACGTGCAATGGCAGTGGCGTTCAAAGCATCGTGACTCCCGGCGTATGCTGGGTTAAGTGCTAACCCGTTGAACATATATTGGGTAAACATTGCTTGCTGCTGGGCATGCGTATTGACCGAACTCAATGAAGCAATTACTATTACAATTAACTTTGTCAGCGCTTTTATCTTCTTCACTTTGTTAGAATTTTTTTGAGTTGATTACTACAAAACCTGAATATGGTTTACTTCCGTCCCCCAGGTCTATCAAGTAAAAATATGTGCCGTCTGGGACTTTATTGGAGCCCAAGATTAGTCCAATGTTAGACTCGCTATTCCAGACCTTGTTTTGATTGTTGTATCCCTGGATTTCAAAGATTGCATTTCCCCACCGGTTGAAAATCTGAACTTTATTATTAGGGTAGCTCTCAATACCTTTTATGACAAACGCATCATTAATCCCATCCCCATTAGGGGAAAATCCTTTGGGTATCACAAACTCTGAGTCGTTGTCTGTATCGTCAAGATAATCCGCAATACCGTCTCCATCAGTATCATCATTGGTAGGGTCACCATCTCCATTTGCGTCCTCATCTTTGGTTAGTATGCCATCTCCGTCGTCGTCGTCATCAAGATAGTCTGCTATACCGTCACCATCGGTGTCATCATTGCCTGGGTCGCCGTCGCCGTTGATATCTTCGTCGGCATTCTTTACTCCGTCACCATCTTTATCGCCTAGCGGGCCATCATTGTCATCGGCATCCAAATAATCAGGAATCTCATCACCGTCAGTATCGTCATTGGTAGGGTCGCCGTCGCCATTTGCATCCTCATCCATGGTCAGGGTGCCGTCTCCGTCGTCATCATCGTCAAGGTAGTCAGCTATACCGTCCCCGTCGGTGTCATCGTTGTTTGGATTGCCATCACCGTTGATGTCTTCGTCACCATTGGGCACGCCGTCGTTGTCGTTGTCTCCAGCCGGATCATACTCTCCGTCAACAGAATCGAGGTAATCCGCAATACCGTCTCCATCAGTATCATCATTGGTAGGGTCGCCATCTCCATTTGCGTCCTCATCTTTGGTTAATATACCATCTCCGTCGTCGTCGTCATCAAGATAGTCTGCTATACCGTCACCATCGGTATCATCATTGCCTGGGTCGCCGTCGCCGTTGATGTCTTCTATAGGAGTAAGTACTCCATCTCCATCAGAATCACCGGTCAGGATTGTCACTTCTCCCGATGTAGTATCTGAAGAGGAATTGCCTGCAATGTCGATGCTAACGACAATAACTTCGTTAGGCCCATTCAAATTGGGGTTGAAGCCTCCAGTTGTTGGCACGTCCTCACCAGTATCTACAGCCCAGTTTCCGTTACTGTCTGCTGTCGTGCTATAGGTTGCTCCACCAATTGTCACAGAAAGCGAAGCGAGGGCTTCTCCGGTTCCGGTGATTACCGGATTTGCGCTGGTGGTTGTCTGACTTACCACTGTTGGGGCGACTGGAGCCGTTGTGTCAATTTCCAGCTCGTTAGTTGTTACATCTCCGGCAGCGTTCCCTGCTGCATCAGTACTGGTCACTCCTATATCGTAAACTCCCTCTGGCAATCCAATAAACGGCCCGCCAGCAGTGGGCGTATCTGAACCGGTGGTGATTGACCATTTCCCTGATGCATCAGCAATTACCTTGAACGTAACCCCATTTACTACAACTGTGACGGTAGTGCCAGCTTCCGCACTGCCTGTGAGAACGGGGCTTGTGGAATTGGTTGTAAGTAAACTGACTGATGGTACTACTGGAGGAATGTTATCAAACAAGGTCGTAGCCGTTGTTGCTGTTGTGTTGTTGTTGCCTGCTGCGTCCTGAGCTACGTTAGCTGCTACGTCTACTGTAACGTTGCCAGCACCACTTGGGGTGATCTGTACGGTGAATGTTCCATCACCATTGTCTGTAAACCCAGTTACTGATCCGTTCCCTACCGTTACGTCCCCACTTACAAAGCCTGTGACTACTTCGCCGAAGTCTACCGTTACGTTATAAGGTGTCGTGCTATTCACTGCCGATGGGGCACCTGTGATGCTTGCCGCAGGAGCGGTTGTATCATAAACTGTCGTGGCCGTTGTTGCTGCTGTGTTATTATTGCCTGCTGCATCGGTGGCTACTGAACCTGCTACGTCTACAGTAATGTCGCCAGCACCACTTGGGGTGATCTGTACGGTGAATGTTCCATCACCATTGTCTGTAAACCCAGTTACTGATCCGTTGCCTACCGTTACGTCCCCACTTACAAAGCCAGTGACTACTTCGCTGAACTCAAAGGTAACTGTATAAGCAGCGGTGCTGTTCACTGCCGCTGGCGCACCTGTGATGGTCGCCGCAGGAGCGGTTGTATCATAAACTGTTGTTGCTGTCGTCGCTGCCGTGTTGTTGTTACCAGCTGCATCGGTGGCTACTGAACCTGCTACGTCTACAGTAATGTCGCCAGCACCACTTGGGGTGATCTG
>NZ_JAVKCH010000029.1:0-5506 GCF_040222815.1 Imperialibacter sp. | reverse complement strand
ATCGTCGCTACGATCACCGCCTGATGTACGTCAAGGCCACAGCCGACCTTTACTATTTGTTCAAAAGCTACTTCTCCCGTTTCCATATAATTTTCAAGGGTTTCGATAACCCTTGAAAGTTACTAAATATTCATTTTCGTTCGGGTGTGCTAAAGTCGCTCATGGAGATTTCATCTGTATAAAATTTACTTTTTAGAGGCCAGATCGGTCCGCCGAAGCGGGAATAGCCCAAACCCTTTGAGAATGAAAATCACTTGTCTAAATGGCTCTATTCATTCCGCTGGGTGTGGTACTCCTCATGGCTATTTCATGTGTATATAATTTATTTCTCAGCGGCCACCGGTTCGCCGGTGCGATGGAATAGCTTTTACCAATTAGAATGAATATTTAGCTTTTCGATCCACTTATTCATCGTTCCACGCCGGTTCCGTTGGGTATGGTATTCCCTATGGCTATTTCATCTATTCAAGATATTGATTTTCAATGTATTATTCAATGTTACTTCAGTGCATACGACGTTGTACAAGCTTTCCTTTTTCAAAGGTGAGTGTCAGCAACTCCGCATAGCTACCCGGGTGATCAGGATGAATTTCTGAATCCATTCCGTAGCGACTATTGCCAACGATTAACTCACCCGAATATTTTAATGGCACTGACAAATTTTCATATCGGAAATCGCCGTCCGAAGCTTCGTCCAGTTCTGGCTTAACTCCATTGATCGTCGGCGGATAGCTTTTGAACCGGTAAAGGAGTTTGTATTTCCATCCCTTTGGAGGGCCTGGTCTACAGAAAATAGTGTCCAGAAATAGCTGGTCTTTTTCAATCATATAAGTGAACAGGAACCCGGATGGATTGTCGGTTGAAGCAAAACGGCCAATAAACAGGCCCACGTCTTTCGGGCTGCTCAGGTTGAAAGGCCTCACAAGCTGATAATACTTGCCTTCGAACTGGATCAAGTTGGGCGTAATTAAAGTCATATCATTGCTTCTATTCGTAAGCGTACCACCAGTCACTTCGTTTTATCACCTTGTTTTCCGTGATAAAATACAGGAAGTCGTGCCTTCCCCGCCAGTGGTAGATCAAAATGCTTTCTCCCGGTAGCAGCTTCACTATTTCAGAGGTATCCGACTTCTCATCCGGCGGACCTATCCTTTTGAACACCTCACCGTAAGGAGTTCCTTTTACACCCAATTGTTTCCCCAGCTCCTCCATCACCAGCTGCAAGTCGCTTCCCCATCGGTTGTTGCACGGGCCATTTTCAAACTTTAGTGTTCTGAAAACACTACTCAAACCACTCAGCGTTATACTGTCCATTTGCTGATTTTTATCAAACGAGCTTTTGCAGTTTTCCTGTGCCATAGCGGTAAGTCCGGTCTGGACGATTAAAAGGATGAAGAGATTTTTTGCGTACATTATGGGTAAGATGCAGCCAGGCCTGCCATTCCATAATTCAGATCAAACTTTTTTTGACCTTGTATCAACCAGGGAAGCTGTGAGGAACTGTGGTGAGTAAATTAGTAGACCTGGAAATATGGAAATACCGCAAGGTTTGCATCTTGTAGTATAAAAGCTGTCGAAGCTGATTGAGGCCATGACAGCCTGAGCACCTGTTAGTTAAATATAACAATGATTGCGCAACTTATCATCAGACTACACTCGATAGCAGGGGTGCCGCCGACCGAACAGCGCCCCGATCATGCCTGTCACCAAAAGGTCTCAGACAAGATGTACAACTACTTCTGGACGTATTTCCGTCTGGAGGACGATGATTTTGAGCTGCCGACTGATTTCAGAGAAGGCATTGACTATTTGGGCGACCACGACGTATACTTGCCAGGAACAAAGGGAGGAGTTCTTTGGGGCGCTGAAAGCATCATTAAGCATACGCAATATTGGGCCGCTCAAGACTATTATGAAGGTTCTTCTGAACGAGAGGGCTGGCTGTGCATAGGCCAGCAGGGGGAGCGGTCAATGGCCTTTTTGTGCTGCACTCCCCGCAGCAACTACTTTGGGCAGGTACTTTTGGGGGTCAGCAACTCTCCCTGGAACGACTACAGCGAAATGACACTAGCTGCCGGATCTTATGAGGAGTATTTACAAAAATGCCTGACGCCATGAACATAAGGCTGGCCTTTTTGACCCCCTGGCTGTTACTAAACGCTACTAATATAATATCGCAAGCACATGATGACACTGTTACGACGGAAGAATTGGTCTCGCAGTCGGATCTGATAGTGATCGTGAGCCGGGCGGAACCATTCACTTCGGTTGTGAAGAAAAGAACGTCGCTGTGGCTTTGGAAGCCGCCTTTTGAGGTCATTTACCACCATTATGTGATCGAAAAAGTGCTTTTTCGGAGTAGCAGGGAGGAGGTACCTGAGGTGGCGGCAGTGAATCTCAAAGTTAGAATGGCCGACTACTCACGAAAGCTCACGGTTCACAAGCTGTACTACAACAAGGGTATTCGCAAAATCCCCATCTACCAGCACTATGAAGGCGGCATAAAGCCAACCGAAGCGGCGCTGCTTATTGTTTTCTGCCAGTACAAGCCTGAGGGGAAGGTTTTCGAATATACGGTGCAGGGCGCCTGCGAAAGTGTGGAAATGGAGGAAACGATTTTGAGTTTTTTGGCAAAATGATTTTTGAAATGAAACCCTGGAGCCCAACGACCTCAGACTACAAAAGTTTGTAGCTCCGTCTTCCTGCGAGTATGATACCAGGTTGCCTACCCATCGGGACAGGCATTATCAGCCGAAACTTTTGTAGTCTCTGTGACAGAACGAATTTGTCGCCGTTTGGCATGTGTCCAGACTAAAGCCGAGGCATTCACAAAACCCTTAAAAGGGTTTGGGCGCTGAGTCTTCATCAATAGTGAGTTCAAAGCGATTATTTGCGGATGGATGGACGACCTCAGACTACAAAAGTTTGTAGCTCCGTCTTCCTGCGGGTTTGATACCCTGCTGCCTACCCATCGGGGCGGGCTGTATCAGCCGAAACTTTTGTAGTCTCTGTGACAGAACGAATTTGTCGTCGTTTGGCATGTATCCCGACACAAGCCGAGTCATTCACAAAACCTTTAAAAGGGTTTGGGCGCTGAGCCTTCACCTATAATGAGTTCAAAGCGATTATTTGCGGATGGCTGGACGACCTCAGACTACAAAAGTTTGTAGCTCCGTCTTCCTGCGGGTTTGATACCCTGCTGCCTACCCATCGGGACAGGCATTATCAGCCGAAACTTTTGTAGTCTCTGCGACAGAACGAATGTGTCGTCGTTTGGCATGTATCCGGACACAAGCCGAGGCATTCACAAAACTTTTTAGGGACTTCGTGAAGGATAAGGGCCCACTGACAAAAGCAACCGGCCGATTGCCAGCATTTTTCCTTTCTTAGAGGTTTTTAGACCAACTCATACCGTCATGAAAGCCTTAAAAACCCTTCTTTTAAGTCTCCTTTTATTAGCAGTCGCCTGCCAGCAGCAAAGCGAAACCCCGGAGCCCCAAGACTACGGCTACCTGTCCCTCAACCTCTCACTCACCATCACCTCCGAAGAAGCCAATGGCCGAACCCTGGCGGTGAATACCGACGACTTCCGGGTGACGATCTTCGCAGCCGATGGCACCGAGGTAATGGTGTTTGATCCTTACTCATCTGCACCGGCGGAAGTATCGCTGCCTACTGGCGAATACTATGTGGAAGCCCACAGCAACAACCTGGTAGAAGCCGCCTTCGAGAATCCCTATTACTTCGGGAGATCCGACAACTTCACCATCGACAAGGAAGAACTCAAATCCATCGATATTGAAGCCGAGTTGGCCAATACCAAAGTCGCCATCAACTACTCAGCCAATGTGGTGAACACCTTCCACAGCTACACCGGCACGGTAACCGTAGTAAGCAGCGGAGCCAGCCTTTTCTACGCCCAGGGCGAAACGAGAGAAGGCTATTTTTTAACCTCTCCGCTCGATATTGAAGTGAACCTGAGCTACACCAAACTGGACGGTACCACCATCGACCGGACGTTCACAGCGACGATTGCCGAGCCTCAGCCTAAAACGCTGTACAATATCAATGTGGACGCCACACTGGAAGATGGCAAGGTAGTATTCAATATCACCGTTGATGAAGACTTTGATACAGTCGAAATAGACCTCGGCGCTGTCGTCAATTTTGACGGTTGTGTGCTTAGCCAGTTTCGGGTGATAGAAGATGACGATATAGAAACATGGGATTTTACCCTGAACTCAGACGGGAGGGCAGACCAAATCGACTTTACCGGCAATAATGCATCTGAGACATCAAATTATATTCTCACATTTAATGGCGATGGGAATTTGGTAACCGCCGAGAATCCTGCGGCATTCGGAAAGAGGGAAGTATTTGCTTATGATGGCGATGGCTTCTTAGTGAAAAGAGAGGAGTACACCGAAAATGCGGGAAGTTTCCAGCTGTACCGTGTCAATGATTTTACCTACAACGCCAACGGGCAGCTTATTGAACGTGAAGAATATTATATCAACACTGATGGATCAAGGGGTAGCCTGGAGTTTCTGAAAAAATACTTTTATCCCGATGCCGGAACAAAAAATCCATCCAGAGTAGAAAAGCACAACGATTCTGGGCTCAGTAACGTGGAGTACTACACTTATGATACCCATCCAAACCCCATCCTGGAAGCTGGAATCTGGGGATGCGACGACTGCGTCGACAGCGAGCTTTTTGCTTTTGCCGGCAACAACATAACCTCTGTAGCCAGACACAACGCCGATGAGTCTGTATTGATGTGGACCTTGCAGGTAAGCTACACCTACAATGCAGAGGGCTATCCAACAAGGTCAGATTACCTCTATGTAGGAGGGGAAGATGACGGCTATGGTTACTCTCAGACGTTTGACTACCAGTGTAATTGAAGGGAGAATCACTTAAAGCAACCGATATGAATACTATAAAGGCCATACTTTTAAGCCTGCTATTCCTGGCGGCCGCCTGCCAGCAGCAAAACGAAACACCCGAGCCGCTCGACTACGGCTACCTGTCGCTGAACCTATCCCTCACCATCACCTCCGAACCAGCCAATGGCCGAACCCTGGCTGTGAATACCGACGACTTCCGGGTTACCATTTTCGCCGCCAACGGCACCGAAGTCATGGTGTTTGATCCTTATTCTTCTGCACCGGCTGAGGTATCGCTGCCCACCGGCGAATATTACGTAGAAGCCCACAGCAACAACATGGTGGACGCAGCCTTCGAAAACCCGTACTACTTCGGTCGATCCGACAACTTTACCATCGACAAGGAAGAACTGAAGTCTATCGACATCGAAGCCGAACTGGCCAATACCAAAGTGGCCATTAACTACTCAGCCAATGTGGTGAACACCTTCCACAGCTACACCGGCACAGTAACAGTGGCAAGCAGCGGAGCCAGCCTTTTCTACGCCCAGGGCGAAACGAGAGAAGGCTATTTTTTAACCTCTCCGCTCGATATTGAAGTGAACCTGAGCTACACC
>NZ_JAVKCH010000028.1:0-195444 GCF_040222815.1 Imperialibacter sp. | reverse complement strand
ATCGTCGCTACGATCACCGCCTGATGTACGTCAAGGCCACAGCCGACCTTTACTATTTGTTCAAAAGCTACTTCTCCCGTTTCCATATAATTTTCAAGGGTTTCGATAACCCTTGAAAGTTACTAAATATTCATTTTCGTTTGGGTGCGCTAAAGCCGCCCATGGAGATTTCATCTGTATAAAATTTACTTTTTAGAGGCCAGATCGGTCCGCCGAAGCGGGAATAGCCTGTACCATTACGGAATAGATCGTAGTCTGTTGACTGGTTATTCATCGTTCCACGCCGGTCCGTTGGGTAGGGTATTCCTTATGGCTATTTCATGTTTTGATCTTGTTAAAATTTAAACCTCAAGCTCTTTGAAAAGAGTAGCAGTTTCCCGCTTATAGACTCCAATGCCAGAGAGCATATTGCCAAACATCATGGCAAACAAGCCTGGTATGAACCCAATATAAAGCAGATTCATTGTGAATTTTGCCCGCAGTACAGATGGCATCATCATGCTGGAGTTTGAGAGTGCTCCGCTGATGTCTATCCCATATACTTGTAAGTACAGGGTGACTGATACGCCAATGATTGTGCCAACAACCGATCCAATTGCCCCAATTAGGAAAGCCTCGTAGATCAGGGAGCGGTATATTTGCCCCTTTGACTCGCCAAGAGCCAGCCTGATCCCAAACTCTTTGTATCGCCGCAGGCCACCCAGCAAGCCAGTGTTCCATAACACTACCGACATGGCCATCACAAAAATGGCTACAAACAATCCGGAAAACATGTCCACATAGTCGAGATAGTCAGAGAGGCCATTTTGGTCTTTCAACCTCAGCATGATGGGTGCAAACTCATCAGTATTGTTGACAAAATCAGCGTTGAACTGCTCGCTGATAATCGTTGCCCTTTCATCTGAATAAACACCTCCATTCAGGAAGCCCAGCACCTCACCGACACCATTCTCCATGTCCAGCATTTCCTGAGCATCAGCAATATCGATAATAAGCGCTCCCCTGTCCATAGCCGCCGTGCCAAACCGAATGGTGCCACAAATGGAGAAGTTTTTGAAAGCCATACTTCCATTCATAGTAGATCCAAAATAGGTGATCTCATCACCGACTTCAAGCTTCAGCTTTTCTGCAAAATCATGCCCGACAATCACCTCTCCCGGCTTTTTTGGTACAGCGCCGGTCACCATGGAGCTGAGGATGTTAAGTCTTTCCAGCTCTCCACTTCGGCCCGATAGTATTTCGAGGGCCATTCCTGTGGCCGGTCCCTGCCCCGTCGTTTGTCCTTGCGCATCCGGTACGTCAAGTATGCCTCCAAACTTGATGCGCTTAACCCATTGCACATCCGGAAACGTCGCCGACAAAGACTGAACGAGCTCATTTACATCCAACAAAGCCAGGTCATTAGGCAACTGATCCTTATTGATGTTGTAAGCCCTGGTCATCACTTTTAAATGACCTGTATCAAATCGGGCACTCTGGTCGATGAGGTCGCCCATCACGCCTTTCATATATCCACTCAGCAATACTGTGAGTGACACGCCAATGGTGATAATAACGATTGGTAAAAAACTACGGCTCTTGTCCCTCAATATGCCTTTCAACAGAAATCGTATCATATTAATTTTCCTTTTAAAGCGGTGACAGGATCCATTTTAGCGATTCGTCTTGTTGGGAGAAAACTCACAATGGTGGCTGAAATAACGACCAAAAGCGTAGTGCCAAACACTAAACCCGCACCAAAGGCTGGAAAAATTCTTTCTCCAATCGTCACTCCCATTTCCTGAGTGGGTGCTGGAATGGCTATACCTGTATTGGCCATGTAAATAAAGAACGGAATCCCATACAGGCAGCCCACCACCATAGCGAAGAGACTGTACATACTACCTTCTACGGTGAACAAGCCCACCACCTGCATCCTTGTCATGCCCAGGGCTACGTAAGTCCCGATTTCCTTTTGCCTTCGGAAAATAGAAAGCACCTGGGTGTCGAAAATGGCCAACAGTGCAATGGCCAGCAGCAGCACATACATAATGGAACTGCTCGTTTTCTTCATTTCAATAATTTTGCTCAACTCACTTAAAAGCTCCTCCTGACTGTCAAACTTCCAACCCTGGATCAGCTTGTGTTCGTATCCTTCGCTGGCAACGAACATAGTGGCGTGTCCGTCTAGTCCAGTCATGTCCCACAGCTTATCAATTGCCATCCATATCTGTCCGTTGTCCACTGTGCCTACGTCGGTATCGAATATCCCGGCCACTGTTATGTTTGCTGCATCGAATGTGCCGTTGCCGTCACGCCAGCGCATCAACACCTGATCACCCACCTTCAAATTAGCCGAAGCGGCCATACGCTTTCCGATAATACAAGGAATTTCAGCATCGCTCGCCTGAAGTAACTTTGTGGGCAATTCCAGAACGCTTTGATCAGCATCAATTCCCTTCAGCACCACCGACACCATTCGCCCCTCAGGATAAATGGTGGCTTGTCGGATTAATATGGGGGTTAAATTTCCTGCTGCCTCCTTCGGAAAAACATCGTGTCCGTCTTGCATAGAGAAGGGATCAAAAGGATCATAGTTTTCGTTGAGCAGTTGGCCATGGCCGTATTCCCACTTCACGCCCTCGATCCTTGCCTGCTGGTTCCAGCCATCTATCACTCCATTGAAAAATATGATGATCACAAAGGCAAAGGAAAGCACCGCCACATTGAGCCAGGTTCTTAAACCAGCCCCTATTAGGTTTTTGTAAGCTAATTGGAATGATAGTTTCATTGTTTGCTCATTTCGTGTTCTACAATCTCATCTTGTGCCAGCTTGCCATCTTCAAGGTGAATCAGCCGATCCAGGTAGCTCATCACCTTTTCATCGTGAGTCGAAAAAAGGAATGTAGTTTTCAATTCCTCATTGAGCTTCTTCATGGTTTTCATGATGTGGTGTGCATTTTTGGCATCGAGGTTGGCTGTAGGCTCATCGGCCAGCAATATTTCCGGCCGCTTCACCATGGCCCTGGCGATGGCTACACGCTGGCCTTCACCACCTGAAAGCTTATCCGGCTTCTTTTCGGCCATGCTCTCAAGTCCCACCCATTCAAGCGCTTCCATCACCCGCTTCTTTCTTTCTGCTGGAGCTATGTCTTGCAAAATGAGTGCGAATTCTACATTTTCAAATACCGTATACACTGGCAGCAAGTTGTATACCTGGAAAATGAACCCAATATGTAGGTTTCTGAGCCGTGCCGACTCTTTGTGCGACAATTCGGAAATGCTTCGCCCCATTACCTCAGCTTTGCCTTCAGTTGGACTATCGAGCGACCCAATGATGTTGAGGAGCGTAGTTTTTCCAGACCCACTGGGTCCCACCAAGCCAGCAAATTCTCCTCTGCCAATTTGAAGGTTGATGTTGCTCAATGCCGTAAACTCTCCGTTGCCAACGGGGAATCGCTTCGTTACACTGTTAATCGATATGATTTTATCTTTCATCGTAGCAAAATTTAATGGTTATATACCAGCAGCAGTCGGATGCCCGGCCCTGTTGGAGATTGTACAAGTTCGTTTTCCTGAATACCCTGCGGACTTCCTGAATTGTAGTAGGCCATCAGATAACCGGTCACTTTTCTGAAGCTATGAGAGTAATTAATAAAGACATTGTAGTCGGTAGTAGTCCAGTTGTAGTAGTAAACTGCACTAATTGTATCAAACAGCCCCAGTGGATAGGAGATGTTGGTGGCCGTTATATTGGTGGTATTGCTGAAGCGAAGCACCTGGGAGTCGAAAGACATGGTCAAGTGCTCAACAACTACGTTCAAGCCACTTCCAATGCCAAAAGTGTAGTCGGTGCCAAGATTGAACAGCGACTGATTGGTAAGTTGATCCAACTGCTTGTACTTATGGGTAAACGAGGTTTCAAACCATAGTCCCACACCTAAATCCCATTTCCCATCTATTCCTACTCTGTCCTCAGGCACCTTTTCGTAAAGCGGGCTGTCTAAAAGCTCAGCTGCGTTCGAGGTACGGTGATGATAGGAAACTGCCAACTCTCCTCTGGAAACCGGGTACTGAACCCTGCCTCCAAACTCCGGGTGTTTCCTGTAAGTCTTTACTGCATCGAACCCTCTCGTTTTTTCATTGCCCGCCAGCACCCAAAACCACACATTGGCGTTGTTCAGAAAGTAATACCTGCCCAGGGCACCATAAACTCCATAGGTAAGTTTCAAAGGGTCTCTGGGGTCTATTTGGTTGAACCACTGCAGGGGGCGAAGCAATGTGGAAGAACCGAAGTCAATCTTTTGCAATCCGACCCTCACCTCATATTGCCTGCCTGTAATCCGGGTCCATATCCTGTAAGGCTGAATATTGCCGTCTGTATATGACGAATCAAATGCGTGGAAATCAAAAGAGCCATAAATATTGGCTGAAGCTTCAAAATCCAGCACCACTGTGGAATCCAGCTTCAAAGCGTAATTAAGCTGGGGAATGTAACGGCCTCCTGTAGAAAAGTTAAGTTTACTATCTCGATTATAATTGGCGTAAGCGGAGACTTGGCCATCAAAAATCAACTTATTGTACTCCTGACCAAAGGACTTTTCCCAGAAAGTGGCAAAGACTGTTAAGAGTAGTATAGTTGTAAGCCCTTTCATTTTGACGTGTCAGAAAGAATCCCATAAAAAATTAAGTTCGTTAATTCCATGATCAAATCCTGAGTGTTTGGGTATATCCCCGACAAATGCTCATCGACCAGTTTGTTGCTCATATCATTGAGCACATACATGAGAAAGTCAATATTCAGATCTGCTCTTATCCACCCACTCTTTTGAGCCTCAATTAAATCTTCTCGAAATAGCCTGGTGCTTTGCGTGCTGTATTCTTCAAATACCCTTCTGAGGTTCCCATCACCATTTTGGTAAATATCCTTCAAAAATTCGCTGCCTATGCCCCTCGTGCTGTCGTGCTTTAGTTTAATTAACTGTCTGACTTTCTCTCCGTAAGGTGCATCGAGCCGCATGATGTCTTTGTATGTGGAAAGACCAGCCTCCAACTCACCCGAAAGCACTTTCTCAGCTACATCAGCCTTATTGACAAAAAGTCTGTAAAAAGTCATTTTGCTAACACCGGCTTCCTGGCATATCTCTTCGACGGTCACTTTTTTGATCCCGAACTTCCAAAGCAAGTCCCTTGCAGCACTAATGATGGATAAATAGCTTTTGTTCTTTTCTCGACTTTCCATTTAAAAAGTTACTATTTGTATATAAAAATACGGATAATGTAACAATTAGCTCATATTAGTCACATTTATTTTCATTAGCGGCAACGATTTACCTCTTGGAAGCTCCCCAATCCTATGTAAAAAGTGTTACTGGCGCCTAAAGCAGTAGATTTTGTGGTCAATTTGTTTATTGAAAAACCTTCCGGCCTCGATGAGTACTTGGAGTGATGGAAAAATACTTAGTTCACTTTTTTCAGAACTAATAAAACCTTTGTATGTTTGTGCCGTTAATACTAATACATGACAAGCGAAACAATCAAATTATCTGACAAACAAAGCGAGCTTATCGAAAAGATGGGTGTTCAGATAGAGAAATACGGCGCTTCTCCTGCAGCGGCCAGGGTGCAGGCCTTGTTGCTAGTTTCTGATGAAACTGCGCTTACCTTTGACCAGATTATGGAGACCCTGAAGCTAAGTAAAAGTGCTACCAGCAATGTGATCAATTTCCTGCTTCAAACTAACAGGATAGAATATATTACCAAGTCGGGAGACAGAAAACGCTACTTCCGAACGATGATGCATAAGTGGGAAGAGCAGTTCATGGAACAGTCGCAAGATGTCAAGCAAATGTCAGATATCTTGTCAGAAATTCTCAGAGAGCGTACCGGTGAAACGACAGAGTTCAATTCACACATGAAACATTTGGTCAATTTCCTGGAATTCTATAGGGCATCGGTAAAGGATGCTTTTGAAAAATGGAAGCAAGCGAGGTAAAAAAATTTACCTCAATTGGTTCTTTTACTTCAGAACTAAATATAATAATAAATATAATACAGAATGAAAAGAATCATTTATTTTCTACTTATTGTTCCACTGCTTAGCCAGGCGCAGCCAGCCTCGTATCAACTGTCCCTTGAGGACGCAGTGCTGATGGCGATCGAGAATAGCCCATTGCTGAAAAAAGCAGGGTATGAGAAAGAAATAGCACAGGCACAAGCCAGACAGGCCGTAGGCGGCTACCTTCCTCAGGTAAAGGCCAGTAGCCAGTTCACCGACAATTTTGCACTACCAGAGCAACAGCTACCCGGGGAGGTTTTTGGTCAACCCGGTACAACCATTCCAGTAAAATTTGGTGTGAGGTACGGAGTAAGTGCAGGGCTGGAGGCGTCTCAGGTCATTTATAACCAGCAGTTGATTGCGGGTGTGAAAAGCGCAGCTTCCCTCGAAGCACTGATGCACTACGGTGAGCTATCTTCAAAAGAGGAGCTTGTTTATAACGTTTCGCAGGCCTATTTACAAATCCAGGTAACCAGGCAACAGAGGGAGCTTGTTAAGAGCAATCTTGAGAGAGTTGACAGACTGTATCAGAACTCAAAAGCACAATTCGATAACGGTATCATCAAGGAGAACAGTGTCAAACAACTGGCGGTAAACTTCCAGAATACAGAAACCCAGCTTTTAGAGGTCGGATATAACCTCGACCAGCTCACCAACCTGTTGAAATTTCACCTGAGCATTGATCAGTCGACAGAATTAGTGTTGACCAGCGACCTAATTACTGACAATAAAATCATTCTTCAAGACGAGCTTTCACTAGAAAGTAACATCCAATACAGGCAGCTATTGCAGCAGGAAAACCTTTCCCTCATCAATGAAAAATATGAGAAAGCAGCCTACGTGCCATCCCTTAACGCCTTTATGAACTTCGGGTACACCGGTCAGACAAATGACTTCAAATTTTCAGGTGCAAACTACAATTCTTTCAACAATGGCACTTGGGGGCTGAGTGTAAGTATCCCCGTCTTTGATGGCTTCCAAAGAAGAAACAAGCTCCAGATCGCACAAATTGAAACAAAGCAGGTGCTCGAAGACAAGAAATACCTTGAGCACAACATCAATATGAATTACCAAAATGCTGAGAGCAGAATAAGGCTCAGTCGAAAGCAGGCTTCGGCCCAGAAAGCCAATATGGTGCTAGCCCAGGATGTATATGAAGCAACCACGGAGAGCTTTCAGGAAGGCGTAAGCCCACTTTCAGAATTGCTCGATGCAGAAAATAGTCTGCTGGAAGCTCAGGCAAATTACCTCACCAATCTGTTGCAGTTAAAGCTTGCTGAACTCGATCATTTGAAAGCAAGTGGCCAGTTAGCTCAGATAGTGGAAAATATAGATATCAACAATCAATAGTCTCAAAAATTCTAAATAGAAATACAATGAATTACAGAAAAATATCATTCATCGGAGTGTGCGCTGTGGTAGCCGTCTTTATAGGCTGGAAACTCTTTGCCAATAAAAAAGTGGTGGATGCCCGTGAATTGGAAACGACTGAAGTGTCATTTGCCATCCCCGTAAAAACACAAAGTGTGCGCAGGGAAGACATCAGCAGTGAACAGATGCTGACAGGTGTATTTGAAGCGAACGAAAGCATCTCTTTAGTCGCAGAAAGTCAGGGAACAGTAACAAAAATAGCAATAAGTGAGGGTGATCGTGTTGGCAAAGGTACCATGGTATTGAAAATTGGTGATGCCTCATTGCAAGCCCAGTTGACCTCATCAAAAGGTGCGTATGAGAAGGCTGCCAAAGACCTTGAGCGCTTTAAACGCCTTGAGGCAACAGGAGCTGTAAGTAAGCAGCAAATAGAAGAAGTTGCTCTGGCAGTAAAAAATGCGGAAGCAAACATTGAGTCAATCAATCAGCAGCTGAGATTCACCAACCTCAAATCTCCTATCAGCGGCCTTGTGAATGACGTGTTTGTAGAAGAAGGCGAATTTGTAATGCCAGGTACGAAAGTAGCGGAGATAATTAGCGTGGATCTATTAAACTTCATCATCAACGTTTCCGAGTCCGACCTGAACATAGTGAAGGAAGGTCGTGAGGTAGAAATAATGACTGACGCCTATCCCTTGAAATCCTATAAGGGAAAGATTGAACATATCTCCTATAAAGCTGACGATTCGAGGAAGTATAAAGTGACCATTTTGGTGGTAAATGATAAAATGAACCCTTTGAGGTCCGGGATGTTTGGAAAAGCATCATTTAGGTCTCTTGCCGGAGGCCAGGATGCACTAGTAATTCCACGAAGAGCTATTGTGGGAAGTTTGAAGGATGCGAAAGTTTATTTGGTCTCAGGTAACAAAGTAGTCTTGAGATCTATCGTGGTTGGTGCCAAGCTCAACGACAATCTGGAAGTACTAAAAGGTCTGCTTGAAAACGAAGTAGTGGTTGTTAGCGGTCAGATCAACCTGACAGACCAGGCGGAAATAAGAGTGGCCAATTAATTTTTAAAACACAAAATCATGTCAATAACAGAACTATCGGTAAAAAGACCCACTTTGGTGGTAGTACTTTTTACAATACTTACCCTCCTTGGAATTATCAGCTACACTACCCTTAGCTACGAACTTCTGCCAAAAATCACCTCTCCTGTTTTAAGTATAGTAACAGTATATCCAGGTGCTTCACCCGGTGAGGTTGAAAATGCGGTAACTATCAAAGTGGAAGATGCTGTATCCTCGCTTGAAGGAGTTGAAAGTATCAAATCCATCTCGATGGAAAGTGTTTCTTCGGTTACCATACAGCTAAAGTATGGCTCTGACGTGGATCTTATCTTGCAAGATGCGCAACGGAAGATGAGCAATATACTTTCCTCTCTGCCTGACCAGGCAGAGCAACCAACAGTGCAAAAATTTTCTCTGGATGAATTGCCAATCATGCGTTTGGGTGTTTCGTCTAATATTTCACCTGTGCTGTTCAATGAGTTTGTCGAAGAAAATGTAAAGGAGACCCTGAGTCGGATTGATGGTGTCGCCAAGGTTGAAATGATTGGCGGTGTCGAAAGAGAGATAAAAATCAACGTCGATGGAGATAAACTGAGTGCGTTCAATTTGTCAATCTTGCAGGTGACGCAGGCAATCACAGGCGCTAACCTCGACTTTCCTACAGGAAAGATAAAAGACGATGAGCAGCAAGTACTTGTGAGACTCAGCGGTAAATTTCAAAGTGTCAGAGACATCGAGAACCTGGCCATACAAACCAGCACCGGCGCTGCCCCTATTCTTATCAAGGACATAGCTGAGGTACTTGATACAGAAAAAGAAACTTCCTCGCTGTCGAGAATCAACGGCACCAACAGCATAGGCCTCCTGATCTCCAAGCAGTCTGATGGCAACACAGTGCAGGTAGCTGAAGACGTGAAGAAACGAATTGCTCAGTTGGAAGACACCTATGCTGACGAAAATCTCGTTTTCACCACCGCTCAGGACAGTTCAGAGTTTACACTGGAGGCTGCCAATGCAGTTATTCACGATTTGGTTATCGCTGTGATACTGGTGGCTTTCATTATGCTGCTGTTCCTGCACAGCCTGAGGGACGCTATTATTGTAATGGTCTCCATCCCCGTGTCTATCGTGACCACTTTCATTGTGATGAGCCTTTTGGGCTTCTCGTTGAACCTCATGACGCTATTGGGACTTTCCTTAGTGGTTGGCATTTTGGTCGACGACAGCATTGTCGTAATTGAGAATATCCATGCCAGGATGCACCAAGGAGCATCCGCCTGGGATGCTGCCAAAGACACCTGGAAGCAAATAGGTCTTTCAGTGATGTCTATTACCCTGACAATCATAGTTGTATTCGTCCCCATCACCTTTGTTACAGGCATCATTGCTGACTTGTTGAGACAGTTTGCCCTGGTGGTAGCCTTCGCAACAGCGATCAGTTTCGTTGTTTCCTTTACGCTCACACCTTTTCTATCATCCCGTTTTTCGAAAGCCATCCAATTGAACAACAATAACTGGATGCATAAGCCCCTCATTTGGTTTGAAACTGGCCTTAACGGGCTTATCAACGGATACAAAGCGCTTCTGGAGTGGACACTCGCACATAAGAGATGGACGATACTTGGCATCTTCAGCCTTGTGATTGCCTCATTCTTTCTCTTCTCGGTTGGTTTGATCGGCAGCGAATTTGTGAAAAATGGCGACAATGGAGAATTTCTCGTCACAATTGAACTCCCCAAGGAAAGCACTTTTGAAGAGACCAATCAGACAACACGTTTGGTTGAAGAACTATTGCTAAAAGACGACCTGATCAGCAATATTTTCGCATCTGTGGGGTCGGTAGGCGGCTCTTCTGCCGGGCAAACAACTGCCTACAAAGCAGAGATCAATGCCAAAATGATCAGCCCAGATCTGCGAACAATTTCCTCAGCTGAGTATGCCCAGGATATCAAAATGAAGTTGAGAAGGGACTTTGTGGGAGCTAAATTTACCGTAACACCTGTGAGCATGGTTGGTGGTGGAACCGCTGCACCAGTGCAGGTCATCCTGAAAGGAAACGACTTAAATACGGTGCTAACCTTTGCCGACCAGGCATTGCTGGAGATCAGCAAGGTGGCCGGTACAATCGAAGAAGAACTTACTGTAGATGCCGGTAACCCGGAAATTTCAGTGTCTGTTGATCGTGAAAAGATGGCGCTTCTTGGCCTGACGATGGATGTGGTGGGTGGAACGATGCAAAATGCATTTTCAGGAAACACCGACAACAAGTACAGAGACGGCCAAAATGAGTATGATATCAATATACAGCTAGACCAATTTGATCGCCGGAATATTGATGACATTAAAAAACTAACTTTTAAGAACCCCCAAGGACATCTCATACAACTCCAGCAGTTTGCCGATGTAGTTTTTGCGAACGGGCCAAGCAGGCTGGAAAGAGACGACAAGCAGACCTCCGTTACTCTAACTTCTCAAATAATCGGGCGGCCCGAGGGAAACGTGGGTGCCGATGTGCAAGCGGCGATTGCTGCCATGGATATGCCAGATGGTGTGGAATTTACCATGGGTGGTAACCTCGATAGTCAACAGGAAGCCTTTATCGACCTTGGTGTAGCTCTTCTGATGTCAATTGTGCTGGTGTACCTGATCATGGTGGCCTTGTACGATTCCTACGTTTACCCATTCGTGGTGATGTTCTCTGTGCCTGTGGCATTGATTGGCGCTTTGCTTGCATTGGCTCTGGCACTCGAAAACCTCAGTATTTTCACCATCCTTGGGATTATCATGCTGGTCGGGCTGGTTATCAAGAACGCCATTTTGATTGTCGACTTCACCAATCAACTCAAGGCGGAAGGCAAAGGCAGCTTTGAAGCAGTAGTGGAAGCTGGTGTTGCCAGATTCCGACCAGTACTAATGACCACTATCGCAATGGTCATCGCCATGATACCTATCGCCATCGCCACCGGTGCCGGCTCAGAGTGGAAAAATGGTCTTGCCATAGTGCTTATCGGAGGCCTTACAAGCTCTATGATTTTTACCATTGTCCTGGTACCAGTCACTTACCTGTCGTTCGACATCATCATCGACTATACGAAAAGGAAATTTAAGAAAAGCCCTGCGCTAGTAGTTGAGCAGGTCTTGTAGGCCAGTGCAGAGAGGGGGTGTAGTTTCCCCCTCTCCTTTACTCTCCAGAATGAAGTCACCAATAGTCATGAAGAACAACACTGAAATACTGAAAATAGCTCTGTCTCTTTTCTCTCAATACGGAGCAAAAGCAAGCATGGATGAGATCGCAAGAGTAGCTGCCATATCAAAAAAGACGCTGTACCAACAGTTTCGAAGCAAAGCAGAGCTGATTTTAAGCCTTCTTGAGCTAACCGAAAAGGAATGGGGAACCTACACAGAGAAGCTTGAAAGTTCAGAAGATAATCCTCTGTTACTGTTGATTGGGTTTTATAAGTACAGGTATGATCAAATTATCAGGCTCAATTCTCTATTCCTGGTGCAGTCGGCTAAATACTTCCCGGATGCCAGAGACATTTACGATAGGGTCAGCAATAAGACTGATCAAGTAGTGGAACTATTGCTGAAACGGGCTCAAGACATGCAGATGCTGCATGAAGAGGTTGACGTGGAGACTTTGGTACGATGCCACAAAACTCTCTTCCGGGCCTTCATGTCTGAAAGCAGCAGGTTTGAAGAGGCATCTTACCAGGTTTTCAAACATATGATCTTATTAAATATCATTGGGGCAGTTAAAAGCAACGATGAACTCACGCTTGAACTTTTGGAATGCATTTGATTAGAAACGGGTTGAAAGCCTTACTGGTAACGGTGGCATCACTGCTCTTCGTTGTGATGGCGCTAGCTATCGTTGTGCCAAGGATATACAAGAACGAAATACAAGTACTCATTGAAACAGAAATAGAGAAAATGCTCGAAGCAGATGTCTATTTTGACATTGATGACGTGACGATCAGCGTGTTTTCAAATTTTCCCCAGCTAACGCTCGAGATGCACAATTTCGGGCTCATCGGTGTGGATGAATTCAAATCGGACACGTTGCTACACTCCGATGCTCTTCGCCTTGAAATGAACCTTTGGAGTGTCATTTTTGCAGATGCAATCGAGGTAAATAAAATAGGACTTGATGGTCCGAAGGTAAATATTTTCACTCTCAAAAGTGGCCAGGCCAATTACGATATTTATTCCTCGTCAGGGTCTACAAATGACGGAGACACCTCGGCTAGCCCAATGGCGCTCGATATAGAATCCTGGGAAATTGCAGCCGGTCGGGTTACGTACCGGGACGAAGGGCTCGGTGTGGACTTGCTCATGGACACACTCAATATGGAGGGATCGGCTACTATGCTGGGCGACTTGGTCAAAATCGAATCTAACCTGCTCTCAAATGCTTTTAGTATGAGTTACGAGGGAATTAAATATTTTAACGCCTACCTTCTCAAGGCATCTCTCAGCATAGACTTTGATATGGAGAAGTTTGCTTTCACACTCAACGACGGTACCAGCGTTACCCTCAACGAGTTCCCGCTGTTAGTGAATGGCACTTTGGAACTCCCAGATAACGGTAACATCCTCACCAATATTCATTTTGAAGCTAAAAACACTGAATTCAAGAGCCTTCTTTCGGTTGTCCCGACTATGTACGATGAGTCATTCAGTAAATTGAAATCGGAAGGCCAGGTAAGTTTTGCTGGAGAAATTAATGGTACCTACAACGAAAATACGCTCCCTGTGATGGGGCTGTCTCTAAATGTGAGCGAGGGCATATTTAAATATGATGGTCTGCCAGAGTCAGTCAACAGCGTCAACATTGACCTAAGGGTGGACTATAAAGACAGTAGCGATATAAGTCTTGACATGCCACGTTTTGAGATGAAGCTGGGGGATAATCCAATATCAGCCAACCTTAGTTTAAAGAAACAGCTCAAATTGGCAATTCAGTCAAACCTCAAGGTGAAATTCAATTTGCTTGATATCCAAAAGATATTTCCAATTGAGGAGCTAGATTTTGCCGGAAATCTGGGTGTAGAGGCCTCGGTTGACGGAATACTAGACATGGAAAAAAAGGTTCTTCCGTCTATCAGGTTCGAAACCATCCTTGTGAACGGGCGGCTAGCCAGCGAGAAAGTGCCCTTCCCCGTGAAGGACATATCTCTTTCCTTGAGTTTCAACCTGCCGAATGGAGAATTCGAGAAATTTGACGCCAATCTAAGTAGGTTCAATTTCAATTTCGGAGAAGAACAATTCAATGTTTTTGCCCGGCTTAAAAATCTGAGCGATCCCTCTTTTGAATTAGACGCCAGTGGGGGGTTAAACTTTGATCAATTCAATAAACTCATTCCTGAAAAGGCAGAAACCATTATTGGAGGGCAAATAGGACTGAAAAACCTGAAGGCTGCAGGCAAGCTCTCGTCAATTGCATCTGCAAAGTATCAAGATATTGAGACAGGCGGGCAGCTGACCGCTTCAAACCTTGTGCTCAAAACCAAATCCCTGCCTCTGGATGTGAACCTGACCAATGTTGAATTGGGAGTTTCTCCAGAAAGACTTACTATGGACAGCTTTAAGGGAAGCATAGGGAATACTGATTTCAGCGTAAACGGAGTTGTTGAGAACTATCTTGGCTATTTTCTTGCCCTTTCAGATTCTGTGCTAAAAGGAAATTTTGTTGTTAAGTCTTCGAATTTGGATGTGGATCAATTGATGACTTTAGTACCTGAGTCGTCGGCGCAACCGACTCAAAACGAGGAAAGCCCCACCATTTCACTTCCTGCCAATTTAAACCTGGTGTTGAATACGTCCATTGGACAGGTAGTTTACTCCAGTTTAAACCTTTCTAATTTCGAAGGAAAAGTGTACTTAAAGAACGGAAAGGCTACTCTCGAAAACCTAAGCCTACTTACCCTGGACGGCAAAATCAAGATGGATGGAAACGTAGATCTACGGGAAGGCAGACAGCCCTTCTACGACCTGCGTTTAAATGCCACAGCGATTGATATCAGTAAAACACTGCACACATTTGTACCATTGCAGGGGTTTGTTCCCATCGCTGAAAAAGTGAAGGGAAAGGTCTCTGGTGCTTTTGAAGTGAGTGGGGGCTTAGGTGAAGGTCTTAGTCTTGACTATAACTCAATCAATGCAGAAGCCAGCGTTTGGGTGTTGGTAGCAAGAATCGAAAATGTTGAGCTTATAAAATTGATCTCAAGAATAGGTAAGCAAGCACTTTCGGACGACCTGGAAATCAGAGATGTCAGAATGAAGGGCAAAGTCGTGAGCGGTCGATTGATTTTTGACCCATTTACTTTACCAATCGGCAAAAGTTCATTTACCCTGGGGGGAACCTCAAGTCTTGACGGAGAACTCCAATGCGATGCTAACCTGAATTTTCCTGTCAACAATATTGAGCAAAGCCTTTTCTTCAAAATAAACGGTAGTTATGACGACCTACAGGTAAGCCTGGTAAACGGCCAGGGCCTGACAGTGAAAGAACATGTGAAAAGCACGGTTGAAACTGCGAAAGCAGATATCAAAGAAGAAGCTACAGAACAGCTTGAGGTGAAAAAGGCAGAGCTGAAGGAAAAAGCAGAAGAAAAGAAGGAGGAGGCTAAAGACAATATAAAAAATGCCCTCAGAGAAAAATTAAAGAAGAAAGGAGGGTAAGGTAGCGTGGATAGCAGCGGGTGATAGGGTATTCAAACATTGTTTATCAGATCGGCTAAAGGCCGTCCCAATAATCCTCCTCTGACAGATTTTGGAAATTCCCTATATTCGACACTTATCATAACCAATCGTTTCAATGAAGAGATGTTCCTCCCTTTTTCAGCTTGCTGCTTTGTTAATTCTCATTACCGGTTGCCAGCCAGAACAGCCTCAGCAAGAGGTAGTCACCGCCGCTGCGCCAACAACCAAACGATACGATGACCTGGTGGCGTTGTTCAAAGAGTGGAGGAGCTTCGAAACCCCGCCTTTGAAGGATGGAGCACCTGACTATACTACAGCCACGTTCGAAAAGCGCTGGACGGAGTTTGAGCAGTTGCAGGGCCGACTGATGGCTGTGGACACTACAGGGTGGGCAGTCGAAGAAAAGGTGGACTGGATGGTTGTGTGGGCCGAAATGAACGGCTACGACTTCAATCATCACATATTGAAACCATGGGAAAGAGATCCTGCTTTTTACAAAGTGCTGTGGATGGAACGCAGCGACGTGCCTGCACATGAAGGACCGACAAACCATGCCGCTTTAGATGTTTGGAAGTACAGCTTTCCACTTAACACAGAAGACAAAATCCAATTCCTTGACGAGTTATCGGTCATTCCAGCTTTTAATGAACAAGCAAAAATCAACTTAACTGGTAATGCCAAAGACCTATGGGTAGCGGGCATCAGGGATATTCGCACACAAAGCGAAGACTTGAAGGGGCTGCTGATGCTGCCAGGTGTAAAGGACGACGCCGGCATGGTACAAATCATCAATGACGGCATTGCGTCTACAGAGGAATTGGTTGAATGGCTGGAAGAAAAGGTGGATACAAAAACCGGCCCGTCTGGCGTAGGGAAAGAAAATTACACATGGTACCTGCAAAATGTTCATCTGGTACCCCTCACATGGGACGATGAGGTGATGCTGCTGAAAAGGGAGCTGTCCCGTGCCTGGGCTTCTCTGAAACTGGAAGAACACCGCAACCGCAACCTGCCTGAGCTCACCGCTGCTGACTCTCCGGAGGCGTTTAAGGAAATGGCAGAAAAGGCAGCGGTTAGTATGATGACGTTTCTGGAGCAAGACGAAATTGTAACGGTGAAGCCCTACTTCGAGCCAGCACTAAGGGAGCACCTGGGGAGCTATGTACCGAAAGAAAGGCGTAACTTTTTCCTTATTGGGATGCATTACGATCCAAGGCCGTTGTATTCACACTTCTATCACTGGTTTGAGTTGGCCCGCATGGACAACGAACCACATGAAAGCGAAATTCGCAAAGGCCCATTGTTGTACAATATCTTCGACTCCCGCAATGAGGGCACTGCTACGGCTGTGGAGGAGATATTTATGCAGGCAGGCTTCTACGATGACGATCCAAGAGTAAGGGAAATAGTCTATATCATGATTGCGCAAAGGGCCGCCAGGGGACTGGGGTCACTTTATGCTCAGGCCAACGAAATGAACAGCGTGGAGGCTGGAGGTATTCACTCTGAATACACACCCAGAGGCTGGATGAAAACTGAAAAGGAACTGCTCCTCTTTGAGCAGCATTTATACCTGCGCCAGCCGGGTTATGGCAGCAGCTACATCACAGGCAAGTATTTACTGGAAAATGCCATGGCAGAGTTTGCCAGAATGAAGGAGGCCAACAATGAACCATTCAAAGTGAAAGACTTCTTTGACCAACTGAATGCCATAGGATGTATCCCAATATCGTTGGGACACTGGCAAATGACGGGTAATGATGATCATTTGAAGGTGATTAGGGAGTAAGCTGGTAATTTTCTATCCCTTGGTCGACTAGAGAGGGTACTGGGCAGGTCAGCATTTCGATGCAAGGTTTATCGAATCTCTTGAGTGTTACGTAACAATTTCCTAAATTTGCACGTAACATAATGCCCATGGATACTAAATTAACTTTGAACGTTGATAAGGAAATCATAGAGCAAGCCAAGGCATATGCTAAGGCCCACAAGGTCAGCCTGTCTAAGTTAATAGAAAGCTATTTATCTTCTTTGACCAGTAAAAGCTCAAAGGGTGCTGAGATAACACCTCTTGTAAAAAGCTTAAGTGGAGTCATTAAAATTGATAGTGATTTTGACTATAAAGAGGGGTATACAGACTATTTGCTTGAGAAGTATAAGTGAAAAAGCTACTGCTAGACACTAACATAGTCCTTGATTTACTAGCCCGAAGAGAGCCATTTTATGAAAGTGCAGTTCATATTATTTCGCTTGGCGACAAAGGAAAGCTGAAACTTTTTGTTAGCGCTCTTACTATTGCCAATACAAATTATGTGCTCGCCAAGTTCAAAGGAGCAGATGAAGCCCGAGAGATCATTAGACGGTTTCTGATGCTGACGAAAGTATTACCCCTGTCGGAAAGGACGATTAGCCTTGCTTTGAATGGCATAGCATTCAAAGATTTTGAAGACGGACTACAATATTATACTGCTGTAGAAAACAACCTTGATACAATCATCACCAGAGACCTTAAGGATTTTAAAACCTCAGAAATCCCAGTAATGACAGCTTCGGAATACCTGAGTTCAACCAGTACATAATTGTCTTCCCTACTTAGGCGATAAACCAGTCTACCAACTAAGCCCAATGCCAAAGGCCAGCATCACTGGCGGCGCACCGTTTCCTTTGAATACTTGTTTCTCAAATTCTTCGTCGATAGACAGAATTTTTTGAATACCTATTTGGGTAACGAGACCGAGGTCGCTCGACTTGCTGAACACCAGCCGACCTCCGAATTCCAAGCCAAGGGTGGTGATTTTTCCGAAGCCACCGTCTTTGAAGCTTATATTGAAGAATGAACTGTTCTTTTCGGGGTTGGTGTGAATTTTCAATCCTATTGTGAATCCAGCCAAACCACCTCCCATGTGCACACCAAAATAGTCGCTGGCTCTGATTTCATAGTCGACACCTATCAGTGTTAGACCGCCAATCTGATAACCCACCGCCGTGATATTTCTATTCTCCGTATAGGCTTCAGTTGTTGCTTCCTCCGGGGATTCCGCAGGAGCTTGTGCCGTCGAATTATTCTTGCTCTCTGAGGCTTTGTAGTTAGGGTTGTCTCCGCTTACAGGCTGCGTGGCCGAGAACAATGCAGCATCCGAACCAGGTACAGTATTTCTGGAGGGTTGGGGCTTTTCCGTTTTTCCATGCATTACCGACACCCAGTTGGAGTCGCCGAAGGCAAAAAGGCTTTTTGCCACCGCCTCCCTGATGTTGGCCTCATGCAGTTTGGTTACGTCGGTGCCGGTGACCTCCACATGTTGATCGGTGCTGAAGAGCTTAGTTTCGCCATTGAAAAAGTCCACGGAAATGTCGGCGTACCCAACTTCACCTACATTTGCCGACTTTTCGGAAATTTCCAGTCGGTTGACCACCATCACAATAGGAATCTCCTGGTTTGTTGTAGGAAAAGCAGATTTTAAGTAGCCTTCCAGTGAGTTTTCCAGTCCGTATTCAAACTGGGCAAGGCGCTGGGCGCCGTTGTGCACAATGCCAATCCGGCTTTTATCGGTTCGGTTGTCGATGACCTGGTCTATATAAAAACTTCTGTTGGGAATATTAATATAGTCAGGGTTCAGCTTTACGACGTAGGTTTTTTGAGCAAATGAAGTGCCTGACGACAGGCCAATAAACAGAAGGCAGAGTAATAGCTGGTTCATGGTGATAGGTTGGTATTTTTTTAACGCCGGTTTCCCGAAGGATTACCACTCCCAATATGCAGAAGTATTTTAATTCTCTGGTATATTTTTTTTCAAATAACTTCAAAAAAATTCAGTTGAAACAAAAGATACGATATAACCATCGGCTAAATATTAAGCTGGTTGTAAAAGCTCTGGCGAGAGGTGATGGTTACATGACTTGCAGGGTGGCTGGCACCAGCCTAAAGACATCGGTGACACGTATTTTTAGTTGGTTAACGCCGATAAATCGCTTTGCATTTATTCAAAACTTTAATATGTTTGCATCCCGTTTCGGAATGAGACACGAAACGTAGTTCCTTCACTTCAAGCCTGGGTGGCGAAATTGGTAGACGCAAAGGTCTCAAACACCTTCGGGGGCAACCCCATGCCGGTTCGAGTCCGGCCCCAGGTACTCTTTTCTTATCTCACTTCCCTAGTCTGCTACGGTAATAATTTCATTCGAAGAGGCAATTGGCTTTTCCGCAAAAAGCACCCTTGTCTTCGCCCAGGTGGTTTTGAATAGCTCTGAATGTCTGTAGTTTTCCAGGTCAGCAGCAGTTTGCCAGTGGCTGTAGGTGGTGAAAGCGTTGGGCATCTCCGTGCTTTGCCATAGCTCCAAATGCTGACAGCCCTCAAAATACCGGATTTTGCTTTTGGAATTGTTGAAGATCGTCAGGAACTCGCTGACTTTATCGGGATGAAAGGTCATGCGCACAATCCTGATAATCATAGCTATTCAGTTACAAAGTTGATAAATACAGGGGAATCGTAGTGAAGCCCCAGCAGGTCCGACCCATGCCCATTGTTGATGCCAATTTCCAGCAAGCCCGATTGGTTGAAGATGAAAAAGCATTCGCCTCCTTCTACGGAGAAATAGGACTCGTGAATTTCAGTAGAGCGCTCCCTTCCAAAAGATATTTCGAAGCCTTTTTGCTGGTTGAGCTCCATAATGGTATCAAAGTCTTCTTTAGCAATGTTGGTGATCAAATTGCCGTAATGGTCGATATGAATCACATGGCCGGTGATTTGCTTTTTGGTCGTTTTCCCCTTTTTCTTGATCAGGGTATTGAGCTCAGGCACCATTTTCCCCAGGTCATGAATAGACTTGCCGCTGGCCAGGTAAGAGGCGGCCTGCGCATACATGTTTCTGGCTGGGAAAGTCGTTTTCTTCTTATTGATCAGGTCGAGTGTTACAATGGCTGTTGGCTTTTGCGTAGAAATCAGACTAAATATGCCATTGTCGGGCCCTACGAAGAAGTGATCTTCCAGCTTAACTGCCACTGGTTTGTCCTCTCTTTTTCCGGTCGAGTTCACGGCCACCATATGCACCGTACCCTTAGGGAAATCACGAAAGACCGATTCCAGAAGGTAGGAGGCCTCTGCAAGGTTACACGATGCCACTCCATGGGTAATGTCAACTATTTGTAATCCAGGGTTGACGCTCATTATTGCTGCCTTCACTGCTGCCACGTAATGGTCTGACGTACCGAAATCTGACAGAAAAGTGATGAGAGCCATGTAGGAAGACGCAAATAATAGTTAGTTTTACAGGGGCAAAGTAAATAAAAATAAAGCACTTAGCTGATTACTAACAGAATCTAAAATAGATCATCATTTGATAGAAAAGGTCATCACACTGGAGAATATCTCCCTTCTCGATTTTCTTGGGATTGAGAACCAAAATATTAAGCAAATTGCCCAGGCGTTTCCTCAAAGCAAGATCATCTCCCGAGGAAATGAGATAAGGATACAGGGCAGCACGCCCGAAATCATCAGGATCAACGACATCCTCAATTCTCTCATTCAGCACTACAACAAGTTCGGTATGGTAACGGAAGAGAATGTTTCTAACTACCTGACGCAAGAGGACGAGACTGTGCTCGACGAGGACAAGGACGATGTGCTCATCTATGGCACCAAAGGCTTTAAGATCGTCCCGAAAACGCCCAATCAAAAAGCACTTGTAACAGCGTCCCGGAAGAACGACCTGGTGTTTGCCATAGGCCCGGCTGGTACCGGCAAGACCTATATTTCTGTGGCACTGGCAGTAAAGGCACTCAAGAACAGAGAGGTGAAAAAAATTATCATCACCCGTCCGGCGGTAGAAGCTGGAGAAAACCTTGGGTTTTTGCCTGGTGACCTGAAAGAAAAAATCGACCCGTATCTTCGTCCGATCTACGATGCACTGGACGACATGGTACCACCTGAAAAACTGAAGTTTTATCAGGAAAATAGGGTGATAGAAATAGCGCCGCTTGCCTACATGCGGGGCCGTACGCTCAATCATGCATTTATTTTGCTGGACGAAGCGCAGAATACCTCGGCCATGCAAATCAAGATGTTTCTGACCAGGATGGGCCCCACCTCGAAAGTGATCATTACGGGCGACAAGTCGCAGGTTGATCTGCCCAAAAAGCAAAAGTCAGGTCTTATTGAAGCATTGAACGTGCTAAAGGACGTGAAAGGCATTGGTTTTGTGGAGCTGGATGGCAAAGATGTGGTAAGACATAAGCTGGTGAGAGAAATTATCAAGGCTTATGATCAGTTTGACGAAGGAGAAGAAGACCGCAAATGAATGATATAGAGGTTAGGAAAATCGCCTCGAAAGAAGACCTGGAGCATGCCTTTCGGATTCGCCGTGCTGTATTTATTGAGGAGCAGAAGGTGAGTGAAGCGGATGAATATGATGGTTTGGATGAATCGTCAACCCATTTTCTGGCCTTTTTTGGAAGTCAGCCTGCTGGAACTGCCAGGTGGAGATATGTAGAAAATAGCGTCAAGCTCGAACGGTTTGCTGTACTTGTTAGTTTTAGGGGAAAGGGAGTTGGTAAAGAGCTGTTGAAAAAGGTAATGGGAGATGTACTTGCGACCGTTCCGTTGGGAACCAGAGTCTTTCTTCATGCACAAGTGGACGTGGTGCCTTTGTATCAATCGCATGGGTTCGTGACCGTGGGAGAGGAGTTCGAAGAGTGTAACATTCTTCATATTGAAATGGAGTACGATCACAATAGCTGACTTTGAGAAAATCAGCTTGGAAATTGAGACCAGTTAAAGCTTAAACGATAGAGAATTGACAGCATTGGAAAGAATAACTCATTTTTTTGAGTTGGCAGGCGGGGATCTTCACCTTCTTAAGCACGATTATTTTGTTATTGGTAGCGCCGCCATGGTGTTGGCAGGGTGCGAAATGTACAAGATAGGAGACATCAACCTGCTGACCTCCAGTGCAGACGCTAACTTCCTCAAGGAACAATGGAAAGACAGGCAGGTAAAGGACCATGTCTATGCCTATGACAGAATTTTCAGGTCTAACTCGGGCAGGTTTCACTTCAAAGGAGTTGACGCAGAGGTGATGGGAAACCTTGAAGTGAATGCGGGACAACAATGGGTGCCATTGCTTGTCAGGCAATTTATGAACGTGACGGTTGCGGGCATGCAAGTGAAAATACCCACTATCAAGGAGCAGCATCGGATTTATCGTTTTTTCGGCCGACCCAAAGATATCCAAAAGGCTCAGCTACTGTTGAAGCATTTATGAGAAGTCTTTTCGTTATTATCTTTAGCACGAACTTTTCCAATTAGAGCGGCAGAATTACTATTTTTAGAAAAATAGTAGCCAATTGATCCGCTGGAGTGCCATCCCTTTTGTTAGAATTTTTATAGCCTGCGCTGCTGGCATTGGCTGCCATGAGTTGTTTCTGAGAGGCACCTGGCTTCCTTCTTCGTACATAGGGCTTGTTTGGCTTGTGGTATTGCTTCTGTGGTTTTATTCCAGAAAAAACGCTGCCCGAAGTCTGCGCTACCTTTTCGGTATCGTGTTTATGCTTTCCATAGGCCTTGTGGGCATCCTCAGAAGGCAGTCAACTGAGGCCATATTTCAGGAAAATCATTTATATACAAGCAAGACGCCGATAGATTTCTATAAAGGAATTCTGGTAGATGATCCTGCAGAAAAGACAAATACCTGGGCGTTTGATGTCCAGGTCACTGCCATTAGGTCGGGCGATTCGTTGCTGCGAAAGACTGGATTGGTGCAGGTTTACCTGAAAAAAGACTCAGCCACCACGGCCAACCTGAGTGCCCTGAAGTACGGGACGGTACTTTGGATCCACGGAAGCCCGGAAGAAATCAGACCGCTGCGCAACCCTGGCGGATTTGACTTTAAGCAGTACATGGCCAGGAAAGGCATTCATTTTCAGGACTATGTTACCTTCAACGACGTGCTCCTGGCTGGCTCAGACCCTCCCAACAGGTTAGTGAGCGTTTCCATGGGCTGGAGGAGAGAACTGCTACATGTGCTGAAGGAATACCTGCCGGATGTGCGGGAAAGGGGCATAGCTGAGGCGCTGATACTGGGCCAGAAAGACGAAATTGACATCGAACAACGCCGAGCCTATGCGGCTGCTGGTGCTATGCATATTCTGGCAGTGTCAGGCCTGCATGTCGGCATCATCTACATGATCCTGGCATTTTTGCTGAAGCCATTGGAGAAGCGTAAATACGGCAAGCTTGTGCGGTTTGTCATTTTATTTGCCTGCCTGTGGGGCTTTGCACTGATCACCGGCATGTCGGCTTCGGTGCTGAGGGCTGTCACCATGTTTTCTATTGTAATGGTGGCAGAAGGCCTGGGTAGAAAGACCAATATCTACAATTCGCTGGCGCTGGCTGCCTTTCTGCTGCTCCTTTACGACCCCAACTTTCTCTTTCATGTGGGCTACCAGCTTTCGTTTCTGGCGGTGCTGGGTATTGTTTATCTTCAACCCTTTCTGTACCGCCAATGGGCTGCACCTCATTGGCTGCTCGACAAAATCTGGGCTATTACCTGCGTTTCTCTGGCTGCTCAGCTAGCCACAGGGCCATTGAGCATGTACTATTTCAATCAGTTTCCCAGTTGGTTTTTGCTGTCCAATCTGCTGGTCATTCCGGCAGCATTTCTGATCCTCAGCACCGGAGTGGCTTTATTTGCTGTTCATTATGTGTCATCTTTTTTGGCCGGAGTGATCGCCTTTATGCTGAAATGGATGGTGTTTGGCCTCAACTGGTTTGTTGAGTTTATTGAGCAGCTGCCGGCCAGCCAAATCTTCCCTATTTCCTTTTCCTCCGCACAAACCTGGCTGTTGTACGGTGCCCTTCTGCTGATGCTGTTTTGGTGGCAGAGCCGTGATTACAGGTGGTTTCAGTATATGGCTGCCTGCCTGCTGCTGTTTGTCCTGTCGAAAGGACTTTTTGTAGCAGACAAACATCAGAAAAGGGAGCTTGTGATCTACGAAATGACCGGCTACACTGCCATGGATTATCAGGAAGGAGGGAAGGTGTTTCACTATTTTGATGAGGCCTTTAAGCAGGAGGAACGACTATTCAACCTTAATGTGAGACCTCATCTCATCCAGCAGGGCACAATGATCCCTTTTGTTTCCCATGCTGACAACTGGCTCCCTCAAACAGTGTTGATAGAAGACACCCTCGTTGCAATAAAGGCCGGCAGCTTGAAAGTGTTTCATATCCTGAACCCACTGCCGAAGCGTAAAGCTTTTTCAGAACCCCTGGCGGCCGACCTCCTGATCGTATCCAACCAGAGTTTTTGGCCGACGGATCTGGGGAAGTACTTTGCGCCAAAGGAAATAGTTTTTGACGGAACAAGCAGGTTCAACTACCTGAGCAGAACTTCGAAGGCGTTGCAGGGAACCGGCGTAGAAGTCTATATCATTCCATGGGAGGGTGCCTATGTGAGAGATTTGAGAGA
This sequence comes from Imperialibacter sp., assembly GCF_040222815.1. Taxonomy (GTDB): domain Bacteria; phylum Bacteroidota; class Bacteroidia; order Cytophagales; family Cyclobacteriaceae; genus Imperialibacter. The sequence continues at coordinate 170,799 of NZ_JAVKCH010000028.1, read as the reverse complement.
GCGTGAGTAGTAGCGCAGCTCTCGCTGACTTGCATTTTTTTTACCGCAAAAGAATCTCCCGATCCACGTTTACCTGATCCAGAAAATAGCTATCGTGTGACACCACCAGTAGCGTGCCCTCATATTCGTTGATGGCCCCGGTCAAAATCTCGATGTTCTGGATGTCGAGGTTGTTGGTGGGCTCGTCCAACACGATAATGTCGGGTGACTGGTGGGTAATGGTGAGGCAGCAGAGCATCAGCCGCATTTTTTCACCTCCACTTAGCGCACTGCATGGCTTGCCCCATTCTTCTTTGAAAAACAGAAACCTGGCCAGCCTTATTTTGACTTCGTGTTCCAGCAATGGTGGCTTGGAGGTGTTGAATAGCTGGGCTTGGTCATACACAGTGAGCTTGTTGTCGATCAGCGAGTAATCCTGGTCGATGTAGATGGCCGAGCTGCCTGCCCGGTAGATCGTGCCCGATTGGGGCTGTGTGTCGCCAAGTATTAGCCTAATCAATGTAGTTTTTCCAGAGCCGTTCAGGCCTTTAATGGCTATTCTGTCGCCGCTGGTGATGCGGAAATCAATTCCGTGTGCCCAAAGTGCCTTTTCACCATACCCGTAGTTAAGTTTTTTCCCCTCTACCAACACCTTGCCTTTGTGGAGATTGGAATTGTCGAAGCCAAACTTCATCGTGTCCCTGTCGGGCAGCTCTTTTCTGAGTGAGCTGAGCTCCTGGGTGATCTCGCCTATCTTTTCTGCGTGAACGCCTTTGAGCCGTGATGTGCTTTTTTCGGCCTTGTCCTTCATGAGGTTCATCATGATGGTCGGCATCCCGGCTTTCTGCTGCTTTTTCTTTCCCCGGGCATCCTGCTTTTGCTTTCTTTCGGCGGCTTCTCTTTCTACTTCTTTCGCTTTGCGAAGGGCCTTTTCTTTGCTGTTCACGTCGTGCTGGAGTGCCTGGCTTTCTATCTTCTTCTGCTCTACGTAAAACTCGTAGTTCCCTCCGTACATCGTGATTTTGCCCCGGCTGAGCTCATAAACATTGTCAAGCAAGTTCAAAAGCTGCCTGTCGTGGCTTACTACAACCAGCGTGAGGGAATTTGACCGCACCAGCTGGTAAAGCAATTCCCGGCCGGTGGAGTCGAGATGGTTGCTGGGCTCATCAAACAGCACCAGTTCCGGTTGGTGTATGGAAATGCCAGCTAGAAATATTTTTGTCTTTTGCCCTCCACTTAGAGAGCTCATGCTGGTGTTTGCAGGCAAGCTTCCAAGCCCCCAATTGGCCAGGGCTTCGCTGCAGCGCTCCTCAATACTCCAGTCATCGTCCAGAATCGCCATGTTGGCTTCTGTTACCTTGCCCTCCAGTATTTGGTGAAGAGCATCGATTTTTCTGTCAACCCTTAGCGCCTGGGCAACAGTGAGGTCATTGAATTGCCCAAACAATTGCGGAAGGTAATAAGGCTTTGAGCCGGACTGCACTGCTCCTGCAGACGGCTCCAGCTCCCCGGCCATGATTTTCATGAGCACACTCTTTCCTTCACCGTTGTTGCCTATGAGGGCTACCTTGTCGTGTCGGTTGATCGTGAAGTTAAGATGGCTGAACAGCACATCCTTATTGGGATGGGTATACGTAATATCTTGAAGAATAAGCATGTTGAATTTCTTTCGGTAGAAGTGAACAAAATGCAGCGGAGGGGGAGAGGCTGCCTACTTTATTTGAAAGAAATTAGATTTCACATTGAGTATGACTGTCTGGCTTTTTTTGGTACGGAAGCAAGGGTGATTTTGTTGCAATGGCCCGGCTTTCAACGAACCATTGCAACTAATCACAGGACAAAATTATGAGGATCTCCATTTTAGACCCAACAATGGCCTCAGGAATTTCACTCTTCTGATCACTTCATAAGTAGCGAAGCAACCAAGGGTCGTGAACATCAACACCATCAGAAACTGGACAGGTGCTGCAACATCGAGCTGGAAAATGTATTTCGACCCCAGATAAAGAAACACCATGTGCAGGATATACACCGGATAGGCAGCCTGACTCAGGTTGGTCAGGGTTTTGCCACCGTGATTCAGGTATTTGTAACCAAAGGCGAAAACCGAGAAGATCCAGAAATTTGATTCTATAGACTGTAGGTAGTTAGGTGCTACCTGATTGAAAACAACCATTCTGATAACGAACAGTGCAGTGGCAGCAATAACAAACGCCCACTTCCACTTCAGGATCATTTCCAGAAAGGGCTGTCCGCTAAGCACGAAACAGAACCCAAAGAAAAATGCCAGCAGGCCAAGGAAGAAGCCGTGCCAGGTAGTGGCATAAAGGGAATAGATACCCGGGTTCACCAGCCATGCTTCTGCAGCGAAAACAACCAAAGTGACAATGAGCCCAAGCGGGTTGCCAAATAGCCATTTGATCCCCTTGGCCATTTTCCCGTCTTCATGATGTTTTAGATAGAAGAAAAGGGGAGAGAGCACTAGCACGTAGATGAAGATATTGCCGAGAAACCACAGGTGCCCGGGGTTATATTCGTAACCGGCTGTCATCTTGTAATACGACTTCCAAATATAGATGTGAATAGGCACGATGGCGAACATCCCGAAAAGGAAAGGCACCAGTATACGGCCTGAACGCTCCAGCATCAGTTCTTTCCAGTTCCTGCGCCTCAGCGCAAAGTAGACGCCCATACCAGAAACAAAAAATAGTAGGGGAATTCTCCACACATTCAGCATCGACATGGGAATCCACAATGATTCCCATGACTTTTCAGAGGTGATGAACCCAATCATCACGCCCCAGGTTTGGAACCCAATGGCGATGTGGTAGATCAGTAGCAAGCCGATGGCGATTACACGCAACCAGTCAACATCGTACCTTCTGTTTGTTGTTGTCATTTGAGTAGTCTTTGATACTTATTATTATTTCAGCATTTCCGCTATCTCGGGCCTTGTTTTTTCTATATAGGCGTAGTCGAGTTTCATGCCCATTGGAGCAAGCATAGTGGCCATCATTTCATAGCTGCCTTTTACGTCGGCGTATGGTACTGCCACTCCGTCGTAGGCGGTTGCGCCATATTTATTTTTAATAGTTTTGTCTGCATTCTTGTCGAGCAGCATTTGCACAATTTCCGGCCGACAGAAAAATGCTGCTGAGATCAGTGCGGTAGAGCCTTCGTTGTTTTGGAAATTGATGTCAGCACCTGCGTCGATAAGAATTTTGGCTGCCTCCGGCTTACCAAATACGGCCGCAGAAATCAAAGGGCTTGACCCTCCGAAAGGGTCTTTCTCGTTCAGGTTAGAGCCGGCAGCTATGTGTTGCTTCAACACTTCAATATCACCGGAAAGCACCGCAGTGTGGATATCCATTTCTGGTGCGGAAACGCCGGATGCTGCGGTGGTGGACTCGCTCTTCTTTGAGTCGCTCGTACAGGCGGAGGTACCCAAAAGTACAATTACCAGCAACAGTTGAGTGAAAGTTGTTAAACCGTTTTTCATGATCGTTTTCATAATTCTTTGAGTTTAGTTTCTGAGAAATTTGTTTGAGACAAAGTTCCGTCAAGGTCTGGCGCAGCACTAAGCACGATTGCAGCCGAAACCATAAGGTTTGGCGAAGAGATGAAAATTATGACGATTTGATATAAATTATGACGCAAACCTGCTTGAAAGCATGCTTGCATTACTCATTCCAGAACGTTTGTGACTTCCACTTGGAATCACCATTTTTGTAGAGCTTGCACAACTTTTAGCTGCCTGATAATGGAGAACCAAAGCCCAACCGGTCTGACGGAGGGAAATGATTTTTTGACCCAACTTACAGTAATCATCGGCGACAACCTTTCTGATGAAAACTTTGGCGTGTCGGAGCTGGCCAGTGAGGTGAACATGAGCCGTTCAAATCTGCTGCGCAAAATCAGCAAACTGACCAAGCTTTCCGCCAGCCAGTTTATACGCCAGGAGAGGCTAAAAAAGGGCATGGAGTTGCTCAGGCAAACTTCCATGAATGTGTCGGAGGTATCGTACAAAGTCGGCTTTGGCAGTACATCGTACTTTATCAAATGTTTTCGTGAGTATTATGGCTATCCGCCGGGGGAGGTGGGGAAAAGAGAGCATCACGAACCGGTGAGTTCGACTGTTGCTGAGAAAAGAAAATCATTTCTGGTTCCGGCATTGGCGGTGGGAACCTTGGTGGTTATCGGGGCCTTGGCCTTTTGGTTTTTCTACCGTCCGCAGACGCCGGAAGCAGCGCAGGCTCCGCTCGACAAATCGATAGCCGTGCTGCCGTTCAAAAACGAAAGCAACGACTCCACCAACGTTTACCTTATTAATGGACTGATGGAGTCGACCCTGACTAACCTGCAAAAGATGCGTGACGTTCGGGTGATCAGCCGCACATCTTCTGAAAAATACCGCAACACGAGCAAGTCAATTCCCGAAATGGCGAAGGAATTGAACGTCAGCTATTTCGTAGAAGGGAGCGGACAGAAAATTGGCGAGAAAATACTGTTGAACATCCAGTTGATAGAAGCAGCCACTGACCGCCATCTTTGGGCCAAGCAGTACAGGAGGGAGGCGAAAGATATTTTTGAATTGCAGGAAGAAGTAGCTAAAAATATCGCCGAGGAGATACAGGTGTTCATTACACCGGAAGAGGAAGAAAGAATTGGAAAGCGGCCGACAGAGAGCCTGGCAGCCTATGATTTTTACCTGAAAGGAACGGAGCTATTCTATCAAAGTACTGGCGAAAGCCTGAAGGCGTCGATTCCTTATTATAAAAATGCTGTTGATATAGACGATCAATTTGCCCTTGCTTATGCCGATATGACCATGGTGTATTTTTACCTGGATATCTATCGATCAGACAAGCTGTATAGTGAGGAAATAAGCCAGAGCTCGGAAAAGGCGTTCGCTCTTGATCCAACCTTGCCGGAAAGCCTTGTGGCTAAATCACTGGCCTACATCTATGAAGAAAAGAACGAGCAGGCAGTACCTTACCTGGAAAAGGCGCTGGAGTACAATCCCAACTCGGGTGTCGTCCTGCATTTTCTTTCCGAATATTATTTTTCCCGCCGACCTGATACGGGAAAGTATTTGGAGTACGCATTGATGAAGGCCCGGGTGGATGTGGCAGCAGACTCCTCCACCCAGAGTTACAACTACCTGCAAATAAGTAATGCGTTGGTGCAGGCAGGGTTCGTGGATGAAGCACTTTTTTACATCGACAAATCCATTGCGTATGAGCCCGGCAACACTATAGCAAGGATGGTGAAAGTATTCACCCAGCTAGCCAAAACCAGAAGCTTTGCAAAGGCAAAAGATTTTCTGCTCAAAGAGCTGGAAAATGATCCTAACAATATAATGTTCTTGCAAGAGTTGGGTAACACCTGCTTTGTGCTGATGGACTATGAAAATTCTTACCGTTACTACAAAAAATTCGTCACCCTAAAGGACAGCCTTCATCTTGATTTGTATGCCCACGCCAACCTTAAGATTGGGGCCGTGTACGAAAAAATGGGTTTCAATGAGGAAGCCGGGCAATTTATCAGTCGCTATAAACAATATGCCGACAACGACCCCACGATTTACATGCACGTGAACCAGGCTGCATACTTCGCCTATTTGAAAGATTGGCCAAAAGTCATCGAGGAGATGACCTTGTTTTCAAAACAGGACAACTTCTACATTTGGGTGCTGATGCTGGATATGGACCCCATGTTTGAACCCATCAAAGATCGGCCTGAATTTCAAAAGGCATTTGGCGAGGTAAGGGCGAAGTTTTGGAAGGACCATGAGGAGATCAAAGCCCACCTGGAAGAGAAGGGGCTGCTGCCAATGAAGCTTTAGTCCCGGATCAAACTCGCCGGATTGCTATTCCACGTTTTCCCAATGCTTAATACTACAGTGAGCAGACCAAGGGTGCATACGCCAACTGCTGTTGCAATGAACACAAAAAGGCTGACATTTTCCCTGTAGGTAAATGACTCCAGCCATTGTGAAATTAGGAGGTAAACAACAGGACTTATCAACACAAAAGCCAGCCCAATCAGTACTAAATACTCCTTTGAGAAAAGTGAGATCATTGACCGATAGCTCGCACCGATGACTTTTCGGATGCCTACCTCTTTTCTCCTTTGAGAAATGGACAAGGAACAAAGGCCAAACAAACCGAGGCACGATACGATAATGGTTAAGGTGCTGAAGGAGGTGAAAAGCGTAAATGTTCGCTCTTCAGCGATGTATTGTTCTGCAATGGATTGATCGAGAAAGTAGGAACTAAATGGCTTGTTGGGGAATACTTTTTTCCACTCTTCTTCCAATACTGAAATTTGCTGAGTGACCGGAACGTTGGCATTAAACCGAACAATTGTATTTGGGAACCGATTCTTCTCAAACACCATGACTGTAGGTTCAAGCGCACCACGGAGGGATTTGAAATGGAAGTCCCGTATGACGCCAATCACCTCCACTTCCTCATCCCACACCACCTTTTCGGTAAGCGGCTTCTCCCAGCCCCAAAGCCTGGCAAAAGCTTCATTTACCAAAACCGCCTGTTTCTTGTCGTTGGGCCTGGAAGCATCAAAGTTTCTCCCTTCCAGCATTTGTATGTTGAGTGTGTTCACATAGTCTTCATCTACATTCAGAATATTCACGAGCCTCGAATCTCCGTTCGGTTTCACTTTGATGGTGCCCTTCATGGGGTCTTTGCCGGGTATGGCACCCCATCCAACCTTGCTCACCAGCTGTATGGTATTGTTTTGAAGTAAAGCTTCTTTAAATACACCCACCCTTCCAGCAGAAACAGAATCGGCCGGTGTGTTCACTACAATAATGTTCTCTTTTCTGAAGCCAAGGTCGTAGTTATTGATAAACTGCATTTGCCGGTTGATGAGCAGCGTGCCGATGATCAGCCCCATGGCGATAGCAAACTGAGCCAGAATAGAGGCCTTGCGAAACCACTGCCCTTTGAGGCCGGTGATCTTCCCTTTGAGCGACTGTAGTGGCTGAATGGAGGAAGTGAAAAAGGCTGGGAAACTACCAGCTAAAACACCTACCAGTAAAACAATCACGACGGCAGATCCAATATAACCTGGAGTGAAAAGCCTCTGAACCTCCAGGCTTTTGCCAGACACATTATTGAAAAGAGGCATAAAGAGCACCACTACCACAAGTGATAGTGTGAAGGCAAGGAAAGCGATGATAACCGACTCGGTGAGGTATTTGACTACCAGTTGATGGTACCTCGCCCCCACAATTTTTCGAATGCCAACCTCTTTGCCTCTTTCCAGTGACTGTAGCAGCGAGAAATTGATAAAGTTGAGACTGCCAATCAACAACATCAATAGTGCCACTGCGCCAATGATATAGATGAAGCGCATATTTCCCTTCGGCGTGTCGTCGTATACCGGCTCCCGGAAGTGAACATCAGCAAGCGGGGTAAGGGGAAGTGTGAAGATCAGGCCTTCTTCCTTCAAGGGTTCATTCAGATACTCATTCGTAAGGGAAGTAAGTTTGTCTGCGAAGGCCTGGCCAGCCGGGCCCTTTGGCTGGTAGCTCTTGTCAAACAAAATATAGGTGAAATACTCAATATCGAACCAGCTGTCGTCCATTTGGTTATCAAAAGCGGCCAGGGCAGAGAATTTCAGGTCGGTAGCGGCTGGCAGGTCTTTCATTACGCCCGTCACTTGAAAGTTGCGGTCATTGATGATGATTGTTTTGCTGAGCGGGTCTTCATCTTCAAAATACTTACGTGCCAGCGACTGCGTTAGCACGATGCTTTCGGGGGCTGTCAAGGCAGTATTTGGATCGCCTTGCAGGAGAGGATAGGTGAAGACTTTGAATACCTCCCGATCGGCCTGGTAAATATCATCTTCGTTAAAAATCTTGTCTTTGTATTTTACAGTTCCGCCCATGGTCACCAATCTTACTGCTTCTTCCACCTCGGGGAAGCTATTTTTGAGTGCGGCGGCAAGCGCCCCCGGGGCGGTAGACACTTTGGTGACCGACTCACCCGAGTTTATTTCTGAGGCGACCACGTATATCCTGTCCAGTTTCTCGTGGTACTGGTCGTAGCTGAGCTCTTCGGTGATATACAGCCCAATAAAAATGCACGCCGCAAATCCGATGGCCAGCCCGAACACATTGATGAAGCTGAGCGTTTTGTGACGGGAAAGGAAGCGAAGGTAGGCAGTTAGGTTGTGCATTGGCCGGAGTTTAGTTGAATCTATAGTCGGGGCGATAGTGGCCGCTTGTTAGTACCCAGAGTCAATAAGGTACTTTTTGGTTGGAGAGTTGTTCAACGGAGTGCAGGAACAAAGGCTTCGGCTGCAAATTTGGCTGTATATGTTTTATCGCAGCCACAAACCTTAAAAGCTCTTATTCAACCAGTCTATCAGCACCTGCCAGCTATCATCGGGAAACCTCGCATGGTAGGCGCCTTTCAGCACCACAATCTCCTTTTTTTGTTTCCTGGCACCTCGTCGTACAATGCCTTTACCTGCTCCACCTCAAACAGCTCATCTTTGTCGCCCACACCCACCAGCATCGCCGACCAGGCGCAGGCGCAGATTGAGGCAATGTAGCGGTGGGTTTAGCCAAGGAAAGGAGAAAGGCGGCTGAGAGGCTGCCTTTTTTGATGCTTTCAGCTGCGGAGGAAATTCCTGAGCGCAAATAAATTTGTATATTTGTTAATATGAAATAGCCATAAGGAGAGCCACACCCAACGAGAATGAATAACGTCGTAGAGCAATCGATTTTCATTTTCAAAGGAACTTGGGCTATTCCATCGCACCGGCGAACCGGTGGCCGCTGAAAAACAAATTTTATACACATGAAAGACGCAGTAAAAGACGCATTAAGAGCTGAAAAAGCAATGAATGAGGCTTTAAAGAGAGAAAAGGCATCCCGTGGAGGGAAAAAACAGTTAGTCGCTCCAAAAGTGATAGTTGTTGCAGAAAAAATCTGAATTCAGCTCGTCGCCATTTTTTATTGTCATTGCCGGACCCAACGGTGCTGGCAAGTCGACTACGAGTAAAGAAATACTGAGGCCGTATGAGATAGAAGCCTTTGATTGGGATAAGGAATTCCAATCAGTATGGAGAAAATTTGGCTTTGATCCCCTGCTTACCGAAGGAATCAGGGAGTCTATCAACTCAAAATTTGAATCATATTTGTCTCATTCTTTTTCTCAAGATAAGTCGGTAGCCTACGAAACAAATTTCCACTCAGAATACAATATCCAACTAGCAAAAAAAGCTAAGAAATTGGGTTATACAACGATTCTATACTTCTTGGCGCTGACCGATCCGACCATTGCAATTCAGCGTGTCCAGGAAAGAGTCAGGAAAGGCGGCCATGCAGTGAGTGAGTCCACGATTAGAGAAAGATTTACCAGAGGCCTGCAAATATTCGACGATAAAGCTATATCGGCTTTTGACCGAATAGCATTGTATAACTCTTCTAATAGCTTTGAATTGCAATTTGTGATCGAAGATCAAATGCCGATATTCATCAAAGATGTAGACAACGATTTAATCACATTATTACCTAACCTGAAGGCTCTTTTAGGATACGGATAATGTTTCGATACATCCTTTTTTTGAGAAATCGGCCCAACGCATCTGAGCAGCAAAGCTCGGCAATAGCAGCAAGCGCTGGTGCGATACCCGATTGGGGAGCCTGACCCGGGCGGAGTTTCGTACCATTAGCCCTAGGGATGATACTGTTGGTTATTGATTTAACTGGATACGAGCCGCAGGCTCGCACCAGGGAGCAGTAGACACTTTGGTGACCGACTTACCCGAGTTTATTTCTGAGGCGACCACGTATATCCTGTCCAGTTTCTCTTGGTACTGGTCGTAGCTGAGCTCTTCGGTGATATACAGCCCAATAAAAATGCACGCCGCAAAGCCAATAGCCAGGCCAAACACATTGATGAAGCTGAGCGTTTTGTGACGGGAAAGGAAGCGAAGGTAGGAAGTTAGGTTGTGCATGGTCAGATGGTTTATTTAGGGATGTGATCGACGTGACAAAAATTGTCGGTTAGTAGGTAGATGCAACAATGCTCTTTTTGGTTGGAGGGTGGCCGCTGGCAGGGCCTTGCCTGGCAAGCTACTATGTTTTCTGGCCTTCTGGGGAAATGGAAAGTAGGTCACTCAGGTAAACATGTCAAACACCTACTCTTCCGGTAGCCGCATCACCACATCAACATGCAAGCCATCGGCGAGCCGTTTGGCAGCATCGATGGCAATTGACCTCTTTGGGTATGCAAATGAAAATGCCGGCTTGGCGCTATTGGTATACAAGAGAACCCTGTAGTCAGTTACTTCTCCCGAAAGCGTAGGACTGATGCCGTTGGACGTGTTGGTGCTTCTGTAGTTGGTGGAGGTGACCGTTACCGTGGCGATAGACGGAAGCTCCACCCACTCACCAAATTTATATCCGAAAACTGACGTGTAGTCTTTCATCTTGTTTTCACTAAAATAGATGAGCGTTCCATCGTATGAAGACACTATTGCAAGGCCTATGACCACAGCCCCACCTCCCACAAGCAAAGTCTTTTCCAGCGAACTCCCGCTCTCCATTAGCATGGGACTTATCAGGGCAAATACTCCTGCCAGGATCATCAGCGACCCCAGCAGGTGTGGGCCGGATAGAAGGTTTCTCTTTTTGAAATCAAATTGACTCATGAGTGTTTGTTAGCTGTTTTTCAGAGGGTGTCTTGCCGTCAACGTCAAAAGCCCAATGTCGTTAAGTTAAAAGCATTTTACCCTTAATCCCTAAGCCAGACACCCCTAAAGAGGCCTGCTAATGGTAGTCTATATGTTCTTTAGGGTCAGTAGCAAAAATACAATTTGGAGACCGAACCTCTTAATTTAACGACATTGCGCTTGCATCAGGAGAGGCGAAGGAGCGGAGTTTGTTGTTACCATGCCGGATCCTTCTGAATAAGGTTTTCTCAGGTCAGAAAAACAGCTATAAGGCGGTACAATAAAATCAGCGGCTGTCATCTGAAAGCCACTTAGACACCAAATCAAGAAGCAGCCTGGGGTCAGTGTCAGGATTGTGCACGAGACCAAGAAATTTCATCCCCTGATGTGGCGAAACATTGAGCACCTTTAGGCAAACGGTGTTGTGAAAGACAGCAATGTTTAGTTCCTCGTGTGGGATACCAGACGCTAGTGCACCCTCTATTTTTTCTTTTAGCGCATCCGCTGTTTTCGCCGGAAGCTTGATGGGTGCGGTAATCGTGACTACAACAGCTTTCCCTGTCGGTATCTCGCCTTCCAAAGAGGCCTTGAGACTCCCCAGGAGCCGCACCACGACTTTATCGAAGCGTAAGCCAAGCGTGGTTAGGCTCAGTCCGTTGGCCCTTACAATGGCTTCGGCTATTTGTTTTTCAGTATTTGACATGTTGAAGTATTGCCACTCTGATGCAAACCTCTGTTTGTTCAAGAAGTTTTTATTTTTTTATCATCCGGTTATTTCCACCAGCTTTCCCCCTCCACCATATATTTCTCTTTGATGAGCTTCTCATTGAGCTCTATCCCAAAGCCAGGCCGCTCACTGAGTTGGATGTGGCCGTTCTTAATCACGTCCTTGTCGTAACCAAGCACATCAGGGTCGCCATTGATGCCATTGCCTGCCTTGTTCTTCGGGTGGAAGATAAACGCTTCGTGTGCCACAAACTCCCGCACTGAAGCAGCAAAATTGGCTGAGGCAATAGTGGCTACAGGACCCGCTACATTGTGCGTGCATACTGGGATATAGTAAGTCTCGGCCATGTCGGCAATTTTCTTGGCTTCAAGCAGCCCTCCCGCCATCGACACATCAATCTCAATCAGGTTCACCCCCTGGTTCACGATAAAGGGCCGGAAGTCGTCCCGGGTGTACAGGTTTTCACCGGTGAGGATGGGAACGGGCGACTTTTCTGTCAGCTTGATCCACTGTTCGTTGTAGGCTATGGGAAGTGGGTCTTCCATCCAGATAGGTCGCATAGGCGCTACTGCATTGGCCAGCCTTAGTGCGCTGTCGAAATCAAACTCCCAGTGACAGTGCACTGCAATATCGAATTCGAGCCCGAGAGCTTCTCTCATATTGGCGTAGCCTGTTCCATTCCGGTCGGCCTCCACGTTGGACAGCCGACGGTTGTCGAGCCGGTTCCATTCCTGGTCTCTTAAGATATTGGTTTTGCAGGCAGTCCATCCCTGGCTTTTCATTAGTTCAGCGAATTCGGCGCAGGAGTCTTTGCTGAGCATGTCCTGCGGGCCCGAGGAGGCGTAGGCCCGTACTTCCTTCACGTGACTGCCACCGCCCAGTATTTTGTGCACTGGCTGTTCGGTGATTTTGCCGATCAGGTCCCAAATGGCAAACTCCACCCCAGTGATGGCGTGGGTGGCCAGGCCATGATTGCCGCCGTAGTAGGAGGTGCGGGTGCTCATTTTGAACACGAGGTATTCCAGGTCCAGCGGATCCTGATCCATCAGGATGGGCTTGCAAACGTTTTGGATGATGTCTTTGGCGCCATACCCGGTTTCGTCGTGATGGCATTCGCCAATGCCCACCAGCCCCACGTTGGTGCTGATCTTGACCAACGGACTGACCCGAAAGCCAATTTTAGTCAGCACACATTGTACGTCGGTGATTTTTACTTTTCCCTTGAGCGGGTTGGAAAACAGGTCGAGATAGGGCATAAAAGCCAACGCAGGCGTAGCTAAAGCCAGGTTTCGGACAAAGATTCTTCGTTTCATGAGCAGGTGGTGTGTTTGGGCATTCTATAAAAATAGGGAATTATGCCCTCGGCATCCAATGAAAAAGCGAAAGAGTGAGATTCTTTGGACTACATTGGATTCCCCAGCCGATACCTTATAAAGCGTTGATCTCCAATATACAAATCATCGTCTTCCTTGAAACCAAGGCGTAGCAAGCCTTGCACTCTGGTTCTTGAAGGCGGAAACAATACGGTGACCGATTCCAGTCCCATGTCGATAAATGCTCTATCTATAATTTTCTGATACAATGTTTTCCCAATGCCCCAGTAGTTTGGATGTAAAACCAGGGCCAAATCAGCTTCTCCACCCTCAGGCTGCAAGCCACCCCATCCTGCAAATTCATTGTTCACGACAAATGCCCACGGGCCATACCCGTGATCATTCCACAGTTTCATTTTAGATGCAATGAAGGTTTCGCAGGCATTTTCGTCGAAATGATCTTTCAGCAGGGGCATCTGCCGCCTGACGAGCGGGTGATTCATGAGCGTGATGATGTCCGACTTGTCTATTTCCGACAGTTGTTTGAACTCGATTTCCATTTTTTAATTTCCGAGTAGGGGTAATACGATCGATTGCAGCGTGGGCAGCACATCCTCCCGGAACCAGCTGTTTTTCTTTTGCCATATATTGTTGCGGGGCGATGGATGGGGAAGAGGCAGATAGTCTGGCAGATAGGTTTGATAGTTCCTCACAGTCTCGGTCAGTGTGTTTTTACATCGTTGTTTCAAATAGTAGGTCTGCGCATACTGCCCGATCAGCAGTGTGAGTTCTACTTCCGGCATTGAGGCGATCACTGGTTGATGCCACAACGGCGCACATTCCGGCCTTGGCGGCAGGTCGCCACTTTTTCCGGTGCCAGGATAGCAAAAACCCATGGGCATAAGTGTCAGCAGCTTGTCATTGTAGAAAGTTTCCCGGTCTATTCCCAGCCAGCTTCTCAGGTTGTCGCCGCTGGCATCGTCCCACGGAATGCCACTTTGCTGCACCTTCATGCCAGGCGCTTGCCCGATTACTAGTATTCGGGCCGAAGCACTGGCCTGAATGATAGGTTTGGGTGCATAGGGCAAATGCGCTTTGCACACGCTGCAATTTCTGATCTCGTCAAGAAGCTTGTCCATTTTCCTACAGAATTTAGCCACCTGAGGCGATACACTTCAGGTGGCATGAAATAAACTGCCTGGGGATAACTATTCCCCGCTTAGCTTTTTCCAGTTGTTGTCGGCTTTGGACGCTAACTGGTTGTGATTGCCTTCCAGCCATAGCTGCTGAGCGTCTACCTCAAGGTCGTAGAGAAATAGATAGTATTTTCCATCTCTCACCACAAATTTATTGGGGTTGACTCTGAATTTTGCCCCAACGGATACGCCAAACGCACAGTATCCGCCATACTGAGGCAGGTATTTCTGAGGGTTGGCTTCAAAGGTCTTCTTCTGTTTAGCGTCTGTGAAGTAGAAAGCCACACCTTCGTGGGTAGCCTTGAACTCCTTCTGGCCTTTTTGGGCAATCCCTAAATCAAGGTACGACACGGGGCTGTAGCCTTGCAGAGCGATTTTGCTATCATCAATATTGTAGCTGGCTTTGATGTCCTGTGAAAAGCCGATAGTTGAGATAAGCAATGCTGCGAATATGAATGAAAATGTTTTCATTGTTTGTCTGTTTATATGGTTTTAAAATGTTTGAATAGTAGCTATTGATTACGATTTTGAATTGACCGCTTCGGGTTTGTGCAGACTTACTACTGTTAACACAGCCACGCCGTTGATCAGGTAGTAGTAGGTGTCTAGCCCTTTGAAGGAAAAGACAAAGGGGGCCAGTACGAACACCGCTCCAACCAGGGCGTCTACGATGAGGTGAATCCGATAGGGAATCACCCGCATCACACCCAGGTGATGGTCAGTAAGCAGCGTGAGAGCAAAGGCAGCAACTCCTGTGGCCACGGAGAGTTGAAAGGCGAACATATTCGACTTACCGAGCCCCAGTACAAAAGGCAGAGCCATCAAAGCCACCGCCACCGGATAGTCCAGGTAAGCATGGATTCTTTTGGTTACGAATTTCATCGTTAGCGTTGTTTAAGCTTTGAAATATTGTTCCTCCACGATCTGTCCGTTTTCCCACGAAGTCTTGAGGATTTCATGCCACAGAATTTTGCTACCATCCTTCATGTCGAAATCAAAAGTGAATTCGGCAAAAGAGGTGTCGCCATGGAGGGAAGCGGTGTGCAATTGAATACCATTTACTTTGGCTATAGCGTCGGCAAACCCCTGCATCTTGGCCACCATTTCAGATTTGTTCTGGGTTACAGTCCCATCGAAGTCGATGGTTTTGGCATTGGGGGCAAAGTATTTCTCGGTTGCCTCCACGATCTGCCCTTTCTTCACCATCTCGTTTTTAGCCGAGAAGATTTCGTTCAGCGATTGTTCCATTTTCTTTTTTTTAGATCATTTGTCAAAATTGACAGCACAAAAGTGCGGCGATCAAAAGGCAGTAAAAATGAAGCAGATCAAGAAAAAAGGTTGATGTAGTTCAACTTCTCCGATGCGCCTTTTTGTTGCGGATTCGTGACAGAAACTCGGTGGTCATACCCAGATAAGAAGCCAGGGCGTATTGTGGCACCCGCTGAATGAAATTCGGGAAGTTCAGGATGAAATTTTCGTAACGGGCTTCTGCGGAGTGGCAGAGGTTGAAGATGATCCGCCGGTGTTCAAACGCCAGCCCTTTCTCGGCCATTATTCTGAAGAAGGTCTCAAATTTATGATTGGCCTTTTTCAACTCCAGCTCTTTAGCGTGTTCAATTTGAAGAAGGACACTGTCTTCCAGGGCCACGATGAAAAGAGTTGCCGGATGCTGGTAGATGTAACTGTTGAAATCCGACACCCACCAGTTTTCGATGGCAAACTGAAGGGTATGCTCCTGCCCGTCGTGCACGGCATAGCTTCTGAAGGCACCCTTTACCACAAAAGCCCGGTGCTTGTTGGTGAAATTCGGCTGAACAACGAATTGCCGTTTTTTTACATGAACCTCTTCAAAAGGAGCTGCAAACTGCTCGGCCTCCTCGTCGGTGAGGGAAACAAAGCTGCGGACGTATTGGAGAAGTTGTGTGTTGCTCATTATTCAGGGTGATTCATCAAATGTGACGGTGGTATACCCCCCACATTGGCTTGCGCATAACCACGATTTGGCCTACAATTTATTTGATCTCAGTTGGATTGGGGCAAAGGCTTTGCTTCTAGTTCATAATATGTCAGCTAGCAGGCAATTTCCGGAATATAACCTGGCATCAATGTATCTCCTTGATACCAAAAACTATTCGATGAAAGACATAAGGCTGATGCTCAGGATAGTAAATTATGCAACCCTTAGCTCTCAATGCGTGAAAAGGTGACTAGAGGCTAGACCGCCGACGGGGTCACCACCTTGAGAAGCGGTGACCCCGACAGGAGATTAAGCAACAGCCTGTGTTAATTCTTGGCCAGTTTATTTTTGAAATTGGCGAATCTCGCACTCACATTCACTGTGTCGGAGTCAAACGGAAAGTAGTCGAGCACGTCGTACTTCCAGATATTAGTTGGAAATATCACTACAAGGTTGGCAGTTTTCTTCCCGATATTTTTGAAAGCATGAGGAACGCCTGCCTGGATATTGACCATATATGGCGCTTTCATTGTAAAAACGGTATCTCCCAGCGCATACAGGATTTCGCCCTCTAGCAACACATGGGATTCTTCGCCCTCATGTGAGTGCATCGGAGGCGCTCCACCAGGAAACGTCTCGGTTATTCCGATGGTAAGATTTTGATAGCCAGCCCGTTGCCCTTCCATCACATGCACATATTCGCCAGGCCCTGGATTGATAACTGGTAAGTCATTGACATCTATAGCGTATTCAGCATAGTGTTTCATTGCGGGGGCAGTAAATGGCCCGGGTACCGTCCTTCGTTCAAGCACTTTGAGCTGGTGGTGCATCGCATTCAAAGCTTTAATAATTGAATCGGGAGCAGTTTTCTCTTCCGGCACTAGTTCATTTAAGGAAAAGGTTTCTTTTCTCTGCTCGGGAGCATTACCCTCTTTGTTGGTGCTGGTGCACGAATCGAACAATAATGCCAAACAAAACAGGCAGCTGATTGTGGTTTGTTTTTTCATTTTGTTTTTGGTCAGGTTCGAGAAATTGTTTCCAGGCTTTGCGGTGTATGGAACTGGGCCTGAACTCTTTAACAGCCTATGAATATAATCACTGACTCGAACAAATTCAAAAGAGCATGGCTCTAATTTGGTCACAGTAAGGAGCTTATGTTTTATTCACCCCTGAGCAATCGCCTGTTTGCGTATATTATTGAGTGTACCTAATTGGATTGCTGATAGTGCTCAGTCTGCAAATGCCGCTGCGGCAATACACCTCAAAAACTCCTATCCAGCCAGCCAATCAACTCCTGCCAGCTTTCATCGGGAAACCGGGCGTGGTAGGTGTCTTTCAAGACCACAAACTCCTTTTTGTCACCCGGCACCTCGTCGTACAATGCCTTTACCTGCTCTACCTCAAACAACTCGTCTTTGTCGCCCACGCCCACCAGCACAGGCATATTCAGGTCTTTCGGCAGCCGAAGCTCTTTCACGTCGAGCATGCTCAGAAACCGAAGGGTATACTTAAAATTGAACAGGGGGTCGTCCAGTCCCGTCATCCCCTCCCGGTAATATTCCACCACCTGCAGCGAAGGGCGGAAAAAAGCACTCGAAAGAATTTTAGCTTTCTCATAAAGTGACGGTGGTGCGGTTACGCCCTTTTTGCCTTCATAAGCACCCGAGAGCAATATCAATCCGGCAATCTCATCAGGCACGGCTTTGGCCACCATGATGGCAGACGCCACACCCAGGCTATGGCCAAAAACGACTACTTTGGAATAGCCCAGACTCTTGACATAGTCAACTGCTTCAACTAAGTCGGCAATTCGGCGCTCTTTGCTCGGGTAGTCGGCCCGGTTGCCGCCCGAAAGGCCGTGTCCACGGTAGTCCAAACCAAATGTAGTGTAGCCCGCCTTTGCCAGCGGCACTCCGGCCATTTTGTAAGCACCACTATGGGCGGTAATGCCGTGAAGAATTAGTACGCCAATGCCTTTTTTCGTAGTTGCTACGCTGTCCGGGCTCCACCGGCGCATGAAGAGTGTTTCCCCATCTGTGGTAGTGAACTCATAGTGGGGTTCGGAAAAACTCTGGCGCCACTCTGCAGCTTCTTCTGGTGTAATTGCTTTGTGGATGCTTTTTGGTTTCAACGGAATAAAGGCCAGAACCAAGCCGAAAGCCAGGATAACAGCTATCAGGGCAAGCACCGTATAGAGAATTCTCTTGAGCATTTTTTTAATCTAATATACTTGGTTTAGCCCGGGCTTGAAACTAGCAGCTTGATTAATCGTCGGGTCGCAGCCGAGTTCCAAACTTGCACTGGTGAGGGGACAAAAGGGTGGGTGCCAGTCAGGCAGGTAGTTTTGATTATCCATTGGAATGCACTGACGGATTGCGAATGACAACTATTACCATTTTTTTGATAAATTCCCTTTTTCGCAACAGAAACATAGTCAGAAAAAAACAACCTCCAATGAAGACACTGAAGCTTACAAGTCCCATACTGTTAATAATGATGTTTGCCATTGGTTGCTCCCCGCCTCAAAAGGAACAAGAAGCTGGCGAAACGTTGACGGTAACCGACGAGCAATTGGATCATTTGGGGATAACCAACCGTGATTATATCAGCGCCGCATCAAAGAGGGCGTTGACATGGCCGGATTTGTCAAATGAATGGTTTGGCGAATTTCAAGTATTTGATTTAAAAGGTGACCTGGCTTATGAAGAAGGTATCGTCCGCCGGGATCCCAGCGCAGTAATCAATGTTGACGGTAAGTATTTTGTGTGGTACTCAAAAAGTGTGGGGCCAACGCAGGGATTCGCCGGAGATATTGAAGTTGATAAAGTTTTTCCGTGGGATCGCTGCGACATCTGGTATGCGACATCCGATGATGGTTGGACGTGGAAAGAAGAGGGCCTCGCTGTCGCAAGGGGTGCCAGTGGTGCTTACGACGATCGCTCTGTGTTTACTGTTGAAATTATGACCCACGGAGGGAAATACTATTTGTGTTATCAGACGGTTAAATCCCCGTATGTTGTAAGAGTTAAAAACCAGGTAGGTATTGCCTGGTCCGATTCGCCACATGGCCCATGGACAAAAAGTGCTGAGCCTATTTTAAGTCCGGCTGACAACGGAATTTGGAAAGGGGAGGAACAAAACCGTTTCAGTGTTATCAAAAAGGGTGATTTTGACAGCCACAAAGTGCACGACCCTTGCATTATTCCTTACAATGGAAAATTCTACCTCTATTACAAAGGCGAACAGATGGGTGAGGAGATCACATTTGGGGGGCGACAAATTAGACATGGCGTGGCCATTGCCGACAGCCCCCTTGGCCCGTATGTGAAGTCACCTTACAACCCCATTTCAAATAGTGGCCATGAAATTTGCGTGTGGCCCTACCAGGGAGGCATTGGTTCTTTGATTACCACCGATGGCCCGGAGAAAAACACCATTCAGTGGTCACCCGACGGTATCAATTTTGAGATACTGGCTGTTATTCCTGGGGCACCGCACGCCATTGGGCTCAACCGCTCGCTGAAAAACGCCGACAGTGTTCCATTTGCCGTGTTCGACTGGGGACTTACCCATCAATATGCCAATGCTGACTACCAGTACATACGCCGTTTCAGCGGGAAGCGAAAGACAAAGCACGTAGCTCGTGGCGAAGCAGGCGCCGAGAAAAAGGACAGCAAGTAAAGTGAGAGAGTAATAGCCACCGACGCTTGCGCCAGGGCTTGGATAGGGCAGTGGCATTCCTCAGCCCTATCACAGTAGTTCTTGAAGACACGAAGCAAGGTGCGGGGAATTATATCTTTTACCTTCAAATAGGCAGTTGCAGTCCCTTGCCGAAGGGGACGTTACACTTTGGTATTTGTTTTTTGGTCCCAGAAATAGGCTTCGTAGTCAGTTTCGGGGATATTGGTCACGGCTCCTAACATGCGGGCGATGGTAATAATTTGCCCCCGGTGGTAAGAGTTGTGATTGATCACATGCATCATGAAGTCGTGCCTGCTCCTCGTCATGACGGGCCACTTGATGTCAGCCGCAAGCCCTTGCTCACTAAATTTTGTATAGATTTCAATCATTTGCCCGGAGCCAAGCAATAATTGATCAATCACTGTGTCAATGGATTTAACCACAATTGCTTCATCAAGCTTCTTTACATCACCTTCGGTAATTACTTCGTACCAGAAGAACTGTGCATTTTTCATGTGCTGCAAGGTCAGGTCGATGCTGGCAAAACTGGCGTTAGTCTCTGTGTAGAGTACTTCATTGGGCAACGTTTGTAGCCATTGAGTTAATTTTTTATTGGCCCAGTGGTTGTAGCGGATGTAGCTGGAGATGGTGTCTTTTAGTGACATTAGGTAATAGTTTCTGGGGCAAGGGGTTGTGTTTCCACGAGCGTCTCTGTAAATATTCTGATTTTTCCCGAAGGAAGGAATTCAAGCTGAGAGCTTCCCGACCAATTTCCGTTTGCGCCAGGGTGCAGAATATATATTTTGATATATTTTTTATCTGAATTAGCGATCAGAAAATCTAATCGGTATGATAATCGACGACTCTACCGGTTTACCGTTTTGTAGTGCTGGGTTGAATGATAGATCAAGAGAGTTTAGGGCTTTTACAGCCTCTTCGTTAGCCGCTGCACAATTGCCTTTCATTACTTTTACATCTTTTATCAAGCCATCGGGGTCAACCGTTACTTTTAGGAAGACGATGCCAACAAAGTCGACACCTTTGGGGTATCTTAGGTTGGCTTTTAGCATTTCATATAGTTTTGCGTGGCCGCCCACAGGTTCGGGCATCGATGGTTCATCTTCGATAAGATAAACGATTCCCGTCAACGTGATCTCTTCTTCGCTCGGATTGATCGGTGACGTTTCTGCTGGCAATATTTCGTCCTTTGTACAGGACTGCGTAGTAATTGAGGACGCAGCAACCATTGAAGCTATTGCGTACTTTACGAACTTTTTGTTTAGTTGGGAGGGCTTGAAGATGCCACATACTGATTCGTCTGATGAGCGAACCGCTTTGTTGATATAGCTGTCTGTCTTTCGGGTAAAATCGATCACCTTTTTGGAACAGCTATCGCAAAAGAAATTGGTTCCGCAGGGCTGTAGATTGGTCTTATTTTTTTCGCATGCAAAGCGAAGGCTGGGTTTGTTGAGGCTTTTCATAGCAGTAGGTGTTTGTTGTATAATCAGAAGTATACAGAAAAGTCACAGAATTTGTACGGCTTTTTTAAACACGTGAGCCAACCTTCCTTTTTCATCAGTTTCTGAGTTGTGCAACAGCAAGGAACCACCGCTTGTACGGGGTTGATGTGCCCGTGCCTCTTGCTCTAAGAGTCACCCCTCCTCCAAAATATACCCGCTTCCGTGCATGTTCTGGATCTTTACCTGCTCGTCGGTGCTGAGGTATTTGCGGAGTTTGGAAATGTATACGTCCATGCTGCGGCGGGTGAAGTAGGTGTTTTCGCCCCATACCTCCCGGAGGATTTTGTCGCTTTCCACCAGCTGGCCTTTGGCTTCGCAAAGTAGCTGTAGCACCCGGGCCTCCTTCTTGGTTAGGTGGAGAGAGTTACCATCGTGTACGAGCTGCCGATTCTTGAGGTGATAGGTGTAGCTGCCAATCTGGAAGCTGTCGGTGGCGGTGCCTGAGCTGCCTTTACCGCTGCGCCGCAACACCGCTTGTATGCGCATGATCAGCTCCTCTTCGTCTACGGGCTTCACAATATAGTCGTCGGCACCGGCCTTGAAGCCCTTCATCTTGTCGATCTTCATTGACTTAGCGGTGAGGAAGATCAGCGGAATTTGGGAGTCAATCCCCTTCAGCTTGTCGGCGAGGGCGAAGCCATCCATTTTGGGCATCATTACGTCCAGGATACAGATGTCGAACTTGCCTGGCTTAAAGGCTTTCAGGCCTTCTTCACCGTCTTTGGCCCAATCTACCTCAAAGTCATGCATTTGCAGGTATTCTTTCAAAATATACCCGAGACTATTGTCGTCCTCAACCAGTAAGATGCTGCTCATGATACATGGGGTAAAAAGATGCTGAACTCACTGCCTGCGCCTGGCTGACTTTTGAGACTGATCGTGCCCTTGTGGAATTCCACAATGCGCTTCACATAACTGAGCCCCAGCCCAAAGCCTTTCACGGTGTGGATATCGCCCTGCTGCGCCCGGTAAAACTGATCAAAAATGTATTTCTGCACCCGTTCTTCTATGCCTATACCGTGGTCTTTCACCAGTAGCTGAATGTCGTTTTGCTCGGTGTCGGCAGTTGTGATGTCTATCCGAGGTGCTCCATCGGTGTACTTCTGTGCATTGTCGATGAGGTTGTACAGCACATTTTTGATGTGGGTTTCGTCGGCGGTAATCAGGTGCCTCTTTGCCTGTAGACTCAGCTTTATTTCGCCTTGCTTTTCTGCAATGATCATCGCAAAGCTTTCGGCTACCTGGCTGATCAGCTCGTGCAGGTCGAGGGTTTTCTTTTCGAGGTGCAGGTTGCCTGAGTCGAGCAGGGCCATTTGCAGAATCTTGTCGACCTGGGTTTGCAGCCTTTTGGTTTCGGTGCTTACCAGGTTCACATAGGAGCTCATTTTTTCGGAGGTCTTGATCTCTTCTTTTTCTTTCAGCGACTTAGCAGCCAAGGAAATTGAAAAAATCGGTGTTTTGAATTCGTGGGTAAGGTTATTAATGAAGTCACGCTTCAGGTCAGAAAGCTTCTTCTGGCGATTGATGGTGTAGATGGTGTAACCGAAGGCCCCGAGAATGACCGTAATGAGCAGCAGGCTGTTGCGGATAATGTCGGCCGATTCTCCCAGCACGGCAGCCTCCTTGTTGGCGTAGGTCATGGCGATGTCGAGCTTTTTAGGGTAAATCATACAGAAGCAAAGATGATTGTCGGCCTCCATCACATTTTTGGCTTGTGGCTGCACGGGCCAGTTGCCACGGTGGATCATACAGCCATATTCGCTCGATGTATAGCCGTCTACCCTGTATTCGAACCTGGGATAGTTCAGCGCCAGCACCTTGTCGATCTCGGTTTTTAGTTTTAGCTGGAGCGGATCGGTGAGCTCGGAGGTGTTGGCAAATGCAAAAGAGCCAGTTCCTCTGATATCACTGACCAGGTTTCGCAGCTCGTCGTTGTACATGGAGTTGTCGTAGAGATCGGAGAGGATGTCGGGCACCGCCATGCTCATGACGTTCTTGTTGATTTCCAGATCCCGTTCAAGAATGCGGTATTGGTTGTACAACAGCACCCCCAGCGAGGTGACTACCACGAAGAAGAGGAGGATGAAGGTGTACTTTGATATTTTCATGTTACAATATGCAATAATGAAATCCTTCGTTTTACCCCAACCCTAAAGGGAGCCGAAGGGCTTTATCATTGCTTTTTATTTGGACATCAATGAGAACGAGCTAGACCTGGTCTATATGTGCTAAAATAATTTAGTCCGAGTGTGGTAATCTGTTGGCCAAAGGGCACATCACATCTCGCTGAAAGGCTGGTTTCACCAGCCAAACTTTTTGTTACTTTTCCAAACGATGAAAAGTAACCCGCTTCGGCGTCGGTTCGCCGCAGCGACCGAAAAATCTTTGGGAAAATAAGCGCTCAGGCTTCCCACCATTTTCCCCCCAACCCTCCTGCAATGTTATTAAGTTAAGAGGTTCCTTGTACCAATTCTATTTTTACCCCTGACCCTGAAGGGCGAGTGAATTGTCATTAGCAGAGCCCTTTAGGGATTAAGGGTAAAATGCTCTTAACTTAATAGCATTGAACCCTCCTGCCTGGGCGCTCAATTTGATTGAAGTTGGGCAATCAATAATGACATTTCAGTTTGGGCCCACTAGCTTCCCTGATATTGTTGGCTTCACCAAATCTCGCATATTTGCTTTCGAAATTTAAGTGTTTTTAATCACTTGAACCCCTTTTTAACCTTTCTTTAACACTTTTAACTTTTGCTTAAGTGAGTTTAACGCTTCGTTAACCCAAAGAGAAGAGAGGAAGCCCTAAACTGCATGAAAAATTACAAAGCCATGCGAAAACTCAAATTCATCGGACTCCCTTTTTTATTGCTATCCTGTCAGCTGTTCGCCCAGAAGACCAATATCCTCGTGGATGCCAATTGGTTAAAGAACAGGATGAAGCAAAACGACCTGGTTATTCTCCACATCGGCATGGAGGAGAACTACAAAAAAGAACACATTCCCGGCGCTGTTTTTATTGCGGGAGATGAGTACACTGTAGACAACGACCCACACGTTTTTGACCTTCCGCCAGACGCTACACTGAAAAACACCCTGGAAAGCAAAGGAGTTAGCTCGTCAACCGACGTGGTGATCTACACCGGTGAAAACTGGATTCCGATGGTGACCCGGCTCTACTTCACCTTCGACTATCTCGGGCACGCCAGCAAAACCTATGTTCTGAATGGTGGTCTAACGGCCTGGAAAGACGGTGGAGGCGCTCTGTCTTCGGAGACTCCATCCCGTGCAAAAGGAATCTTCAGCATTAAGCCTAACCCAGGGCTTGTGGCCGACCAAGTCTATGTGCTGAAAAGCATCAAAGACGCCAATACTAATATTGTTGATTGCAGAGCAGCGGTTTTTTACAATGGCATTGAACCTACTCACGGCGCCAGAAAGGGCAGGATACCAGGCGCCAAAACCATCCCCTATACAAGCCTGTACGAAAAGACCAGCACAGGTGCCTACGAGTTCAAGTCGCTGGAAGACCTGGGGGCCATTTTTACTGCACAGGGGCTGTCCAAAGACAAGCAGCTGGTGCTTTACTGCCATATTGGTATGCAGCTGACGGTCGTTTACACGTCGGCCAAACTGCTGGGGTACACCGATATCAAAATATACGACGGCTCCTTTCATGAGTGGGGCCCGAACGAAAAACTCCCGATAGAAATCGACTGATATGCCAAAGGAACTAAAAGCGCCGCAGCCTTACTGGAATCCTTACGTCTGCGGCATTGGGCTAGGGCTTGTATTGCTGGCGGCGTTCGTGGTGATGGGCAGAGGTATCGGCGCCTCAGGAGCCATGAGCTCGGTGGTAGCTACGGGTGTGAAAACCGTGTCGACCTCACATGCGGAAGCCAATGCCTTTTACCAGGGCTACCTGGGCGATGGCACCGTGAGCCCGCTGAAGGACTGGCTGGTGTTTGAGGTGCTCGGCGTGCTCATCGGCGGGTTTCTCTCAGGCAAGATGGCGCATAGGTTCAAGTTCAAGGTAGAAAAGGGAGCGCTGCTGACCAACAACCGACGGTTTCTCTATGCCTTTGTCGGCGGCATCATCATGGCCTTTGGCACCAAGCTCGCCAGGGGCTGCACCAGCGGACAAGCGCTTACCGGCGGTGCCTTGATGAACGTGGGGAGCTGGATTTTTATGATTGCATTATTCGCAGGTGCCTATGCTGTGGCGGGCGCCGCTAAACGACTTTGGGCATGAACGGACCCTTTTACGAATTAGGATGGATAGGAGAGGAGGCCAGCCTGGCCTTTGCACTGGTCACTGGCGTCGCCTTCGGTTTTTTTCTGGAACGAGCGGGCCTCGGCAGTGCCAAAAAGCTGGCAGGGCAGTTCTACTTCCGTGACATGACCGTGTTCAAAATGATGTTCACTGCTATCATCACGGCCATGCTGGGCGTGTTCTGGCTTAGCTGGGCAGGGCTGCTGCAGGCCGATATGATCTATTTAACGCCCACCTTTGTCTGGCCGCAGCTCATCGGCGGGCTGGTATTTGGCGTGGGCTTTATTGTGGGCGGCTACTGCCCGGGCACGTCCTGCGTGGCCTCTTCCACCGGGAGTTTGGATGGACTGGTGAACGTCGCCGGGCTGCTGTTTGGCATCTTTTTGTTTGGAGAGCTGTATCCGTTGCTGGAAGGTTTCTACACAGCAGGGCCACTGGGGCAGGTGACGATGGTCGACTATTTCGGCGTGCCGGAGGGCATTATGGTGTTTCTGCTTGTGAGCATGGCTTTGGCGGGCTTTTGGACATCGGAGAAACTGGAGAAAAAGTATTCGGCTCAATGACTCAACTCACCTTTAATCAGAAGCTGGCGGCTGCGGCTTTTTTGCTGGCAGTTGCCTCGTTGATAGCATCGCTGGCGTTTCCCAACGGCCCGAAAAGCGTGAGTCAGGAGCCCCGGTTTGTGTCGGTGCTGACGCTGGCGGAGCAGATCAAGAATCGGGAGCCTTTGGTACTTATCGATCTCAGGGAACCCGACCTGTACGAAGAGTTTCACCTGCCAACGGCGGTAAACATGTCGCTGAATGAAATACAGACGAATGGCCTGGAAACCGGCGTAACCTATGTTTTTTATTCTGCCGACGACCTGCTCACCCGCCATCTCTGGATCTCACTGCCTCAGGCCATTAAAAAGCGGTCATCCATTCTCTACGGTGGGGTGCACGACTGGTACAATCATCTCCTCTACCCAACGCTTCCATTGGAGATTCATGGCGAAGATTCGGTGATGGCTGAGAAAGTGGAGGCCCTTACCCGTTTTTATGGTGGGCAGGCTGAGTTCGAAAAGGACAGCATGGGGCTTGCTTACTACAGGAAGGATTTGGGTAAGGCTTCCTGGCCTGTAGTAAAAAGGGTGGGCAAGCTGGCTAGAAAGGGCTGTTGATTGTGAGTTCACTTGTTCAACACGCAATGGTTCAAGGGTCCACCCGGCCGGGCAGGCTTGGACCTGTCCTACTTGAGCGTCCCGCTTTTTCAGCAGCCAAATGGTATTACCTGGCAACCGGCTAAACGCCGAAAAGAGTGCATCCAAAAGGCTGCCCAATTGAGGAAACCGGCCGAGCGGCCGCTTGCGAGATAAAAGCTAATCATGAACGACATTAAACAAACACTCAACCTGGAAGCGTACTTCGCTTCTTACAGGAAAAATATTATCGGCGTTGATCAGCAAATAGCCACGGCCAGGCATGCCTCCATCCCCATGTTGTACGCCGACTGGACGGCCAGCGGGCGCTGTTACTGGCCCATTGAGGGCAAGCTACTCCAGGAGATCATGCCGCTGATGGCCAATACCCACACGGAGACCAGCCACTCCGGGGCCTTTATCTCCCGAGCCTACTATGAGGCCAGGCAAGTCATCAAAGCCCATGTGAACGCCGCTGCCGACGACGTACTCATTGCCTCAGGCTCCGGTATGACCCACGTGGTGAACAAGCTACAGCGACTGCTGGGCCTTCGGCTGCCTGAATCGTTCAGGCACCGGTGGCAAGTACCAACATCGGAACGGCCCGTGGTCTTCATCACGCACATGGAGCACCACTCCAACCACACCAGCTGGCTCGAAACCATCGCCGATGTGGTAGTGGTGCCACCCAACGGCAGGGGAGAGGTAGAGGCCTCCCTGTTTGAAGAAGCTGTGGCCTGCTATGCTGCCCGACCGCTGAAGATCGCCGCTATTACCGCCTGCTCCAATGTGACAGGCATCAGCACACCCTACCACGATATTGCAAAGATCATGCATGGCCATGGTGGCTACTGCTTTGTAGACTTTGCCTGCTCGGCACCTTACGTGGACATCGACATGCATCCCGAAGACGAAGAAGCCCGCCTGGATGCCATCTACTTTTCTCCTCATAAATTTTTGGGCGGACCTGGCTCGTCGGGTGTGCTGGTGTTTAACAAAAAGCTGTACGAGAATGAAGCACCCGACAACAGCGGCGGTGGCACCGTCGACTGGACCAACCCCTGGAGTGGACGGAAGTACGTGGAAGACATTGAAGCAAGGGAGGATGGAGGTACGCCGCCCATCCTCCAGACGATCAAAGCTGCGCTGTGCATAGATCTGAAGGAGGAAATGGGAGTAGAACAAATGGCCAGGAGGGAGGAAGAACTGCTGGCTATCTTGTGGAAAGGGTTGCCCGGCATTCCTGGTTTGCGCATTTTGGCTCCTGAGCATAGAAACAGGCTGCCGATTGTATCTTTCTATATAGAGGGCCAGCACTTCAACACCACCGTGCAGCTGCTCAACGACCACTTTGGCATCCAGTGCCGGGGTGGCTGCTCCTGTGCGGGCACCTATGGGCATTATTTGCTGGAGATTGGTGAGGAGCAATCAAAGCAAATCACCGACCTGATTGACCAGGGTGATACCTCTGCCAAGCCCGGTTGGGTGAGGATTTCCCTGCACCCAACAATGACGGAGGAGGAGGTGAGGTTGATTGTGGAGGGCGTGGGGGCGGTGAGTAGGATGAAGTGAGTATGAGTTTCTAAGTGGCGATGCAATCGCCAGTCCCGTATATTCTTGTTTCTCCCGCTATCGGGATTCAAATGAAGACGATTACGGAGCTACAGGGGTTATTCGATGTCAACCAAATTTTCGTAACCGTATTTTTTAAACTTTTCAACGGTCGTTTTATCTCTTCTTAATGCGGATAATTCATTTTTTACTTGAATAGCAAACCATTGCTCTGGTTGGGTGTGTGAGAATGAGCTTAATTTCATCGCTATTTCTGCGTTGAGCTTTCGCTCCCCAGACAAATATTTATGAAGATTTCCGTCTTGCATGTCAAAGTATTGAGCCAAACTTCGCTTGGAAATATTTAGCACCTCCAAATACATTTTCACAAAATCAAGAATTCGTAATTCAGGTTGTGGTTCAGGGTTATTGGCATAGTCTTCAAGTTGATACTGAATAGACAACAGCTTGTTTCTTATAAGCCTTTCTTTGGGCTGATTTTTAGACTGCTCCGATATAAAATTACTAAGCCTGGTCTTCTTATCGCTATTCCAAACGTCCTTCGGTTTTATCTCCTTTGCTTCCATCATTAATTGTTTAGAAATTCGTCAATCAATTGTTCGCCGCCTTCCGGGGGAATGACCATTGTGGTGGTGCTATCTAGTCGTAGCGCTTTGTATTTGGAGGAGTACAAAGCCATTAGCTTTGCTTCGTCCTCCTTCCTCTCTTCAAATACATCAAATGCAAGCCACCCTAAATAATCACCCTTTCCATTGACAAAACTTAGTCTGCAGGCAAAGGCAATCAGGCATTCCGCAACATTTTTCAGCTTACTTTTCTCATGTCTGTTGTGTGGAGCTATTTTAGTATAAGCCATATAGGGCTCCACAGTATTCTTCATTTCAAAAATCAAGCAACCTTCAATTATTTCCGGCGAATGAGGGCAATAAAGAATATAAGTCTGACGATTTTTCTTTTTAGCGTGCTTGTTAAAATTAAATCTCCATCCCTCGGTAACGGAAGGTAAATCAGTTCGTACTTGATCATTCGAGACAATTTTTGCACCTAATATCTTACCACTTTCTGTCTCAATTACCTTAACATTCATCCATTGCAATTTACGAAGATAAGACTGAAATATTATACAAATTGTATAATACTTTACCGCTCTAGTTCAAGTATCCGGCCGGACATGTGGGGCATGTTGGGTGGCGATACAATCGTCTGTCTCGTTACATCCTCTGCCGCCGTGGCTCGTGTCTTCATGAGCCACTCTCGGCAATGCAGGGGTAGCTATTGACTGGTGAGGCGTTCGGCGAAGGGTTGGAGGCTACAGCAGATTACAAAAGTTTCGTCACCAGCTCCAATTTTTCCAGCACGCCCGGTGGGACGATGGAGAGCAAACCTCAGAGGCTATTCCAAACTTTTGTAATCTTAGTTGACGATATTCAGACGCCTCACCTCACCACTTCACTCACCAGAATCACAGGAGCTGCGTTGGTGTAATTGGGGAAGTCGGCCCTTATGGCATCTCTGTTGGGAGCTATGGCGTCCTGGTACGCTTTCAGGTCTTTTATATAGAATGCGCCGATGGCCATAAACGGCAGGGGCGTGTTGGGAATGCCGCTGGCGGTGCCTTTTTCGATGGTGTATTTCACCAAATTTGACCCCAAATACCCCGCTACCATGGGCATGTGTTTGGTTTCGTAGTAGTCGATGTCAAAGGTCTTTCCTTCTTCAAATGGGTACATGACGGATACCTTAATGAGCCCTTTTTCAACGACGATCTGCTTTTGCTTCCTGGCTTTGCCAGGCTGCTTTTCCTGGCTAAAGGCAGCTACAGATGCGAACAGAAGCAATACCGACAGGATGAGTTTAACTTTCATAGTTGAGTTTTTTTAGAAACGGAAGTTAGGTGATAAAATTTTCATCCCAAAGCGTCTGTTGTGGTGGTTTGAGTCTGCAGCAGATTACAAAAGTTTCGCCACTCGCTCCCATGTTGCCGCCACAACCGGCGGCCTGATGGGCAACCAACCTCACAGGCTATTCCAAACTTTTGTAATCTTTACTGACAATGATCTTCCACCCCCTCGCAGAGGGGGGTACCCCCCTTCCAGATACCCCTCCCCCTGGTTTTGTTGACAGCTGTCACCTTTTTGGTGAACTGGGTCATCTCTTCGGTGGTCGCTCGCATCTTTTTGGTGCGAGCACTCATCTTTTTCCTGCACTGTATCACCAAATTCATGCGCTGTGTCATCTTTTTGGTGAGACGGGGATGCTTTTTGGTGGTAGCTGTCACCTCCGAACTGACAGCTGCTATCTTTTTCGTGACATGGGTATGTGCATAGGCCATTTGGATCTACCGCAAGACCTTTCCAAATCTAGCGCTAGATTGTTCCCGATCTAGCGCTAGATTCAACTCCATCTACAGCTAGATTCAACTTAATCTACAGCTAGATTGATCTCCATCTACGGCAAGATTGATTTCCATCTACAGCAAGATGCAGGTCGGTCTTCGGCTAGATGGATCTCCATCAACAGCAAGATGCATTTCTAACTACAGCAAGATGGATCTCCATCTACACCTGGATTCACTTCGATCTACAGCTGGATTGATGTCCATCTACGGCTGTCTGATTCAAGCGTCCGCCGGGCCGTGTCGGCTTGGATCTATTACATTTGAGCGTCTCGCTCTCATTTCAAGGCTGGAGCTAGAACCCTATAGGGATGTTGTGTCTTAGCGGCGAGACGCCGAAGGAAGAGCCCCCACAAGGGAGACCCTTGCGGTATGGGCGGGATAGGGGTGCAAGTCCAAAGCTACGTTTGCGGCAGCGGGCAGGTGCTGAGTCGCTCTGCCTGCCAACTATCTACGGAAATGAACAATGTCTTTTTTTCAGTACCTTGAGTTGCGTAACCGTTACTACCGGGTCGCAGTGACTTTCGGCAATATCGAACCAACCATGGATACACCTATGAAATCAAACCGACTAGCTGTCAAACTAGCCTATCTCTTACTGGCATTTCTCCCTTTGCTCACTGGCTGCCAGCCCGAGACCAAAAAAGCAGAAGAGGTTAAAAAAAGGCCTAATATCATTTTCATCATGAGCGATGACCACGCCTATCAGGCCATCAGCGCTTATGGCGGGGCATTGGCCGAGCTGGCACCCACGCCCAATATCGACAGGATCGCCCGGCAAGGCATGCTGTTCAATAATTGCCTGGTCACCAACTCCATTTGCGGACCCTCAAGAGCGACCATTCTTACTGGAAAGTATAGCCACCTCAACGGATTTATCGACAATACCATCGGCTCTAAGTTTGATTTTAGTCAGGAAAGCTTCGCCAAGGTGCTGCAGCAGGCTGGTTATAAAACAGCCACCATTGGTAAGCTGCACCTGGGTGGTGTGCCCACCGGGTTTGATTACTTTGATATCCTGCCCGATCAGGGGCGCTACTACAATCCCCAGTTCATTAACAAGGACGGACAATACGAGGTGGAAGGCTATGCGACGGACATCATCACCGACAAAACATTGCAGTGGCTTGACTCTGCCAAAGAAGAGGAGGCCCCTTTTATGGTGATGATGTGGCACAAAGCACCTCACCGCAACTGGGAGCCTGGCCCCAACGAATTGGGCATGTATGAAAATGTGACCTTTCCTGAGCCTGAAAGCCTGTTCGATGATTACTCCGGTGACCGGGAGGCGGCCTCGCTCAATAACATGACGATTGCCAAAACCATGAAGATGGAAACAGACCTCAAAATGATGGAAAATGCACCGGCAGCCATGACTGAGGCCCAAAAGGAAAAATGGAATGCGGTGTATGGGCCTATCTACGAAGACTTTAAGCAAAAGAACCCAACCGGCGATGACCTGGTGAGATTCAAATACCAACGGTATATGCGTGACTATCTGGCATCTGTTTCCGCTGTGGACAAAAGTGTGGGCCGGTTGCTGGATTACCTGAAAACCAACGGACTGGAGGAGAACACCATTGTGATCTATACTTCAGACCAGGGATTCTACCTCGGCGAGCATGGCTGGTTTGACAAGCGATGGATGTACAGGGAGTCGTTGCGCACGCCATTGCTGATTAGCTGGCCCGACGTGGTGAAGGCGGGTTCGGTGAGCAATCAGTTGGTGTCTAACCTCGATTTTGGAGAAACACTGATCGACATTGCCGAGGCACAGATACCCGCCGATATGCAGGGAGCGAGCCTGGTGCCCATCCTGAAGAGAGAAACGCCCGCCGACTGGAGGCAAGCGCACTACTACCACTATTACGAGCATCCGTCGGAGCACAATGTGATGCGCCACTATGGAATCACCACCAGCAAGTATAAGCTGATCCATTACTACTACGATATAGATACCTGGGAATTGTTCGACCTGGAAAAGGACCCACAGGAAATGCAGAACGTATACAGTGATCCGGCCTATGCCCAGGTAAAAGCC
This sequence comes from Imperialibacter sp., assembly GCF_040222815.1. Classification (GTDB taxonomy): domain Bacteria; phylum Bacteroidota; class Bacteroidia; order Cytophagales; family Cyclobacteriaceae; genus Imperialibacter. Next base: position 138,264 of record NZ_JAVKCH010000028.1, on the reverse strand, counting down.
GAGTTGCATCAGCAGCTGGATCAACTTCGGACCCAGTATCAGGACAGTGATTCCCTCAATCAGATGTTCATCGAAGAGTATCATGAGAAAGTAAAGGAGAATCCTGTGATTGAATACTGGAAATATTCAAGGGAAGAGCTACAAAAAATGTTTCAGGAGATGAGGGCGAAAGAGGCCGAATCGAAATAGTTATGTCATTTGTTTACGACTCAACTGGTTCAAGCGTCCGCCGGGCCGCTTAGGCTTGGCCCCCGAAGTAATATCACGCAAAGGCGCCAAGACGCAAAGGAAGAACTGGTTGTGGCTGCCTCAGCAAGATCAACATCCTTTGCGATCGGGCTTGTCCGATTTGCGGCTTAGCGTGCTATTTTTATAGCCGGGCAGTTAAGGGATCATGCAGCTGTGTGCTGGCCCATGAGACACGGTTCAGGGCGGCGGGGTAGGCATTTCCGCTATCGCTCAAACGAGGGGCATGCGAGCCGTTTTGTCTATTTAGCGGAAATTTGATAACAATTCTGTACTATAAATACATGATATTTATATGTTTTAAACACAGTGTAACAAAACATGAGCTTGTTAGAATCTCTCAGTTTGGAGGAAACCATTGAGGAATATAGACTATTCTACAAAAGACACCTGGCTGGTATTAAGCATCGGGATTTTGTGTTAAACCAACTTCGGGGCATCTGTGAGGCTTTTAGCAAAATTGAGCCTAGGGTTACTTTTCTTAAAGATGTCGAACGAGATAAGCTTGAATCGAGGATCAATGAATTTCTAAGGGAGAATTTTAAAGAAAAATTGATTGACTTATATAATAGGAAAGTACCGGCCCCTAAACCGCAAGAAAAACATTTCAATAGTGATAAGTCAATAGAGCCAAATATTTTCGTGACGCTCATTAGCTCTTTTGAAAGCCTGAACGAGAGGCATAAGCAAGAATTAAATTATAAGAAGAGCTTTATTAATTTCGTATATTCTTGCTTATCAAATTACGGGCTGCATCCTGATATCTCGAAAAGAAACCCAAGCGTTGAAAAGAAGTATAATTTAGTCCTAAAGCATTTTTATAGAAGTAAGACTGAAAGGGTTGAGCTTAGGTTGATGATGACTTATGACGTCTTCGATAGAGATTTTGCAAGCCAGTTCGTTATGCGCAGGCCAATAAAGATTAAGGGGAAACTAATTCCTTTCGACGATATTTCTGAGGTGAGGATTACAACAACTCTTTTGAAGGAGGATGAGATTCCTTTGTTCGCTGAAAAGAATAGATTTATTTGGAATGAAACTGAGAAAGACGAGGTATCTTTTATAGAACATTGTCTGGACGAAACCGAAACTTATCATCCGAATCCGTTTGATGAGAGAACGCATGATAAGGGCCCCACAGTTTTGCTGATAGAAGAAGCAAGACAGGGGTTAATTGCTTATCCAGATTCGCTTAGGATATTTAATTCTGCTATTGAGAAGTATGAAGGAGGGAAGTTTGAAAGGAATGCTTTGGACGACATGAGACTTTCACTTGAAATTCTTCTTAGGCAACTTTTAGGGAATACAAAATCATTGGAGAATCAGATGTCTGAACTAGGTGCCTATCAAAAGAGTCGTGGTGCATCAAATGAAGTAACAAATATGTTCCACAAGCTAATTGAATATTATACAAAGTATCAGAATAACTATGTCAAGCATAACGACATGGTGCAAGCAAGCGAGATTAACTTTGTTGTTGACCTAACAAGCACTTTCATGAAATATCTGCTGATGAAATCTTAGATTGAACCGGTAGGTGCATTGTCTTAAGCTATTTCGTACCGTAATCTTATTTCCTTTCCCCGTTCCCCATAAAATCTGTGAAGTTCGCTCCGTCGTAGCGGTACACGCCAGTCGTTGTGCCAAACCAGATACTACCGTCATTGGCCTCCAAAATCCCAAAGGCCAATCCCGGATTTCCATCTTTCCATGGGTTGATCACGGTGGGCGTCGGCTTTAACCCGGCTAATGCCATGGCATCGTAGCGGGAAAGGGCCCAACCCTTGCCGGTTTCGGAGCTGGTCCAGATATTGCCCTTGCTGTCTTCGTAAATGTACCCGCAGAAATCTTTCGATATTTGCGTCAGTGTGTTGTTGCTATACCGCCAAAGGCCATCGTTGCCGCCGAACCATATTTGGCCCTTGCTGTCTTCAATGACCGTTCGGACATTGGTGAAAGGTTTGTCGGCATGCATGAAGACCAGGAATGTTTTGCCGTCGTACACATAGGTGCGGCCCCGGGTAGCGAACCAAAGCTTGCCTGAGCTGTCTTCCATGATGGCGTTTACCTCCATAGGCGGGCGGGTAAGATCCGGGATGGTTTTGCCTGTGGTATCTTCCACCATCATGTCGCCTTCGATCAGGTAATTCCGAAACGAGGTGCCCTGCCCGTTCGGCAGGCGGGCGTCGTACCTACTGGCGCCGCCGTTGACACCGAACCAGATATGGCCGGCTTTGTCTTCATATATCCAGGTTACTTCATTGTTAGGCAGGCCGTCTTTGGTGGTGAAATTCGTAAAGTTGACGCCATCATACCGATAAACACCCGAGCCAATGGTACCGAACCACAGGTCGCCTTTGCTGTCCTCCAAAGCGGAAAAGAAGCGGGCATCGCTTACGCCGGTGGTCATGTTGGTGAAGGTGGTGCCCTGCCCGACCGGCTGGCGGGCGTCGTACCTGAACACACCCTCCCAGGTAGCCATCCAAATATCACCCTTTCTGTTTTGTATGATGGCACGGGTGATGCTATTAGGCCCGCCGTGGGCGGCTACGGTTTTGGTTTCGGCTGCGGGAGTTTCTTTGGCCTGGTCGGTGTTGCTTTGTTCTTTACAGGAGCTGCAAAAAGCAAATACCAGGAGCACCAGGTAAATGGGAGTGCTTGTTTTCATTTTTTCTCTTTTACTGCCCGTTCTCTTGAATAGGCATTCGCTAAAACTAAGGGAAGTGAACCTGGAGCACCATAAACGGATTGTAAAAGAAATGTAAAACAAAGGTAAAATGTTTTTCGACTCGCAGTGGTTCTTGTCTCACGAACGACTCAAGGTGATGATGAGTATTGGGGGCCAGGGGCTATAAACAGCCCCGATGCCTATTTGGTTTTGCCCTCAATCTTCGCCACCAGTTTTTCCACCTGTTGAAAGTCGGCCTTGTTCTTTATAATATAGTTAACGTTGTAAGGTTGGCCCTTGTACCTGAATGTAATTTCGTTGTTGCCTCCGTGATGCACACCAAAAATCTCCCTGGGCTTCCCTGCATACTCATCAACGTATATCATAAGGTCGCTAAGCTCTGCAAAAGGCAGCACCGAGTCTCCCATCGTGAAACCCGTTTCACTGATAATAAATTTGGCACCCCTGTCTCCATAGGCCGTTATTCCCATGTATTTGTCATCGTAGTTTTTCATTTGGATGATCGCAACAATGAGTGCAATAGCTCCCACAATGCTAAGACCTATGCCAAGTATGCCAGCGACAAACATGTAAATCACGCCGACAAGTGCAGCTAAAATGCCCAGGTTATAGAAAAGCCTTTTGGTCGCCTTTTTCTTCGATTTTTCGTAAACGTAGGTTGTATATTCTTCCATAGTAAAACCTAAAATTGTCTCTGTAAGGTTTGTCGGTCGATTTTCATTTCCTCACCGCCTCATAGTAAAGCGCTAGCTGACCGGCTTTGAGGGCTTTTGTTTTGATGAGCTTCAGCGTTGCCATGTCGTCGATGTCTTTGAACAGCCGCAGTCCTTTTCCGGCGATGATCGGGTGCACGCAAAGGTGGTATTCGTCAATTAAACCATGTCTCGTAAGAGCGGAAATTAAACTCGGGCTACCCAAATAAATGTCTTTGCCGGGTTGCTGCTTCAGGGTCAGCACTTCGCCCTGAAGGTCGCCTTTGGCTAGTGTGACATTGGTCCAGGCCACACTTTTCAGCGTGCGGGAAAAAAGGATTTTTGGGACGTTTTCCAGCAGCACAGCAAATTCATCTATTGGCTGGTTGCCGGTGGGGTTTTTCACTACAGCAGGCCAGTAGCTTTCCATCAGCTGGTAGGTGGTTCTGCCATAAAGTAGGACGCCGGCGTTGCGCAATGCATCGTTGAAATGCTCATGTAATTCATCGTCTGCAATTGCGGACGTATGGTCGCAGAACCCGTCCAGGGTCATATTGATGGAGGCAATTACTTTTCTCATGGCGCGATGTTTAGGCTGGCATCTTTGCTTGCGTGTTGAAGGCTGCAGGCCTCAGCTAATAAAGTTAGTTTTTGTGTCGGAGATTGCAAGCAGTTCCTCTGGCATTTCCAAAAGGTTTTCGAGGCAAGCCAATAGACCGTTGCCACGGGGTTGACCAGCGAAAGGCTTAGTTTGACGGCGCCTCCGGAGTCGTTTGTGAGAGACGAACCAAGGGGTGGGGCGCTATTCGTACCTCAGGCTTTGGGCCGGATTGGCATTTGCTACCTTCGAGGTTTGCCAGTAAATCGACGCAAAACCAATCAAAAAGAGAAAAAGTACGCTCGCCACAATTTCAATGACGCCCACACCACTGCTGTACTTGAGCAACATGCGGAGGAAAATGTAGTCGTAGAAAAAGTAAGCGAACGGAATGGCCAGCATGGCTGAGATTACAATCAGCCTTACAAAATCTTTGGTCAGTGCATAGTAAAGGCCTTTGTTGGTGGCACCCATAATTTTCCTGATGGCGATTTCCTTCGTTCTGTTTTCGGTGGTGTAAGCCACCATTCCCAGTAAGCCCAGACAGGAGATGGTAATGGCCATGGCACTCAGGTAGCTGAAAATCTTGATCTGCGCCGTCATGAAGTAGTACGCTTTTTCAATTTCATCGTCCAGGAAGGTAGCTTCAAAAGAAGGCTTTTGGTCAATACTCATCCAAATGGCATCCAGGTCGCCAATCGTACCCTTGATATCCGTGGAATTGATGGTTAGCAGGGCAAAATTGCTGTTGTCCAGTGAGTACCTGAGCACAAGAGGGCTGATATACTCGTTCAGGGGCTCAAAGTTGAAGTCTTCCAAAGCACCCACTATCCGGCACTGGGTGCCATCGGCCAGTGTAAAGGTGAGGGAATCGCTCTTGGTTTTGAAAACGCCCATGGCCTGAATGAATGCCTGATTGACCAACACCTGCTCCTCATTTTGATTGGAGGCAGTGAGCCTTCCTTCTCCCCAGGCGAGTTTCATATGGAGCTGCTCAATAAAATCCTCACCGATAAACACCTGTTTCACAGGCAAGGTGTCCACTTTGTTGGGCGTCACGTCAAGCTGTGTTGGCAGGAAGGCACCCGGCAGGTTGGAAGCTGCTGTAGCCGATTTTACATCAGGATGCGCTTTGAACTCGTTGAGAAGCACCTGTTTGTCGATCCCCTGAAAAGGCACAGCTAGCACATTGTCCGAATTAAAACCATGTTGGTAGCTGAACACATAGGCATACTGCTTGCCGATGGCGGCCACACCGATGATGAAGACCAGCGACAGGAAGAATTGAAAGACAAACAATCCTTTTTTGATTCCCGAAACATTGGCTGATTTGTTTTGCAGTTGTCCCTTCAGCGTATTCACCGGGTTAAGCCTCGAGAAGTATAGTGCCGGAAAAATTCCAGCCAATAAACCAATGACCAATGCAAGCACAGTGATGGCTATCACGAGCATCAAGCCGAATGACGTGTCCAAAGACTCAGCGGCCATTACCATGTCGAGAAACTCCGGTTTGATGAAGTAGAAAATAAACAACGAGCCGAGCAGTGCCAGGAATGTCAGCAGGATGGTCTCAATGATGAACTGCATCTTTATCTGTCTCTGACCTGCGCCCACCACCTTCCTTATGCCAATTTCCTTGGCCCTTTTCAGCGCCCGGGCAATAGACAGATTGGTATAGTTGAAAATGGCCGGTAAAAGGATGAGGCAGCCAATAGCCATGAAAAAGAGCAAACTGGGCAAGTCCCAACCTACCCCCAGGCCATTACTGACATTCCACGTGGGGATCACATTGTCCAACCGTGTAGCCTGGAGATTTACTTGCTGGTTTGGGTGAAAGGAGGCGGCTTGCGCAGATACCTGGGCCAGGGCTTCGGTCAAAGTGACTTCGTTGGTTCCGGGCTTTAGCAGTAAGTACAGATAGTTGTCTCTGAAGTTTACCCAGTCAGTATTCAGGCGTGCCTGGCTATTTATTTGCTCAAATGTTTGGTGGGAGGTGAGCAGCTGGAAGTAGAAATGCGTTTCTTTCAGGTCGTCCATTACCCCGGTTACGTGCAGTTGCCCGTAGTCAGACTCAAGCACCTGCCCGACAGGGTTTTCGTTTTTGAACAGGGTTTCTGCCGTCGACCGGGTCAGCACTACACTAAATGGTTCTGCTAAAGCTGTTTTCGCATCGCCGCTAAGCAGTGGAAAGGTAAATACATCAAAGAATGTTGAATCGGCGAAGTAGCCATTGAAGTGCATAGAGTTGCCCTTGTGCTGCACTTCGGGGCTGAACCCCTCTCTGACCTTCACCACCTTTTCAACGAACGGGTATTTTTCGCTCATGAAGTCAGCGGTGGCATTGAAGGTAGACGCATACAGCCTGGTATCCTCTTTGTCGGCTATCGAGGTGTTGACCTGATAGATGCGGTTCTTGTTTTCTTGAAATTCATCGAACCTGAAAATGGACACGGCAATGGACAAGGCCAGCACGCAGATGGACATGCCAAGTGCCAGGCCAATGATATTGATGCTGGTAAAAAGCTTTTGCTTGGAGAAGTTCCTGACGGCAATTTTGAAGTAGTTCCTGATCATGGCGAGGGAGTTTCCTGAGTAGTAGTGGGAATAGGCGGCGGCATCTTTTCTTTTTCTTAGTGTGTAGGAAAAGGCAAGAGATGCTACCTGTCTGAAGTAAATAAGCTGTGCTTTAAACTTCCCCTTGTCAGCGACGTTGTAGAGAAAGTCTTCATCCAAATCGCCAAGCAGGTCTTCTGTGTCGGCCGTTTTGGCCCACCATGCAAAAGCTTTTTTGGCAAAACCGGGAGGGGAGGGGTGCTGAGAGTTCTTCATAGCGACAATTTCACTTTTGTGTTGGCCCACAGTTCATCCCGCAGCGCTTTCATTTCACTCAAGGCCGTTATGCCGGCGCTGGTTAGCTCGAAGTATCGCTTTCTGCGTCCACCCCGCTCGTTGGTAGGTTCCCCGAGAAAGGAGGTGATATAGCCCTTTTCCTCCAGCCTGGTGAGGGTCGAATGCATCGCACCCATGCTGAGGTTTCTGCTGGTTCTTTCGTTGATATCTCTGATAAGTCCCAGCCCATAGGCCTCTTTGCCCAGGTTGGCAATGGTTAGCAATACCAGCTCTTCAAACTCTCCTAAGTAGCCTTTCATTATATCTTTCTATTTGTGAGATGATATATGATACGGGTCTTTTGATTATATGTTTCTGTTTTTGAGATAAAAAAATTGATGAACCCATATTTAGGCAGTTTCCGGGCTGCCAGCGGTAATTTTTTTCCCTCACAGCTTGCCTCCTTCTATCCACTCCTTAAATTCACACCAAAGAGAAGCAACATGAACCTGATAAAATATGAGACTGGTGAGCGCCTGGCGTGGATCACGCTCAATCGACCTGAGAAGAGAAATGCGCTGAGTTATGAATTGGTAGCTGAGCTGAAGGAAGCTTTTCAAAAAGCCGCCTACGATCCCAAAGTGAAGGTGATCATTCTGAGAGCAGAAGGCACTTCTTTTTGTGCCGGCGCCGACATCGCCTACCTCCAACAATTGCAAAGCAATACCTACGAAGAAAACCTGGATGACAGCATCCACCTGAAGGAGTTGTTTGAAATGATCTACACCATTCCCAAGGTAGTAATTGCTCAGGTGCAGGGCCCTGCCATTGCAGGCGGCTGTGGACTGGCCACGGTTTGCGACATGGTGTACGCAGTGCCCGAAGCCCAGTTTGGCTACACAGAGGTCAGGATCGGCTTCATCCCAGCCATTGTGATGGTGTTTCTGGTGCGGAAGCTGGGAGATGCAAAGGCAAGAGAGCTACTGCTCACTGGCCAGCTGATCGATGCCAAAAAGGCGTGGGAGCTGGGTATCGTAAATGAGGTAGTCGCCGCCGATAAGCTTGCAGGCAGGGTGGAGGAAATGGCGGCCAGACTGATTGCCAACAACTCCGAGCAGTCGATGGGCATGACCAAGCAAATGATGGCAGAAGTGCAGCAGATGTCGATTGTTGACGCCCTGCAGTATGCGGCCGAACAAAACGCCGTCGCCCGCTCGACCAAAGACTGCAAGCGGGGAATGGCCGCTTTTTTGAACAAAGAGAAGATCAGCTGGTAGGCACCTAAAAACCCAAATTTCAAATAACAAAAGACAAATAAATCTCAATTTTTCAAATGGGAAATTCAAAACCTGATCTGCGTTTGAGATTTTCCTTTTTTGGATTTGGTACTTATTTGTTTTTTGATGCTTGTTATTTGGTATTTGTACCTGGTTCTTCTCCTGCCCTTAGCTTTAGATTTGTTCTTACTCAAGATTCAAGTGCATCATCATGAAAAGTCCTTTAGTCCTGTTGTTTACCTTTCTCATTAGCTTTTCCGTTAGTTTGGCGCAAAACGCCATTGCCCCGCTTTTCCCGGTAACAATCACCCACGACTTTGCTGACCCGGAAAAGACCTTCGATGAGGTGCGAAAGCTGATCCTTAGCAACTACTATTCCGCTGAAGTTACTGACCAGGCGCTGTACTGGGCAGCTATTGAGGGGATGCTGCGTCACATCTCGCCGCCAGAAAACCCCGACCTGGCGAAAATTTGGACACCCGAAGAGTACGAAAACATCCTGAACTCACTCAAGGGAGTAAAGGTGTCGCTTGGCTTCAACAGCACATTCAACACCAACGATGGTAGCCTCACGGTAACAGAAGTGCTGGAAGATTCGCCTGCCGTGGGCAAGTTGCAAGTGTACGACCGCATCGTGCGCATCAACGGCGAGGCGCTGAAGGGCAAAACGCTTGCCTTCGTTAACGACCTGCTCGACGGGCCGGCCAACTCAGAGGCTACCTTGAAAGTGATCCGGGATGTCAGCGTGATGGACGTAAAGCTGAAAAGAGCCGCCTTTCCTTCCAACGACCTGAAAGTGACTGTACTTCCGGGGAGGCAAGCGGCCCTTGTAGAAATTAAAAATGTGTCGCAGGGGCTTACGCAACAGCTGGCTGCCGACTTGCAAAAACTGAAAGAGCAGGGAGTAAAGAAAATACTGCTCGACCTGCGCAATAATCCGGGTGGGGTACTGAACGAAGGGGTCAACATCGCCAACCTGTTTCTGAGCAAGAATAACATCATCGTACGCACTGTTGCCAGAAGCGACAAGGCCACACCCATAGTGGCGGACAGAGAGGCACCATTTGACTTTGAAATGGTGGTGCTCGTGAACAAGAGTACCGCTTCCGCCGCTGAGATCATTGCCTCCGCTTTGCAGGACCACAAGCGAGCCACCATTATAGGTACCAAAACATTTGGCAAAGGGGTAATTGAAACCACCTACACGCTCGAGAATCAATACAGGGTGAAGTTCATCAGCAGTGCCATGTACTCACCTGCTGGGCGGTCGTGGCAGGCAAACGGGGTGCTGCCCGATTTTCTGGTGCAGCAGGAGCCGTCCGTGAGCGAATCGATGGCGAAGCTGCCCATCGACCAGCGGGTGAGCAACGATATTTACCTCATCACTGCTATCAAGCTTTTGCAATAGATATCTTCGAATAGTGAAAGCACCAGCCGACATATTAAAGCAATATTGGGGATACGACGCCTTCCGGCCGCTACAGGAGGACATCATCCAAAGTGTGCTCGACGGTAAAGACACACTGGCGCTCCTGCCCACGGGCGGTGGCAAATCCATTTGTTTTCAGGTGCCTGCCCTGTGCGTGGAAGGTATTTGCATTGTGGTGTCGCCTCTCATTGCTCTGATGAAAGACCAGGTGTTCCAGCTGCAAAAGCGGGAGATTGAAGCTGAGGCCATCTACTCGGGCATGAGTAAAAGAGAAATTGATATCATACTCGACAACTGTATTTATGGCAATATCAAGTTTCTGTACGTTTCGCCTGAGCGGTTGCTGACCGAGATTTTTATTGAGCGGGCTGTCAAAATGAAGGTGTCACTATTAGCCATCGACGAGGCGCATTGCATTTCGCAGTGGGGCTACGACTTCAGGCCACCTTATCTGCAAATAGCCGACTTCAGGGAAAAAATTCCCGATGCAAAACTCATCGCTCTGACTGCCTCGGCCACATTGAAAGTGCAGCAGGACATACAGGATAAGCTAAGAATGAAAGCTGCGGCTGTTTTCATGAAGAGCTACGCCAGAAAGAACTTGTCCTACTCGGTTTTCAAGGTAGAAGACAAAGGCAGGAAGCTGCTGGAGGTACTCACCAATGTGCAGGGGTCGGCTGTGGTGTATGTAAGAAGCCGGAAGCGCACGGAGGAACTGGCCAAATGGCTCATGTCGAACCGCATATCTGCCTCCTACTATCATGCGGGGCTGAACGCCATGGAGCGGTCGAACCGGCAAACCCACTGGATCGACAGCAAAGTGCGGGTGATGGTGGCTACCAACGCTTTTGGCATGGGCATCGACAAGCCCGATGTGCGGGTGGTGATCCACGTCGATATTCCTGACAGCCTCGAGGCTTATTATCAGGAAGCGGGTAGGGGAGGCCGTGACGAGAAGCTTGCCTACGCAGTCATGATTTATCTGGCAGCGGACGTCAGGGAGCTGAAGGAACGCACCCTTCGCTCACTGCCAGAGGTAGAGTACCTCAAAAAGGTATACCAGGCGCTGGCCAATTACTTCAAGCTGGCGGTGGGAAGCTCACAGTTTGTGTCGTTCGACTTTGACTATGACCAGTTTATCAAAACCTACCAATTAAGCCCGTTTGAGGCCTTTGCAGCACTGAAAAAGCTTGAAGAAGAGGGGCTCATCCAACTCACAGAGAGCTTTTACCAGCCCTCCAGGCTGTTTGCGAAGGTCGACAAGCAGGAGTTGTATAAAATACAGGTGGCCAATGCTAACCTGGATCCGGTAATCAAGGCGACACTCCGCCTTTTTGGTGGTGAGGTGTTTGCCCATTTGACCACAATTTCCGAAAGTGACATTGCCAGACTTGCCAATTGCACGAGAGCTGAGGTGGTAAAGCAGCTGACGTATTTGGACACACAGGGGGCCTTTGTGTACGAGAAAATGAAAGACTCGCCACAAGTGCAGTTCCTTACGCCCCGTCAGGATGCCGCCAAGCTTTCCATCGACAAACAACGGCTGGCGCAGCGAAGAGAAGAGCTGATTGACAAGGTAGACGCCATGATAAAATACCTGCAACAGGAGGTAAGATGTCGTACGCAGGTGATTCAGGAATACTTTGGCGAACATAATGATATCCCCTGCGGAATGTGCGATTACTGCATCAGGCAAAAGAAGGCCCTTCAGTCGGAGAAGGATTTCAATAAATTGCTGACACAGCTGATGGATGAAATTGGAAAGAATCAGGTGTCGTTAGAGCAACTAATGAAAGGACATTCTGGCAAGACAAAGGAGGCGAGAATGTACGGGATCCGGCATCTACTGGATGAAGAAAAAGTGCGATACAATGAAGTAGGGAAGCTGATGCTCACTTAGCCAACACCGTTGCCTTAGGCACGTGGCTATTTTCCACTGTTGGAATGCTCACAATAAACTGGCAGCCCCTGCCAATATCACTTTCCAACTGAATATCCCCTCCCAGTGCCAGCGTTAGCTTTTTTGCGATGGACAAACCAAGACCTGTGGACGACTCGTTTCCAGTTGCCCTATTGCTGGTGGTGGTGTATTTGTCAAACAAAGTCAATTGTTCCTCTTTAGAAATGCCCGGCCCATTGTCTCTCACGATGATGGCGCAATGCTTTAGCTGCATGGCAAACTCCAGACTTACTGTGGCACCCGACTGGCAGTATTTTATGGCATTGGATAAAAGGTTGGAAAGTATCTGCGAGATGTAGTCGCCGTCAGTTAATACCTCATTTTTATTGTCTGATGGCGTAAATAGCAACTCGATATCCTTCGACGCAGCTTTTGGGCTAAACTCGCTCATTGTTTCAATTATCAAATCATTGATGCTCACCATCTCAAGCTCTGGTACCCTGCTGGCTGGCGAAGCGTGCTCATTTCTGCCCAGGAATTTTGAAATGCTGCTATTGATTCGCTGACAGATGGATTCTATCAGCTGTACATATTCTTTTCTCTCTTCGGCAGTAGTAGCTTCATGCTCCAGCAGTCCGGCAATGGAAACAATATTATTTACGGGGCTGCGCATGTCATGTGCCACCAGCTTAATGAGGTCACTTTTTTCGTCATCAAGCCTCTTCAACTCGATATTTTGGTTGTTCACTTGTTCGTTAACAGCATAGAGTTTCTTTGTAATCTTTTTTAGCTTTAGCTGGTCAAAAGCAATGAATGCTAGCAGGGCCACAAAGAAAAGTGTAGCTGCAAGGTAATACCGTGACAAGGTGCTGGTGCTCGCCAACTCCCCCTGTGTAGCTTCAAGTTGATTGTTGAGGGCCTTGATTTTAAGGTTGGATTTTTGAATTTCGAAAGAGGCCACCATATCGGCGATGTAGTTCTTGTACCCTTCCGAGTTAATTGAATCCTGAAGGGTGTAAGCCCTCGAAATATCCCTTAAGGCTGACCCCTCCAACCCCATTTTTTTAAGTATTTCGGCTTTGGTGAAGAGTACCCTTGTCAGTAAAGCAATGGCTTTGGTCTTCTCGCTCTTTATGAGGGCTGAGTCGATCATTTCCAGCGCACTCCTAAGGTAGTTTTGTTTCAGGCAAACACTGGACAAATCCAGCATTATTTCTCCCTTTTCAATATCGTTGGTGCCCTCGTCAATGACGGTTTTTGCTTCAAAAAAGGATTTCTTAGCCTCTTTATAAAGACCTTTTTCCAGATAGAATTTCCCCAAAGCCCTGAGTCCGGCTGCGTTGATTCTTGGTGATAAGTTCTCTTTTCCTATCAGCACCAGCCCCAACTTATAGTTCTCGAGGGCCAGCGTGTCTTTGTGCAGCCCAGCGTATATGTCGGCCAATAGAATGTGGGAGAGGCCGCCCTCAATTTTGACGCCATTGCTAAGGCTGAATTGGTCACATTCCCGCACCCTGTCGAGCGCCTTTTGGAACTCTTTGTTTTTTACATGAACAGCTGCCTCATCGTAGTAGCAATAGGCTATTAGCTGATTTTCATTTCCCTTGCGGTAGACGTCCATGGCCTCATTGAGGTATTTCAAAGCGTACTCATGGAAGCCAAAGGCAGAGTAGACAAGACCAATGCAATGCAACGATTCGCCAATGAGCCGATAGTCATTGATCTCAACGCTAATATTTCTGGCCTGCTCAAGCAACGTAAGGGCTGGAATGATTTCTCCATTATTTAACTTCATCATGCCTTCCTCCTTTGTTGCGAAGGCCAGACCTGCTTGGTAGTCAAGCTCCCCGGCCAAGCTTTTTGCTTGCTGTATATAAGCGCTGGCTTTTGAGGGGTCGGATATATTGTAGTACAGTGAAAGTTTGTTGAGCACGTCCACAAGCTGCTCTTTTTCACTGGTTTGGAGTAGGTTGATCAAGCTGTCTCGACTTTTGTCGGAGGGAAAATAAACAGAGTCAGCCCATAGATTGGCCGAAACAATGAAAGTGACAAAGAAGAGGACAAGTGATTTCACCTTTATAAAGCAGTCTTTTTGTAGGTTAAAGCACTTTAAGGAAATAATTAAGGTCTGTGGTAAACGAAAATACAAAAAGGCGGCTTTAAAGCCGCCTTTTTTTCATTTATTTTCAGGGTGTGGCACTATTGAAGGGCCTTTACGCCCGGAAGTTCTTTGCCTTCCATGAACTCAAGAAGGGCTCCTCCACCTGTTGAAACATAACTTACCTTGTCCCCATAGCCCAGTGTGTTAACGGCAGCAGCGGAGTCGCCTCCGCCAATCAGAGAAAAAGCGCCATTGCCTGTTGCTTTTACAACGGCATCGGCAATTTTCTTTGTTCCGTTCGCAAACTTTTCCATCTCAAATACGCCCATAGGCCCGTTCCAGAGAATAGTTTTGCTCGATTCTACCACTTTCGAGAAGATGGCCGTTGCCTCAGGCCCGATGTCAAGACCCATCCAGCCGTCTGGTATAGAGTGGTTGTTGGCCACTTTTGTATTGGCGTCGTTGCTGAAGTTATCAGCTATTATCGAATCGATAGGCAAGTGAAGCTCAACACCTTTTTCTTTGGCTTTCTGAATCAGCTCCTTGGCCAGCGAAAGCTTGTCTTCCTCCACCAGTGACTTGCCAATATGCCCACCCATGGCCTTGAAGAACGTGTAGGACATGCCGCCACCAATAATGAGGTGATCAACTGTATCCAGCAGCCTCTCGATGATCAGTATTTTATCGGAAATTTTAGCACCACCCATAATGGCCGTAAATGGCTTGGTGGCATTTTCAAGCACCTTCTGTGCGTTATCAAGCTCTGCTTGCATCACGTAGCCACACACCTTGTCCTTCATGTAGTTGGCCACGATGGTAGTGGAGGCGTGCGCCCGGTGAGCAGTTCCGAAAGCGTCGTTTACATAAACGTCGCCATGCTTGGCCAGCTTTTGCGAAAACTCCGCATCACCTTTTTCTTCCTGCTTGTAAAACCTCAGGTTTTCGAGTAACAAAACGCCACCCGGCTGAAGGGCTGCACTCATTTTGAAAGCCGCTTCGCCAATGCAGTCATCTGCAAACTGAACCTTTGTTCCAAGGGCTTCAGTCAGGTAGGTTACCACATGCTTCAACGAGAATTTTTCCTCAGGCCCTTCCTTTGGGCGCCCCAAATGGCTCATGAGCACAACAGACCCACCATCCTTTATTATTTTATTGATTGTTGGAATGGCTGCCTTTAGTCGATTGTCGTCCGTTATATTGTTTGACTTGTCGAGGGGCACATTAAAATCGACCCGTATTAGCGCTCTTTTTCCTTTAAAATTGTACTTATCTAGTGTTATCATAAAAGGTTTTTAATTTTTAAAACCAGGGAAATAAATTGGCTCGAGAATGTGGGCTAATGATAGCTGTAAAATTACTTTTTTTAGGCGAGTTTGAAAGAGGTTCGCCGGGTCTTTCATTTTCAGCTATGCCTGAGCACGCTTCAGACGATCATTAATGGCCTTCCCCAAACCGATTTCCGGCACGTATTCAGCTATAATGCAGTTCGCAGCTGTTTTATCCATTTTTCGCATGGCTGAAAATAGGTTGGCAGCTGCCTCATCAATGTTTCCCGCCTTCGACAGGATAAACTTGTTGTTTTCGGGCACTTCAGGAAAGTCTTTCTGAAATGAAATGACCGCCACTTTCATCGGGTTTAATTTGGGGATCAGCTCTTCCAGGTCGCCAACAACTACCCTTTTTGTCGGCGCATAGTGGCTTTTTAACATGCCTGGTGCGGCAGGGTCGGAACTCATATTGGTTCTTATGCGCACTGTGCCAATGAGCTTTTCTATTTCGTCAATTCGCTTGCCTCCCAGCCGATAAACAACCGGCTTATTGTTTTCGAACCCGATAATGGTTGATTCGATACCTACCCGGCACGGCCCCCCGTCGAGGATGTACGGGATGGATTCCCCAAGTTGATCCTGCACATGGTGTGCAGTGGTAGGGCTTACATAACCAAATGGGTTGGCGCTGGGTGCCGCCAGCGGGTAATCAAGTTGCTCGAGCAATGCCGTAGTGAGCGGGTGATCCGGGATTCGCACCGCCACAGTTTTTAACCCGGAGGTAAGCAGCAACGGAATCCTTTTTTTCTTTGGAAGCAGTAGCGTAAGTGGGCCGGGCCAAAATGCCTCAGCGAGGTCAAGTGCTACATCCGGGATGTCCTTGACAAATGTCTTAACTTTTTCGAGGCTGTTGGTGTGTGCAATAAGCGGATCGAAGGAGGGCCTGTTTTTTACCTGAAAGATTTTTAAAACGGCCGCTTCATTAAAAGCATTTCCCGCAAGACCATACACAGTCTCAGTGGGCAGCCCTATCAGTTGCCCCCGATCCAAAAAGGATTTTGCTTTGTCTATGTCGATCCCTATTTCCGCCATGAAATTTCATCAGATACTGCGAATCTACAATTATTCTGTTTATTTCGTGATGTATTAAATTACACACAAAAAATATTTTAAAGCTATGAGTCAAAGAACAAGATCTGTCATAAAACTAATCGCCGTACTCGTTGTGCTGCTACTTGTTTTGGGTGAGTTGAGTATTGTCATTATCCCTGCTATTGCTGCCTACAAATTTTGGCTGATGGTCATCGCCTTTATGTTGGTGCTGATTAGCTCCAAATAGGATAAAATAAAGATTATCTTGCAGATGCCGCTGATGAAGTTTTGACTATTCAAAGGTATGAATTAGCGCTACCTACGATTAATAGCTCAATATTTTGTAGAAAATAAGGAAATACTTACATCAGTTTTTTGCTTTCATAGCACTATTTTGATGTGTTACCTTCCTGAAAGGTGTGCAAGTATTGTTTTTTGTACCAAAACTTACATGTATAATATCGCCAGGTTTAATGCCTGAATAGTATCATTGCAGCACTCTATCTTTGAGTTAATTAATCAAATGGAAAACGATCCAATTGATTAGGTTCTTTAAGGTTTAATTAAGGTTGATGGTGGGCCCCGAGCAGATTTTGTCTGCCGGGGTTTCTTATTTTTAGTGGTTGAGTATCAGCCTGACAGTTTTTTGTTCACCAGAGGCCAATTGTATCCGGCAAAAGTAAACTCCATCCACCACTGCCGTGCCCGTCACGTTCGTTCCATCCCATGTCATAGTAGTGGCCCCTTCAAACTGTGTGCCCCAAACAAGCGTTTTGATCTGCTGGCCGGCGGCATTGTAAATGATGGATTTCACAATTTGCTTTTTCGGTATTTCGAACGGAATGCTGATCAAATCAGTGAAAGGGTTAGGGTAGGGGGCACCGACAATAAATTTCTCAGAAGACGACGGTCTTTCGATCACCAAATGATCGGATATAAAAGTTTCAAATATGCCATTTCCATGGGTAGCAATCGCCAGTCGCCCGTCAAGCGGATTGTAGCTCAGCATAGGTACTACGCTGTAGCCGACCACGTCGGAGCCTTCTCTGGCCCAGGTGGTGGCGGTTCCCGATAGCGCTTCGGTTGCGTAAAGCCCCGAGCCGGTGCCAACAACAGCCATAAGCTCACCACCTTGCATGGGGATCAACTGCCCCCAACGGACACTGGGGCCATTTCCCGTTCCATCCGCATGCTCTTCCAGGTTACCACTTATGTCGGTGAATGAAAGGCCGCCATCGTCTGAAAAGAAGACACTGGGAATGCCGTAGTTGGAAAAGACCACCATGATGTTGTGGTGATCGGAAGGGTCAATGGAAATGGAGCTGATGAATGCTTGCGGGAAATCAGCACCTGTAATTTCTTCCATATCAAAGGCTGTGTCTCCTGCTGAAGTCAGCTTGAAAAGCCTGCCGGTACTGTTACCATACAGTAACCATTTTTCTCCCGTGGTGCTTATCTCCATGGCTGTGATTTGTCCTTCGGGGATAACCGACGACTCGATTCGCTGCCAGTTAGTGCTCGTTTTTTCCTGCGAGCCGTTAGTGATCTGGCTTAGGTTTGAGTTCCTCCAAATGATGTTTCCACCGGCCAGGAACATGATATTGTTATTGCCCGGGTCAAGCCTGAAAGGGTTCACGAACAGGTAGCCGTTGTCGCTGTCAAGCCCCCCATTTGTTGGGTCTACCCTGGCATAGCCGGTGAGCTCGAATTTAGTATTGAACGTAAGCCGGTAGATTTGTGCCATTTGTGCCGACACATACCAAAATGTGCCATCTGATGTGGTTTGGCAATAGCTGCCATCTCCGGAAAAAACCTGGTCCCATGGCGGGTTTTCGCCGGGAGCACTTCTCAGGTAGGTGCCATTGTCCTGCATGCCGCCTACCATCAGGTCGCTGTACTCATATTTGGGGATATCGATGGTGAAAAACTGGGAAGTCAGGTAGCCATTGTTCAGGCTTAGCCAGTTGACTTCTTTCGACAGTCCACTCCAGGTAATCGACACGCCGGCGTCGTGACCAGAAAGCATTTTTGCCGGATCAGCGCTGTAGAAGGCGAGTACATGCTGGTCGGCGTGGTGGTTTGGGTACTGGCTGGCATTGTTTTCCGGGTCGTATCCTCCAATCCACTCGGTGTTGTCTTTGCTTTTAAAGCCGTCGGACGAACGAAACAGATTGGTGCCGCCCATGAATACTATGTTTTCATCAGCTGGGTGCACCTCCAATAGCATATTGTAGCCGTTTTGGGTGTCAAACTCACCCACTCTGCCACCAAAGTCCGGTATGTTGGCCGATAGGTTCTCCCAAATATAGTTGTTGCCCGAAGGCAGGTAGGTGGCTTTCCACAGGTTTGTAGCTGCTGCATCGACTAAAAAGTAGATGACTCTTTCGTTGGAAGGAGAAGGCGTGATGACTATCCTTCTGTATTGCGCTGGAAACCCTGTTGGGGTAATATTCGCCCATGCCAGCCCATCCTCTGATCTGTAAATGCCGGCTTTTGCCCAATTGTTGTCGGCATTGCTTGTAGTACTCAACGCACCATACTTAATCCCGTTTTTGGTAACTGACACGTCGCTAAAGAACGGAAAGGTTTTGTCATTCAAATCGGTACCGGGTGGCTCGCTCAGCAGGTCAGCACCCAGCACGGTTGCCCAGGTGTCACCGCCGTCGGCAGAACGGATCACGCCTCCAATAGTGGCGGCGTACAGTTCGTCTTCATTGCTGTTGGCCGTATTGATGGCCAGCTTGTAGATATACTGAAAAGGACTTCCAAAAGTGGTGACATCCCCCGATACAGTAGCACTCAGTGGTTGCCAGGTGAGCCCTTTGTCGGTCGATTTGAAAATACCGTCGCCTCTGTAGGGTGTGGAATTATTCGCTCTGGCTGAGTTGAAAAGGGAGTATTCGCCCGTGCCGAAGTACCAGGTATCGGTGTGGCCAGCCCGTGTGTCCTGCACCAGGCAACTCACACTGTTGATCATTTCGGGTGGCGTGATTCTTTTCCATATAATCCCCTCGTTTTCAGTTCGCCACAATCCACCGGAAACGCCTCCTGCCAGAATTACCTTTTCATTGCTGCGGTCGATGGCCAGCGCACGGGTACGTCCGCCTACGTTGAAGGGTCCTCGTGGGATGTATGCCCTTTCCTCGGTTCTCGCAAGACCACTCCGTTTCATTTCGCTGCTTGTAGGGAGCTGTCGGGTAAACTTAAGTGCCTTGCTGTGAATACCTGCGGGGATTGCTCCTGACACCGGATCCGCCAGCATCATGCGTTCAAAGTTGGCTCTGGCGTCCGGATCTTCCTCAACGCCCAGGCTGGTGGGTGTAAACGGCGTGGCCAGCACTTCAGGTGACTGCTGGTCGCCGTCGTTTGAAAACTTTCCTAAAAAGTAAATCGAAAGGAGGCCACTGCCAAGTAAAAGTGAGGAGATAAAGAGAGCCCTTTTGTTCATATCAACTTCACGGTATCAGGTTAGCGATTCCTTTAGCTTGTGTGTTTTCTTAACCATTCGGAGAATCGATTCTTCAAAACCTGCTTCTTCAGTAACAGACGACAAGGGTATCCACCTTACATCTCTGCTTTCGTTGCTTACAACAAGGGGAGCTGAAGCTTCAGCCATAGCAATAAACCTGATGTCATAGTGAAAATGAGCCGGCTCGTTGCCTCTTTCAGGAATAAGGTGGATATCGATATCAAAAATATCTTCGGTGATCCATTTATAGGCAGTAAGACTTGTCTCTTCTTCGAGTTCCTTTGAAGCAACTTTCAATACATCCTCCTGGCCATCGGCATGACCGCCTGGTTGCAGCCATTTATTGAGCTTTTTGTGGTGCAACAGTACTACCTGATCGAGGGCTGAAGAAACTACCCAGGCAGAGCCGGTGATATGGCCTGAAACCAAATCTCTGCGGAAACAACCTGAGAAGTTTTGAAGAAGAGATACAAACCTTGGAGCGTAATGAACCTCACTTGCATGGGGCGTTTCGTAATGGCTCAAAAGGCTGATCAATTCTTTTCGGGACATCCGGCCTACTGAATCACAATGTTTACTTTGTTCATTCGTCCTTCTTGTAGGGGAGCTGTTTCAGCGCCCTCACCGTTGTTGTCAAGGTCTCCTTTTCTGGCCACAACAAAGTAAGGCTTTGGCTCCAGTTTGGTAAACGTTACTCGTCCTTTGGCATCGGTCAACTGCGACTCCTGCACCGGATTCTTTTCTTCTATGTAGTTGTCTTCGGTGGCATAAAGGGTTACCGTAACACCCTCTTCTGCATTACCAAGGCTATTCAATACAGTGATTCTCAGGTTGGTTGGGAGCAACTGCGTGGAAGATGTGAGCAGCAAGAAGCATGCAATCATTATAATGTTAAAGCCTGTAATTCTGTGAGCAATTCTTTTCATTGTTTTGAGATTTATAACGGTTTTAAGTTTATCAGTCGATAGAAAACAAATGTGAGATCAATTCTCTATGGTCTTCAGCCGGCTCATATTGTCTATCGAAGTAGATATTAGCCAGTAGCTTAATATAGCTCGGCTGATCATCAATCATTATGTACTCCACAAGAATGTTACCAAAAAGTTGTTTGGACAGCTGATCAGCAGTAACCATAGGTGGTTTTAGGTAGTGTTTCTCTCTGGTTTCAATCGTGTCGTTCTTCTCCGTGATCGTCACATCGCTGTTTACCTGCCTGTAGCCCAATGTTTTGCTGATTTCCGCCAGGTAGTCGAACAGAAACTGAAACTCCTGCTTATCGAAATCTGGCGAGTATGTCAGCGCAAATCCGTTGGACGCTGAGGAGGCAAATACGTGCACATTGGGTTCACTTTGAATTCCTGATTTTTTGAAATGGTAGGAGCGGCTGTAGTCCGAAATCATTTTGGTGGCACGGCCATTCAACTTCCATTGCTCATAGCCTTGCAGGTATTTTTCATTTCTTACAATCACCTCATGAAGGATGAGCGAAGTTTCGCTGCCCCGGCTATTGAATAATTTCTGATATAACTGATCGAAGAATGCCATTTCCGAAAGATAACGAGATGCAGGGTGGATTAGTTAAAACAAGAATAGATTTTTATAGATTGGTCTAAATTATTGAGCAAACATGAAGAAAATACATTCAGACGAGGCACCCAAGGCCATAGGCCCTTATTCGCAGGCGATCAGATCCGGAGGCCTCCTATTCTGCTCTGGGCAAACACCCATTGTGCCCGACACTAACAAAATGGTTGAAGGGGAGATAGGGCCGCAGACCCGGCAGGCATTGATGAATTTGTCAGCAGTGTTGAAAGCCGAAGGCTTGTCGCTGAGCGACGTAGTGAAAACGACTGTGTTTCTTAAAAACTTCAGGGACTTTCCAGCGATGAATGCTGTATATGCCGAAGTGTTTGGAGGACATCAACCTGCCAGGAGCACAGTGGAGGTGAGCAGGCTGCCCCTGGATGCATTGGTGGAGATTGAATGCATTGCTGAGGCCAGTTGATAACAAAAGGCGGCAGAGGCGGGTTATCATACCATGTTATCTATCGCATTGATTTTGATGTTGTCAGTTGGATTGAGTGAGGCTCAGCCTGGCGATCCACTTGAACATTATGCCTGGAAAAACAGGGTCGTCCTTGTCTTTCATTCAGATGCAAAAGCAGATGCTGCTGTCGAGCAAATAGCGCTTTTCAAAAGACAGGAAAAGGAACTGGATGACCGTGACCTGGTGTTGGGTGTCGTTGACAGTGGAAGTAAAGGATCAATTGATGGAGCATCGATTGGTGCCAAAGATGCCGCCACGTTGCAGCAAACTTTTAACCCAGCCAATAGTGATTTTTTAATCGTTCTGATTGGAAAAGATGGCGGTGTTAAACTAAAGGAACAAACTGTTGTGCCAGTAGAAACAATTTTCGATCTGGTAGATGCTATGCCCATGCGGCGGGCAGAGATGAGGAGAAACCAGTAATGTTAGGCGACGGTGCGACTGGGGGCCGGCAACTAATTTTTATTTAAAGTAACTTCATTAACGAGTGTTCGCCCCTCGTTGAAGCTTCGGATGTTTTGCAGAGTGGTCAACGCAATTTGCTCCAGCGCTTCGCTGGTGAGGAACGCCTGATGTGCTGTAATCAGCACGTTGGGGAAGGTCATAAGGCGGGAGATAACGTCGTCGTCGATGATGACATCGGAGAAGTCCTGAAAGAAGAGGTGCTCCTCCTGCTCGTAAACATCGATGCCCAGGGCGCCAAGCCGCCGACTTTTCAATGCATCGATAGTAGCAGGTGTGTCGATGAGCGCTCCCCGGCTGGTGTTGATTAAAAAGGCTCCCGGTTTGATGTGCTCCAGTGCTTTTTCGTCTATCAAATGGTGTGTTTCAGGTGTCAGCGGGCAGTGAAGCGATAGGATATCAGACTGAGCCAGTAGCTCGTTCAACGGGTAGTACGCAATGCCCTTCTCAGTCAGTTCAGTGTTTGGGAAGGGATCGCAGGCAATGACCCGGCAGCCAAACCCCAGCATGATGCTGGCAAAGGTGGCCCCAATTTTACCGGTGCCAATCACTCCAACAGTTTTGCCGAAGACATCGAACCCGGTCATGCGCTCCAGTGAGAAATTGCCCTCTCTCACCCTGTTATATGCTTTGTGCGTTTTTCTGTTCAGGGCAAGTAATAGTGCGACCGCATGCTCGGCCACGGCGTGAGGAGAATAGGCGGGTACTCTCACCACCTTGATGTCGGCTTTGGCAGCGGCTTCCAGATTTACCTGATTGAACCCGGCGCACCTGAGGGCTATCAGCAAAACCTTCTTACTTTTCAACACCTCAATGACTTGCTCATTGATCGTGTCGTTCACAAAACAGCAAACAACTGCCCCTTCGGGAATGACCACCGCAGTGATGGGGTCAAGATTCGCCTCTATGAATATGAATTCAAACTCCTTGTGGGCCTTTTCGAAGTATTCTTTGTCGTACGATTTGGTGCTAAAGAATACGATTTTCATGTTCGTTTACGCTATTTGGACTTTCTCTTGAATCCTCCCTTTTTGGCAGGCGCCGCTTCGGCCAGCTCCACACATTCGGCGTAGGTAAGCTCCTTGGGTTCTTTACCTTTCGGAATCTTCACATTCTGTTTGCCAAACTTGATGTAAGGGCCAAAGCGACCGTTCAGCACCTGAACTTCTTCGTTTTCAGTGAATTTCTTGATGAGCCTGTTGGCTTCGAGTTCTCTTTTCGCTCTAATGATCAACACAGCCTCTTCTTCAGTTACCGTCATTGGATCAAAATCTTTAGTCAGTGAGTAAAACTGACTTTTGTGGCGGATATAAGGTCCAAATCTGCCGATAGCAGCTACCATTGGTTCCTCTTCAAACAGTCCAATCTCTCTCGGAAGCTTGAATAGCTCAAGGGCGTCTTCCAATGTAATATTCTCCATCAGCTGCCCCTTTTTCAGGCTGGCGTATTTGGGCTTCTCGTCTTCGGTTGTCTCACCAATTTGGGCCAGAGGGCCAAAGCGGCCTAGCCTGACAGTTACTTTCTTGCCGCTGGCCGGGTCAATGCCCAGTTCTTTGCTGGCACCTACTTCCGACCGGTCAACCTTTTCGGTGCTTTCTACCCTTGGGTGAAATTTGCCGTAGAAGGAATCGATCATAGTTTGCCATTCCACTTTGCCAGACGCTATGTCGTCAAACTCTTTCTCCACCCGGGCAGTAAAAGTGAA
The DNA here is from genome assembly GCF_040222815.1 of Imperialibacter sp. Lineage (GTDB taxonomy): Bacteria > Bacteroidota > Bacteroidia > Cytophagales > Cyclobacteriaceae > Imperialibacter. The sequence continues at coordinate 114,460 of NZ_JAVKCH010000028.1, read as the reverse complement.
GTCGATCACGTTCGGGAAATGGAGCACCAGGAAGTCGTTGACCACCATGGCCAGGTTGGTAGGGAAGAGCTTCATTTTTTCGGCACCATAGTTTTCAGTACCTGTTTTGGAACTGATTTTGCCGTTGGCCAGCGTCAGCTCCCTGTATTTTCTCTCCTTGCCGTCACGAGATTCCTTAATAACGTATTCTCTTTTTTGAATGGTGGAAATGGTTGGTGCGTAGGTCGACGGACGGCCTATGCCCATTTCTTCCAGCTGTTTTACCAGGCTCGCTTCAGTGTACCTGGTAGGTGGTCGGGTAAACGATTCTTTGCCAATTATTTCCCTCAAATTTAGCTTTTCACCGACCTTCAATGGCGGCAGCATTCCTTTAGCTTCTTCTTCATCCTCCTCATCATCGGTCGACTCGATGTATACTTTAAGAAAACCTTCAAATTGGATCACTTCTCCGGAGGCAGTCAATACCTCATCGGTAGTGGAGATGCCAATGGAAGCGATAGTTTTTTCTATTTGCGCATCCGCCATTTGAGAGGCGATTGCCCTTTTCCAAATCAGGTCATAAAGCCGCTGTTCATTTCTTTCGGCACCGGCGGTGTGTGCTGAGAAGTCGGTAGGCCTGATGGCTTCATGAGCTTCTTGAGCGCTTTCTGACTTGGTTTTGTACTTTCTGTTTTGAACAAAATCGTTACCATACGAAGACTTGATTTCGTTGGTGGCCCCACTAACAGCTTCCTCTGAGAGGTTGAGCGAGTCAGTTCTCATATAAGAGATTTTACCCGATTCATAAAGTCGCTGAGCAATGGTCATGGTCTGACTCACCGAGAAGCTCAGCTTACGACTGGCCTCCTGCTGAAGTGTTGATGTGGTAAACGGAGGGGCAGGGGATCTTTTGGTGGGCTTTTTCTCCAGGTTCTTGATGGAGAACTCTGCGCCGTTACATTTTTCAAGAAACGCTTGTGCTTCGGCCTCAGTTTTGAATTTTTTACCAAGCTCTGCCTTTAGCACTTTACCACCTGCAAGCAGGAAATTAGCCGTGATTTTGAAAGAAGATTCAGAATTGAAGTGCTCCACTTCTCTTTCTCTTTCTACCACAAGTCGGACAGCCACAGATTGTACCCGGCCAGCTGAGAGACCAGTTTTGATTTTTTTCCAAAGAATGGGCGAAAGCTCAAAACCTACCAGGCGGTCGAGTATGCGGCGGGCCTGCTGAGCATTCACCAGGTCAATGTCAATACCTCTTGGATTTAGTATGGCAGCGTCAATCGCCTTCTTGGTAATTTCCCTGAAAACGATCCTTCTTGTATTCTTGTCGTTCAGATCCAGCGCCTCCTTTAAGTGCCACGAAATGGCTTCTCCTTCACGGTCATCGTCACTAGCCAGGTAAATCATCTCAGATTCCTTCGATAACTTTTTCAGCTGCTTGATGACATCTTTCTTGTCGGCCGTTATTTCGTAAGTCGGCTTGAAACCGTTCTTGATATCAATCGCTTTGTCTCCCTTGGGCAGGTCACGAACGTGGCCGTAACTCGACGTAACTGAATAGTCCTTCCCTAAGTATCCTTCAATTGTTTTTGCCTTTGCTGGCGACTCGACTATTACAAGGTTTTTCGACATTTCTATGGGTTTTTTCCTTTCTACCAAAATGGTGAGGCGGTCAAATATCTTTAAAAAAAAACAAAAAAATCAAATGGCGGGAATTTTGGTAGGCTCGTTTTGCTATATTTCCACCGCCATACTGACTGATATTTAACCACGTTATAAGAGAATGGTTAAGAAATTATTGATAGTGCGACATGCCGAAGCTGGAGAGTCCGACCATGGGTCAAAGGACATCGAAAGATACCTTACCAGGTCAGGCCAAAGGGAGGCAGTTCATACCGGTATGTACATAAAACGGCATGATTTGATCCCCAACCTAATGGTTACCAGTGCGGCTGTCCGGGCGTTTCAAACTGCGCAGATTATAGCGGAGCAAATCAAGTATCCAGCGGAAGAAATTCAGGAAGACCCGGAGCTGTACGATGCCTCGGTCAGAATTTTTTTAAGAATTGTGAATGAGCTGGATGTAAATTGCCAAAGTGTGCTATTTGTTGGACACAACCCCACCGTTAGTTATATGGCGGAGCTTCTGACAGGAGAAACTGTCGGAAACATGGAGCCGGGCAGTCTTGTTGAAATTCATTTCCCCATGGATTCATGGAAAGAGGTGTCGCAAAACACTGGCAAGCTGATCCAGTATATTACGCCCAGCCAGATAGAAGAAGACGAACATAGGCCGGATAATTAAATGCCGGCACTCAAAATACTTGTTGCTCCCAATGCGTTCAAAAGCGCCGCTACAGCATTCGATATTGCTCAGGCGATCAGGAGAGGGCTTCAAAAAAGTAAATGCCATTCAGATGTGGTATGCAAGCCAATAGCCGACGGTGGTGATGGCACCTTGCCTATCCTGGTTGATGCACTACAGGGGGAGATTTTCAAAAAAGAAGTCTCGGGCCCATTGGGAAGGTTGGTGCAGGCTCCTTTTGGGTACATAGCCGATAAAAAGCTGGCTATTATTGAAATGGCCGATGCCTCGGGCCTGCGCTTACTTTCAGAGAAAGAGAGAAGCGCCATGAAAGCAAGCAGCGCCGGTACGGGCGAGTTAATGAACGAAGCAATCAACCTGGGTGCTACACATATTATATTGTGTATTGGTGGTAGTGCAACCACCGATGGAGGAATGGGCATACTTACCGCTCTTGGTTATAAATTCCTTAGTAGTAGTGGGGAAGAACTCGCCGGATCGGGCGAAGCGCTAGAAAAAATAGCTCAGGTTGAAGAGCCGAAAGGGCTGGAGGGATTGCATATAACTGTGCTGTGCGATGTGAGCAATTCGCTGTATGGGCCTTCAGGCGCTGCTACAGTGTATGGGCCTCAAAAAGGAGCGACGCAAGAACAGGTAGCTCAATTGGACAAGGGGCTACAGCATTGGGCCTCACTTATTAAGCGGTATAGAGGAATAGATGTTACTTCCCTTAAAGGAGGAGGTGCTGCCGGAGGTGTCTCTGCCGGGTTGGTAGGTTGGATGGAGGCTGAGCTGAAGCCCGGTGCTGAGTTTGTCTTGGAGCTTCTGGAAATGGACAAGGCGATCAAACAAGCTGACCTGGTGATCACGGCTGAGGGAAGCCTTGACGAGCAGACCGCAGAGGGTAAAGGGCCGTTTGCGCTGTTGGAAATGGCAGAGAAGCATGGAAAGCCCGTAGTTGGCCTGGCAGGACGTATTCCACGGGAAATTCCCTATAGTGAGCTCCGAAGATTTTTGGCGCTGCTGCCCATTGGGAATCAGCCTGAAAGCCTGGAAACTGCGATGACCAACACGCTGACTAATATAGAAAGAACGGCCTTTAACATTGGCAATATTTTGGCTTTACGGCAGCTATAAACTTAGTAGCAAGTTTCTAAAGTATTCAGTGTCGTAGCTAGCCATGCCAAACTGCTGCACTTTTACCTGGCCATCAGGCGCAATCACAAAAGTGGTGGGTATCGACTGAGAATGAAAAACAGCTGGCAGGCCGCTCACCAGGGTATAAACCGGAAATGTATACTCCTTCTTCTGAATAAATTTAATTGCCTTTTCCCGCTCGTCGTCCAGCGAAATCATAACAAACACCACTTTGTCACTCCCCACTTTGTCGTAGAGGTCTTGAATTTCTGGCATTTCTGCTATACAGGGAGGGCACCACGTTGCCCACAGATTGATGAAAACGGTTTTGCCCTTAAGGTCACTAAAAGAAGAAACTTTCCCTTCCAGGTCTTCAAGTTGAAATCGATAATCCGACTCTGTGAGTGACAGCGTACTTTCGGGCTCGCTCGGCGACATGATGCCAGTAGCCAGAATACCTCTTTGCAGAGTGCCGATGACTTCCGTATGCAGACCTGTGAAATATAGTGTGGCCATAACTCCCAGAATTACAGCCCATTCAATAATTTCCCTTTTCTTTTTCTTATCCATTTTATCTTAATTCATTAGAAGTCAGCAGGTTTTTGGCCTCCGCAGCAATCAATACAAAAAAAGTCTTCATTTGATTCCGAAAGCCTTTATTTTCGAGCCCTGTTTCGAGTAATTTCGAAAATCACTTTGAGTAAAACACGTATTTAATAGACCCTAATCAGAAGTCAAGGAAGACATGAGCCAGGCACATTACCTCAAAATCGCAGCTGAATTAAGCATTTCCCCTAAACAGGTCGTAGCTACCGCAGAGCTTCTCGACGAAGGCGGAACTGTTCCTTTTATTTCCAGGTACCGGAAGGAAAGAACAGGAAGCCTCGACGAAGTTTTCATTGCAAAAATACGTGACAGGATAGGACAACTGCGTGACCTTGACAAAAGAAGGGAGGCCATCCTCAAGTCGATTGATGAGCAAGGCAAGCTGACAGATGAGTTAAAGGCACAGATTGATGCTGCCGAAACCATGTCGTCGCTGGAAGATATTTATCTGCCCTACAAGCCCAAGCGCCGCACCCGGGCTACCATAGCCAGAGAAAAGGGACTGGAGCCGCTGGCGCTTTGGATCTTTGAAAGACAAGCTGGTGAATTGGCTGGTGAAGCCGAAAAATACCTGGATGAGGAAAAAGGAGTAGCATCAGCAGAAGAGGCTTTGCAGGGAGCACGTGACATTATTGCAGAAATCGTGAATGAAGACCCCGATGCCCGAAAGAAAATGAGGGAGTTGTTCAATCGCAGCGGTGTTGTCTATTCCAAGGTAATGAAAGGCAAAGAGGAAGAAGGACAGAAATACAAGGACTACTTTGAGTGGTCTGAGTCTCTCGACAAGGTACCCTCTCACCGCCTGCTTGCGATGAGAAGAGGTGAAAAGGAGATGATCCTTATGCTGGATATGTATCCACCGGAGGAGGAGGCGACTTTGTTGCTTGAAAGACAGTTTGTGAAGGGCAGCAACCCCGTGGCCGAGCAGGTGAAAGAGGCAGTGCATGACTCGTATAAGCGCTTGCTGAAGCCAAGCATGGAAACGGAGGCACGGCTCGGGTCAAAAGACAAGGCTGATGTGGAGGCCATTAACGTATTTGCTGAAAACCTGAAGCAACTGCTGATGGCTGCCCCACTAGGGCAAAAGAGCATTCTCGCTGTCGACCCGGGATTCAGAACGGGTTGCAAAGTAGCTGCCTTGGACAGTCAGGGTAAGTTGCTGGACTTTGAGGCCATTTACCCGAATGAACCTCAGAAGGCGGTGCAGAAGGCTGCTGCGACAGTGGCCTATATGGTAGAGAAGTATAAAATTCAAGCCGTAGCCATAGGAAACGGAACGGCAAGCAGGGAAACTGAGCAGTTTATCAAATCTATCGGATTGCCTTCGAATGTGCTGGTGGCCATGGTGAATGAAAGTGGCGCCTCTATCTATTCTGCGTCGGATGTAGCCAGGGAAGAATTCCCCGACCAGGACGTGACTGTTCGGGGTGCTGTGTCTATTGGCCGCAGGTTAATGGATCCACTGGCTGAGTTGGTGAAGATTGACGCTAAATCGATAGGAGTTGGCCAGTACCAGCACGATGTGGATCAAACAGAGCTAAAGAAGTCGCTGGACGACGTGGTGATGAGTTGCGTGAATGCTGTGGGAGTGGAGCTGAACACGGCAAGCAAGCAACTTCTAACTTACGTTTCAGGCCTTGGGCCGCAATTGGCACAAAACATTGTGGAATACAGAAATGCCAATGGGCCGTTTAAGGATCGTGAGTCGTTGAAGAAAGTACCCCGCCTTGGAGAAAAAGCCTATGAGCAGGCCGCTGGTTTCCTTCGCATCAGGGACGGCAAGAACGTGCTGGACACTAGTGCTGTTCATCCTGAGAGGTACAATTTGGTACAGCAAATGGCCAAAGACCTTGGTTGTGGCGTTACTGATTTGATGACCAGTAATGAGCTACGACGTAAGTTGGATTTGAAAAAGTATGTGTCGGAGGAGGTAGGGCTACCTACTTTAACAGATATTATTGAGGAACTAGCCAAGCCAGGTCGTGACCCAAGGGAGTCGTTCGAGGTGTTCTCTTTTACCGATGGAGTGAATGAGATGGCCGACCTTAAAATGGGTATGAAGCTTCCTGGCATCGTCACCAATGTCACCAAGTTTGGTGCTTTTGTGGACATTGGAGTGCATCAGGACGGCCTGGTTCATATCAGTCACCTGGCCGATAAATTTATCAGCGATCCGTCTGAGGCGGTCAAGCTACAGCAGAAGGTAATGGTGACAGTGGTAGAGGTTGACCTCGCCAGAAAACGGATTGCCCTGTCGATGAAAGCTGACCCCTTTGCCGCAGGCCCTGCGCCAAGAAAGGCAAGTGATAAACAGGACGAACGACCAGAGCCAAGGAGGCAGGAGCGAAGAAGCTTTCAGCCCCAAAAGCCCCAAAAATCAGATGAGCCTGATGGAGATTTGCAGGCGCAGTTGGCGAAATTGAGAGGGAAGTTTGGGGGCTGATAAAGGAGCTTTGAATCCGATTTGTTTTTTATACGTATAAATTTTTTATCTTTGTCGTATAAAATAATAAGAGTATGGACGCCAAGATCACTTTGAGTTTTGATGCCGCCGTTATTGCCTCAGCCAAAGCATTCGCCGAGGAGAATAATATCAGTTTGTCCAGGCTAACCGAATACCTCTACAGGCAAATGACTTCCCGGCACTATCAGTCGCTGGAAGATTTGGAAGTATCCCAATGGGTGATGATGGTGGCCGATGGGCAAGCAGAATATAAAACTTCAAAGCCAAGGAAGGCGGCAAAAAAAGAGTACTACGAAAGCCGCAAAAAGAAGTGAAGGTGCTGATAGATGCCAATGTATTGGTTTCGGTGCTCAATAAGGAATACCCAATATTTTCCAACGCAGCCAGGGTATTGAGTTTGGCAGGAAAGCAGGGTTTTGAGTTGTACGCCACGCCGATGAGTCTCGCCATCGCTTTTTATTTTTCGTCTAAGAAAAGTGGCGCAGTGCAAGCCAAGAAGAAGCTTGCCATTCTGAAAGAGCATATTCTCACTGCTGTGATCGATGATAGCGCTGTCAATAATGCTTTGACCAATAAAAGTGTTCATGATTTTGAAGACGGTATGCAGTACTTTGCTGCGCTGGAGGCAGGGTGCCAGTGTATTGTTACTGAAGATAGAGATGATTTTTACTACTCCACAATTGATGTTCTGAGTTGTGAAGGGTTTTTAAAGAAGTACTATTTTAATACCTGACCATGACAAAGGCTGCCTTAGCTAATCGATTGGTTGTTAGTGTTTTTCTGCGGGATAATAGCTAACTTCTAGTATGAAAACGCACCCTAAGTTTTATTTGTCAGCTATGCTGCTGGCCTTCGCCATTTTCACTAGCTCGTTCAGGTTCCACGGTTTTAGTGCCGAAATAGCCAGTCTTTTGCTTGAGTCGGCGAACGATGAGCAGAAAGCCAAACTGGCCATGGCCTTCGATGATACCAAAAGATTTGACTGGGCGTATGTACCACCCTATCAAGTGGCTCGAAACGGCTTGCCATTAAAGGAAATGGATGACAATCAGAAAGACCTTGTGAGTCAACTATTAACTATCTCGCTCAGCGAAGCAGGCTACAGCAAGGTCAAAATGATCATGAGTCTGGAGGAGGTGCTGGCAGAGCTGGAAGGTAATCTGGGAAGAGATCCGGAAATGTATTTCGTGTCTATTTTCGGCAAGCCCGGTAGTAACGAGCCATGGGCCTGGCAATTTGACGGGCACCATCTCTCTCTTCATTTCACGGTCGTAAATGGTGAGGTGTCTTATACCCCAAGGTTTTTGGGATCTAATCCGGGGGAGGTAAAAAGCGGCCCTAAAAAAGGCTTGCGAGTGCTTAACAGGGAAGAAGACCTGGCTTTTGATCTGCTGAATTCGCTGCAGGGAGCCCAAAAGCAGGAAGCCATTTTCAGCGGTAGTACCTTCAATGATATTGTCTCTAAAACTGTTGCGCAAGTAAAACCGCTTGACAGGGCAGGCATTGCCTATCGTCAGCTTACAGATCAGCAAAAAAAGATGCTATGGGCGATCGTCGACGAATACCTGGCTGTGATGCCGGAAAAGGAAGCGAGCTTAAGAAAAGGCAGCATGGAGAAAGAAGATGTGGACCTCATTATGTTCGGGTGGGCAGGTAGCGACAAACCCGGTAGCCCACATTACTATAGGATACAGGGGCCTTCTTTTCTTATTGAATTTGACAACTCACAGGGTAATGGGAATCATATCCACACTGTTTGGCGAGATTTCGATGGTGACTTTGGAAGAGACCTGATAAGGGAGCATTACGCAACCACGAAACATGAGTAATGCTCAGCCAAGGCGCAATTCTTAACGCTGCTCTTTTTTCCTCGTAAGGGAGGTGATGATTGATTGGTGCTGAGGATATTCTGCGATCAGCGTATTTCTCTTAGCCATTTCGAAGTCCTAAAAGTCAAAACCTGGGGCGACAGTGCAGCCAACCAGAGAAAATTTCCCGCCGATGGCCACTCTTGAGGCAAACCAGCAATTGGCTGGAACGACTGCCTGAGGCCGTTGGCCGGCAGAAATATCCAGGCCAAGGCGAACCTCTTCAAGCATGCCACTTTGATCAATAATGTATACGGAAAGTGGGTCGCCATCGTAAAAGTGCCAGGCCTCATCTGACTTTATGCGGTGAAACGCAGAGAAGTTGCCGGCCTCAAGCAAGAAGTAGATGGCTGTGGAAATGCTTCGTTGACCGGCTTTCGTGTTGGTGGTGCCTATACTCCGGTATGTCTCTCTAAAATAACCACCTTCGGGATGGGCATCGAGATATAGTTGCTCTATGTAGTAGGCGGCGTTTCTGGTCATATGGTTTCGAGAATTAATTAGTTAAAAGCATTTGCGTCAACTAAACGATTAGTTTATCTTTCAGCATGAGAAACGCTAGCCTTCTTTTTCTACTGGTTCTCTGCCTTTTTGCTTGCGAAGACAAGGAGGAGGCAGCTTTTGAAGCCTTTGAAAATGAAGATTTTGAGCAATCTTTGGCAATTTTTAAGGAATTATCAAGCCTTGATCCGCAAAACTGGTATCACCTCTACAACATAGCCCGAAGCCTTGAGGAGCTGGGTAGGCACAATGAAGCCATTACCTGGTATGGCAAATCGCTGAAATACAATGAAAAGGCCAATGAGATTTTGATAGCCAGGGCAAGGTGCCTGTTGAAAACAGAATATTTGGATGGCGCAAAGACCGACCTTTTTCGGGTGTTGCAGAGAGACGAGGAGAATTTTGAAGCGAACTATCTTATGGGCAGGGTGATGATGGCAGACAATGACCCATGGGGTGCTTTGAGCTACTATAACAAAGCCATAAAAAAGGATGACAGTGATATTACACTGTTCTATCATCGGGCGATAGTGATGGGTACTGTCGGCAATGGGTACATGGCCTTGAGGGACATTAACTATGTGATTTCTCAAAAACCTGATTTCAACCAGGCCTATTTTAATAGAGGAATCTTGCAAATGAGGGCGGGTAATTACGCAGAGGCCATTGAAGACTTTGATGCGGCTGAAGCACTTGAGTATGCACCGGCCGACCTGTACGTCAGGCGAGCCGATTGCAAATCAAGCGTTGGGCTCAATAGCGCTGCCTGCACCGACTACAAAATAGCTTCAGACATGGATCCGAAGCATTACAAAAAGGTGTTTATTGAAATGTGTGCAGTGTCTTCCAATTAGAGGCTTGGCCCCTAATCGGAATAAAATGCAGTGAATTCAATCAATAATCAGAATATTCGGCCGGTGTCAGAAATCTGGTATCATTCTTTGAAACATTGTTCTGATACTTCGGCATCACCTTTAGCTTTTCCCACTCCGGAGCAGCCGAAAATGCCTTCCAATGCTCATCTCTGCTTGCTTTGTTGTCAAAGGTGGTCATGTACATGAGGTTTGGCATGGTAGAACCAGAAATCACTTCTCCATAGAATACCGCATTGAATCCAAGCCTATCGAAAAGCGCTACTTCTCCATCATTAAACATTTCTACTTTGTTTAGGTGGATTTTTTCGGTCGCCGATTCGTAGCTCCTCAGCTCATACACACGGTCGCTTTTTGGTCCAGTGAGGTTCGGTGTTTTCATAAAGGGCATTCCTGTAAAAGCTTGAAGCAAAGTGCTCTCAATCCGGGCATATGGAGGCTGGTTGTAAGCAGCGTTGATGTATTCGCTTCCGGCTGTTTGATACTGTGCGTCCTTCGAAAGGGTATTGGCCAGGGCGCTGAATTGATCGTATGAAGCGAACGGGATCAGTACATAAACTTTGCGAACAGTATCCGTTTCGCTTAGTTTGGTTTTAAATACGCCAACCGACTTGACATTGGCCCTGTGAAGAGCCGGGATAAAGGCGTCTTTTAAATAGTTGTCAACCACTTTCTCCTGAGCATCAGAAGCGAGCGTATATACTTTTAGTTGGTAAAACTCCCTCTTCGACTTCTGAGCGAAGGAAGTGGATGAAAAGGCCACCAGAAAGGTGATAACTAATGCAATGCCTGAAATTTTCATCTTATTGATGTTTAAGTAAGTGTGAGTTTTGGTATTGTAAGTTGCAATCTAACAACTCACGTTGTGGATTCATCTAGAATTGGCGAAATAGTGGCGTATTTTACATTTGTGGCAGAACATTTTTAACTTAGAGGTAAATTGTCGTCACCAATGAGAAAGTCTTGTGTATCTACCGCCACTATTATTTTATTTTTTTCACTTGCTGTTTCGGCTCAGAAATTAAAGTACAAAGATATCTTTCCCTTAATGCAGGCATCAAAATGGGATGAAGCTGAAAAACAACTAGATTTATTTATTGCCGACCCGAAGAACAGCGACGAAGCCAATGCTCATTACAGCCTGGGCAGAATACTTGAGCGAAAGGCATTGTCCGAAAATATCGTTACCGATACTGCCCAGATGTTTATCCACATCGATGCCGCTGATCTCCATTATAATAAGTCACTGAAGCTGATAGATGAAAAGGAGCTAAAGAAAAACGAAGAGTATTATCAGGAGTTCAATAGAAGGGATTTGAGAACTGGTGAGTTTGGGATCAAAGTGTCCGATGTTCATCTCGATATAGAAAACAAGGTAAAATCCCTTCAAGACAGAAGGGAGAACGTCAGGGCTTTTTTAAAAGAGGCATCGGTGGCGAATAAGTTGTACGATGAGGCACAAAACATACTGCAAAATTTTAAGATTGACTTCTCAGACCAGTCTTCCTTTCTCCTGGGTATGGACAAGGAAGTTGAGCAGGAGTTTGTGAAGCTCGAAGGAATTGTAAAAAATCTTGAAAGCGCTATGGCAAATACTGAAGCGTCACTAGCTAAGATACCATCATCCGGGCTTGCTCACACTCTTACGGGAAAAACGCTGTACGACCTGGCCGATTTCAACAAAGGTTCTCTTGACCTTACCAGGGAAGGCAACATAGAGTATTGGGATTTGAAGGCTTGGATAGAGATGACAAAATCTGAGCAGAAATCTAATATCGGCCCATTCAGGCAAGAGCTAATTGCTTATGATCGTGACCTGGTGGCAAAAAAGCAGGCCTTTGTTCAAAACCCATCTGGTGTTAGCGGGCCTTTCGAATTTGACCCGACGATTTTAGCCAAAGTCAGAGGCTTTGGCGCAAATACCCTGACTGAGAAGGTGGTCAGTTTCAAAGTAGAAGAATTGAACTACCTGATTGAAAAACAGCCAAATGTGATGCCCGACAGCGCTAAAGTCGACGACCTGTATATGGCTGTTTCAAACCTTATTGGAAGGCTGGATAAAATGAAAGGGTTTATTGCCATTGACAAGCAAAAGGCTGAAGGAGGTTTTCAGCGGAATCCTGTCTTTTTTACGAGCAGGTATGTTTCTTCTGACCAACTGCTGAGCTATGCCAATGAAAGGGAGAGCTTTGTTGATACAGAACTGAGCTTGTGGAGCAAGAGAGCAGAGGACTTGAAAAAGAGAAAGAGTTGGTTGATTGCTGAAAATGCTGACTCAATTGCACTGACAATCAAGGACAGCGTTGCCATAACAACTGGATTTAGCACAATACACATTGCAGATAGTGCGGGGCTTTATGTAAACGGGCTGAAGCTCGTCGGTAAAGACTTGAACTTTGTAGTGGCAAAGGCGACACCGGCCTACACGGTGGAATGGATGTTGAACGAAAAGTTGCCGACACCAAACAAAGACTTTTTCTTTAAACCTAAAAACGCCGGGCATGCCCCAACCGCTGACGGATTCAGGACTTTTTTTATTCACTACCCACTGAAGGAGAAAACACACCTTTTCATCACCACCGTCGACAATGTAGGGAAAGCACTTTGGAAGGCCTCTCTCGACCTTGATCATCCACCGGTTTCGGTTTCTTTTAATAAAATGGTGATGGAGACGATCATTTACCTCGAAAAACCTGCAGGAGACCCAACTGCCGATCTTGCCTATATTGTCATAGACAGAACCGGTAAAGTAAGGAAGTAGCTGTCACTTGTGTTTTATTGACACTTTTAAGCCTGCCAGCGCAAGGCTTTTTGTACTTTAGCAACTCCGAATATTATTCTGGTAATACCCACTAATTCCCTTCTTACAGTAGGCTTGACAGAGGTCTTGGATACGATAATTCTGATTTTGAAATTGCACACGATTGAATTACTTTAAATTTAACAATTCCGTAGCCGAACGACGTATATTTTGCCATATATACAATATTTAACCAATTTTTGTAAAAATTTCAATTTTACCGTAACATTGCCTTTGATAATCACCTTAAATCAAAGGTTTTTTTGCAAATCACTTAGTAACTGGTTCAAAATTAAACTTAACTATTATGTCAAAATCCAAACTAGAGTACATTTGGCTGGATGGATACAAGCCTACTCAAAGTTTAAGAAGTAAGACTAAAATCGTTGATGGTTTTAGCGGTAAGCTTGAGGACGCCCCCATGTGGTCATTTGACGGAAGTTCAACAGAGCAGGCTCTTGGCGGCTCCTCAGATTGTTTATTAAAACCTGTCTTCGTTTGTCCTGATCCTGCCATCGAAAATGGATACCTTGTGATGACCGAAGTTCTCAATGCCGATGGAACCGCTCATGTCACAAACGGCAGAGCAACGATTGATGATTCTGATGACGATTTCTGGTTCGGATTTGAGCAAGAGTATTTCCTTATGGATCCTGAAACTGGCAAGCCAGTTGGATTCCCCGCTGGAGGCTACCCTGCTCCACAGGGACCTTACTATTGTGGTGTAGGTGGTAAGAACGTCTTTGGAAGAGAGTTTAAGGACGAGCACCTTGATTTGTGTTTGGCAGCAGGTCTCAACGTGGAAGGAACCAATGGTGAAGTAGCCACAGGGCAGTGGGAATGGCAGATTTTCGCCAAAGGAGCCACACAGGCTGGCGATGAAGTGTGGGTAGCAAGATACCTGATGGAAAGACTCTCTGAAAAGTATGGCTTGTATATCGAGTATCACCCTAAGCCGCTTGGTCAGCTTGACTGGAATGGTTCAGGCATGCACGCTAACTTCTCCAACACCTACCTCAGAACTGCTGGTTCCAGAGAAAAGGTTGAAAAAGTTTGTGAGGCCTTCAGAGGTGTGGTAAAAGAGCATATTGCTGTCTATGGAGCTTACAATGATCAGCGTTTGACTGGTAAGCACGAGACCGCTTCTATTCACGACTTCTCTTATGGCGTATCGGATAGGGGTGCTTCTATTCGTATTCCGGTTTACACCGCAAATCACGGATGGAGCGGCTACCTGGAAGACAGAAGACCTGCGTCGAATGCTGATCCCTACAAAGTAGCTGCAAGGATCATCAAAACTGTGAAAACTGTGAAATAAGGTTTTCAGACTTGTTTCTTTTTGCATAATGGCCTTCTGAATTCAATTCAGGAGGCTTTTTTTTTCATCTCTTCATAATTGACACCATTATCACAATGGTGCCTTTTTTTACCATCAATCCCAGGATGCGACAGCATTGATTCTATCAATCGATGCTCAGGTGACTTACTCCGGCTACTAAAATTTTGAATTGAGCGGTATTGACCACCTAATATTCGGCAATTCTACAGGAGGTCGAAACTAAAGTTAGATATACTGCTTTTTGGGCAAAATAATTATTTGAAGCGACGGCTATTGCCAGATCGTTTTTAGGCATCGTTTCCATTGAGCAGTATTTTGATAAATTATCAATGAACCGCCATATATAATATGAAAAATTTAAAACACATACACTTTTTGAATATATCATAATACGAAACCTCTACTGTTATGAATATGTTAAAATTGGAGTCGATATGGGTGATATTAATAGCAATTATTTTAACGAATGTAAAAATGACAAGTGTATAGGGTAAAAAGTGAACGTAAAAATGATTGATTTGCAATAAATGATATAAAATTGGGTCAAAATTGAATCACTAGTTAGTAACTATTGAAAATTATTCATTCAAATACATTTAAACCTAACACTAACAAGTAGTAGTATGATGAAAGTCTTTACACCCGTTCTTGCTTACGTTAGCTCAGCTCAGGACTCTCTGGCAGTCGACAGTGCTGTGGCCGAAGTAGCCGAGGCCACCATGGTGGTAGCCTCTGAAACCGCAGCTGAAGTTGTGGATTACAGCACGCAAATTGCTGATGTACTATTGACAGCCAACAACATCTGGATGATGCTGGCTACAGCATTGGTATTTATTATGCACCTTGGGTTTGCCGGGGTAGAAACTGGGTTTTCTCAGGCAAAAAATACTGTCAATATCCTATTCAAAAACACAATCACTCCTATAATAGGGCTTTTGACTTATGCTCTTTGTGGTTTTTTCCTTATGTACCCAGGATTTGATGTGCCTGGCTGGTTTGCTTTTGATGGAGCCGGCTGGTCAATGTTCTGGTTTTCTCCGGCAGACGCTGACGTAACAACAGGCTACGCAGATGGCGGCTACACTTACTGGACCGACTTCTTGTTTCAGGCCATGTTCGCTGCTACGGCTGCAACTATCGTATCCGGTGCCGTTGCCGAACGAATCAAGATTTCTACTTATTTGATTTTCACTGTTATATATGTCGGATTTGTATATCCACTAATCGGTTCATGGAAATGGGGCGGTGGTGCGCTCGACGACATGGGCTTCTATGACTTCGCTGGTTCTACGCTTGTTCACTCAGTAGGTGGATGGGGTGCGTTGGCCGGTATTATCCTTCTCGGGCCTCGTATTGGAAAATATGTTGACGGCAAAGTAGTTGACAAGCCAGGTGCTAGTGTACCTCTTGCAGTAATAGGTGTATTTATGCTGTGGTTGGGCTGGTTTGGTTTCAACGGTGGTTCTGTGTTGTCTGCTGATCCCGGACTGGTTTCATTTGTTCTTGTTACTACTTCATTGGCAGCTTGTACTGGCGGTATCGGTGGTTTCATTGGTGGCTACCTGCTATTCAAGAGGCTTGATATTGGTATGATGCTCAACGGTATTCTGGCTGGCCTTGTAGGTATTACAGCAGGTGCTGACGTGATCAACCCGGGTTGGGCACTTTTTGTAGGCCTTGTGGCAGGTATCGCTGTAGTGTACTCAGTTGTACTTCTTGATAAGCTGAAACTGGACGACGTAGTGGGTGCTGTTTCTGTTCACCTTGTTTGCGGTATCTGGGGCACACTTGCGGTGGGTCTGTTCTCTACTAACCCTGAGCATACTTTCTGGATTCAATTGAAAGGTGTGGTTATCTGTGGCCTGGCCGCATTTACTGCTGCTTTCCTCATCTTCTTCATTCTTAAGAAAACATTCGGTATCAGAGTGTCTGAAGAGCATGAGAAGTCTGGTCTTGATAGCCATGAGCATGGTATCAGAGGCTATACTATCATCTATCCTGATTGATAATCAATCAAAACTCACAATAAAAAAAGAGGCCTCCTTGCTTGCGGCGGCAACCTAACGAGCAAGAGAGGCCTTATCCAAAAACTTTAAAAAAACAGATTAAAGCTTATGAACACTTTTACAAAATTACTATTCCGTGGCGTATTCGCTACAATATTTACACTATCGTTGTCAGTGAGCGCTTTTGCGCAAGAGGAAGAAGAGGAGACTTCTCCGTTTTCATTGTCGGGATCAGTAGATACTTATTACAGGGCTAACTTGAATTCTACCAATGATAGGACAAATGGTGGTGCAACTGCGCCAGGTACATCGTTCGCTAACCTGCCAGGCTTTTCTTTGGGCATGGTGAATTTGATAGGCGCATACGAAGGCGAAAAGGTAGGCATGGTAGCGGATTTGGTTTTTGGACCCCGTGGTGCTGATGCAGTTTTTGGCTCACCTGCAGCTTTAAACATTGTTAACCAACTTTATGTGTATTGGAATGTTGGAGAAAAGGTAACGTTGACTTTGGGAAACTTCAATACATTTCTGGGTTACGAGGTAATCTCTCCTACTGCTAACTTTAACTATTCCACTTCTTATATGTTTTCCTATGGTCCTTTTTCGCACACTGGACTAAAAGCCGACTTTGATTTGGGTGGTGGATTTAGCCTGGCAGCAGCTATCATGAACCCAACTGACGCAACGGATTTTAACCCTGACAACACCTATTATGGTGGTGGCCAACTGGGTTACTCATTCGACGCTGGTAGTGCTTATTTGAATACCGTATTTACGGACGGCTTTTTCCAAATAGACTTAACCGCAGGAATGGACGTGTCTGACGCTGTATATATTGGCGTTAACGCAACTTCTGCCTCCGACAATTTCTACGGAGCTGCTGGTTATTTTCAGGTAGCTGCTTCTGATGCACTTAAATTGGGCGTTAGAGGTGAATACTTTGGAGACAAGGGCGTAGGCGTGCTTACAACTGATGAGAGTGTTTTTGCGGCCACGCTTTCTGCGAACTACAGCGTTGGGCCACTTACATTCATTCCTGAATTCAGGATTGATTCTTTCTCTGAGGATGATGCAGTTATCACCGACTTTTCTGATCCATTGGACATAAAGTATGCTAACTCTCTTTCCAGCTTTGTGTTGGCGGCAGTGTTTACGTTCTAAGCTGCAAGCGAGATAATTGAAGAATAAAAGAAAGCCCGTGAAATCGGGCTTTCATCGTTTTAAGGCGTTGGTATTTGGTTAGCAACATGCAATAAGTGACATGCCACAATGCCGGCTGTTTCAGTTCTCAGTACCGACTCTCCCAGGCTTACGGGCAAAAATCCCCTGGAAATAGCCTGGTCTATTTCGGCCGCTGAGAAATCTCCCTCGGGCCCGATCAATATCAGGTAGGAGGTATGCTTCTTCACTTTTGCTATCAGATAGTTTTCTATGGGCTGGTTGGCAATAGCTACGAAGTTTTGCCTGCCCTCTTGCGATGTTTGTATCAATTCATCCAGTTTAACCAAACCATTCAGTTTTGCTTTGATGAAGTTCTTGGATTGCTTCAAAGCGCTGATGGTGATTTTCTCTGCTCTCTCCAGCTTCAGTTTGGTTCGTACTGAATGTTCGCATTCTAGGAAGGTGATTTCGTCCACGCCCAACTCGCACACTTTTTCCAGAAACCATTCAATTCTGTCGGGCTGTTTGGTTGGTGCTATGGCAATGTGAATGTGAAAGGGTCTCGTAAAGCTTTCAATACTGAGCACCTCCAGCTGAGCCGCTCCTGGTTGGTCACCCACAATTCTGCATAAATAACGTTCGCCCATTCCGTTGGTGAAATAAACCTGGTCACTTTTTTTGTGCCTTAGTACTTTCAGGCAGTGTTGCGACTCTTCCTTATCGAGTGTAACGACTTCATTCACTGAGGATTTTTGAGGGTGATAGAAAATGTGCATAGCGTTATCTTGGGGATGCAAAATACATTGCCTGCAATTAAGCATCAAAGAATTCAGTGCGGCCGGTGTAATTTGACTAAAACGTTTATCAGGATCAAAAAATGATTAATTTCGAAGTTGGCGGAAATGGGCGATCGTACAGGTTTTTTTAATACTAAAATATCACTTAAAAATGGCAAGACTGAGGTTTAAGGCACTGGAGGCCCTTAGCATGAGAAAGAAGGTAGAGTTCAAGCTTCCTTCGTTAAAGATATCCGATTACTTCGGCCAGAATGCTTTTGGAAGACCTCAAATGCGAAGTGCTCTTGCGCCGGAGATTTTTGAAAAAGTGGTTCATGTAGGACATGGTAAACGGGTGGATAAAGAAACGGCTGACGCAGTGGCTGCGGCTGTAAAGACCTGGGCCATGAACAGGGGCGTGACGCACTACACTCACTGGTTTCAACCATTAACGGGCGCCACTGCCGAAAAACATGATACTTTTTTTGATTCCACCAAAGGCATAGAAGAGTTCAAAGGAAGTGCGCTGGTGCAGCAGGAGCCTGACGCCTCCTCCTTTCCAAGTGGGGGTATAAGAAGCACGTTTGAAGCCCGAGGCTACACGGCCTGGGATCCTAGCTCCCCCATTTTTATTTGGGACACTACGCTGTGCATACCTACGATATTTGTATCGTTTACCGGGGAGGCACTCGACTATAAGGCACCGCTGCTGAAAGCCATTGAAGCCATTGACAGAGCCTCCACCAAAGTTTGTCGGTTGTTCGACAGGGCAGTGGCTAACGTAACGCCCACGCTTGGCTGGGAGCAGGAGTATTTCGTCGTGGACAGAGCGCTGTACAACGCCCGGCCTGATCTGGTGATGTGCGGGCGAACGGTGTTTGGGCACAATCCGGCCCGAGGTCAGCAATTGGACGACCATTACTTTGGCACCATCCCCACAAGGGTGCAGGAGTTCATGAAAGAGTTCGAAGTGGAGGCTCACAAGTTGGGCATCCCTATTCGCACCAGGCACAACGAGGTAGCTCCTTCTCAGTTTGAGGCAGCTCCGATGTTCGAGGAGGCTAACGTGGCTACCGACCACAACCAGCTCCTCAGGGACATCATGGACAGGGTGGCTTTCAAGCACGACCTAAAAGTGTTGCTGCACGAAAAGCCTTTTGCAGGTGTAAACGGAAACGGCAAGCACAACAACTGGTCGCTCATGACCGACACTGGCGTGAACCTGCTTCAGCCTACCAGCAGTGCCAGGGAAAATCTGCTTTTTCTGACCTTCTTCGTGGTGTCCATCAAAGCGGTGTACGAGCATGCTGATTTGCTCAGGGCCAGCATTGCTTCCTTTGGTAACGACTTTCGGTTAGGGGCTAATGAGGCGCCCCCAGCCATTATTTCAGTTTTCATTGGGCAAACACTGAGTAATGTGCTGGACGAGCTGGAGAAAAACGGGAATGTGAAAATTGAAAAGGGTGATAATCTTTATATGAAACTCGGGATTGATCAGATACCTGAAATCATCATGGACAATACCGACAGAAACAGAACCTCGCCATTTGCTTTCACCGGCAATAAGTTTGAGTTCAGGGCAGTAGGCAGCGAGTCGAATGTGTCGAACCCTATGATGGTGCTCAACCTGATTGTGGCCGACCAGCTCAATAAGTTCTATTCGGAAGTAACCAAGTTGACCAACAAGGGTAAAGACCGCAGGCTGGCGATTATCGAGATTCTGCGAAAATATATCAAGGAATCGAAATCGATTAGGTTTGAGGGCGATGGTTATTCGGATAGCTGGGTGAAAGAGGCTGAAAAGCGAGGTCTTTCCAATGTGAGAGACACACCCAGGGCATTGGATTTTTACCTTTCTGACAAGTCCACTCAGCTATTCAGCTCCAATAAAATATTGAATGAAAAGGAGGTGAAAGCCCGTCATGAAATCATGATTGAGAACTATATCAAAAAGGCCCAGATTGACTCTCGGGTTATGGGAGACCTGGCTCTGAACCATATCATTCCAACGGCCATTGCTTATCAGAATAAGCTCATTCAGAATGCAAAAGGCTTGAAGGAGCTTGGGGTGGATAACAAAGAGATCATCAGCTATATAGAAGAAATCAGCCAACACATTTCTGCTCTGCGTAAAAATGTGAATGAGATGATTGAAGAAAGGAAGAAGATCAATAAGGTTGAGGATTCAAGGAAGCGGGCTATTGCCTATTGTGATGACATCAGGCACAAATATTTTGATAAGATCAGGTACTCGGTTGATAAGCTTGAGTTGTTTGTTGACGACGAGGACTGGCCACTCGTTAAATACAGGGAACTTTTGTTTCTGAAATAGGTTAGGAGCCTCATACACGATGTGGTTTTGAAAACTCTTCTGAAGGTATTTTTTGTGATTGTTGTCTGTGCTCTTGTCTCCCATTTTATTGGCGGGTGCATGGAATTTCGTATGTCTTCCAGGTCAATGGATGACTATTACGAAGGTTCTCAAAAGCCTGAACTGGTGTCGTTCTCTTTCGACGACAGAACAGTTAACTACGCTGAAGCAGGCGACAAAACGAAGCCATTGGTAATGTTTGTTCATGGCTCTCCCGGTTCCTGGAGTGCCTTTGCCGACTTTCTGAAGGATTCGGTTCTTATTGCCAACTTTCACATTATAGCGCCCGACAGGCCGGGGTTTGGGCACTCTAATTTTGGCAGAGCTGAGCCCTCCTTAAAAAAGCAAAGCCAGTTTTTGTATCAGATACTGAAGAGATACCCTGACAAGAAGGCTATTCTGGTTGGCCATTCACTGGGTGGCCCGGTCATTGCCCAAATGGCGATGGATTACCCTGACAATGTAAGGGGGTTGTTGTTTGTGGCTCCTTCGATTGACCCAGCGCTGGAACCTGATGAGTGGTTCAGGCCGCTGCTGCGCAACTTCGTTATTCGCACTTTCACGCCCATAAGTCTGGCGGTATCCAATGATGAAATTATCGACCTTAAGGAAGAGCTGGAGATGATGACAGATGGCTGGAGGAGTTTACTCACGCCTGTTTATATGCTTCAGGGTGATCAGGACACGCTTGTGCCAATGGGAAATGCCTATTACCCCGGAAAATTTATGCCCGATAGCCTCATTCACATTCAACTGCTAAGAGGGGTTAATCACTTTATCCCCTGGTCGCATCCACAGGAAATAGTCAAAGGTATCAATTATCTGAATGCTTTGCCTTAGCGTCAATTTGGGAATGTAGTATTTTTGGTATCTTTATTGATAAGCGTTTCTTTAGACTTGAATATTATGAGACTAACTAATCACACCCTGAGGCTTCTAGCGGTTCTGTTGCCTATAGGCCTGGCTGCCAGCTCTTGTACCAAATCGGTATATATCAATACGTTGAGGCCTGCTGAGATTACCTTTCCGTCTCATGTCAACACAATTTTATTGGTCGACAGGACTGAGTTTGAAAAGAAAGGGCTTGGCATAGTGGAGGGAATACTCACAGGTGAAATGCCAGGCGAGGATAGGGCGGGCCTTCAAGAAGCGATGAATGCCTTTCAGCAGCAGCTTATGGCGAGCCCCAGGTTCCAGTTGAAACGAGCCAGCGAAACGCTAAAGGGCAACAGCATGACAGGCGCATTTCCCGATCCGATTTCATGGGGAGTGATCGAACGTCTTTGTCGGAGCTATGGTGCAGATGCTGTGATCGCCGTTGAAATTTTTGATACCGACTTCATCGTTACCAACGGGAAACGTGATGTGGAACGAGAGGTTGAGAAAGACGGAAAAAAAGTAATGGAGAAGGTAGTCGAGTATTATGCCGAGGGCGTCGGCAATGCAAAGATTGGTTTTCGACTTTACGATCCCCTTGAAAAGACCATTGCAGATCAGCAGCTCTTTAATCCTTCCAATAATTGGAGTGCTACTGGTGCCAATGTCAAAGACGCCATGTCGCAGTTAATTCAAAAGACGGAAGCCACCAGGCAGGTTAGTCGCACTGCTGGTTCTACCTATGCCTACAAAATTGCGCCGATGCCGGTGCAATTGAGTCGGTTTTATTACGCTAAGTCGAAGAAGACACCTGAAGTAAGGCAAGGTGCGAGAGAGGCGCAGGTGGGGCAATGGCAAAACGCTATTGACACCTGGAGAGGGAGGCTTAGCCAGAGTATTAAGCGAAAAGAAGGAGGCAAGCTGGCCTACAATATTGCTGTGGCCTACGAAGTGCTGGGAGATTTTGATAGCGCCAAAGAATGGGCGTCAAGGTCTTACACTAAATACGAGAACAAGAAGGGCCGTGGTTACAATAGCACCCTGAACCAGAGAATATACAATGACCAGCTGTTGCAGCAGCAGGGAGTGAGGGACTGATCTACTTTTCGGGCAAGTTTTCGATTTTACGCATCAGAGCTTCGGCCTCAGCGACTTTTTCGTCCGATTTTCGGCGGTTTATACTGCTGAGTTTAAACGACTCTTCAAGCAGCTTTCTGTGCTTTTCGATCAGTTTTTCTTTTTCACTTTTCTTTCTAAAGAATCCGAATGCCATGCTTTTGTGATTTACAAATCATATAACAGGATGATCGCTATAATGTTTTTGGTGATGGTGTTTTCCTAAAATATTGTCACCAAGGAATGGTAACTACATTTTTTTTGAGAAAAAATTAATCGCTACTTTCGGGGTTTCGACACCTTTAGCTGTTATTAGATTTTTACCACAGGATTTTACTACATCGAAAACTAAATGAGATACTTTTTAAGGGCTCTCACGGCTCTTTTTATTCTGCTCTTTTGTGCTTTTTCAGACCTCTCGGCACAGAATTTTCAACTAAAAGGCTACGTTAAAAACAGTGTCACAGGGGAACCCATCGAAGGAGCCAATGTGTACATAACCAACTTGTCTACCGGGGTCATGACAGACTCCACAGGTTACTTTGCGATGTTTCTTCCTCAGGGGGTTCACTCGGTTGAATTCACCTATGTGGGCTTCGAATCGAAGAAAAGGAATATTGCACTCAACAGGGCAGTTACTATTAACATGAACCTGGAGGAGTCGTCGCAGCTTTTGCAAGAGGTGAGTGTAAGCGGACAGGCAGAGGATCACAATATTTCCAGCTCAGAAATAGGAGTAAGCAAAATGTCGATGAAGACCATCGAAAAGATGCCATCGTTTATGGGGGAAGTGGATGTAATGAAGAGTTTGCTGATGTTGCCCGGAGTGAGTACGGTGGGTGAAGGCACCACAGGGCTGAATGTGCGAGGGGGTAATATTGACCAAAACCTGATTCTGCTGGATGATGCGCCGGTCTTCAATAGCTCCCACCTGATGGGCCTATTTTCAGTTTTTAATCCGGACATGGTGCGAGACGTTACTTTTTACCGTGGGGCCATTCCTGCGCAGTACGGAAGCCGGGTGTCGTCGGTGCTTGATATCAAAATAAGAAATCCGGAAACGGAAGGGCTCAAGTTGGCAGGTGGCGTAGGACTTATTTCCAACCGTTTGATGCTGGAGGGGCCTATTGGCAAGAACGAAAAGCTCAGCTTCCTGATAGGTGGAAGAGCTTCATTTTCTGATTACCTGCTCAAAATATCTCCCAACAAATCTATTCAGGACACCAGGGCCAACTTTTATGATGTTACGGGCAAGCTGTTGTACAAGCTGAATAACAACAACAAACTCCAGGTGTCGTTCTACAGGGCCCACGACGGATTCAAGCTGGCGTCCGATTCCCTGTCGGCCGTGGAAATAAACGCTTCGTCTTCTCAATTTGCATGGGAAACAGCCAACGCCACGGTTCGCTGGGATCATGCTTTTGCGGACAACTTCATTGCCAATATCGTCGGTGTGTACAGCGACTACAATGCGATCATATCGAGCCCCGAACCTACCAACGGATTTGACCTTACCTCGGCTGTAAAGTACCGCAAGCTCAAATCAGACTTTAGTTGGTTTAGCTCCGGCGGACATTCGGTGATGTTTGGGGTGGCTGCCACCAAGTACATCATTGACCCGGGTCATCTTGACCCTAACAGCGACCAGTCGAGTGTCAACGAGTTGTTGCTACAGCAGGAAAACGGACTGGAGCTGGCGGGCTTCGTAAGTGATGAAATCGTGTTTAATGACAAAATTACTTTGATGCTTGGGCTTAGGTATTCGTACTTCCAAAACATGGGTGAGAGAAACGTGTACTCTTACGACCCAACCCAGCCATTTTCACTCAAAACAATTACAGATACGACTTTTTTCAGCAGAGGTGAAAAGGTGGCTAGCTACCATGGGGCAGAGCCCAGGTTTTCTTTTAAATACAGTCTGAACCCAAGCAGTTCGATAAAGCTTGGCTACAACAAAATGCGACAGTATTTGCAGTTGGTATCGAACACAACTGCGGCATTGCCTATCGATAGGTGGCAGCTAAGCAACACTTATTCTCAGCCAATCATTGCTGATCAATTGTCGGTAGGCTATTTCAAGAATATTAACAGCAATGAGTACGAGGTATCAACTGAGGTGTTTTACAAAACAACTCAAAATGTAAGTGACTACAAGGACGGGGCCGAGTTGCTGCTCAATCAGGCGCTTGAAACTGCCATCCTTCACGGCAGCGGCTATGCTTATGGAGTTGAATTTCAGACGAAGAAAAACTTAGGCCGTCTTACTGGCTGGCTAAGCTATACTTATTCGCAGGCACGTCAGCAGGTGAAAGGTGAATTTGAGGAAGAAGAAATAAGTGGAGGGGAGTACTACCCCACCAATTTCAACAAACCTCACATTTTGAATATATCTGCTACCTGGAAGGAGAGTGCCAGGGTGAATTTTTCTGCCAACTTCACTTATAGCACGGGTCGGCCGGTTACATATCCGGACGACAAATACTATGTCTACGGACTTTTCATTCCCAACTATGTGAGCAGAAATCAGTACAAAATACCTGACTATCACAGGCTCGACCTGGCGATGACGGTTGGGCCGGACCCCGCCAAGCAAACGAAGTGGAAGGGTAGCTGGACATTCTCCATTTACAATGTTTACGCCCGTAAGAATGCCTATTCAGTCTTTTTTAAGCCCAATAATCAGGCCTCTGTGAATCAGGCGAACGCCTACAAGCTCTCCATTTTTGGCACCATTTTCCCTTCCATCACGTATAATTTCTCCTTTTGATAGCCATGAAGAACCAAATGACTATAAAGCGTATTCTGCAAGCTGCTCACATATTTTCCTTGACTTTACTGGGTTCTTGCATCACACCATTTAGTCCAGATTTGACCAACGAAAGCCCAAAGCTGAGCGTGGAAGGAACGGTGACAGACCTGGCAGGGCCTTATGTGATCAAGCTGAGTTACAGTACTTCGTACACTAGTGGTGATAAAAAAAGTGAGAACACGATAAGAGACGCTAAGGTTTTTATCAGTGACAGCGAAGGCAACGAGGAGGAGTTGGTTTATAGTGGCAACGCAGGTACCTATGTGACTGCGGCGGATGGTATACAAGGAGTTGCGGGTAGATTCTACACGCTTAGAGTTGAGCTTTCCAACGGCAAGGCCTATCAATCATACCCGGAGCTGATGCCCTATGCGCCGGAAATAGATACACTATACGCCGAGTACCGGGATGTGACGGGCGAATTTGTGCAGGGTGAATTTGATGTTTACCTGGATGCCAACGACCCCGTAGAAGAGGAGAACTATTACCTGTGGAAGTGGAAGCATTACAACAAGCTTGACTACTGTCTCACGTATGTTCAAAATTTTCCATCGCCACCAACCTGGTATGCGAGGTACTGCTGTAGTGAGTGTTTCGAAATAGAAGCTTGCGCA
This sequence comes from Imperialibacter sp., assembly GCF_040222815.1. Classification (GTDB taxonomy): domain Bacteria; phylum Bacteroidota; class Bacteroidia; order Cytophagales; family Cyclobacteriaceae; genus Imperialibacter. The sequence continues at coordinate 88,857 of NZ_JAVKCH010000028.1, read as the reverse complement.
GGATGTGTCAATATTGGATCGGATGCCCTGGTGAATGGCGGCAGGATCAGCAGAGTGCCTTTGATGTCGTTCGAGTACGACAGCCGGGAGCCATACTATTTGCAGGCCGAGCAATATTCATTGACGGAATCTGCCTACAAGTTTTGGAAAACAGCCAGCGACCTGATCAACAATGCCGGCGGTGTTTTCGACAAACCGCCTGTGACTGTCAATGGAAATCTTTTTAACGTGAACGATCCGGATGAGCAGGTGCTGGGGTATTTTGGAGCGTCTTCTGTCAAGGTGAAGGCCGTGTACTTCAGGCGAGACAATATTCCTTCGTTCCCTTATAGCTCAACACCCCTATATAATATCGACACACGGGGCTGCCAGGAGTGCGAGGAGTCCATCTACAGAACGGAAAGAAAGCCGTCGGAATGGGACGATGCGCCGACGTACTAGTTGGAATAATTGATCTGATCGGTTATCCTACTCTTACGGTTGTAAAATTTCCATAGGCCGGTGCGCTCATCATTGAGGTATTTGCCCTCTGACTCCACTGCTCCGTTGTCATAGTAGTAGTTCCAGGCGCCTTGTTTTTGGGAGTTGAGCAACTGCCCCTCAGAGGCCAGCTTGCCATTTGGGTGATAGTACTTCCAGACATCAGCAGTGAAGCCGTTTTTGTAATAGCTTTCCAGCTTAAGGGTGCCGTCGTCATAGTAGGTTATCCTTGACCCGTATCCGTCTTTTAGGGTGCCGCCTGGCAGAACTTCGCCTTTTGGGGTAAAGTATTCGCTGACAGCCAGCAGTCGGCCGTTGTCCCAGTTCTCATCCTGTATCAGTTGTTCATTCTGGTAAAACCTACCCCAGATACCATCTTCCAGATCAAGCCTGTAACTACCAATAGCAGATATTTCTCCCGTGATATAGTAGCTGACCCATTGGCCGTCTCTCATACCATTTTTGTACTTGCCTTCGGTTTCGATTGGGCCAGCCTCGTAAAAGTATTTCCACAAGCCAGTTTTCTGATCACGCAGATAATCGCCAATAGAATAGAGGTTGCTATTTTCAAAGAAGCTTGTCCAGGTACCGGTCTTCAGGTCGTAGGCATATTTGCCTTCAACGCTCTTTTTGCCCCGGGCGAAAAACTCCTGATATATGCCTTCTTTTAGCCCGTTCTTATAGTTGACATTCAGTTTGAGCTGACCATTCTCATAATATTGCTGCCAGTTGCCGGTTGCTGTGCCTAACTCATATTCCTCAGTCTTCTCCAGTTTGCCGCTTGGATAGTAGTACGATTGTTTTCCGTCCAGTGAGCCGTTTTTATATTTCTCCTTCGCCAAAACCAATTTGAAAGGATCATATTCTGTCCAAACACTGTCTTTCTTTCCTATCTTGAAGAGTCCCTCAAGTGCCACGCTGCCGTCGGGATAGAACTCAGTAACAGGGCCGTGAAGCGTGTTTTCCTTATAGTTTACTTTGGACTGTAATTGGCCGTATTCGTCGTAAAATTCCGCCTCACCTTCGAGTTTGTCATTCTCGTAAAACACTGCCGACTTAAGGTTACCTGTTTCATAGTACTCTTTCCAAAGACCTTCTCTTTTGCCCTCATTGTATTTGCCCTCGTAAAGCTTCAGCCCAAATCGGTAGAACCCTTCCCATTCACCAGTTCTCAGGCTATCTTTATACCGGCCTCTTTCTTTGATTTCTCCATTTGAATAGATACTGGCATAAATGCCGTTGAGAATGCCACCTTTGTAGCTCTCCATTTGGTTGCGGCGGCCATCTGCGTTGTAGAAAAACCAAAGGCTGTCCTTCTTATCGTTTTTGTAAAAACCTTCCGCCAGCAGTTGGTTGTTGCTCCTGTAAAAAAGCCATAGGCCTTCTTTTTTACCATTCTGTACTTCGCCCTTGTACGTAGCAATTGTATCCGGAAAAGACATCGTTTGGGCCTTTAATCCGGGAAGCAAAAAGCTGGATAGACAAAAAATGCTTATATAGTATGTAAACAAATAGCTTGCGGGCTTATTCATCCGGGGTTTGATTGTTGTCCGATTACTTTGGTATTCAAAAACAATGCTAGATTATTCAATCCTTTAAAATAGACATAAATTTTTTAAAACCTTTGGTAGCGAATTCATCGAGATTTTGTGTCTCATTGAGAGGTAAATAGTGGCTGAGCCGCAAAAAGGTGGATTTTTCAATTGAAAGTGTTTGCACGCTGTCTGAGGGGTTTAACTCGTGAAAATTATCTGAGAAAATGTCGTTTTCCCAGGGTGAACCATCGATTTGGAAACGAATATTTTCCAGAGTAAGTGCCCCAATGTTCCTTAAAATATTTGGCTTTCTCTCCTTCCAAAACTCGCCCCCCAAATGAAGCGACAAGGTAAAGTAATGCCCCCACCAGAATAACAGTCGGATATTGAGCACGTCGTGGCGGGTCATAAGCCTTGGGTAGTCCAGCACGATATAGGGGAGGCCTTTATAGTTTTCTCCTCTGGATACCTTTCCTGCTTTTAGTAAGGTGTCTGGCGGTAAATGAAGATCACTTTCATTGTGCATTAATTGTGTAAACGTGCCTTCTATTAAGGAGAAGCGGTCAGCCATCTTCGAAATCACCTTGCGCTTGAGCAGCAGTAGTTCACCGTCGCCCATTAACTCAATTTCTTCCTTAGAAAACCCGTCTTCTACCATCTGATAAGTGCAGATGCCCAGGTAAACCCGCTACCAAATGCAGCGAGGCACACTAAGTCGCCTTCCTTTATTTTTCCTTCCTGCCACGCTTCACTCATCGCAATGGGAATGGACGCAGCTGTAGTATTACCATATTTCATGATGTTGTTGAATACCTGGTCGTTGGACAGGCCCATTTTCTTTTGAATGAATTGGCTGATGCGCAGGTTGGCCTGGTGCGGGATCAAAAGGCTGATGTCCGTACTTTTGAAACCGTTCTTGTCCAGCGCTTCATTGATCACCTCTTCAAAGCGGGTTACAGCGTGCTTGAACACAAAGTTGCCATTCATGTAGGGGTAGTAGCTAATGTCTTCTGGGTCGTTTTCGACGATTAGCTTGTCCACCCAGTGCTTGGTACTTGGGCCTATTAGCGCCAGCTCCTTCGCATGTTTGCCTTCTGAGTGCAGGTGAGTGGAAAGTATCCCCTGACCGGGCTTGTCGGCTGCCTGCATCACCACTGCACCTGCGCCGTCGCCGAAAATAACTGAGACACCACGCCCTCTGGTGGTCATGTCGAGGCCGCTGCTATGGAGCTCGGAGCCTATTACCAGGATGTTGTTGTACATTCCTGTTTTAATAAATTGATCTGCAATCGATACGGCGTAAACAAACCCTGAACACTGATTTCGGACATCCAGCGCACCAATTTCTTTGATGCCAAGCTGCTCCTGCACCATCACGCCCGGGCCTGGGAAGTAGTAGTCGGGGCTGAGGGTAGCAAAAATGATGAAGTCAATGTCGTCGGGCGTGATACCGGCGTTTTTGATGGCAATCCGGGCAGCCTTGGTACCCATGGTTGATGGGGCTTCATCCGACTTTGGGTCTACAAACCGGCGCTCCTTGATGCCCGTTCTTTCCTGAATCCATTCGTCAGTGGTTTCTATTAGCTTTTCAAGGTCTTTGTTGGTCACTACAATGTCGGGCACATAGTGGCCAATGCCTGCTATCTTGCTTGCTCTCATTTGGGTGTTGAGTTTTATTTATACAAGAATAATAAACGAAACAATTTAAGTTCTATTCAATAACAAGGACTTCGATGCGGCGGTTTAGCTCACGTCCTTCTTTTTCATTGTCATTCGATGCCAGGGGTTGCGTGGCTCCATAGCCTACTTCCTTAATTCTATCCTCCGATATTCTTCTTTGCATCAGGTAGCTGCCCACTGCCCTTGCCCTGAGTTTCGATAAATTCTGTGAGCTGGTCTTTTCCTCCAAAGCGTCGGTGTGTCCGCCAATCTCTATTCTCAGTTCAGGGTTTTCGCTCATCACCTTGAACAGTGCGAAAAGCTCGGGCGTATAAGCAGAGCTGATATAATCGGATCCCGGCTCAAAGTAGATATTGCTCAAAATGGCCTTGTTGCCTTTGCTGAATTTCTTTCCCAGGTCACTCAGCTCTGTGTATTCCGAAATGGGGGCTGTGGTTTCGGCGCTTGCACTGGCAACTTTTGTAGTCGTTTTGGTTGGGATGGTTGATTTGCCTTGCTGGAATCCCTGTTGATGCGTTTGCTGAGCAAGGATTGTTTCGGTTAAGTCGACGTCAAAAACTTTGTTGACCGTGTCCGTGGGGCTTGTTTGATCCACAGAAATACTTTCTGTTTTAACATGCAGCCCCATGTAGGTCAGGTCGAATGCCTGGTCAAATCCCGATGTAAGCAAGACCTCAAACTCCCCGTCCTGATTGCTTTCAGCCGAAAGTGTGTTGAGGTACTGGTTGTCGGGCGTTACCTTCACCAGCACCCCTGCCAGAGGCTGCTTTGTAGAGCTGGCGATTACCCTGCCCTTCATCGGAATCTTGATTTCTTCTACGAACAGGTAGGCATCGAGAAAACCAACTGTGCCGGCCCTGTCGGAACTGAAAAAACCAGTTTTCCCGTCTTTGTTGAACTTGAAGAAAATTTCATCACCGGGTGTGTTGATTGGATACCCCAGGTTTTCAGGTGCGCTCCACTTGCCGGTGGTAGGGTTTCGTACTGATTTGAATATGTCAAAGCCGCCAACACTTGAGTGGCCCCTAGAGCTAAAGTAGATGGTGGAGCCGTCTGGTGTGATGTAAGGGCTGTCTTCGTCAAACGGAGAGTTGAGTTCCTGTAGCTCAGAGGGGGCCGACCATTGGCCTTCACCCTGCCTGGTTACCATATAAAGGTCAATGTCTTTGTCGGGCTTCTTTGATTCGGCGGTATAAACCAGTACTTCTCCATTGGAAGTGAAAAACCCGCTGACCTGCATCCCAGTGCGGTCTATCTGATCCAAAGGCTTAGGTTTTTGCCAAACACCGTTCACTTTTTCTGATTGGTACAAATCACCTTTCTTGTCTTCGTAGTAAAGAAGAAGCTTGGTTTCGTTGTCGAAAAGCTGAAGGTTGACGATGTTTCCTTTCATTTCCTTGAAAGCCGGGTAGCTCACTGGTGCCGACCATTTGTTTTTCCCCTGCCGCTCAAAAAAATAAATAGTTGACCTTTGCTTTCTTCGGCGGACACTCTCATCGTTGCCTATGCTCGCAAGCATCAGCTTACTTTCGTTGTCAAACAAGATAGGGTTCTCTTCAGAATTGAGCGTATTTATAGGTGTCGGCAAATGGTGCACTGAATAGGTGGACGGAAGCTCAATAAAGGATTTTTTAACAATAGCATCGTCGATAAACGCCTTTGCTTCGTCAGTAATCACTTTGCTTTTGTAGGCCTTCAGGTCGAGGAATTTCTGCCAGGCTTCTATGGCTGCACCATAGTCGTACCGTGCTGCATAGATTCTTCCCGCCCAGTAATAGAAAAATTTATCGCTGGTACCCAGGGTCGCTTCGAACTGAAGAAATTTATCCAGTGGTTTGGCGGGGTAGTAGGTGAGTAGTGAGCAAATTTCGGCATAGTATTGAGCCTTTCTGTCGTCTGGTGACCCGGCCAGGTATTCGTTGAATAACAGAAAGGCGGTCTCCAACTCCTCGTCATAAAAGGAATCCTCGGCTCGCACATAGGTGCTGTGCTTGCCTTGTGAGAATCCTTCATTAGGAAGCAGGACACCCACAACAAACAGGGCAAATAAAGGAAAGTGTAAATAGGTCAAATTTTTCATGCTGGTATACAGATACAATAGAAACCGGGTTGGTTGATACTTCTTCAAAACGCTATGAATACGAACTTGTTCAAGATACAAATTGTCTCAGGATAATGATAAATCGTCAATTAGTCAAAGAGTGTATAGTTACCGAACTGATCCGAAGGCGCTGCCGGCAAGATCAAGTCAGGCGCATCATACTTTATATTATTAACTCTTGATGACACAGGATGGCGCTGCATTTGCAGTGCCGGAAAGGGCGTTAACATGCTCACCAGCTCCTCGAATGTCGTAGCTTTGTTCAGCCAGGTGCTTTCACGAGACTTTTCGATCATGACAGGCATCCGGTCACTGGCTTCCGTTACCAGCTGATTGGCAGCACAGGTGATCACTGTAAACGAATGCATTTGCTCACCTTCATCGTCTTCAAATTCCTCCCAAAGACCTGCCATTGCAAAAGGCTGATGCTGCTTTTCAAAAAAGTAGTAGGGTACCTGCCCTTTCTTGCTCACTTTTTTCCAATCGTAAAACCCATCAGCTGGTATCAAACACCGGCGCTCCATCAGAGCGGTTTTTGCGCTTGCTTTCTCGGGAATTTGCTCGGCTCTTGTAATGTAAAGCCTCTCACTGATGCTTTTGTTGTTGGCCCATTTGGAAATGAGGCCCCAATAAAAAAACGAAAATCCCTTCGGTGAGTCGCTGGTAATAACCGGTGCGAGCTGCGTCGGCGCTATGTTAAACCTCGGCTCATATGAGTCTGTCACGTCGGCTTTAAATCGTCTGGCAACTTCTTCCGGTGGCTTACTCAATGTATAGCGTGAACTCATTCGATGATTGGTTTTCCCAAAGCTATCTAATTTGCCGTAAAAATACGACCGTAACGCTGACTGTGAGCCATTTACTTGACCTGAAGCCACCGCTCGGGGTGCAGGCAAAATTCAGTAGCCACCTGCTCCGACCAGTAAGTGCTGCCGTTTTGAAACTCTGCAAAACCGCAATGCCCGCCATACTGGGGTTTCAGCAATAAAGTGTTTGGGTTGGCGCTGAAGGTGCTTTCCTCGTAGCACTTGTCGGAAAGAAAAGTGTCGTTTAACGCATTGACCACGAGCAAAGGTGTACTTACTTTTGGCACAAACGGGGCTGAGCTGCACCGTGTGTAGTAGTCAATAGCGCCTTTGTAGCCATGCAGGGGGCCGGTAATTATTTCATCGAATTGAAAGATGCTTTTTATTTTTCGGACGCCCTCAGTGTTGAACGATTTGGGAAAAATTTCGGCTTTTCGAACCACTTTCTTAATCAACGTATTCAGGAATCTTCGGGTGTAGAGGTAGTTGTGCCATTTATCTATTTCAATGGAGCAACTCTCCAGGTCAAGAGGCACGGAAAACGCTACGGACGATGCAATCGGATATTGGTCAGCGTAGGACTCCCCCAGAAACTTCACAGTCATGTTGCCGCCAAGACTAAAGCCTACGAGTGAAATTTCGGCGTAGTCTCTGCTGACGGCTTCGGCCACCACTGCATCCAGATCCTCGGTTGCCCCGCTGTTGTAGAACCTCGGTAGCCTGTTGAGCTCACCGCTACAGCCTCGTAGGTTCCATGCCATTACGTCCCAGCCGTGGGCATAAAAGGCCTTGGCCATCCCTTTAATATAGGGCCTGCTGCTGTCTCCTTCCAGCCCGTGAGTGATAATTACTACCCTGTGGTTGCGATTTGCTGTGTCATGTATGGCATAATCAATGTCAAGAAAGTCACCATCTTTCATTTCCAGCCTTTCCCTTCGCACGGCAGGGGGATTGGAGACTTTTCTGAAAAGGGCAGGGTAAATCGTTTCGAAGTGTTTATTTATTGAAAGAAGGGAACCTTTGTAGCTGGGCTGCTGAAATACCGACATTGCTGGGCGGATCAATAAATTTTCAAAAATATCATGAATACTGCTGCTGTTATTGCTAATATCGTGGAAGATGGGAACCTATGCACACGTTTGTAAATTGATGTTGAGGTAGATTCGCTAGCCGACCAAAACATTTTCCGACGAATATCATTTAATATGTTCATGGCTAAGCCTCAATTTTATAAATTTACGAGTCGCAACATGATAATGCATAGTTGTGATTAAAATTTCAATAACGCTATTTTTGATATAAATAAGGACAACGAATGGCTGAAGTAATCAGAATGCCAAAAATGAGTGACACCATGGAAGAGGGTGTTATCGCTTCATGGCTGAAGAAAGTGGGGGATACAGTAAAATCTGGTGATATACTCGCCGAAGTAGAAACCGACAAGGCAACAATGGAGCTGGAATCGTATGAGGATGGCACTCTCCTTTATATTGGTGTAAAGGAAAAAGAAGCCGCCCCTGTAGACGGAATCATTGCTATCATAGGCAAGAAGGGAGAGAATATTGACGGGTTGCTGAAAGATGTGAAGAGTGGAGGAGCAGGCAACGGGGCTTCTGAAAAGGCAGCAGAGAGTGCTGCCCCGGCACCAGCTGCCAGCGCACCCGCAGAAAAAATTGATACTTCAGGCATTAAGGCAACGGTGGTAACAATGCCAAAAATGAGCGACACCATGACGGAGGGAGTTATTGCCTCATGGTTGAGCAAAGTAGGAGACACTGTGAAGGCAGGAGACATCATTGCCGAAGTGGAAACTGACAAGGCTACGATGGAACTGGAGTCTTATGAAGATGGTACCTTGCTTTATATCGGCGTAGAAGCCGGTAGTTCTGTGCCAGTGGATGGTGTTATTGCTATTATTGGAGAGAAAGGTGCTGATTACAAAACATTGCTGAAGGCACATGAAGCGGGCGCTGGTTCGGCTCCGGCTGAGGAAAGTGCTCCCCAGGCAGCAAGTGCTCCTGCAAGTACTTCAAGTGCACCAGCGGCTCCAAGCCAGGCGGCCACGGCAGATCATTCGTCTGACAATGGAAGAATAAAAATTTCTCCTCTGGCCAAAAAAATGGCTGAGGATAAAGGATACGATATTCGTCAGATTGCTGGCTCGGGCGATGGCGGCAGAATTGTGAGAAAAGACGTAGAAAGCTTTAGTCCTTCGGCGCAACCATCAGCTCCGGCTGCTGCACCAGGCAAGGAGGCACCCAAAGTGGTATTGCCATCGATAGTGGGTGAAGAAAGCTTCGAAGACGTGCCGGTAACGCAAATGCGTAAGGTTATCGCCAAAGGGGTGTCTGACAGCAAATTTACGGCTCCGCACTTCTATGTGACCATGGAAATTAACATGGACAAGGCGATTGAAGCCAGAACAAGCCTGAACGACATATCGCCGGTGAAGATATCATTTAATGACATGGTGGTCAAAGCAGTAGCGGCGGCTTTGAGATTGCACCCCGATGTAAACGTGTCGTGGAGAGGTGATAAAATACGGATGAACAAACACATCCACGTGGCTGTGGCGATGGCAATCCCACCGGATGGACTGCTGATGCCTGTTGTTCGTTTTGCAGACAATAAGTCATTGTCGCATATTTCGGCTGAAATAAAGGAATTCGGGCAAAAGGCTAAAGCTAAGAAGCTTCAACCTACCGATTGGGAGGGAGCTACCTTTAGTATTTCCAACCTTGGTATGTTCGGTGTAGATGAGTTCACTGCTATTTTGAATGCCCCGGCGTCGTGTATACTGGCAGTAGGCGGCATTAAGGAGACTGCCGTGGTGAAAAATGGTCAGCTTGTGCCAGGAAATATTATGAAAGTGACGTTGACTTGCGATCACAGAGCAGTGGATGGAGCCATGGGTGCTGCCTTCCTGCAGACCCTGAAGAAGTTCCTTGAAGATCCGATCAAGCTGTTGGTTTAAATAAAACACTGTCTTTTTGACACATCGAAGCCAGCAGGTATCATACTTGCTGGCTTTTTTGGTTATTGTACCAATCAGGGAAACTAAACACATCTAAAAAGCGGTTTCTCTTTATCATACACGCAATGGAAAAAATCAGATCAACGACCGTTCTGGCGGTTCAGCATAACGGGGAAATTGCAATAGGAGCCGACGGGCAAGCCACCATGGGTAACACCGTGGCGAAAAACAATGTGAAGAAGATCAGAAAATTGCTTGACGGCAAAGTGGTAACCGGCTTTGCGGGCTCCACTGCCGATGCCTTTTCGTTGCTCGATAGGTTTGAGGAGAAGCTGAATGCTTATGGAGGCAATATGAAGCGGGGTGCTATTGAACTGGCTAAAGACTGGCGAACTGACAGGTACCTCAGGAAACTGGAGGCTATGCTGATCACTGCCAGCAAAGAGGAAATCCTTGTTGTGTCAGGCACTGGCGACGTGCTGGAGCCGGAAAACGGAGTGGCAGCCATAGGCTCGGGTAGCATGTACGCTCAGGCGGCTGCTATTGCTCTCAAGAAGCACGCACCACAATTGACAGCCGAAGAGATAGTGAGAGAGGCGCTCAATATTGCAGCTGACATCTGCATTTACACCAACCACAATTTGATAGTAGAGAAATTATAGAAGACACATGTATACCATATACCATAACCCGAGATGTGGCGCCAGTCGGGAGGCGCTGAAAATATTGCACGAAAGAGGAGGAGAGGTAAGGATTGTGGAATACCTCCAGAATTGCCCATCTAAAGTGGAACTGAAAAGCCTGGTAGAAAAGCTGGGCATCAAAGCCGAAGATTTGGTAAGAAAGAAAGAGCCTGTGTTCAAGGAGAAGTATGAAGGCAAGACGCTGACAAGTGCGCAGTGGATCACCGCTATGGTCAACGACCCCATTCTTATCGAACGCCCGATCATCGTAAGAGATGGTGTGGCCGTGATAGGCAGGGGAGAGGAAGAGATGGAGAAGATTTTGAGTTAGGCGTTTTCAGGATTAAAGGGCTGCCCACTTCACTGGTTTTTATTGGTTGTTATAAATGATATATTTATAGTTGCTTGAAAAGCACGATTATGGAGGGTTTAGTAATCAACAGTACTAAAGAGTGGACTGCCAGTGACTATCAGCTACTGGGTGAAAGTGCTACGCCTTGCCAGTTAATCGATGGAGAATTATTTATGAGCCCCGCCCCAACACCAGAACATCAACGTGTCGTTCGCAGGTTGTTCAAGATATTGGACAGCTTTGCTGTCGGCACAGGAGAGGTCTTTTTTTCACCCATCGATTTGTATGTAGATGATAGGAATGTTTTTCAACCGGATCTGATCTATATAGCAGAATCAAACGCCAATGCTATCACAAAGAAGGGTGTCGAAAAGGCACCAAATTTGATTGTTGAAATAATTTCTCCTTCAAATAGCTATGTTGACAGGTATACTAAGAAGAAGGCTTACCTAAAAATGGGAGTGAAGGAATACTGGATCGTCGATCCTGCTAATCAAACGTTGGAAGTGTTTTCGGAGGATCTGGATGTCGTCGATAAGCCATCCTTTTTTCTTTGGCAAAGCGGCATTGTTTCCAGTCGGGTGATTCCGATGCTTAAGTTCAATCTTGAAGATATCTGGAGCTAAAACAACTGTCGATAATTGATAGTCAACTATCGACAGTTCTCTTCTTTTTATCCAATCGCCTTTTTCAAATCTTCGATCAGGTCATCTGCACCTTCAATACCTACGCTCAGTCTTATCAACGAATCACTTAGTCCGTTCTTGATCCGTTCTTCACGGGGAATAGACGCATGTGTCATGCTGGCCGGGTGATTGATCAGCGATTCTACACCACCAAGGCTTTCTGCTAGCGAGAAAAGTTTAGTGGAGCTCAGCACTTTGTTAGCTGCCGCTATTGTTTCGTCTTTTAAGGTAAAGGAGATCATCCCTCCAAAGCTGCGCATTTGTTTTTTGGCAATGGCGTGACCAGGGTGGTCTTCAAAACCCGGCCAGTATACTTTCCCCACTTTTGGGTGGTTCTTCAGGAAATGTGCAATCTTCTCTCCGTTTTCGCTGTGGCGTTCCATGCGTACGTGCAGCGTTTTGATGCCACGCAGCACCAGGAAGCAATCCTGAGGGCCGGGAACCGCACCACAGCTCTTTTGTATAAAGTAGAGCTTGTCTTTCAGATCCTTGTCGTTCATGACCAGGCAGCCGTGGATCACATCGCTGTGGCCTCCGAGGTATTTGGTGGCAGAGTGCATCACAATATCGGCTCCCATGTCAAGCGGGTTTTGGAGGTACGGAGAAGCAAAGGTGTTGTCCACGCACACGATGATGTTTTTACCTTTGGCCAGGTTGGCCACGGCTTGAATGTCCACGATATTCATCAGTGGATTGGTAGGCGTTTCTAACCATATCAGCTTTGTGTTGGCATTGATGTATTTGCTGATATTGGCAGCATCCTGCATGTCAACAAAGTGAAACTTGATGCCAAATTTTTCAAAAACCTTGGTAAACAGCCTGTAGGTACCGCCATACATATCGCTGGCAGCTATCACCTCATCGCCGGGGGCCAGCAGCTTGATAACGGCGTCGGTGGCGGCAACTCCGCTGCTGAAGCATAGACCAAATTTGCCATTTTCCAGCGCTGCAAGGGCTGTCTCCAACGCCTCACGGGTGGGGTTCTGAGAGCGGGCGTACTCATACCCCTTGTTTTTTCCCGGTGCTTCCTGCACGTAAGTGGAGGTTTGATAGATAGGAGTCATAATGGCTCCTGTGGAGGGGTCTGGCTCTGCGCCGGCGTGAATAGCTTTGGTTCCGAATTGCATATAAAGTGAATTATTTGGGTATTATGTGGTTACTTGTGCCGCAAAGTTAGGTTTAGTCAGCTTCTTTCAAATGCTTGTACGAGAAATCATTCGCCGCAGTCCCGCTTCTCTGGTGCTTATTCTTTGGATGGCGGCCATGCCACTTATTTTTAGCACCATCACAGGTTACCAAAGCTGGCAGCATGCTGAATGGCTCACTGGCCTAACACAGCTGGAGTGGGCTTGGTTCTTTTTGCTGACTGTTTTTACCATGGCCTTTGCTTTTACTCCCACCACGTTTGTAGCAGCACTTAGCGGCTACTTTCTGGGCTTCGAAAGCTTGTGGTTGCTTGTGCCTGCTTATATGCTGGCGTCTCTACTTGGTTATACCATGTCGCAGTTAATCGGAGCCAAAGCCGTTCAGGCCGTTTTTGATGCTTACCCACGTTCAACCGCTTTGCTGGATGGCTTGAAGAAGAACGACCTTTTGCTGGTTATTATGTGCCGTATTTCGCCAGTGCTGCCATTTGCTATCATGAACGTAGTACTTGGCTACACAGGCATACGGATAAAACCCTTTTTGGTGGGCGGGTTAATTGGTATGCTTCCCCGAACGGTGATGGCTGTCGCTATCGGAATGCAAATGGAGGCTTTGGCTACTGGGAGCCTGTTCTCGCTGTTATGGATCGGCTTACTTGTGGTAAGTTTCCTGGGGTTGGGGTGGGTTTTTAAGCGTTCAATCAATAGTGCTCAAAGCAAGGACGGAGTCTAACCGGCCAGCTATGAAAAATCAACGGCGGACCAAAGGCCCGCCGCTCATCAGACTGTAAACTGTAAACTGAAAAATAAGACAATCAAGTAACCTACCTATGGTTCTTCATTGCACCGAACTAACCTAAATTGTTCCAACTATCATTGAGTGAGTCATGCTAAAAGCTCACCTGATATTGTAAGACAAACATGCCTTTGCTGCCGTCTTTTACGATTTCTCCTCCCTGTGCCGCAAATACTGATCTGCTTTGATACACAGCACTTATTTTGTTGTTATGCGAACCGTGAATAAAGTAATTGCCGCCCAGTTCCAACATGCTGACATTGTCGGCGGTGTAGCCGTAATTGGAAAGCTGAACAGCTACGAAAGGCTGCAGTTTCCCGCCTTCTGTGACCATATTCTGACCAAAGAGGTACCCCAGTTGAGCGTACACCGTGTTGCCGGTGCCAACCATCGGAAAGGCGTTGCCTGCGCCGCCCGGATTAGGGGCGTTTAAGCCCGTGGCCGGATTGTTTACGCCTATGTTTCTGATGTAGCCGCTTCCAAAGTCATAGTTGGTAAGGGCTGCATAGGCTGTGATGGCGGCTGTTTCAGATATTGGTTTGTCGTAGTAAACGTCGAGGCCATATAGTGCCATATTGCTGTGAACTGTTTCGCCGGTACCATTGAGGGCCCACATGGCATCTTTCTGGAAAATAACACCCGCTCCTATATTGAAAACGCTTTTGTTGCCCAGATAGGAGCCTGCCGAGTAGGGCGTTAGGTTACTTTCGCTATCGAGAAACATGTACTTGACATATCCTTGTAGTTGTTTTTTTGGAGGCTCATTTGAAAAAGTAAACCGAGTGCCTGTGGGTGCTGAGGTAGCCCCGGTAACTGTCATGGGCTGCGACAGGGCTATACGATAATCTAATTTTCCTAGCTGTCCTTTGGCGTACAGGCTAAGCTTGCGCAGAAACTGGTCATTGACACCGTTGGTAGCCTGCTGGTAGAGCGGAGCGTCTAACGTCAAAATGGAAGCCACACTTGGAGAGGCATAACGAGCCAGCCCGCTCCATCCTGTTAAGCCACCACCGATTGAGAGTTTCTGTTTGACAACGGCGAACTCACCAATCGCATCGTGGAAAAATGCTCCTTCGTACTTGTTGGAGTGAAAGTTGAAATTGTTCTGCCCAAATTGAGCGTAGAAAAATACCCTGTCGGTGAGCTGGCCATAAGTTTGAAAGCGAAGCCTTCTGATGCTCAGGTCGGTGTAGCTGTCCTTTGAATAACCGCTGATGGTTGTGCCAGGGTTCATTTGCGTACCCCTGAACCAGGTTTGCAGCAGGCCAGTCATTTGGATGTAGTGGCTTCCATCTTCATTCATATTGAACTTCAACTGGTTGTTGGAGAACACGGGCTGATTTTGCGCCGATAAACTTAAAGTACCTAAAATGATGAGTAGGGTGCTGCTATAAACTTTGAGGATTTTCATATTCCTGAATGATAATTACTAGAGTGATGGTCAATAAGTGAAAGTAAACGGTATTTGTGGGTGCGGCTGGCTTGTCGATACCCGTACGGTGAGTAGTGGGGTAGAAGAGTAATTCGGATATGCGTTGCCTCACTGGCAGGTGTATCCGATGCAATTCAAAGCGGCCTTGAGGATTAGCAGTGATGCCTTAGCTGGCAGTAGAGAAGGTAAAGCCTTTGATTGGGAGCGACCTGGACCGATTCTGTAGCATGTTCTGACAGAACAGAAAAGGGAATATCAAAATTGAATGGTGGCAGTGTACTAGCGGTACTGGCTCCGCCCATGTCGAAGAGCTTAAGTTTGAGCAAAGAGACATTTGACTTTTCCTCAAGTTGATTGACCAACTCAGACTCTACCTCGAACAAATCTTCTTTTCCAGACAAGTTTTCCATCCACAGAAATTCCGTAGTTGATAACAGCAGGAACAAAGAAACCACGATGAGGAAATGTTTCTTTAATAATTGATTGGCAGTTATTGAATCCGTTTGTTCTGAGCCACTTCGATGGTATAGAAACAACAGTGTAAAATTAGTTGTTCGAAACTTAAAAGCACAAAGGATGACGGGAATATGTTATAAGGCGCAAATATCAATGGTAGGCCAGGCCACAGTATGTGTCAGCGGTAAAGCCAGTGCCGCCGGTATCCCCTATGCTATGCTTACTTTAGCTTTTCGAACGGCACATTGGTGATCCGATAGCTGCGCCAGTCGTTGAAATCGAAATGCCACCACTCGTATTCATACACTGTAAAGCCCTCTGCTTCCATAGCTGAGCGCAGCAGGTCTCTCATTTGGCGCTGCTTTTCAGTGCCACCAGCGTAGTTGGGGTAAGAGCGCTCTGTCATTTCATCATACACTCCCGTCATTTCTATCTCTTCTCCTGTGGCAAGGTCATACAGGGTCAGGTCAACTGCGCAGCCCCGGTTGTGTCGGGAGCCCAGATTGGGGTCGGCTACGAAGATGCGGTCTTCCACTGGAGTGATGTCCCAAAATATTTTCGTCACACTCCATGGACGGTAGCCATCGAATACCAACAGTCCGAAGCCTTTTTCCTTCAATGAGGCATTTATCTTAGCAAGTGCCTCTGCCGCTGGTCGCTGTAGAAAGGCCCTGGCCTGGGTGTAAACCGGTCGGCCTACGAGGTTGTTGTCGGTGGCGTATCGGATGTCGAGTTTGATGCTGGGATCCAGCGAAACAAGCTCCACCAGGTCAGTCTTTTTAAAATCGCCCTTTTCATTCGGAGGATTTTTGGGAGAAGGGTGGGAGAGGTCGGCTTCCTGGGCGAAGGATATCGTGGATAGAAAGCAAAAGAGGATCAGTATCAATTTTTTCATCGAAAATAAAGATAGCAAATTGATTGAGAAGAAAGTGAATGACCCTAATGGCAAACTTTGGAGAATTCGACCCAAAGAGATTAAAATAGATAAACTACTCCTATAGGTCGCTTTTTTATAATCTGATTCCATTTAGATAGGTATTTAACCGTTCGTTAGAAACTAAGCTTTTGAATGGTACTTAACTCCGGCAACATTTTGACGATAAAGGTGATTCAGCTTTATTGCTTTTTAGTAGATTTTTTCTTGAACGCCGTCTAATGAACCGATCCCATCATCACCGCACCGCCTTTCTTTTTTTTTTAATGGCTTCAAGCTTTACTCTTCATGCTCAACTAGAAGAAAGAGATGGAAGAGAGATTGTAGAACAATTCGGTGAGAATTCGTTTAGAATGTATTTTGAATTGGAAGAACCAGATGTTCAGCTTGTTTTTCTTGACGGGCCTGGTAAAGCTCTTTTTTTGTTAGAAAAAGGTGTTGAGCCAGCGTTGTTCCCGGATCCGGCAGGAGTTGTTGGTTTAATTTCTACTAGTTCGTTTCATGAGATCGCATTAAATAAAAAAGCAATAAGAAAAATAAAAGACGGGACAGTCGTCGTAGTTGAAGGACGTAAGGATGGAAATATTGTTCTTATAAAGATTGATGTTAACAACAAAACGATAGAGATTCTTCAGGACTTTAGCCAGTTTGTAAGTAGTGACCTTGTTGATAGTTTCGAAAGTTTGGATATAAAGGCACTGACCTCGCCTGAAAACGGAAAGATTTACTGTCTGCTGGAAATGACTTCAGAGGAATCCAGTATAATTCATTTACAGCATATCGTTGAGGTGAGCGTTGAAGATGGTTCAATGGTCAATCTTACAGAGGACTATGTGAATGCGCCTTATGTAAATGGCGCTGAGGACAGAGATTTCAATATCATTTCTGACTTTGCAGTATTTGAGGATAAAATCTTTTTTTTAAAGCTTGAAAGCAGGCCATCCGACGCTTCGGACTACGACCAACCCACTCAGGGGTATGTGAATCTATTACAGGAAGGAAGTATCAACACCTTACATACCTTTGATGAAGATGATGTAGAAGGTGACTTCGAGGGGTTTCTTAGTAACGGAAAAATGATTGTGGCCATAGAGTTGAGTGTAAGGGAAAATAACGTTGTTAGGGATGTTATATACCTTATTAGTGAGGATGGCGATATTATTGTGAAGGAGGAGGTTTTCTCTAAGTCTGTCGATGCTGTCATATCAGGTATTTATGACGAGGAGTTTGCCGATTTCAGGATATACAATGGCTCAACTTATTTTGTTGATGAGTCTCTTTACAAAATTGAAAGCGACGGAACTATGGAGTTAATAGCTTTTCCCGATGATGGCAACGGCGGAGAGATAGAAATGGAGTTCGTGCATTTTGACAACAATGATGACGGACTTTATTTTCTTGGCAATTCGGAATACGAATCTGGGATAAGTGAAAACCTGGGAGCTTTGTGGAAGTATGATGTAAATGGCTGGAGAGAACTTAAAGTAAAGACGACTAACAAAGGGCTCACTTCAGACGGTGAAAAGATATACGTTTCAGGGCTGTGGCCCGAGGAAGAATCTACTGACGATGAGCCAATTAATATTGTCGGCATTTATGAGCTTAACCAAAACCTTGACCGTAGCCTTCACTGGTATCTGCGGGTTTTTACGGTGAATCTTCACTTTTTTGATGATAAGTTTTATTTCCAGGAATATGATCAGGGGCCTTTGGCGCTTCAACCTCTGTATGTTATCCCTTTGTATGACTTTGCTTTCGGGATAAACATCAGCGTAGCTGAAAGCAACCCAGCTGAGGGAAGTTCAATTCAATTCTCTGATAATACTCTTGGCGAAATAGTTAGCTGGGAGTGGGCCTTCGAAGGCGGTACTCCGGCCACTTCTCAGGAGCAAAAGCCGGTGATTACCTACGAGACCGAGGGTACTTATTCCGTAACAGTCAGTGTGACGTTTGAGGACAATAGTACCAAAACGGAAACTTTTGACGCCTACATTACTGTTCTGCCTCGCCTATCGTCCGAGTGCCCTGTTCCTCCAAAAGTTACTTCAGGAGGAGGGTTTAATAACCTGGGGTTTTTGGGAGTTGTCGATGATATAAACACTGGCATTAATATGGGTTTTGTATATCACGGAGCGATCAAAGAAAGGGGAAAGCTTAATTACATCGTAGAAGGTGCTATCAATTTGAGTCCGGATATCTATTATGAAAATTATGAGCTACAATACCGACCACTGGGAACAACAGAGTGGGAGATACTGGAGGTGAAAGTATTCCAGCTACTTGCCAGAGGAGCTGGAATAATCAAGAATCTTGAGCCGAAGAAAGTTTATGAGTTTATAGTACGGACTAAGTGCGACGAGAATGTGTACTCACTTTATTCGGAACCGGCGTTGCTCGAAAGCTATGCGCCGGTTCCAATACTTGGCCGACCTTCTAGTGACAAGACAGGGAAAATTGAAATTGAATATAGTGATTTTCGGTCTTTTGATAAGTATTTGGGGGTTGAGCTACTCTTTAAAAATGCTCATGACGAAGAATGGCAAGAGCATTACTTTGACAAAGGCGAGAAAATAGAACTAAACGTAGCCAATCGGGGCTACTACGAGTATAAATTAAGATATCATTATCGCTTGGGGGGAGTATATTCAGACTATACAAAAAAAGATTATGTATACGTCTACATTCCAACCGCTACAGCGGCTGGAAAACTAAGCGAGGATCTTTATGCTGAGTTTGGATTTGCAATGGACGACTATCCAGCAGGCAGTGAAATCCAATTTGCGGACTCTTCAAATTTCGAGCCAGTAGGCTGGCAGTGGGAGTTTGAGGGAGGATATCCGGAAGAGTCAACCGAAGAGAAGCCGAGTATTAGCTATTATGAAGACGGGAAGTATGCTGTTTCTTTGACAGCTACAGATGCGAATGGCGATGAGTTTACAGTAACCTACGACTCGATTGTTTCAATAACCACACCGATAGAGATAAATGCAAATACAAGCAATACAGTAACACAGTCTCCGGTGTCCTTTGATGACAATCAGCCTGAAGGTTATTCAAGGCAGTGGTTTTTTGAGGGGGGGACTCCAGCCACTTCTAGCGATACTAATCCGCATGTTATCTATAGCCTTTCGGGAACTTTTGATGTAGGCCTTATTGTGGAAACCCCTAAAGGTTCAAAGGAGTACTTTGTTCAGGATTTTATACAGATTGAAAGTGGGTCAGGACTGGAGGCCGACTTTAAAATTGATGCTGACCCAGTGCCAGTTGGAAATGTAGTCACTATTGAGGACGCTTCCATCGGAAATGTAATAGGATGGAATTGGCAAATAGATGGAGTAACCCTTGCTGCATCTGATGAGGAAACAGTTGCCGTTACGTGGGAGGAATTGGGAGAGTTTGAAGTGAGCCTGACAGTCATGGATAGTTTGCAGAATCTCAGTAGAGTTACAAAATTAATTGTAGTGGAGGAGGCAACTGGGGTCAGGGAGGACGGAAAAGCCATTTCGATATACCCAAACCCGTCTCAAGGTCGGTTTGAAATAAAGTCTGAGAACTATCTCATACTTGGGTATAACTTGATTCGATTGGATGGCTCAAAAGTTAAATCCGAGCACCTAAATCCTAGAAAAACATTGGTGTTAAGCGCTAATGGTTTGCCAAGTGGGGTCTACCTTTTGCAGATATTGTTAGAGTCAGGTACGGTGTCGAACAGAATTATTGTAGAATAACAAGCATACAGATGCGCTATCCCTACCTGGCTTGTAGTTAAAGGGATATTTGGCATTGTAATCTGTTATCAATCAGTGGGAAAAAGTTGATGATTTGGTGCTTTCGGAAAATGAGGAGCGTTTTGGAAGTGACTATTGCTGTGCCGTTGTGCACAACTCAAAGCGTCCGGGAACCGAACGATTAACCACACCTATGAACAGGACTTTGGTGCAAAACTCACCTTAATTAGCGCCACCCAGAACCGTGTCAGCGAGGCTGATAAATCTGGAGTTGGTACACCAATTGAAAGTCGGTATATAGAAAAAAGGCAAACTTGTACTCTTTACTCAAGCCCATATCTGTTCCTGAAATTCACCAACAATTCGTTGTAAATGGATTGATCAGAAAGGCTTGCTGCGAGCTCATGCATACTAAGCGCACCATATGTATCTCCCTGGTACTCGAGATGATAGGCGGTTTCCAATGCGGTAATGGCGGTTTTTATGTCACAAACATCAACCAGCGCCCGGTTGGGTTTGTCGATGATGATCGTCATGCTGTTCGCCGACTTAAGCCCTTCACCCATTTCACGAACAGTTAATTGGAAGCGATTAGACTCGCCGCTTTTGGCGTACTGCCGGACGTTCAGTTTGTAGGTATTGCCTGTTACCATTTTGGTGCCCAGCAACTCATTGGCTTCATTCAGAATGCTTAGCTGGTATTCGTTGGACTGGCTGTTCGGATTTCGGGTCCACCACCTCAAACACACCTCCTGCGCCGGGCCGACTTTTAAATTAAACGGTTGTGGATGTGAAAATTGAAGGTAAGGTACGTTGGCATCGTATATTTCGTGGTGCTGATCAGTTTCAAACAAATGCCGGAGTGTGGGCCTGCTGTCGCCAGAAACACCGTCATGGTTGTCAAAGTGGTAACCGGGCTTTTCGTAACCTGCTTTTAAATTGAATGGCTCGATGTTGATTGTCGTGTCGCCCTGGAACTCGAAGAAGCTACCAGAGTAGTGGGCAAGCAGCAAGGTGCCGCCTTTAAGCTGCACTGTATCATCCCAGTTGAGAAAATCATAAGTTTTAAGGGGCTCGTTGCCGGCAAGGGAATAGGCGCCATCGGCATAGATCACTTCAAAAGGATGCAGTACGGTTGATTTTGACTTTTCCACATAGCCTGTGATGTGCGTTTTGGGGCTACAAGAAAAAAGGGTCAATACAAAAATTATTACTCTGAAACGTGAAAAAATCATTGTCTAATATTTGAGAGAAGGTATAATCTACTACTAGCATTATTTCACAACCTGCCAGCCAAAGACCCCTGTAGTCGTGTACGACTAAAAAAGAGATATCACAGGTTAAAGTAGCTCAGCCAAGCGGACAAAGACTTTGGGATTGCAATCTTGAGCTTGGGTAGAAATGATGATTTACGTGAATATCCGAAAAAACTACCGGAATGAATAGAAGACATTGATTTAATGAGGAGGCTTTGGAGAGATTTTGACTGGGAGACGACCACCATGCGAGGGTGGGTTTACTGTGATGACATGGTTGAACGCTATCACTGACGGCTAGCGTTTTTTTGAAAAGCCATATTGCAGCATTACCCCATCAAAACGGCCTTATTTCAGATTAAAATATGTGGCGTATCGCTGTTCGAAGTTTGTTAACAGCGAATCATAAATATGGTGATTCTGAAAAGCAGAGGCTTTTGAATACATCTCTCTGGCTCCATAGAGGTCACCCAGGTATTCAAGGAAATAGGCTGTTTTCAAAGCTTCTATTGGGCTTTCTATGTCGCAAACATCAGTCAAAGAAGAGTTTCTGGCTCCGATTCTTATTCCCAGGTCTTTAGTCCATGATTTTTCTTCTCCAATGTTTCCGACCCTTAAGATTATCAATCTGGCCTCTTTTAATCCTTCATATTTACCAAACGCTGCTTTATAGGTGTTACCGTGTACTGCAATGGAATCAATCGTCTCGTCAAAAATATTTTTGAGTAGCACAAAAAAATCCATGGTACTGGCATCCCTGTTTCCCGTCCACCATCTGATGCAAATTTCCTGATTCCGATTTATCTCCACTGTACTCCCGTGTGGGTGTGAGAACTCCAGGTATCCAATATCGGTGACGGGATGAGATCGGCGATGAGGAAATTTCTCGAACAGGTGACTTAAATTTGGTCTGACTTCGGGAGTGTTAATCGCTCCAGCAAAGCCGTCTCCGTAAACAATGCCACCGTCAATTTCTCTCGGAATTATGGTGAGGTTGATTTGCTCTATGTCCACAGTATCTTCCTCGAAAGCTAAAAACTCACCACTATAGTGGGCCAGGAGAAGCTTTCCATGAACAATAATTTTTTCTGATGATCTTATTAAATCGTAGGTCTTCAATGGCTTGGCTTTTCCTTCTATCTGCACGGAGTCTGCATAAATCACCTGAAACGGGTAAATGACCGTCGATTCAGTCTTTTCGTAGGCATCAAAATAATGATAGCTGGATCTGCACGACGTGCCGATAAATAAAATGACTAAACATACTTTGAGTGGATTTGTCGAATACACAATTTTTGGCAGTCTTCGTTAAGGTATTAGCCTGGTTTAATTACTCCCCGACTGCGGAATCAACTGTGCACTCAAATCAGGAGCTTCCATATCCTTATCGAACGGGAACATTGGCCTGTTGATTCTCTTGAACTCCAGCCTTTCGAGGGCCTGATCCACGCCTCCTGGGGTCGTCGCCATGATCCAGTCGGCACGCATGTCGTAAAGCTCTGGCACCAGATAGCCGATTTTCACCACTACAATGTCTGATTCACGGGGATTGAGCCCCAGGTTGGTAAAGTCGCTTTCCCGGTGGTAAGGCTTGCGCTTTTTAGTCACTATCACGCTTACGCTGCCAATTTTCACAACCACTTCTGTTTCAGCACTGGCGTCTCCCGTTTCGATGGCCGTTACTGTTCCGGTGAGCTGAATAGGGGGTGAAAAACGAGCGTCAACCGCTGCCCCAGCGGTGCCGGATACCTTGCCGCCAACACCAGCCGCAACTGCCTTCTCCACAAACTCAGGCCCGGGAATAGAGGCGTAGATCAAAGAAGGGCCATCCGCCGATTTGAACTCCGGCCGGGCGAGTATTTGGGCCAGCGTCCAGGTGACGTCGCCGGCGCCACCAGCTGTAGGGTTGTCGCCCATGTCGCTGATCATGAAAGGGTGCTTGTCGCTGGCAATGGCCAGGTCGAGGCTTTCTTTCAGCGTGGCGGTGGGGGCAATGAACTCAAACTCATTTCTTACTTCCCAGAAGGCATTGGCCAAAGACTCAGCCGTGCTGGTGACTTTTGCTTTGTCGTCGCCTGTTACCATCACCACGGCGTGGTTGCGGGGCTCATCGGCCCAGGCATAACCAATCCAGATGGCGGCATCTACAATGCCTTCCTGATCAGCAGCCGGAGCCACTTTTGCATACAGGCTTTTGCCCGGGTCAACCCTGGTGCTGGTTTTTTCACCCGGCAACAAAATGGGCACCGGTATCCACGCTTTATAAGCTGGTTTGCCTTTGCCGCTTTCAATCCTGTCCAGCAGGTTTTCTACCGCCCGTTTGTCCGACTCCCTCGAATCTTCATGTGGTGCCATCCGATAACAGGTGATGATATCGCTGTTTTGAGCCAGTGTTTTAGATACGTTGCCATGGAGGTCCATCGATGTGGAGATGATCGTTTCGTAGCCCACAACGTCACGCACTCTTTTGATAAAATCCCCCTCCGGGTCGTCGAGGCCGACCACGCTCATGGCACCGTGGATATCGAAGAAAAGGCCATCGTAGGGCAGGCTGTCCTTCAGCATGGACAGTGTTTTGCCGACCAACGACTCATAGGCTTCCCTTGTGACGGCACCGCCGGGAATGGCATGGGCCCTGAGGGTCGGAATCCAGTTGGCTCGTTTTCTTTGAGAAGAGTCGGGGTTGAGAAACGAGTAGAAAGAAAAAACGTCGTCGCCTACTCTGGCACGAAACATCGCCTCGTCGGTTAGCGCCGGGGAAAAGGTGCTTGACTCAATGGCAAGCCCGGCGATGGCGATGCGGGGAAGGGCTTTGGTGCCGTCCGGTTTATTTTGCTGGGTGCAGGAGGAGGCGAGGAGGGAGGCTGCGAGGAGGTAGAGGCTTATTCTTTTCATTGTGGTTGGTTCGGTTCTATATTCAAGTGAATCTAATCAAATGTAAGCTGGCTTGCTTTTAAAGCAAAGCAGGATTGTGAGGTATGGCTTTTTATTGGTGTAAGAGCCGGTGTGCCGCCCTGATGTGAGTGGAAGGCTGGGTGGTGAAGAAGCGTTGGTGTACCGATATGCCGTCCCTACGGGACTCGGAGGATGGGTGGTGAAGAGGCGTTTTACCGACATGTCGTCCCTATGGGACTGGGAGGTTGTACGGCGAAGATGTTTTGGTGTACCGATATGCCGTCCCGATGGGAGTGGAAGGCTGGGTGGTGAAGAAGCGTTGGTGTACCGATATGCCGTCCCTACGGGACTTGGAGGATGGGTGGTGAGGAGGCGTTACCGATATGTCGTCCCTATGGGACTGGGAGGTTGTACGGCGAAGATGTTTTGGTGTACCGATATGCCGTCCCGATGGGGACTCGCAGGGTGGGTTGTGCAGAGACTGTTCAGAAAAGTGTGTCATAAGTATAAGTAAAAATAAAGTGAGAACTTATGACAGAAATGCAGGATTGTGGTGGTACCAATGTGTCGCCCCTATGGGACTGCACCCGCTAACACCAACTCATCGGTGATTGCGCCTATTCGCTTACTGGCTGGAGCTAGTTGTGGGCATCTGTTCGGCCCAAGTCTTCAGCGCTATTGGGGTAGAATAGTAAAGGTTGTTCCCATGGTTTGCTTCCGGGGTATATGTATGAACCAAGTTCTTTACTTTTTTCCCCACCAGGAAATAAGTCATAGCATCATAAGCCTCCTTCATTTTTTCATTTTCTTCGGTTCCAAGGCTCATGAAAATGAACGGAGCCTCCCTGCCGGTGGATGCATAGAAAGTGGCGGCCTTGTCTAGAATGATCATATCGTCTCTCCAGAAAGCAGGGCTGAAGCAAAAAATGGCACCGAACACCGTTGGTCGCTCTAAATAAGCATAGTAGGCGAAAAGGCCTGCCCTCGAATGCCCCGCTAACATTCGGTATTGATTTGTCGGGTATTTAGATTCAATGAATGGAATCACCTCTTTTGTCAAAAAACTCAAGAACTGATCACCTTTCCCAAAAATTTCCCCATCTGTATCCTGAAGGATATAGTGCGGAGTTAAGTCTCTGTCTCTGTTTGTGTTTGGAATCCCAACAATGATCATTTTTGGGACTGTATTGGCTCGATCCAGTATATCAGCAATGCCAGCGACACGGAAGTCCTGAGATGAGCCATCCAGGACATACATGACCGGATAGCTTTGAGACGGGTCATACCCTGCGGGGAGATGAATCAGAAGTTTACGTTCTTCTCCTAATATGCTGGAGTCTATCTCCTCCTGCCTATCGGCCTGGGGCTCATCCATTTCCACTATAGTTTTGAAAATTTTAAAAGCTGATACAGCCGTTACGATCATGGTTATCAGTATTGTTAGAAGGGCTTTTTTCATTTGTCTTTTTTTCGTGCAATAACTGCAACAAAAGATCAAATGATTACGACACTTCAGTGCCATTTTGGTGTCATTAGACCAATGAAGGCACGCCCGAAAGCAATACTGGCGAATTTCTGTTCAGTTTGGAGGCTGTGTACAGAATGACAGAGATGTTTGCAAGAAGTAGAACGAGGTAACCTGTGGTACGAACCGGAAAATGGCCATAAACACTTTGTCCGGTAATAGAGTAGGTAAGGATCTGAACCAGACTAAAAAAGATGAGTACCACAACAATCCACAGAATTTGGAAGCTAAGCACCTTCCTGCTTGCTGGTCGGCTGGAAAGTAAGTGCTTATTTTTAGTCCAGTAGACGATCTGAATCAGGGCGCTGACCAGCGGGAACAATATAACAAGTAAGCCCAATGTGTTTAATGAACGGATCTTGCTGGCCGCCTTATCGTCGGTTGAAACATCCTGAGTCGTTAGGTCACTCAGTTCTATCTTCAGACTTTGAGCCAGCGTTTTCAGTGTGTATCCTCTTGGGTTCACTTCTCCCTTTTCAATTCGCTGAATCGTTCGCAAAGAGATTCCGGAAACATGGGATAGCTCTTCCTGAGAGTATCCTTGGCTCTTTCGAGCTCCCACAATTTGTTCTCCAGTTGTCAAAATAGGTCAAAGTTAGAATTGGCAGCCATTGACGAATTTACTACTTACCTTGTTATGGTTCAAAGTGACTCGGTAAATCTGACTTGTTGGGGTTGCCCACACATCATATCCATATATTCTACTTCTATCACTCAGACTTACCCTGATCCCGTGTCGTTGTGTCCATGGCAATCTGTTTACCGAGATCAGGCTTCGAAATGATCAGATTGCCGCAGTCGCTAAAAAATGGGCACTCACAATTGATAGTTTCGTTGCTACTTCAATTACCGCCCAGGGGATGCTTGTGCTTCGGTATTGGGTAACCCCTTTAATCGGGATGGCAGCTGCCACCCAGCGGGATGAAGGCAGTACACCCAGGAACGATCAGTTTGGGTTTATTTAACCTCCACTACTATTTTGCCACTGGCTTTATTGTCTTCCATGTATTGGTGGGCCTCGGCCACCTCATGGAGTTGGAAGGTGCGATCGATGTTTAAGTCGATAGTACCCTTCTTCACTTCTTCTACAAACTCCTGCAATAGTTCTTTGGGCAGGTCTGCCGATTCACCCATATAGACTGTAAGTCTGCTGAGAGAGGGGATATCACCCATGGGCGTAAAATCCTTCATTGTCCATTCGTTACCAAGAATGCCTGTCATGCATACCATGCCTTTTTTAGCTGTGCACTGTAGTGAATCTTTGAGTGAACTCGTTCCGACCAGCTCCAGCACCTTGTTAACGCCCTCGGGATAGATAGCCCTCACCCGCTCTTTCAGGCTTCCATTGTCAATTACCACGTGGTCTGCTCCATTGTTGAGCAGTGCCTGCTGCTTATCTGGGTTTCGGGTGGTGGCGACCACGGTTACCCCTTTTGTTTTGGCTAACTGGCAGGCCAGCATGCCAATGGACGAGGTGCCGCCCCGGATGAGTAACGTTTCTCCCCGCTGAATCTCCAGGGCTTGATTGAGGGAGCCCGACACTGTTTGGAACATCTCAGGAATGGCACCCAGGATTGCCCAGGGAAGGTCGCTTACGAAGGGAACAACGATCTCTAGCGGTGCAAGGACACATTCGGCATATCCACCATCGAAAGCCCTGCCCATGCCGCCCATGATGGCAGCCACCTGCTGTCCTTTTGCGTAGGTGTTGGATGGGTCTTGTTCTACCACTCCAACGCATTCAATGCCCTGAATTCTGGGGAACTGTACACCGGGAGAGTCGCCCCTTCTGGTGAAAAGCTCTGACCTGTTGAGACCAAATGCTTTCACCCTGATCAGCACCCAACCTGATTTCACATCGGGTTTGGGCACTTCCTGTACTTGAATGACGTTCGGATTTCCCGGACTAGTGGTTACGGCTGCCTTCATAGTCATTGCATACGGGCTGTTTTATTGAACATATACCTGGCTATCTTCCATTCCCCGTTCGCTTTCTCAAAAACAAATAGCTCTCTGTTGGCTTCCGGTATGGTGTCGCCAGTGGCGTGAATCAATGTAGTTCCTTTGGAACTCGTAGTAGCAAAGGCCAGGTCATTTTCTATCTCGATTTCATCAATATAGAACTCAATACTGAGTTGGATCTGGGAAAATATGAATTCGTAGGCTTTCAGGATATTGCCGGAGCCAATGGCTGAGGGTGCTTCCGTGGGCATAAACACGCCATCTCTGGTGTACAGGCTTGCCGACAACGTGGCGTCAGCCGTATTCAGTGCCCTCTTGTACTGAATTAGTAAAGCCTCAATTTTTTGTTTCTCTTCTTTTTGCATGATGTCTGTTTTTTCTGTGGGAGTTTGGATTGTTTCCTGATTGCCTGTTTTACCGCAGGAGGCCATTACCACAATGGCCAGCGCTGGAAGAATCATTCGCTTCATTGCTTTTGAATTTTGTTCGATTCAAAGGTCAGGAAACTTCCTCATGCGCACCTATAAGGTAGTTTAAGAACAAACCTTAAGATAGTTTAAGTGTTGGCCAGCTTTTTCCGGATGGTGCTTAGAAACTCCGGTGTCACGCCCAGGTAGGAGGCTATTTGAACACTTGAAATTCGATTGAAGAGATCTGGATAGCGACGCATAAACTCCAGGTATCTTTCTTCTGCCGGGGAGCTGATGGTTTGAAGAAGGCGGTGCTGTAGCTGAACAAACTCGTCTTCTATCATCACCCTGAAAATCCGGTTGAATTTGATGCTTCTTTCATAAAAGTAAATCAAATCTTCTTTGTTGATTTGAAAAATGATGGAAGGCTCCATCGCCTCTATGTACAACTGGCTGGGTGTTTCTGCATGAAAGCTCGCAATGTCTGTAATCCATTGATTTTCGGTAGCAAAATGAAGGTTATGCTCTTTGCCATGGCCGTCTACCTTGTACATTTTGAAACACCCTTCCACAATGAAGTTGTAGTGCCTACAAACCTCACCGTCGGAAAGAATGTACTGTCTCCTCTTGATGGCACGATGGGTCACTCTTTTTTCAAGCTCGCTAGCCTCTTCCGGGGCGAGGGTCACGAAAGAGTTTAGGTAGCTGATGAGTGAGGAGTATTGCATGAAGTAGTGAATTCGCCCCGCCGTTGCATGCAGGAATCTGCGCCGATTCTTTTGTTTTGGAGTTAAGTTACGGCCAATTTTTGAGAAACCAGGTTTGTTCAGCCAAGGCGGTAACTAGCATTCTTGCAGAACAGCTATTCTGAAAGCCCGGCAAGGGCAGCCATGGCCTTGTCGGTGTCTTTTTTGTCGACAAAAATATGGTCGTGGTAAAAGGCGGCCACCACATTGCAGCTGATTCCTTTCTCTGCAAGGGCGTTTGAGAAGGCGGCGGTTGACCCAACGGCCGCCAGGGAGGAATGAACGGACAGGGTAATCCAGCTTGCCACAAATGAATACGGGAGATGTAAACGGTCGGCCAGTTTCTTTTTTATGATGATGGTGTTTCCTTCTTCTTCCCGAAACGACATGATTATGTCTTCCGGCTTTAGGGCTGCAAAGTTGTTGACTACACAAAACACAAACTCACCATTATTGAGCACGGGCCTCAAGGTCTTAAGTATTTTCGTCAAGTCTGTTTCTCCGGTTGGTGCCATGTGATTTTTAAGGTTTTTGAAAGACTATCTACCGCCCGGTTGCGTAACTAGTGGCTGGTGACGGGGGATAGCAGTCCCATTAAAGAGGTTACTCTTGTACGGTAGCACAACGATTAAAGAGGTTACCCTTGCATGGGAGCAGAGAGTAACCTCTTTAATTGCTACGGAAAGGCCAGAAACGCCACCTGCAGCTCGCCCAGCTTTTTGTAGCCCAGCACATTCATGTGGATGGGGTCGTCGTAGTACAAGTCCTTGTTGTAGACATTGTAGCCGCCAAGCGTAAACTGATCGAGAACGGGAATGCCATGAAGTTCGCAGATTGTCTTTTGCATGTTCACATGCTCCACCATGCCTTTTGGATAAAACGGGTCATAAGCGCCCCGGTTGTTGAACGCTTTGCTGGAGGTGAAAAAGTAGATGGTAGCCTTTGGATTCAGCTCGTAGATCTTCTTGATGCAATAGTTGATGCCGCCTGCCTGGGTGGTGAGTTTTGTCTTGTCGTAGCCGTCAAACTCGGTGTAGTCGGTGTAGGTGCCCACTGCCCGCTTGTTGGTGTAGTCGTTGGTGGAGGCCCAGAGGATGTAGATGTCGAACACACCGGCTTCATCTACCTGCTGCTGTAGCGACTTGCCCTGCAGCGATGAAAAGCCTGCACCCGGCACGCCGTAGTTGGTGATTTTCATGCCGAGCTGCCTTTCCCATTGCACCTTGGCGCTGTCGCTTTCAGGGATCACCGACACCGAGCCACCAAACACCGCCACCGATTTGCCATAATTGGCTGAGGCTTTGATGGCTGCTGCGTCCGGCCCTTTTTGGGCAAAGGCACCACCCGATAGGAGGAACAGAAGCAGTGCCCAATAATTGATATGCTTTTTCATGGTGGTAGGTGTTTTAGGTTGTCGCATAGCTAGGGCATTAATATGGCTTCAATGTAAGAAAAATGAGGGAGGTTGCGCAGAGGATTGGGGCGTTGTGCAACATTTAAGGACGCTTGCATCGGGGGGATACAATTGCTTGTCTCATTGATTCTCGTTTCCGCCGGTACTCAAATGAAAGCGCTGGGGTTCATTCATGATCTCCATTTGGCACAGCAAATTTCAGTAGTGTCTGTTCTAATAGGGGTTTGAGGCGTTTCGTCGCTAATCCAACATACTCTTGAGAAATGTCATAACCTACAAATTTCCTTTCCGATTTTATCGCTGACACCGCTGTCGTTCCACTACCCATAAACGGGTCAAGAATTATATCGTCTTTAAAGGAGTAAAGCTGAATAAGCCTGTAGGGTAACTCCTCTGGAAATGGAGCAGGGTGTCCAATTCTTCTTGCACTTTCCGCATTCATTGTCCATATCGATTTTGTCCACTCCATAAACTGTTCTTTTATTATGGAGTTTTCTTTTTCGCCTTTTTCTCTTTTATAGTTTCCTTTTGAAAAAATCAGAATATACTCATGAATATCCCTTAGCGTGGGATTTGCAGCACTTTGCCAACTTCCCCAGGCTGTCGAAGGACTTGCACTGGCTGCCTTGTTCCAAATAACTTCGCCTCGCATATTAAAGCCAATATCTATCATCATTTTGGAGATGTGGTCGGATAGTGGTATATAAGGTTTTCTTCCAAGGTTAGCCACATTTATGCAGGCCCGACCGCCATTTACAAGAACTCTATATGTTTCCCTAAATGCATTTTCAAGTAGTTGCAAATATTCTTTTAATGACAAATCTTTATCATACTCCTTTGACACATTATATGGTGGAGAAGTTATCATCAAGTGGACTGAATTATCAGGTAATTCCTCCATATTCTCGGCAGAACCAGCAATAAATTTATTTTCTAACTCGGAAGGGAAATCATTATCACTTTTGTCGAATACTTTTTCATCGTCAAGCTCGGAGTAAAGCTTGGAATTGTAAAACTTAGAGCTGTCATGGCTAATTCTTCCGTTTGTTCCGAAAGCGCTTGTTTCTGTCCCTTTTATTTTTTTCATCTTAGCTTCGGATAAGTGTTAGAAATTTTTCTGCTTTAGCAACGTCTGCCGCTTCCTGATTTGCAATTGTGATAATTTCCCCGAGTTTGGATTTTGAAATCATTGAAGAGAAGTAGTTCATGTCGGTTGTAACAAGCTCTTTGCAATTCGCAAAAAGTTGGTCTCTGTTCAAAATTGTTTGGAAGCCTAATTTAGGCGTGTTTTTTACATAGTTAGAGTTAGCTGGGTTTGGATTCAGTGACCAAAAACCTTGTATTACTCCTGAAGTCCTTAAAAAATCCACTTTTTTGACGTAGCTGTCAGTAATGGGACTGTTTCCCAATACCACTACTGGAATCTTTGTAGATGAATGACCAGAAACCCTAATGTTTATGGATTTCCCAATAGCCTTCAGCATAGAGTCAGAACGGAGCAAAGCTGGGTTTCCCTTGTGTTGTTTATAGTCCCCAACATACTCAACGGCGTTTGGGTGGGTATATTTGTAGTTTGAAATCACACTCATCTTAATTTCAAAAAGTAGCTTTACATTCTCAGGCTTTTGCACAGTTGTATTTGTTGTACAAAATGCAAGGTCGGCATTTGATTGTCTTGAGAGTCCAAGTTCATCGCAGACCACACCGTTAACTGCATAAAGTCCTAGTTCGTTTGCTATTGGTTCAAATAAAGTCTTGCTCCATTTTTCAGTAAACTGTCCAATCAGAGAATTTCTGCTTTGCAATGTCTGGCCTTCTGCGTCTGCGCCCTTTGGTACGTATGCGAAATACCCGCCTTGCAGATTGTAAAATAATTGTTCCGGTGAAGCAAAATTTTTCAATGCTTCTGTAAAAAAAAGGATTTCAGTTTCGTTGTTCCAAAGTATCATTTCGCCTCTCTTTTAATGCTTTTATCAAAAGATGTACCTTTTTGATTTGCCAAACAGACACTCTTTTTCATCGTGCCTAAGATAGGAACCAGTTGTTCTCAAAGGTTTCGTTCCCCAAATATAGCAGGGTCGATTCAAGCTGGTTACTTTATTTTCCGTTTTATCTCGAAAGAAAACTATGTAACAGTCTTGGAAACGGAGTATCTTTTTTGGCTCTTGATTATTTTCGCCACTTACCCTCAAGAACACTCCTTATTTAATTTGAGGTAGGTACCGCCACTTCCGAGCCAACCCAATCCATCTTTTTCCTCAGCTCACTTCGTTTTACTAAGACTGAAAGAAGCTATGCAAACCGCAGACGCATGAAAAAGTACAATACACCCCTCGCAGAGGGGGGTACCCCCCTTCCAGATACCCCCTCCCCCTGATTTTTGTGGCAGCTGTCACCTTTTTGGTGAGCTGGGTCATCTCTTTGGTGGTCGCTGTCATCTTTTTGGTGAGAGCACTCATCTTTTTCATGCACTGTGCCATCTTTTTGGTGATCGGTGTCGTCTTTTAACCGAACCGGGTCATCTTTTTAGTGGTAGCTGTCACCTTTGAGCTGAGAGCTGTAATGTTTTTGATGACATGGATATGCTTTTTGGTGACCGCTGTTACTTCCGAGCCGACCGCTATTATGTTTTTACGACGCAGATAGGCTTTTTGGTGGTCGCTGTTACTTGCGAGCTGTGGGCCGCTGGTTACTTGGCAGCAGTACGCTGGAAAATGTGTGAAGACACACATAAGGACGGGATGTTGGGATTAGGCACAAGCCTACGTGGCCCGGCGGGCTCATTGTGCCGGGGGAGAGGTGGGTAGCTCACGGCTGCCTACACGACTGGCAAAAGGTTTATTCCTTCGTCAGAAAGTCTGTTACCAAAGAGTTCTTGTCAGACTCCATTTCACTGGTCCAACTGTCTATCCACCATCTGCCTTGTTCAAAATGAAGTTGGATACTATTCAATCCTCTCATGTTTGAAGCAATATTTGGGTCGGTTCTCACTTCAAAAGCACTCCATACCTGGGCGATATTCCCAAAGTGACTAACTTCTCTTTTGAGTTCCTTTTCGTAAAAGTCCTCTTTGGTTGATAATAACAGCGGGATGTATTCTGCTTCTAATGAATGTGATTCAGCATTCCCATTTTCATCTAACTTTGTAATGACAGCATTTGGTGAATGAATGTAACTGTCTCTTTCAAATTGCCAGGGGTCTTGACTTGAGCCTGAAATCACATCATAGTAGGCATCCATGATTGCGCTGATTGATTTTACGTCGTCAGCATATTTTTCTCCTGTGGTTTGTCCAAATACTGACGAACTAAGTACCAATGCAACAACGAATAGTATAGTTTTTCTCATCATTCTAATTTTTACAAACATCCGGGTATGGGTCGATCCATCTCCCTTTTTTATCATTCGGTTAATCTACCACCAATTTCTGAAAGGTGGCCAGGGGTAACCAGGTGTCAGCGGGCAAATTAAAGAGGTTACTCCTGTGCTTGCGGACAGAGTAACCCCTTTAATTGGACAGGGACAACCAAGCGAGCGGCAGTTTGCTTACTACCTAACCCCCTACGCATGGAAGGCAAGTGTTAGAGAGCTTTAGTATTTCTTTTGCCGCAGTGAGTTGGAATCAACAACAGTCAGGGTTCGTCTGAAAAAAAGACCTGGAGTTTCTACTAATCTTTGGAGAATTCTGGATGTTTCCAAGGGATCTACTTGCTGAAACCTTATAAAAATCACCCCAGCTTCCGGCTTATAGCCATGTTTGAAGATGAGTTCGCCGTAGTCACTATCATAAGTCACGATAGTCCGGTTTTCTGCGATAGCGATTTCCATCACTTGTTCATCTGAAATGCCGCTATGGTCCATGCCAATGGCAGTAATGTCGATGCCTTGCGACTTCAAATAGGTAACACTTGAGAGCGGAACATTTTTGTTTGCCAGGAATTTCAAACTGGTTTTGTATTCAGGCGTTGGAGTAGAGGAGTCCGTCTTTTAAGCACTCCTGGATATATGAAAATACGGCCTGTAAGGATTCATGCGTCAAGCGAGGGTAGTTTTCCAATATTTGCTGTTCTGTCCAGCCCTGGGCAAGTAGCCCGATGATATGCTCAACGGAAACCCGGGTTCCTTTGACTGTTGGCTTGCCTAGAAGGACATTATTATCTGATGCTATGTGTTCTCGCCATTCCATATTCAAATTTACGAAAATTATGGATTAAAGGTGCATCAAGCTATGCGCTCTAATATCCTTGTGTGGGCCGGTCCACATCTCTTCTTATCATTCGGTTAATCTACCACCAATTTCTGAAAAAATGACCAGGGGTGTTAGGTAAGAAAATGTGTGAAGACACACATAAGGACGGGATGGCTTTAAACGCAAGCGGAAGCTTCTGCCAGGGGAGATGGGGATCGCTATTTTTTGTTCTTTCTCCATCTGTGAACTTATAAACGGTATTCTTGGTGCCAGAAAATATCCCGTCAAACTGGCAAATAGGATGGGGATAAAGTGTCCGAAACCTGTTAAAGTCGCTAATAAGATCATGGTACTCATGGGGGTTCGGGTTACACAAGCGTTGATGGCGGCCATGCAGCTAACAATGGTTAGTGTCAGATTGATTGCTGGAAACAGGTGCTGGAGTATTAAGCCTAAAGTTGCCCCAACAAAAAACAAGGGAATGATGAATCCACCTCTCCAACCTGACGTTACAGTGATTGAAATCGCCAGAATTTTAAAAGCCAGTATGGCAAACAACAGGCCCAGGGACAGAGTCCCTGCTAATAACCCGTTGATCTCGTGATGGCCGAAATATCGGGTTAGTGGAAAGTAAAATGCGATGACGCCAAGTAGTATTCCACCGATTAATGTCTTGACGTAAATGGGTAGTGGTCTTTTCTCGAAAATGGATTTGAAAAACTTCACGCAAAAATTAGAGCCCCAGCCAAAAATAGTCCCTATTCTTGGAAAAGACTGGGCCTTGGGGCAGACGGCGGATCAATGATATCAGTGAAACGGTTTTGGGTACGAGCCACAAAAGCTCGTACCAGCAGAGGGGCAACAACCTGTTAATCGGTTGGGAAATTCTCTCCAAGAAAATTAAAGATTTTGTCGAAATGATCCACGACGTCGGTATGCCCACCGTCAATGGCTATATGTTGATAAGGATGGCCAAATTCGTACTGCTTCAATCGTAAGACCATCTCATTGCTCATTTTGGTAGAGGGCCACATTTCGTCTTTTTTAGCAGAGAGAAGAAGTATAGGCCCGTTGATGTTCTCCACTTTTATTAAGGCCTTTTCTACCGCTGCTTTGTCTTCCAGCATAATTGTAAAGGCCGAAAGAAGGTCACGGTTCATGGCTGAGGGAACAGCAGCCCACGGCATCGGCACATAGGGCACTTCTTCGCCTTTATAAGTCCACGAAGAAGTAGAAGCAGTGAGTGTTAGCGCCGGAAAAGAACAGTGGCTTGGCACAAGGGCAATTACACAGCTAATGTCTTCAAAATGACTGGCCAACAGCAAGGCTAGTTCTGCCCCCTTCGAGCCGCCTATCAACGCAATCTTATTGCCATCTATTTTAGGGTTTTTAGAGCTATCAATTATTGCTTTATGGATGGCATCAATTGAAATACGGTCAAGCACTTCGGATGTGCCTTTTGCTCCAAAGTAACCGACAGCCAGAAACGCATAGCCTTTGCTGATAAACGCATCACGTTTTGCTTGCCATCTGTCGCTTGTCCAGGCGTTGCCACCTTCGGAGCCTCCCAAGCCGACCAGCAAAGGCTGATTATCACCTTCCCCCAAATAGAGTATGGTTTCGACCTTATCCGAATTTTCAGGAACATCGTTGCTACATGCCACGGCAAAAGCCAAAAAAATGAGTACACTAAGTTTCTTCATCGTATTCTGTTTTTAGAATTAAAATAGGATGTAAACGTAGTTGCCCTCGTTGTGCAAAGCGTTCCAACGTAAAGGTTAGAACCTATTTTACCTCTTCAACGACTGATAATATTGTGACGGTGTCTGGTTCGTGGCTTTCTTGAAAATGGTATTGAAAGAGGTCTTTGAATTGAAGCCGGAATTCAAAGCTATCGCCAGTAGGGTAAGATGGTCATTTCCTGGCTCCTTCATTTTAGCAAGCACCTCCTTTATTCGGTACCTGTTTACAAAGTCAAAGAAATTCTGCTTTTGTTCTTTATTCAACACTTGCGAAAGGTGGTTGACCGAGATTCCCAGCAATTTGGAAAGCTCACCGGCGGTCAGCTCACCATTCAAATAAGGCTTTTTTTCTTCCATCAATGTCAATAGCTGCTCATGATAGGCTTTTGCTTGTAGTGTTGACAAACCAGATCGTTCGTAATACCCTGAAGTTGGCTTTGAGGGCAATTCACCCTTTAGCTCAAGGTTGGTGAAAATGGTGGTCTGTTTGAAGCCATAAAACCCAAGAATGAAGAAAAAGGCTACCGACAATATTTCACTTAAAATGTCTAAAAACTCAGTGGAGAACCAACCGCTGCCAACGGTAAGAGTGCCAAAAGGAACAAGGATAACGGATATAGCCAGCCAAAGGTAAAAGAGGACGTTAAGCCAATTGAGATTAATTTGATCGGTGTTGGAAACAGCTGCCAGTAGGCTCTTTTTATAGGTTTTTAGTAAATAGTAGGAAACGATTAGAAAAATAGGGTCGATGATGAGGAATAGCTCAGCAAAAATTAGCCAGGTTGTGGATAGCCCGCCATTGATGTAAAGCAAACCGTGGTTTATTGATAAAGCGGCACCGTCGAAAACCAAAAGATAGTAGTAAAAAAAATGAACGGTGTAAATGATGAAGGGGAGGAAAAGAACTACATAATGTTTTGTTTGTAATTTTTTTTGTGCGGTGAGCGCATAGATATAAAGAAAGAGAAAAGGTGCATGCAATAGGTAAATACCTTTGCCCATGAGCATCCAGTAGCTGTTCAGCAGCAAGCCGGAGTATTCTATGTAGGTGTAAACATGCCAAAAGGCTGCAAAGGTGAGGTAGAGTATGAGAAACCTGTCAGCAAAGAGTTTATTCTTCTTGCCCAACAACACACTTAGGAGGAGAATTATAAGTGCAAGGCCTACTACTATAAGAGAACTCATCATACGAATATAAAATAGCACTTAATTCTAACCCCCAATGGCAAAGGTAAGCTGTTTTCAAATTTGGCCATGTACTACATAGCCACCGTGCGGTATTTATTGCCTGGTTTCAGTGCTATTTTTTTGCCCCAATTTGTCTTAGGAAGCCTGTGTGTTGAGAAAATTTGATAAGTGGGATTGTCGAACGCTGTTTTATTCAGCACTAAATGTTCGTGTGTTAAAGGCAGGCAATGATTTCAAATCACAGCCATATAAATGCAGATGGTACGTCGATTGAGAGCCAACCACCGCTGTCGAGTGAATGTCATCCTCAGCAAGGGTAATCACCTCGCCTGGGCCGACCGGCACAGTTTTTACTTCATTTACTTTCATTATTTCATTGTTTTCAATCGTGTAGAGGCGATTTAATTCTACGCCGCTTATCCCGGCAATTGCCGCCCAGGTGTGATGAATATGGGGAGGGCTCTTAACTCCTGAAGCGTCGGACACCAAATAGAGCGCTATTCCTGAAGGCTTATCAATGGTGATTTCATAGAGCAATTCCTCGTTTTTATCAGCCGGTCTATACCTGTTCATCCAGAAGTCCTCTTCTCCTGCAAATTGCTTTAAAAGAGCTGCCAGCTTACCAATTGACTGGCTTGAAACTCCATATTCGTCAACTATGGATGAAATTTGATTTCTTATACTTTCAATCGACAATGTGTCTGCCATGTTTTATGTGAAGATTAGTAATTGCTGCGTGAACCAAACCAGTAGCATTTATCTCCGCAATATAGTGGGATTTCACCAAGCCGTTCAGCTTACTTCGCCTATCCTGTCCGTTCAGGCTACTGCCAATTCTCGGAAGTTTTGGGTCTCTTGCGGCAGGGTAAAATGTGTGAACACCGCCACAAAGGCGGGTTTAGCCATGACACGCTATGCGGCAATGGCCTTGTCTTCCCTTGGCCTTGTCCAGGCGTAAAAGACAATGACGGCGGTAATGATGCATTCCGTAATGGCCAGAAAAACATAGAAGCTATACCAGGGGGTGAGTGAAGTAACGGCTATAAGGAGCATCATTAGTGTGAAAAAAGTCCCAAAAATGATGTTGAGAACCCTGCTAACAGGCGCTTTGAGCAGAAGGGACAGGCCAATCATTAATGCAGGAATAGCCAACACTATGGAAGCCATCAATAGGTTTGTAGGGGTGTCTAAGATATTGTCACCGCTAAGGAGTCCGTTCACTTTATTGGGCACGTACAGCTCAAAATAATCGCCATATACATAGCAGAACATGACGGACGTCCATAATGCCGACAGTTTTTGTTTCACATTAATGATGGGTTCCTGCAGTGCTTTTGTAGTCATTTTTGTATTGGATTGGTTGGTAGCAGGATGCGTTAGAGTTGCCGGAGGTTGCATCAGAAGACAAGGCTTCTCGCCGAAACCGCCCGGCAATAGCAAGTGCGGCCTGTCTGCCCTAAATTTTTTAGCGGATCATAATAGTCTGACAGGCCAGTAGTGGACGGATTGCAAAGACACAGACCAGGGCTATCGTGTAGAGACACACTCAAAACCAGGGTTCGTGGAGGCAGCAACATTAAGAGTCTTTTTCGATCTCCAGTTCAAACCCGCTTTCCTTAAGCTCTTCTTCAGTCATTTGGATGATGTTGACGTCCATGGGTACCCGATCCAGCGGTGCATCCAGAGAGTCCGTTTCCATGGTCGCTATTTTGTTCAGTACATCAAGCCCTTTGAACACCTGTCCGAAGATGGTATAGTCCCCATCCAATCGTGGGATACCGTCGCTGTCGTGCACAATGTAGAACTGGCAGCCAGCTGACAACTTTTCGGGGTTGCCGTCTCTGCCGGCACCCACAGCGCCATACACGTGGTTGTGGCTAGGTAGAATTTCAGGATCAAGCAGGTAGGGCGAGTCGCTGAAGCCCTCAGGCGTGTCGGGGCAGCCGCCCTGGATGACAAAGTTCTCGATCACCCGGTTGAAGCTCAGGCTGTCCCAGTAGTTTTCACTAGCCAGTTTGATGAAACTAGCCTTGTGGGTGGGGGTGTCATCGTAGAGCCAGAAGAGCATTTCTCCCTGGGGTGTGATGATTTGGCCGACATCGTAGTGCTTTGTTTCCTTTGGCGAGGAGGTGCAGGCAAAGGCAACGATGGCTATTAATGGAATGAGTTGTTTGTTCATAGAAAGGTAAATTCTGGCTTGTGCTGTGCAACCTCCGTTGGTTACATTTGACCAGCATAAAGTAGGTGATCGTTGGCGAATAACAAAGGGTGTTTTGGCGAATGGATCGGGAGGCCCGGTGTGAAGACACAACCGGGAACTGCGGTTGAGAAGCCTGTTGTGAAGGAACAACCGGGAACTGCAGGCAGTTCACCTCCCCTCAATGGTCTTCGACAGGCTCAGACTGACAGTGACAGGCCCTGGACTGTTTCAAAACATTTTGTTGCTACTTTTAGTCTGGAATAGCACGATCTATTAAAACATGAGACACATCTTCCTTGCCTTTCTATTTGCTGCCTCTGTGGCACAAGCCCAAATCGATCCCGCCAACATCACCATTGCCCGGGATGTTTACGGGGTGCCGCACATTTTTGCACCAACAGACCCGGAAGTGGCCTACGGCCTGGCCTGGGCACATGCCGAGGATGACTTTGAAACCATTCAGCAGGTGGCACTCATTAGCAAGGGGATGCTGGGCTCATATCTTGGAAAGGAGGGAGCCAAGGCTGATTATGCCTTCAAACTACTGAGGTGCAGGCAGCTGGTGGAGGAGCAGTGGAGTACTATTAGCCCTGAGCTCAAAGCCCTGGTTAATGGCTATATCCAGGGGTTAAAGGCCTACGCCGATGCCCACCCCGACGAGGTGCTGAACAAGCATGTTTTCCCAGCCGACGAGAAGGACTATCTGTCGGCCGTGGTTTTTTCTGTGGCGGTGTTCAGTGGGGCCGATCGTGCCCTGTCCAACTTATTCGCAGGCAAGGTGCCCGCACTTCCCGGCTTCGATTCCCGTGGATCTAACGCCTTTGCCATACACTCCAGCAAGACCACAACCGGTGAGGCGTTTCTGGCCATTAATGCCCACCAGCCACAGGAAGGGCCCGTAGCTTTTTATGAGGCGCATGTGCAAAGTGAGGAGGGCTGGAACATGCTTGGTGGTGTTTTTCCGGGAGGCTGCGTCATTTTTCATGGCACCAACGAAAACCTGGGCTGGGCCCACACTGTCAATATGTTCGACAAGGTGGATGTGTTTCAGCTGCAAATGAATCCGTCCAACAGCAACGAATACCGGTTTGACGACCAATGGCTGAAGCTTGAAAAGCAAAAGATCAAACTCAAGGTAAAAGGGATCCCGATCCGCATTGGTAAAAAGGCCTTCTGGAGTGTGTATGGCCCTACTGTAAAGGCCGACAACGGCACTTTCTCTGTTCGTATGCCTGCCCTCATGGATGCCAAAGCCCTGGAGGAGTGGTACAGGATGAACAAGGCCCGCAACTTTTCGGAGTTCTATAAGGCGCTAAGCATGACCAGTCTTCCCATGTTTAATATTGTGTATGCCGACAGGTACGACACCATCTTTTATGTGAGTAACGGCAAGGTGCCCCGTCGCAACCCCGACCCAAAGTACCAGTGGGACAGGACGCTGCCAGGCAACACATCAGCCACTCTCTGGACAGCATTCAAAAGCATAGAGGAGCTGCCTCAGTATGTAAACCCAAAGGCAGGCTACCTCTTCAATACCAACCATGCGCCTTTCCTTGCCACGGCCCCGGCTGACAATCTCGATACTGCTAATTTTGACCCCAACGATGGCTTCTTCCGCCGCCACAATAATCGGAGCAAGCGAGTGACGGAAATAATGCCTGTCGGTAAACTGGATTACGACACCTTCAGGCAGATCAAATTTGACCAGCAGTTACCGAAGGAGCTCCAGTACGAGATCAATCTCGATGCCTTTTGGACATTGGATGCACGGAAGTATCCCGATTTGGAGAATGTGATCAACAGTTTGCAGCTGTGGGACAGGAAAGCTACAGTGGATAGCCGGGGAGCGGCTGTTTTTCTGCTGATGTATTATAAACTCTATAGCAAGTACCGCAACGCCACTGGGTTCTTGCCAGAGGAGGAAGCTGTGGCCACCTACCAGTACGTGTATGATTATATGATGGAGCATTTCGGCAACGACCTGGTAGTATTGGGTGATATTCAGAAGCTGGTGCGGGGTGGTGTGGCATACCCCATATGGGGCTTGCCCGATGCGCTGACGGCCATTCACTCACGGGAACAACCCGACGGCACCCGCAAAGCGGTTTCAGGCGATGCTTATATTGCCTTTGTACGTTACCCCAAGGAGGGCTTGCCCATCATAGAAACGGTGAATACCTACGGAGCCAGCATGCACCCCGATTCGCCCCACTTCAAAGACCAGCTGGAGCGGTTCCAAAATCAGCAGCCCAAGCACATGACCCTTGACAAAGCGGAGGTGTTGCGCACGGCGGAAAGAGTGTATCATCCGGTGAAGTAGGGGGCAGTATCAGGCTGACTTCCATGGCATATTTTAGCAAGAAAAAACCATAAAAAAAGCGTGTCTGGAGAGACACGCTATCAATTCATGATTCTGTTAATCACCCATTTGCACTGTCAAGCAGCTTCTGGATCATTTGATCCAGGTACTCATTTAATGCTTGAAGTGATTTGGTTTTATAGGCCTCTCTGTCTGCTTTTACCTGATGGCTTACCTCTATCTTTTTGTCCTGAGTAATCACAATGTTCGCATAAGATGGCTTGTAACTGTTACTTGATACATATTCTTTAAACTTCTTTTGCTCAACTACTCCTTCAATGGAGATATCACTTTTAGGACTGAATTGTATGATGGACAGCGCACCAGCACCCACCGCACCGCCTTTCCAAACCACTCTTTCAAGTGAAGGAGAAGTTTCGATTTTTGAGCCGAAAAAACCTTCAGATGAAGTGCCTATTGCTGTTGCGGCTAATACAAAATTGACGTTCCCTTTCATTTTGGCCGCTCCTGCAAAGCTACTGCCCTCAATGGTCACAAACTGAAAACTCACATTGGCTTCCAATACTGGAATATCGCCAAGCTCCTTTGATAATTTAGGTGTAACATCAAAAAAGGCATCCTTGGCTTTTCCTTTGTTGGTCACTCTTTTTACATAGTAATCATATCCTGTTGGGGCTGTTGAGATATAACCTATAATTTGCGCTTGACTCGGGGTGCCACCAGTCAATTTGGTATAATCCTGGAACATTTCTGCTTTACCAGCTTCTTCACTGCCAACTATCTCATAACCTGCGTCGGTCAGTTTGTTCACCATTCTTTTGTAGGCTGCATCAGTAATTTCCTGAAAGTCTTCAGTCTCCAGACCAACCAGCCCCACAGACATCATCGACGTGGCTCTGTCCAGGTCTGAGTTAGTGGTGGTTTCTGAGTTAGACGATAGTACCTGATAGTTGACAAAAAAGTCTTTGACATAAATCTTTTTAGGAGCCTTTTTGATCTTGTTTTCACCATAGCCCCAGTCTTTGACATTTTTTTCATTGACAATTTGGCTATTGCCTAAAAAAGGCATGCAAAGCAGTGCGAGAACTAATAACTTTTTCATAAGTCTAAATTTTGTATGGTGGCAAATTTAGGTCTATGAATGAGGCAATAGTATACCCCGGAGAGGGTATATAGTACTACCGTTAAAACACACACTTAGTGGACTTGAGGACTTTCGGATACCAGTGGAAGCTCACTTTTCCTCTTTTAACTCCCGCAAAAAGTCAATAGACTCCTGAAGCCCCTTGTTGGGGAACATCCGCAGAAAGAAAACGACAATACCTGCCACCACAGCACTGCCCGCTACATATGAATAGATCCATTGGCTGCCAAACTCGTACAAGCTAACCTCCGCTGCCGCTTTGGCTATCACGATCAGAAAAGGTGCTGAAAACAATGGTATGATAACCAGCAGGCTATAAGCGTCATATGCTTCAAGCTTTTTCAATGTTGACAGCTTTCGCTGAGCCTCTGCCACCGAGGCCTTAGCGTTGATCGTGAAAAGCATTACCAACTGCCCAATGTCAAAAATCAGGCTGTACAGCGTGATGACTATTAGCATAGTGGCTGGGATGAGAAACAAGGGCTCGGCGTGGTGCCGGAAGGCAAAGCCCGACAGAAAATCCAGGAACCAGATGCCCACCACAATTTGGACAATACTTGTCCATTTGATCTCTGAAAGACTGGATTTCACCTTACTGAAGCTGATTGTCTTTACCAGTTCTTTGTTGATTTTTACCGTTTGATCCAGCGTAGGGTTGGCGTTGTTCCATATGTCTGTTAGTTGTTCAAATTCCATGGCCTTTTTATTTAGTTGTTTCAAAATGTGATTTTAACTCTTCTTTGATTCTCAGCTTTCGGGTGGAGATATTGGATGCCGAGAGACCCATGACTTCTGCTATTTCTTTGTTGCTGCACCCTTCAAGTTGCAGCACCACAACCGCCTTGTCGACCGGCTTGAGCAGGTCGATGGCACGGTAAAGATGCTCCAGGTTTTCATCTGTCGTTTCGGCTTCTACCTGCATAATTTCGCCTTCGCTGTATTTGTTCGTCTGCACTGCACTTCGTGTAGTCACTTTTCTCAGGTGTGAGATGGAAGTGTTGAGGGCGATGCGGTACGTCCAGGTCGAAACGGCGTAGGTGTCGTCGTAATTGGGAAACGCTTTCCATAACTGCAGGGTGATGTCCTGCATCAGGTCCTTGCGCTCTTCTTCGTCTTTGCAGTAGACCCTGGCTACTTTGGCGATCAGTTTTTTGCAGCTTTCGAGGTAGTCGATGAAGAGGGCTTCCTGTTGTTGTGTTCGTTTCACCTTCCTGAGTTTAAGCGATTTTTAGTGCCTTTACTTCATTATTCGCATGAGGTGCTGAAATGTCACAACAGAGGAAAATTATTTTTGAAAATAAAAAAGAGAATGTGAAGAAGGGGCCTATTCTATACGCTTCCGCAGCAGGGTGTAGTTTTTGGTGGAGTCTCCTGGTGTTACAACAGGCATGGTGTAATCTCCTTCCGGCATCAGCATGGGCATTCGGTCGTTGTGAGATTTCGTAACCAACCCTCCCAAATCACCTTCCAGAGTGATTTCAATATCATCATCAGGCACAAAATATTTCAGCGCCGACGGCACTTTATTTCCAGGGATTTGCAAAGGGGACAAGTAAGCCGACAATGTATCAATCTGCTGACCAGGAAGTGACTTTTTGGTGGGAGGGGTAACGCTGAGACCAGTTTGCGAAAAAGCGAACGTGGCTGTTAAGCAGATAAGCAAGACTAGAAAGAGGCTTTTTGTCATTTTTTCTCCTTTTACATGGATGTGAATATACAAAAACATTGCCAGTTACTTGGCTTTTAGGTAGCCAGTATGCAGTTGTTAGTCAATCCACAAAAGCGGCTGCCTGATAAAGAAATTCCGAACCACCTCATCTTCCTGTGAGTCTGCCGGCAAGGTTTTCCAAAGTTTCAGGTACCCATCATCTCCATAGGCCATGTAGGCAAACAGCAGGGCTGACTGCCGCATGGGCCATTCGTCAAAGTACATCACGTCGGGAGCGTAGGGCCACTGCGATTTGTCGGCGATGTAGGGCGCCATGAAGTCGACGGCCTTTCTGACCTGGAGCGAATCGCCAGCCTGGTATTGCCATACTTCATGGGAGCGGCCGCCC
Source organism: Imperialibacter sp. (assembly GCF_040222815.1). GTDB lineage: Bacteria > Bacteroidota > Bacteroidia > Cytophagales > Cyclobacteriaceae > Imperialibacter. The sequence continues at coordinate 44,021 of NZ_JAVKCH010000028.1, read as the reverse complement.
AGGATATGCAAAAGGGTGTACATCGCATCAAGGTTGAAAAGCGAATAGCCATAGGGCTTGGTGCGGGCCAGCTCTTTCGGGAAAGACCCGTCGGCGGCCATTTGCTCCGGCAGGAGTGTTTTTTCATAGAAGTCTTTGGTGCTGTTCAAAAGGGAATCATTGCCTGTAAACGTCGCATATTGGACCACTTGCATGGCCCAGCAGGTGCTGTGGTTATTGCCATTGTCCCGCTCTTCGATGCCATAAGGATGGGTGGTGATCCAACCGTTGAATTGAGCGAACCAGGTTTTGGTTTTTTCCAGCGCATCATCTTTCAGTAAACCATTTTCTTCCAGTACCATCAGCGCCTGCGCTACTTCTACCAAATGAATAGCGTCGATGATGCCAATGCCCCTGCCCGTCACTCTGCCAAAGATTGCCTGACTGTACAGCATGTCGGGGTTCATGCGGGTAGCCTCATTCACAAACCAGGCATTGCTGTGCTCAATGGCTTTCAGGGCGTATTTGTCTTCGTGATTGATTGTCCAGGCAGCGACTAATGTCGGTACGACGATGCTCAACCGCCGCATGCGGTTGCGGTGTTCGAAAAAGTTGTCCGGATTGGTGAGCCCATCTTTCCTGATATAAGGCCCACCAGGGTTCTCAGGGTCCGGCCACCAGTAGTCGCCTTCAGAATAGAAGTCGTGCGGGCCGCCGGCTGAGCGGCGGCTTGTGACTTCGGTGATGGTTTGAATGTCGGCTGTCAGGTAGTCGTCGGCTGCTGAGAGCACCCTTTCTTTCTCCAAAAGCAGCAAGTCATCCCTGAAATTTTCTTGAGCGGTGCTACAGCCAAAAACAGCCAACAGCAGGTATATACAGAATTGGACAAAACGATTTTGCATGCAAAACACGGGGTAACTACATCGCTAATATAAGCAATGAGCGATATCCAGCATCGAAGAGACTCAGGTACTTAGTTAGTCATATCTCAATGTCTTGCTCGGATCCAGTTTCATCACCCGCAGCAGCTCTCGGGCCACGGTTCCTGTGGAGATCAGCAATAGCAAAACCAATGTGGCCACGAACGGCGTGCCGGTCAGCGAGATATGATAGCCGAAATTCTGCAGCCACTCATTGGCCACATAGTACCCTACCGGCCATGCAATGACGCTTGCGAGAAGGATAGCCACCAAAAACTGCTTTGAGAAAAGGTGGGAGATGTGCAGGTAGCTGGCGCCGAGCACTTTCCTAATCCCTACCTCTTTGGTTTTTTGCTGAGTAACAAACCTGATATAGCCGAACAGGCCGAGACAAGTGGTGATAAGCGCCAGCAAGGCCATGGCTCCAAGTCCGCCGGCGAGCCGTTTTTCTGTTTCATAGAGCCTTTCAAACTCGTCATCCAGAAAGGTGTATTCGAACGGAAACTCGGGAAACATATCTGACCAGGTGGCTTCCAAATGCGCCAACCCCTCGGGAATATGGTTACCGTTGAGCTTTACGTTTATGTAGAAGTACCAGTAAGGCTTAACCAGAAAAATCATGGGTTTGATGGTGGAGTGAAGGGACTCAAAATGAACATCGGGTATTACACCAATCACTTTGCCTTTTCTTTTTTCGACTGGTTCGCCCGGGTCGCCTGTGTTGAATTCGGTATCCAGTGTAGCTCCAACCGGGCGGTCGATTCCCAGCAGCTTCACGGCGCTTTCATTGAGAATAAATGACCTCTTATCGCCACCAGCTATCCTTTCGAAGCCCTGGCCTTCGAGAAAATCAATTTTGTAGGTAGTGAAAAAGTCTTCGTCTACCGAATTGGCTGCTATTTTGATCTCTTCCTGCCCGTTGTAGGTCACACCAATGGTGTTGCCAATGCCATCGGTAGGTTTGTAAAAGGAGAGTGACACACTTTCAATCACTGGATTGGCCATGACACTGTTTTTGAACACATCGGGATTGTCACGGATTTGGCGGCCATGAGGGATATACACTACCTGGTCTTTGGAATAGCCAATGGACTGGTTTTGCACGTAGTCGATCTGCTCAAAAATGACAATGCAGAAAATGATCAGGGCTGACGCAAACACGTACTGGAGGGTGAGCAAAGCCTTTCTCAGGAACACGCCTGCTTTTCTTCTTTTCAATTGAATCGACTCCGCAATATTGGATCTCGAAAAGAGAATCGCAGGATAAAGCCCGGTCACCAGGGTCGTAACGATGATGAGCCCCGGGAGTGCAATGAGTAACCAGAGGTGCTCGCCGAGGCTCAAAGTGAGGTTGGAGGCCATCAGGTAATTAAATCCATCAATGCTAAGGGGCAACAGGAGCAGGGCTAGCCCAAAACTGACAATAACCAGCAGGAAGGTTTCGAAAACGAATTGCGAAATTACCTGGTACCTCGAAGCCCCAATGGCCCGTCTGATGCCCACTTCCTTACCCCTTTCATGCAATTGTGCTACCGTGAGGGTGACAAAATTGACGGAGGTAATGATCAGCACCAGTAGCCCGACAGCCACAGCCAGCTGAGGGTAGATAGGATCAATCACATTGGCATAGTTAGTAATGACCGAGGGGTCGGTGTGAATGGACTGCACAGGCTGCAGAAATCCAAGATAGGCTTCGCTTGGCTTTTCAGTGTCCTTCACATATTTGGCTACAAAAGCCGGGAAACCTTCTTCCAATTGATCCTTGCTCGTTGCAGGAGTAAGCTTTGCATAGGTGTAGCAGTAGTTCATGCTCCAGCTATCGGTTATGCTGGGTGGGAAAAGCGCTTCCGTTGTACTGAACGACACCAGAAAGTCGAAATTGATGTGCATATTATCTGGCCAGCGATCAATAACACCTGTGACTTTCAATGTTGAAAAGTCTCCGTTCCATTTAAATTCAAGCAAGTCGCCAGGAACTACTGGCTGATTGAAGTATTTTTCAGCCGCAGCGCTGGTCAGCACAACGCTGTAAGGCTCCTGAAGGGCTGTGGCAGGATTTCCCTGGAAATCTTCAAATGGGAAGATCTGTAGAAAATTGCCGTCAGCCCAGATCATTTTCTCCTCATAAAAAGACTTGTCATCTTTTCTAAAAAGCGTTTTCGACCGATCCTTGAAAAAATGAGTGAACAGGTGCTCTGGGTACTCGTTTTGCAGTGTTTCAGCCAATGGAAACGTGGTGGTAGCCAGTTTGCCAGCTTCGGTGGTGCGAACGATGCGGTAAATTTGATCAGCCTGAGAATGGAAGGAGTCGAATGACTGCTCATAGTTGTAATAGAAAAGGGAAAGCAATAGAGCTGCCACGCCCAGCGAAAGCCCGACGACTCTGATGGCGCTGTAAAGCATGTTTCTTTTGAACAGGCGGAGGGAAGAGGTAAGAAAATTGCTGAGCATAGTAAAGTGGCTTAAAATAGATACTGTTTCTTTATTGAGCTCGGGCAGGCCTCTTTGCTCAAACCTGCCCAGCACCTGATCATAGGCATCTCTGAACGGCTCGCCCATTGCCATCCGCTTCTCTATTTCGCTGCAAACATGATCCACCAGGTCTTCGTGCAAAGGGCCATAAGTGATGCCTTTTCGCAGGAGGTCTTTTTCGATAAGCGCTATTTGGGAGTCCTTCAATTTCATGCCGATCCAGGGTTGGGTTGCATCAGGAGCTTCATGGTCATCATAAACCGGTTGAGCTCTTCCATGCGCAAGGCAGCTTCAGAGGAGCCAGTTGTGGTAATGGAATAGTAGCGTCGCACTCTGCGACCAATATTCACCTTCTCCATTTTCAGGAAGCCCTCTTCTGTCATTTTATGGAGAATAGGATAAAGAGAGCCTTCAGGCAGTTGTATTTCCCCTTTCGATTCCTCCTTTACCCGCTGGCTGATTTCGTAGCCGTACATTCTTTTGTTCTCGTTCAGCAGTTTGAGAATCACGGTTTGATAGGTGCCTTTGAGGAGTTGAGATGAATACATAATCAATAAGTTGTAATGCAATATATCGTTATGCAATGTATTAACAAAATGATCAATCAAATTTTGAGTGGTCGGTAGGAGAAATTTGCCAGAATGTGTGGCGTTCGTTAACAGGGTATTAACTTGAATAACTATTCACAAAAGAGAGCATGAAGGCAATTGTCATTACAACTTCGGGTGGCCCTGAAGTTTTGAAAATAGCGGAGCGGCCTGTTCCAGAGATCAAACCTGATGAGGTTTTGATCAGGGTGGCTGCGGCCGGCGTCAATCGTCCGGATATTATTCAGCGTCAGGGTCGGTATCCAGCGCCTCCCGGTGTGCCTGCCGATATTCCAGGACTTGAAGTGGCTGGTGTTGTAGAGCAGGTGGGTGCCGAGGAGAAGCGATGGAAGCCGGGTGATAAAGTATGTGCATTGTTGGCCGGAGGAGGTTATGCCGAATATGTGACGGTGCCAGGTGTGCAGTGTTTACCGGTACCTGAAGGGCTGTCTTTTGAAGAAGCGGCGTCACTACCCGAAACCTTTTTCACCGTCTGGACGAATGTATTTGACCGGGGACTGTTTCAAAGAGGGGAGAGTCTTCTTGTGCATGGCGGCACGTCTGGAATAGGTGTGGCAGCGATACAGATGGTGACGGCCATGGGGGGCAGGGTGTATGCCACGGCAGGGACTGATGAGAAATGTGCTTTCGCAGAAAAGCTGGGCGCTGTAAAATGCGTGAATTATAAGAAAGAGGACTTTGCTGAAGTGATCAAGGCCCTTGAGCCTAAAGGTGTCGATGTCATCCTTGACATGATTGGTGGGGACTACACACCAAAAAACGTTGGGTTGCTTGCCACAGAGGGCAGGTTACTGATCATCAATGCGATGGGTGGTGGCAACAGCCCGATTGATTTGATGCGGGTGATGGTTAAAAGATTGACAATCACAGGTTCCACGCTGCGGGTGCGTGAAACTACTTTCAAAGAAGCTATCGCCGCCAACCTTGAAAAGCATATCTGGCCGCTGCTGGATGCTGGCAGGATTATGCCTGTGGTTTACCAGACTTTCCCGTTAGCATCAGCAGCTGAAGCTCATAAGCTAGTTGAAAGCAGCGAGCATATTGGGAAGGTTGTTCTTACTATTTCAGCTTAAGTTTTCGGCTTCAGTCCAAAAGCCTGAGGAGGAAGTGGAACAATGTCGGTCTCGCCTTCGATTATTGGAAAGTTCTGCTCCTGCCAATCTGTTTTTGCCTTTTCTATCAGCTGTGGGTCTGATGAAACGAAGTTCCAGTAAATATGCCTGGGTTCCGGGAAGGGTTCTCCGCCGAAGACATACACCGTGGTGTTTTCATACATTTCAAAATGGCAGAGGCTGCTGTCTTTGGCTACAAGAATGCGTTTAGGCTCGTGCACGTTGCCTTCGTTTTCTATTTGTCCCTCAAGAATATACAGACCCACTTCGCCAAAAAGGTCTTTGCTGATGTCGATGGTTCTTCTCGTCTTGCTTTTTATTTCCAGCAAAAACAGTGGACTATAAACCGGCACTGGCGACTTTCTGCCAAATGCCGTGCCGGCGATCAGCTTGAAGCTGGCCCCGTCTTTTTCCCAGGTGGGAATGTCGGCTTTGGCAACGTGGAAAAACTCAGGGTCCATCTGTTCCAGGTGTTTAGGCAGGGCCACCCAAATCTGTAAACCGTGCAGCGTTTTGCCAGCATGCCGCAGGTACTCCGGAGTTCTTTCTGAATGCACGATACCCTTTCCGGCCGTCATCCAGTTGACTTCGCCCGGATTGATTTCCATGTCGGAGCCTAGTGTGTCTTTGTGCACGACGTGTCCTTCGAACAGGTAGGTGAGGGTAGAAAGTCCAATATGAGGATGCGGACCGATATCCAGGTTGTCGTCCTGCCCCATCACAGCCGGGCCCATGTGGTCGATGAAGATGAACGGGCCTACCATGCGGCGGCCCCGGAAGGGGAGGAGGCGACCGACTAAGAAATGGCCGATGTCGGCGGGGCGTTCTTCTATGATGAGGTCGATGTTTGACATGCAATAGCGGGTTGATTTTGTGTTAAATATAGTGCCTAACTAATCCGGTTCATAGAACTTTCTGCCAGCTACCAGCCGATCCATCATTTTGACGATCCTGTTTGCTTTGGTGTCTTCCGTTTTTGCATCATATACCCATTGGAGGTAGTATTTTTGTTCACTTTCTGAGAACTTCTGAAAGTTTTCGTAGGCTTTTGGTGGCTCCATTGAGAAGCAATCGATGATTTCTTGCGGCACTTCTAAGGGGAGTGTGTCTTTGTAAAGAATGATTCTTACGGTATCTCCCTCTTGCTTGCCAATCTTCTTCCTGATTTCAGCTTTCACAGGCAGAAAAAGTTGGCCATTGCCCATTGGTGCAAGCTTATAGCCTTTCAACTCGTAGTCGTCGATGCTTCCACATACCCGTACCCATCCAAACGGGAAGCTTTTATCCTGTAGCACTTCGGGAATCTGAGCGTAAGTCCAGCCGCCCTTGCCGGGGAATTTTTGCAGGAGGTAGTCGCCGTCAACGAGTGGAATATCGGTCATAGCTGTAGATTTCTATGCAATTTAATTGCTTGATTCGAGTAAATGAAAAATGGTGCAGGTAGGCCCGCACCATTAGTGAACTTGGATATTATGAACTCGTCAAATCTTTATTTTTTCAGGAAACGCTGGTTTTGTGGTAGTATACATAGGATACGATCAGCACCAGAAGTACTAACAGCGGTAGGTACACGTGCTCTAATCCACCGTCAACTGCCAGGTGGCCGATGATGGCTGATATCGTTGAGATGCCAAAACCAACATAGGCCCATTCTTTTAGTCGGTGAGGTAATTGCGGAACAATAAGGAGAACACCTCCAAGGATTTTTCCAATACCAAGCTCAATACGGAAAAAATCAGGGAAGCCAAGGTGAGCGATCCCCTCGATGGCTGGCTGTGTATTGAAAGCGATGGCACCCACGCCGTCGAACAGGACGAAGAGGCTGGTGAATACCCAAAAGATGACCTTGTCAGTTTTGGATGTTTTTTCTAGTGTTAAAGTAGTCATGGTTGTGTCTGTTTTTGGTACGATACAAAGCTGCGGCGTGGATACATATTATTCGATGTGCAGATACGGCAATATGAAGGGCTGAATGCGACACTGGTTTCTAAGATGTTGTTGTGCATCAAGGGATACTGGCACCCCGAAAGTGCTGTTGGCCACTTCGGTCAGGTCGTCTGGTAAAATTAATTATTCAAAAGACCAGAGCTCTAAAGTTGGACATTCCATTTTTGTCTCAAAAAAGCTTTTCTGAAAGATGAGTATCTCACGGAGAATCGCCGAACTTTTTGAGTGTTTTCCAAATAACCGATGGCTTCAGTATTTGCCCGACAGAGTTGAGCTTTGGGACGGTGTTAATAGGATCAGGAATGCTTCTGTTGCTGGGCTTGCCCACGATTGGCTCTCAGACCTTTCGGGCATCGAAAAGGAATTGAGGCATTGAGAATGGAAAAGGAAAAAATTCTTACTATTTCGGAAAAAATTCCATATCTTCGTGGTATGAAAAAATACAACGTGAATAAGTTGGAGAGAAAGATGATGGTTGAAGAGCCAGAGGTCATCTACCAGCGGCTTCGGCCCAGGGTGTCAAGTAGTACCACTTTGGCTTTTGAGGCGTTAGAGGGGGTTTCTGCCACCATCTTTAACGACGTTGTAGGGCTTTTTGGCCATCATGACTACCTCGCTGAAGTAGTTGAGCTGAACCCCAAAACTATCCATAAATACCAGGCGCAGCATATTAAATTTAGTCCTGCCAAAAGTGAGCTGATGCTGAAACTGGTAGGGCTCTATGGAAAGGGTGTTGATACCTTTGGAAAGAGGGAGTCATTCCTTAGCTGGCTTTCCAAGCCTGCCTTTGGCATCGATAATCGTACTCCCTTTGATCTCATCAAGACTTCTGATGGCATCGACCTAATCAGCGAAGAGTTGGATCGAATTCAGCAGGGTGACACTGCATGAGGGTTTTCAGGATTACGTTGGCCAAATTTAGTACCAGTTTATACGCTTCAGGATTTGCGGCCAGGTGGAATTCTAAAGGCACTTTTGTTATCTACTCGGCCGAATCTCGTTCGCTGGCTTGTCTGGAGAACTTGGTTCACAGGAGCGGTGAAGGACTTGATGCCGGATTTCGAGTAATGAATATAGACATACCTGACGACCTTGCTATCGATAGGGTGGTTTTGAATGACTTGCCCGTTAACTGGAAAGAGTTTTCCCAACAAGTATCGACAAGGATTATCGGCGACAAATGGGTGACAAATGGTACGGCTGCAGTGCTCAAGGTTCCATCGGCTCTTATTCTCCAGGAGTTTAACTACATTTTAAATCCCAACCACAGGGAGTTTACCAGGATTAAGCTCATTAGTTCTGATAAGTTTTCCTTCGATAGAAGGCTTTAGCGGGTTTGGGCCTTCAATTGCCGCAGGGCTTGAGTCGACCCATGAAAAGGGTTTGAATATTGCGGAGACTTGACAAAAAAACTCCCCGATTGCAAACCCTACGAAAGCAACCGGGGAGTGTGAGCATTCAGACTTAATTATATCCAGGATTTTGAGGAGCTAAATCTGGGTTATTCACTATTTCCTGTATTGGTATAGGGAACAAAAGATGCTTGGCTTGCAGGGCCTGGTTGGAACTTAAATTGACATGGCCAACAAAGTTGTCAAATCCACCAGTGGTTTCATTGAACACTTTTTGTAGTCTGACCATGTCAAACCAGGTGATCCCTTCGTAACAGAACTCATACCAGCGCTCTTTCCAAACAGCCTCTCTGAAGGAAGATTGGGTGAGGGTGCCGAGCAGTGGCGTAGCCAACCCAGCACGGTCTCTTATGGCTTTAAGGGCATCGTAAGCTGCCAGCGAAGGGCCTGCGACTTCGTTCTGAGCTTCGGCATATATCAGCAGCACCTCGGCATAGCGAATCATAGGCACATTCAGGTTGTCCGTCCTGGTTCCTGCCACCCTTACTGAATCCCCTTCTTCGTTGACCGTTACGGTGCCGTTAGCTCTCGTATTGAAATGTTTGAAGATGTAAGGGGCACCAAGATCAAAGGGTTTTCCGTTACCGTTGATATAGTAGGTGGTATAGAAATAGCCTTGTTGATTCACTGCCCGAATATCCCCATCTTCATAAGATTCATAGAATGAAAGCGTAGGAACACTGCTTCCAGTACCTGAGGGTCCACGATAGGTAACCGGCTTAAAGTTGGGGAACATATTGCCCATCGGGTTATCAGCTACCAGGTTATTGTACTGAAGGCTGAAGATATGCTCTTTCGTGTTGCCGAGTGTTTCGTCGTGTACTTCGGCATAGGTATCAAAAAGCTCGATTGGCCCAGCATTGTCTATTACCTCCTTTGCCTTTCTTGCCGCCAGGTCATAGTGGGTAGCACCTTTGTCCAACGGTTTGCCGGCCATGGTTAAATACACTTTAGATAGCATTGATTTAACAGCAGATGTAGACACTCTGCCAGTTCCATCAGTCCATGGTAGCTCCGCTGATTCAGCGGCAATCAGATCCGCCACAATTTGGTCGTATACCGCCTGCTGTGAAGCACGAATAGGGTAGAAATCTGGCGACACAGCCGTTTGTGGTGAAGTAATCAATGGCACATCTCCCCATAATCTCACGGCATAGAAGTACGCCCAAGCCCTGAGAAACCGGGCCTCGCCAAGAATTCTATTTTTCTGGCCTTCATCCATGGGGTCTATCGCTGGAACTCTGTCCAGCACCAGGTTGGCTTGCGCAATCACCCGATAGAGTCCTCTCCACCAGTTGAGGATATGACCTGTATTGCCATCCCAGGTGAGGGAGTAAAGGTTGTTCAAGTCGGAATTTTGTGCAGTTTCAGTCGTCGAAGTGCCAGTGGGTCCTTCGAGCAGTTGCCAGTTCGACGAGAATATACCAGCTCCATCGCCAAAAAAACGAGCATCCGCATACACTGCAGCAATAGCAGCTTCTGCGTGGGCCGGTATCGTATAGAAGCTTTCGGGAGTCAGGTTAGACGGATCCTCTTCATCGAGGAAGTCGGAGCAGCCAGTCCATAGTAGCAGTGTGCCACTGAGGACGATTTTTGCGATATTTTTGAATATGTTATGATTCATGATAGTTAAATTTTTTGGTTCAAAAAACATGACATAGACTAGAGTCCGATCTGAATTCCCATCGTCCACACCGTGGGCTTAGGATATTCGTGCCATTTCATACCCTGAGAGAATACATTGTTGCCATCGTTACCACGAATCGGAGTGATTTCAGGATCTCCGATAACTTCATCGCTCACTATCAGGAAAAAGTTTTGTGTAGATGCATAAATTCTCAGGTTACTTAGCTTGATTCTCTCGACAGCAGTGGTAGGCAATGAATAGCCAATGAGAAGGTTTCTGCCCCGAATGAACGAACCATCCTGAACCCAGTGCGTGTCAACATTGGTTACGTAGCCAGCACGGGTGTCTCTTATCTGAGCAATCATGGTATTCTGATTTTCCGGCGTCCAGGCGTTCAGCACAGTGCGGTAGCTGTTGGCCAAGGTCTGACGATCCTCACTGGAGTGAAGGTTCATGTCCATTATATCGTTGCCGTACATAAACTGCACGTCAAATGTGAGGTCGAAGTTTCCGAAACGGACATTGTTGATGAATGAACCCCAGCCCTTGGGGCTACCGTTGCCAATAATCATACGGTCGGCATCTGTTATGGCTTTGTCTCCGTTTACATCTTCGTATTTGATGTCACCTGGCAACATGGTCAAACCGTTCCGGTAGCTGGTAAACTCCGCAGCTTCCGCAGCTTCATCGGTACCCCAAACGCCCAGCCTGTTTAGCCCCCAATAAGCACCTGCTGGTTCGCCTTCACGAATGATACTTGTTTGGTTGGTGATACCAGGCCCTCCAACTCCAAAGATGTCTGAACGGGTGGCAAGCTCAAGTACTTTATTCCTGTTGAATGAAATATTAAACGATGTGCTCCAGGAGAACCTGCTGAGTTCAACATTGATGGTGTTCAACCCGAGTTCTATGCCTTTATTTTCCATCGATCCCACATTTCGTCTAATCGTTGCATAGCCACTTGTTTGTGGTACGGGGGCATCCAGCAGCATGTCTGTGGTTTTCCTATAGTAGAAATCGGCCTCGAAGTTTAGCCTTCCTTTAAACAAGCCCAGTTCCATGCCAAGGTCTGCTTGAGATGTTCTCTCCCATCTTAAATCGGGGTTAGCCAGGCGATTAATTCCCGTACCGCTTACTCTGTTGTTATTGAAAATGGTAGCATAATTTGAACTAAGCAACGACAATGAAGAATAGGCTGGAATTTCGGAGTTACCAGTAAGTCCATAGCTAGTACGAACCTTCAAATTAGAAACCACAGGAAGGTTCTGCATAAATCCTTCCTCAGTAAGTTTCCATGCCACAGCGGCTGAAGGGAAAAACGAGTACTTATTGTTGTCTCCAAACTTGGATGAACCATCTGCTCTGCCGGTAAAGGTGAACAAATACTTATTCATTAAGGTATAGTTGAAGCGCCCGAAGTAGGAGTTTAGGGCTTCTCGGCTGGCTCCAGACCCGACAAGGATATTTTGGCTTCCTGATCCAAGGTTATTGTAGGAGAAATAGTCGGTTGAGAAGTTTCTGGCTTCTGAATTCTGATTGAAGGTTTTAGACTCTTGCCATGACAAACCAAGCATGCCTGTGAATGCATGAACCTCAGCAAAGGTTTTGGTGTAGGTCAGGTAGTTTTCGAATGACCAAAAATCGTCCTGTCCCTGAGTAAGCCACGCCCTACCCTGAGAGCCTAACTGAATGGTTCTTCCTTCGTAGCGCTGCTCACTTTGCTGCACAACGTTGGTACCCAATACGCTGCGTAAAACCAGCCCCTCCGCCAGTGTAATATTTGTGAAGGCACTTCCAAGTAGCGTTTGGGTTCCGATGAGGTATTCTCTTTCCATTAAATTATGAACCGAACTCATTGTGCCTTCAGCAAAAGGATAATCCCTGTTGTCGGCGTAGGTTCCATCTGGGTAGTACACGGGCAGAAAAGGGAAATCTTCCACCATGCGTCGGGGAACCTGATCGCTGAAGTCGACATTGTTTTCTTTCTGGTAGTTGTAGTTTAGGTTGGCACCTACAGTTAACCATTTTTTAACCTTTGTTTCCAGCGAAAGGCGGCCTGAGTATCTTGTCATAAAAGACGTTTTGTACAGACCCTGATCGTCTCTGTAGCCCATCGAAAACGAATAGGTGGTGCGGTCATCTCCTCCACTAAAATTCAATTGATGACTCTGCGAAAGTTTGCTTTGGGTCGTTTCTTTGATCCAATCGGTATCGTAATAGGGATTACCATTGGCATCAAAAAGACGAGGGTCAGTCCGCTTTAGCGCCGGATTTAGTGATGCCCACCTTCCAGCAGCCCAGCCGGCCGGGTCAAACTTTTCCATGTTAGCCCAAGACAAATCTTCCACTGCCAGATACTCAGCAGTATTTAATACTTCTGGCTTATTTGGTCCGTAGGTATTGACGCTGAAAATTCCATCATAAGTAATTTTTCCTTCGCCCGACTTTCCTTTTTTCGTTGTGATCAGGATAACCCCATTGGCACCCCTGGCACCGTAAATAGCCGTCGAAGAAGCGTCCTTCAACACTTCAACAGAAACGATATCACTAGGGTTAATATAATCAATGGCGGAGCTGCGTTGCGTTTGGTTACCTACTGGCAACTGCACTCCATCCACTACATACAGTGGGTTATTGGAAGAGTTGATAGAGCTGAAGCCACGAACTCTTACGTTCGATTTTCCACCAGGGCGGCCAGAGTTGATGTTTACCTGCACGCCAGGTATTCTGCCAGCAATGGCCTGGTTAAGGGAAGGTGCCGGGCGCTGCTGAAGTTGATCTGTGTTTACAGAACCAACGGAGCCAGTTAAATCCGACCTTTTTTGCGTACCGTAACCAATCACTACAATTTCATCCAGGCTGGTCACGTCTTCTTTCATGGCAAAGTTGATGGTGCTTCTGCCTGCAATAGGTACTTCCACCGTTACGAAACCAATCGATGAAAAAACAAGGGTGGTTACTTCATCGGCAATAGTAAGGCGATACTGACCGTCCATGTCAGTAGTGGTGCCAGTTGTAGTTCCCTTGGCCAGTACAGTTACGCCCGGTAGCCCTTCTCCGGTCTTGTCATCTGTTACTCTGCCAGAAACGGTTTGTTCTCTTAAAACTGGAATTTTTGGTAGCTGGTATGAATTGATCTTGGCAATTGAAGCGTAGAGTGGACCCCTATCAAGTGAGGTGGTAAACCCCGCCGCCTTTTGACTTTCAATTTTCTTGGGGGTATTGTCTTTTACAATCAGGTAGTATTTATCATCCAGCTTGCGAAAGTTGAGCTTTAAGGGCTCCAGCAAAGTGCTCAGCGCATCCTGTAGGTCTTCCTGATCGAAATCAGACAGATCGCCAGAAACTTTTGCATCTCTGACCATTTGCGTTTCGTAGTGAAACGATACCTGGTGCTTCTTTTCCAGGTGTTCGAGCGCTTCTTCGACAGTATATGTGTTGGATAAGCTGGCATCTGCCGACAACAACAGGTCGTCGATAGGTTGCCCAATTCCACTGTGGTAGAGTAGGAGTAGAAAAGTAAATCCTACCGAGTACATAAATTTTTTCGTAGAGATTTTCATAAGTTTTGCAGTTTAATTTCCTTGGTACTGGTTCGATTGTCAATTGTTCTGGATTGGTTTTCCATAGGCAGCTTTAGTTTAGAGTAACGGTTCCGTTGCGGCGCTCAAGTTTCAGGTCAAACAGGCCTGAGAGTGCCATTAAAATGACTTCAGGGTCAGGGTTTTTGAATGTTCCTGTATAATGTCTTTCAGCAATCCCTGGTTTTTTCAGCTTTATTCGCATCCCATAATTGTCTTCCAGCACGTGAATAATTTCACCAACAGGGGTGTCTTCGAAAATGAGTTCATTCTCTTTCCAGGCGGTGGCAACATTTACTTTCGCTTGCTCCCTGGTTGCGGTTTTCTGACCTGAGGTATATGTGATTTTTTCGCCCGGCAGCATGGTAATCGGCCGTACACTGTCGGTCTTTGTTAGCTTTATCTGTACCTGCCCCTCTGTCAGCACCACCTTTGTGCTCGCTCTTCTGGTGTTAACATTGAATTCGGTGCCTAGTACCTCTACTTCAAGGTCAGCAGTTTCAACGGTAAACTTTATCCTGTCACCTTTTGGGGAGGCGTGCTTGCTGATCTTGAAAAAGGCTTCACCATCAATCTCGACTTTTCTGATGTCGTTAGAAAAACCATTGGCTTCGTAGGTAAGGGTAGAGTTGGCGTTCAAAGTCACCACCGATCCATCGGGCAATTCAATCGTCTGGTTTTCGCCATATTTTGTCTGAAAAGACACAGTTGTGTCTCCTATCAGGCTGATGTACTGCTGACTGACCCCGACTGCAATTAGAATTAAGACAATAGAGGCGGCCAAGTAGTACCATTTGGAGGAAATTGACCGCACCCGGCCACCTGTTGGTGCCGACGCCATTGTCTGGCTCGGATTGTATATCTCAGACTCGGAGATTTCCTCAATTTTCGCCCAAATAGTTTCAAATTCTGAGACGGGCAATTCATAGTTTACCCTTGGAAGTTTTTTGAGGAAACTTTTCGCCTCTTCAATCAATTCTTTCTTTTCGGGGTTCGACGAAACATACTGCTGCCAGTGTGCTTCGGCTTTGGGGTCGTTTTGAAGCACCCACTTTCTAAAGGAATTGTCTACGATTAGGTCTTCTACGGTATTAAAGGTAGGGTTCATAAATATTTGCTTTATGACTACGTTTAATACTAAAAGGAGGCAGAAATGGAATCTCTACCTTTTTCGTGTAAAATAATTTTGTCCGCTTGGATTGTGGAGGGCGACTCGGGTTATTTCGAGAGAGTTCCTAGGCGGTTGAACCTGCTTAATTCAATAGTGATAAGCTGAGCAGGATGTGGACTATGTCAATAGTAACTTGCCTGGGTAAGAGTGCCTTTCGCAGAGCCTTAATGGCCTTCCAGGTGATGGTGTACAAGTAGTTGGCATCAATTTCCAAAATTTCAGCAACCTCGTCTCTGCTTAGGTTTTCAAAAAAAATCAACTGAATAACCTCCTGCTGCTTTTTTGGTAGGGCGTGTACCGACTGAAGAATTTTCTTCCGGTTCAATGCAATACTTTTTTCAACTGTTTCTGAAAACTCGAAGAAGACTTCAGCCCCGTCTGTATCTGAAAAACGCTCCTGGCTCGACATTTGGCGAGTAATCTTTTTTTCTTCGCAAACGATTTTTCGCCTGAGTGCCTTGTACAGGTAGTACTTAATTGAAGATGTCTTGCTAAGCGTTGCGTGGTTTTTGAGTAACTCTAAAAATAGGTCTTGAATGCAATCTTTGACCAAATCTTTGTTTTGGGTGACATGCATGCCGTAGTTGAACAGTAGTCGGGCATAGGCGGAGTAGATAGATTTAAGTGCCGTTTTGTCTCCGTACCGAACCAGCTGATCCCAAAGGTGGGACTCACTACTGTACTCATTAATAGTGCCGAACTGAGACATACTTTAGCTGGTTGAGGCAAATGAAGCTTAGCAACACGGTCAACAGGTATTAAAGAGATGTAATGTCCGCCAGTTTGAATTAATATATCTGAAATACTTCGATCTATTACTTTGTGGGCGTTAACACCATTTTCAACCAATATTACTAAACCAGACAAATACCGAACAATAAAGTACGTTATGATAATGTTATTTCATAGTGCTTTCAAGTTTTTCTAAAAGAAAATTAGAAATGCGTAGAATGCGAGTTTGTTGTTTTGTCTGCCCGAAAACCATGGAACGTTGCTACAGGTAACAAAAAATGACTATTAAATTGATAATAATTCAATAGTAATGAGGATTTGATATTTTTTCTAATAGAGTAAGAAAGCAGCATTCTGTTTCGAATTCATGGGATACGAAAGAGGCTTGGTTTTGCTTATCGAAACGATGCGACCAAGGTTGGTTTCATGAACAATCCACTCAGCTAATAGAAATTTCTTCCACTAACTCTTTGTGAATGGCTTTTTTTTCAAACCGCTTGAGGACGGCCCTGGCTCTGTCTGGAACATAGGCTGTTTCGTAGTTATCTCCCGTAAAGCTCTTGATGTTTTCGAGACTTTCGAAATACATGACAGTTGTGAATTCTATTTCACCGTCGACCAAGCGCTTCATCACTTCCATCTTTCTGAAGCCGGGTATTTTCTTTGCCTTGATGCCAGGAATGACCTCATTAAGCAAAATGGTCTGATAGGCCATTTCGTTTTCCAGCGTAGTCCAGCCATGCCAAATGCGGGCGATCATTATTTCATAAAAGTTAGGTTGTGTTCAGCTTTGAGCTTTTCCCTGAGGTCTGACATGAACTTTGGCCCCGGATCAGGCTTGTCGTGTGGCTTGTACGACTCGTCGACAGCCAGAAACAGTTTGTAATGAGGCAGTGTGGTGTCGTTGTACTCGTGGTGGCCTACCATGTACTCGAGGCCCGGGTTTCTTTCTTTCAGTACCGAAATCAACCTGGCGTTGCTTTCGAGTTGACCTGCGGTGAGATCAGAAGCGTCTTTGGCAATATTTTCAATGCCAATGGAGACATGATTGAAGCCGATTGCGTGCCGGGCAATCACAGTGTCGGGCACAAGCTTGTAGATGCTGCCGTCTTTGTCCACAATATAGTGAATGCCCACATTCATCTGACTAAACTTGCTGATGTTGGTGCGGCTCGATTCGATGGAGTCTTTTTGAAAGTACTCGACCGTTTCTGCCAGTGTCGGAATAACTGTAAAGTGCACCAATACTATTTTCGGGCTGTCCAGCTTGTAGCTCGCCACACCGTAGTTTTCCAGGCAGTATTGCCTGGTCAGTTCAAGCTTGGTGTCGTTGAGGGTGGGGATGGTGTCGATTTTGATATCAACAGTACTGATGGCTTTCTTTTCGTGCTGACCGGAAGCATTGTCACAATTCGAAAGCAACGAAACCAAAACCAGAAGAATGAAAAACAGTGATGATTTACTGTTGATCGAAAGTACTCTAGTTAAATAATCATCCATTTTCAAAGGCAACTTTTTTGAATGAACAAGTTGTGAAAATCTAATGAATTTATAGAAGGACTGCGTTGAAATTCATTTTTTCTTCCTGAAGACTTCATTGTCAGCATACTTTTGGCGATAGCAACGCTACTATACTCCTTTGTTTGTATTTCTTATTGCCAAAAGAACCCCTTAGTTTGTTCGGGTAATGGCAGCCTTTCTGAGAACGACTCTTTTGATTATTGCGACGCTCGTGTGTGCGGTGAAGTCGGTTAGTCAACCGATAGATGCAGCTATTTGCAAAGAAGATACATTTCCCTTCATTAACAGCTATATCGAAATCTTTAAGGCTGATACTTTGGTAACCCTTGACTCAGTATTGCAACAAAGGGGAAATTTTAGGCCAATGGGTGAGGCCTCGGTGATTTTCTGGGGATATGACCCATATTTTTATTGGTACAGGTTCTCCGTCGAAAATAAAGATTCTGTGGACAAAGAACTGTTTTTCTTTATGGGACAGCTCGGCGTCAGAGATGCCGAACTCTTTCAAAATCACCAGGGCACCTTAAAATCCCTTGGCCATACTGGCTATTCTCATCCTTTTGAGAGCCGACCTTACTTACATTCCCACTACCTCTATCCAATTATAATCCCGGCCAACTCTGTTGACACCTTTTATCTTCGCTTAGATGAGAGCCATGCCTATAAGACATTTGCATTCGCACTTTTTCACCCGAGAGCTATGAAAAAAAGGGAGAACAAGTTCTATTTCTCATTTGGCATTATGGTAGGGCTATTGTTATTGTTTCTGATTTTTAACTTTTACTTGTTTTTAAATAATCGAGAAAAAATTCACTTCTGGTACACCATATATATCGCTGCGCAAATATTTCTGCTCTTAAAACATGAAGGTTTGGATCAGGAATTTTTTGGGCTAGACTCCGAACTGGGTTACAGAGCCACCTCTATGGCGAGTTCTGGGGCCATTGCAATTGTACTCTTAATGCATGTTGTGCAGTTGTTCATTGGCGGCATCTCAAGGGATGACTATGTTTTCAAAGCAGTGTCTTTTGTGAAATGGTCGTTACTGACGATGACTTTTGTGCAGTGGCTTGTTTTTTTGGTGGAGCCTTCCAACCTCGTTGAGGTTTTTGTTGTAAAGACAACCAACGCAACAACCTTTGTGGGGCTCCTAACAATACTCATCTATAGCACATACGGTATATACAAAGGGTTTAAGCCTGGATGGCTAATTCTGGCGGGACTGGGCATCTTCCTCTTCGGTGGCATTGAGCGAATCCTGTTCCTTACGTCAGACTCGTATTTACTTCCCCCCTCTCTTTTTGAAATTGGGATCGTTGTTGAAACCATGGTCATCTCATTTGGCCTTATGTATCGCTACCAGAGGCACGAAATTGAGAAGAACAAGATTGCGGCGCAGCTTCAAAAGCAGAAGGTGGTGCAGGTAAAAAGGATCATTAGTGCGCAAGAAGAAGAAAGAAAGCGAATTGCAGAAGATCTTCACGACGATTTGGGTAGCAATTTGGCTGTTATAAAACTGAACCTTCAGTCGCTGGAGTCGGACGAAGGACAAAAATCTTCGCTTATGCAGTTGTTGGACGATACCTCGGCGCATGTAAGGCAGGTTTCACATAATCTTATGCCGCCGGAGTTTGCTAACACCAGTCTTAAGGATGTGATAGCCGCTTACGTGCAACAGTTGAATGAAGATTCAAGGGTAAGCTTTGCTTTTTACCAAAAGGGAGGGAGCAAGTATTTTGGAAAAGATGAGGAGTTGATGATCTACCGGATCGTGATGGAACTCACTAACAACATTCTGAAACATGCTGAGGCTACTGAAGCAACTATTCAACTTTTTTATCACGATGAGTCCTTCGAGATGGTTGTGGAGGACAATGGCAAAGGCTTTTCCGACGGGTCAGGAAACGGAATCGGCCTGAAAAGCATTCAGTCGAGGGTGCAGTACCTTCAGGGTGAGTTGGCCATTGACTCCAATAAGGCCGGAACTACTATAATTGTTTCTATTCCACTTAAATCAAGACAAAATGACAGCTAAAGTGAGAATCGTTATTGCTGATGATCATTTGTTGTTTATTGATGGTCTAAGGCTAATGCTAACCAGGGAGCCTGATTTGGAGGTCGTGGGTACTGCCACTGGCGGGAGGCAGCTCCAGTCGTTGCTGAGAGATACCCAGGTGGACGTGGTATTGATGGATATTAATATGCCTGGCATGAATGGACTTGAAGTGACACGGGAAATCAACTCATGGAATCCCCTTGTTAAGATTGTAATGCTTTCCACTTACGGGGAGGACTATATGATACAGAAGGCTCGGGAATATGGAGCACGAGGATACCTGCTTAAAACCAGCCCCAGAGAAAGGCTGGTGGAGGCAATAAGAAAGGTTGCTTTTGGGGAAACGGTGTTTCCTTCACGCAGGCCTGACCACACAGCCAGCTTTACTGAAGACGAAAGTTTTGTGAAGCAGTTTAACCTCACGAGGCGGGAAATGGAGATTATTCAGCACATTAAGCAAGGAATGACCACAAAGGAGATGGCCGATCAGCTTAACCTGAGTCAGTTTACCATAAAAACGCATCGTAAAAACATTGCCTCCAAGCTCGGGCTCAAGAACTTTGCCTCCATGATGAAGTTCATTATTGATAATAATATTTGATGCTAGTTAAAAGCCAAAAGGAGGCGTTTTTTTTAATTTTCTCAAGGTGAAAAATACTCATAAAGGAGTATAGGTTAGGGGTGGTGAGATGGTCTTCTTTGTACACCACCAATGACTACTTTATGAAGAAGCTCATCTTGATCGCCATTACTTCTCTTGTTAATTATAATATTAGTCTGGCACAACAATTTCTGCCGCACAATTTACTCCACTCCAACAGGCTTGTGGCACTTCTTAAGGAAGCTATTTCCTTCGATGCGGATGGGTACAAGGATTTGATGGTTTCAAAAAGGATCATTGTCTCTCCCAGAACACTACTAATACTCGGGAATATAGGGTGTAAAAAATCTTTTGGCAGATGTCATTGGCTTGGTATCCCTTAGTGAAAAAGGTAGTGATCAATCCGATTCAAGATTTAGTTGTATTGAATAATTCAAACTGTTGATAAATCGAATTAATATGAAAACTGAAAAGAAAAACTTAATTGCAGCGGTAGCAGCTTCGATGCTTCTGCTTCCTTCCTGTGGCGGAGAGGAAAATGAAGACCCTGATCAACCAGTTGATCCAAAGGATCTTTTACTTGGTGAATGGGAAATCAGGCTCAGAGGGGATGATGTCTATACTGGGGATTACAATTTAGACGGTTCAAGATATCAAATAAAGTGGGTATTTGAAGAGGGTGGAAGTATTGATCAATGTTACAACTACCTGTATTCCGATCCTAGTAAAACTGATGTAATTGACTGTGAAGTTGGTTCATGGTCGTTTGCTGAGGCTGATAATACTATAACAATTTCTGGACTTGATGAAGATGGAGATTCTCGGCTAGTTATTAAGTCAATATCAGAAGACCTTCTTGAGGGAGATTTGTTTGACCTTAGTAGGGATGCGAACAACGAATTGTATGAGACAAGCGAAAAGGTCGTATTTGCGAAAATTAATTAGGAAGCATGAATTCCTTTTTTTTCTATGAGGCTAACCTGCCAAAAATTCTGTTCAATCAGAAAATTACCCTAGCCTTTACGACATATCAGGCAGGCAAGATTATTTTCCTAAGTTCTACAAACGGAGAAACACTGGTCAAATATGCTAAAAACTTTAAAAGGCCAATGGGTATTGCCTATGACCCTATCAATCAGAGGCTGGCTGTTGCCAGTAAAACCTCAATTGATTTGTTCTCCAATTCAAGTCCACTAGCCAGACATTTTCCCGAGTATCCGAATAAGCATGACCACTTGTTTATTCACCAATCCAGGTATCAAACAGGTTTTTTAGACACCCACGAGATAGAGTTTGGAAACGACCAACTTTGGGTTGTGAACACCATGTTTTCATGCATCTCTTCGGTTTCCCCTTTTTATCATTTCAAAACTTATTGGAAACCCAGTTTCATTACAGATTTGATGCCTGAAGACAGGTGTCATCTGAATGGGCTTGAGTTAGAAAATGGAGAGCCGGCATTTGTGACATGTTTTGACGGAACCAATGCACCTTTTGGTTGGAAAAACAAAACATTGAGAACGGGTAAGCTTATTGACATCAGATCAAATAAAACTTTACTTGATGAGTTGCCAATGCCCCATTCTCCTGTTCTGGTAAATGATCGAATCTACTTCCTGCTATCTGGCACTGGCGAAGTAATGGAGTACAGCTTAAAAACCGGTGAAACGAGGTGTATAATCAAGCTCAATAGTTTTTTGCGAGGACTGGCTGCCTTCGGTAATTTTCTTTTTGTTGGTTGCTCCAAAATCAGGGACGATTCTACAGTATTTAGCGAATTGGAAATTAGCTCTAAGAGTAGCTTTTGTGGAATTTATGTTATCGACCTGCGAACGGGTATAAATGTGGCTGGAATAACCTATACGGACATTGTTAAGGAGATTTTTTCTATTAAAGTCATTCCAAACTCTATTTCACCAGGATTGCTCACTGAACGAGATGAATATCACGATAAATGCATTTTGGCGGAAGAAAACCTGAACTTTTGGATTAATAGTAGAGGTAATCCGAATTCACCATAGCCAGTGAGATAGCGTGTCTATCTACTCAGATATTTGAAGCAGGGGTTCTCGAATTATCCCCGCTAAATACTCCTTTGGGAGTATAGGATACCTCTGACCAGTACCCGTTCTTTATTGGTATCAAACCAAACGAAATTTTGCCGATGAAATATAGGATCAAGAACAATCTTTCTATGGTACTTCTATCTTTAATAGCCATAGGATGCGGAGGAAAGGAGGAGGATAATTATCAGTTAACCGTTAAGAACCCGTTTGTTTTTAACATTGAGGTATTGGCAAGCGGCCCGGGCGCACCAGCTACATACGGAGATGAATTGATTGAAGCGGGAAAAGAAAAGACGTATACTGGCACTTCTGGAGGTGAATTACGACTTTCTGCTTATCAGGAAGGCGATTTGGACGATGGAACAGGTACAACCCTGGGTAAATCAGCTACTCTTACAGCCGTTCCAGGCTCATCTTACAACTGGGTAGCAGGCAATTCAAGTGTAAGTGAAGTTTCTGAAGGCGGCACTTCTAAGGATTGCCTTGACGATCCGACTGCAAAAGAGTACAAGGATAGAATCAATGGCGATCCGAATGGTTGTCAGCCTTGCACTGCTTGCGCTGCTCTAGCCTGCGCTATTTACCTCGATCATGCAGAACTGATTGACCTGTACACAGCCGCTGTTAAGCAAGAGGAGGCTTACTACGAGGTCAAAACATGCCCGGAGCTTTATTAAAACCTACAGCTATTTTTTCCCAAAATACCCCTGCATCTTCTCCCCGGCCCTCTCCACTTCATAAGTCGGAGACAGGCTCGGTTTGCCGGGCATGTTTTCGATGTGAAGCGTTTGGGTAGGGAAGGCAAAGTTGATACCAAGGTGCTCTGCCAGCTTCATTATTTCCAGGTTGATTTCATGGCGGCCCTGTAGCTCTTCTGACCATGTGGGCACCTCAAAGAACATATAGAACATGATGTTCAAACTCGATGGCCCGAACTCATTGAAACTTATTTCTATGTAGTCCTTTCGTGTCGTCGGGTGAGTTTTCACTATTTCCTTCAGCCCTTCCACAAACGTTTCGATAAGTGGTGGTGGCGTGTCGTAGGTAATACTCAGTTTGGTGTAATAACGTCGGTACACTCTCAGCCCATGGTTATCGATCATGGCATCGGCAAGTTTCCCATTTGGAACATACATCAGCGAATTCCGAAAGGTTCTGATCCTCGTTGAGCGGAAGCCTACTTCTTCCACTGAGCCATCGATGTCGCCTGACGTGATCCAGTCACCTATCTGAAAGGGCTTGTCGATAAAGATCATCAGCGAGCCAAACAGGTTCTTGATGGTGTCCTGAGCGGCAAGGGCAAAGGCCAAACCACCAATGGAGAGGCCGGTTAACAGCGGAAGGATGGGTATATTGAGGTTGTCGAGGATGAAAAGGCCTCCAACCAGCACAACAAATATTTTCAGTGCTCTTCTTACCAGGGGCACCAACTGGTCGTCCAGCGTGCTCTTTGTTTTTAGCGCCAAACGTTGCAGGTACACACAAAGGATTTCCACCAGATGGTAGAACACCATAGTGCCGAAGAACGGTAGAGCGGCCTTTACACCCATCACCACATATTGCATGGTGCCAGGCGGCAGTTGCAATACCGGAGTGAAAATGAACAGTAGCAGGAATACCACAAACAAACTGACAGGCCTGGCCACTGGTAGAATATACTCATCCGCCAATCGTTCATAGCCAGCCCGGAGCAGTGCCTGCATGATGATTTTTTCAAACAAAAAGGTCAGCAGCTTGTGAATCAACACGCAGCCGAGGATCAGCACCAGAATGCCAACAAGCTGCCATACATGCAGGCCCAGGTATTTTTTTGTACCAAGCTTGGGCAGCAGGTTCAGTAGCTTGTCGGTGCCAAATGGGAAGACTTTTTCGTGAAGTTTGCCAATCTCTCTTACCGATTTTTCGGATAGCAACCACTTGTCATTGTACTTTTCCAGGTAAATGTTCGGGTAGTCTTTCACCAGCACGTACCGTTTTTGCCTGGAGACGGTGTCGGTGTAGTCAGGGTCGTTAGGTAAATCTTCGAGGTAGATAAAATGCCCCTCGCCATCCAGCACCTGCTTTAATTGCACAACGACCTCCTGGGCCTCTTCGCTGCCTCTAAGGGTCTGCTTAACAATGCCTGCCGCTAGCTCAGGATAGTAAGAATCTTCCTGCAGATAGCGTAGAAAGGTGTAGATGCTTTGATAAGGTGTCTTGAAAGAAACTGAATCGGAGATTGGGTTGTCGGCCGACTGAGCCGTTGTTGAAGTATAAAGAAGAAGACTGAGAACTATAAGAAAGAGCTTCCGCATGGTGCCTGGTTTCGAAATGAATTGGCAAAATTAAACAATGTGACAAAAAATGCCTTAGAAAATGTCGATTTGAGGTATTTGCTAGTTCTCTTCGGGCAAGGAGGTTCTGATCCAGTTGCTAAGAATGAGTGCCATAATTACTGATTGGAGAAAGGTGACCCAGAAAAACCGCTCATGCACCAGTGGCGCAAATTGGTTTTGCATATAAAGCATCCCTTCCAAACCACCCGGAGATATGCCAGGGCTGGCAAGGAATCCGACAATAAAGTAAAATCCAATGATAGCGATGAACCTTCTTTTCTTACCCCAGCGCTGCAACGTTCTGCTGATGGAAAAAAAGACAATGCCTAGGAGGAATCCCCTTACCAACTCGATGGGAAACAGCTTTTGCCCTATCAAAGCCCATTCTTCAGGTTCGCCGGGAGTAGCCAGGTAACCTCTAAGTGGAGAGGCCTCGTTGTTGTAAAGGTCACGAAGGAGAAAATAATAGCCTGCGGATGCGGCAATTGCGTAGGAGACCAGATGCGCAACGACGGTCTTACCAACAAAAATGGCTTGCGATTTCAAGGGTTGTGGAGTCATAATAAGGTCAATTCAGTTTGGATTGAATTTGTTCCACTGAAACCGGAGAAGTTTTAATATGCAAATCCCTCTGAGGGAAGGGAATCTCCACGCCCTGTTCTGCAAATTTTTTAAATATTTCGAAGTACAACTCACTTTTTAAGAACCGTGGCCTTTCAATATGGGTGGATGTCCAAACGCCAAGGTAAAAATTCAGAGAGCTGTCTCCAAACTCGTCAAATAGCACTACTGGTGGCGGTGTCGTAAGCACATGTTCATTTTTTTCGGCTACATCAAGGAGTATTTTTTTTACCTTTTCCGGATCTTCTTTGTAGCTGACACCAACGGGGAAAAGAAACCGCACATTTCGGTCGGAATGGCTCCAGTTGATGACCGTGCCGGATATGAATTCTGAGTTGGGAACAATTACCGAGATATTGTCATTGGTGATGATGGTAGTAGCCCGGGCGTTGATGCTCATGACATCACCATTAATGTCGCCGACCTCGATGCGGTCTCCCACTTTTATGGGACGCTCAAAAAGAATAATGAGCCCGGAAATAAAATTGTTGGTGATATTTTGAAGGCCAAATCCTATACCTACACCCAGGGCACCCGCAACGATGCTCAAGGCGCTAAGGTCGATGCCGGCTGTTTGGAAGATGATAACAAAGCCGACAACCAGGATACCGAACCTGACCAGCGTGGCCACCGACTGCAGCATGCCCTTCTCCATGTGGGTGTTTTTGAGCACTTTGCCCACAACAAACCTCATTAGCCATTTGCTGAGGATTATCAGTATAGCAATGGAGACGGCAAGGTAAAAAATCAGCCCAAGATCAACTTTACTCGCACCAAACTCGAAGAGCGGGGTTTGGAGCAGCTCATTGAAGCTTGCCCACCATTCTTTGATTATTGCCCCAACATTTTCCATGGTTTAAATTGTCTATTTCCCGGGAATTAACAAAGAAGAATCGCCATAGCTGAGAAATCTGTAGTCGCTTGCCAGTGCCTCACAATATACTTTGCGCCAGTCATCGCCAACAAAAGCCGCAACGAGGAGTATCAATGTGGAATTAGGCTGATGGAAGTTGGTTATCAGTCCATTGACCACCCTAAATTGGTAGCCAGGAAAAATAAATATTTCTGTTGTACCTACCAACTCATCAACACCCAGCTTGTCCATTTTGTTTAGTACCGCCTGCATACTTTCGCTCATGGAAGGAATCGCTGCCGACTGCTCGTAGGGAAAAAGCTTTGGTATTTCGAAAGCAGCATTCTGGTCTTGCTTCAGCATTACTCCATACCAATAGGTGCTTTCAAGTGTGCGCATGGAAGTGGTACCGACGGCCACGTTGAATCTCCCTGGTTCCAGCAGTTGTTCAAGATTTTCCCGCCTGATAATGATTTGCTCCGAATGCATTACATGGTCCTGGGCTGTTTCGGTTTTTATCGGTTGAAAGGTACCCGCACTGACATGGAGGGTCAGAAAATTTGTGACGATGTTTTTGCTGCCGAGCTGGCTAATAACCTCATCCGTAAAATGAAGACCCGCTGTGGGAGCCGCTACGGCGCCATCCTTCTCACTGTAAACAGTTTGGTAAGTTTTTTTGTCGTTTTCTATTGCCTCACGGTGAAGATACGGCGGCAGTGGAGTTTTGCCAATGGCGTCCACCACATCGACAAAACGGGCAGCGGATTTATCCCAGCTTAGTTGCACTTCGGCGGTGCCCATCCGCTTGATCTCAACTTTAACAGTCGTTCCTTCGAGTTCGATGTTTCTTTCAAGGACACCTTCTTTCCAGCGTTTGGCGTTGCCGATCATGCATTTCCAAACCACAGGGCTCTTGGCCTCCATCGCCACAGAAATGACAGGCGACGGCAAAGTTGGTTGAAGCAAGAAGATTTCTATTACAGCGCCCGTAGGTTTCTGAAAGGCAAGTCGGGCGGGGATTACTTTGGTATTGTTAAAGTAGAGAGAGGTGTTTTCAGGAAGCAGACTGGGAATGCTTTTAAAGCGAAGGTGCTCAATGCTCCCTTTGTTGTAAAAAAGTAGCTTTGATGCCGATCTGTCTTCCAGCGGAAATTTAGCTATTCTTTCGTCTGGTAGATCATAAGTATATTCGGAAACGTTAATTTGAGGAGGCATTGACCTTTTTTGGCAAAAATAGACCAAATATGGCCATAGTCTGTAATAAAAAGCTACATAATCAACCCGCATGCCTTTAAAACTAGATTTTACTACCCACACACTTCAGTTTACATTTGATGCAGGCACCTCACGAGGTGTGTTAAAGGAAAAGCCCAGTATACTTCTCAAATTGTATGATCCCTCGGATCCAAAAATGTTTGGCCTTGGAGAGGCTGGGCCTTTGAAGGGGCTTAGTATGGAAGACATTGATGACCTACCGGACGTTATCAAAACTCTTCAGAGCGACATCCTGCCTGTAAGAGCTCCCGGTTCGGTGGAGGATGCATTGCACCTTGCACATCAGTTGATCCCGTCAGGCTATCCTTCACTCAGGTTTG
The DNA here is from genome assembly GCF_040222815.1 of Imperialibacter sp. GTDB lineage: Bacteria > Bacteroidota > Bacteroidia > Cytophagales > Cyclobacteriaceae > Imperialibacter. The sequence continues at coordinate 16,832 of NZ_JAVKCH010000028.1, read as the reverse complement.
CTCTGGAGACAGCCCTTTTGGACTTTATGAATGGTGGATCGGGCATTATATTCAAAAACTCCTTCACCACCGGAAGTTTTCCTATCCCGATCAACGGGCTTATTTGGATGGGAGACAAGGACTTCATGCTGAAACAAATCAAAGAGAAGCTTGATGAAGGATACACCTGTTTAAAACTAAAAATTGGTGCGATTGATTTTGAAACCGAATGTGAGATTCTGGCTGGCATTCGAAAAGAATTTGGGCCAAATGATATCACCCTCCGGGTGGATGCCAATGGGGCCTTCAAACCAGCAGAGGCGCTTGTGAAGCTTGAGAAGCTCAGCCAGTATCAGCTTCATTCCATCGAACAGCCGGTGCAGGCAGGGCAGTGGGAGGCCTACCATGTGTTGTGCAGTCGGTCGCCGGTGCCCATCGCCCTCGACGAAGAGCTGATTGGCGTGGAACAAAAGGCTATGAAAGCGGAACTGCTTGATTTTATCAAGCCACAGTTCATTGTGCTGAAGCCTTCTCTGCTCGGCGGCTTTATGGCAACCAGGGAATGGATTGACCTGGCCGAGAAGAGAAACGTTGGCTGGTGGATGACGTCGGCGCTGGAGTCAAATATTGGATTGAATGCTATTGCCCAGTTTACGGCAGAATTCCCACTTGATATGCCTCAGGGTTTGGGCACAGGCCAGCTCTACAATAATAATTTCACCTCGCCCTTATTTATCAGTCATGGTTTTTTAAATTCAGGTCAGGCAAATGTGTGGGATTTTCGCCAGCTAATCTTTGATAAATGAACGAAGCTAAATTACATAAAGAGGGCAAATGGCTCTTTTTCGACAAGGAGTACATTGCAGAGTTTGTCTACGGTGGGATCGACGGTTCCATCACCACGTTTGCCGTAGTTGCTGGTGCCGCCGGGGCCAACGCTGACATCCGGTGGGTGTTGATATTCGGCTTTGCCAACTTAATAGCAGACGGTTTTTCCATGTCGGTGGGTAATTATTTTTCCAGCAAAGCTGCTCTGGATAATTACGACAAGCATGAAGCCGTGGAGTACTGGGAGATTGAGCATCTGAGAGAAAAGGAAATTGAGGAGGTCAGGGAAATATATGAGGCCAAGGGCTTTAAAGGGAAATTGTTGGACGATGTGGTAGAGACGATTATATCTGACAAAAAGGTGTGGGTGGACACCATGATGAAGGAGGAGCTGGAGATGACCAGAGAAAGTAAATCGCCGTTGAGTACCGCCATCGCCACCTTTATTAGTTTTAACATCGTGGGTTTTATCCCCCTGGTGGTGTACGTGGTCGCCATGTTCACGGATGTCAACGCTGCTGCGCTTTTCCCTATCTCATGCGTGGGTACTGGTCTGTCGCTTATTCTCGTCGGTTACTTGAGGGGAGTCGTTACTAATATCAATAAAATGAAAAGCATCATCCAGACTCTGGCGCTGGGTGGGTTGGCAGCGGCTTTTGCCTATTTCGTAGGGGAGGTGCTGGCCAAATGGATTTTGTAAGCTGAGGATATTATCGAGTTTTTTACCTTTTTTAAACCTACTTAAAATGAAAAGAACGTCTGTTCTGGTGGGCCTTGTGTTCACCGGCCTCGTAGTTTTTGCCCAGGAATCGGGCAAGCAAATGTACCTGTGGCCTAATGGCGCACCCGGTTTCGAAAACCTGAAAGACCAACCAGAGGAGGCTAAGGACTGGTGGGTCAAGAATGTACACAACCCTTCCATTACCGTTTATTATCCACCCAAGGACAAAGCCAACGGCACGGCCGTGCTTATTTGCCCTGGCGGAGGACACCGAACCCTTGTGTACAATGGAGAGGGAAAAGAGGCAGCGGACTTCCTCAATTCGTTAGGCATTACTGCCTTTGTGCTGAAATATCGCCTGGCCAGAGAAGAAAATTCACCATACACAGTAGGCAAGGAAGCCAAAGATGATGCTTACCGGGCGGTGCGAACAATCAGGAGCAATGCGAAAGAGTTTGGAATTAATCCGGCCCGCATCGGAATCATGGGCTTTTCGGCCGGTGGTGAGGTAGTTTCGTGGGTGGCCTACGGAGATGGCAAAGGTGACGCCAATGCCAAGGATCCTGTCGACATGGTAAATGGCAAGCCCGACTTCCAGATGCTGGTGTATCCGGGCCCGCTGGGTATTCCCGAAAAAGTGCCGGCCGATGCGCCGCCAGTTTTTATGGTGGTGGCAACAAACGACGACTGCTGCTCCGAGCCTGTCATGAGCCTGCTGCTCAAATACCGTCAGGCTAAGCGACCTGTTGAGGCTCACGTATATGCTAAAGGCGCACATGCCTTCAATATGGGCTACCGGTCGGAGTTTGTCAGCTTGAGGGGCTGGCCACAGCGCATGGCAGACTGGTTGATGGACATGGGTTATTTAAACGGGAAGTGAAAATGAAGAGAGCATTCAAAATGAAGCTGAAGCCGGGCTTTGCGGCTGAGTACAAAAAGCGACATGACGAGATTTGGCCTGAGCTGAAGCAATTATTGAGTGATTCGGGCGTGTCGGACTATTCCATTTTCCTTGATGCGGAGACCAATACGCTGTTTGCCGTGCAAAGTGTGAGTGGTGCTGGTGGCTCGCAGAACTTGGGGCAAAACCCTATCGTGCAGAAATGGTGGGCCCACATGGCGGATATTATGGAGACGAATGAGGATAGCTCGCCCGTGTCGACACCGTTGTCGCAGGTCTTTTTTATGAAATAGTATAAAGCACGCAAAGGCGCTAAGACGCAAAGCAAAATCTTTGCGCCTCTGCGCCTTTGCGTGAAAAAAATAATAGAGCCGTTCCTGTCATCCAGGGTGCACAGAAACGTAGGAATTCTTAATTTACCTTGAACCCTAAGAAACACCACCTACATGAACCCACTTAACAGACGATCCTTCCTCACCAAGTCCGCCGCCGGAGCGCTTGGCCTCACTATTCTACCCAACCTCATTTCCAAAGCAGCTCCAAGCGATAAATTGCGGGTAGCCCATATTGGCTTGGGCGGAATGGGTAACAACCACATGAACTGGTTTGCCAAGCTGCCGGATGTAGACATTGTGGCGCTATGCGACCTGGACGAGGAACACCTCAACTCCACTTTCAAAACGCTACAGGGACTTGTGCCGAATACGAAAGCCAAGTTGTATGGTGACTTCCGCAAGGTTCTCGACGATAAAGAAATAGACGCCATCACCGTGGCCACGCCTGATCACTGGCATGCGCAAATAGCGACTATGGCCTTTCAGGCTGGCAAGGATGTGTATGGTGAAAAACCCCTCTCTTACGACATTGCCGAGGGGCAGATCATGCTGAAAACCCTGAAGAAGGAAAAGAAAATATTCCAGCTCGGGACACAGATACATGCTGGTGACAACTACCATCGGGTGGCAGAGATTATCAAATCTGGAGCTATTGGGGATGTGCATACGGTTCGCTTATGGAAAACCGGTGGGTCGCCTGACCTGGGCAATCCGAGTCCTTCTACTCCGCCGAGTACTTTCAACTACGACATGTGGCTTGGCCCTGCACCCAAAGTGCCTTATATCAAAGAAAGAACACACTTCACTTACCGATACTTTATGGACTATTCGGGTGGAGTTTTTGCTGACTTCTGGTGCCATATTGCCGACATTGTCTGGTGGTCGATTGAGCCAAAAGGATTGACCTCAGTAGCTGCAAAGGGAGAGAAGCCCGTAGGAATTGCCGATGCACCGAAGTGGCTGGATGCCGAAATGCAATTTGACGGACTGAAACTCCACTGGACGACCGAGCCACCTAACGTGCCTGGTGCCAAAGACAGAGGCATCGGTGCTTACTTTGAAGGTAGCAAAGGAACATTGATCTGTGACTATGGCTCCATGGAAATCACTATCAATGGCGAAACCGTAAAAGACATTCCTGACGTACCCAAAACCATTGTACGCTCTCCCGGTCATCAGCAGAATTTTGTTGACGCTGTGAAGGCACGCACACAGCCGGAGTCTAACCTGGAATATGCCAGGGCCATGACATTACCCATGCACCTGGCGCTAATTAGCTACAGGCTGGGAAGGCCGTTGCAGTGGAATGCCAAGAGGGAGCAATTTGTTGGTGATGCCGAAGCCAATGGCTATCTGTCGAGGGAGTATAGGAAAGAGTGGAATTTTATAAAGTAGGTGAGAGTGATTGGTCTTGGAAATTCTCTTGGCTCCCTTTAGGCAGGGGTAAACCGAGAGAATTTTCAAAGCCTTCGTTTTACCCTGACCGTAAAGGGAATCGAAGGCTTTTAAGCCACGACATTTGCTTTGGAAAAATCGAAGCTGGCCTCCCACAAATTAGTGCGTTTTGGACATTCTGTATGTTTAGAAGGAAATAGTTGTTGAAGCCCCACACTCTGTAGGCTGGGGCAATGGGGCTTTTGAAATTTAATTTTTATAAAAATTAATGGCAAACACCATGAACACCAGAAGAACTTTCCTCAAAAATACCAGTGCCTCCGTGGCCGGTGCCACGCTGCTCGGTTCAAGCGCCTTCACTACCTGGGCGAACCCAATACCTTTGCAAGGAGACCTTACCATCCAGCAGGTCATCGATCAGATCATTGCTACCATTCCGGGAGGGAAGCTGGATCAGACCGTGGACACCATCAAGCAGGGCGATGGCTCTCAAAAGTGTACTGGCGTGGTCACCACTTTTATGGACAATGCCGAAGTCATCAAAAAGGCTGCCGATTTGGGTGCCAACTTCATCATCAGCCACGAGCCAACCTTCTACAACCACCTCGACAATACCGATTGGCTGGAGAATGACCCCGTGTACCAGTACAAGAAAAAGCTGATTGCTGACAATGGCATTGTGGTATGGCGCTTCCACGACTACTGGCACCGCCACCGTCCCGATGGAATTACTGAAGGATTTCTGGAAGAAACTAATTGGAAGAAATACCAGAGTAAGGACAGCGAAAAGCCCAATTTGGTTACGATACCAAATGCTTCCGTGAAAGATGTTGCCATTGAGCTAAAGAAAAAACTGGATTTGAAGCGGCCATTTATTGTGGGCGATGCCTCTATGAAAGTGAGCAAAGTGGGCCTGCGGCTGGGGGCTTCCGGTGGTGCAAGTCAAATCAGCATGCTGAGCAAAGAAGACATTGAGCTGCTGGTGGTGGGAGAGATCAACGAATGGGAAACGGCAGAGTATGTGCGGGATGCTCAGACGGCAGGTATTCGCAAGGCCCTCATCATCTTAGGACACCAGCGCAGCGAAGAGCCGGGCATGAAATACATGGTGGGCTGGATGAACAAGAAGTTTCCGGGACTTAAGACAACCCATGTGGTGGCAGGGGATTCTTTTCAGGCTGTTTAGATTGAAAAGAATCTGAAGGTTGCCCTGGGTTAAATCCTGACCAAACCCGCATTTTTTTAAGCTCCAAACTGGCGTAAGTGGTGGTCGGTGTGCTTGTAGGCAAAAATGCCAATTTGCTCTCTTGTCATTTGTCCAAAGAAATCGTGGATAAAGTCGGGGTTATCAAAATGCCCATATTCAGCGATTCGTTCTACCCAGACCTTTTTTTGAAATTCCACATCTCCGGTTTTTTCTTTTATCACAAAGTCCCGACCTGCCGGTATGTTTTTCTTCATTGGCTGGTCGTCTTTTACATTGCTGCGTAGCGCCATTTTACCAAAGATTCGCCCCAATAGCTCCTGTTTATAAACCGGCTTGTGAGTGCCAAGTACCCACTCGGCCCACTTTGTAGAATGCTTCAGCATTTGAAATACATTCATTTTGCCCCATTGAGCCACGCTTGTATCGGAAATTGTGTTGATCCTGCCGATTAACTCCGCCTGGACTTTTTCGTCAAATACTGTTTTCATATCCGCTACTCAGTTGTGGTGAAGTTACTTTTTGGCTGCAACGAGAACCAGTTGCCCGAATCGTCTTTGAATTGCGCTTCAACTCCATAAAACTCTTCGGTAGGTGCTTTCAGGAATTCGACCCCCTTGGATTTCAGCTCCTCGTAAGTAGCGTAAATGTCGTTGCATTCAAATACACCGTTGTTGAGCTTGCCTTTCTGCAGAAGTTCCAGCATGATGTTAGCGGTTTCTTCAGGATACATTTTCCCTACAGTAATGGGGAAAAGGACAATCTCCAGGTTCGGCTGGTCAGGTGGCGACACTGTGAGCCAGCGGGTGTCCTTTCCCATGGGCATGTCATCCACTACTTTAAAGCCAAGTTTGTTGGTGTAGAAATCGTAAGCGTTGTCCTGGTTACGGACAAAAATGGTGGTGTGTGAAAGTCTCGTGATCATATTTTGCGTGTTGATGCTGACGCAAATAAGGTAATAAATTAGTCAGTCATTTCTCGAAAATTGCTATTCTCATCCCAGCCGTTGTTGGAAATAAAGCATCCAGGCACAAATTTCAAAGGTGCCTTTTTTCTGGCTTTTTTTGCCTCCTCGTGCTGTTTCAGAAAGACAGAAGGCGTGGATCCAGTCACTTTCTTGAACAACCCACTGAAGGAGCTGAGGCTTTCGAATCCAACCGACGAGCAGGTGTCTGATACAGATTTCTCAGCTTGCAAAAGCGCTTTTGCCTTCTCTATACGCACCGCTATCAGGTACTTATTGGGTGTTTTTCCATAGATACTCTTGAAAAGCCTGATGAAATGAAATTTGGAGAAATAGGCCTCATCAGCAATGTTGTCTACATTAATCCGGTCGTGGTAGTTGTTGTCAATGAATAGCTTGGCTCGCACCACACGACGATACATATGCACTCCCGGATATTGATCTGTTGTCATCGGAGGTTTTTCTAAGGTTAAAGTACCGGTTGGTGGTAGATGTCACAAACAATAGGGCGTAAAAGTGGAAGTTTGCACCATTTTCCTCCTGAATTGGAATGGGCGTGGGGCTTAGGTAGACGTAGAAGTGCCGTTTAAGTGGAGAAACGGAAGGAGGTGGGTGGGCTATTCTTGCAGAGTTTTTTGAATCTGTATTTTTCATACAATATTTGCCTTCCAATTATCTCCAACCCATTGAAAGACATCCACGGCAAAGCCATCGTTGACTACTACCAGGGCAAAGCCTACAGCCCATTGATATTGCACACTTCCTACGGGAGCTCGGAAGAGATGCCTGTCGAGGTTTTCTTCAGGGAGGAGGAAGACCTGAGCGTCCTTGATCTGCTTGCCTTGATTGAATGTAAAGGTAAAGTGCTAGACCTGGGAGCCGGAGCAGGGGTCCACTCACTTATTCTGGCCTCTCGTGGGTTTGACGTGTGCGCCCTAGAGAATTCACCGGCGTGTGTGGAGGTGATGAAGCAATCAGGTGTAGAGCAGGTAATCAATGACGACTACCGCAAACACAAGGGAAAGTATGACACCGTACTAATACTTATGAACGGATTGGGCCTGGCGGGTAAAATGGCGGGCGTGAAGCCACTGCTGGAGCACTGTATGAAGCTGCTGAAGAAAGGTGGGCAAATCCTGGTCGATTCCTCAGACATAAGCTATCTCTACGAGTTGAGCATTCCCAAACCTGAGGGCTACTACGGTGAGATTAGCTACAAGTATGAATACAAAGGAGTAGAAGGTGACTGGTTCGACTGGGTGTATGTCGACCAGGAAACGCTCGCCGGGATTGTTGCCGAGATGGGTTTGACACTGGAAATACTGCATACGGACGAAAGCGACCAGTATCTGGCGAGGATTACTAAGTAGCGACCGGCGTAGTTTGTGCCAACGATGGGCTGTGGTGGTGTTATTTCACCAAATCAAAGCCATTTTTTCTCAGTACTTTGCTCAGGTAGGCAGTGTCTTCAATGACCTTGTTGTAGATCCATGTGTAGTGGGTTTGGTTCCACATGAGCTGTTTGGCGTCATTCTCACCGATCAGCATGGCCATACTCCTGTACTCCAGATAGCACACAATCAGGTGGAGGTAGGTGGAGTACTCGTCTCTGGCACCGGCAGCATTTTGATAAGGCACCTCTTTGTACTTTTTTTTGAAGGCATCAATAGCCGCCTTTTCTGCATCAGGTTTCTTGTCGACATACCAATGTAGCTGCTCATGAACAAAGGTGTCGAGAATATCTGTTTTATCGCTGGAGCGAGTATTGAGCGTAAGCACGGGATGACTGTGGGGGATGGCCATTTGTTCGATCACTACCTGGCGGGTAAATACCCACTGGCTAAGGTCATAGTCCGATAGCACTTCTTGTAGCAGCCTGGCGGTAGCCTTCTCCCGGTCACTGTCGTTTTTCGTGGTGATTTCTACATGTGGTGTTTGAGCCGATAACCCTGAGTAGCCGACGACAAGTAAGAGGAACAGATACTTTTTCATCATTTTTTTAGATCGAAGGTAAGGAGCGGTGATAAGTTTGTATTGGAAAAAACGGAAATGCACCACTATGAGAAGAGTTTTTCAGGGCTGGTGCCTACGAGCTTGTGGTAGTCGGAAATCATATGAGATTGGTCGTAATAACCTGAAGCATGGGCAATACTTGCCCAGTTCTGCTGCTGATTGTTTTGGAGCAGCGAAGAGGTAAACCTCTCGATTTGAGTCACCATTTTAGGAGAATGGCCAATATGTGCCAGCACAAGATTTCGCAAATGCCGGTCAGAATAACCAAGCTTTTCTGCTACCGTTGCCAGCCGGAGCTGAGCCAACGGATCGGCCAGTTGGTTGTAAAATGCCTTTACTACCGGGTGCACGCCAGGCAGGCCTTTTGATACACTCAATAGAAACGACTCAAGGCACCTGGCAAATTCAGGGACATCGAAACGCAGCGCATTCATCGTCAACTGGTCAAATACCCCTGCCCGATACCCCTTTAACACGTGACAGGCTTCTGTCGATTGATTTTTCAGGGCGTCAAGTGGCATAGCCACAAAGGGCGCCAGTCCTCCTGGCTTGAATGTGCAGATGAAGGTGAAGAGGCGATTTCGCCTGTTGATCAATATATGTCGAGAGCGGGGCCCAACCAATGAGCACTTGGGGACGACGGTATTCCCTTGCTCAAAAAGGTAGAAAATCAGGTGAGCGCAGTTGTCAGGAAGGATATACCACTGAGTTGTGGTGGCGAATTGACTCTCTTGTAGCAACACAAAATAGTTGCGAACCAGGTGCTGGAGTGGTAGCGAAGGGGCAATGGTCGTTTTGTTGAGTTGGTCGAAGTCTCGCCCAAGCTCGTGCATGTATTGATCATATGTCATTCCGTGTGGCATCTGATTTTTTGAGGCGACCATTTGGGTATTTCTACGCCGGAAGGCTCCCCGATGTTTATTTAGGGACAAATGTTCAAGACTATTCCCTTATTTGTGGGGTGGGGTGACAGGGTTGTTTATTTGCTGAAAGAAGAAGTCTCGACCTAAGCTAGTAAACGGCCGACGGTGTGAGGTTGGGATGCGCCAGAGCTGAATAATTTTTTATAATAGCTTCTTCAAGAAGGCGTCTGGCGTTATAGCGGTAACCTCCGACTTAGTGAAATCGGATATATTCCTGGTTATAACATAGTCAATATCGTTCAGTTTAGCAGAGACCGACTGGATTGCATCCTCGAAATCTCTAAAATTTAGCTGTAAAGCGTGTTTTATGACAGAACGATCAATTCCGACCACATCGAGAATATCCAAAAGATCCTCTATAAATAAAATGGAAGTATCATGACCAATACTTTTTCAGGCAACATAGTATATGTCGGTAACCGAGGTTGCTGAAATATACCCAAATACCTTTTGTTGATCGACTGACTTAAATGCTTCGGAAGAATCTGTGAAGAAGGGGGGCCTTTTGAGGGCAATATCCCGAATGATATTGGTGTCAAACAAAATGCGCATTATTTGTACTTCTCTGCCAGATAGTTGTACCTGGCATCTTCTGGGTCAGTGTCCGGTAAAAATCCAGCCCACTTATCGATAAAACTGGCTGCAGATACCTCTTTTGAAGTGGCGTCATCGTGCTTGACAAGTACTACCTCAACATCTTTATCCAGTAGATGTGATCCAACCGGCACTCTAATGATGCCTTTCTTTGATACACGGGCTTTGAATCTATAGGTAGTCATAACTAATCGAATATATCGAACGGTATATTTAAAAGCAATTGTCGTGCTGGAAAGTTCAGGACGGTGGTGTTCACCTTTGGCTACACTTTCCGTAATGAGTTTGAAGACAACATGATGGAGAACAGGTTTAGAAATTAGGGAGTTGAGAAACGATCAACCAGGGTGAACATGAAGGTGAAAGTGATTTTCGACCCTCTTCACAACTCTCCCACTTTTATCACTTATCCACCAATTTCTTCCCCACCGATAGCTTCTCAATAAAAGCCACCAGCCTGTTTTGTCTGGTCTCTTCCCGCTTGGCGGAGTCAATCCAGCGGATATACTCTTTCTTGTCGGTATAGGATAGCTTTTCGTAAAACGCTGCTGCTTTAGGGTTGTCTTTGAGCAGCCGGGTAGCATCGGCTGGTACTTCTACCACCCTTGGAGCGGTGTCTTCTTGCAGTTCCACGGCTACTTTGTCGCCGAAGGATTTGCTCAGGTCGTTGCGTAAGGCTTTTGTCAGGCCCAGCATGTGGAAGCCAAGGCCCATATTGGCCAGGCTCCCCCGATAGGTTACTCTGCCGTCAAACACCGCCACAATTTTTACCTGACCCTTTTTAGCAAACACCTCTTCGGTGCTGTATGGAAATTCAACATAGGCTGCATCTATGTTTCCATGCTTTTGAATGATGGCTTCGAAAGTGAATTTTTGTGGTTTTGTCATGAGTCGATGTTAAAGATGTCGTGCCCACAGCAGCGCTGGTGGCACGACGTCTGTTCAGGGAATTTTCTTCTAACTGTATAGACTGCAAAAGTTTTGTTAGCTACTCAGGCTTCGCCATGGTCAGCAGCTTCAGCGCAAGGCTCCTCCCGATGCTCGTGGCCTAAACTTTTGTAGTCTGCTCAACCTACACGAGGTTCTTTTTTATAAACTCAAAATCCTTCTTCATCGCTATAATCAGCTCTGCTTCGGTGATATTGGCCTTCACCTGCCCAAGCTCAGCACCTCCCAGGTCGTATTCCTGGTGGACAGAAATGGGCATGTCTGGTGCAAGCACTTTCATTTTGTCAAAATAGTTCTTAAAGTCAACCATTCCTTCTCCCATTGGTACATTCACAATCTCCCACTTGCCGTTCGCCTTCCCCCAATAGAAATCTTTCAGTACGATAGTTTTTATGTCGGGCCTCAGCTGATCAAAACCAAGAGGCCACGAATTGGCGCCTTCCACAAAAGCGTGGCGGATGTCATATTGACTGCCAAGCCAGGGCGAATTCACCTGCTGTAGGATTTGTACAAGGTCCCAAAGAGGCGAGCCAACATTCGCACCGGCAATGTTTTGATAGCCACCCCAAATGCGGTATGCCTTGTTAAGCTCAGCGAGTGATTTCATCTTCTCAGCGTAGAAACTCAAGTTGTCCGCCACGCTCTTTTGGGCGTCATATTTGTACCAACCCATTCGGTAATACCCGAGGCCCAGCTTGCTGGCCGTTTCAAGAATTTCTACCGTGTAGGGGGCATCGGCGTCATCTATCGCCGTGGTGATCATCACAATTTCCTTACCGACTTTTTTCATTGCCTCGGCATATTTAGGCAAGTCGTCCTTTGCCCGCTCCGGCTCCACATGTCCTCCCGGCCGAACCGTAAGGTCAACCCCATCAAAGCCAGATTCAGCCACCATATCAGCCATTTGATTGAGATCTGTCCATTGCAGGGCCTTTGAAAAAATACCGATTTTGTGTTTCCCAACTGTTCTGAAGGGCTGCAGAACGCTCAATTTCTCCTGGGGTTGCCTGGCAGGCAGCGGAGCAGCTTTCAAAAGTTGGTAGCCACCCAAAGGAAGAGTCAGGCTTGCCAGACCTGCTTTTTGCAGGAATGAGCGACGGGAACTATTGGTGGTTTTTGTCATGATTCAAAAGGTTAAAGATGTCGTGCCCACAGTAGCACCGGTGGCACGGCGTCGGTTCAAGAAAGTAATTTTTCTTCAAAGGAAGAAGGCTGTAATGCGTTCTCAACTCCGCCAAACAGCGTCACTTCGAAACGCAGACCCGATATCTTATCGGGACTGAGTGAGAAGTCCCTCTGAAGATCTAGCAATATGGGGACACTGCATTCCAATTGCTTGCTGCTATCAGCATGGGGATATCTCCCTCGTCCCTCGGGTCGATATGACGTTGGTATGGTTAGTGTAGAGGTATCCAAACCAGATTACAGGCCATTCTTTATAAACGCCATATCCTTCTTCATAGCAGCCAGCATTTGGGTTTCGGTGACATTAGCTGTTTTGTGGCCATGTTCCGCACCGCCCAGGTCGTACTCCTGGTGAATGGTGATGGGCATGTTGGCCGGTAAAGTTTTCACCTTCTCGATATAGGCTTTGAAATCCACCATGCCTTCACCGAGAGGAACATTGATCAACTCCCATTTGCCATTGTTTTTACTCCAGTAAAAATCCTTCATCACAATCGTGTTGATGAACGGTTTGATTTGATCGAAACCGAGCGGCCACGAGTTGGCACCTTCAACTACCGCATGGCGGATATCGTACTGGCTGCCTACCCAGGGTGAGTTCACCTGGCGAAGCACCTGCACCAGGTCCCAAACCGGCGAACCAAAGCCTGTGCCAGCGTGGTTTTGGTAGCCTGCTTTGATATTGTTGGCTTTGTTCAGTTTGGCTAAATCTGTCATTCGCTTAGCAAATGCCTTTAGGTTGTCGTCGATGCTTTTCTGCGTGTCATATTTGTACCAGTCCATCCGGTAAAAACCAATGCCCAGCTGGCCCGCTGTTGTGAGAATGTCTTTGGTGTAAGGCTCATCGGCACCACCAATGCTCGTGGTCATCATCACGATTTCCTTGCCCACCTTTTTCATCGCTTCGGCTATTTTTGGCAAGTCGTCCTTTACCCGCTCGGGCTCTACATGCCCACCAGGTCTAACAGTCAGATCGAGTCCGTCAATGCCGCTTTCCGCTACCATATCCGCCATTTGATTCAGCTCCGTCCACTGCAGGGCTTTGGAGAAGACAGCGACTTTGTGTCGCCCAACAGTTTTACTGTCGGCAGTGAAACTTAAAGAGCGTGACTCATCAGCGGAAGGCTTTGCGTGGAGGAATTGATAGCCTGCTAGTGGTAGTGCTAGTCCCGTAAGACCAGCCTTTTGAAGGAAGGAACGACGAGACGAGCTGGGCGAATAGCTTTTGTTCATTTCAGAAGAAGCGGATTTGTGTACGACCAATTTCGGATTTATTGTGTTAAAATCGCTACCGGTCAAAACAAACAATCAACATCGTGACTTGTACATTGCTAGTAAGTAATAAACCTCATGTCTTCATTTTCACTTCGATTAGAGCTTTTGCTTTCCGCCTTGCGCAGAAAGAGGGGGAAGGTATTCCACAACAGCAGAGGAGCAATTAACGGATATGACCCCGTTGTCTATTTTTTGGAGCAAAAGAGCCTTGCAGGCAAAAAGGAAATCAGCTGTTCTTGGAAAGGCGCAAAATGGTGCTTCAGCAGTATGGAGAACAAAGAGAGGTTTGTTGCTGAACCGGAGAAATATGCACCTCAGTTCGGAGGCTTTTGTGCCTATGGCTTACATAACGGTTACAAAATTCATACTGACCCCAACTGCTGGACAATTCACGAAGGGAAGCTCTACCTTAACTACAACGAACGGGTGCAGGGCATATGGCGAATGAATCCGAAAAAGTATATTGAGATAGCCGCTGAAAATTGGGAAAGGTTGAAGGGTAGATATTAGGTGGCGGTGAAGACACCCGCCGCAACGACAGGGTGGCGGTGAAGACACCCGCCACAACTGAATGGTTATTTCACAAATGCTGCCGGGAAAGAATTGAAATCGAACCCCCAGATGGCTGGCAGCACATAATAAGTATAAACGCTGATCAGCACCGTTGCGAAAATATTGAGCCAAACGCCTGCCCTCACCATGTCTTTCATTTGCAGGGTGCCGGAGCCAAACACAATGGCGTTGGGAGCTGTGGCAACGGGTAGCATAAAGGCACACGAAGAGGCAATGGTCATGGGTACCATCAGGCCGTAAGGGTGCACCCCAATGGCCTGCGCCAGTCCTGCGAGGATGGGCAGCATCAGCGTGCAGGTGGCCATGTTTTGTGTGAGCTCGGTCAGGTAGTTGACCAGTGCCACCACGATGAGCAGCATCAGCAAGGGATGCACGTTTTCTAATAGCGTAAGCCGCCCGCCGATCCAGGCGGTGAGGCCGGTTTCCTGGAAGCTGCCAGCCACTGAAAAGGCGCCGCCGAATAGCAGGATTACTTCCCAGGGGAGGCGCTTGGCTGTTTGCCAGTCCATGATCATCTCACCTTTTTTCTCCCGGCCAGGTACCAGAAACAGAACGGTGGCGCCAATCAGGGCAATGCTGGTATCGTTGATTCCCGGAAAGATGGGAGCTATCAGATAAGTCCTGAAAATCCAGGCTATTGCCACAAAAGAGAAAATCGCCATCACCCAGCGCTCCTCATAGCCCATAGGGCCCAATTGCCGAAGTTCGCCATCGATGATTTCTTTGGAGCCTTTTACTTTGATGCTGCTTAGCTTAAAGGCCCGGTGGCTGAGATCCCACCAAAGAAAAGCACCCAAAATTATCGTAAGCGGCAACGCATAGAAAAACCACAGATCGAAGGGGATTTCTGCACCGTAAAACTGACCAGCTGCTTCCACAAAAATAAGATTAGTAGGTGTGCCGACAATGGTCGCAATACCCCCGATGGAGGCTGCGTAGGCAATGGAAATCACCAGCGCTTTGCCAAAATGAGAGGAGGTTGCGTCTTCAGGGTTGTTGAGCAGTTTGGTCAGCTGATCGATAATGCTCAGCGCAATGGGGAGCATCATCATGGTGGTGGCTGTGTTGGAGATCCACATAGAGAGGAAGCCCGTTGCCAGGATGAAGCCCAAAAGGATTTGTTTTTGGTTGGTGCCGGTGCGCTTGATAATATTGAGTGCGATGCGGCGATGGAGATTCCACTTTTCCATCGCCAAAGCGATGATAAAGCCCGCAATGAACAAGTAAATGATATTGTTGGAGTAGTAGCCGGTTATCGAGGAAACTGGCATGGCACCGGTGGCGGAAAAGAGCAAAATAGGGAGGAGGGAAGTGATGGCGATGGGCACGGCTTCGGTGAGCCACCAGAGGGCAATCCAAACGGTGCAGGCCACAACTGTCCAGGCTTTTGGCTCCATGTCGGGCGGGCCACCTATCAGCAACAAAATAACAAAAAGACACGGCCCCAGAATAATAAATGGTCGCTTAGAGGCTAGCAAGCCCTTCAGGTCAATGTTCATGGCTGAAAAGATAGGAAGGGCAGGGGAGAAAGGAAAGAGGATTTGGGAGGACGAAGGAGGAAGACCGTAGACCGAAGTAGGAAGGACACCGATATTCGGATATTCATACACTCAGATGTTCAGATAGGTGACGAAAGTGAACAGAGAGCAAACGGCAACTGATGCTAAACGGTTCTTGCATGATGTTGGGAGACTGTTCAGAAAAGTGTGTCATAAGTATAAGTAAAAATAAAGTGAGAACTTATGACAGAAATGGAATCAAAGAAACCACCTCGGAGTGAGTTGGAGCAACTTTTCGAGGAAGCATTACAGACACTTAAGTCAGGTAAAAAGCTTGAAGGGGCTGACGGGGCTATAACGCCGATAATAAAACGGCTTCTAGAAGTTAGCCTGGAAGGTGAGATGGATAATCATCTAGCTGAAGGGCGCCCAAATCGACGTAATGGTCATGGGAAGAAGAAGTTAAAGACGAGCTTTGGTGATGTTAATGTGGAAACTCCCAGGGATCGTGATGCGACATTCAGCCCAGAGCTGGTCCCCAAACGTCAACGGAGTTTAGGCCCTAGCTTAGAGAGTAAAATTCTACATCTGTATTCGCTGGGGATGAGCTACCGAGATATTTCTGACCACATCTATGAGATGTATGGAATGGAGTTGTCAGCAGCTCAGCTAACAACGATAACCGACCGCATATGGCCTGAGATAGAAGAATGGCGTAACCGGCCACTGGATCGTGTTTACCCTTTTGTTTGGCTGGATGCCCTTTTCTATAAAGTCCGCCAGGATGGTCAAATACGAAGCATGGCAGCTTATTTGGTACTAGGGATGAACAAGGATGGAGAAAAGGACTTGCTAGGCATTTATTTATCGGAGAGTGAGAGTTCTAAATTTTGGATGCAAGTGCTTAGTGACCTTCAAATTCGTGGAGTAGAAGATATATTAATTGCCTGTATTGATAACTTGAAAGGGTTTCGGGAGGCCATTATGGCTATGTTTCCAAAGACCGACGTGCAGTTGTGTATTGTTCACCAGATCAGAAACTCCATCAAGTATGTACCTGATAGCGATAGGAAAGAGGTCATTAGAGATATGAAATCGATCTATAAGGCCAATAACTATGAATTAGCAGAACAATCGCTGGAGCAATTTGAGATTAAATGGGGGAAGAAATACCCAGCAATGATCCGATCCTGGAAGAACAATTGGGAAGGCTTAACAAGCTTTTATAACTATCCAGAGGAGATTAGGCATATAATGTACACTACTAACTCTATTGAAGGGTTTAATAGGCAAATAAGGAAAGCCACCAAAGCTAAGGGTGCTTTACCATCTGAAAGAGCCTTATATAAACTCCTTTATTTAGTCAGTTCGAAGGTTCAAAAGAAATGGTCCAGACCGGTATCATGGACCAAGGTGATAAGTATACTAACTATGACATATCCCGAAAGACTTGAACCCAACTTTTAAAAAATGACACACTTAACTGAACATAACC
>NZ_JAVKCH010000027.1:0-66156 GCF_040222815.1 Imperialibacter sp. | reverse complement strand
GTCGTAAAAAACGACTAACTTCGACAAGTGTCTTAGACCAAGTCTTTGTGAGACGTTCCCCTCGTCTGAAAGTAAAGCTTTCCACGGTGTAGCCGTCCAAAGACTTCCTCTCAAGTTTCTATAGCCACTCCTGCCTCTCTGCTGGAGTGGTGCCGCCGACTCTGGCAGCGTCCTGGCGAAAAATAAGCGTTGTGAAGTAATGAAGGTGCGTATTGCACACAACGCCTCAGTAAAGTGAGTGTGGGAGTTTTATGCAGCTCCGCTTCCACTACCACTTAGCCACGGCGATGTTAAAATTATAAATTGTGGCGGGCAATCCAAGCCAACTGACCTATGACATCCGGTGAAGCCCACATTCACTTTACTGTTGTGTTAGAGCTTTTTCATTCCGTCTGATTCTTATCGACCTCTTGTGTCTACCTGTCGGGATAGTTTCAAAATAGTCGTCCGACACTAGCAGTTGGTCTG
The DNA here is from genome assembly GCF_040222815.1 of Imperialibacter sp. GTDB lineage: Bacteria > Bacteroidota > Bacteroidia > Cytophagales > Cyclobacteriaceae > Imperialibacter. The sequence continues at coordinate 65,688 of NZ_JAVKCH010000027.1, read as the reverse complement.
GCCAGTCGTCCGGCTTGTTGTCATAACGTAGATTTACGGTGTCGTGCGAAATCAAATATGTGCCGCCGACTCCACCGGCTCCTAGCTCAAGGTAAAATTCGTTATTTGTGTAAAGAACTACCTGCTGCACTCCGATCGCCAAATCATTTAAGCCAGAATATTTGACAGTCCGTGTCTCGCATGAAGTTAAACTCCAAAAAATGGCAGCAATTAGGAGTCCCGATGTTTTGTTTCGAAAGATCATCAGCCATGCCAGATTATGTAGTTTACAACCTGACCTTCCTTCAGATCCAATACTAAGGAGCCCGTGTCTATCCAATGGCGAGACATTCCCAAATAATACCTAAGTTCGGAATTGCTCTGTCCTGACGGCTGACCAAGAAGCTCAATTACTTGTTCTATTGACATTCCGATAAGCTCATAATTGGTGGTCAGGCTGTGCGTCATGTCCCACCTTAAAGATGCTGTTGCCTCGGTCTCTTCCCAATTTCTCCAAAGTTCAGCGTCGAATTCTGTCCTGTTTTGATAGTTAGCAATGTCTGCTTCAAACACATTGTAGATGGTAAACCCCAGATAGCCAACTATTCCACCAACGAGCGCCACGAATAAGATTTTTAAAGTCTTCATAAGTTTTAGACGAAATCAGTGAGTTCCATCAGGTATCGGCCATTAACTCACAATTTCATTTCTCTTTATGTACTCTTTTAAACAGTCTGGGCATTCTTCAACTAGGCCAAAATTTTCAATGGCTTTTTCAATCAAGTCTGGAGAGTATTCAACTTTTACGTTTTGATCCAGTCCAAAATTATCAACACAGTCAGTGCAAAGGGGTAAATATTCAAAACTGTCCTTCGGCTCATTCGTACTGGCAATGTATCCAGGAACATTATAAATCCTGACCCTTATATTTTGACAGGGCTGATCGATGTCATTGTCAAGATTTTGAGATATGTGCTCGCAGGTGTATTCTTCGCTTCCAATCCCGAAATAGTGCTTTTTTCTACAAACGTTCATTCCCATGTGCGAAACGGTCTATTAGCTCTAACGATCAGCTAAGCACAGTCGGCTTAGCCTTTAAAATATCTCAAAAGTATCTGATTCAGATGCCCTTTGCAAATAACTAAGTAAGCCGATTGGGCTTAGCGCTTGTTATCTTCATTTCATTAAATAGATAGTTCTTTAGCGGTTAGAAAAGGTTTTCTTGTTCGAGCCACCATTTCATAGTTCTAAGTTTATCTATGCTGGTGGAATTTTCTTGAAGTTCTATCAAAATATCAAGTTCTTCGTTTACAGCATCCTTTCCGAAGTTAATCTTTAACCAAGTTGGAAGCTGATGAAGGCTCTTATCCCAATTAGTTATTACTTGGTTTATAATGGTTGATATCTGTGCAGAAGGCTTGGGGTTTACATCGGCAAGAATCATCCCGCAATACTTTTGATAAGGAAAGTATGGATGATCATTTTCAAGAATTTTAAGGATACCTCCAAGTACATATTCATCTGGAACCTTTTCAAGAATATTGATTAACTGCCGAATCCTTAATTCCCCTATATTCTCCGTTTTTTCACAACAGATTGTAATTTCTTTTGCAACATCATCAGTCGATCTTGGAAAATTCATTCGTTGCTAATTTGAGTCAAAAAGTTGTTCTAGTACCTCAATAGCCAAAATCCCGAAAGCTTTACCTATCCCTTCCTTATGCTTATTGAATTCGATCGAGTCAGTTATATCCTTTGGTTCAAAGGTTTCTGATAGTAGTTCTCTCGTCGTGTAATCGGCTTCTCCACTAAGAACGATAAAGCTCTTCTCTTTCGTTAACCAAATAGCTTCACAATCATAAAGAGGCCCTTGTTCCTCGACTTCTTTCAATTCTACTAGAACACCATTTTCAGGTTTTAACTTATGTCGTTCCAGTAGGTCTACAAGCCATTGACTCTGCCCTGGGTTCTGTTTAAAATTAGTTGCTAGCTCCAGAATTAGTTGTCTCCGTTCATTAATTTGCTCTTGAACATTCTTTTGTCGTTTCATGTGTCTTTGCTAATGCACGAATTGAAGATAACATATGGGTATGGCCCCGGTCCATATACCCATTATGTGTGTTGCTCAATCTAAGGGGTTTTTGATACAATTAAAAGCCGTTGTAGCCACATGAGTGTAAATTTCTGTTGTTTTCAGACTGTTGTGGCCTAGTAATATCTGTATCTGCCTCAAATCAGTTCCACTCTCTAACAGGTGGGTAGCAAAACTGTGACGCAACATATGGGGAGACACCAGCTTTTTGATTCGTGCCTTTTCCGCAGCCGCAGTAATAATCCTTTTTACGCTCGTTGCACTGTATTGGCCACCTTCCGGGCTTTCAAAAAGGAAATTACTCGGCTTCCACTTCACATAGTATTTCCTTAAGTCCTCCAGTACTTTTTCTGACAGTAAAGTGAAACGGTCTTTGTTCCCCTTAGCTCCCTCCACCCTGATCGTCATACGAGGACTATCTATGTCAGTTACCTTCAAATTGAGCAACTCACTTCTGCGCAATCCTCCCGAATACAATAATTCAACTACGCATCTGTGTTTGATGTTCGTAGTATTTTCAATAATGGCCAGTACTTCAGTTTTTGACAACACTTTTGGTAGTTTGTGCTCTTTCAGAGGCCTTTCAATCTCGTAATACCTATTTGGCATATCCAACACAATCTCATAATAGAATTTGATGGCATTCACCGCCTGGTTGAGCGCCGAATTAGAGCACTTATTTCTAACCATGTGCTCCAAAAAAGATTTTATATGCAGCTCATTCAAGGCATTAATTTCATGGTCTTTATAGTGATTGATAAATTTCTCAAAGTAATTGACATAGGTCCTGATGGTGTTGGATGCGTACTTTTTGATGGAAAGCTTTTGCAAATACTCAGCAGGGCATGTTTTGTAGCCGTCGTTTACCTTTCTTTTCTCCATCCAGGAAATATCGCCGTTTTCCTGGCCGTGTGAATTAATCGGCCTGTTTTTGAAGAAATAGGCACAATTGACCCAAGCTACTCCCTTAAACTTATTAAAGATAGCAGTCAGATTTTGTGGCGTATTCTTAATACACACCATACTGTGCTCTTTGCTCCACTTCGGCTCGGGAAGCTCTTTTATTAGCGCTTGCACCACTTTATGAGGGTAAAATTGAATGCCGATATACTTCTCGTCGTTGAAGTAAAGATGTCGCAACGTAAGGTTCTGAAGCTTTTCCATGGGGAAGCAATAACGAGAGAAAGAAAAAATCTATCGGTATATTATGCGTATATTAGTCGCATACTACACGTATAATATACTGATATGAGGACATGCCCGGTGTGCAGAGGCGCTGTAAAAGGCCGGGTCGACAAAATATATTGCTCTGTGCAGTGTAAATCGGTCGACCAGTATGAAAAAAAACTGAAAAGCGAGAAGTTTTACTTCCAGGTCGACAAACAGCTTAAAATCAATCGCAAGATCCTTAAAAAATACAACGTCAGCGGCCTTACCACCATTCGGCGGGAGGCACTCCACAACGAAGGCTTCAATCCCCACTTTTTTACCCACATCTGGAAAAACGACAAAGGCGATGTCTACTTCTTTTGCTACGATGTCGGATTTTTGGGCATCACCCACAACAACAAGCAAAAATACCTCCTCGTCACCTGGCAGGAATATATGGGTGAAAAACTCGCACTCAATACCTGAAGTTGCCTTTAAACATCCGTTAATTGACTGCTCAAAAAAGCAGTAACGACATACCCAAATCTACGCCGGTGAATGGTTATCGCTTCTCTACATGCTTTACGCCGGCCCGCTTGAGGGCATCGGCGTCGGCCTTTTCAAACTTTAGCTGCTCCACGCCCGATTTGATGTCGGGGCTAAAGCGGAGGTGTACTGTGGGTTTTTCAATATTGCGAACCGTCACCTTATCGGGATCGCTCTCGCCAGAACTCCATGATAGTCTGCATGCGATATACCTTTCAAATGAACTTTAGGGCCCTTTATGTTTCTGTAAAGGCATGGCACTGACAAAAATAGTATGTTTCCTTCACTAAAAGCTTTGTTAACCAACCGCTAATCAACCATGCCAATTAAAAGAAGAGATTTCGTCAAAATGCTACCCCTCGGAGCGATTTTGCCGGGGCAGATTTTAAGCAGCTTTCCTGCAACAGCCAGTCCCTATAGTTCCGACAATCAATACCCTTCTGGTGATTTCAAGTCAACGCTTACAGAACAGGATATTGATCAAATTTATAAACAAGCCATCGTTATCGACGGGCTGATTATTGGCCGTGGCTGGAACCAGGATTCTTTTAAAGCACTGGATGATGCTGGCTACACGGGTTTCAATGCTTCGGTGGATTCCGGAAGTCTTTCAAAAGCAACTAAAAACCTGGAGGAATGGCAAAAGATCATCAGCGAAAACCCAGGCCGATTGGTGCTTGCTACGAGTGCTGAAGATTTTGTGAAAGCAAAAAAAGAAGGTAAAGTTGCCGTGATGCTGGGCTTTCAGAATTCCACCATGCTTGCCAACTCGACCGACAACCTTGATACGCTGTACAAGGCAGGCACCCGATGGATGCAGCTCACCTACAATGAACGCAACCTGCTGGGCGACGGATGCACCGAGCGAACCAATGCTGGCCTGTCGGACTTTGGCATCGAAGTAGTAGAGCGCATGAATGAGCTTGGCATTATTGTGGACCTGTCACATTGCGGGGCGCAAACCACCAACGATGGCATTAAATTTAGCAAAGCCGGGGCTACCATCAACCACTCCATGTGTGAGGCACTGCACAAAAACCATCCTCGTGCAAAAACGGACGAGCAGATAAGGGCCATGGCAAACAAAGGTGGCGTCATGGGTATTATTTGCCTGGGTTACATGATTGGCCCAAACCTGGGCACTGAAACAACTCTGGAGACTTACATTGATCACATTGTACATGCGGTAAAGGTTGGGGGAATTGACCATGTAGGTTTGGCGTCAGATTTTGCTATCCAGGGATTGGAAGCTAGCGGAGCAACCCGTGACAATTGGTATGTACCACGCCTGACTCGCTTCAAGGAATCTTACAAAGTGCAATGGCCTCCATGGATTCCTGAACTTGATACAACCGACCGTTATCGCCACGTAGCCAGGGGGCTGGGCAAACGAGGTTTCAGTTCGGGAGATATCGAGAAAATACTTGGGCAAAACTGGCTCAGGTATTATCGTGACACGTTAAAATCCTGATGTCTTATTATTAGTCTTTAAGAAATCGCTTCCTCATTTTCACTTTATCAAAAAGCATGAAATAGCCATAGGGAATACCATACCCAACGGAAATGAATAAGTGGATCGAAAAGCTAAATATTCATTCTCATTGGTAAAAGCTATTCCATCGCACCGGCGAACCGGTGGCCGCTGAGAAATAAATTATATACACATGAAATAGCCATAAGGAATACCCTACCCAACGGACCGGCGTGGAACGATGAATAACCAGTCAACAGACTACGATCTATTCCGTAATGGTACAGGCTATTCCATCTGGCCGCTAAAAATTAAATTTTATACACATGAAATAGCCATAAGGAGAGCCACACCCAACGAGAATGAATAACGTCGTAGAGCAATCGATTTTCATTTTCAAAGGAACTGGGGCTATTCCATGTGGCCGCTGAAAAACAAATTTTATACACATGAAATATTCAATAATCACATTCTTGATAGCCATTGGTTTAACTACCGCTTGTACGCAATCCAACACGCCGGATACTGCCGATAAAACCATTTACGATGTGGTATTTCGGGAAAACTTAGCGGGCATTTATGAAAAATGGAAGACCGCTGATAACGGTTTCGGGTACTATTACACGTACACCGACCGGGGTCGTGGGCCCGAATACAAAGAAGAAATCTCACTGAATGAGCAAAATTTTATCTCCAATCAAACAGTGAAGGGGGTCAACTACCTGAAGGTGTCAATCGATGAAAGTTTTTCGAGCGATGAGGCAACCGCTGTTAGCAAGAATTTAATGGGGACTTCGAAGGGCGACTTTGATGGGGGTCAACTGTATTTTCGTTACGATGGATCACCTGCCATTTACGAAGTGCTTGCTCAGCTGTTGTTGAAGGCTGAAACAGGGAAGGTGGCCTTGTATCCTGAAGGCGCAGCCGAACTAGTAAAAAAGATGCCGCTACAGCTCTCAAATGGTGAGTCGGTTGAATTATTGGTCATAAAGGGGCTGGACCTGGATCCCACCTATGTATGGATGATGGGCGACCAGATGGTTGGCAAAATAGCTGGCAACCTCCATATAGTCAGGAAAGACCTGAGTGATATGCGCCTGGAAATGAAAAAACTACAAGGCGAAATTGAAGATGAAAGTCTTATAGAGGTAGCCAAAAACTTAACACATAGTTTTGACAAGGCTGTGATTCAAAATGTGAATGTGTTTACTAAAAAAGGAATATTGCTTCCTAATCAGGATGTGTTTGTGGAGGGGAAAACCATTAAGGCAATTGTTGCTGCCGGAAAAAAGGCGGCGGACAAAGATGCCATAGTAATTGATGGGGCGGGCAAAACACTCATGCCGGGCATGTTCGACATGCATACGCACAATGATAAATTCAGAGGAATATTATATCTGGCAGGGGGCGTGACTTCTGTTCGGGATATGGCAAACAACAAACAATTGAAAGGCTTAGCTGCTCAATTCGATAATAATGAAATCCTTGGCCCCCACATTGTTGCCTACTGTGGTATAATAGATGGTTCGGGGCCGTATGCCAATCAACGAAACGTGGTCGAAACACTGGAGGAGGGATTAGCTGAGATTCAGGACTACAAAAACCTGGGTTATGGGCAAATCAAATTGTATAGTTCCATCAGGCCCGAGTGGGTTGCCCCGTTAACGGAAAAAGCCCATGAGCTTGGTATGAGGGTTAGTGGACATATACCCGCCTACATGACGGCAACACAGGCCATTAATCAGGGCTATAATGAGATTCAACATATCAATATGTTGTTCCTTAATTTCTTGTCGGATACGATAGATACCCGGACGCCCTTGCGATTCACAATGCCTGCTCAGCATGGCGCCGACCTTGATCTTAGCTCTAAGGAGTATCTGGATTTTGTAAGTCTTTTGCTCGAAAAAGATATACTGGTTGACCCCACGGCGGCCATTTTTGAAAACATGCTGGTGGCTCAATCAGGTGAACTAAGTCCGACCTATGAAGCGGTGGCAAGCAGATTTCCGATCATAGATCAACGAGGCTTTTATACCGGAGGACTTTCGAAAGAGGGTGAGCAGGTGGCAAGGTATAAAGCAAGTTTTGACAAAATGCTGGCTGTATTTTTGATTTATTTCAGAAAGGGGTGCCCATTGTTCCGGGTACCGACGGACTGCCTGGGTTCTTATATCATAGAGAGCTTGAGCTGTACGTGAAATCGGGGATTCCAGCGGCCGAAGTATTGAAACTGGCGACCATTAAATCAGCGGAGATTACGGGTGTGTCTGAGTCGGTTGGGTCAATTGAGGTCGGCAAACAAGCAAACCTGATTTTAATAGACGGAAATCCTCTGGAGGACATTAGCGACATACGAAAGGTAGAATGGACCATGAAAGGAGGGAGCCTTTACTATGCAAAGGAACTGTACAACTCAGTGGGCGTGAAACATTATAAATAAACCATTATCACATGCAAAATATGTATAAGCATTTATTGATGGTGCTGGCTGTTGCGTTGGCGGCAACCGGCTGCAATCAACCGTCGAAACCAGAAGCGGGCTACGACCCGGAAGCCAGGTTGAAAGAGTTGAACATCACGCTGCCCACGCCGCCAGCGCCAGTGGCTAATTATGTCAACGGTGTGCGAGCCGGTAATTTGATTTTCCTGGCAGGCAAAGGGCCTCGCTATGCCGACGGGACGGAGATTACCGGCAAGCTGGGCCAGGATGTTTCCATTGAAAAGGGGTATGAAGGGGCTCGCCTCACGGCCATCAATCAGCTTTCTGTTTTGAAAGCCATGCTTGGAGATTTGAAAAAAGTAAAACGCATCGTTAAAGTATTGGGGATGGTCAACTCAGATCCTGCTTTCGTTGAGCAGCCCAAAGTGATCAATGGTTTTTCTGATTTAATGGTGGAGGTTTTCGGCGAAAAAGGAAAACATGCCCGGGCGGCCATAGGAGTGGCATCGCTGCCGAGAGGTCAGGCCGTGGAGATTGAACTGGTGGTTGAAGTATATGATTAGCAGCCATGCCGGGTAGAGTGCTTCGCCCCGTTAACAGCAGGCGAGATAGGTGACAGCACTGTACTTTTCTCCTGCCTTGGGCAAGAGGGTTGCATGACAGCTACAGGCAAGGCGGTTTCACCCTCCGTAATGCTTTCAAAACTACAGGGAGCGGCATTAAAAAATTCCCCGGGGTAAGCCGGGGAACGCTGGGTTTGAATTAAAAACGAGGACTAATATGCTTACTTACCCGGGCCATTTCTTTGAGGTCTTGGTGCGTTTTTCAATTCAGCCTCTGTCAGAAAACCGTCATTGTCGGCATCAATTTTTGAGAAGTTATCTATCAGCGGCCCTTTCACCTCACTTTTTGCCAGTTTACCGTCTTTGTTGGCGTCCATCTCTGTCAAAAGCTGCGAAAAACTTGGTGGCCCTCCTTGCTGCCTTCCTCCCTGTTGAGGTCCCGCTTGCTGACGAGGCGCACTTTGCTTGTCGGTACTAGCTTGTTTTTTTTGAGAGGCGCATGCTACCGTTGCGAGTGCAATGGCCCCTACAGCGAAAGATTTTACAATTATGTTCATATCGTTTTGTGTTTGATAATTTAGACGTGGGTTTTCTTTTATTCCCTCGTTTCTTTTTTTAAAAAATAACCGTGCGTTACTCCTCCTCCAATACTTTTATGTCAGCGATCAGCGATTTGATGCTGCCGGGATCAAGCCCATTGTATATGCCCCGAATGTGTCGTTGCTTGTCTATCAATACAAAGTTTTCAGTGTGCAGAAAGTAGTCTTCGTCCCGCATTATGCCTTCGTCTTCTTCCACAAAGTAATACTTCCTGCCAAGGTCATAAATCTCGCTTCGGCTTCCTGTTAACAGTTTCCATTTGTTGAAATCAACGCCCTTGTCGGCTGCATAGCGCTGAAGCACGGCCACGCTGTCATAGTCGGGTGTCACGCTGTGCGACAGGAGTTGAATATTGTCATCCGCTAAAAATTCCTTTTGCAAATCATTCATGCTGGCGGCCATCCTGGGGCAAATGCCCGGACACGAGGTGAAGAAAAAATCAACTACGCATATTTTGCCTTCAATATCTGCTTCGGTGAATGTTTCGTTGTTTTGATTGACTAAACTAAAGGGCCTGATCGTGTGAAAATCATCGCTCAGCACCCACTTAGGGGTAAAGTCCGGTGTGTCGTAGTAGGGAAGCGTTCTTCCTGACTTAGGTTGGCAGGCGAACATCAAAATACCGGCTAGCAGAATAAACACATACTTCATAGTTGTTGATTTTACAGGTGCTATTGAAACTCTCATTCCTTCACAGCAACTTCTTCTTTAAATACTGTTGACTTTACTTCCTCATCTTCAAGTGAGTAGCACAAGGCAGATTTTTGCAGCCCGTACCGGAATCCGTCCCTGGCTTCATAGTTGATATAGGGCTTCCCGTTTTCACGCCACGCTTGCTGAAGGCCATCCTCCCGGTCATCTCTAAAATTTAAAAAGGCGTAGGGGCTTCCACTTTCGTACCACTGCTTTTGAGTGCCCTCACGTTTATCAAAGTGGTAAGCGAAGTCAAACTTCATGTTTCCATTCTCCCAATAGCCATAGTGCCTGCCATAGCCCACATTTTCTTTATAACTTCTTATATCCCGCATGCTTCCGCCTGGGTAAAAAGTTTTTGTCAGACCATGTTGCATCCCCTGATAATAAGAGCCGATACTTTTTACTGCCCGGTTGTCATACACTTCTTTTATAAAGCCGGAGTAGGGTTTGGTAGCATAGAAATATATGCCGTTTTCTAACTGCAAACTCGGATCAAGCGATGAAATGGTGTCGTTCGGGATTTGCGAAACATCAACCTCAGAGAACGACACCACTTTAGCCGCCTGCTCCTTTCTTTCGGTGCAACTCAGGGTCAGTAACAGGCCAAGCCAACCACTGAACAGGAGGTTTTTAGAAAGTAAATGTGCCCTTTGTGCCATGATAGCTACCTGCCTTTAAAATATAGAAACGTGAATTCATGTAGGCCGTATTGGCCGTGTGATAGTGATAAATAGCAGTGGAGAATTCCTCAGTAGTCCCCACATGACCCCCATTTGCATCCAGGTCTGAGGGATAGCTTCCATCCGCATCTTTTCTTCCGTATATCGGGAACCCATCTCTCAAAAACCCGATCAGGTTGGCATCATCCACCGACGTGAAATCACCATTAAAATGATAGTGGTACAAGCCGCCCGGGCCGCCATGAGCACCGCTTCTTTCAAAAGAGAGTAACGTGCCTGCATTAACCGGAATATTGCCGCCTTCCCGGTCATTATAAATGGCCACACCGTTCAATGCCATTCCGATGGGGCCAAGGGAGGTTTCTTCTTTCGAAGAAGCCGAAGCCGGATTCATTGGGATGGTCATTACAAAATTTTGCTCGGTCATAGTGCCAGGGTTAACAGTTTGCCCGGAGAGGGTGGGTGCTTCGTACAGGGCATGACCAACTCCCCAGTACGGGCTTACATGGTCTGGCACTCCTTTAGATTTAAGAACCAGGTTGGTGCCGCTGGTGGAGACCGTGACCGCACTTTTATAGTGGCTGTTTACTACAGCTTCAATCGACACCGTGGCTTCTTCATTGGGCGCAATGTCACTATCGTCGTTTCCGCAAGACAACAGCAATCCAAATATTGCAGCGCTCAGGGCGATACTTAGGCGGAGGTGTTTTTTACTATTTTTCATACAATGGCTCTTAAGATGATTGAGGTTTTTTTCAATGAGTTGTTGTTATTGGGTAAAGGTGCCTTTTGTGCCATAGTAGGCGCCAGCCTTCAGGATATAATAGCCAGTGTTTAAATAATTCACATTACTAGCATGATAATGGTAGATCCCGTTCGGGAAATCTGACGTGGTGCCGAAATGACCACCATATGTATCCAAATCGGCAGGATACGTTTCGTCTTGATCCCTCCTCCCATAAATAGGAAAGCCATCTCTTAAAAAACCAACCAAATGATCGTCATCCACGGTGGTGTACCTTCCGGTGGTGTGGTAGTGATAGTCTTTGCCAGGCCCCGGATGAGCCCCCGAATAATCGAATGTGGTGATCGTTAAAGCGTCAAGAGCTACGTTGCCGCCTTCCCTGTCGTTGTAAATAGGCACACCATTCACTGCCATGCCTATAGGCCCTAATGTTGTTTCTTCATGGTTGCCCGATGCGGCTGGCATCGTCGCAATAGTCATTCGATAATTGTGGGCAGACATGCTCGTATTCACGTTGGCATGATACCCTTCAGGAAAATCCTCGTACATTTCGTTGCCCGCTCCCCAGTAAGGCGTTTTGTGGTTGGGCAATCCGGTGCTGCTAATGGTGATATTGCCGTCGGCTACCTGAACACTGACACCATCGGTATAGTCATTTTTAAAATGGGCCAGCACAACATCAGCAATTTCTACTGAACCTGCCATATTATCGGCAACATCATCACTCTGACATGACACCATGTTCAGGAGAATGATGGGTAGGAATATTTTTTTCATGATTGATAAATTAAAAGTCAACTGATCACATTGATCAAGCCCCAGGAGCCCAAACCGTTTTTCTAAAATTGATGCCGTAAAAAAGAAACCCAAACAGTGCAAAGGCGATAGCAACAGTTGCTGGGGCCATCCAATACACCCTGGGGGAGGAGGCCTCTGCTATCATTAATTGATTGCCTTTTAATGATGCATTGAGCTGGTAGTCATTGGCCTCATTTAAAACAAACCGGGACCTTGCAAGCCCTTCTTTGACGATGCTGAAGATAACCTGACTGCGATGAATGCTTTGAAACCCCTTGTTTGCAACAAACACTTCTTCCACCGTATCAGGCACTCCGTATAGCTCAAAGGCAACAGTGGTGGCGTGCCCAAGCATGACCATTCCGTTTTCGAACGCCACTTCTTTGTCGTTTATCCGGATGTCGATTTGCTCTTTCAGGTGGGTCAAAAGCAATTGGTTAAATTCCTCGGCCGAAGCGTAGGAGTCTTCGCCGTAGGCATTTCTTACTTCATACTGAAAGGCCGTCATAGAGGCGTTCAACTGAAGCATCCACTGGCCGGTCTCCTTTTCAATAAGCGTGAATGAAGAAATATCTGGTTGATGCGCAATCGCTGATGTGGCTGAAAGAAACGCAACCATTGCCAAAATTGATTTCATTATCTTTTTCATAGCGGCTGTTTTCAATTAATTGATGTATGCGCCGTGCAGGCAGTTGATGAAATTGTTGGAGCCAGGGGCATCCACATGATAGTGGTAGCCTCTCGTGTCATCGTAGTGCCCACGACAGCTGTCCAGGTCGCTTGGCTCATTGCCATCTTCGTTGACCTGTGCATAGATGCCGTGCCCGTCCATGGCATAGCCAATCATAGCTGCATGCCCGTCGCTCTGTGCTACCTGTGTAGAAACACCTGTTGCTGCATGGTAATGATAACCCTGATGCACGTTGATGTGACCGCCCGCATCATCGAATGGGGCCAAAGTATAGGCACCTAATATGTTGTCGACAGGTGCTGATGCTGAAAACTCTGCTCCATTGAAGGCGATGCCCCGTACCGACGGCCCTGATACTTGCTGGCCAGGAGGGCCCATTCCGCCAAAGCTGGCCGGGGCGGTTAATTTTACCGGGGTAGTTGGGATCAACCAGGTGCTGGTGAGATCAGAGATGTAGTCGGGAATACACTCTACGCAGAAGTTCTTGTAGGCTACCCCCACGTTGGGGTTGGCTGCGTTGATGCAGTCGTCTTCTGTTTTTGTGACGTAAATATCACCATTGGCATCATACATGAGCCAGGTGTCGTCATTATAAAAGTTGGCCATATTGGCAACAAAGGCCCCATCTACATCATATACCTCTCCGTTTTCCAGCCAGATTCCACCGGCTTCTGCACCATCTGCAATGTTGTCAGGGCACCAGGGACCCATGTCGTGATCGGTGGGCGTACTCGCCACTATTTGGTAGCAAGTGGTCTTGGTTCCATCAGAAAGTGTGCAGTCGATAGTGGTAACGGTGGTGCCTTCCAGGAACAGGGAAGGGTCTACGTCAACGACTATTCCTGCCTCATCGCCGGGCGTTACATCGTCTTTGCAGCCATTGGATGAAATCACAATAGCGAGCATTAATAAGAAGAAAATACGGGACTGAAATTTGTGCATATCTATATTTTTTGGATGTATAGACGTGCTTTGGTTTCAAATCCTTCGGTCTCTTTATATTTTTCTTTTGAGGGCAAAAAAAATCCTTCGCTGGCGAAGGATAATGTTGATCAGTTTTGATTTTCGATCAGTCCTTTAGAGTAGCGGGGAAGGGCCAAGGCTTCAAAAGGGAGGCCTTCCAGGAGTCATCGGCCTGTCGGGTGAATTGGTCAATACAGGTATAATTCGCCTCATCACGTCGTCAAATCTGAGCTGTTGTTCCTCAGTGCATATTTGTTTGAGTGCTGCAAAATGGTCGTATGTGACCATGATTTTATCCTTCTCCAGCTGCAACATTTGCTCAAGTAAAGCCTCTTTATCGCTGCTAATGTTTTCTGAGCCCAGTTGCTCAAAAAATAACCTCACCAGCTCTTGCTCCTGCTTTTCAAGATCCAGAATAGCTTCCCTATGTGCTGTTGCCATTTCGTCAAACATTGCTTTTTGCTCATTGGTGAAGCCTAGCTCCCGGCCGATTTCGTCCTTTATTCCACTTTGGTGTTTTGGGGGTTTTGGCCCGACCAGGAAGAGTATCACAAGCACAACGTTGATCACCAGAAGAATTAAAAATCCGATGCGATACATTTTATTACTCATTGTCGTACAAGTTAAAATCAGACATAATTTGCGGATAGCCACTCGTCTCCACCGAGGTGCTGGTGTTGGATCCCAGATAGTTTGAAACGGCCCATATATTCGAGCAGACCACCAGCGCTATGACAGCTGCAATTTTGATCCATTCATTGCCCGCCTGTTGTTTGGTGAGTGGCTGTTGTTTTCGCTGCTCAGCCAGCTTCTGCTGAATTTTGGCAAAACCATCGTGTGGAGCTTTGGCTCTTTGAATGCCTTCCAGGCTGTTCATTATCTCTGTAGCACGATTTTTTTGGTTCATGTTCATTTTGACGTACTATTTTTAGTTTTCCCTCGTTCAGGAAAATATTTTTCTAACTCGTTTTTCAAATTCGATTTTGCTCGCTGCACCAGCGACTCAACAGATTTTGCACTTTGGTTCATGATTTCAGCCGCTTCCTTCTGCGGCAACCCCTCAACCTGGGTGAGGATATAGGCTGTTTTTTGACTTTCAGGAAGTGTGTCTATCGCCCGGAAGAGCAGCTTGGCATTTTCCCTGTTTTCTAATTGAATGCCTGGATGTACGAAATCGGCAGATTCATATTTTATTTCAGCCGAATCCTTCACATACAGTGAAGCGAAGACACCTTTTCTTTTTTGGCTATTCTGTTTTCTAAGAAAATCCAATGATTTGTTGACAGCTATGCGGTAGACCCAGGTACCAACGGAAGAGTTAAACTGAAAACCGGACGCAGTGTTGAAAATGGTTACAAATACATCTTGCAACAACTCCTCGGCATCTTCCGCATTCCTGGTGTAGCTTATCAGCGTATTGTATACTCTATCAGCATAATGATTGTAAAGCTGCTCCAGTGCCGCTTCGCTACCTTGCGCTATTGCCTGTAAACAGCTTTTTTCGTCGATCATTGAACCGATTTTCGAGATAATAACGCAGCCTCGTGCATAATAAGGTTTAAAAGTCCCACTAAAGTAATATTTCGCTCTCTTAAAATCGTATGATTTTCTTTGGATGTAGTCTTGCGGCTATTCTCTACAGCGCTGCTTACGGCCGACCTTTGTGATTGCTGCACTATTTACCGGTTCTGCGTGCAGGCACCGAACGAGCGTTGAAAGCTGCCTCCAGGTTCTTTTTATAAATGTCTTTTCCCCGACCGGATTCAATAGTATGATACTATCTTTGTGCATACTTTTTTAACTTCTATGATCGCCCCTCCTCACCAGCTAACTGCCTCCGATGGTTACCAACTATCGGCACAGCTATTCAAAGCATCGACTTCTTCTAAGTCCTTGGTGGTCATCGCCTCGGCCACGGGCGTGCCCAAGCCTTATTACAGCAAGTACGCCGCCTACCTGGCAGAAACAGGGCTGTTCAATGTGATGACCTTCGACTATCGGGGTATTGGCGAATCACTGCATGGGCCCATCAAAGGCTTTGATGCCAAAATGAGCGACTGGGGCCGGCTTGACCTGCAGGCAGCGCTGGCCTGGGGATTCGACAATTATGAAAAGGTCTTTGTGATCGGCCACAGCGTGGCTGGGCAGGTACTTCCGTTGGCGGAATTGAGCCCCCGAATAACTGCTGCCTGGTTCATTGGATCCCAATGTGCGGCCAACCATTTGTGGGATGGCGTTTACAGATTTCTTGTTAATTTTTTCTGGAAAGTCTCCCTTCCGCTTAGCTCCAACGCCCTGGGTTATATGCCGGGCATTGTGGTGGGTGGAGGCCCACCACTACCGAAGCAGGCTGCCCTCGAATGGAGAACCTGGGGATTGCATCCGCAGGGTATCTGGAAGGATGATAAAGCCGTGAAAGAAAAGTTCGAAGCTCTCACCATACCCATTCATTTTGTTGGTGTGCACGACGACCACATGATGGCACCCCCACGAGCCGTTAAGTTTTTACAGACGCAGTACTCGAACGCCGAAACAACCCACCAGCAATTGAAGCCATCAGATTTCGGCTTGAAGGAGATCGGTCATTTTGGGTTTTTCCGAAGCAGGTTCAAAGACAAGCTTTGGCACCTGCCTGTCGACTTTTTTGAGCCCTATCTCTAGCTGAGCACACCCAGCTTTTGCAGGTCTTCACGAAGCTGAGCTGAGCTTTTGAAGTGGATGCCTGTCACGCCCAGCTCCTTTGACGCTACCACGTTATCATGGTTATCGTCAATGAAAATGGCCGTCTCCGGATTCACCCCATAGCGATCAAAAACGATCTGGTAAATGTCGTGGTAAGGCTTCCTTGTTTTCTCCACGCCACTCACTACCACGCCTTCAAACCAATGCAAAAAAGGAAACGTGTCGAGCGCATAGGGCCAGCTTTCTGCCGACCAGTTAGTAAGGGCGTAGAGTCTGTGATCCGTTTTGTTTTTGAGGTGATCTAGTATCTCCACCGTTTCCCGAATGGCACCGTTGAAGCTTTCCGTAAATCTTCCGTAGTAAGCCCTGATGGGCTCCTCCCACTCAGGATGTTTGGCTACGAGGTAGTCTGTTGCTTCCGCAAATGACCTGCCACCGTCTTGTTCGATGTTCCAGGCACTGGTGCAGATGTTGTCAAGAAACCAGGTGACCTCTTCTTCAGTTTTAAAAATCTTGCGGTACAGGTAACGTGGGTTCCAGTCGATGAGCACGCCGCCCAGGTCAAAAATAATGGTGTCGATTTGTGGCATTGAAAAGCTAAATATGATTTTGTACGGCTAAGTTAAGCGTACTTTGATACATTCAAAAAAACCTACTGCATCGCACTCCGGCGGCTGACGGTTCCCTTCGCTAAGGTCTGCGCTACCGTACCGACGCCTGCCTTCGGTAGCACAGGTGTCGGTACGGCCCTAGCCACTCAGCAAGCTGTGTCCGACCACTGGCGGAAGCCGTCAGCCACCGGGTTCAAAAAAAACTGCTGTGCTCTACTCCGGCGGCTGACGGTTCCCTTCGCTAAGGTCTCCGCTACCGTACCGACGCCTGCCTTCGGTAGCACAGGTGTCGGTACGGCCATAGCCACTCAGCAAATGCCGTCAGACACCGGGTTCAAAAACCCGATCGTCCTTCACACCGGCGGCTGACGGCCCCAACGCTTAACCCACTTGCCGTACCGACGCCTTCTCACTAGCGGCTAACGGCTCCCAGCGCTCAGCGCATTGCTGCCACACCGACGCCCGCCAGTTTGGTTCGCTTGCCGACCATTTGAATAGAAAGTGACTTTTAATACAGCAACTTTTGTTTCAAATAGTCATTTTGCGATTGTAAGCGTTATTTAATCAAAACCGTAAGCGTCAGATGGAATTATCCCTGGATATTTCGAGAAGTGCCATGCTGCAGTACTTGCAGGATAGAAACTGGATGGAACCCTACGAGGAGGTGCTCAGACTGGAAAAGCCCGGCGAAGGCAATATGAACGTAGTGGTGAGGGTGGTAGGGGACACCAGGAATCTTATTCTAAAGCAGTCCAGAGCTTTTGTTAACAAGTACCCGCAAATTGCCGCACCCATAGAAAGAATAGGCGTAGAGCGCCGGTTTTATGCCCTGGCGGCTTCACTGCCGGAGCTGAGGAAATACCTGCCCTGGGTAGTCGGCTTCGATGCTAAAAATCATTTGATGGTGTTGGAGGATCTTGGAAAAGGGGCTGATTACACATTTGTTTATAAGAAAGACGAACAGATGACAGCCGAAGAATTGACGGCCGCAGTGGATTTTCTAAAGGTGCTGCATGAGCAAAAATTCGACAGTGAAACAGTGAATACCTTTCCCGGCAACCTGGCGCTGCGAAAGCTGAACCACGAGCACCTGTTTGTTTATCCTTATATGGAAGACAATGGCTTTGATCTTGACACAATACAGCCGGGTCTTCAGGCATTGGCAATGACTTACAAGACCGACTCCGTGTTGAAACGCAAAGTGTCGGCGCTTGGCGAGATTTACCTGGCTTCGGGCAACGCTTTGCTGCATGGTGACTACTATCCGGGCAGCTGGCTTCGGGTGAATGCCGGTTTTAAAGTCATCGACCCGGAGTTTTGCTTCTTTGGCCCTGCCGAGTATGACCTGGGCGTGATGCTGGCGCATTTGCACATGGCGCAGCAGCCCGAAGCCGATATTGAAAAAGCAATGGCGCAATACGGAGGAAGCATTAACGCCGAATTTGTCGGACAAATTGAAGGGATGGAAATCTTGCGAAGGATTATTGGCCTGGCGCAGCTTCCGCTGGAATTGACATTGGAAGAAAAGGAAGAGCTGCTCAAGCTGGCCGCTAAAAAGATAACATCAAATGCATAAGACAAAACATATTGCTTCGACTGTCTTGTTGGCCCTGATGATTGGGCTCCTTGCCTGCCAGCAGAACAGCGAAAATAAAGCGCCCTCTTTCCCGTCACCAGCGGCACCTTCTGGCCAGGTCTCAACCCATTGGCCAAAAGACCTGACTAAGGAGCAGTACTACGATAAAGTGCTGGGCATGCTGGTCGGCTCAGCCATTGGCGATGCCATGGGAGCCCCCACCGAAATGTGGCATCGCACTGCCATTCAAGCCCAGTTCGGCTTTGTCGATAGCCTGGATGCAGTAACCAGGGAAGGCTCACCGGAAGGCCCGTGGGAAGACAACCTGGCTGCCGGTGGCACTACCGACGACACCCGCTGGAAATTGCTGATGGGGAACTACCTGGTCACCCAGCAAGCCAGCGATTCGCTGGATGCAAAGGCTTTTGCCAACCACATCATCAATCTGTACAAAGCAGAAATGCAACAGGTGAAAGAAATAGATGCCTTTGGGCCTGAAGCCATGGAACGCCAGCTGATGCACATGACCTGGCTACAGGAGTGGGCCAAGGTAGCCAAGCCGTTTGCTGACGACGATCTACAGGGCTATAGCTACGCTGTGAACAAATTCTACGGTGGAGAAATGGCTTGTGCAGGCATGCTCTATTCGCCATCTATCGGTGGGTTTTATCCCGGGAAGCCTCAGAGAGCATATACAGAATCTTACAGGTTGGGCTTCTTTGATCATGGCTATGCTCGTGATATTACCGGGCTTACTGCAGCCTATGTGGCCAAAGCCATGGAGCCGGGTGTAAAACCGGAACAAATAGCACTGATTACAAGGGAGGTTGACCCGCTTAGGTATTTCAACAGCAGGCTCATTGGGCGACTAGCCTACGCCAGCTATACCGCTTCCAAAGAGATTGCGTACAAAGCCAAAGCGTTGACGGAAAAAGACATTGATCCGGCTTTGAGGATGCCCAAAAATTTTAAAGGGAGTAAGCTGGAATATGCACAGCTATCAAAAGCTTACGAACTGATGGATGACAGGCTACAGGACATTCCTTTTCATGCTGGAGAAATTCATTTCATTAACCTGATGGCACTGGAGTATTCAGGCGGAGATTTTCAAAAAGCCATGGAATTTGTGGTTAACTATGGCCGTGACAACGATACAGTGGCTGCCATCACAGGTGCCATCCTTGGGGCGTATTGGGGGTATAACGATTTACCTAAAGGCTTGAAAGAGAAATCACTAAAAGCGACCAAGGAAATAGTGGGGATAGATTTGGAAGAGCTGGCCAGGAAAACCGCTGAGGCAGGTTACAGGGCGGACTAGTTTCAGCTAATTTTGCCAGTATACAAATCCCAAACCGGAAAAATCAAATCGTAATCCATCCAGTTAAGATTACCGTCAACTATCTCAAACTTCGTAAACAAATCCTTATTGAGATATCTTTTAACAGCGGGATGTTTGCTTTTGGATAGAAATTCCTTGAAATCGACCAGTTGAGTAATTCCGTCACTGAAATGAATCCGAATGGTGTAGTCATTAACATACTCCGCCATCGAAACGCTCACAATAGCCTGGCTGCTTTCTTTCGTATCGTCTGTGATAATCATGACAGCTTTGTTGTAATCTTCTCAAAACTAACATTTTTATGATACACAAAAAAGTCAACCCACTTTTCGACTATTTTCTCGGAGTAGTTCGATAGGAACAATTTGAAGTCTCTTAAATCACCACTTTTAAGACTTTTTCTGCCTTTGACTGCCGACAATTTTATCTCTGTGATTTCTCCATTCAAAAGGAAGAACTCGGCTTTGGTTTCATATTCACCTTTTTGAGCATGAACGTGTATTGGGTCATGTTCATTTGAATAGAAAAAGATAATTATTCCAAAATACTCAAATATTTTTGGCACTTAATATTCGTTAACTGGTTGCAAACAATGAGGTACATTGACTAACTCTGGATGAAGTTATTCAATATGAGTGAATAGTAAAAGTCTTTTAAAGTTGAAAATCGAGCACTCAAAAACTAGCCGACATCACGCTGTCAGTCCCGATTCTCAGGCTGCTAAGCCCGAAAGAATGGA
This sequence comes from Imperialibacter sp., assembly GCF_040222815.1. GTDB lineage: Bacteria > Bacteroidota > Bacteroidia > Cytophagales > Cyclobacteriaceae > Imperialibacter. The sequence continues at coordinate 45,325 of NZ_JAVKCH010000027.1, read as the reverse complement.
TAGTCATGCCGTCGTCTTCCGATTCTTTGAAAGTTAGCCACCTGGAGGTGCCGGCCAGTTGAGGTGCGTCTGAAGGGATGTAGATGTCAAGCGTGACGCTTTCCCAGCGACTGAAAAGGAAGTTTTTCCAATGCTTGGCTTCAGGGTCGTCCAGTTTGATGTAGAGGGTTCCTTCCTCTGAGGAAAGGTTGAGTTTGTCGAGCAGGGCGTTGTCGCCGATGATTTTGCCCTGGCCCACTCGTTGTGTATGTACCCTTACCTGGCAAGGTATATCGATAATCAATTCGGTAAAGGCAGGCAGCGGCCGCTCCAGAATATTCTCGGTGGTACTGACCATCAGATGGCTGCGCTCCACCACTATGCAATACAGGATTGCAAGTGTAAAAAGTAAATAGGCCGCTAACTCTCTTCTTTTCAAAATGAATTGATTTTGCTTATTAGATGTCTAATTTGGTGTCAGGGTTGCATCTTCGGAAAGAAAAATAATGGGAACGCCTCCAATTCGCCTTCACGATACCTACTACCACGACAACTTCCTCTATGTGCTGGCTCATGTAGAAAGACTATACGCTTCATTTTTAACTCCTTTTGAAACTGGCTTCCTTTCCGACTTTCGTGCCTTAAGCATCAGTGCTCAGTGCCTTTACATCCGGATGGCCAACCGCAAAGGTCGATTTTTCCGACCATCAAAACTAGTTTACACTGAGATTAAGGATACCGCCACCGCATGGCGAGAGTTACAGAAAAACGGATTTATTTCTTCACCAGTGGTCAACGACGAATGGGATGCGCTGGACCTGGTGAGGCTTTTTACAGTAGGGGAGTTGAAGGAGGTACTGAAAAGCGTTGGGGTGGAAGCAAAAAAAGCTAACAGAGAAGAATTGATTCTGTTACTATTCGAAACTTTCACATTGCCCAAAATGAGGGACAGGCTGCTGGAACTGGAAGAAGTGGTGGAGATGGCAAAGCTGGAGCAACTGGAGATGATCAGGCTTTTCTTCTTCGGGCATCCGTGGGGCGATATGTCGCAGTTCGTGATCAGGGATATTGGCAATGCTAAGTTTGAAACTTACGATGAAGAGCTGTTCAAACCACAATTCAGAAGCTATGACGAGGTGAGCCAACTGTTCGATCTGCACCAGCAATACAGGGCGTTAAAAAGGGCCATGTTGCTTGAGGATGAAGCGCTGATCGATGAGGCTGTAGGTGCGCTGACTTACGTGCCCGAAAATCTGTCGCCAGTGGCGGAATCAATTGTGAAGAAGTTCATCATGCGCACAGGCAAGTGGTACGAGCAAAACAAATTGTTGGAAAGAGCCGCCATCACCTATTCGAGGCATTCGTTGCCTGAGTCGAGGGAACGGCTGGTGAGGGTGCTGATAGGCCTTGGGAAAAAGGATGATGCAAAGGAAGTGCTGCAGCGAATTGCTGCCGAGCCGGAAACGCACTCTGAGTGGCTTTTTGCCAGCGATCAACTGGTAAAGCTGTCAGGAAAGAAACAGGTGCTTACCACCACAAGGGTGATGAAGGAGGCGCCGGAGTTGATCGTGCCAAAACCAGATGGAAGCCTGAACATCGAAGAGCATGTTTTGATTACCCTGCGAGAGCAAGGCTTTGAAGGCGCCCATACTGAGAACTATATCTGGCGTAGTCTGTTCGGCCTGGTTTTTTGGGAAGAGCTCTACAGCCAGGAGCGGGCACTCATTCACCAGCCTTTGCAGCGTGTGCCGGTTGACCTGCAGGATCGTCGTTACTTAAAAAGCCGCTACCAGGCTTTTGAGCATTTTTTCTCTGTTTTTGAAAGTAAACAACAGTTGCAGGAAAAAGTGTTTGTGACCATGCAAGCCAAGGAGAATATTGTTAACCCATGGGTAGGCTGGCATCCTGATTTGGCCGCCCATATGGAAGCGCTGTTTCGGCATCTAAGCCTTGAGCAGCTAAAGGAAATTTCGTTGGAAATGGCCCGCAATCCGCTGGAGAATGGTACTGGCTTGCCCGACCTGTTTGTGTGGAATAGCGATGAATATCACTTTTGGGAGGTGAAATCTCCTACCGACCACCTATCGGCCCATCAGGTTTTTTGGATTGACTTTATGAAGGAGCATGGTGTGAAGGTAGAGGTGCTGAGAATCGTGTATAATTAATTCCTTTTTTACCGAACTTATCTACCACACTGATCCTTTCTTTTTTATATTGAAGCATAAATCCATTTGAATGAAGGTACTCATGCTTGGGTGGGAATACCCGCCCGAAATTTCCGGAGGATTAGGTGTTGCGTGTCATGGCTTGACCCTGGGGCTGAGTGAGCAGAACGTGTCGGTGGATTTTATACTTCCGAAGGTTACAGCGAAGAAATCGTGGAACAAAGTCTCGCTCAGGGAGGCTGAGGAAGTGGAATGGAAAAAAGTGTTGTCGGAAGAGCGGGAGTGGTGGGAAGATGTGAAAGTGCTGGAAATAGGCTCCTATCTTTTGCCCTACTTGTCGGAAGAGCAGTTTGTTAAACAGCCCGTAGTTCAAAAGCAAACAAAAGAAAAAACGGTATTAAAAGAAAAGCTTGAACCACTTCGCAAGAAGTTGAAAGGTGGCTACGGCCCCGACCTCTTCAATGAAGTGGTGAAATATGCCATTATAGTAGGGGAGGAAGCTACAAAGTCAAATGCAGATGTCATTCATGCGCACGACTGGATGACTTTCGAAGCAGGGGTAATGGCGAAGTCGGCTAGTGGTAAGCCATTGGTGGTGCACTGTCACAGCACAGAGTTTGATAGGATGGGTGTGCACGTGAACCAACACATCTACGATATCGAACGAAAGGGTTTCGAAAATGCCGATGCCATTATCACCGTAAGCCATCAAACGAAGGAGCTCATCCATTTACACTATGGGATCAAGTTGTCTAAAATTCACGTCGTCCACAATGGGTATTTTCCTGTGGCGGCTGCGAAGCACCACAAAAGAAGTACTTTCAATGTTTCGTTTCTGGGGAGAATGGTTGGGCAAAAGGGACCAGAGCATTTTGTGGATGTGGCCAGGGAGCTCCTTCGAATGGATGACGCCTACCGATTTACGATGGCGGGCAGCGGCCATATGCTGGACCAACTGAAAGAGAAGGTTTACAAAATGAATTTGTCTCACTATTTCAATTTCCCGGGTTTCCTGAACCAAAAGAAGTTGCCTCAGTTTTTTGCAGACACTGACGTTTTTCTGCTAACATCTAACTCCGACCCGTTTGGTATTGTGGCGCTGGAAGCCGTGAGTGCTGGGGTACCAGCAGTTTTGTCGATAAATGCCGGGGTTTCGGAGGTGCTCACCCATGCAGCGAAGTTTGACCCATGGGATACGTTTTCCATCAAGAACTTTATCGGTGAGTTGAAGGGCGACCCAGCCAGGCTCAAAGCCTACACCAAAGCCCAGGAAAGCGACCTTAAAAAGGCTTCATGGCAAAGAATGGGTGAAGAGGTGGTGAGTCTTTATAAGAAATTAGTTTAGCAACCGATAGCTAGACAGCAGGTGTAGACTCTTTGATCAGTACATCGGCGGGAATGCTCAATTGCTTACTCAAGTTTCGTATCATCTTTAGCGAAAGAGAGGTTTTGTAATTCAGTACCTTTGAAACCGTCCCCTTATCGCCGATTGATTTCACAAGGTCTTTATTCTTTAAGCCCAGGTCTTCCATCCTTATCTTGATAGCCTCTATAGGATTTGGGCTGTCGATTGAGAAATGCTCATCTTCATATTTTTCTATGACGAGCAATAGTAGCCTAAGCTCTTTACCTTCTTTCGAATCAGGGTGAGCGTCAAGAAGACGCTCCACCAGATGAAGCGCTTCGTGGTATTGTTTTTCTGTGTCGATTATTCCAACCATAGTGTTTTTATGCTTTTGTCACACTTTAGTCACGTCTTTTAATCGTATTCGGCGTGGGTTCCAAACTATTTGACGGGAATTATTTTGTAGTTAGTTTCCAGGAAATGGTTGCTCAAACGGGGCAACTCACGGGAAGATCTTATAGATGTCTTTTCTATGTGCTACTCTAGCAAACTGAACGACTTGCCCATCAATAAATATCCCAATTCGATAATCACCAGAGCGCAACCTAAATGCATCGTTAAAACCAGCCAACTTCTTGATATTCGGTAGTTCGTCAACTTTGCTGGCTTGCTTGACGATCTGTATTACATCTGCAATTGCTTGTCGATCTTTCGGATGGGTGATTCTATCAAGATCCTTACTGAACCTTTTCAAATAAACAACCTGCATTAAACTTTAAGCTTTGACATCACCTCATCTTCAGAAGCAAAATCTGAACGATCGACGTCTTTCATAAGCATGGATAATCCAAGGTCTTCTGCATCTTCATCAGACAAAACCTTCGAATCAACTCCCAGCTTTTGCAGCAGTTCTGAGATAAACTGCAATTCTTTCTCGCTTTTGGGGTTTACAACTATTGAACTCATAAAACAAAGATAACTAATCGGAAAGACGGAAACTAACACATCATGAGGCCTAAGCCGCAAAGTAATCGAAGTGAATCCCGGAAGCTTTCTGGAGCAGTACCCGCCACTTCGTATATTATAGCTATAGGCAGCGTGGCTAAGTGCCGACGGTGGCAGTAGCTCTTATCAATCCCCACTGCTGAGCGGTAAAGCTAAACCTTACAATGAATCTGAACTTGTTTCCTTTTATATTAACCATTCTCAATCACCCAGTTTCTGAAGCGCTTTTTAGGCTTGTGTAAAGTGACTCAATAGGGTATGCCCAGTTTTTTATAAATGAAGTGCATGAGCCACGCAGGCCCAATAAGGAGGAACTGGAGGTCTTTAAAAAACGATGGTTTTTTCCCTTCCACCTTGTGTCCGTAGAACTGCCCGATCCACGCCGCAACAAATATCCCCAATGAAATGGCCCAGAGTGGTGTGGCAAAGGTTTGACTTAGATAATTGGCGGCCAGGCAACAAACAGCAGCCACCGCAAGCATGCCAAAGGAGAGCGGAATAGAAAGCGTGAGGTAGTAGATGAGTGTGATTGCCAGCAGAAGCGTGGCCCAGTTCACGTAGGGATTGTCGCTGATGAAATTCTGCAAAAAGCCACTGGGGATAGACCAGATAAGCCCCACAATGCTAAAAAATATCAGTGGTACACAAATCCAGTGAATGGCCTTGTTGGTGCTGTTTTGGTGGCTTTCGCCATACTCCGAAAGGAGGCTGTCTATTTTTCTCATAATGATCATTAGGGTTATGTTCTTCTAAAATACATAATCCTTTTGATATTTTAAGTCCATTTATCAACAAGAGGTGTCGGGTAATTGATCGATTCACTAGCTTGCATCCAAACAAAACAGCCTTATGTCATTAAGTTTTTGGGAAAGCCAATCGTTTCAAAACTGGGACTACATCGTGGTAGGCGGAGGTATTGTTGGGCTGAGTACTGCCATTAGTTTGCGAGAGAAAACGTCAGATGCCAGCATATTGCTTTTGGAACGTGGTCTGCTGCCATCAGGGGCTAGTACAAAGAATGCAGGTTTTGCCTGCTTTGGCAGCCTCACCGAATTGGTGGAAGATATCAAGGTTCTTGGTGAAGAGGGCTGCCTGGCACTTGTAAAACGCAGGTGGGCCGGACTCCAGAAGCTCAGACAACGAGTGGGGGATGCCGGGCTGGGCTTTCAGCAAAATGGCGGTTATGAGTTGGTGTCGGAAGCTGAGGTAAAGTACCTGCCCGAAATCCCCAAAGTGAATGGGTTGCTGAAAAGCTTTTTCGGTATTGAAGTATTTCAGGAGGGCGCACAGCTTGTTCAAAAATTCGGTTTCCACAAGTCGGTGGTAAAAACGGTCATTGTCAATCCCCTGGAGGGGCAGCTGCATACCGGCAACATGATGAGAAGCCTTTATCAAATCGCTGCCGCAAAAAAAATACATGTGCTTACCGGCTGCGAAGTAAAGCGGCATGAAGACTTGCAAAGCCATGTGGAGGTGTCCGCTTTTTCATCTGCCACCAACACCGACATCGTATTCAAAACCAAAAAACTGGTTTTCTGCACGAACGCATTTGCTTCACAGTACTTTCCTGAGCTGGACATTAAGCCAGGCAGGGGGCTTGTTTTTGTGACCGAGCCAATGAAAAAGGTTCCTTTTCGGGGGACTTTTCACATGGATCAAGGCTTCTATTATTTTAGGAACGCTGGCGACCGGATTTTGCTGGGCGGCGGCAGGAACCTCGATTTTGATAAAGAGACAACTACTAATTTTGGTGTGAATGAGGTAATTTTGGCTGAGCTGAAACGACTGCTTGCCGAGGTGATTGTGCCTGGCTCTTCACTAAAAATTGATCAGCAGTGGTCTGGCATTATGGCGTTCGGAAAAACAAAGGAACCTATTGTAAAGAAGCTTTCCGACAACATAACCGTTGGAGTGAGACTCGGTGGTATGGGCGTGGCTATCGGCACGCTGGTGGGGGAAGAACTTGCAGGACTTACTAGCAGTTGATAGTTGTACTAATCAAAGACAGAACCAAAACATTTGTGGTAAAATATTTATAGGAATGCAAAAGCAGGCCTCCCTTTTGATTTTTTACTATCTTCAAACCTTATTCATATCGTTATAAACCGTTTTTATGCAAAAAACGAAAGAGCCAACCCTTTGGCAAGCCTTTATTCCCATCATTTTCCTTATTGTTCTACTGTCTCTTAATGTTGTCATTTTTGGTGATGCAGCCCTTGACGGCTCCAACCAAATCGTACTCATTTTAGCAGGCGCTGTGGCGGCCCTTGTTGCTACAAGACTGGGTATTTCCTGGGATGATATGATTGACGGGGTGGTGAAAAGCATCAGCTCCGCTATGTCTTCGATCTTAATTCTTTTGTTGATAGGGGCGCTGGCAGGCACCTGGCTGCTAAGCGGTATCGTTCCTGCGATGATCTACTATGGCCTTCAAATTCTTAACCCTACCATCTTTTTGTTTGCCGCCTGCGTTGTTAGTGCCATAGTGTCTCTGGCAACGGGCAGTTCCTGGTCCACGATTGCTACCCTTGGTGTTGCTCTGCTCGGTATCGGGCAGGCACTCGGAATCTCCGAAGGGCTTGTAGCCGGGGCCATTATTTCGGGTGCTTACTTTGGTGATAAGATGTCACCTCTTTCTGATACAACTAACCTCGCCCCTGCGATGGCCGGTACTGATTTGTTTACACATATCAGGTACATGGTTTATACCACTGTTCCTTCGCTCACACTTACTTTGCTCATTTATATCGGAATTGGCGTATTCTCGTCATCCGACGGCACAGTAAATGATATTGCACCTATCCTGGCCTCGCTAAGTGATAAGTTCGATATCAACGGATGGTTGTTCATAGTGCCCGTGGCTGTGATCTTTATGATTATCAGAAAAGTACCTGCTATTCCCGCACTCCTGGCCGGCACCCTGCTGGGAGCTGTGTTTGCTTTCATTTTCCAGCCCAATATCATTTTGGAGGTGGCCGCCGTAGAAGGGCCTCTTTGGAAACAAACGTATGTGGGAGTGATGAAGGCACTTTATACAGATATCAATGTGGTGACTGACAATGCGATGGTGAACGAATTGCTGTCAACTGGCGGCATGTCGGGCATGCTCAACACCATTTGGCTGATATTGTGCGCTATGGTATTTGGAGGTATCATGGAAGCAGGTGGCTTGTTGAAAAAGATTGCTGCCGAGATTATTAAGCGGGTGAATTCTACATGGTCGCTGATTACATCAACGGCTGCTACCTGCGTGTTTTTTAATATCACAGCTTCTGACCAGTATCTGGCTATCGTGGTGCCGGGAAGAATGTATGCAGATATCTACAGAGAAAGAGGATTGATGCCTGAGAATTTGAGTCGAACGCTGGAGGACAGCGGAACAGTGACGTCGGTGCTGGTGCCGTGGAATACCTGCGGAGCCACTCAGTCCAGCGTACTTGGTGTGAGCACCTTTATTTATGCCCCGTATTGTTTTTTTAATATAATAAGCCCACTAATGACCATTGCTTTTGCTGTGTTTAATATCAAAATCAGAAGGTACAAGGAGCAGAAGGAGGCAGTAGCTTAATGACCTTTCCAAAGAAAATTACGAAAGAGGAAATACTGCAATTACCCGAGTTTCGATTTGAAGGTAAGGTGCATGTGATCTCGAATGAGGCCGACATCAAAGATGCCACCACTGTACTTGCAAGGGAAAAAATTTTAGGTTTCGACACCGAGACAAAGCCAGCGTTCAGGAAAGGCCAATATTTTCCGACAGCTCTGGTGCAGTTTGCCACTCAGGAAGAGGCCTTTCTCTTCAGAATCAACCACCTGGGGCCCCACTATCGAATTTACGACCTGATGGAGGACGTATCCATTACCAAAATAGGTGTGGCCTTGCGTGACGACCTGGTAGATTTGAACAAGATCAGACGCTTCGAACCCGATGGGTTTATTGACCTGAATGAGGTGGTGAAAGACCTTGAGTTTGAAAACATGGGTGCCAGAAATTTGACGGGGATGATTCTGGGTAAAAGAATCAACAAGGCCCAGCAAACTTCCAACTGGGAAAACGAAGAGCTTACAAAGGCGCAGATCCACTATGCGGCTACCGATGCCTGGGTGTGCCGGGAAATTTACCAGGTGCTGAACAGCAAGGGTTATTTGTATTAACGTTATGTGGCTTTGATTATGCGAACACTGGAAACTCCTGCCAGTGCAAGTTTCTCTTTGAGCGAGTCTCCGGTGCCAACCTCAATAAAACCCTGAAGTGAGCACATTTCCTGAAATGTTTGCCCCTCTATTTCCAGGCCGAACTCTTTTGCGAGCCTCATCACATCGCTGGTCTGCTCGTAGGTGAAATCGATCAATACCTCGTCTTTGATGGTGGTTTCAATTACCTCAGCAGCATCCAGCGCTTCTTTTGCAGCGGTTTTGTAGGCGGTAATGAGACCGGATACGCCCAGTTTGGTGCCACCAAAGTACCTAACCACCACCACAAGGGTGTTTGTCAGGTCTTTGGAGCGCAGTTGACCAAGAATGGGGTCGCCTGCACTGTGGTTGGGTTCACCGTCGTCGTTGGCTCTGTATTTGTCACTTTTGTTGCCCAGGATGTAGGCGTAGCAGTGGTGCCGGGCATCATAGTATTGCTTTCTGAGGTCATCAAGCCGGTGCTTGATATCATCTTCCGTCCGCACTGGGAATGCAAATGCCAGAAACTTGCTGCCCTTCTCTTTGTAGAAACCTTCTGATGTAGCTTTAATGGATTGAAAAGAGGCCACTTCACTAGTGTTTTAGATAACCTTTAGCTTCTTTTTCCACCTCCTCGGTAGTGGCCCATTCAATAGCCAGGTTAAACTGCCCGTCGGCAAGGTCGCTGTTGCCCTGGCTCCGGAAAATCCGCCCCAACCCCAGGTAGGCCAGGCTTTTGTAGTATTCGCCCTTGAACTCAAATGTCGCTGATTCGCTCAGGGCTTTTTGGTAATAATAGGTTGCGTCACTTAAGTTTTGAGCTTTCTTTTCCTCCATGATGCCAAGAAATAAGTTGGCCGACATACGGTAGTAAGCGTCTGAATTCCCAAGAAGCTCATCCGCCAGGGGAACCACCTCTTTGTAGCGCTCGTTCATCACCAGCGCCTCAGCAAGCTTCGTTTGGAAAAAGGCGTTTTTCGGATAGTCTTTATTAAGTCTTCTAAGGTACTTGAGGGCAGTTTCCGGATTGTTCTCGTACCGCAAGTAGATGTAGGACGTGTAAAGATTGGCTTCAACTTTCGTCAGCACTCCTTGCCGGCAAGCCTGGTCAAGCTGCTTAAGCCCCAGCTGTTTGTCTCCACTCTTAAAAAACCACAAAAATGGCTTGTAGATAGGATGTCTTTCAGGGTAGGTCTCTCTGAAATAATTGTACAAGCCAACAGTGAACAGAAACTCCGGGTTTTTGTCGGTCAGCTCGAAACCTTTTTTGATGAAATCATAGGTCTGTTTAGCCTCGCTGATGGCCTTCATGTAGCTACCCTCGTCAGCGTAGTACTCTGCTAATAGCCCCCTTGCCGACATTTCAAAGAAAATGCCTTCTTCATTATCAGCATCCTCTTTCAATATTTTTTGCGACTTTTCAATTACCGCTTGAAGCTTGGCAATGTGGTTCTTGTAACCCGGGGAATGAACATTGAAAGGCATTTCCTGCCATGAGATAAAGAAAGCATCGAGCATATCGATGGCGGGATGACCTGGCAAAGCAATTTTTATCTCTTTGTAAAGCACTCTGGCCTCATCAAATTCCATGTTGTAGATGTGGTCCACACAAAGCTGCACTAATTTGATTTTACTCTTACTGCTAAAAAGTGGAAGCCTTTCCTGCGATGTTGCGGTGTGAGGAGGGGAGAGGATGACGAACAACAGGACAGTAATTAGCCCAAAGGTTGATTTCATAAATGGCAGCAATAATCTTTCATTCAGTTGCAAAACTAAAAACTAAACGTCTAACTATGCATGAATTATGTTGCGAAGCTTATTTTTCTTTGGCAATAAGATGGTCAACGGTTGTTAGTACCAGACAGGAGTAACTCAGGCAATATGGAAGTGAATTTCTATCAGAATGGAAGAGGCCTGGAAAGAAGGCAGTGGGCATTTAAGCCGTTGCTATTTCAATCTATGGCATTTATGGAAAACCAGTTCCCTGATGGAGGTTATGTTTCATTTACGTTGGAGAGAAATGGCAAGGTGTATGGGGCTATTCACTTTTTCATAGACAATGACGGTTGGGTGAGCATGCCCAGGAGTCCATTCGGAGGGCTTTCGGTTGCGCAGGAAGTCGGAGGGCAACACATTCAAGCGCTTGTCGGTCGTATTATAGGTGAATCTTCAGGACATCAGGTAACAGTTTATTCACCCTTCTCCGAATATCCGACAACTGCCGGGAATATGTTTGCGAGGTGCTTGCTGGAGGCTGGGTTCCTTACACAATTCTCTGACTTACATCAACACATACCCGTAACGCCAGCCCATCAACTGAAGGAAAAAATGCATGGCAGTCAGGTGCGGCGGTTAAATAAATGCCTGAATGCCGGGTTCATTTTTGCTGAGGAGTCATTGGAAAAGCTCGGCGAGGTATATTCATTTATTGAAGACTGCAGGAAGGAGCAGGGCGTCGCTATCAATATCTCTGAAAGCAGCCTTCGGCGTTCGTGGGTAAACCTGGAAGGGGTTTATCGGGCATTTACGATCAGGGACGGCCAACTCATCGTTGCTGCGTGCATCACCACCCACGTGTCAGACAAGGTGCTTTACTATTTTTTGCCCGCTGCCAGCACTGCTTACAATAACTACAGCCCTATGGTGATGCTGATCGATCGGCTCCACGGCTGGGCGGCCGAGCGAGAGTATGCACTCATAGACATGGGGAAGTCGTCGGTGCGTGGTGAGTCTCAGAAAGGCTTGTTTAGTTTTAAGGAGAAGATGGGAGCTGAAGTGGGCTTTGCTGCTTGCCTCAGGTTACTACGTTGAGAACCCTTCTACGACTTCCTTATAAAGAGCCTCCAACTGCTGCGTAATCACTTGTTTGGAGAAGTGCGAAAGAAAATACGCCCTTATCTCATTTGCTTCAAAAACGACGCTTCTTTGTGAGAATTCCCTCATTGCTTCAAACAACTGCTGGCTATTCGCTTTGTCCACTACCGTACCCACTTCTGGTGCCACAATTTCTTCCGAGCCACCGCATCTTGTCGCTATCACCGGTTTGCCCATTGCCAGGGCTTCAAGCAATACCAACGGATGGTTCTCGTGGATGCTCGGCAGCACAAAGGCATCGCAAGCCTGTAGTGCTGCTTTTACTTCTTCCCTGCTAAGTGTGCCGAGCCAATGAATGTGGTCAGTCAGTCCCAACTCCTCAGCTTTTTTCTTGTGGTTGTCAATCTCCGACCCATCGCCTCCTATCGTCAAGGTGAAGCCGACATCTGCGTCTCTTAACAAAGCCGCTGCCTCAATAAGGTACCTGATGCCTTTTTGTTCTTCTATTCTACCTATAAAGGCGAAGTGAAACAGGGCGGTCGATTTTTGGAACGTTGATGGCTGAAAGAATTCCTCGTCAGTCAGGTTATTGATGAGCGTTAGGTTAGCCACCCCTTTCGATGCCATCGTTTGGTAGAGGGCCCTGGACACCGCAATGTTTTTTTGTGATCGCTGGTAGGGCACCAGTATTAAGGGGTGTAATTTACCTGCGATATCGAAGGTTTTGAGAGGAAACGGGCTCATTTGTTCTGTGATCACATAGGGAATGCCGTGTTTCTTTCCAAGCTTCATGGCCACATAGCCACCAGGATAGGCGGTGTGAGCGTGGATGATGCCAGGCTTACCAAATTCATTAGCAAAGCGATTAAAGTGGGCTTCATTAACCTCTATGATCTTTCTGATGTTACCTTTTAAAAGCGACCTTGACCATGTAAAGGCAGGTGTGAAGTATTCTCTACAATTGTTGGCGTGGTCAGTTGTGCGTGGCTTCAATGCCAACCCTCTAAGGATCTTTCTGCCCCACAAATGTATATTTTCTCTCTCAAGAAGAAGAGACCTTACGTGCGACCCCCAGGTCGAAATACCTACGTTGTTTTGGCGATTGCAGGTTGCCAGGGCAATAGCCTGCTCTTTGATGAATATGCCGGTATGAGGCTCATCCTCGGTAGGGTACCACGACGGAATGACGAAGATGTTCATGGCTGGGAGTTGTTATACTTTTTATCCTCCAGCCAAATGGCAATCCGATCCACGAGCCCAAACCTGTGGTCTTTGTGATGTGGGAATGGAATATCAGGCTCCTCTGCGCCGAGAAAGCCGCATAATTTTTTCCATGGGCTTGTTTCCTCAGGCAGGTTTAGCTCAAGAAAGTTCGCATTGTTCTGAAAATAGGAGCGGGCTTCGTTGTGAAATTCATTGTATCCTTTCGTAAACATTTCTTTGTCGAATGTAGTGGTGCCGAACAGTTCTCTATGGAAAGTTTTGGTGGGTTCCTGGTTAAATGCCCACGTATTGGCTTTGTACCTGAACATCCACTCACAGCTTTTCAACCAGGAGTTCAACTCTCTTGTGGAAAGGACAAACAGCGACCCGGGGAACGCCTTGTCTAGCTTTGGATACAAAAGTGAAAGTGGTGTATCGGAGAATGCCGTAAACTCTGACATAATTGGGTGCTGAATATCTTCCCAAAGTTGTTTTGGAAAGTGAATGCTCTTCAAGCCCAGGTATTGAAAGGCCAGATGGATAGAAGTGGTACCTGTTCTGGGTAGTCCAATGCAAAAAATCTTATTTTCACCATTTTTGTACATTTTGCAAACGATTTGAAAAAGGTATCCGTCATCTGTCTTTGCTATAACCAGGCACCCTACCTACAGGAGGCACTGGAGTCGGTTTGGAACCAAACCTATCCTGATATTCAGGTGATCGTAGTAGACGATGCCAGCAAGGACAACAGCGGTGAAGTTATCAAGTCTTTGTTGAAAGGTAAACCAGATATTCCATTTATTGAGAATACGAAAAATCAGGGGAACTGTAGTTCGTTCAACAGTGCACTGAAGCTGGCAGAAGGTGACTACATCATCGATTTTTCGCTTGATGATGTGATGCGCCCTGACCGGGTCGCTGCTCAAGTCTCTTTTTTTGAAACACTGGATGAAAGCTTTGGCGTTATTTACCACAATGCTGAATACATTAACGAAAAAGGCGATTTCCTGAAGCACCATTTTTCTACTTCCTTTCGTCAACCTGAAGCGAATATTTACAAGCTGCTTATCTCTACCTATTTTATCGCTCCACCCACAATGATGTTCCGGAAGCAGGTGATTGACAATCTTGGCGGATACGATGCCAGGCTCTCTTACGAAGATTTCGATTTTTGGGTGAGGTCGGCCAGAAAGTATAAGTATGCCTATCAGCCTGAGGTGTTTACTTCGATCAGGAAGCATTCAGGGTCCCTATCAACCCGGTGGTATAAAAAGGGCGACGAACAACTGCATTCTACCTATCTGGTTTGCTTGAAAATACAACAGATGAACCAGTCTGAAGAGGAGGATCACGCTCTCAGAAGAAGGCTTAGGTATGAAATACGTCAGTCGGTGTTCAGTGCCAACCACAAAGAAGCCACGTTGTTTTTGGAATTGCTTAAGGGGTATGGCCGCCTGCCTTTTATTTATCTTATTTTGGAGCTTCTCAACCGGCTTAAAATTGATCTTAGGTGGTTGCGAAACAGTTACCATTGGCTGCAAGGCCACTTATTTGCGCCAAAATCTCATTTCAAGTGATATGCGGGTTGTTCTTCTGTTCTTGTTGACAGCCCCGCCATGAATAAGGTAGGGAGAAAACACCATCACATGGTTGATGCCCGGATTTGGTCGTTCAAGAGCGATGGGGATTTGAGAGTCCATAACGCCTGGTACATTGAACTTCAGGCCATTCATGACGGCTCCTTCCTTTGATCGGGTAATTCTATGTTCGGGCCACAAATGGGAACCCGGAGCCAGCAATAGTGATGAGTTTTGATTGCTCCCCACAAGTGGCACATAAATATTGATGGCACCCTTATTTTCCTCCTGCCAGGCGTCTCTGTGCAACGGATTGAAGTCTGGCTCTCCTGGTCTCACCACCCGAAAATGGAAGACTCTCTCTCCGTTCATAGGCTTGACGGATCTCACGGGTATCGATACTATCTCTGAGACGATCTCCTCAATTATTGACACGTGAATAGGTAAGTCATACCATTGAAGCAGTTTGGTTTGCTCTATTACTTTAAGGTGGAGATCATAATTACCTTTAACAAGCTCATGATAATTGCTTGACTTGAAATTTGGGTTGACTTCGATACCTGCTCTGGTCAGGCATTTGCGGAATAGTTCTTCCATACCGCCATGAAACTGAAGGTAGGTGCCAGAAGGGAGGAACCTCTTTATTACATAGCCCTGCTTGTGCCAGTTTCTCCTTGCAGTAAGATCATCATCCAGCTTTGCCAGCACTTCATTCCTGCCAACGAAAGGCTCCCCTTCTACCTTGTAGTCAATTGATCCAAATCCTACGTTTGCCTTCATTTTTCTCAATTATATCCTTTGCTCTTTTCTATTTGAAGCATGTGCTATCGGCGATTGTCCTCGTCGTCGTACATCGACAAATAGCTGTTGTATCTGCTCGCTGGCACTTTCCCACTATCCAGCGCCTCAACGATCGCACACCCCGGCTCGTGGGTATGCGTACAGTTGTGGTATTTGCATTGCCCGATAAGCTCTCTCATTTCAGGGAAATAATGGCTGAGCTCTTCTTCTTCAATTTCTGCCAAAGCTAGCTCCTTTATTCCTGGTGTATCAATTACAAAAGTATTTTTTTCAATTTCAAACATTTCTGCAAATGTGGTGGTGTGCACACCTTTGTTCGCAAAGTCAGACACTTCCTGTGTTTTTTGGGTGACGCTGCCGGTGAGCTTATTCAAAAGGGTCGATTTACCCACGCCGGAATGGCCTGAAAACAACGATGTTTTTCCGTGGAGTACTTCTTTTAGCTTTTGAATATCCACGTCGTCAAATGAAGACATTATAAGTGACGAATAACCTATTGATTTGTACGTTTCCATCATTTCTTCGACAAAACTGCGGGCCTCATCGTCCCACAAATCCTTTTTATTGAATAAAATGAGAGAAGGTATCCTGTAAGCTTCTGCGGTTACTAAGAACCTGTCGATAAAGCCTGTGGAAGTCTTTGGATATACTACAGAAGCAACCAGTACTGCCAGGTCGATATTCGAAGCCAGGAGGTGCCCAAAGGCCATTTTTTTGGGAGACTTTCTAATGATGTAGTTGTCTCTTGGATAAATATCAGTAATGATGTACTCGGTGTCAGAGCTTGGCTCAACAACGACTTCCACCCAGTCGCCAACCGTTACCGGGTTGGTTACCTTCTGCTTGTCCAGTTTGAATTTTCCCCGGAGCCGACAGTTTACCACAGCTTCGTTTTCCAGTAGCACTGAATACCACGACCCGGTCGACTTAATAACTCTGCCCTTCATGCTACTTAAGTTGTTTGGTCAGGTACTCAACTATGGTGTCGGTGGCTCCTGTTTTACTTTGGACGTAGTCTCCGGCTGCCTTACCCTTCGCCTTCCTAGTTTCTGCGTTTTCTACCAGATCGGCAAGTACCTTTGCAGCACCGGTAGAGCTGCCTATTGGCAGCCCTCCTCCCGAGTCGATAAGGCCTGCGATTTCCGCAAACCTTGCATTTGATTCACTATCGCCCCACAGCACTGGAATGCCAAAAGCTGCCGGTTCCAGGGTGTTGTGGAGCCCTCCCCGAAAACCTCCTCCCACAAAGGCGATTTCCCCGTAGCCATAAAGAGATGATAGCATGCCGATATTATCGATCAAGAGCAGTCGGTAGTTAGCGGCGTTTTCAGCGGTTGCTTTCGAAAAACGGACGGATGAGTGATTGAACTTCATTTCAATTTTAGTCAGAAAACCCGGCTCAATTTGATGTGGAGCAATAATGATTTTGACTTTTTTACCCAGAGCGTTGAGCGCCGGAAAGAGTACTTTCATGTCACTCTCCCACACACTTCCGAGCACAATGACCAACTCATCATCTTTAAATACCCTGGCTATCTCAATGTCCTTTGCTTGTTGCCTTATGGTGGTTACTCTGTCAAATCTGGTGTCACCAGCAACTGTTATTCTGTCAATATTGATGCTTTCAAGTAGTCGCTTGCTTGTTTCATTTTGCACAAAAAAATGATCGAAATAATAGAGCGACTCTTTAAGAAACTTGCCGTAGCTTTTGAAGTAAATCTGGGCTTCCCAAAAAATAGATGAAATGGAGAGCAGAGGGATGTTTCGGCTATGTGCCTGGTCTATGTATTCCTTCCAAAACTCGTACTTAACAAACACAGCCAGCTTTGGATTGGTGAGATCATAGAACCGTTTAACGTTTTCTGCAGACTCAATGGGCAGATAGCAGATATAATCGACCATCGCATACCCTTTTCTCACCTCAAAGCCCGATGGAGAAAAGAAAGTGAGCAGAATTCTCACGTTTGGCAGCCTCTTTTTGAGTTCTTCGATCACGGGCCTTCCCTGCTCAAACTCTCCCAGTGAGGCGGCATGAAACCAAACAAGTGGTTCGCTGCTCGAAGGTAAATTGTCCTCAAGGTTACGAAACAGGTTCTTTCTCCCCTTATAAAAAAGGGCGGCTTTCGGGTTCACAACAGCAACAATTCTTATCAATGCAAAGTATATCCAGGCCCCTGCTTTATAAAGAAAGTAGATCATGCCGCAAATTAAGTAAAAAACGCACCACCATGCTGACCAACTTCGCTTCTTCGCAGGGAATGCTGGCTGACGCTTTTGGGGGGACTTTGTGTGCTCTCTTTTAAGTCAACGGGGAGCTAAGCAAAATAAATACCCACTTTAGGGGATTGATGCCAACGCTCGAAAAAGTCAATTTTGAGAACATTTTGATAAATCTTGAGATGAATTGATTAAAATTACATTTTAATAGGTTTGACTAAATAATGAACCAATCTAAATCGTATAACGTATGAAGTCTGTTTTTACAAAAGTTTTTAGTTGTCTCGGGTTAGCCCTTTTTATTGTTGTTCTTTCTTCAAAGGAGTCAAAAGGTCAGGATTTCTCTGAAGTGTTGAAAGCGCAAGGTGACGATGCCGAAAAATTGCTGGAAAACTACGTGGGGCCTTTTTTTACTGGCTTTGGCGTAGGGATGGCCAATGGATGGTACAACACTGCTGCTCCTCACAAATTTCCGGGCTTTGATTTGACCGTTTCCGTGAATTTGGCCTCAGTTCCGCAAGAGGGACAGGTTTTTAAGTTCAATGCATCCGACTACAGTTCAATTTCTGGCGTGAGTCAAAATGGCGGCGCTGCCCAAAGCACTGCCGATGTGGAAACACTTTTCGGGCCAGGAGACACTGAATCAGAATTACAGTTAAGTTATCAAAGAGAATACCAGGGACAGACCTATACGGTAAATAGCGCTGTTGAGCTACCTTCAGGGTTTGGGTTTCCTTATGTACCAACGCCTGTAGCACAATTGGGCATAGGCTTGCCGAAAGGCACTGATTTGAAACTGAGGTTGATGCCAACCATTGCTTCAGAGGATTTTTCTATCAGCCTATTCGGTATTGGCGTCATGCACGACTTCAAACAATGGATTCCTGGAATGAAAGTGCTCCCGTTCGATGCCTCGGTACTTATTGGCTACACAAAGCTAAGTGCTGAAAACAGTTTTGCTGGTTCTGAAATCACTGATGATGGAACCGGAGAGATTTCCGTGAGCTCGCTGACTTATCAGATACTTGTATCCAAAAAGCTATCCATTCTTACCGTATACGGCGGGTTTGGTGCCAATTCGATTAAGTCGAACTTGAAAATGTTGGGTACTTACACAATCGAAGCTGAAGCTTCAAACGGTGCTTCTGCGGATATCGAATTGCAGGATCCTGTCGACTTGATGTTCAAGTCAGGAGGAGCAAGAGCCACCATCGGACTTCGTTTGAAATTGGCTATCCTCACCCTACATGGTGATTATACCGTGCAGAAGTACAATACAATTACTGCTGGCGTTGGATTCAGCGTGAGGTAATTCAAACAGAATCACATAAAAAAGAAGGCCATCGATGTTCCGATGGCCTTCTTTTTTATGTTCTTTAGAAGCAGGATGACTAACGAAAGTCAATCACCTCCACGCCCTTGTGGGCAGCTATGTCGAACACAAAAACCTTGTCGCTTAGTGTTGGCTGCTCAGTGAACTTCGTGATGGCGTAAGTGTATCTGTTGCCCGATTTGTCGAAAATCTTAAAGCTGTTCAGGTTGTTTCCTGCGCTTGTAATGTCCATCCTTATCTTAAAGTAGTTCAGGTTTTTGTCATCGGGAACCAAGTCCACAGTTTTTTTGGTGGCAGTGGTCATGTCATCCACCATCATGTATTTGTAACCTGTTTTATACAAGTCAAATATATTGTTCAGGTTAATCTCAGCATCATCAGGGCTGTAGGTGTTGATTGTCACCTCATTGACTTCCCCAAGGTAAGTCCAAACGGTTTCGCCATCATTGATGATTTCCTGCCCTTCGAGTTCCAGCTTAAACTTTGCTCCCTTTACAGTAATTTTCCCTGCAAATTGTTCATTGAGACCTTCCTGCGGGTTCTCAAGTATGTAGGTGAAATCGGCTGTGAAGGCTGGTACCTTGCGGTACTTATTGCTCATAGCATCAAGAACTTCTCTTGCAGCCGGGTCTTGCTGTGCGTAAACAAAAGTGGTCAATACTAATGCTAATAAACTCAATACTCCTTTTAATGTCATTGCTTCTTTTTTAAAAACTATCATTTCCAACTTGTAAAACTACACCTTTTATCTCACCAATCTCTCAATAAAGTTTGAATGCTTCAGATTGTGGAGGTCAGGTACCTGTTGTCCAAGTTTGGTGCCAAGTTTAATTATCAAGCCCTTTAAGGATAAATTCCAGCTCCATTTCGTCTTTTACCAGCACTTCTCTCGCCTTGCTGCCCTCAAATGGCCCTACTATTCCGGCTGCTTCCAGCTGGTCGATGAGCCTTCCCGCCCTGTTGTAGCCCAGCTTCATTTTTCTTTGAATGAGCGAGGTGCTGCCTTGCTGGTGCATGACGATGAGTTTGGCAGCTTCATCAAACAAAGCATCCCTGTCTGATAGATCCACCTCACCCACTCCGCTTTCGCCGCCCTCGTCTCCGTCAAATTCGGGAAGGATGTAGGCGGTGTCATAACCTCTTTGAGCTGCAATGAATTCGCACACCCTTTCTACCTCAGGTGTGTCGACAAAGGCGCATTGCAACCTGATGATGTCGCTACCTGTAGACAGCAGCATATCGCCCATCCCCACCAGCTGATCGGCACCGCCGGCGTCGAGGATGGTACGTGAGTCGATCTTGGAGGCTACTCTGAATGATAGCCTTGCCGGGAAGTTGGCTTTGATTACACCAGTGATGACGTTCACAGAGGGGCGCTGTGTGGCCACCACCAGGTGAATGCCAATGGCCCTGGCAAGCTGCGCAAGTCGGGCGATAGGCGTTTCTATCTCCTTGCCGGCTGTCATCATCAGGTCGGCTAATTCGTCGATCACCACTACGATGTAAGGGAGGAACCGGTGCCCTTTTGTTGGAAGCAGTTTTCGGTTGACGAACTTTCCGTTGTATTCTTTGATGTTCCGGCAAGCCGCATCTTTCAGCAGGTCGTAACGCTGATCCATCTCAATACACAGAGAGTTCAGCGTGAATATCACTTTCTTGGTGTCGGTGATGATGGCTTCTTCACTGTTGGGCAGTTTCGCTAAAAAGTGACGCTCGATGG
Organism: Imperialibacter sp.; assembly: GCF_040222815.1. Taxonomy (GTDB): domain Bacteria; phylum Bacteroidota; class Bacteroidia; order Cytophagales; family Cyclobacteriaceae; genus Imperialibacter. The sequence goes on along the minus strand of NZ_JAVKCH010000027.1, from coordinate 24,993 downwards.
TGTTGAATAGTGTTAATTCAACTTTTTTCGGATCGACCAGCACAAACTTGAGCTGCGATGGGTGCTTTTTGTAGATCAGAGAGGTGAGCAGTACGTTGATACCTACTGACTTTCCCTGTCCCGTGGCTCCAGCCATCAGCATGTGAGGCATTTTGGCCAGGTCGAGTACAAACACCTCGTTGGAGATTGTTTTACCCAAAACCACGGGCAGTTCTTTGTCGCTTTTCATGAACTTCTCGGTCATGATCACCGACTTCATGTCCACCATTTCCCTGTTCTTGTTGGGCACTTCAATACCGATCGTTCCCCTCCCGGGAATCGGTGCGATAATCCGTATACCCAGGGCAGCCAGGCTCAGCGCAATGTCGTCTTCGAGGTTCTTGATCTTTGAAATTTTCACCCCGGCGTCCGGTACTATTTCGTAGAGCGTAACAGTAGGGCCGATGGTTGCCTTAATGCTGGAAATGCCAATTTTGAAGTTGGTAAGGGTCTCTACAATCTTGTCCTTGTTGGCCTCCAGCTCTTCTTTCGTCACTTTTACCTTGTTGTCGGGGTAATCGTTCAGCAACTCAGGCGTTGGATACTTGTATTTCGGCAGGTCGAGGGTGGGGTCGTAGTTGGCCAGCTTTCCGTCTACCACCTCTTCCTCCACTTCCTCCACCTCAAGGGCTACGTCTTCAGACACTGAGGGCTTGGGCGATGAGCTGAGGATTTTTTTGAGGGCTTTGTCTACTTCCTGCTCTGCCTCCAGATCTTCCTCATTGAGTAGCTCCAGCGGCACATTGCCGGTGCTTTTTTCTTTTACGGGTGGCTCCTTGTCAAGGGCTAGTTCTATAGGCTCTTCGTTTTCTTTCCCGCTCACAGTCCAGCTTTCGAGTTCTTCTTCGTCGGAAACTTCTTCTGTTTCTTCCGTAAATTCTCCCTCCTCAGTCTCACTTTCCACTACCGGAGCATGAACTGTTTCTGTGAAAAGTTTGGTGATGTTGAAGAAGTAGATATTGAACGCCAGAAAAGCGAACACCAGGAACAAGAAGGTGCCCCAGCCCATGAATTCGTTAAAAATCAACGCCAGCTCGTAGCCGATGCCCCCGCTAAGGAATCCATATTCTGAAATCTCATTGCTGGAAAGCAAAAAGAAGCCCAGCAGGAGGCTTGTCCAAAAGATGAAGAACAAAGAGAAAGAAAGCACCCGAAAGGGGGGGAGCAGGTATTTGCCAAACAGTATTTTGAACCCCACAATGAATAAGAATGGCGGAACCAGCAGGCACGCAATACCAAACCACTTGAAAATAAAGAAATGTGAAGTGACGGCACCGAGGAGCCCAAGCCAGTTTTTGATTTCCGACCCCGAAGCCCTTATTCCCGTATCCATGAATGACTCCACCACACTTTGGTCGGCCTTACCCGAAAACAAGTAGGAGAAAAATGACACAAATAGGAAGATGGAAAGAATGAGCAAAAAGAAGCCGAAAACGAGGTGGGTTCTTTTGTCCTTGAAAAAATTGGGAAGGGGCGTGCTCTCCTTCTTTGGTTCTTCTTTTTTGTAATTATTTGTTTTGAAAGTGTTTTTTGCCATGTAGGAGGTTCTCCCAGGATGTATGAATAAGCCTCAAAAATAGTGATACCTCTTCAGCAATTCAACGAAAGGCACAGGAGTTTCTTGTGTGCTCCTTTGCCAGCAACTATGAGCTTTCTGCTGAAAGCTTTTCAACGATCAAAGCTGTTTCAGAATGTTCTTCACAATGGATGGTCCTTCGTAAATAAAGCCTGAGTACACCTGCACCAGGGAGGCGCCAGCATCAAGTTTCTCCTTCGCATCGGCGGCTGTAGAGATGCCACCCACGCCAATAATGGGAATTCCTCCGTTGGTCTTGGTGTGTAAATAGCGAATGACTTCGGTGGACCTTTCTTTGAGGACTTTTCCACTGAGACCACCAGCACCTATTTGCTCAACCTTTTGCTGGTCAGTAACAAGCCCATCTCGGCTGATAGTGGTGTTGGTGGCGATAATGCCTGCAATACCGGTTTCGGTAACAATTTCAACGACGTCGTCCAGTTGGCTATTCGTTAAATCGGGAGCGATTTTCAATAAAATTGGTTTTGGCGCTGGCTTCGAAAGGTTCATCGTTTGCAGGCTCGATAGCAACGCTTTCAGCGGCTCTTTCTCCTGAAGGGCCCGAAGGTTGGGCGTGTTGGGTGAGCTTACATTGACTACGAAGTAATCAACTACATCAAACAGCTTAAGAAAGTTGATAGCATAGTCGTCGACAGCTTTCTCATTCGGGGTTACTTTGTTTTTGCCAATATTGCCACCCACAATGACTTTTGATTTTCTTTGACGAAGCCTTACCACCGCTGCGTCTACTCCCTGGTTGTTGAAGCCCATTCTGTTTATAAGCGACTCATCCTCCGGCAGCCTGAAAAGCCGTGGTTTCGGGTTTCCGTCCTGCGCTTTTGGCGTCAATGTACCAATTTCAATAAAGCCAAAGCCCAGCGCATCCAGGCTGTCGATCCACCTGGCATCCTTATCAAATCCGGCAGCCAGACCAACGGGGTTGGGGAATTTGATGCCAAACACTTCTTTTTCCAGTGAAGGCCGCTGGTAGCTAAATAGTGCAGACGTCAGCCACTTTCCGCCAGGTATTTTACAAACCAGCGAAAGCAAATTCATGGCCAGGTAGTGCGCTTTTTCGGGAGAAAGCAAGAAAAATAGGGGCTTAATAAGGGCTTTGTACATTCAACGATATTTATGGGCAAAGAAAACAACAAAGCATTAATCCACCAATTTTAACTCCGTGGGTGGAACTGCGTAATCACCTGCCTCAGGTAGTCTCTGTCGAGGTGGGTATAAATTTCCGTGGTGGTGATGGATTCGTGCCCCAGCATTTCCTGCACCGCCCTCAGGTCGGCACCGCCTTCTATGAGGTGCGTAGCGAATGAATGGCGGAAGGTGTGCGGGCTGATTTTCTTTTTTAGTCCAATTTTCGCTGCCAGGTCTTTGATCACCATAAACACCATCACCCTGCTGAGCTTAGAACCACGCCTGTTCAAAAACACAAATGCCTCGTTACCTGGTTTGATGGGAATATGCACCCGCACCTCGTTCATGTACATAGTGAGGTATTTCTTGGAGTCGGAGCCAAGCGGAACCAGCCTTTCTTTGCTACCCTTGCCGAGCACTCTGAGAAAGTCGACATCCAGAAACACGTTTTCTCTTTTGAGACCGACTAATTCGGATACCCGAAGACCAGACCCGTAGAGCGTTTCAAGAATGGTTCTATTACGCATTCCCTCAGGTGTTGAGAGGTCAATGGCTGCCAGAAGCTGCTCTATTTCGTTGTAGTCGAGGGTGTCGGGTAGCTTGCGCCCCAATTTAGGCGATTCAATAAGCGCCATCGGGTCTTTCTGGATATCACCCTCATTAAGCAGAAACCGGAAATAGGCCTTGAGGCCTGAGATGATCCGTGCCTGCGAGTGGGCGGCCAGGCCAAGTTCGTTCACATGTTCCAGAAAATCGTGGATATGCTTAGGCTTTACTTCTTCGGGGCTCAGCGAAAGCCCTTTGATTTCCATAAACTGTGCAAACAGGCGCACATCGTGAAGGTAGGCGTCGATAGAATTCTGAGCCAGAGAGCGCTCCAGTTTCAGGTAATTTTTAAATTGCTTAATGTAGAGTTCCCAAGCCATAGGCAGTAAATTTAGGAGAATTGTACTTGCCAATAGTCAAGGAACATTTACTTTACAAAATATTTAGATAACACAGGCTTAAGGTATGCAAATAAGTATCGTTAACGGACCCAATCTGAACCTACTGGGAGTGCGTGAGAAAAGCATTTATGGTGCTCAGTCGTTTGAAACCTATTTCGAAGAACTCAAGAAAGCATTTCCGTCTGTCGATTTGCAGTATTTTCAGTCAAACCATGAAGGGGAACTGATCGACTATTTGCATAAAATTGGTTTTTCGCAGAAAGGCGTTGTGCTCAATGCGGGTGCTTTTACGCATACCTCGGTGGCGCTTGCCGATGCCATCGCCGCTATCGAAACACCTGTTTTGGAAGTTCACATCTCCAATATTTATGCCCGTGAGGCTTTTCGCCATCATAGCTACCTGACAAAGAATTGTGTAGGGATCATCAGCGGACTGGGGCTTACAGGCTACAAACTAGGAGTTCAATACCTGCTTGATAATAAATGAGCCACATCTCCTTTTATCCGGGGCCGTCGAGGGTCAATGCCAAGGTGACCGAGTACTTCTATGATGCTTACATGGAAGGAATACTTTCCGAAAACCATCGGAGTGCTGCCTTTATGAAGCTCTTCAAAAAGACAAAGAAGTTGCTCAAACAAAAACTAGATGTGCCCGAAGACTACGAGATCATTTTCACTTCGTCAGCTACCGAATGCTGGGAGATTATTGCGCAGAGCTTGACAGCAAAAGCCAGTTTTCATGTGTATAACGGAGCGTTTGGTAATAAATGGTGTGAATATGCCGGAAAGCTCGGTGTTGAAACCCATGCCGCTTCATTTGATATAGAAGATTCAATCCCCATAAAGTTACTTGCCGTTCCTGACGAGGCGGATGTTGTTTGTGTTACACAAAATGAAACCTCCAACGGCACGCAGGTAAGCGATGTAGAACTAACGATTTTACGGCGGCAGTTCGCCGACAGGCTCATTGCCGTGGATGCCACTTCCAGCATGGCAGCCACAACACTGCCTTTCAAAATGGCCGATGTTTGGTTTGCCTCTGTGCAAAAAGGATTCGGGCTGCCTTCTGGGATGGGGATTATGATCTTGTCGCCGACCGCCGTTGCAAAGGCTGAGAAATTGAATGAGAACGATCACTACAACAGCCTTCTCTTTTCTATAGCCAATAGCAGAAAGGACCAGACTCCCTACACTCCGAATATATTAGGTATTTACCTGCTCTACCGGCTGATGGAAGACAGAAGACCTATTGAAGAAATTAATAGAAAAGTCAAAAACAGGTTTCTCGACTGGATGGATTTTCTGAACAAGTTTGACTCATGGACACCCCTTGTCGAGAATGAATCGGTGCGTTCTACTACCGTCATTCCACTGAAAGCTGAACCTTCGGTGATAAAAGAGCTGCTGGAGAAGTCCTCCGATGCTGGGTTCACCCTCGGAAGTGGCTATGGTGAGTGGAAGGAAGACACTATACGAATTGCCAACTTTCCTTCCATCAAGAAAAAAGAAATCCAATCTCTTCGCTTTTTCCTCAAGAAAAACTTTGATTAGCTGATTCAGAGAGCAAAATTTGCGCTCCAAATTTTCATAAGGAAAATGTTCAGCTTCAAAGAAATTCTTTCTGTTTCTCTTATCCTCTTTTCTGTTATCGATATCCTTGGTAGCATTCCCATCATTGTGTCGCTCAGGCAGAAGGTAGGGCATATCCAGTCAGAAAAGGCTACTTTGGCGTCGGGGGTTTTAATGATCGTTTTTCTCTTTCTGGGAGAGAAAATTCTCGGTCTTTTTGGGGTTGATATCAGCTCGTTTGCCATTGCCGGAGCACTGGTGATTTTCATTATTGGTTTGGAAATGATTCTTGGTGTGGAGTTCTTTAAGCATGAGCAAATAGAGGGCGGTGCTACTTCCAGCTCTATTGTACCGATTGCTTTTCCGCTTATTGCCGGGGCAGGCACCATGACAACCTTACTTTCCCTGAGGGCGGAATACTCCCTGCCGAATATACTGGTGGGCATCGTGGTCAACCTGCTGTTTGTTTACCTGGTGTTAAAAACCACCAACTGGCTCGAACGTAAACTGGGCAAAGCCGGGCTCAACATCCTTCGGAAGGTATTTGGAATCATCTTGCTTTCGATAGCCATCAAACTGATTAAAACCAACCTACTGACATGAAGGTAATCATGTACACCGACGGCGCAGCAAAAGGCAATCCGGGGCGGGGAGGCTACGGCACTGTGTTGCTGCACAAAGACCTCAGGAAGGAGCTAAGTGAAGGCTATAGGTTAACAACCAACAACAGGATGGAGCTGCTGGCTGTCATCAGAGGTCTTCAGGCACTGAAGAGGCCGGGTGTGCAGGTGGACGTATATTCCGATTCGCAGTATGTGGTGAACTCTGTGGAAAAGGGCTGGCTGGCAGGCTGGGTGAAAAAAGGGTTTAAGGGAAAGAAGAATCAGGACCTTTGGGAGGAGTATTTAAAAGCTTCATCACCTCATAAAGTGAAGTTTCACTGGGTGAGGGGCCATGCTGGCAATGTTGAGAACGAAAGGTGTGATCAGCTAGCAGTGCAAAGCGCTGAAGCTCCGCACTTACTAGTTGACCAAGGATTCGAGGATTCTACTACTTAAACTTACGACTACTAAAGTTTCTTGATTCTGATAAATTCCAGAGCCTCCTCGAAGCTGCTCTTGTTCAGTTTTAAGCTTAGCTCTCCCTTCAGTGTTTCGATAGTGTCTGATGAAAGGCCTGTTTTTGAGCACAATTGCTGTGCGTTGTATCCTTTGGCCGATAGCTCCAAAATGGTCGACTCATCAGTTGTGAGCCATTGTGATGCAGCCCTCAGGTTGCTTTCCAGTCTTAAATTTTCAATGATCAGCTCCTCGATAAGCGAGGCCATTTCATGCTCTGAGAACATATCGCTTAGGATGTCGTTCTCGTCCAGATCAATATAAAAGTCTTCGTGGCCCACTTTCAAATAGATATATTTTTTATCATCGTCGTCTTTTTCTATCAAACGAGCTTCAAACATTCCTTTTCTCTTGTAATTGGTAATCAGCCCTATTACAGATGAGCTTTTAAGATCATCCGCAATTGGTTTATCATTGTTGATTTCAGGTTGCATTGCCTCACGGGGTTAGAAGTTAGTAGTTCGACATTTTCAGAAACCCCAATGATTGCTCAGGTCATTTTTCGGCTGCTTTACTTTTTCCAGGTATCGCTTCCGAACAGGATTTCTGCTGTCATTTTTGTACGCATCGAAGTACCCAAGAATAACACGGAGTTCTATACCTATTTTTAGGTATTTTTAACACTGAAAATCACTTTAGCCTTCCAAACGGCTATTTATGCAGCTACAAATGAGTGTATCACGGGAAGGGGCAAGGTGTTGAAAGCGGTATCGTATGGGAAATAACTTTTTTCAATTCAAGCAATTCAGGATCAATCAGGATGGTGCGGCCATGAAGGTGAGCACTGAGGGCTGCCTGTTAGGAGCTATTGCCACCTGTGGTGGCGATGCCAGTGTTCTGGATATTGGTTCCGGTACGGGGCTGCTGGCTTTAATGATCGCTCAACGAACGAATGGAAAAATAACGTCGGTTGAAGCTGACGGAGAGGCAGCTGCACAGGCGCTTCGAAATGTGGAAAGCAGTCCATGGAGGGAAAGAGTGAATATCGTCAACGCTACCATTCAGGTTTTTGCTGAAGAAGCTCCCGAGTGTTTCGACATGATTGTTTCCAATCCACCTTTTTACACCAACTACGTGCCATCCGATGACGTCAGAAGAAAGCTGGCGATGCATACTTATAGCCTTTCAATGAAGGACCTGGCTGCTGTTGTCGGTAAGCTGCTAATGCCGGAGGGAAGGTTTTATGTGATCTATCCCGCCTACGAGGCAGGACTGTTTGCCCAAACGGCCAAACTACAAGGGCTGCATCCGTTAGAAAACCACATCATCAGAAACAAGGAAGGAGGCTCGATATTCAGAATGATCACCTGCTATGCGAAAACTGAAGCCAAGACAACACAAAGTGAACTGGTGATACGAGATGACTCAAATGCCTATACCGCAGCCTTTAAAAAGCTGCTGGCACCGTATTACTTGAATTTATGACGGTTCTTATCCTTTGGCTGTTTCCATCAAGTCTATTTCCCTTTCGCTGAATTCAAATCCCATGGCTTCCAGCTCCTTCAGCACCGGCTTGTAAATTTCTCTCTTCGTGGGTATTTGCACACCACTCAGTTTGAACTCCCCATTCAAAATCATCTTAGCGCCAATGCCCAGAGGCAGCCCCACTGTTTTGGCCATGGCCGTATCGTTGGCATTGTCGCCCATCACTACCATGTACGACTGGATTTCTCTGGCCTGGTCATCTTCTTTGAAGTCAAACTTATGCCACATCACGATCATGTCCTTTTCGTCTTTGCGTGGCGTCCACTTTTTCTTGAGAATATGCTCCAGAATTTGTGCCGGAGTGCCTTCTTTTAAGCCAACTAACTCATCATCGAACAGACCCAGCCACTTCAGCTTGTACATTTCTTCCGATTCCATGTCAATGTTCAGGTAATGGGCCAGTTTCAATTCTACGGAATCATGTGGATTGAAATACAGAAATGAGTTGATGAACTGGCGGTGTGTCATTTCGTCGACTCTCTCCATTTTAAAGGAGTCGTCGGTCGCACCCAACTGGATAAAAATATCCCAGGCCTTGCAAAAACCGGGTCTGCGCAGTGTGCCCCGGTAAAGGGTTTGGATGTTCTGAAGCTCATAGGAGTCGACATACTTCAGCGAGTCTCTGTTGGCGTATCCTTCAAAATAGCCATGTCCGGGTATGTGGATGACTTCTGTGCGCCTGAACACCTTGTGATAGGGAATATACTTAAATCGCCCCTCCTGAATAAACTTCACAATGCCCTGCCCTGCCAGCACCACGTTGCGGGGGTTCCATGTAAATTTGTACTGCCATGGGTTGTCCTCCGTGGAAGGTGCCAGCAGGCCTCCGGTGAAGGTTTCGAACGCATGGAGCTTGTAGCCTTTGTCTTTGATCCGGTCAAGCACCTTCATGGCCGACATATGATCGAGGCCAGGGTCGAGGCCCATTTCCATGACGCAAATAGCTCCTTTGGCTTTGAATTTTTCATCAAGCGCTTTGACGTCGTCGGAGACGTACGACGCCGTAATCATGTTGATGCCATGCTCTGCACACACTTCAGCCACGTGGATATGGAACTTGGCTGGAAGCATAGAAATGACCAGGTCGGATTGCGTTATTTCTTTGGTTTTTTGCTCCTGATTAAAAACGTCAAAGGAGATTACTTGCACATTCTCAACAGAGCCGAACTTTTCACTTAGAAAGCCAACATCGAGATCGCCAATGCAGAGCTGCCAGTTGTTCTCTTTCAAAAGGCTGATGAGGTAGTTAATTAAAGAAAAGGAAGACCTTCCGGCTCCGACCAACAGTATGCGCTTCGTCATAAATATTTTGGGTTAAATCGTTCGAAAATTAGCCGATTTGGTGGAGGCTTTAAAACTTTTTCAACAATAAATCAGTATAATGCTGTCCATCGAATATGTATATATGAGCAGAACGGGTAAAGTAGAAATCGATTATACAATCGTGCCATTAGATGAGCTGGGTAAAGAAGAGGCTGCACTAGTGAAAAGCGCCTCGCAGGCACGCTTCACTGCACACGCACCTTATTCCAATTTTCAGGTGGGGGCGGCGGCATTGCTGGCTGATGGTACTGTCGTGGCCGGTTCCAATCAGGAAAATCGTTCTTTTCCCGCAGGGCTTTGCGCTGAGAGGGTTTGCCTCTACCATGCGTCATCCAACTATCCCAACACGCCAATTGAAATACTGGCTGTTGTCGCTTTTCCGGCAAAGTCGGAAGTGGCCGAGCCGGCTCACCCATGCGGAGGCTGCCGACAGGTGATGATGGAAATGCAGCATAAGCAACGCCGTCCATTCAAGTTGTTAATGCTTTACCCCAACGATGAAGTGCTGGTGCTCGAAAAAGCCAGTGATTTGATGCCGTTTCCCTTTGAATCCGAAATCTGATCAGGACTCCCTGTGCACCATGGTGGCGCTTGCCTGGGCGGTCGGGAATAGCACGATGTCGCTGAGCAGCACATGAGGAGGCCGGGTCACCACGTACTTGATTACATCTGCCACGTCATCGCCTGTCAGAGGTTTCATTCCTTTGTATACCTGTTTGGCTTTCTCTTCATCGCCTTTGAAGCGAACCAGCGAAAATTCAGTTTCCACCAGACCGGGGTGAATGCCCGTTACTCTAATGCCATAGGGGTTCAGGTCCAGTCGCATTCCGTTGGTAATGGCATCTACGGCATGCTTGCTGGCACAATACACATTGCCTTTTGGATACACCTCTTTCCCGGCAATTGACCCAATGTTTACAATAAAACCCGACTTTTTTTCTACCATACCAGGGATGATGGCCTTGCTTACATAAAGCAACCCCTTCACATTGATATCAATCATGTCGTCCCAGTCTTGTGTGCTGCCCTCATGAATAACATCCATGCCATGCGCATTGCCGGCATTGTTGATAAGCACATCGATATCTCTCCAGTTCGATGGCAGCGACTCAATGGCCTGGTTCACGGCCCGCTGATCTCTTACGTCGAAGCTCAGTACGTGCACATCAGTTTCGGTTCGCAGGTTGTGGGCCAGCTCCTCCAGCTTGTCTTTTCGCCTTCCGCAAATGATCAGGTAAAACTGGTCGGCAAGGTAGTGGGCAGTTGATTTTCCAATGCCTGAGGTGGCACCTGTGATGAGAGCGATCTTTTTCATGGAGCTAAAATGCTTTGGTGAGTAAACAGCGGCAATTAAAGGCATAGCGACCTAAACTTCAACCAAATGGCGCATAGCCTGCCACAATCAGTGGACAAATAGTTGCTGAAAGTTGAGAATGGTCAACGGAGCAAATTAAGATGGACCGCCTTCGAAGGTAATGTAAAGGGTTAGGTTGTGAGGTGAAACCCGCTTTAGCGGATCGTTGTACTTGTTCACGTCGTTAGTCAGGATATTGGAGATTCCCCAGGAGTAGCGAATTTCCGGGGCGAACTTGAACAGCGGGTAGTAGAGGTCGAAGCCAACACCGGCTTCCAGCGCCACAGAAGTGCTTTTGGTGAGCAAACGCTCGCTGGCGTCTGCTTTGTCGTCTTTTCCACGGGCCTCAATGGTAGGAGTGATGCCACCTATCAGGTACATCCCAATATTATCACGCCTCACTGATCGGTATTTCAGCAGCATAGGCAACTCCACCGTGGTGGCGTCAACCAGCTGCTCCAGTGTGTTTCCCGTCACCGACCGATACAGTAGTTTGTTTTCATAGAACCCAACGGTGATCAAAAACCGGAAATCGAGGTATTGCATCACCCTCATGTTGGAAATAAAGCCAATTTTGAAGCCGCCCAGGCTGTGAGGAACTACCGAATGAAGCGTGTCATCGGCAGCAAAGGCATCGGAATATTGAATGGCATATCGGGAACTGTGCAGGCCCATTCCAAATCCATAGTGAAGAAACTTTTCAGTGTAGTTGGGTAGGTTGATGACAGTGCTGTGCTGCGCTACGGATGACGAAGCAAGGCCAAGCAGCAAAATAATTATTGCTACTTGATGCCGGTATAAATGGAGCAAATGCCGAAGGTTTGTGGTTTGCATATTGTTTTTTTGAACCCAACCCGATCCAGTATGTTAGTAAACAGCACCCCGTCGGGAAACGCTTTTACCGACTCGGGAAGGTATGTATATGCCGCCCGGTCTTTGGAAATCATTCTGCCGATAATAGGCAATATGTACTTAAAATAAAAGCTATAAAGCTGCTTCATGGGAAAGCGGGTGGGTTTTGAAAACTCCAGCACCACCACTTTTCCTCCTGGTTTCAGCACCCGCCACATATCGGCCAGCCCTTTTTCCAGGTTTTCGAAGTTCCTTACCCCAAAGGCAACGATCACTGCATCGAAGGTATTGTCATCGAAGAGCAACTTTTCTGAATCGCCCATTTGAAGTTCAACTTTGTCTTCCAGCTTCATGCGGGCAATTTTTTTCTTACCCATGGCCAGCATGCCCTCCGAGATGTCGACGCCAATTACTTTGTCGGGTTTCAATGAAAGGGCTTCAATAGCGAAGTCACCTGTGCCCGTAGCGATGTCGAGTATTTGCTTTGGCTTTATCTCTTTAAGCTCCCGAACAGCTTTTTTTCTCCAAACGATATCGATGCCAAGGCTGAGGAAGTGATTGAGGAAATCGTACCGGCGGCTAATGTTGTTAAACATTTCAGCTACCTGAGCTTTCTTGCTTCCTTCCTTTTCTTTGTAGGGTACTACGGTCATCTAGTGCAAATAATTGTCAATAAAACCAGTAAAAGGGCAATGAATGAGGGAACTGGTGTGCGAAACTTTTCGCAAGTATACTGCAAACCTTGCGTTTTTAAAATTTGTTCTCGATAGGGTTTGTATCTTTGCCAAAATTTCAAAAAATGCGGATTGATACAGCCACTTTTCTGGCAAGCTATGCCAACGTTAATACCTGCCCCGAATCCGAGCTGCCGGAGTATGCTTTCATTGGGCGCAGTAATGTCGGCAAGTCGTCGCTCATCAACATGCTGACCAATCACAGTAAATTGGCCAAAACGTCGTCAAAGCCAGGAAAGACCCAGTTGCTCAACCAATTCCTGATCAACGATTCGTGGCTGCTGATGGACATGCCGGGCTATGGCTGGGCCAAAGTAAGCAAGACAGAAAAGGCCAAGTGGGAGATCATGAACCAGCAATACTTGCTGGAAAGGAAGAACCTGTGCAACCTGTTTGTGCTCATCGATTCGAGGCTTCCTCCCCAAAAAATTGACCTCGAGTTTCTTAACTGGGCAGGGGAGAACGAAATACCACTATCAATTGTGTTCACTAAAGCCGACAAACAGTCAAAAAACCATACTCAATCTTCAGTAGCGGCCTTTATGAGGGAATTGAAGAAGTATTGGATTTTTCTGCCTCCATCGTTCGTGACTTCAGCTGAAGACAAGCGGGGAAAGGAAGAATTGCTCGGCTATATAGAAGAAGCCAACGGGCTTTTTATGCAAAAAAGTGATTAAGCGTTGAATGGTGAGATTAAAATATCTAAAATTGCGCCCACAAACTGACAAATATGGAGTTTAAAGAAATTGCAACAGTGTCTGGCAAAGGCGGACTTTACAAAGTTCTCAATCCTACCCGCTCAGGCGTCATACTGGAATCGTTAGATGAAAAGAAGTCCAAGCTGATAGTCAACGCTAACTCCAAAGTGTCTATCCTTCATGAAATCTCTATTTACACCACCGATAATGAAGGCACGGTGGCGTTGGAGGACGTAATGCGCAAGGTGCACAAGGAATTTGCCGGCGACACTGGTCTTACCAAAAACTCCGACAACGAAGAGCTGAAGTCGTTTCTGAAGCATGTGTTGCCCACTTACGATGCCGATAGGGTATACGTGTCCGACATTAAAAAACTGGTGAACTGGTACAGCATTTTGGTGGACGTGGCCCCTGAGGTTTTCGACGAGCCCAAAGAAGAGGTGAAGGAAGAAAAGCCAGCCAAGGCAAAGGCACCCAAAGAAGCTGCTGCTACGAAGGCTCCTGCTGCCAAGGCTGCTGAAAAGCAACCCAAGGAAGAAAAAACCAAGGCCAAGCCCGCTGCCAAAAAGAAGTCCGCAGGCAAGTAATGGCCGAGCGTGATCTTGCCAACAGGACACTGGAGTTGCTGAACAAGCATTTCGAGGTGCCTGAAAGTGTTGAGAACACCGCAGCTGATGATGAAGACAAAGCCAGGAGTTTGCTTATAGAAGTGCTGACTCCTGTCGTTCGTCGGATGCTTGATCAATCCTTTGAACAGCTACTGAACATCCTCTACCGGATCGACCTGCCTGAACCTAAAGTCATATCCTTGCTGGAAGAGAGCGCACCCGAACAGGTGGCGGCCAATCTTACCGCTGCCATTGTTGATCGGCAGCTGGAGAAAATCAAACTAAGGGAGAGGTATCGGCGGTCGCCAGACTGAACGACTCTGCCATTTCCATCATTTCGCTGGATCCGATGAAGAAGGGTGTTCTCTGGTGAAGCTCGTTGGGTAGTAAATCAAGAATTCTGTTTCCTTTTCCGTCTGTGGCTTTCCCACCTGCCTGCTCAATGATATAGGCTAGTGCATTGCATTCGTAAAGCAGTCTCAGCTTTCCGTTAGGCGCTTTCGGAGTAGCCGGGTAAATATAAATGCCGCCTTTCAGCATGTTTCTGTGGAAGTCGCCGACCAACGAGCCGATGTACCTGGCAGTAAGTTGTTGCTCCTTGCAGTGCTGAATATACTGCTGAACACCAGGATCGAAAAGCTGACTGGGCCCTTCGTTGATGGAGTAAATATTGCCAGTGGTTGGAGTTTTCATGTTGGGGTGCGACAAGAAGAACTCTCCCAGCGACGGATCATAAGTAAATCCATTGACCCCGTGTCCTGTGCTGTACACCAGCATGGTAGAAGAGCCGTAGAGCAAATAGCCTGCCGCCACCTGGTCATCACCTTTTTGCAGCACATCCTCCCGCAGGGCGGGGCCGCCTACCGGCGATAATCTTCGGTAAACTGAAAAAATAGTACCAATGGATACGTTGACGTCGATATTGGAAGAACCATCAAGCGGATCGATGGCGACAATGTATCTTCCGTGTGGATTGTTGAGGTCTATGATGCCGTCGTCTTCTTCCGATACGATGGCACACACCTCGCCGCCGTTTCTCAGCGCTCTTTTGAAACGGATATTGGCAATGACATCAAGCTTTTCTTGATTTTCACCCTGGATGTTCTGCTCACCGACTGAGCCTCCCAGGTCCACCAGGCCGGCACGGCTGATCTCTCTATTGATGATTTTGCCTGCCAGCCCGATGTCTCTCAGAATTTGGGATAATTCCCCGGTAGCAAAAGAAAATTCGTCTTGTTTGTTTTTAATAAAACGATCAAGCGTTGTGCCAACGGGTTGGCCCAATTTGCTTTTGTCTACCATCCGCTTAAACTTTGGGTTAATGTCTAAAACAGGCCTAAAACTACATCTAAATCGATTGCACCAGCAAGAAAACCGCTGAAAATATTTTAAATATACCTGGAAAGTGTTCGCTCAATGGCTGGGAGATAGGAGGTGCCAAACAGGTTGACATGCACCATCAGAGGGTAGAGGTTACAGAGATCGGTTCTCTCTTTCCAGCCAGGCTGCAGGGGGGAAGATTCGTGGTAGGCGGAATAGAAGGAGGCATCAAATCCTCCAAACAGTTGGGTAAAGGCCAGGTCCATTTCCCGGTGTCCGAAATAAACTGCAGGATCGATGAGCCAGGCATGTCCATCGGGCCCTGTGTGCACATTGCCACTCCACAGGTCGCCATGGAGCAGGGAAGGGCGCTCTTCAGGAAAAAGAGTGGGCAGCTTAGCGTAGAAGGCTTCAAATCGTAACACCGTGTCGTTGGCAATAAGGCTGTTATAAGCAGCCAGGCCCACCTGCGGTTTTAACCGGCACTCGACAAAGAAATCGGCCCAAGATTGCTTGGATTCATTTTTTTGTGGAAGGCGACCAATGTAATTGTCGTGATTGAGGCCAAAGTAGGAAGAGGAGTGGCGATGAAGGGCTGCCAATTCCCTTCCAAGTGTTTCTGAATAGTTGGTTGCTCGCCTGCCAGACTCAAGGAATTCGAGTAATAAATAATCTTTCCCTTCAATGGTGCCAGTATTGATTATTTCCGGCACCCGCACGGCTCCCGTGTCTTGCAGGAGCTTCAGCCCTTTGGCTTCCACTTCGAACATGCCTGCTGGTGCGCTTTCGTTCCATTTCAGAAAAAATACGCCAGCCTTGCAGCTTAATTTGACCGTATTGTTGATGCAGCCACCAGCCACAAAGCTAAAATCGATCTCTTCTGTCTCTACACCCGTACTTTGGAAGATGACCTTTTCGAAGAACGATTTAAAATGCTCATCAAACATTTAGAGGTTCTTTTCCCGGGCAATGCTGTCAATTAGTTTGTCGCTTGCCCGCCACAGCATGTCGTACACTTGCTGAAAACCGTCCATGCCTCCGAAGTAGGGATCGGGCACATCGAGGCTGTCACGTTGCTCATCAAATTCCCTCATCAGGTAAAAGTGGGGATGCTCCTTTTTGAAAACAGCGGCAATGTCTCTGTAGTTGTTTTGATCCATGGCAAGGATATAGTCAAACTCGTGATAGTCTTCAATCCGAATCTGCCGGGCTTTGTGGTCAATGGGCGTATTGTTGCCAATGGCGCAGTCGATGGTGCGTGGGTCGGGGTCGGCGCCGATGTGGTAGCGTGAAGTTCCCGCTGAATCGGACGCTATCTGGTCGGACAGCCCCCGCTCTTTGAGCTGCCGGTTAAAAATTGCTTCCGCCATCGGTGACCGGCAAATATTTCCCAGACATACAAAAAGTACCTTTATCATGCTTAAATATGGCCTTTTAAAATAAAATGAAAAAAAATAAATTATTTCCGAAAAGGGTGGTTACCTATCGGTGGTTTCCCGTATATACCTCTACATAACACAAATTTATTCATACACCTGTTTAACAGTAAAGAAAGCCTCTTGATCTTCAGGAGGCTTTTCTTCTTTTACAGCCTCAATATCGCTTCATTATTTGTCACTGGCGAGAAAAAGCTCGACGATCCGGTCACTCACATTTCCATACTTTGTAACAGAGGAGTTTGATAAAAGCACGAGAATCAAGCCTTCTTTGGGGTAGACCCGAAAATCAGTAATGCCTCCCACAGAGCCGCCGGTGTGGCCGAAGCCCTTTCTGCCGTTCTTTTCCCAAACACCCCAACCAACCCCGTAACCAGTTGGGTTGCCGTCTGCCAGCACTTGAGAGGTGAGCAAAATGGAACGACTGCTATCGCTCAGGAAAGTTCCTGTTCTGTAGGCTTCACCAAATTTTATCAGGTCGGTGGTGCAGGAAATAAATCCGCCGCCAGCCCATTTGTAGCTGTTGTCAACATAAGTTGCGTTCACGATGCTTCCCAGGCTGTCGAGGTCGTAGAAAGAGGTGCGCCCCTGGATGATCTCGTGGTTGACATCTGGTGTGGTACGATCCATGTGCAGGGCCTCAAACACATTCTTTTGCACAAAAGGAAGAAAATCTTTCCCGCTGGCACCTTCTACCACGGCACTCAGGAGGTTGAAACCATAGCTCGAATACGAATACCGTGTGCCGGGCTCAAACAATAACGTATCGTCTTTGAAAATATCGAGTCCCTCCGCAACCGTGGGGTAATAGCTGCTGCTTAGCATTTCATTTCCCCTGTAGTGCCTGATGCCTGCAATATGGCCGCCCACCTGTTTCACGGTTACGGGATACTTCTTTGCTGGGAAATTGGGTACGTAGGTTTGCACAGGTTGTGTGAGGTCGAGTTTACCTTCATCCATCAGCCACGCAACAGCAGATGCAGCTATCGGCTTTGAAACACTACCTATCCTGAAAAGCGTGTAACCTGCTTTGACAGGGACTTCGTTCTCAAGATCGGCATAGCCAAAACCTTGTGACCATACAATCTCCCCATTGATGGCAACGGCTACGTCGATGCCCGGCACTTTCTCCGCAGTCATAAGCGAATCTATCATTCGGCTGCTTTCTGCAATGGCAGCTTTGTAGGGAGTGGAAGACGTTTCGGGTTGCTGGCAACTGTAAGCGAAACAGATAGCGGCAAGGTAGGTCAGGAGCATTTTTTTCATCACTCAATATAATCAAATTTGAAAACAGGGCAGCCGCCGCTCACATCAGCCATTTGGAGAATGACAAGAAATGCTTCGAATTCCCGGGACAAATGGTTATCTTGATTGAAACCTATTTAAATACATATGCAGAGAAGATCATTTGTAGCTACTACCGGAGCGGCCGTGGCCGGCTCCATGTTGGTGAATCCCATGAATGCTTTCGCCCGCCGGGCAAAAAGGAAAGTAGTAATGGTAGGCACAGGGTCAAGGGGAATTGGCTTCTGGGGAAAGAGGGTTGTTAACAGCTACGGCGACGACCTTGAGTTTGTTGGCCTGCATGATGTGAACAAAGGGCGGATGGAGTTGGCTAAAAACGACTTTGCGCCCAATGCCAAAATGTTCGACAACTTCGATGACATGCTCGACAAGACCACGCCTGATCTGGTAATTGTTACCACCATGGATTCCACGCACCATGAATTCGTTATCAAATCGCTAAATAAAGGTTACAATGTGCTGACGGAAAAGCCCATGACGACCGACGACGTCAAATGCCAGGCGATACTGGATGCTGAGCGCAAGTCGGGCAAAAAGGTGATTGTGGGCTTTAACTACAGGTATTCTACTTTGGCCACGGCTATCAAACAGCAACTGGCAGACAATGCAGCCGGTAAACTCACCTCGGTGGACTTCCATTGGTACCTCAATGTGTATCACGGGGCGGATTACTTCCGTCGCTGGCACCGGTTGGTTGAGAACAGCGGAAGCCTTTGGGTGCACAAGGCCAGTCACCATTTCGATCTGCTCAACTGGTGGATCGATTCCGACCCGGTGGAAGTGGTAGCGTTTGGCGAGTTGGAGCATTATGGCAAGAACCACACTGAATTCAAGCACACCAACTGCCGGCCATGCCCGCACAAAAGTAACTGCAAGTTTTACTGGGATATGACCAAAAGCAAAAACCTGATGAGCCTGTACGCCGACAATGAAAAATACGATGGCTACCTGAGAGACGGCTGCGTATGGAAAGACGATATCAACATTTACGATAAAATGAGTGCCCAGATCAAATATGCTAACGGAGTGGTGGTGAACTATTCGTTGACGACCTATTCACCATACGAAGGCTGGAGAGTGGCTTTCAATGGTATGGAGGGCAGGCTCGACAGTTGGGAGGATATTCCATGGCAGCAGGGCAAAGACGAGGTGGACCAGGCCAACCGCCATGAGCTGGAAATGACACAGGGCAAAAAGGAAGAAGCTGAGGAGTTTGACCAGATGATGGTGATGAAGAATTTTGCCGACTATCAGCAGATCAAAGTGCCGAGAGTGAGAGCGGGCCATGGCGGCGGCGACAGCCGACTACAGGACAGGATTTTTAAAGATCCGAATGCGGCCGATCCATTGCGTCATGCAGCTGGTAGCCGTGATGGAGCCATGGCGGTGCTGATTGGTGTGGCTGCCCGAAAAAGCATAGAGCAAGGCAATAAGAAAATCAGGATTGCTGACCTAACAGATTTGAAACCCAGCGTAAAGCGACTTTAATAGCTATGTGTGTGAAGGCGGGGCTTACGCTGTAAGCCTTGCCTTAAAAATGGGCCTGATGGCAAGCCAAATCAGCGGAGGCAGCCCTGCGCTTAATATCACTGCAATGGTAGGATTCTCTGTCCCCGCACTTCCGATAAAAGCAAAAACAAAGCCCATGGGGATGGCACTGCTGGCCAGCGCCAGGTGAAAGTGTGTGGCATTCATGCGCACCATGCCGGCCATGCACGAAATCACCTCAGGAAATACCGGTAGCCAGCGGGAAAGCACCACCACCCAGCCGCCTATTTTGCCGGATAGCTTCTTTCCTTTTTCGTAGTCCTTTGCGCCCAGCAGTTTAATAGCGGCCTTTTCTCCCATCATGCGGCACAGCCAGTAGCCGAAAGAACCTGTGATGAACGAACCGGCTGCACTAATGAGTCCGCCGACTACAGGGCCATAAATATAACCCAGGGCAGACATGACAAGCGTGGCAGGTAGCGGGAGCAGCAAGTCGCCCATCAGCAGCACAATGCCCATGAGCCAGGCCCAGCTGCCATACTGGCTGAGCCAGCTAACGGAGCCGTCCATAGAGAAAGTCTCCATGAGCGGATCGCCCCAGATGAAGAAGGAGATCAGCACAATGGCCGCCAGGGCGAGAAAAAGGTAAAGGAGACGCATGAACGAAGGTATTCAGGAGACGTAATTTAACCAATAGCGGGATGGTTTTTATCCTGCTGTTTTTCAAAGGAAACCGTTAATTTTAGCTCACTAAGAACAGAGACCTATGCCGAAACCTACACCCGAACCTATCGACCCTGCCAAAGTACCACAGCTGGCTGCCGAGCTTGTAAAAAAGGTGAAATTCCCTGTGCTGGCTACCATCGACAACGACCAGCCCAGGCTGCGGCCCGTGTCGCCGGTGCGAACGGACGGTTTTACTGTGTATGTGGCTAATCTGAAAAGCTACGGAAAGACGGCGGAAATTGCCACCAACCCCAAAGTGGAGCTTTGTTATGTCGACGAAGAGCATAACCAGGTGCGTATCACCGGCGTGGCAGAAGTGGTGATTGACAGGGCTTTGCTGGAAGACATCTGGAACAGCAACCGCCTGTTGCAACACTATCTGGGCAGCGTTGATAATCCCCAGCTGATTGTGTATAAAATAGTGCCCAACCGGGTACGCTTCATGCTGGAGTGGGCGCTGGAGTATTATGAGGTGCCGCTGGCGTAAGTCGTTGAACCGCTATACACAGCGTTACGAAGTGCTTTAGAATTAGAATAGCCTGCTCATGCGAACATCAGCTTTCCTTTGGGAGTTGGTATATTTCGTCCGTTCGCAACGGCAGTTTCTATCCATTCCTCTATCACCACTTCGACATTTGCCAAAGCCGCCTGATATGTTTCTCCATCTGCGGCACACCCAGCCAGTTCTGGTACTTCAGCGACAAATGCATCGTCTTCTTTGCTCCAGTAAATAATTATTTCGTACCTGGGTTTATTATTCATTCTCTCTCAAGTTAATCTGATATTTCACAACAAACCCTATGTGCAGTAGCAAGTTTCTGAATTCCTCAAACCCGATATTTTTATCGGAAGTTCCACGTAGAATTTTGATTAATAGTTTTTCGTGCCTGCCCATGCAAGGTGAAATTGATAATTAACCGTTTACTGTGGGCCAATTTGCAAATAAATTCATCCGGCATTTCAAACGATAGATAAGTCAAATGGGTCGTTTTCCACCAACTTTGCCTGGTGTTCCAAAGGGCTCCCGGATAGGTAATAGCAGGGAGTCTCCGACTCGGTTTATATCAAAGTGTGGCAGATCTTTTGTAGCTTCTTTGGTGGAAAGCGTCAAAGACTCAATGCATTTAAATACACAATAGCCCTGCGTCACTCAAATGTAAAAAGAGGTGATTGACAGGGCTTTGCTGGAAGACATCTGGAACAGTAACCGCCTGTTGCAGCACTATCTGGGCAGCGTTGACAATCCACAGTTGATCGTTTACAAGGTAGTGCCCAACCGGGTCAGGTTTA
This sequence comes from Imperialibacter sp., assembly GCF_040222815.1. GTDB lineage: Bacteria > Bacteroidota > Bacteroidia > Cytophagales > Cyclobacteriaceae > Imperialibacter. The sequence continues at coordinate 3,979 of NZ_JAVKCH010000027.1, read as the reverse complement.
TGCTTGAATGGGCGCTGGAATACTATGAGGTGCCGTTGGCCTAGCCACTTGCCAGCGATGGCTTAATACACCAGTGTTTCCGCCAACAATTTCCCCATTCAACACTTTTGCTTTGTGATCTTCATAGCCGGGTGGTAACTTATAGTACGTTCCATGTATCGAAACAACTATAGAACGCTCTAACTACTTAAACTATGGCACCAGCAAGAAAAATCAACCGGCGGGAGTTCGTCGGGTCGGCTGCTTTGGCGTCGATGGCATTTACTATTGTTCCCAGGCATGTTGTGGGAGGTGTAGGTTATGTTGCTCCCAGCGACAAGCTCAACCTGGCCTACATTGGCTGCGGCACCCAGGGCATGCGGGAAATGGTCGGCCTTATCGCCAATCCCAAGCTGCAAATCACGTCCGTTTGCGATCCTAACAAACTTAGCACCGACTATATCGACTGGTCACCTTACGGCATAAGAAACAGCATCAGAAAGGCGCTGGGTGACGACTCCTGGGGGGCGAACTTCAATGGGATTATGGGCGGAAGGGATGTAGGTCACGATTTTGTGACGAGATACTACGCTAAGAACAAGCCATCCGGAAAGTACAAGGGGTGTCAATCATACGAAGACTTCAGGGAGCTGCTGGAGAAGGAAACAGACATCGATGCGGTGAAGGTGATGACGCCCGATCACCTGCACGCCACCGTGTCGATAGCAGCCATGAAAAAAGGCAAACATGTGGTGATTCATAAGCCCATTGCCAACCGGATGCACGAAACTAAGCTGACCATAGACACGGCGAGAAAAACCGGCACGAGCACCCACTTATTAGCCTGGAGCAAGCGGAGTGGCAATGATTTGGTGAAAAAATGGATTGACGAAGGAGCCATTGGCAACCTTAAGGAAATTCACAACTGGTCGTACCGCCCGGTATGGCAGCAGTGGACGCAAAACCCGACCGACAAACCGGCTGTGCCCGATGGCTTCAACTGGGACTTGTGGCTCGGCCCTGTGCCTGATCGGCCCTACCACCCCAACTATGCCCACTGCGTGTTCCGGGGCTGGTACGACTTCGGTGGAGGCAGCATAGCCGACATGGGCCACTACAGCCTGTGGCCGCTTTTCCTGACTTTGGGAGTGAAAACACCTGCCTACAGTGCTGAAGCCTATGGCACAACCACCCGAACGACAGTAGATGGTGTCAGTAAAGCGGTGGTGAATGACGTTGCCTTCCCTTATTCCAGTATCGTTCGGTTCAAGTTTGCCAAACAAGGGACACTCCCTGCCTTCGACCTTTTCTGGTACGACGGAGGCATGAAACCCCCGACTCCTGAAGAGCTGGAAATAGATGGCAAGGACATGCCGCAGGAAGGCATGATGTTCGTGGGAGACAAGGGAAAGATTTTGGCGGAGTTCAGGTGCGAGAACCCAGTGTTGCTGCCCGAAGCCAGGATGAAAAGCTATCAGGCAGGGAAGCCTGCCCCCGAGGAAACCACGGTACGGGGCGACGATGTATGGATCGATGCTTTTCAAAGTAAAACGCAGTCACCTGGAAGCTTCCTTTATGCGGGGGCTATTTCGGAGACCATCAACCTGGGCGCTGTTGCTCTGCGAGCGGGCAAACGGGTGGTGTATGACTCGGCGAAGATGGAAATAACGAACGACGCCGAGGCGAACAAGTTCCTCAGAAGAGAATACAGGAAAGGCTGGGAGCTGTAAGAGAATGCAGGATTGTCGTGCCCACAACTTGTTGGTGGCACCACTTGCACCGACAAGGCTAACCAAAAGAAGATTTAAACACCTACGATATGAACAGAAGAGATTTTATGGGAAAAACAGCGGCTGTTGGTGCCGCCTCCCTGATGGGGCCCGCAGCCTTTGCGGCCTCCAAAAAGAAACCGTCAACCCCTATCATTATGAAGGATGATATTTCGCTGGCCCAATGGTCGCTGGTGGATGAGGTGAGAGAGGGGAAATGGAAAACCCTGGATTTTGCTAAAGTCGCCAGGGAAGACTTTGGTTTGAACGGTATAGAGTATGTGAACACACTCATGGAAGTGCCTCACGAAAACTACCTGAAGCAGCTTAACAAGAACGCCGCCGACCACGGTGTGAAAAATGTGCTGATCATGGTAGACGCCGAAGGCGACGGAGCCTCCGACACCAAAGAGGGTCGTAAGCAGTTTGTGATCAATCACCGCAAGTGGATCGACATCGCCCAGTACCTGGGCTGCCATGCCATACGCACCAACTGCAGAGGACCGGAAGGTGCCAACCCGGAAGAAGCGCTGAAATGGGCAGTGGAATCGTACAATATGCTGCTGGAGTATGCCATGGAGGCCGGTATAAAGGTGGTCATTGAAAACCACGGTGGAGTTTCGAACGACGGCGACTGGATGGTGAGGCTGATGCAGGAGGTGAACAACCTGTATTTTGGCACCTACCCCGACTGGCGCCGCCCCATGGACGACTTTGACAATGTGAAGTACCTCGAAAAGACGCTGCCTTATGCGCACGGCATGAGCTACCGCAACCAACCCACTGAGGAGCTGACAGCCAAAATGATCAACATGGCCAAAGACTCAGGGTACAGCGGCTGGTATGGCATTGAGTCGAGCGGCAGGGCTGAAATTAAGAAAGGAAAAGAGTTGCTCAATAAGTACTTGCTCAATAAAAAGTAAAATTTGGTGTGTGAGGAAAGCTTTCGGCTGGCACAAGCCAGCCGAAAGCCTTTGTGGTAACTTATTTACCGCTGGTTCATAAAAGCAAAGCCCCAGGTCATGTTGAGGTAGAAGCCAGTATACGGTCTTGAGCCAATTTCGGCAGTAAACACACTGTTCATCAGGCGCTTGTACTCTCCGTCGTGGGGATCGAGGTACCACTGAAAGCCACCACGCCAGCCAACAAACTTGTCTTTCTTCAACTCAGGAGCAATGGCTTCGTCGCTTAAGCTTCTCACTGGAAAGAGCATGACGTCGATGAAGTACCTGCCAAAGCCAGCGCCGATTCTGTCAATATCGTCGTTGATTTTTGTCTTTACGTAAGCCTGAGAGGTTTTTTGCACGCCAATATAAGGCCCCACAAGCGATAGGCTTCCCACCGCTGCTGCTGCCTGTATACCGTCGCTTTCAACGCCGAGCCCACGGGTGTAGATACCGCCCCGCATTCCATATTGGTCTTTGTAGTCCATGTCGGCGATATTGAGGTATTTGGTTTCTTCTATGTTGTATTGCCTGCCATTTTCATATTTGGTATCTGCGTAGGGATTGTAGCTCAGGATAACCGGCACGTCTTTTATCTTCGTTTTTGTTTTTAAGGGAAGAAAAATGCCGCCTTCCAGGTGATAGCCAAGCCCCTTGCCCTCGAACTGCCAAATATCTATTTGGGCATCGCCTTCAAATGCCAGCTTATCAGAAATGCCCATGCGGGCATTGGCACCCACTAGTATGCTTAAGTTGGCACCGGAAAACTCTGAGCCAAATTCGGGTGCCACGAACTTGGTATAAGCCTTTTCCGGGTCGTTTTCAAGAACGGTGTAAGAGTAACTCTGTGCTTTGACTTGGCTCAGCGTGACGACAACTGCGAATAGGGTAAGTGCTAATTTGCGCATAGGTGTTTTTTGCACAAATATCCCGGGTAGCGCCGTTTGAGGGTATCAGTGCCGTATGGCAAATTGTATCAGGGGAGGAGGGTATTTGTGCGGGTATTTCTGCCGGCAGGTGAAGACATCAGGCCCGAACGATGGAAAGAAAGGGTCTGTTAAAAAGTAAAGAGGGCGCTCCTGCGGCTTGCACAGAGCGACCTCTTTACTCGTTACCCTCTTTACCCGTTACCCCTTCTCCTCTACCTTACCATCGGCGTGGATGGCGAACCTGCCCTTTTCTCTCGCATGCACATGCTCGTGATTGGGCCAGGGCCAGCCGCCAAACTGCGTGCGTTGGTACTCCCGTACCCGTGGGCTGTCCCCTGACAGCACACTTCATCATTCC
>NZ_JAVKCH010000026.1:0-388322 GCF_040222815.1 Imperialibacter sp. | reverse complement strand
AACTCTTCTCACAGGATAAACCTCTCTGGAGAATCATTAAGAAAAGGAATGCTGAAGTAATATTTTTTACCCAAATTACAGCGCTCTCAAAGTGGCATAGATAAACCGAAATGGGTGGCATGGTCTGACCGAAATAGCCAAAGGGTAGGAACCCTGGGGAATCTGACGAGTTAAGCAATAGAAAGGCATTGTCTTTCACAGTATCGAGATATGAAGAGGACAAATTCGAAAGGTACCTTAATCTCAAAGGCTTAATAGAATTTAAGCCAACTGAGGAGGATGCTCACAAAGAAGAAATTAGAATTTTGATCACTAGAGAAAAAAGTAATGAATACATAACTATTGGCTCAGTGCGAATAGAAGGCACGAATATCCAAGGGGTAACTCTTGAGCTTGGAAGAGGGACTGACATTGAATCGAATTCTCCCTGTGAACCTGACAATAGAATGAGGTATGAGTGCAAGAGGATTCCTTCAGGGGAGTATGAGTTTGAATTGAACACAAGTCTAGAAAGCGATCAGGGGCAGCATGTCTTTCGTTCTATCCGGTTGAAAGCCAAGGAAGGTGTAAATCGGGATGGCATTCTAATCCATAGAGGAAATTCTTACACATTCAGTTGGGGTTGTATTTTAAGTATGTATAGTTCTCAACTCACAGAGATTCTTGCAAGACCTTCTGAATTTTTAAACCAGACCAGAATGGGTTATAACTCAAAAGCTGGAAATGTAGCTGCTAGCGAAGTATTTGTCATGGCTTTATACGAATATATTAAAGAACAAGATCCTGATGGAGATTTGACTAAAGTCGTTGTCATCCAGGATAATGAAGAAGAGACAGACCTGTTACTCCCTACGGCAGATTTTGACTTAAGAAAAAAGGCTGCTAATTACTACTACGACCTAAATGTTTCAAATGAAGCGGATAATTTGGTGGCGAACACTCCTTATAAGCTTATTAAAGGTGTTCTTAACTCAAATGGGGTGCTTTCCTCCATCGTAGCGAAGCGAGAAGAATTTCGAAGAAGGATATCTTTGGGGGAAAATATGAATGAACAACAAATTAGAGCTGAGCTTAGGGCGCTATGGGATCAACAGATAGCTCAAATATCTGATCAACTGACTACTGAAAACCTTGCAGAAACTTATGATGAGGAAACTCATTTTATATCTCCGTTAAGTGCTTGGATAAGAACGCAAATACCTACCGAACCTCAGTTGAATCTTGTTATCCCTACAATGTTCGAAAAGAGATCCGACCCCAACACCCCAATTCAATACTATTATTTAAAGGAAGTTAATAAAGAGAGTATTGCATTGTCAGGAGTTAAGCTTTTGCTTAACAGCAGTCTCACTGACACTATTGCCCAAATTATGGAAGAAACAATTCAATAAATTATTCTATTAGTCGATGGAACTTAAAAAATTTATATAAGTATTGGGTCGCCTTAATAATGTGCCCAGTTGATTCGTCGCTTGCATCAACTTCTTGAGACATAAATTTATCCATTACTGAATTCTTACCATCTCTACAGGAATGCAGAAATGCGTTTTCAAAAAGCACTTTCTTCTCTATTTCATAAAGAGGTCTTTGATTTATTGTTGAAATCAAGCTAAAGACACTATCTACCTCAACATATGGGTCTTTTAACGTAACAAAAAAATGACTCTTCTGGTTAGATGGTGGCAGGGGTGCAGTCGCAATCTTCAAAAGCCCGTCTTCCATGTCGTAGCTTTTAAAAAGAGACTTTCTAAAAACATCGTCCAAATTCACCTGCGTGTTGTATCCTGCGGCCCCGTTACTATTGAATAAATATATTTCCAGCCCATTTTCTGTAATTGAATAGGAAGGGATCAAAATTAGATCGAAGTCACCCTCGACCACCTCTCCATAGAATCGAAAACTGCTATTAAATGATCTTAATACGATCGAGTCTCTCTTATCGAGAGTCACAAATTTTCTAATCATCGTTCCAGGAATGGAATCCAAATACTCGTAGATGTACGTAGTAAGTTTCGAGCCCCCTCCTGAGTTCAATACCAGAGTGTCTTTTGCAGGCCCTAACCTTCGTATCTTCTGTTCATCTTTGTCAAGATCCACCTCATCTTCACTTGAATAACCGATAGTTTCTCTGGCGCTTTCTTCAGTATTGTCAGGATTTTTTTGTGAGCATCGGGCGAAAATGATTAAAAAAAGTACCGAAAAGAGAATCATTCCGTTGCATTTATTTTTAGTACGCATTAGAGGCTGATTTTGCTATTGTGTTAAATAGACCTGATACGATAGGAAAGATAAAATATCTTCAGCTAAAACTAACTTAGTTGTCTTCAAATTTTCCCGATGGGTAGTTAGTTCTCTTTTCCGCAAGTCTAACGATAGTGTATCCCAGGCTGGCTGGTGGATTCCTTTCTTCAAGCTTGTGGGCTTCTTGGAAATTTGACTCCACGTAACTTCGCCCAAAGCGGCGATACAATCGCCGTCTCAAACGCCCCCCGTTTCCGCTATCGCTCAATCGAGAGCGATCCTTTGATCCGCTACTCGAATTTAACACTTGCCATTATTCTGTATGCCGTACCTACAGCATTCGTTCTAATTTACTCGTCTTTTTTGGTATTACAGCCATATCGTCCCTAACTGGACTACTGATGCACCAACGCTTGGCAACTTTTAAGCCCTGAAGGGGTGTCATATCCATGCGACGGGTGACAGCCCCTCGCACCAAAGCAGCGAGTGTCATCGCAATCCTCCCCAAGCCGTCCTTCATATCCAGCCACGCTCCGGCGTGGTTTCTTATATACCGTACCTACGGCACTTGCTCTACTTTGCTCCTCGTTTTTGGCGTTACCGCCATATCGTCCCTAGCGGGACTTGTGGTGCTGAAGCGGCGGATCAGTATTGGGCCGTGAAAGAGACACTAGATGGTAAATAGCGGATTGAAGATGCTTTATAACAGAAGCATAGCAGCCGAAGCCATAACTTCCAGTCATTCGTTGCCAATCCAACTCCCCAACTTTACTAACTTGCCACATCTAATTGACCACCCGAACTCATGAAGCACTTTTTCGCCTCTTTGTCCTTGTTTTTACTCTCTTTCGCTTTGGCTGCCCAAACGCTGGAGACGGTTATTCAACAGGGGCATGAGCTGGCAGTGCTGAGCGTGGCGCAAAGCCCCGACAGCAGCCTGGTGGCTACGGGCAGCCGTGACAAAACCGCCAAGCTCTGGGAGGTATCCACTGGCAGGGAAGTGCGCAGCTTTCTGGGGCATACGGGCAGTGTCAATTGCATCGATTTTTCTGCTGACGGCAAGTACATGATCACCAGCAGCGGCGACAAAACAGCCCGCATTTGGGAGGTGGCTACAGGCAAAACTATTTTCACCACGCCGGTGGCAACGAAGTTCCTCACGGCGGTCGCCTTTAGTGCTGATGCCAAGTTTTTCTTCACAGGGGGCTATCCCAACGAAGCACACCTGTGGGATTTTGAGACGAAAAAGATAATCCAGTCCTTCAAAGTCAATGCCGACCAGGGCCTCGGCTATGGCATCAATGCAGCTTTTTCAAAAGACGGCAAGTGGCTGGCGATAGGAGAGGATAACCGAACGGCCAATGTTTACAGCACGGCTACCTGGGAGAAGGTATATACGTTCGACCAGGCAGAGGGCTGGTGTGGTGGCTGCGCTACCTGGGTAACTTTTAGTGCCGATAGCAAAACCCTGCTGGTAGCCTCCAACAAGACGGCCGTAAGAAAATACAAGCTTTCTAACGGTGACCTGCTTCAAACCTATAGTGAGGAGGTGGAAGAGCTCTCCGGCGTTGGTTTCAGCAAAAATGGCGACGAGGTGTGGGTGGTGACCAAAGCAAAGACCATCATTTGGGAGAATCAGTCAGGCAAGCTCGTGAAGGAAATAACGCCGGAAACAGAGACGGAAATCAATGAAGCCACACTGGCAGCTAATGGCAGTCTGCTTTTGGCGTGCGATAACAACACAGCCTATCAACTGAATACTGCCACCGAGCAAGTCGAAACTACCCTCACGGGGTTACTCAACGAGCGAGACAAAGGGGGCATCAACTACGACCCCAACTCTTACTGGGACTCTTACATTGCCAAATACATCAGGTTCAAAAATGAGCTGATGCTTTCGAAAGACGGCAAGGAGCTGATCAAAGGCAAGTTTGGCACCAAGGTGAAAAGGTGGAACATCGCCTCAGGCAAAACGGTGATGGAATACAAAGGCCATGAGAAGGCAGCCCTCTGCTACGACCTGACGGACGACGGCCAAACCATGGCTACCGGTGGGGGCGACGGCCGAATCATCCTTTGGAACGTGGCCTCCGGAGATACCCTCCGCAGCATCAAAGCCCACAGGGAGCCCATCTTCGATGTGAAATTCAGCAACGACGAAAAGCACCTCATCTCCGCCAGCTGGGACGCCACCATCAAAATATACGATGTGGCCACTGGCGAGCGGGTGAACTACTACGACTTCCAGTCCCAGTCAGTCTACAACCTGCTGTTTCATCCCACCGACTTGTATGTGTTTGTGGCCAGGCTCGACAATTCGCTGACAATGATTGAACTCGACACGCACCTGCCTGTCCGAACGTTCGTTGGACACACAGACATTGTTTCCTCGCTGACGCTGAGCCCCAACCAGAAAGAGGTGCTTACCACCAGTTGGGATGGCTCCGTCCGCATTTGGGACATTGCCACCGGCCTGATGACGAAGAAGCTGATGGGCCATGTGGGCCCGGTGCACAAAGCCATATTTAGCCCTGACGGAAACCAAATTTACACGGCTGGTGCCGACAGAATCATCAGGGTGTGGGATTACAACACCGCTGCGCAGGTCAAGACTTTTGAAGGCCACACGGCGGAAGTCACTTCGCTGCTGCTGGGACAGAACAACAAAATGCTGATCAGCCATGCCCTGGACGGCACTACTAAATTTTGGGATTTGGCTACCGGTAAAGAGTTTTTCGAGCACATCCATTTTGGCAAAGACGAGTGGATGGTGAAAAACCCCGAAGGCTATTTCAACGGCACCGATGAGGCCAGGAAGTATATCCACTTTGTTGAGAAAACCACCACTTATTCAGTCGATCAATTCTTCGACGAATTCTACCGGCCTGATCTGCTACCGCAAATATTTTCGAACAGGGGAGGGTCGGCCAACTTAAAGGACATCCAGACGAAGCTGCTGAAATCCCCGCCTCCGACGGTGAAGATTGCTACGCTGCCAGCAGACGACGCCACCAAGGCCGAAGTGTACGTCAAAATGATTGACAATGGCGGTGGAGTAAGCGAGCTTAGCCTCTTTCACAATGGCAAACGCATGTCGTTGAACACGCAGGGCCTTAGCTACCCTTCCGGCAAAGGCAAGACCACCACCTACCACCACACGGTAGACCTGATAGGGGGTGCCAACGCATTCGAAGCCAGGGCGATAAATAATGATAATATTGAATCGGCGGTCAGCAACGTGGAGGTAGTGGCGGATCATTCTTCCAAAAGCGCTACCTGCCATATCCTGGCTGTAGGCATCAATAAGTACCAAAACCCCAAGATGACACTGAATTATGCCCGACCCGACGCTGAGTCCTTCAGTAGTATGATTGACGAAAACGGCACATCACTTTTCAAGGAAATTAAGCTGCACACCTTGTACGATGACCAGGCATCAAAGGAGAATATCATCAAAAAGCTGGATGAGCTCAGCGCCGAAGTACACCCCGAGGACGTGTTCATTTTCTATTATGCCGGCCACGGCAGCATGGTCGACAATAGCTTTTACTTTATCCCCACAGAAAGTTTGCGGCTCTACGATGCAGCTGCCTTGAAAAAGAATGCCATCGAGGCCAGTGAGTTGCAGGAACACCTGAAAAGCATTCATGCTCTGAAGCAGCTCATTGTGATGGATGCCTGCCAGTCCGGTGCGTCTATAGAGCTGCTGGCCGCTCGTGGGGCAGCAGAAGAAAAAGCCATTGCGCAGCTTTCCCGCAGTGCGGGTATTCATGTGATGGCATCGGCTGGCAGTGAACAGTTTGCTACGGAGTTTGCCGAGCTGGGGCATGGACTGTTTACCTACCTGCTAATCACCGGCTTGCAGGGAGCAGCCGACGGCGCACCCAAAGATGGCAAAGTGACCATTTATGAATTGAAATCGTTTCTCGACGACCAGGTGCCCGAGCTCACCCAGAAGCTAAAGGGGACACCGCAGTATCCCTATACCTTTTCCCGAGGACAGGATTTTCCGCTGGTGATTCGGAAGGAGTAGATGGTCTTTTGATGCTTAATCACGACCTGAGCCGTCAACTCAAAGCCGAGCCGACGCCGGAACCCGATGCCGGAACCCAACACTGGAACGAAGCCTCCCGATTCCGCAGTGTGGTGCCTTCTAGCTGCTGATTCAGGTGATGAGACCTCTCAGTCGTCCCTCCTTCGAGGTGACGAATTTAAAGTAGGATGGTAGTCAAACCCTCCAGGGGTTTAAAGCCCCTCGGAGAGTTGATAAACCAGTTGCTAAGGCCGCACTGGCGTTCCGTCATGCATCCGAAGCTGTGTCCAGCCGTTGAGCTGTTTCTCAGGAATCGGGTACTTGGCAGCCAGCTTTTCGTTGATGTCCACACCCAAACCCGGTGCTTCGTTCACGTACATATAACCGTCTTTCATGAAGGGGCTACCTGGGAAGATTTCTCGCAGTGTATCGGAGAAGTTGACGCTTTCCTGGATGCCGAAGTTCCATACCGCAAAGTCGATGTGGGCGTTGGCAGCATGGCCTACCGGCGACACATCTCCAGGCCCATGCCAGGCAGTTTTCACATTGAAGGCTTCGCCCAGCCTGGCTACTTTCATGGCTGGAGTGATTCCGCCTATTTGTGAGATGTGTATCCTTATAAAGTCAAACAGCCTTTCGCTCATGGGGCCCACCCATTCGTGAGGATTGTTGTAGAGTTCGCCCATGGCCAGCGGCACGCTGCTTTGCTGCCGAAGCTGCCTGAAATAGCCAATATTCTCAGGAGAGAAGGGGTCTTCGATAAAGAAAGGCCTGAACTCTTCCAGCTTGCGGATCATATTGATGGCGTCGTTGGGTTGCAGACGCTCGTGGATATCGTGCAGCAGCTCCACTCTTTCACCGCACACCTCCCGGGTTTTGGCGAAAATCTCCGGCACGCTTTTCATGTAGAAATAGGGATCCATGTAGTTGTCGTCGGGCATGCCAAAGCCTTTGGCTTTGAAATCGGGCACAGCAGCTACGCCAGCGGCGCCATAGCCTCCCATTTGAATGCGGACGTACTTATAGCCTTCGTCCATGATGCGTTTGGCATCGTCGGCCACGGCTTCCGGTGAGTTGCCCGACGCATGAGAGTAGCAGGGGATGGCAAAGCGACACTTGCCACCCAGCAGCTGGTAAACTGGCATATTGGCCCGCTTGCCTTTGATGTCCCACAGGGCCTGGTCGAGGCCGCTAAGTGCATTGTTGAGCACGGGGCCGTTGCGCCAGTAGGAGCTCACGTAGGCGGTCTGCCACATGTCTTCTATGTTGTCGACGCTTTTGCCTTTGCAGAAGTCGTTGAGGTAGTCGTTGATGGCAGAGATAACAGGCCGGGCCCGCTGGCGGAAGGTGGCACAGCCGAGCCCGTAAAGTCCCGGCTCGCTGGTTTCCACTTTCACAACAATCAGCTCTATGCCGTGCGGGCAGGTGGGAATAGCTTTGACATTGGTGATGGTAAGAGGAGGGAGGGCTTTTGTGGCAGCTTCGTATACGCCAGCCACGGCTGGATTGGCGGCTCCCAGAAAGGTGCCAGTGGCTCCAAGGCCGAGCCCTTTAATGACTTCCCGCCGCCCAATATTGGTTTTATTGTTCTCGTTTTCCATGGTACTTATTGTAGTTAAGGTATGTTTTGAATGAATATAGGAATTTGATGAGAACGATGCTTAGGCTTTTTGATGAGGAGCGATGAGGCTATTGAAGCGGTTTCAACCTTTGAAGGGGAAGAAAGGTGGGGAGTGGTTTGTATTAGCCCAGGTTGTTGTAGGAAGCTTTTTTGGTTGGCACGTGGGTGCGCCATGTGCCGTACCTGACGGCACTGGAAGTACTTGTTTTACGTGTTGATGGAGTTTACCTATGTGTCGTCCCTACGGGACTACTGTGAGGAGTTTGCGTTTACCGAAAGCCGGGCGGTATTTCACCCTGGCGCTGTGTTCCCTGTTTTCTCAGCGGTTGAATCTTTTTCAGAGGCTTACCTCGTCTTGATATTCTCCAAGAACTCCTCTGAGATGAATTTCGAAGACAAAAAAGTGTTGTTGAACTTGGCCATCAGCTCATCGCTGAGCTTGAGGAAGTCGATGGCCGACTTGTTTTCAGGGTTGACCCTGTTCATGGATTTGCCAATATCTATGGCCTCGCTTACCTTGATGGAGTTTGAAACAGTGCTCTCCAGCATCAAGTCTTCAAATTCCGTCATTGCCTCAGCATACTTTTCCCGGTGGTGGATAAGCGACTGCTTGTACATGTTGAAATAGATGCCCAATATGTTCAGCGGCCTTTTTCTTTCAACGGTGTAAAGAAAAGTCAGTAACTTCTTAATGCCATCGATGGAGAACGAATCAGCAAGGGCCGGAATCAGGATACTGTCGACATCGGTAAGCATCGACTTTACAAGTCCGCCAAAGTGGGTAGGCATGTCCATGATCACGATGTCGTAGTCCTTACGCAGCACGTAGCCTAACTTCTGCACGATATTGGGGCCAAACGAAATAAACCTGCTGTTGGATTCCATTTCGGTCATCAGGTAGTCGCCTGGCAGCAGGTGCATATATGGCGTCACTTCTTGCGCTTCAATGTTCTCAGGGAGGTTGTCGTGCAGCAGGTCTTTGATATATCGGTAAATGGACTTGGTAGTATTGTCGGCACCCAGGGAGTTGCTCAGGTTGCACTGGGGGTCGCAATCGATCAAAAGCACTTTAAACTGTCGGGACCAGGCGTAGCCAAGATTGAGGGCGGTTGTGGTTTTACCCACCCCTCCTTTAAAATTGTAAATGGCAACGGTATTTCCCATAGCTAGGCTGATCACTTAAATATATACAAAAAAGCACGGCTCTGGAAATAATTTAATTATTTCAAGAAAAAATTATATAAAAGACGGTGAGTTTTTTATAAGGTCGGCAAAGTCAAAGGTCGACTGCTATAGCTTGGTAGAAAGTTAAACATTTTTTGCAAAGCAAGCCAAGCTGATGTGTCGAGTGGCTATGGACAATAATTTGTGCATACATGATGATGCTAGTGACGACAACTAGACTGAAGCCCAAAGGCGGGTGAAAACCGCCCTGAGGATGTCGGTAGTAAATGGTTTGGTGATAAAATCAACCATTCCGGCCTCTCGGCACTTGCTCTCATCTTCTGTAGTGGCATTGGCCGTAACGGCAACGATGAAAGGAGGGCTTTGCTTTCTCTCCAGAAAAACCCTGCGAATTTCCATCGTTGCTTCAATGCCGTCCATTTTGGGCATTAAAACATCCATCAATATAAAGTCGAAGGCCTGAGAAGAAGCAATGGCTACAGCCTGTTCTCCATCTTCAGCCACTTCTATTTTAGTAATGCCAATGTTCTTTAGTATTTTAAGCATCACAAGCCTGTTGATATGTACGTCCTCAGCAACAAGAACGGATAGTTCGCTGAAATTTATTGGTTGGATGTCTTTCTCAGCCAGCGCATGCTCGCTCCGGGTAGCGAGCGGTAGTGGCAGTTCCACATAAAACGAGCTGCCTTTGCCCTCGGTAGAATAAAACCAAATCTTCCCGTGCATCAAGTCGGTAAGGCTTTTGGCAATGGAAAGCCCTAATCCGGTGCCTGCCACCGCCAAATCAGTTTCGTGCTTAAAGAACCTGGAAAACACTTTTGGATGCTGACTCTTGGGAATGCCGATGCCGGTGTCGTCAACTTTGAAAAGCACTGTGGCAATCTTATCTTCTTTTCTCACAACGGTCGTAGATATGGTCACTTTTCCTGCCGGTGTGAATTTGACCGCATTCGTTGTCAGGTTAATAAGGATTTGCCTGATCCTTTTAAGATCGCCCATCAAGTGAATGTCGGATTTGCTGGCGTGTACCAATTCAATGGAAACCTTACCGGTTTTCAACGACTCAAATCCATGAAATAGCTGGCTGATATCCTTCGTTACATCCTTCAGTTCAAAAACATCTTCTTGTAAAGTCACCCGGTTGTTTTCGATCATGGTGATGTCAAGCACGTCAGTAATCAAGCCTGAAAGTATGTGGCTGCTGGTTGCCAGGTTTTTTACAAGCTCGCTCTGTTCTTTGTCAAGATTGGTTTTCTCGATTAGTTCCGCAAGTCCCACGATGCCATTTAATGGCGTCCGCATTTCGTGACTGATAGTAGCCAGAAACTGACTCTTTGCCTTATCGGCCGATTCGGCCCTTTCTTTGGCAGTACCCAACTCGAGGTTCATTCGTTGCAGATGCTCTCTGTCTTGCAAGTACTCTTTTTTGAAAATATAGAAAGCAAAGCCCATCACCACCAGCATGACCACTCCCGCTATCGAAAGATCTCTCCATTCGCTCACATAATCAGTGTAGGGCACTGCCAGGTCTCTGTGGTAGTACTCAATGGTGACGAAAATGATCACCACGCAAATCGTGGATATGATAAAAATGATATAGCGGCGTATAGGTAAAACCAAAAGCCCTGAGATGTAGATGAGCACACACATGTGCATCACAGCGCCACGGATGCCGCCGGAGGGGAGCCAGCCAAAAGAGATGATAAGCAACGCAGAGATGTAATAAACAGAAGTAGTGAGGCGAAAGGATATGCCCCTTTTAACGGCAAAATAGATCGCTGAATAAAAACATAGCGCAAACAGATAAATTCTAAGGACAACTGGGTTGAACTGCGAGAACATACCGACCAGCGACCACAAGAGTAGCGTGAGAATAGTCAGGCAGAGTGTGATCTCAAAAAGCCTTTCTTCTATAGGCGTGGAGGCATCTCTGGCAGGCAGCAGCTTCCGGAGTGCTTTCGTAAGTAAATTCATTATGCTGGTCGAAAAAATGGAAGCCTGTTGGAGCTTAAAATTGTATGAAAGTAAAAAAATAATCTGGAATCTGCTTATCCAAATGCCACCTGATCGATTGTAACGGTTGCTTTTAGTATGTTTTTGTCATATCAGAGGGGATCACGATGATAAAATCCGCAGCGCCAACATTTCCCGCTGCCAGTTCCCCAATGTTTTCCTGCTCCACACAGTGTATAGTGGCTACACTTGCCTTCCTATTGTATTTGCTGAGGTACCAAATGATGCCCTCACCATTTTTGGAATGGTAGGAGCCATTGAAATGAATGACCTTGCTCTTGCTTTCCTTGCTGATGAACCAGCCCATTGTTGCATCTTTGCTCGCTTGAGAGCTGGCCAGGTTTTCGGCACTTCCCGGTGCTCCGTGGCCACCCATCGACTCTATCATTTCCTGATAGCCGGGCAGGTTCAGGTCAATTTCCAGGGGAAGAGGGGCCATGTACTTTTTCGCTTCGTCGGGCAGGTTGTTAAGCGCATCGGGCCCATTTCGGTATACAAGGTTGGCATATCTTCGGGGGATGTTTGATGCCACCACCTTCAGTTGGTGCTCTTTGGCAAATTCCACGATGGGCTTGTAGTCTGTTTTATAGTTGTCCCACATTTTAGCCTCCTTGATGAAATGCCTCTCTTCAATCAGGCCGCTCATGAATTCGTCCAGCACCAGCTGATCGTCAGCCTCGAACATCTCCATGGCGACTACCAGGTCTTTGCCATGTTCAGCGTATAAGCCTTTAGTTACCTGCAGCTCGAGCCAGTGGTTGATGGAATTGTCGTGCAGCTCGCCGAAGAAGACTACATCAGCCCGGGATACGTCCTTTAGCATTTTCTCGTAAGCAACCTGCTTGCCCTTTGAATTGTAGATTTCAAACGCCTGCGGTGATTGGGCGAAGAGACAGTGGGTGACTATAAACAGCGAGGAAAAGAGAAGGGTTTTCATAGGTTAAATGATCCGGTAATGGCATTAAAGAAAGCCAATTTTCTACCAAGGTACTACTTCAGGGCTCTTAAATGCGGATAGTTAGCTGTTGTTTGCTGAAGAATTGATCTCCTTCCAGTCTTTTACAATTTGCCTGTCGAGCAAAAAAGTGCCACCTGGCAGAAGAGAGGCCAGAAACGCTCTGAACGTCATCAAAACGCCCCATTTTAACACTGGAGCGACTAACAATAGAGCTGGGATATAAAGCAGGAAGAGGACACCGTGAACCATACCAACATACCTCACTGCCAGGGGCTGATCCATCCCGTACTTCAATGGCATGGCGATCAATAACAATATGAGGAATGAAATGCCTTCAACAGTGGCAACAAACCGAAAAAAGGAAACTTTACTGTGCATTGTGGGGAAAGCGGTTGTTCGGATATGTTTCGTCGACCAACTCTGGTTAATAATTCAAATCTATTTTTATTTCTCGCTTAAAGCAAAATGAGTCGAAGGCCATCGGCCTACTTCACTTCTTTTATCATTGTCCTCATTAGCTTATTGGCAAAAATGAAATCTTTGAGCTCAGGCACATCGGCCTGCGCAATGGTATCAGTGCTGCCTTCCCATTTTTTTTGGCCCTGATGCATGAACAGGATATAGTCGCCAATCTCCATTACTGAGTTCATATCGTGGGTAACAACTACCGTGGTAATATCGAATTCATAGGTGATCTCCTGAATCAGGTTGTCTATTGTGATCGACGTTTGTGGATCCAGCCCGGAATTGGGCTCGTCACAAAACAGGTATTTGGAGTTGTTGACAATGGCCCTGGCAATACCCACCCGCTTTTTCATTCCTCCGCTGACTTCCGATGGCATCTTTTTGTTTACACCGGCCAGCCCCACTCTTTCCAGGCAAAAGTTGACCCTATCAAGCTTTTCGGCCTGAGGCATCTTTGTAAGCACATTGAGCGGAAACATAACATTGGCCTCCACATTCATGGAATCGAACAGCGCTCCGCCCTGAAACAACATGCCTATTTCACGCCTGATGTCCGTTCTAAGGCTCTTGTCGCCGTGTGTGAAATCCCGCCCGTCGTAGGTCACCGTTCCCTCATCGGGTTTTACCAGGCCCACAATGCACTTGAGGAGCACACTTTTTCCTGTGCCACTGGCACCAATGATCAGGTTGGTTTTGCCCTTTTCGAATCTGCCGGAAATGCCATGCAACACGGCCTTTCCGTCAAACGATTTCTTGATGTTTTCTATCTCAATCATATAAAATCAGATAAGAAGTTGAGCAAGTACATAGTCGGCGACCAGAATGGCAATACAGCTATTGTTCACTGCGCTTGTACTCGATTTGCCAACTTCCAGTGCTCCACCCACTGTGTAATAGCCTTTGTAAGCAGAGATGGCAGCTACTAAAAAACCGAAGGCTACCGCCTTGATCAGCGCAAAAGAGACATTGAACTGGACAAATTCGTAACGAATACCGTAAATGTATTCTGTGCCGGTAAGTACTCCGGTAGCGATTGAAATCAGGTAGCCACCCAGTATAGTCAGAAAGCCTGAAAAAACCACAAGCATGGGGTAGGTGAGGATAGACGCAATGATTTTGGGCAACACCAGGTAGGAGGTGGCGTTAATCCCCATCACCTCAAGGGCGTCAATTTGTTCCGTGATCCTCATGGTGCCTAGTTCGCCGGCGATATTGGAGCCAACCTTACCCGCAAACACTATGGCCATGATGGTAGGCGCAAGTTCGAGCAGGGTCATGTCACGAACTACCATCGATACAATATAAAGAGGAACCAGCGGACTCACCAGGTTGTAGGCGGTTTGCAGCGTGGTAACGGCGCCCATGAACGTGGCAATGATAGCAAAAAGAGGAAGAGAGTTGTAACCAATCAGAATGGCCTCATCCACAACTCTCGTGGCGTAAGTCTTAAACGACTCCATGCGGGTAAACTGCTGCCCGAAAAAGATCATGAACTTGCCTATGCTTTCCATTTGCTCAAATTTGTTCCAAGAAAAAACATCCCCACCGTTAAAGAAAGTTTCGGACAGGAAAAAAGAAGATTAAACTAACTTTCGGGGATATTGGTTACCCCTGGGGTAGCGCAATTCCACAATTTTAAACAGATTCTGGCACTTAGCTGGTTGAAGATCAGATTAAACGATAGTAAAATGAATAAATTAATTGTTGTCACCGGGGGCACGAAAGGCATAGGCAGGGGTATTGTTGAAGCATTTGTTCAGCATGGGTTTGATGTAGTCACCTGTGCAAGGACAGAAGACCAGCTTGCGTCGTTGAAAACGGCGGTAGGCGAGATGGCGCCCAACGCCAAAGTGCACACCTTTAAAGCTGATCTAAGCAAAAGAGCTGATGTTGATGCTTTTCTGAAGTTTGTTAAAAAAACAGGTAGGCCAGTAGACGTGCTCGTCAACAACACGGGTGTATTTATCCCCGGGCAGGTGCATACTGAAGAGGAGGGCGCATTGGAAACAATGATTGACACCAACCTTTACAGTGCTTATCATCTTTCGAGGGGGGTTATTCCTGGGATGAAGGAGGTCGGCAAAGGCCACATCTTCAATATTTGTTCCATTGCCAGCATTGTTGCCTATGCCAATGGAGGCAGCTATGCCATCAGCAAGTTTGCCATGTACGGCATGAGCAAAGTGCTGAGAGAGGAAATGAAGCCATTTGGTATCAGGGTGAGTTCGGTGCTGCCTGGAGCGACTTTCACGGCTAGCTGGGAGAAGGCCGACATACCCGAAGAGCGTTTTATTCCGCTAGAAGATGTAGCCACTATGGTGTGGGCAGCATATAGTTTGTCACCCAGGTCTGTGGTTGAAGATATTGTGATCCGGCCTCAGCTGGGAGATATTTGATGGTTTTTAAGGATGGTGCTTGTAGGTGTCGGCACGCCAACTAGCCACCAGGAAAGAGCCGTCAGACACCGGTTGTTTTTCGGCGCACCTTTTCCTAATCTCCACACGCACACAGGGCGTCTGACGGCTCCACCGCCCAGGCCTGCTTGCCGTACCGACGCCAGCTTTCGTCTCCCATCTTCGGTCTTCCTGCTCTCCTTCAAGCACTCCCCGGCGTCTGACAGCCCCGACGCTACTGGCCGCTAGCTGTACCGACGCCTCTCCCGACTCCGGTCTTCCGTCTTCAAACCTACCGGGCCACTCTTTCCTCCTCCACTTCCAAACACTTAAACACTTTATTAGTTAACTTTGCGGAATCTATTATACCATTAGTTTATGCACACTGCGGACGCAGCCCTTCTGTCAAAAATCAACTTCTGCAACAGTCTCACCTCTTATTCGAGACGAAAAACCATTGAGGTAACCATTGGAGATACTCCTATGGGCGCTCATCACCCGATCAGGGTGCAGTCAATGACTACTATCGATACCATGGACACGATGGGGTCGGTTGAGCAGTCTATCAAAATGATCGAAGCCGGGTGTGAGTATGTGCGCATCACGGCTCCCAGCGTGAAGGAGGCACAGAACCTGGAGGTCATCAAAAAAGAACTGGTCAAAAGAGGGTATAATACGCCTTTGGTAGCAGATATTCATTTTACTCCCAACGCTGCTGAGCTTGCTGCCAGAATTGTGGAAAAGGTGAGGGTGAATCCAGGCAACTACGCCGACAAAAAGAAATTTGAAGTCATCGACTACACTGACGATGCCTATCAACAAGAGTTGGAACGCATCAGGGAGAAGTTTATTCCGCTGGTAAAGATCTGCAAGGAGTACGGCACGGCCATGCGCATTGGTACTAACCACGGGTCGCTTTCCGACAGGATCATGAGCCGCTATGGCGACACACCACTCGGTATGGTGGAGTCGGCCCTGGAGTTTCTGCGGATTGCTGAAGAGCTGAACTACTACAACATTGTGCTGTCCATGAAGTCGAGCAATACCCAGGTGATGGTGCAGGCCTACCGCCTTTTGGTGAAAATGCTGGACGACGAAGGCTTCAAACCCTACCCGCTGCATTTGGGAGTGACCGAAGCGGGCGAGGCCGAGGACGGCAGAATCAAATCGGCTGTAGGCATAGGCACATTGCTGGAGGACGGTTTGGGAGATACAGTCAGGGTTTCTTTAACCGAAGAGCCTGAGCTGGAGCTGCCAGTAGCGAGCGCATTAGTCGAAAGATACAATAACCGGGCCGGGCATAAGACCATTGTTCCGGTTGACAACCCGCCTTACAGTCCTTTTGAATACACAAAACGCCATTCCCTGGAAGTCTCCAATATCGGCGGCACCAATGTGCCAAGGGTAATTACGGACATCAGCAGGCTACAAAATCCAGAGTATCCTGATTTGAAGGTAACGGGTCATTTTTATCTGCCGGAGCCCGACAAATGGAGAATGAATGACTACGGCACTGATTACGTCTATTCGGGAAGCACCCCTGTGCCCTTTATGCTGCCCAATGGCCTGAGGGAGATCATGGACTACGGAGTTTGGGTTAATCATGCTGATCAGAAAAACACTTATCCGCTGATTGATATCAGCGATTTAAGCATTGCCAAATTGCACCCG
This sequence comes from Imperialibacter sp., assembly GCF_040222815.1. Lineage (GTDB taxonomy): Bacteria > Bacteroidota > Bacteroidia > Cytophagales > Cyclobacteriaceae > Imperialibacter. Next base: position 371,742 of record NZ_JAVKCH010000026.1, on the reverse strand, counting down.
GAGCTCAATTTTGTTCAACTCTCTGATGAGGATGCTTTTGAGGCCGACTGGAAAACGCTAGCCAAAAGAAAGAACCTTGTGCTTATTATAAAAACAGACAACGCACATGCCTACCCGGCGCTTCGTCGGACGTTCTTTGTGCTGGAAGACGCCGGAGTGAAACTGCCAGTTGTCATCAGGAGAGATTTTGAGCCGATTTCTGACGATAAGCTGATGTTGTTTGCCTCCACTGATGTGGGGGGATTGCTTATCGATGGCTACGGCGACGGCATTATGTTGGGTTGGTCTAATCAAACGTTGGCCGGGAACGACGCTGTCAAGCCGCAGATCAAGCTTTATAATGACACCTCGTTTGGTATTTTGCAGGCGGCCCGCACCAGAATGTCGAAGACTGAATACATTTCATGCCCTTCTTGTGGCAGAACGCTGTTTGACCTGCAGGAAACCACCGCCATGATTCGCAAGCGCACCGATCACCTGAAAGGGGTGAAGATTGGCATCATGGGTTGCATTGTCAACGGCCCGGGCGAAATGGCCGATGCCGACTATGGCTATGTGGGCTCAGGCAAAGGTAAAATCACCTTGTACAAAGGTAAGGAAGTAGTGAAAAGGTCAGTCGCCTCAGCAAAGGCAGTAGACGAATTAATAGAAATCATCAGAGAGGACGGCAGATGGACGGATCCCGAAAAAGTGGAGGCATAACCAGTATGGCAAATTCAGAGAATCAGGAGAAGAAAGAAAATACCAATTACTTCGACTTTAGCGAAGTGTTGAAATACTACTTCCGTAAAAAGGATCCCAATAACAAGCCCAATTTGAACCTTCGAATGATGCATGGGATCAACAAGATTTCTATCCTTTTGTTTTTAATGGCACTTATTGTCTGGATCGTTCGCCGCTTGATGTAATGAACATAGAAGAATACAGAGACTATTGCGTTCGAAAGCCAGGCGTTACCGAAGGGTTTCCTTTTGATAGTAATACACTGGTGTTTAAAGTGATGGGGAAAATGTTTGCTTTAGCCGATGTAGACCTTTTTCGCAGCATCAACCTCAAATGCGATCCAGACAGGGCCATTCAGCTAAGGGAAAAATACGAAGGGGTGAAGCCTGGCTATCACATGAACAAGCAACACTGGAACACTATCGACACAGATGGATCGGTGGGTGACAAGCTTTTGTATGAATTGATCGATCACTCCTATGGGTTGATTGTAGATAGCTTGCCAAAGAAATTGAAGGAGGAGCTTGCCAACTATGAGTAAAGCGAAATACACTTTTCTAACCATTTTCCTACTTTCGTATATGGCACTTTTGGGGTGCAACGATGGAAATAAACAAAATACAGAAAGTATGGATCAGGCGGGCAGTTTGAAGTTTTTGGCGCTTGGTGATTCCTACACCATAGGTGAAAGCGTTGCTGAGAGCGAGAGGTGGCCTGTTCAGCTAGTAACCGCACTTAAAAAAGGTGGGTTCTCCATTGCTGCACCAGAAATTATCGCCACTACAGGCTGGACTACCGATGAGCTGCAAAAAGGTATTGAAAAGGCCTCCCCGAAGCCACCTTATGATCTTGTGTCGCTGCTGATTGGAGTGAATAACCAATACAGAGGTCGCTCGCTCGAAGAATATAAGAAGCAATTTGAAGCGCTTTTGGTACAAGGCATCCTCTTCGCAGGTGGGAAAGCCGAAAAAGTTTTTGTTGTTAGTATTCCTGATTATGGTGTCACTCCTTTTGCTGCTGACCGAAACCCGGAAAAGATAGGGAAGGAGATAGATGCCTTTAACAGCGCAGCTGAGGCTATTTCCAAAAAACTTGGCGTGGCATTTGTGAACATCACTCCGGGGTCGAAAGAAGCAGCCAACGACCCTGAATTGGTGGCGAACGATGGTTTGCATCCTTCTGGAAAGATGTATACTCAGTGGGTATCCAAAATCCTCCCTGTGGTTGAATCAATGATCAAATAGAAAGAACCTTTTTTCGCCTCCAATAATATTTTTATATTTGACGTTTATTGGTAAACTAAACAAAGCCGGCTAGCTTTTTATAATACAATTTTCTGTCTGACAGATAATCAACCCATCGGCATTTAATGAGATATCGCTCTGGCCTGTATTTTTTAATTGTAGTTATAACAATTGCCGGACTGATCTCCTGTAAAAGCAATCAAATTTGCCCTGCTTTTCAAAGCACCTTTATCCTTGACGACTCACTACGGATGTTGGCTTTCTCTCCATTCGGTCCTGATTCTATGCCTAAATATGGGCCGTGGGTGAAGAAGAACAAGAATGGCATTATCACCCGTGATCCCTATCTCGTTAAGAATTATAACCTGAAGACAGTGAAAATGGAGAACCAGTTCGTTCCTATTTCTGCTGATTCGGTTACGTTTGATGAAGATTTGTACCAGGATGAAATGGCGGCCACAGATTCACTGGCACCTGTGTCAACCGACTCTTCTGGCGTAGACAAGCCTGCTACAGCGCCTCCGACAAAACCCGCACCCAAGAAATACATAAGAAACTACGACCCTAAGGATCAGTTTAACGAAGAGCAGATATTCTATAACAAACTGTTTGGCGAGGTATTCGTAGCACCCAAAGAGGTGCCAGCTGCGGAAGACTCTCTTCAGATTGATGGTGCCGCTACGCCTCAATTGGATTCCCTGGGCAATGAATCTCCGGTAGAAAAGAAGGGCCTTTTCCGCAAAAGGAACAAAAAGCCAAAGGACGAGGCATTGGAGCCTGAGCTTCCGCTCGATGTAGCCGACACTACCGGTACAGGATTTTAATTTTCCCAAACTCTTTTTCATTGCCCCGTGTTGTAAAGTTCTGGTGAAGTACTTTACCTTTATTCTATCAATTAAGTAGATTAATAAACATCAATTATGGCAACACTAAGACTTGGCGACATAGCGCCGGATTTCAAAGCAGAAACGACAGAAGGGCCTATCAGCTTTCACGAATGGCTGGGCAACGGCTGGGGCATATTGTTCTCCCACCCCGCAGATTTTACACCAGTGTGTACTACCGAACTGGGAACAACAGCCAAGCTCAAAGGCGAATTTGAAAAGCGGAATGTGAAAGTGGTGGCGCTCAGCGTTGACCCACTGGATAGCCACAATAGCTGGATCAAGGATATCAACGAGACTCAAAATACGAATGTGAACTTTCCCATTATCGCTGACGGCGACAGGAAAGTGGCTGAGTTGTACGACATGATTCACCCCAATGCGAACGAGAAGCTTACAGTAAGGTCTGTGTTTATTATTGGCCCCGATAAGAAGGTGAAGCTGATGATTACTTATCCGGCCTCTACCGGCAGAAACTTCAACGAGCTATTGAGAGTGATCGACAGCCTGCAGTTAACAGCTAACTATTCGGTAGCCACTCCGGCTAACTGGGAAAATGGCCAGGAAGTGGTGATCGCACCGGCTATCAGCGATGAAGATGCAGACAAGAAGTTCCCCAAAGGATACAAGAAGGTAAAGCCGTACCTGAGGCTTACTCCCCAGCCTAATTTGTAGTTAGAGAGGATATTTCACTTCATTAAAAAGACCACGGCGGTATTCACGCTGTGGTCTTTTTTTTATAACCGACCTGAAAGTTCTGCCACTACTCCGGCTATTTCACCACCCGATTAATTTTCCAAACCTTCCTACCTTTGAGGCGTTTAAGTTGCAAGTTAAACCACCTGTCTATGCGTTTGAAAAAGAGGTTCTTTACCCAACCTATTGTTTTATTCTTTGTTGCCACATTACTCTCCGTTTCTTTACAAGCACAAAAACCAGCACGATACAATGGCGCTGAGCTAAAGCAAATGCTTAAGAAGCTCAATGTGCTTGGGTCAGTGATGTATATCGCAGCACATCCTGATGACGAGAATACGCAGATGATCGCCTATATGGCCAATGAGAGGTTGTATCAAACTGCTTACATGGCTTGCACCCGAGGCGATGGAGGACAGAATCTAATAGGTCCTGAGATCAGGGAGTTGCTTGGGTTGATAAGAACTCAGGAGCTGCTTGCGGCGAGAAGGACAGATGGTGGCCAGCAGTTTTTTTCACGAGCCAATGATTTTGGGTACTCAAAAAACCCGGAGGAGACATTTCAAATTTGGGACAGGGAGAAAGTGCTTTCAGACATGATCTGGAACATCAGGAAATTTCGCCCCGACGTTTTGATCACGAGATTTCCACCCGATGGACAGAGCCATGGCCATCATACTGCGTCAGCTATTCTGGCAGTCGAGGCTTTTAAAGCCGCCGCTGACCCAAAGCGATTTCCTGAACAACTAAAATACGTAACTACCTGGCAGCCAAAACGCATCCTATGGAACACTTCCCGATGGTTTTATACCAATCCCGGAGACTACGATTCGAAGGATTGGATTGGGGTGGATGTTGGGGCCTACAGCACCTTGCTGGGGAAGTCGTACACAGAACTATCTGCTGAAAGCAGGAGCATGCACAAGAGCCAGGGATTTGGTGCCACAGGTTCGAGAGGAACAAACGTTGAATACCTTCAGCACCTTGGAGGAGAAGCTGCCAAAGAGGATGTGATGGAGGGTGTGGAAACCACGTGGAGGCGGGTAAAAGGCGGCGATAAAGTGGCGTTCCATACCGAAAATGCATTTATCAACTTTGACCCTGAAAATCCCACACTTATTCTTCCTGACTTGATGCAGGCTTATCAGGCATTGAATAGCATAAGTGATGTGTATTGGAGAGAGGTGAAGCAGGAAGAAATAAAAACGCTAATCAAAGGCATTACAGGGCTTTTCCTGGAGGCAAAAGCAAACGAATACGCAGTTACTCCAGGCGACTCTGTAAAAGTGAATTTTGAGGTAATCAATCGGTCTCCTGCCACGCTCGTGCTCAGGGCGCTTGTTGTCAATGCCTTGAATGACCGTATATCGCTGGATCAGAAATTGGAAAACAACCAGGGGTTTCAACTTGAGAAGAGCTTCGTTATTCCTGCTGGGACGGCCTATTCGCAGCCTTATTGGTTGCAAAAAGAAGGTACTATAGGAATGTATGCTGTGGATGACCAACTATTGAGAGGACTTCCGGAAAACCCGCCTGCTGTAATGGTCAACTATGTGGTGGCTGTTGACGGGCTGGAGCTGGACCTGGAAATGCCTTTGATCTTTAAAAGAAACGATAGAGTTGATGGGGAGGTTTACAGGCCTTTTGTGGTGACACCCCCTGTATTTGCCGACATCAATGAAAAGGTTTATGTGTTTGCCGACAGTGAGCCAAGAACAGTACAAGTCACCGTGAAGTCTGGTAAGGCAAATGTAGATGGGGCTGTGGCCCTAAGTTTACCAAAAGGATGGGAATCAAAACCAGCCAGCCAGCCATTTAGCCTGGCAGTGAAAGGGGCAAGTCAGGTGTTTGAGTTTTCGGTAACACCCCCGAAAAAGCAGGGAAGCGGCACAGTGACGGCTGTTGCCACAGTTGGAGGTAAAACTTACAGCAAGGGCCTGATTGAAATTAACTATGCACATATACCTGTGCAAACGCTCTTCCCCGAATCATCGGCGCAGGTGGTTAGAATTGACCTTGAAAAGAAGGGCCAGCTTGTAGGCTATTTGATGGGCCCCGGCGATGAGATTCCGGCAAGCTTGAGGCAGATAGGGTACACTGTTGATGAGCTTACGGTAGAAGATGTAGCATCAAAGGATTTGCAAAAGTATGACGCCATCATTTTGGGGGTAAGGGCCTTTAACACAATGGATCAGCTCAAGTATGAAAATGAGAAGCTATTCAAATACACAGAGAATGGTGGAACAGTGATAGTCCAATACCTGACTTCCGGTGGAATGGTGACTGATAAAATTGCCCCCTATCCAATCAAGATTGGCCGGGACAGGGTGACGGTGGAGGAAGCCCCGGTTAGATTTTTGGATGAAAAAAGTGAGGTGCTCAGCTACCCCAACAAGATCACAGAAAAAGACTTTGAGGGCTGGGTGCAGGAACGTGGTCTCTACTTCGCGTCGGAGTGGGACGATCATTTCAAGCCAGTTTTGAGCAGCAACGACCCCGGAGAAGACCCCCTTTCCGGTGGGCTGCTTGTGGCACAATATGGCAAAGGCTACTACGTATACACAGGCTATTCATGGTTTAGGGAGCTCCCGGCAGGAGTTCCGGGTGCCTATCGCCTCTTTACCAACTTGATTTCATTAGGAAAAAAATAATCTACAACTACCGTGACTGAAAAAAGAGAACTTCGGGAGGATGAAATGGATGACGCACCCTTTTTGGGCTCATGGAAAGCTATTTACCTTTTTGTAATGGCATTTTTTGTGGTACTGATAGGGCTGTTTTACTGGTTCACTGTTAGCTATCAATCCTGACCCTAATTCCTACGCATGAGCAACATTGACCTGATTGTATTATTAAGTACCCTTGCGTTCATAGTAGGGTACGGCACGCTGAAATATAAGAGCCACACCAATATTGACGGCTATTTACTTGGAGACAAAAGTTTTAAATGGGGAACCATAGGGCTTTCCGTGATGGCCACGCAAGCCTCAGCCATCACCTTTATTTCAACACCCGGCCAGGCTTACGAAAGTGGTATGGGGTTCGTTCAAAACTACTTTGGACTCCCTCTCGCCCTCATCATCGTTTCGGCAGTATTCATTCCCATCTACTATAAGCTTAAGGTATTCACTGCTTATGAATTTTTAGAAAAGAGGTTTGATCTTAAAACGAGACTCCTCGGAGCCTTTCTTTTTCTATTGCAAAGAGGGCTGGCTGCGGGTATTACCATCTATGCGCCGGCTATTATCATCTCCACAGTGCTCCACTGGGATCTTTCCTATACCATTATGCTGGTTGGAGGACTCGTGGTCATATACACTGTGAGTGGTGGAAGTAAGGCAGTAAGCATCACACAAAAACAGCAAATGGCTGTGATCATGATCGGCATGTTTGTCGCCTTTGGCATACTCATCTATCTCATTACTGAGCATGTTAGCTTCAGTGACGCCTTAAGTCTCGCCGGTAGTTTAGGAAAGCTGGAGGTGGTGAACTTCTCTTTTGACAGTGAGGTTAGATATACGTTCTGGACGGGAATCACGGGAGGCTTGTTTTTGCAGATGTCTTATTTTGGCACTGACCAATCGCAGGTATCCCGCTACTTATCGGGCAAAAATGTGGCAGAAAGCCGGATGGGTCTGATGTTCAATGCTATCCTGAAAATTCCCATGCAGTTCTTTATCCTTTTTGTGGGAGTAATGGTGTTTGTGTTTTACCAGTATAATTTGCCTCCGGTTCATTTTAAGGTGTCGAATGTAGAAATGATCGAAGGGTCGGCAAAGGCTGATGAATATCTGGCGCTGGAGGCCAAACACAGGGAGGTATTTGATCAAAAGCTAGAGGCGATCACTGACCTGCAGACCGCAAGGATTGCAAACAATGAAACCGCAATAAAAAGTAATGAAGCTTTAGTTATTCAATATCAGGCAGAGACGGAGAAGACCAGGCAAGAGGTAAAGGACCTGCTTACGTCGGTAGATGCTTCGACGGAAACAAAAGACTCCGATTATATCTTTCTGTCGTTTATTCTCGAATATCTTCCTGTGGGCGTTATTGGGCTGCTACTCGCTGTTATATTTTCTGCGGCGATGTCGTCGACGGCTTCGGAACTCAATGCGCTTGCTTCCACGACCACCGTTGATTTCTATATGAGGTTGGTAAAAAAGGATGGAGCCGAAAAACATTTCGTCCATGCGTCGAAGTTTTTCACCGCCTTCTGGGGACTGGTGGCCATTGGCTTTGCCCTTTTTGCCAACCTGGTGGAGAACCTCATTGAGGCTGTAAATATCCTGGGTTCAATATTTTATGGCAGCATTCTAGGCATATTCCTGGTCGCCTTTTTTATTAAGGTCATTAAAGGCCCTGCGGTTTTCTGGGCAGCCGTTATTTCTCAGCTTGTCGTTATTGTGCTCTTTAAAACCACCGACATTGCTTACCTATGGTACAATGTCATTGGTTGCTTCGGCGTTATCACTCTCGCTTTTGTTATCAACCTTGTTGTCAACAAGGACTGACGAAAAAAAGAAAAAGCCGCAGAATCGATTCTTCGATTCTGCGGCTTTTTCTTAGTGGTTGACTTATTTACTAATCTTTCTTTTTAGCCTCCGATAGCGAGCCTTTTCTTGTCTTCACGTTGTCGAGCACCCAACTACCCACTTGCCTGCCCTGGGTAATGCCCTCTGTGATGGCTGGCATGTAGTGAATGCCTCCGTATAAACGGCTAATGGCGGCTTCTTCACTAGCGCCAAAGAAGGAATCGAAGCTTCTGGGCTCCAGGCCGTATTCCATTTCGGTGGTATCCTGATAGCTAAAATTTTCACCGTAGAGGTCAGTCAGCACTGACGCTGCTGCGTTTGAAATAACGCTGTGGCCACTGGTGTACTCAGGGAAGGGTGGGGTTTGCAGCAAAGGCACCCAATCTTCATCCACAAATTGATTGATAACGGTTTCCGGTCGGATCAGGATGCTCCGCCATTTTTCGTCCCAGCAGGCAATGAATCCATCGAACAAGCCGATGGTCACCATTGTATACGCCTCGCTCGTTTGCATGAAGTTGGAGTCGGCTTGCTTGGTGGCAATCGCCGTAATGCCGACCCAGTGTCCGCCAGGAGTTATTTTCTTAGTGGCAAACATAGCATGGCCCTTGTGGTGAGAAACGTAGGGGTTACAGTCCCAGAACTTGGCAATATCAGTTTGCTCCTCGGTGAGATTAACACCTGTTTCGTAGACCTCCATTAGTTCCTTATAGAACTGACTGGTCTTTGCCATGTCGTAAGGGGTAGGTGGTTTCGGCACAAATTGATTACATGAGTCGAGCACCAGCGTTCTTATTTTCATCCAGTGTGGCTCTATGCCTTCCATGTAGTCTGGCGGCGTTGGTTTCCAGTAGTCTGGGTTGTCCATCACAGTGTATTTAGGAAAGGATCTGGACTGCTTGTAGTTGTCCAGCGCCACCCAATCCATGATGTGCTTGGCCATTGTTTCGCCATACTCAATGGAGTTATCAAAAACATCAGAGGGAATATCGGTTTCCTGTATTTTGTTGTAAAGCTTGTTTCTGAAAACGTCCATCTTATCCTCAGAGAATATCAGCGCTTTGCCAACGGTAAGAAAAGCATGTATAGAAGCCAGGTGCAGATCCATTTCTTTGGCAGGGTCTGGCTTCGGAGCTTCGCCCAGGCCGTTTAGTTGGCCAGCCAGCGACTGATAGTCAGGATATTGGTTGACAAGCACCTCGTAGGCAGCAATATTTGGATACACATAAATTCGGCTGGCAACCGGCGGGGAAAAAATATCGTGAACGATTATGTCAGTAAGTTTTTTGACCGACGCATGGTAGAGTTGGGGATCTTTCAGTACCTCCTTGTATTCGCCCTTTGATGTATTACAGCCATTTAGGGTTAGACCCACAATAGCCACACAGCATGTTCCTAGTAAAAAACGTTTTAACATCACTTTCTCCTTTGTTCTTCTGGGTGCAAAATTAAAAAATATTCTCGACTGTATTGTTTAACATGTAAATGACGGGCTTATCGTTGTTTCTTGCAATGACGAAAAGCAGTTTTCCCGGAAAATGTAGCGTTTTGATGTCTTTTATCTCGCCGGCGACCTTTAAACCACTTTTTCTGGCGCTGACAGGGTTGAACTTTCCTTTTCCATCCCCTAAAAGCACAAGACCCTGGCTGGCATCGTAAGTTCCGAAATAAGGCGAACTGCTGAAGCTGTTTCCACCAAGCAATATGTCAGTGTGTCCGTCACCATTGAGATCCGCTGTTTCGATAGCCGCCACGGGTGCAAATTGAGCCTGTGTCGGTAGTGGGTGAATTTTGAAACCCTGATTGTTGATGTTTTCAACCCAAACTGTTTCAAAAGTGCTGGCCTGTAGGTGGAGGCTGTTGTTCAGTGCCGTTTCGCCAAAAATTTCCTCTACCGTTTTGCCTGCAAAGTCGACATGTTTTACGAAATTCTTTTTCAAAGACGGAATTTGCTTGATCAACTCGTCTTTGGTATTCACGGTGAAAACCCCTTGTGGTGTAGAGTAGCAAAGAACCTGATCCAGAGAGCCATTCTCATCAAAATCGTTGCTATAGAGATGCATGGGGAACTCTAGCGTCGCTTTGTGACGTGTGTTTGTCCCAAGGTTACCCACTATAAAATCAGTGTCACCATCGTTGTCTACGTCAGTTAGTTTCAAAGCGCTCCACCAGCCATTAGAATGGGCCAGTCCTTCGAAATAGAGCCTGGTCAGCTGGCCCTTGTTGTTACCGTAAATGGCTATGGGCATCCACTCTCCAACGACGACGAGCTCGGGATAAGTATCGCCGTTCAGGTCGATCCACTGTGCATCGGTTACCATGCCCACTTCCCCCAACGCAGGAGCGATATCAGCGGTTGCATCGGTAAATTTGCCGGTGCCATCGTTGAGCAGCACATAGCTGAGCGGCAGCGCACCGTACTGCCCGGGTACCACCCGCCCGCCAATAAATAGATCCTGATCTCCATCCTGGTCAATGTCGGCAGCCGTGGCTACAGAACCGTGCTGATATGCATCGGGCAGTCCGTTGCTCTGATCCGTAAACCCGCCAGCTCCGTTGTTTATTAAGAGCCTATCTTTTAGATTATTACTTCGTGGTGAGAATTCATTTCCACCTGAAACGATGTAGAGATCAGGAAGGCCGTCCCCATTGGCATCAAAAAAGAGGCAATTAGTTTCCTCCATTCTCATGTTGTCGACCTGGCGAGGCAGCAGTAAGGTTGAAAAGGTAGAGTCGCTGGCCGAAACGAAGAAGGAGCTCAATGCGCCTGAAGCATTACCAATATAGAAATCATCTTTGCCGTCGGAATTAAAGTCTACCACTGCTACTTTGGGGCCTTCTTTGGAAACCAAATGAGGGATAAGAAACTCTCTATTGAAATCATTGAAATTGTTTTCTTTGTGAGTGAAGTCAATACCCAGGTCATCAGTTACGTCTATCAACAAGGGGCGTTCTTTCCGTTCAGCGGCACGGTAAAATAACTTGGCTTCAGTTTCCTCAAGCTGAATCGACCTGTTGATTTCGACCTTTGTTAGAAGCTGCGTTTTGCCACCAGGCCAAACCACTCTCAGGGAGTCAAGTGTTTTGATCTCCCCAAGGCCAAAATGTACCCACGGACTCACGGAAGATTGAAACCCCCTGCTGACAAAATTTTCCTGATAAAAAACCTTACCATCTGCGTACGCAAACAGTTTGGCGCCTATCCCAAAGGTGTTTTTCCCCTTACCCAGCGGAATTACCTTTAAGTAAGATTGTTTTGTTTTGCTGGCCGACTCAGCCGTAGTGTTTCTGTACAATGCAGCGACTTCATTGATGTTGTTGACTATGAGGTCAAGGTCGCCGTCATTGTCAAGGTCGGCGTAGGCAGCGCCGTTGGAGAGGGACGGAGCCGTCATTCCCCATTGGCTGCTTACATCAGAAAAAGTCAGGTCTTTGTTGTTTCGGAACAGGTAGTTGTGCACGGCTCCATCAGGCATTTCATCCACCAGCTTGCGGTCACTCAAATTTGGATTATTGACGAGCCCGTCTCTCAAGTCTCTATTTGAAAGAAAATTGATGTAGTCCATATCGTTGGGCCTCCTTTTGATGCCGTTCGATATGAATAGGTCTTTGTAACCATCATTGTCGTAGTCGGCGAGCAGAGGAGACCAGCTCCAGTCGGTGGCGTGAATACCAGCCAGCTGCCCGATCTCAGAAAAGCTGGGCAGTCCATCGCCCTGGACACCGTTGTTGAGCTGGAGGGCGTTTCTGGTAAACTGCCGACCGTATCCAAATTTGAGCTTGAGACTGTAGATTTCGTACGAGTCGTCGCCTGCTGATCGCTTGATAATTTCTTCATCCTCGGGGAGCATGTCCAGCGAAATGATGTCGATAAGACCGTCGTTGTTGTAGTCTGCCAAATCATTTCCCATGGAGAATCGGCTGGTATGCCCAATTGTCTGCGCTATCGACTCAGTAAAGCTGACCAGCCCAAGCGTGTCCATCCCATTATTGATATATAGGTAATCGTTTTCATTGAAGTCGTTGGAAACGTAAATATCGGGCCAGCCATCAGCGTTGACGTCGCTTATGCCTACCCCCAGGCCATAGCCGATATTGCTCGAATAGATGCCGACCTGCTTGGTGACACTGGTAAATTTTCCGTTGTCATTTTTGAAAAGCCTGTCTCCGGCGTTTCCATCGTCGTATTTGCGTAGTGTAGCCCTCCCGTAGCTTCGTTCGGTGTGCACGGAATGATTGAGCAGGTAGGCATCGAGATCGCCATCGAGGTCGTAGTCAAAAAAGGCGGCTTGTGTGCTGAAGCCGCTGAAATCCAAACCATACACTGAAGCCTTTTCGGAAAATGTAAGGTCTCCGTTGTTAATAAACAGTTGATTGGAGCCCTCGATACCTTTGTATTTGCCCAGTCTGCATTGATAAATGTCGAGAAAGCCGTCACCATTAATGTCAACCATTGTCACACCAGTCTTCCATGCGCCTGAGGCAGCCACACCGGCCTTGTCAGTAATGTCCTCAAACGTCCAGTCACCTTTATTGATGTAGAGCTTGTTGTCTTCCTGATTGGCAGAGAAATAGATATCCAGCAGCCCGTCGTTATTTACGTCACCTATGGCAACACCGCCCCCATTGTAGAAGTAGAGGTATTCGATGAGGTTGAATTCTTCGTCTTCTGTGAGGGTGTTGGAAAAGCCAATATTGGTTTGGTCAGACGAAGCCGATTCAAACAAATGAGTGGCCTTAGGCTGCCCATCGTCGCAGCCTGAGAATAGTAGGAGGCAAATGAAAGCCAGGCCTGGTAGCAGGCCATATTTTGGATGACGCAGGTACAGCATCATTTGTTAATTTCGATTGTTTTCTGCGGAATAATGACAGACGTTGGGTTGTAAACAAACATTTGCAGAGCCTCATTGTTGTTGGCTACGAGGAGCATTTGTTGGCTTCCTACCTTCATCAAGGCCATTTCCCTTGCCTGCCCCTTTAATGAGAAGCCCGACTGTTGGGCTGAAATGCTTTTGAAGCCACCCTGTCCGTTGCCTTGAAGCATCACGCCATAACTTGCATCATACCGGCCAACCTCAGGTTTAGTATCATAAAGATTTCCCGCAAGAAGAAGATCCGTCACCCCGTCCTGGTTGAAATCGTTGGCTAGAATAGCGTAGATCGGCGAAAACTGGGCTTCCTGAGGCAGTTTCACGATTTCAAAGCGTCCGTTCGATTTATTAATGAGGGCCACTGACTCCAGTATATTTGCAGTAAGCTTGGAGGCATTCGCTAATTCCTCTGAGGTGAAAATGTCTTCCATTTTCTGTCCTTTGAAGTTTTCGTATTTCAGGTATTTCTTTTTAAGACCGGGTAGCTGCATCACCAGGTCATGCTTAAGCGCTACGGGGTAGGAGAATTCGCCATTGTACTGAGTCAGTATTTGCTCCAACGACCCGTTTTGATCAAAATCACTTAGAAAGAGGTTGATGGGCTTTTGAGCAGACGCTTTGAACCTGGAATTCAGCCCATGGTTGCCAACGATAAAATCAGGTAGCTCATCGCCGTTGAGATCGGCCATTTCAATGGCGTTCCACCAACCTTCAGTATTGGCAAAACCCGCTTCGGTAGAGGTATTTGTAAACTTTCCGCCATCATTTCTGAAAAGGTTCATTGCCATCCATTCCCCAACAACCAACAAATCCTGATCACCATCTCCGTCAATGTCCGACCACACTGCGTCTGTGATCATTCCGATATTTTTAAGGCCAGGCGCTATGGTGCTGGTAACTTCCTCAAAATTTCCGTTACCATCGTTTTGCAGGAGATAACCATTGCCGGGCTCTCCATAGAAATAGGGCTTTGTTCTTATACCAACGAACAAGTCCATGTCACCGTCGCCATCATAATCAGCTACGTTCACAGTTGAGCTACTTTCAAACTTATTGGCTGGAAGTACCTGGGCAGTTCTTTCAAAGCTGCCACTGCCTTTGTTGATATAGAGACGATCAGATAGGGAAGGGGAGCTGTTTGTTACTTCACTACCTCCGCTGGCCACATACAGGTCATTCTTGCCGTCGCCATTGGCATCAAATATTGCACAATCCACATCTTCAGCACTTTTATCTTTTTCAAAAGTAAGCTTACTTTCCGACCCAAAGGTGCCATTGGGTCTCTGGATAAATAGTTCGCTGGCCATTTCCCTTGCTCCGCCAATAAACAAATCCTCTCTTCCGTCGCCATTCACGTCGCCTTTGCACATGCATGGTCCTTCTGTCGACAACATATGAAAGATCAGCCTGTCTCTATCGAAATCGACGAACAGATTCTCTTTGTGCTGATAGTCTATACTTGCCTTTACTTGATCTGCGGCAATGGCCTCAAACATCTTTTCTCTGGAATTTGAGCCAGTTTCCATTGGCTTGTTTTGTGAGGGCACTCCATCTTTCTGGCTAAGAGTCAGTGTCTGTCTGGTGGGTACATCCGTCAGTATGGTGACCGATCCACCAGGCCATTCCACAATCACCGAGTCGGCTTTGGCGGCCTTGCCCAATCCAATATTCGGACGAAAGTCGACGGTAGACTGAAACCCTCTGATGGGCATTTGCTCGATATAGTGCCTGTTTCTTCCGGCGACGACGGTGATTTTGGTACCCGTGGCAAATGTGTTGCTTCCAACACCTTCCAATTTGAATTTCAAAAAACCGTTGTCAGGATTGAAATCTTCGTTTTTGTTTTCATAGAGGAAAATGGGCATGTTCACGTTATTGACCACGAGGTCAAGGTCACCGTCGTTGTCCAGGTCGCCATAAGCCGACCCATTGGAAAAACTGGGCTGGCCCAATCCTAACTCTTTGGCTTTGTTGGTGAAAGAGTAATTCTCATTGTTCACGAAGCCGTAGTTAGGCACAGCCTGAGAAGGTATCAATTCCACCAACTGCTTGTAGTCAACTCCTTCAGACGAAATAATACGCTGTATAGTGCTTTCTTCGGTGACAAACTTAAGGAAGTCCTGATTGGTCAGGTCCTGATAAATGCCGTTGGCAACAAAAATATCCTTGTAGCCATTATTGTCGAAGTCGAAAATAAGCGCTCCCCAACTCCAGTCGGTAGCCGACACATTGGCCAGTCGCCCAATCTCACTAAAAGTATCGTCTCCGTTATTTAACTGGAGCATATTTCTGTTGAATTGGTGCCAGTATCCGTTGTCGAGGTTAAGTTGGTATTTGTCCCAGTTTTCGAAGGTGGTAACGGTTTTGATCCGTTCCTCGGCTTCAGGCAGCATATCGGTAACGAAAATGTCGGAGTAGCCATCGTTGTTAATATCGGCCAGGTCAGCACCCATCGACGCAGCACTAATGCTCCTCATTTCTGACTCAAGCACTTCTCTGAAGGTGCCATTTGCGTTGTTCAGGTACAAGTAGTCTCTTTCAAAGAAGTCGTTGGAGACGTAGATATCCAGCCAACCGTCTTTGTTGATATCGCCAATAGTAACCCCCAGGCCAAATCCAATGACGCTGCCGTAAATGCCCGCCTCAATGCTTACGTCGTTATAGCGGCCGTTATCATTTCTAAATAGCTTGTCACCACCAACGTCATCTCTTACGGGTCGTTCGTTTTTGCGAAGGTTGAAACTGCCAATCGCTTGATAAGAGTTGTTGAGTAGGTAGAGATCAAGGTCGCCGTCGTTGTCGTAGTCGAAAAAGGCAGCATGCGTTGAAAACCCCTGATCCGCTATTCCATACTCTTCAGCACTTTCTTTGAAAACAGGAAGTCCTTCCGCATCAGGCCCCTGGTTGATAAACAGCTCATTTTGCTTGTTGTCGCCCTTTATATCGCCTGAGTTACAGACATAGATATCTATAAGGCCATCGCTATTAACATCGGCAAGACTTACGCCAGTGGACCACGCCTTAGTGCCCGCTACGCCCGCTGTTTCCGTTACATCTTTAAAGATAAAGTTTCCCTGATTGAGGTATAGCTTGTTGGGCAGCATATTGGCTGTCAGGTAGATGTCAATCAACCCATCATTGTTCATGTCCCCCAAGCCTACACCGCCTCCGTTGTAGTAGTTTCTGTAGGTATAAATGTTAAATTCTTTCGTGAAAGTAAGGTTGTTTTCAAAGTCAATACCGCTTTCGCTACTTTTCACTGTTCTGAAGAGGGTAGGTGCGGCATTGTCCAACTCCTGCTGACAGGCGATAGTAAACACCAATGCCGTAATTGGAACCACACGGGTAAGGAATAAACTCTTCGCTGTTTGGTACTTGGTCATTTTACCTTCTTTTTAAGGGACTACTAATTCTCTTCCTGTTTTTCTAATTCAGTGACGACTTTCATATCAGAGAACACCGCCTGCACAAACTGATCATCTCGAATAAACAAATTGATTCTTCGTCTTCCGTCTATTTTTGCATAAATCTTGCCTTGATTCGGGTGGTTAACCACCTGAAAACCGTCGCCGTACCAGACCTTAAACTGTTCATACATTTCCTCCAGCAGCACATCCGACCAATACTGCTTATTCCATGGAGCCCAGGCCTCATAGGTGAAGGTGACGGGCATCTCGTAGATCTTTTCGTCATGAAATGAAGGATAGAACCTCATTATCACAGGCGCTTTGAATTCATCTTTGAGTTCGTATTGCACACTTGTAGCACCTGTGCCATGGGCAAAAAGCTTTTTCTGATTCATTTCAGAACAATACTGAAAGAACTCTTTGCGATCCATGCCAAAATGGAAGCCCAGGAAAAGGCTGTCATAGTTTTCTTTCCTGGTTTTGCTGCCAACTGAAGAGTCGCATGAAAAAAACAACGTTGCACTCAAAAATGCACAGGTTACTATTACTCCAATTGATCTAAATTTCATTTTCATCATCTTAATAACTATAAAACTCCGGGACGTCATTGTTTTTCCCCACTACTATCATTTTTTGTTTTCCCACTTTAATTTTTTGCGCTGACCTGATTTCTCCCCTGGTGTGTATGCCGGACTCGGCACCTTTCAATGAGGTAAGGGTTCCTTTTCCATCACCTTTAAGCATCAAGCCATAGCTGGCGTCATAAATCCCCGTCTCAGGCTTTGCCCTGTATTGATTGCCACCCAAAAATACATCCAAATGGCCGTCATTATCAAAATCCTCAACAAGCAGGCTGTACACCGGTGCGAATTGAGCCTCCAGCGGAAGCGGTTGCGAGCTAAACTGCCCATTGCCTTTGTTGAGAAGTAACTGAGAGGAGAGGTCATTGACTTGCAGAATGATGGAATTTGAAATTTGCTCGGAAGTAAATGCTTCATCCATGCCCTGGCCAACGTAGTTTTTGAATCGCAGGTATTTCTTTTTCAGTACGGGTATTTGCATCACCATGTCTGTTCTCATGACTAATGGCAGCTCCTTACCGCCGTCATAGCGGGTAAGTATTTGCTCCTTAGAACCGTTTTTGTCAAAGTCATTGATATACATCGAAATTGGCTCAAACTGACTTGCTTTGAACCTTGAGTTCAAGCCATGGTTGCCCACTACAAAGTCAACCAGACCGTCTTCATTAAAATCACCTGCAGCAACTGCATGATACCAGCCGCTGGAGCCAGCAAGGCCAGACCTATCAGAGGCCTCAATGAATTTTCCATTTCTATTGAGAAATACCCTTATGGGCATCCAATCTCCAACGACTACTAAATCCACGGCTCCGTCGTTGTCCAAGTCGCTCCACAGCGCATCAGTGATCATGCCAATGCTGGTGAGGTCGGGCGCAAATTCAATCGTGACATTCTGGAATATGCCCTGGCCGTCGTTGTTGAGCAGGTACCCATTTTTTTGTTCTCCATAAAACCCGGGAGTCATTCGCACACCTACAAAAAGGTCGTTGTCGCCGTCATTGTCATAGTCCATCGCTCTAACCACCGATGTGCTTTCCAATTTAGCGCTGGTGGGCAGAATTTGCTGGCTCTTTACGAACTGGCCTTTTCCTTTGTTGATGTATAAGCGATCTACCAAAGCAAGGGAGATGTTGGGTACTTCGTTGCTGCCGCTGGTGACATACAAATCGGGTAAATTGTCTCCATTGGCATCGAAAAATGCACAGCCGGTATCCTCAGCTTCTTTGTCGCCATCAAAAACCAGACTCGATGTTTCCTGGAATTCACCGTCTTTGGCTTGTCTGAATAACCTGCCGCTTTGGCCTTTCGCACCTCCGATGTAGAAGTCGTCCTGCCCGTCGCCATTGATGTCGGCCACACAGGTGCAGGGCCCTTCATTGGAAAGCATATTGAATAGCAGCCGTTCCTTGTCGAAATCGACAAACGAACTTTCGACATGCATGAAATCCACTCCTGGAGGTAAAGCTTCCATAGTGAATACAGTTGTATGCAGGCCGCTAGTCGCCAGGTTTGGTTTTTTAACGGCGTCTGCCTGAAAGAATTCAACCGTTTTGTCGGGGGAGAGGTTTCTCGCAATAGATATTGTTTCATTGGGCCATTCCACCACCAGCGAATCGATCATATCGATTGGGCCGAGTCCGAAATGCAAACGATAGTCGACTGACGACATGAACCCCCGCATAGGCGAAAGCTCCTGATAGAACACCTGACCTTGGCTAAAAAGCGTCACTTTTGAGCCTACCGCAAAGTAGTTCTGTTGTTCGCCACGCAGCGAGACGGTCAGGCTGTGGTTTTCCGGGTGCTGTTCTTTGGTGTTGTTTCTATACACAAAGGCAGGCATGTTCACATTATTGAGTACGAGGTCGAGATCTCCATCGTTGTCGAGGTCACCATAGGCAGAGCCATTGGAAAAGGAGGGGAGGGCTAATCCCCACTGGCTGGCAAAGTTTTCGAAATGCAGGTTGCCTGTGTTTTTGAAAGCATAGTTTGACACCTTGTTGGACGGAATAGAGTCAATTAGTTGCTTAATCACATTGCTTTTCTGTTGAAGGATACTCCTTACTACCTCCGGGTCTCCGATGAAGTTGACATAGTCCTGGTCGAGGAGGTCTTTGCCAATGCCATTAGCAACGAAGATGTCTTTTAGGCCATCATTGTCCATGTCAAAAATCAGGGCGCCCCAGCTCCAGTCGGTGGCATGTGTGCCTGTTAGCCTTGAAACTTCGGAGAAGCTCAACTTTCCATCTGGCCCGATTCCGTTGTTAAGCTGAAGAACATTTCGGCTAAATTGGTGGTAGTAGCCCTGTTCGACACCTACCTGATATTTATCCCACTTTTCGAACTGGGTGGTGGTTTTGAGCCTGGCGTCGTCTTCAGGGAGCATTTCAGTCACAAAAACTTCAGGTAGGCCATCGTTGTTTATATCGGCCATATCGGCACCCATTGAGCCCATACTAAGCTCTCTGATGTAGCTTTCCAGGTCTTCGGTAAAGGTGCCATCCTGGTTATTGATATAGAGATAGTCTTTTTCAAAGAAGTCGTTCGATACGTAAATGTCAGGCCAACTGTCTTTGTTGAGGTCGCCTATCGTTACGCCCAACCCAAAGCCGATGGCACTGGTGTAAATACCTGCTTGTTGGCTTACATTGGTGAATTTCCCGCCATCATTTCTGTAGAGTTTGTTTCCGCCATCAAGGTCAGGAATATTTCGCTGCCCTTTTCTAAGGTCGTACCCACCAACGGTGCGGATGCTGTTATTGAGAAGGTATAGATCGAGGTCACCATCTTTGTCGTAATCAAAAAATGCCGCATGCACCGAGAGTCCGACATCCGCTATCCCATAGGCCGCAGCCTGGTTGGTAAAATGCGGACCGTTTACGGTATCGCCGTCGTTGATCAGCAGCTCATTGCTTCGATTGGGACCTCCCGATGGCCCGGACTTGCAAAGGTAAATATCCAGCCAGCCGTCTCCGTTGATATCGACCAGGCTTACACCAGTAGTCCATACTTCCGAGCTTGCGATACCTGCTTTGTCCGAAATATCTTCAAACGTAAAATTTCCTTTGTTCAGGTAGAGCTTATTATCCACCAGATTGCCTGCGAAAAACACGTCGATGAGCCCGTCATTGTTGACATCGCCCAGGCCTACGCCGCCACCGTTAAAGAAATTTCTAAAGGTATAGGGGTTGAGTTCTTCCGTGTACGTCAGTTCATTGTTAAATTCGATGCCTGTGGAACTGGCATCAAGAAGCGAAAATAGGGGAGTAGCCTGATTTGGCGATTCAGCTACCTGGTTGCAGGCATTTAACAATGCCGCAATCAAAATAAGATAAACAAATGTCGACCGAATTGATTTCACTTCCCCTCTGTCTGAAATAAGCTACAAATTAAGCAATTGGGTATTGCCATACATTGATTGGTGAAAGGAATGCTAAAAAACAGGACTCCTGAGCTACTTGCTCAGGAGTCCATATTTTTGGATGATTTCCAATTATGGAAACCGACCCAGTTGAATTAATTATATCCTGGATTCTGAACCAATTTGTCGTTCGAATCGATTTGTGGCTGAGGAATTGGGAAGATGATTTCATGAGTGTCCGCAGGATCAGCTGCTTTTGCCCACCACGCATCATGCCATTTACCGAAGCGGATCTGATCCTGACGACGAGTCATCTCCACATACATTTCTCTTCCTCTTTCGTCAAACAACATGTCGCTGGTTAAAGTAGCAAAAGGATCTACACCAGCTCTTTCACGGATTTGGTTGACCAAAACCAATGCCTCGCCTGTATTTCCCATCCTGAACTTGGCTTCTGCCAAAGAAAGAATAATGTCTCCTAACCTGAAAATAACGAAGTCATTGCTCATGTTGTTGGTGCCACCACGCTCAATCTCATACTTACCAATTCTGGCACCACCTTGTCTCCATCCGTTAGGGAACAACTCATTTAAAGCAGGGGTGAAAGTAAGGTCTGGGCCATTAGGGTCAGCTGCATCCACACCTGGATCTTGTGTTATTGTGCCGTCAGGATTATACTGTGGGCCAACAATAAAGTTAGACAGACGCTCGTCCTGTGTTCCTTCAGAAGGTTCAAGCGCTAAGCCAGCCCAAACGTCACCTTGTGGGCCAGGGTTTTTCACAGGATCGATATAAGAGTTGTAAAACTCCTCTACGGTCTGGTAACCATTCCATGGCTGTTGAGTCAAGCTGAAAGTAGTTTGGCTGGCAAGGTGAAGGGTCATCATTACCCAGTTAAATCCACCCGCAAACACCTTGTCATAAGGATACACATAGATGTTCTCTCCGGAATTCTGATTACTGATGGCGAAGTTATCTGAATAAACTGGCTCCAGTGAATAAAGACCGCTATTGATGATCTGCTCCGCCGCATCAGCTGCTTTGGCCCATTGGGCTGTTCCAGTGTACACTTCTGCATTCAGGTACATCTTTGTTTTAATAGCAAGGGCAGCCCATTTGGTCATCCTTCCATAAGTTGCAGCTGTTTTCTCAGTCGGGAGCAGGCCAATTACTGCATCAAGTTCTGATTCAATGAAGTTGTATACTTCCTGTCTTGTTGCATTTGCTGGGGGCTCGGTGTCAGTAAAGTCTGTCACCAAAGGAATGTTACCAAAGGCATCCATTCCCCAATAATACCAAAGCGCTCTCACAGCTCTCAATTCCGCAATAAATGCGTCGGCTTGAGGTGTTCCCAGTTGCTCAAATGAGTAGATCAAACGGTTGGTAGTGTTAATACCACCATAAATCATACTCCACGCACTGTTGAACAGTCCGTTGTTGGCAGGGAAGTTGTGCTCATGAAGCTGAATGAGTACACCGCCATCGTACCAGTCACCACCTTTTTGGCTGATTGCAATTTCATCAGATGAAATCTCATTGATTGACCAAAGGTTGAAGTGGTTGCCCAGTCCGCCGAAGGCTGCATAAGCCTGTCCAAGTGCTGCTATGAACTCTTCTTCATTTTTGAAGAAGTTGTCGGCAGTAATATCGCTATATAACTCTTCTTCCAGGTCGGTACAAGACTGACTAAAAACTGTCAATCCCAGCCCAACTAAAAGAATACGTCTTAAGAATGATTTTTTCATTTTTTAATTCTTTAAAGTTTAGAATCCAAGATTGATGCCGAAAGTAAATACACGAGTGGTGAAGTATGTTACCCTTCTTTCAACACCGGGAGCCAAAGGATCATCGTTGTTGTCGTTCGAGTCGTCAAACGAGTCAGCAAACCTTACTTCAGGATCAATGCCTGTATAACCCGTCACAACAAATGGGTTTTGTGCTGATAAGTAAACCCTGAAGTTGCTAAAAGCACTTCCAGGGGCCAGGTTAACCCTGTAACCAACCGTAGCGTTGTCCAGCTTGATAAAATCCGCTTTCTCCACATGGCTGCTGTTCACTTTGGCATCTTTGATTTCTGGATCAAAGTACTTGGTGTTCACCACATTGTAGTTGTCTGTTGTAGTACCCTGAGTGTTCTCATAAAAACCTCTGTAGGAATTGTAAAGCTCATGGCCCACAGCACCTCTGAAGAATAAGTTTATATCAAAGTTTTTGTAGGTGAACGAGTTGTTGAATCCGAAAGTGAAATCTGGCAGGCCATTACCAACAACAGTTCTGTCGTCGTCGCAATCACAAAATGTCCCGTCGCCGTCGATGTCTTTGAATTCTGGTGTTCCATTGTCAAGAATACCCACTTGAACAGGGCCCCAAAGTTGACCTAGCTTCTCACCTTCTTTTACTCGAACAAGGTTAGTAGCATTCTGTCCTGGAGAACCCATATTCGCTCTGTAAAGAACGCCACCACTACCAAAGCTCAAGTCTCCGGAAGTCAAACTAACCACCGTAGTGCTGAAGGTAGAAAAGTTGATGCCAGGTGTCCAGCTAAAATCTGAGGTGTTTACCGCCGCATAGTTGAATGCTGCTTCGAAGCCGATGTTCTCCAATTCACCAATGTTTACAAGCGTGCTACCAAACAAATTCGGCGGAACAGGCACTGTTACCTGCAAGATCAGGTCTTTTGTATTTCTCTTGTAGAAGTCCAATGTACCGGTCAATCTGCTATCAAGGGCAGCAAAATCTAAACCGAAGTCGATTTCATTTTTAGTTTCCCAGGCCAGATCAGGGTTGGCGTTGGAAACTGGGCCGTAAGAAGGTACGTATGCACCGTCGATAAAGAAGTTGCCCTGACGCCCGAATCTCTGAAGCGACGCATAGGATGACCCAGGCTGGTTACCTGTGATACCCCAGCTGGCTCTGAATTTCAAGCTGTTAACACCAGGAAGATCGAACAGGTTCGACAATGTAACACCACCGCTCACGGCTGGGAACAAGCCCCACTTGTTGTTAGCACCGAACCTGGTAGAGCCTTCATAACGAGCACTGGCAGAAAGGAAGTAGGTACCCTGATAGTTCATATTGGCCCTGCCAAAAAACGCCACCAGCTTGTTGGAGTTCTTGTAGCTTGAAATGCTACCAAGTCCATTGGCAAAATCAAGCGCCGCTCCCATATTGTTATAGGTAAAAGCATCAGTCAGGAAGTTGCCACCCTGCATGAAGTTACCTTCGTTCTGGAAGTCCTGATAAGAATAACCACCCAATAGGGCAATGTTGGCATCACCAGCAGTGATATCGTAGTTAACTGTTGTTTCAAAAAGTTCGTTGAACCTATCGTTGCGTGAGATATCAGCCAGACCAGATCTACCAAATCCACCACCAAACTTGGCAGTTTTAGGAGAATAATTACCTCTCCAATCACTTTCCCACTGGCGGGAGTAGAACACGGCCGTTCTAAAGTTGCTTGTGAAATTGTATTCACCACGGATGCTTGTCAACAGGCGAGTGTCTTTGCCATCGTGAATATTCTGCTCAGCAATAGACAATGGGTTGTACCAATCGAAAATGTCTCTTTCAGCATACCCGGCAAAGTTACCACCAGCGGTTGGGCTGGTTGTTGTATTGTCGTAGATAGGCATTGTTGGGTTGGTGATAATACCATAACGGAATGAGTTGGCGTCTCCGTAGGTTGCATCCTTGGAAGTGGAGGAAATGTTCACCGTGAAAACTGCCTTGTCATTCAGTGCCTTTTGAGTAAGGTTCAATCTACCGTTGAGTTGCTGGAAACCGGAGTTGATACCAACACCTTCTGCATCACGCACGTTCAACGACGCACGGTAGGTAGTGCTGCTTGTTCCTCCGCCAAGTGACAAGTTGTGCACTTGAGAATAGGCTGTTCTTGTAAGGATATCGAGCCAATCAGTGTCCGAGCCAAGGTCGATGGCGCCAGGAAGTTTCTTGTATTCAGCAGCATCCATTACTGGGATTGTTCTGGCAACGTTTTCCATGGCAATGGATCCGTTGTACTCAACTGACACTTTGCCAGCCTTACCAGTTTTAGTAGTAATAAGAATCACGCCACTGGAACCCCTTGTTCCGTAGATTGCTGCAGCAGACCCGTCTTTCAATACATCGATAGAGGCAATGTCGTTAGGGTCCACTGTGTTCAGCGAACCGCCAATTACACCGTCGATAACAACAAGTGGTTCCGCATTGGCACCCACTGTGGACACACCTCTAAGACGGATTTTAAAGCCTCCGTTGGGGTCACCACCAGGTCTTACCACGTTCAAACCAGCTACTTTACCCTGTAGAAGCTGAGCGGGGCTGTTTACTGTTCCCTTGTTAAAGTCTTCGGCTTTTACACTGGTAACTGAACTGGTGATCTCTTTTTTGTCCTGAGTACCGTAGCCCACCACTACCACTTCACTAAGTGACTGAACGTCAAGTTCAAGGGCAGCATCAATTACTGCTCTGGAACCCACGGCAATAACCTGGGGGGTGTAGCCAACAAAAGAAAAAGAAATAGAAGCATTTGCACCTACACTAATGGTGTAATTTCCATTAATGTCTGTGACTGTACCATTGGAGGTTCCAGCCTCCAAAATGTTAACACCCGGCAAACCCTCTCCGGATTCCGCATCTGTTACCTTTCCACTGACTTGCCTGTCTTGTGCCAGCGCCTGACCAAAAGTCAGCGCTACAAGACAAACTACAGGGAAAACGTACTTCAGTAGTCGTTGTCTCATAAAAATGTAGTTTAATAGTTGTTTGGTAAAACTTGTTTAAAGTGATCTACTCGTCCGTTTCGGGACTGCCGAAATATAGCCGCACATGTAAAAACATGAAGAGCAAATGTTGCGATAGTCCTTTTTAGACGGGTGAAAATCCTTACAATTTTCTTAAAAAAAATCAATTTAGCTAAAATATAAGGCTAAAAAGATTCAAACAAAAACGTTTTTGTTGTCATTATAATAATGTAATCGTTTGCGAAAACGTTTTCGTAAATACGCTGGCAAATCTTGGAAAAGTATAATTGGCAATAGAACTTGTACTTTGTTGAGTAATTCTCAAAGGTGGTTTTGATTCTTTTGGAAAAGCTCAATTTTTCAGCTTTCCAGGCCCTCAATGGAGAGGAATTCGGACAGTGCCAGCGGCAGATATTTGAAAATGAGGGATCAAGCGGAAAACCTGGGGAGCAAGACGCTTAAATCACGCTGTACCATTTGGCGAACCATAAGCATTAAAGAAGCAAAACTGGTTCAATGCGTCTCGCCCGGCCGGGCTTCTCCAGTCGGATAGGCTTGGACCTTTTGCTTCTTTATGTAATGACAAGATACTCTTGCAAAAAAAAAACAATCCCCAGAAATATTGCTTGATCCAAAATGAGGTACGCCATTGATTTGCGTACGATTGTCTGCATATGACGCTGCCGATGGTTATCACAGGTTATGTGCTGGTGATTGGAAGGGTTGGATCGACCTCCTTCATCTACCTGGCGAATAGTTTAGGCGGATAAAGGAGGTGGAGATGTTGGCTGGCCAGTGTTACCCAGTGTGTTCTATTCAACAATTAATACACCTCTCATGCTGGCAGCATGACCTGGGAAGGTACACACGTAGGTGTATCTGCCAGGGGCAGTTGGTGCTTCGAAGTAAATAACATCCTTTTCCCCCGGACCTATCAGTTTGGTGTGATAAAGAACTTCTTCTGCGTCTGGAACATAGGCTTTGTTTTGTCCCTCCAGACCAAGGTCTATGGCCAGCTGAGCAATTTTGTCGGCGGCACCTGGTTTCACAATAACCACGTTGTGGAGCATGTCGTCCGGGTTATTGAATTCCATTTTGATCTTACTTCCGGCCTTTACGGTTATTTCAGATTGATCAAACTTGAGGCCGGGAACAGGCTCCAACACAACGGTCTGGTCTGGCCCGTTAGTCCAGGAAGCAGGCATCTCAACTACCCGTTTGCTGCTTGTCACGTTGGCGGTGCCAGCCGTTGACGCCGTGTGGGCAGAATGATCGGCCGATTCGTCACTTCCCCTTACCCTGCCAGGCACGTTGTTCATGGTGTAGTAGCCGGTATTGTGAAGCAGGGTTTCGCCTTTACTGTTTTTCACACCTGCGGGCTTCACTTCATATATATACCCGTCTCTTATCTGATCAATCACCAGCTTCACTCTTAGCTGGTCGGAGCTAACTTCCACACTGGTTATGTTTCTTTTTTGAAGATCGGTTACAGGGCTGCCATAGTTGTGATGGTACAGATACGTAAAATCCTGAACTGAGTAATTAGACGGGTTGGAAGCTGTGGCGAGATCCACTTTCTCTGTGAATTCAATGCTGAAACCGTCTTCCAATGCCCGAATTGTCTTCATCTCGAACGGAAGTTTTCCGGTGTACTGTAGTTTTTCCAGCCCGAAGTTGTCCTGCCCGGTGGAAGACCATCCCCTGCTCGTCATACCCACATAAATAATATCTCTTTTGGGCGACCACTGCATGCGAAGAATTCCAGACGAAAACCCTTCTCTAAAAGGAAAGCAAACGCCCTGATATTGGCCATTTACTTTCTCCTGATATACCCTCATGATTTTGCTATGCCCCTGGTCGCCAACAAGAAACTGGTTTTTGAAAGGCCCAAAGTTGTCGTTGTCGATCAGCAAGATGTCCGACGTAGAAATGCCCATAAGCGTGTGAGGAAACCAAACGCTCGGAGCTTTCATCTCTGGAACAACTTGGGCATATTCATGCAGGGTGTAGCCAAGTGTATCTACGATGTCCTCCATTTTCAGGCTGACAGGGGAGCCTTTTTCCCCAGACCATTTGAGGCCTTCGGGGTGCCCAACAAAATCGCCGGACTCTATGTGGGTCATTCTGCCAGAACCCACCCAGTCGCCCTGGTTTTCTGCGTAGAAGATATCTCCTTCGGCGTTGACATTGAAGCCGGCCGGTGAACGCATGCCCACCGCAATGGGGGTCATTTTTCCTTCAGGAGTAATTTTCACCATCCATCCATGCCATTTTGAAAGACTGGCACCACGACCAACCCAACCAAGGTTGAGCGTTACTATCATGTCGCCATTTGGCAAGATCAGCGGGCCATAGGAGTATTCATGGTAATTGGCAGCAAGCGGCCAACTGTAAATAGTTTCGTATCTGTCGGCCTTTCCGTCTTTATTAAGGTCAGACAATCTGGTTAACTCGCCTCTTTGAGCTGTGTAGAAAATACCGTCTCTGAAAGCCAGCCCCAAAGGCTCATGCAATCCCGTGGCATATTTTTTAAATATTGGATTGCTGCCGGACGGGTTTTCAATCAGCCATATGTCACCTCTTCTGGTGCTAACACCTAGCTTCCCGTTGCCATCAAAAGCCAGACCACCGACTTCCAACACGATGTCTGCGGGAATGGGAACCTTTGAGATGCTAAAATGTGCAGCCTCCTTTTTTTGGATATCGGTTTGGGCTTGTACGCTAACAGACAATCCAATAAGCAGTACAAGAAGTATATGCGAAGTTGTGTTTTTAAATTTCATAATGTTGGATACAATTCAATTACCATGCAATAGAATAGGTGAGAGTCGATTTGTCTGAAGTCCCGGGCAGTTGAACCAAGAGCTCCTTGTCGAACCTGTTAACTACATTAATGTCAGCTTTTTCACCTACAATAATGTAATAGCTTCCGTCTACGCAGTACCAGCCATTTGACAATTGGTAGATACTTTCTCCAGAAGCAATCTGGAACCAATTGAGTCCGTTGGAGCCAGGATTTTCAAAGGTGATCTCTCTTGTAATACCTTGCAGGTCGTCAGAGGGCCGTGCTGTATCCTCAATTTTGAGCTCGTTCATTTCGTAGCGAATCACTGGGTAGCCGCCTTCGTTGATGTCGTATCCAAGCACTTTAAAACCTTCCTGGGCTTCTAAGGGCCACTTGTCGCCAGGTGCCACTAGTCGGGCTACCGGCACCTGGTCCGAAAAGTCGATGCTAAAGTTGAGCGGTTTCAAAAGCTGGGGTTCACCACGGCCTCGCCACATTTCGCTGGCGTCTGCATAGGCACCTTTCCAACCTTTGACCAGAGAACCGTTGAGCAGGTCATACGAATAATTGATTTTTTCATTGGTGACTACAGATATTGGATGAGTTTTTCGGGTGTTTTTGTACTCAAGAAAACTTCTCACAAGCCTGGGCTCGGTTTCAGACTCAACAACCATTGGCTCCGGCTTTCGTCCCGAACCGCCATAAGGATTAACTCCGAACGATTGCCGGGAAATTTCCGGGCCCTCGTAGTATATCATTAGCATGGAGCTCCACACATCCTGATAATACGAACTTTGAAAGGTGTGTGTCCCTTTTTCCAGCGTGATTAGCCCTTTGCCGGCACCAAAACCGGGCTCTCCGTCGTTGTGTACAACAACTTTCCCGTCAATGATTAAGTCCCCACCATCATCTATCAAAGTTTCAAAAAGGTAGTCGCCAGAGTTTGGCACCGAGAGATTGCCTTTGAAAATCACGCCATAGTGGTCGTTACCGTCAGCCAGACCGACAATAGATAGCTCATCTACTTTGCCGGTTTTAGCCGGGGTCATTGTGGTAAAGTCGGGGAGCTTGTCCCAAATGCCTTGATAAAGTGAGTATTCAAGGTCACTTAATATAAGCTTTTCAAGACCAAAAGACTTGTACTTAATGTCCTTCAGAGCGACCGAGTTGTTTGCCGCAGTGAAGATAAATGAGCCAGAAGTCGATTCTTCGTTGTCAGGCGAGAATATTGCCTCCTTCACCTCTACGCCGGATTGAATGAGAAATCCGTTTAAATACACTTCGGAGAAAACGGCGTTTTTAGTTTTCTGCCCGTCGCTGCCAAACCGAGGTGCTTTGAAGGATATCCTCACGGTTTGCCACAGACCAGGCATTTTCAAGGCATTGACAGCTGTACGCTGAGTACTGTCAATTCGTACTGGAATGCCTCCGCCAGACTTTTCGGTTTGTTGTCCGTTAGCAAACTCCGCCACGATGAGTGGGTATTGCTCCAGTAAAACTATTTTTAAATCTGCCCCATCTGACAGAACAAAGCTAAATTCCAGTTCCAAATCAGTGTGTTTAATTCCGCTGGAGATTTGGCCCGAGTCGTTGCCGCTTTTTACCAGGTTTCCGCTTCCTGCTTTCGCTTCGAAGCCATTTGGAACGGCCAGCACCTCGCCTGCGATAGCCCAGTCTTTGCCTATGTCAGTGAACCCAGACAAGTCCGATAGAGCAACAAGCTTCATTGGAAGGGCGTCGGGAACCTCAACTGATGCACTTTCTTCAGTTGAATGATCGGAGCAGGAGGTTAAGAAGAAGGCAGTTAGAAAGGCTAGCGTAAAGTATCTCGATATTCTCATAAGTAGTAAGTATTAATCTAACTGAGGGTCGATTCAGTCAAATAGTCTTGCAAGTAAACAGAACTGAGCAAAATTTCCCGGGAATTAATGTTTGAATGGCGTTGGCCGTCAACCTTTGGGCGAAAATTGCAGGCATCTCTATCAAGCCAAATGGAAGCACTAAGTGCCTATTGGACCTAATAAAACAATATTGTAGTCAGACTTAATGGCAACCTCTCCATTTTTTACCTCACCTGTTTGGCCACTATAGTAGTCTTTTAATTGGGTTCCGTCGGGAAAAACTCCACCAACCGGGATTAGTTTTTCACCCTGCTGCGCATCAAGTGCAATTACAACCCGGTCTTCTAATACACCGTCTTTGTAAATGCGTGAAAAAACATAAGGCATTTCACTGATTTGCTCATGCCTACCCACGCCAACCGCCACGTGATCTCTCTTGAAAGTGCCGAGTTTCCGCCAATGGTCTAGAATGCTTTGCACACTCTGGTCGCCAATACTCGCATTGTCAGAGATTTGTTCCCAGTTCATAAAAGACCTAAGCACAGCATCGCCTGAGGCCCCCTCGTACTGTAGAAGGCGCCCCGATTCGTCGCCATAATAAATTTGAGCAGCACCAGGGGTGAGTAAGAGTTTGGTTCCCGCTTCTATGGCTCTTTCCCTGGTGGCATCGAATGGCTGGCCGTCGTCGTGTGAGCTTAAATAGTTCAGCGTACCATTGCCAATGAGGCTCGTGTGGAGCAACGTATCGTACTTTTTGAAGATCGATTCGTAGTCTTTTTGGGCATCGTACTTAAATTCGAAATTGATCAGGCCGTGGAACCCCTGGTCGAAATAGTCGACTTTTCTGTCACCGAAATCGTACCAACGACCACCACTGACGCCGTAGTTGTATACTTCGCCCACCATGTAAAACTCATTGTCGTCGAGCACCTCATCAGGGTGGGAGTGCTTCCAGTCACTAAAAGCGATTAGCACTTCTTTGTACAACTCGCTCCAAACAGATTCTTCTACGTGTTTGGCTGTGTCTACCCTGAAGCCGTCGACGCCAAATTCCCGTACGTAGTCGGTCAACCACTTAATGATGTAATATCGAGGTGCCCTGGGATAGCCAGTTCGTTCGAAGAATTCATTGAGCTCGGCTAATTCTTGTTCGTAACGCCCTTCAGCTTTCCATTTCTCTACCAAATGGCCTGGAAGCTCCACTTTCTCATCGCTTCCGCTTAGTAAATCCGGCAGATTTTTCACTAGCGTGCACGACACGGTTGTTTCATAGTCCTGATAAACACATTGTGGTTCGGTTCTTACCCAGTCCACCCAGGCTGGGTCTGCTTCAGTAACCGGGCCGGTGTGGTTCAGCACCACGTCCAGCACCACCCTGATTCCTTTAGCATGGGCAGCCTTGACCAATGCTGCCAAATCTTCTTTCGTGCCGAAATTGGGATCGAGCGTCGTCCAGTCTTTGGCCCAATAGCCATGGAAGCCGTAGTTGTTGCCAAAGCCTTCGTCAACTGATCCGTGTATTTGCTCGACAACAGGTGTAAACCAAAGTGCAGTTACCCCAAGGTCAGTGAAGTAGTTGTCTGATATTTTTGCATTGATACCTTTGATGTCGCCACCCATGAATCCCCGGAGGGGAGCCGTTTCACCGGTTCTGCCAAAATTGACATCGTTGGTTGTGTCGCCATTGTTGAACCTGTCTGTTAACAGAAAATAGACAGTAGCGTTTTCCCAGAGAAAGGGGGCTTTTACAGCCTCAAGTGCCGACGCTTCCTTCTTTGGGGTTTGGCAAGAGAAGATTCCCGCCAGTAGAAAAATAAAAGTTATTCGTCTGGTCATAGGAGTTAATTTTTGCCAGTTAGCCGATAAATTTTAAAGGAATTCGGAGCTATTTCAAAAGACAATGCGTTGGGCGAATCTTTCGATGTTAGGTCATCGGACGGCACAGTCAATGCTTCACCTTTGTTGAGGTAATTCGTAAAGGTGATCGATTTTTTCTGATGCATATTAAAAGCCGTTAACGCATCAGCAGGTATTTTTAAAAGCACTTGCTCGTTTCCTTCCTTGTTGAAGTTAACAGCTATCAGAAAGGCGCTCTTTTCGTCGTGGCGCAAAAACGTGAATACATTATTGCTGTGCCCTGTAAATTCAGCACTCCGGTTGAAATAGTGCAGGTCGTAGAAGCCGCCTGATGCAATGATTGGTTCTTTTGAAGAAAAGGAGAGGATAAACTGATAGAATTCTCGTAGTTCTTTTTCTTCAGCAGACAGGTTTCCGCCATCAAATTTTCCGCCAGTCATCCATGCCTGGTGATTGGGTACGCCCCAGTAATCGAAAATGGTTGTTCGGCCATCTTCTCCCGAAAATCCTTCACTGCCAGTAGCTGGCTCGCCTACTTCCTGACCGAAGTAAACCATGACTGGCCCCGTGTGCATGGTGGCCGTGAGTACCATGGCCGGTATAGCGTATTTTGCGTTGCCAGCAAAAAAAGGAGAGGCGATTCTTTGCTCGTCGTGGTTTTCAAGAAAGCGCAGCATGTGTTGGGCAATACCCTCCTGTCTTTGCCACACAGTGGTAATGTGGTCTGTGTTGGCCTTGCCTTCAATGATATGCCGCAGCGTATCGTAAAGCTCTACCTTGTCGTACAGATAGTCAAAATGCCCCTTTTCGATGTAGTTTCTATATTCGTTGGGGTTGTAAATTTCCGCAATGAAAATGATGTCAGGATTGATGGCCTGCACTTTCGGAATGACCCATTCCCAAAATTCCACCGGCACCATCTCTGCCATGTCGCACCGGAAGCCATCTACCCCTTGTTCAGTCCAGTAGGTCAGAACCTCCAGCATTTTGTTCCAGGTATCTGGAATAGGATCGAAATGTCTTTCTCTGAAATTGACGTAGTCAACCCCATAGTTAAGTTTTATGGTTTCAAACCAGTCGTTGATGGATGGAGTAGGGGAGAAAACGTCATTCCCCGTGGCTTTTGCGGGCGACTCCATGTAGAATTGGTCTTTGGTAGGGTGCTCATGGCCAGGCAAGGGATCGTACCCCGCCGGAATCTGAAATGGCTGGCCTGGAATGTAGTAGAAATTGTTAGATGCTTTAAATGCTACCGACACATCATCGTCAGTACCAAATCCCTTTACACCTTCAGGAGCGGCGTCGGAGGAATATCCTCTGGCTACATGGTTCGGCACAAAGTCGATGAGCACTTTCAGACCCTCTTTGTGCGTTCTGTCGACAAGCGCAACGAACTCCTTCTTTCTGTTTTTTGGGTTTACGGCAAGGTCTGGACTGATGTCGTAGTAGTCTTTGATGGCGTAAGGCGAGCCTGCTCTGCCCTTAACTACATCCACATCGTCAAGCGCAATGCCTATCGAAGTGTAGTCCGACATGGTGGCATGCTCCAGCACACCAGTATACCAAATATGTGTAGCGCCAAATTTCTTTAGTTCTTTGAGCGCTTTGGCATTGATGTCGGCCATCTTGCCAACTCCGTTTTCCTCAATGGTGCCATACCGCTTGTTGGTATTGGCCTTGTTACCAAAAAGCCGTGTCATTATTTGGTAAACGATTATTTTATCTGATTTACCAGCCATAAAAGAGGAGTCTAGGGTGGAAGAAGATTGGTGACTTTCAGGGGTTGAGCATTGGATAAGAAAACACGAGACAACGACAGTTGCCGTCAGTTTAACTACTTCCAATAACCTGAAAGTCACCAAGGCAACTAAGCGTTACGATTGATGCAATTCAAGTCTTCGAACGATTGCTTCAGGCGAGCCACAAAAGTTTTTTCACCTTCTCTGAGCCAGGCTCTTGGGTCGTAGAACTTTTTGTTCGGCTTGTCGGAGCCTTCAGGATTACCAATCTGCGATTGCAGGTAGCCTTCGTTTTTCTTATAGTAGTCTTTCACACCGTCCCAATACGCCCACTGCATGTCGGTATCGATGTTCATTTTGATGGCTCCGTAAGAAATAGCTTCACGAATTTCAGCTCTGCTAGATCCGGATCCACCGTGGAATACGAAATTGACTGGCAATGGCCCGGTTCCATGCTTTTTGATGATAAACTCCTGCGAGTTTTTAAGAATCACAGGCATCAGCTTTACGTTGCCAGGCTTATATACGCCGTGAACGTTGCCGAAGGCAGCAGCTACTGTGAAGTTGTCGGAAATAGCTTTTAGCTGTGTGTAGGCGAAATCCACTTCCTCGGGCTGCGTGTAAAGCTTTGAGCTGTCAACGTCGGAGTTGTCGACACCATCCTCTTCTCCGCCAGTCACACCCAATTCGATTTCAAGTGTCATGCCCATTGCAGCCATTCTCTTGAAGTACTTGGTGCTTATTTCCATGTTCTCTTCAATCGACTCTTCTGATAGGTCGAGCATATGGCTGCTATACAAAGGCTTTTTGTGCGTTTCGTAAAATTTCTCACCAGCGTCGAGCAGTCCGTCAACCCATGGCAAAAGTTTTTTAGCGCAGTGGTCGGTGTGAAGAATTGTTGTAACGCCATATTTTTCTGCCATCAAATGCACATGCTGGGCACCTGAAATGCCACCGGCAATAGCGGCGAACTGGTTGTCGTTGCTTAGGCTCTTTCCGGCGAAGAAAGAAGAGCCTCCGTTGGAGAACTGTATGATAACGGGTGAATTAACAGCCTTTGCAGTTTCAAGTACTGCATTCACCGTGTTTGTGTTGATCACATTGACCGCAGGAAGGGCGAAGTCGTTTTTGTTTGCATAGTCAAACACTTCCTTTACTTCGTCGCCTGATATTACGCCTGGTCTGAATTTCATAGTATTATATTTTATTGAATTTGTTATTTACAGAGGGAAAAATCAAAATTATCCCTAAAAGACAAATAAGCAAAGAGGGAGCCAAGTTTAGAGTAAGCAAACAGCCTAAATCGGTTTTTAGTTGAAAAATTTATAACTTCTTAGCCAAGTTTGTAGAATTTGATGCCTACTTTTAATTTCGCTCTTCGCCTTGCGGATAAACCTTATTATAAATGAAGAACCCACCGGTAACTATTAAAGACATTGCAAGGGAGCTGAACATTTCTCCCTCTACAGTATCCAGGGCGCTAAAAGACCATCCGGACATAAGCAAGGAGACAAAAAAGGCCGTTAGCGAGTTGGCAGCAAAGCTGAATTACCAGCCAAATTTGATAGCCCTTAGCTTACGAAAGAGTAAGACCAACACTATTGGTGTTATCATCCCTGAGATAGTCCACTTCTTTTTTTCTACCATTATTAGTGGTATCGAGGATGTGGCTTACAAGGCCGGCTACAACGTAATTATTTCACAAACCAATGAGTCGTTCCTCCGTGAGGTTTCCGATACCAATGCGTTGGTTAATAGTAGGGTTGATGGCATTCTTGCTTCAGTGAGCAAGGAAACTGTTTCGTACGATCATTTCAGAAATCTTATTGATCGAGGGATTCCCCTCGTTTTTTTTGACCGGGTTTGTGAAGAGTTGAACACCAGTCGTGTGATTGTTGATGATTACGATGGTGCTTTTCAGGCAACCGAGCATTTGATCAGCATAGGCTGCAAAACGATCGTGCACCTTGAAGGACCAAAAAACCTTGATATCACAAAGAACAGGAGAGACGGATATCTGGCAGCCCTGAAAAAGAACAACCTGCCGATAAATGAAGACCTTATTATTCATTGTGAGCAAACAACCTTCGATGAAGGTAGTCGCCAAATAGCCACTCTTTTCGATAAAAAGTTGACGTTTGATGGCATATTTGCTAACAACGACATGGTGGGGATCGGTGCAATGATAGCGTTGCGTGACAAAGGTGTTTCTGTTCCAAAAGACGTGGCTATCGTTGGCTTCAGTGACTGGGAGATTTCGTCTCTCATGCAACCATCGCTCTCAACAGTATCTCAGCCCGGTTTCGAAATGGGCCAGAAAGCCGCTCAGCTTTTTATTGAGCAAAGTGAAGCAGATGAGGATGAGTTTGTGCCTCGCACCGAAGTGTTGAAAACGAAGCTGATCATCAGAAAATCTTCGATGAGGTAGGATTTAAAACAAGCGCATTACTATCCCGTTTGTTTGCCTCGTGCAGCTTAATTCGAGATCAACAACATTGTGACTGAATCCGACATGTTTGCATTTCGGATTTTTTGATTTTACCTACTTGCTTAAACAACATGGAAAAACCCCGTCTTAGTTTTTGGCAGATTTGGAACATGAGTTTTGGGTTCCTGGGCATCCAATTTGGATTCGCTTTGCAAAATGCCAACGTGTCGAGAATCTTTGAAACACTTGGTGCCGAAATTGACAATATTCCCATTCTCTGGATCGCTGCGCCAGTATCGGGTTTGATCATACAGCCCATTATTGGCCACATGAGCGACAACACCTGGACCAGACTAGGTAGAAGACGACCTTATTTTCTGGCTGGCGCTATTATGGCTTCTCTGGCGCTCATAATCATGCCCAACTCACCCACTCTGTGGATGGCAGCTGGCATGCTCTGGATCATGGATGCATCCATCAATGTTTCCATGGAGCCCTTTCGTGCGTTTGTCGGCGACATGCTTCCCCCTGGCCAACGAACCACTGGTTTCGCCACACAAAGCTTCTTTATAGGTACCGGCGCTGTGGTTGCTTCCGCACTTCCCTATGTGCTTACTAACTGGTTTGGAATACCCAACACAGCACCCGAGGGCATTATCCCACCTTCTGTTAAATACTCCTTCTACATCGGCGGAGCCATATTTTTGATGGCTATCATTTGGACTGTGCTGAAGACAAAGGAGTATTCGCCGGAAGAACTTGCTCAATTTGAAAATGATGCAATAGCCAGTTCGGATCAGTCAAAAGAAAACACAGCCAAAGTATCAACTTACCTCAATGTTGGGCTGGTTTTGTTAGCGATGGGAATTGGTTTGACACTGGCCCTGGCGTATGTAAATGCCGAAAAAGAGGTGTACATACTCGCCATTGGACTGATCGTTTTTGGACTTGTAGAACTCATAGTGGGGTGGATGTCAAAATCAGGACTGAGCAATGGTTTGACCTTCATCATTACTGACCTGAACAACATGCCGGTTACCATGAAACAACTGGCTGTTGTGCAGTTCTTTTCCTGGTTTGCTCTTTTCGCTATGTGGATTTACAGTACTGCGGCGATCACTTCGCATGTTTACGGCACAAAGGATGCTGCCTCTCAGCTATATAATGATGGAGCTGACTGGGTAGGAGTGCTGTTTTCGGTCTACAACGGAGCGGCTGCCTTACTCGCTTTTGGACTTATCTGGCTGGCTAGTAAAACCTCCAGAAAAATCACTCACACCATTTCCCTGGTGATAGGGGGAGTAAGTTTTATTGCAATTTCTTTTATAAAATCTCCTGAGTTACTGGTTATTCCTTTTTTGGGTATTGGCTTGGTTTGGGCTAGTATTTTGGCGATGCCTTATGCTATTCTTGCAGGCGCTATACCCGGCAGGAAAATGGGGGTCTACATGGGGATATTCAACTTCTTCATCGTTATCCCGCAAATATGTGCCGCCTCCCTGTTAGGTTTTTTGGTGAAACGGGTATTTGAAGGAGAGGCGATTTATGCACTTATTATCGGGGGAGTCTCGTTTATTATTGCCGCTGTCATGGTGCTGCTTGTGAAAGACGAGAACTGATTTGTTTTGGCAATAGAAAGGGCTTCCGAGCAAACAACCTTGAAATATCCGTGGCTAGATATTTTACAAAGGAAGGTGATACAATGAGGCTTGTCCATTTATATTTGCGGCTCTTGATCTCCATGTTTTAATTGCGTCGGGATAATTTAGATCTACCTAAAGGAAACATGCCAGCAAGGTGCGTCGATTCGTTTCATTTTACTTCGGGAGGCCGTTCCAGATATTTTGATTAGTATGATTAAAGTAAGGTTCAATATTGATTACAGAACGGTTTGGGGCCAGCGCCTTTTCATTTGTGGCTCAGCGAAGAGTCTCGGCTCCTGGGATGAGGCCAGGGCTGTTCCGTTAAAACCGACCGGCGGAGAGCAGTGGTCTGTCGAAGTTGAACTGGATGAAGCCGAGGGTAAATCCTTTGACTATAAATACTACCTGCTTGACGAGAGGGATGGTAGGATCGAATGGGAATTTGGTGACCAGCGAAGGCAGGGTGTGGACGCAAGTCGGTACAAAACTGTTGAGGTGCGGGACTACTGGAGGCCTTCGACTAGTGATCAGAATTTATTGAACACTTCTCCCTTTTTGCAGGCGTTTTTTAAGCAAACGGGGACACCAAAGAAAGAAGCGGTTGGAACTCAAGGCTTGTCTTACCGTCTGCAACTCAGGTTGCCCAGGGTTGGGGAAGACTACCAGGTGGGAGTGATAGGAAGCCACAAAGTGCTGGGCGAGTGGAAGGAAGGGAAGGTGGTGCTTATGAGTAATGCTCAGTTCCCGGTATGGGAATTGGATGTGCACTTTGCTTTGGAAGAGCTTCCCGTTGAGTATAAATATGTCCTTTACAATACGAAAACCAAACGAGTTGAAGAATGGGAGGGGGGTGAAAACCGCCACTTGCCAGTAAGTTCGTCAGTACAAGAAGGCGGGCTTACCATTCAGGCCGATGAGCACTTTCGGTTCCAGTCGGGTGACTGGCGGGGTGCCGGGGTGGCCATTCCCGTTTTTTCATTGCGGTCAGAGTCTGGCACGGGCGTAGGTGAGTTTGAAGACATCAAAAAGTTGGTCGATTGGTCTGTTAAAACGGGCAACAAGCTTATCCAGGTACTTCCTGTTAACGATACCATCGCTTCTCATACGTGGGTAGACTCTTATCCATACGCCGGCATTTCAGTCTTTGCTCTTCACCCCATTTATGCCAATCTCCAGGCAATGGGAGTGCTCAGTGACGGCAAGCGTCAGAAGGAATTTGATAAAAAGAGAATAGCGCTGAACCGACTCGATCATGTCGATCATGAGCAGGTGATGAATACCAAAGCTGAGTATTTTAAGCTTGCCTATGCTGAACACAAAGAGGTTGTTTTGAAAAGTAAGGAATTCAAAACGTTCTTTGCTCAAAATGGACACTGGTTGCTTCCTTATGCGGTATTCTCATGCCTGCGAGACAGGTTTGGCACGCCTGACTTTAGTCAGTGGCCACAATATTCGGTCTATTCTGAAAAGGAAATAGCCAAATTTGCTGACCCTAAGCAAAAGCACTATGATGATGTAGCCATCCACTACTTTATCCAGTTTCATCTCGACAAGCAACTCAAGGAAGCCACCGCCTATGCCAGGCAGAGAGGCGTGGTGCTCAAAGGTGATATACCTATCGGGATATTCCGATATAGTGTGGATGCATGGGTAGCGCCAGGGCTTTACAATATGGACTGCCAGGCAGGTGCGCCGCCGGATGATTTTTCTGTTACAGGGCAAAACTGGGGCTTTCCAACCTACAACTGGGAGGAGATGGCCAAAGATGACTATGCCTGGTGGAAAGAACGCTTGAAAAAGATGGCCGACTACTTTGATGTGTTTCGTATCGACCATATCCTCGGATTTTTCAGAATTTGGGAAATTCCCATGCACGCTGTGGAAGGGCTTTTCGGGCACTTTAACCCGTGTTTGCCATTCAGCTTACAAGAACTCAATAATTGGGGCTTGCGGTTTGACAAAGAGCGTTACTGCGAGCCATACATAAGGGCGTATATGCTCTCAGAGATTTTCGGTGCACATAGCGACAAAGTAAAGGAGACCTTTCTGGAGGAATTTGAGCAGGGCAAGTTTTGTTTCAGGGAGCAATACAATACTCAACGCAAGCTGAGTGCTCATATTGAGGAAAAAATGGTTGACGCCAATGCCGACAATGAACATTTGATATGGTTGCGAGGTCAGCTATTCAGGCTGCATGCCGAAGTGCTTTTTCTAACGACTGATGATGCAGGTATGTTCAACCCGAGGATTGGGTTTCACAGTACCTATAGTTACAGAGATCTCGACGATCAAGGCAAAGAGGTGATGAACAAGCTGTACGTTCACTATTTCTACAAACGGCACAACGTTTTTTGGAGAGACCGGGCGATGGAAAAGCTCCCTGCACTGAAGGCAGCTACTAATATGCTGATATGTGGCGAGGATTTGGGTATGGTTCCTGAAAGTGTTCCGGGCGTTATGGCTGAACTGCAAATCCTCAGTCTTGCTGTGCAGCGAATGCCCAATAATCCGGACTGGGAGTTTTGGCCTCCATCTCAAACCCCATACTTGTCGGTTACCACCACGTCAAGTCACGATACATCTACTTTGAGAGGCTGGTGGGAAGAGGACAGGCAGGAGGTTCAAAGATTTTTCAATTCTATTTTGAAGCAGGCAGGCGAAGCTCCGGTTCACTGCGAGCCATGGATTGCTTCGGAAATTATCCGGCAGCATATGGAAGCACCCGCTATGTGGGCAATTTTCCCGATTCAGGACTTGCTTGCAACGGATGAAAGGCTCCGGAGACCTTCTCCTGGCGAAGAAAGAATTAATGTGCCTGCCAACTCTCAGCATTATTGGAAATACAGACTTCACCTTACACTCGAACAACTCCTCGAGGAAGATGATTTTAATAGCTATTTAAGAACGCTTGCAGATGAATCTGGAAGAATCCGCTCATACTAGCATTTTAAGGCCAATACTCGTACCTTTTGTTCAAACTCTTTTTCTTAGTTTGTCAGAGTGTTCTTTGGCTTTTTTAGCGTCAATGGTGTCTTTCCGGCATTCAAATTATTTCAAACTACCCAATTTGGCAAAAGGCAATAGTTGGGTTGGAATAACTTAAACGGATTTGTTTCAGCAGAAAACACCAAACAGGGTGGGGCGATAAGGCTCCATTAACTTGTTAAAAAAGGGAAATGCTCTGACTACCCTTTTTTAACAAGTAAACTTTCAGCAATATGTATTATTTGCCGCCTCCGACCCAGCCACCCTGTCCACCATCGTCTGTTTTTATTATTCGCAACGATTGCTTTGGTTTTTTGGTAGACGAGGATGAAGTTGTTGAAGGCGAAGCAAAATAGAGGCCTAGAGAAAGAATCAAGAAGAAAACATACTGTGCCATAATCTCATTGGTTAAGTTAAGTGAATTACACGCCTCGAAGATGGTGGAATACCTACTACCCATTTACGACAGTTTGTAACATTTGCTAACTATAAAAAATTTAGTAGTTTACGGTATAAAGTCGGTGAAATTCCTCCTGAAGCTTAAAATTTGAAGTGTTCACTATGAATGAGATCAAAAAAATAGTCAGAATTGTAACAAACAGGGTCAAAAAAAATGTTTCTCTTATCGATGTTGTAAATAATGAAGACAACCCAGGGAAAGAGCAGCAACTGTTTAATAGCATACAAAGTGGTGTTTACACGACAGATGATGACGCTGCTTTTGGGATGTATGGCACAAATGGCACAGACCAACGCTATAGGATGCTTAAATCCAGATTGCGTACCAAGCTGAATAATCTTTTGTATTTTGCTGATTTTAATGACTCGAGGGGTAACATTAGCTTTCCTTTTGAGCAGGAATGCCACAGTCATATTTTCAGGGCCAAAATACTTTACAAGGAAGGAGAATATGAACTCGCTGAAAAAAGTATAAAAAAGGCACTGACCATCTCCAAGGAATCAGAGTTTACTGACCTGACACTGATCGGTCTGAAGATGTTGAGAATAATATATTCCGAGTCATTTCGCCCGAACCACCTAAGGAAGGCCATTGGACAGATAAAAAAATACGAAGTGATCAATAGACGAGAGGAGGAGTCGCTTGATATTTTTTACCTAAAATGGATGCAATTGGGCAAGTCTGTGCATTCGAGGAAAGTACACCTGGAGTCTACCATTAAGGCGGTGGAAGTTCTTAGGAAATTATGGGAGAAAGGAGGCTCGTACGCACTTTTTGAAAACTATTACAGGCTTCGGTTGTGGACAAATGAGCTTTTGGGTGACTATAGCAGTGTTGTTGCAATTACTGAGGAGGCTTATGATTTGGTGAATAAAGGTGCTGTAAATCCATTGAGGTTTGACATGCGCCACCACGTCTATACTCGTACCTATGCTTGTTTGAGAGCCAAGGACTACGACAAGGGCATTAAATATGCTGAGGAAGGGATGAACCACATATCAAGGTCTTCGAGGAACTGGTTCTCTCACATGGAGAACTACTTACTGCTGGCGCTTCACAATAAGAACTATCTTTTGGCCGATGAAGTGATTAATCAGGTAACCAGAAACCCCTATGTGGACAAAATTAGCGCTCAGTCGAAGGAAAGGTGGGAGCTATACAAGGGATATTTATATTTTATAATGCCCGATAGAAATGTGGAAGACGTTCTGAGCTTTAAGGATATCTATGAACGACTTCCTTTCTACAGTCAAGACAAACAGGGATTCATGGTAGCGATACTCATATTAGAGTTTATGGACTTTCTTAAGAAAGACAGGCTTGATCTGGCATTGACCAAGTTGCCCAACTCTGAAAGATATATTTACAGATATCTAAACCAAAACCCAGAAAGTCAGAGAGAGAAACTATTTCTCAAGCTGATCTCCATTATTGTGCAATGCAGCTTTAACCCCGACATGGCAGCCAAAAAGGGGAAGCGGTATTTGGAACGCCTCGCTAGCACTCCTGAGCCGGGGGACGCTTTTGCAGAAGTTGAAATTGTTCCTTACGAGCAGCTTTGGGATATTTTAATGGGATTCATGAAGAATGCACATATTAAACCAGACTATGCAAAGCCATAATTTATTATTTAGTTTGATAGGGATTTAAACTGTCGTGTGAAAAGAGCCTGGCCGCCACAAGGCTTTTGACAACCAAATTGTGTTAGGAGGATCGGCTACTAACCCTCCTCTTCTTCCGTTACTTCATGCACAGCGAATTTCGACACTTTGCTCCCAAGGTTCTTATAAAGCACCATCAAGGCAGAAAGAATAATCAGATTCTTGAAAATGTATTGTCCCACTATTGACAAGCTGAAAGGATCTTGGTTAAAGGCGTACTTTGGAAGAATTATCAACGGGAGAAAGGTGCAACACATGTGCCAGATGGTTATTAAGATCGTTGCTCTGGCTTTAAAATTGATAATCAGTGCCACTCCAATCATGGTTTCCATAATTGCGAGAACAATACATGCGGCATTCCCTGAGAGGACATCGAATGTGATGATACAGATGGTGTCTTCAGCAAGTTGTTCCGCAGGACTATACTGTGGAAAGAATTTTAGCAGGCCAAAAGTAGTATATATAAGCCCAATGCTGATTCTCAAAAAATCAAAAGCGTACTTATCGAGCAATTCTATCCATTTTGCCTCAATTCTCTCTAACTGCCCTAATGCCCGTCTCATATGTTCTCTAAAGCTTGATTATTGAATTTTTTTCGACTGAAATTAGTAAAATATTCAAAGGGGCCCCTTTTTAAGACTTATGACTTTCGTCAGGCTTGGTGATACTCCAAAATTTGCCGCTCACAACTATCAAAAGGCATAGGTATATTTTTAGTAGCTGTGGTAAAGGTGTTGAGATATTTTGTAACCAAAATCGAATATGGGAAGCAATCTTGAAGCGCTTACTTCTAAAAAACGCCTTGTATCACTTGATGCACTGAGAGGCTTTACCATTGTGGCTATGATCATAGTGAATGTGCCTGGCTCTTGGAGCCATGTTTACTCACCATTGTTGCACAGCCCTTGGCACGGTGCTACACCAACGGACCTCGTTTTTCCTTTCTTTTTGTTTATCGTCGGCGTTTCTATTGCGCTGGCTTTTGAACGACAGCTTGATCAGGGGAAGAGTAAAAAAGAGCTGGTGAAAAAAGTGATTGTGCGGGCTTTGAAAATATTCGCTCTGGGCATTTTTCTGTGGATGTTTCCAAAATTTGACTTATCAAACATTCGGATTCCCGGCGTGCTTCAACGTATCAGTATCGTTTTTCTAGCCTGCTCGCTGCTGTACCTTTACGGCGACTGGAGAGCTCAGGTAAAGTGGGCAGTCGGTCTCCTTGTTGGGTATTGGGCAATAATGACTTTTGTGCCCGTTCCTATCGATGAGGTGATTCAGCAAGCGCTCGGCACAGGAGAGACTTTGCGGAGTGGAGGTATGGTGCCAGTGGAAGGAATAAAGCAGATTGGCGAAGGGTTTATTGCAGGCAACTATGAACCAGGGACGAACATGGAGTCCTGGCTTGACCGCAGGCTGGTGCCTGGCAGGCTGTGGGAAAAAACCTGGGATCCTGAGGGCTTTCTAAGTACGTTTCCTGCGATAGGGACTGGCATTGCTGGCATGTTAGCCGGAAGGTTGCTGTTGAGTAAGCTGGATGCAGACAAAAAAGTAATTTGGTTGTTTTTCGCAGGATTTTCCGCCTTTGTGGCCGGTAATGTATTTGATTGGTTTTTCCCCATCAACAAACACATCTGGACCAGCTCCTATGTCTTATATGCCGCTGGTTTGGCAGCCATGTCGCTAGCTTTTTTCGTCTGGCTGGTAGATGTTCAGGGCAAAGTGAGCTGGACAAAGCTCGGTGTCATATTTGGCTCCAACGCTGTGGTGGCCTACGTCCTTCATGGTGTGATCTTGAAATTGCTGGCATTGGCCAATATCCCATTAAGAAGCGGTTTTTTTGAGGGTCTGGTTGCAGTGGGGACTCCGGAAAAACT
The DNA here is from genome assembly GCF_040222815.1 of Imperialibacter sp. Classification (GTDB taxonomy): domain Bacteria; phylum Bacteroidota; class Bacteroidia; order Cytophagales; family Cyclobacteriaceae; genus Imperialibacter. The sequence goes on along the minus strand of NZ_JAVKCH010000026.1, from coordinate 327,434 downwards.
CTCTTCTCTCATTTGGGCACTGTTCTATTCGCTCATTATTTGCTTTATACCCGTCTATTTTCTCTACAAAAAGAAGATTTTCATTAAGCTTTAACACGCCAGTTCGCAACTGAACATGGTGACTAGTTGCATGCGTTGTACGACCGGCGGAGCGGTAACTGCCAGTCACCTCTATCTAACACTCACACCGACACCCATTGAGAGTGTGTTGTATTTTTGAACTGTGTAGTCGGCATTAATAGTAATGATTGCCAGGTTTAGTTTGACACCCACTGTCGCTCGTGGGCTGAAATTGCTGAACTTAAAATCAATGGGGTCGACCAGTGGCTGTAGTGAGCTTTCGATTTCATAGCTGCCGTCGAGCCTCACTCTTGTAAATGCTCCGTTCAATCCAACTCCACCATACAGTGTGATAATTTTCACGAAGTCTTTGCTGCCGAGCACTTGTAATGTAGCTCCCTTCACGCTTAATCTGGTCACGTTACCAGGAGTGTTAACGTCGGGTGTAGTTTCGACAGAAATCCTGCTGAAACCAGCAAGAAGAGACAGTTCGAAAGGTGCAAATGCGAAAGCAGGCACGTGTTGCTTCATATCATGCAGAATACCGAAACCAAGCATGCCTAGTTTTACTTCCGTGTCACCGTTCGTGTACGTGTAGGTTGGTATCGTTCTGATTTTCAAATCGGTTTCTTTGATCAAGCCTAATCCGGCTTGTATCATTGGGGCCGGAACCGCATTGAACCCGATAACCTCTTCCATTCCCAGACCTGTGGGGCTTGAAAACGTCACTTCACTTTCTTGCTGACCCTCATTGAAAACGATTTCCGGAATATCATCGGCATCAAGATTGGGGCCAAAAATTGTCGGCAGTTGATCTTTGCTTGGATCGGCAAGCGTCACATTTGAGTAGTCGTTTGGATTAAACGTGAAAAAAGTGGCCTTTTCTGGCACATAAGCAACCGATAGCGACAGTGTAACATCAAACCCCAGGGGTTGGTGGGGTTTGGCGGTATTAGCCCAGTTGTTGGTAAGCCCATAGCCGAAACCCAAAAAAGCGGGCTCAAAGTAATTTTTCAACAACTCTTCTGCATCATCTACACCACCCTCGATGAAGACGTCCAAGCTTTGGGATTGGCTCAAGAATGGAGCATACACAAGAGTAAAAAATAGTATTAGCTTTTTCATAACCAAGTGGGTGATTAATACCTTACTCTTAAGGTAATGTTGTAGTAAAGTGTAAAAGTGAAGTTGAGATCGGAGGTGGGTACCTCAGCGAAATCAAATGTGAGCGTGTTGTCTACTTCCTTATAGGTTGTAAGGATTTGTTTAATCGTGCCGGCCTCAGCGTCATTCACGCCAGCAGGTTTTTCTGAGGTGTTTTGAAGTTTGCCTGTGATTGCTAAAACACTACGCTGTTGAGTGACTTCCGAGGCTACACTCAGACTTATTTCATCCAGTTCCACCTCTTCTTCAGCCGAAACATCGGTGATGGCATAAGTAACGGAATTGACAGTTACTGCGTCTGACTCAGCCAGGTCAGATAAAGCATCCTTGAAGGCGCTGACGTCGGATAGCCTAAAAGTCTTATTGAATGCCGGAGGGTCTATTTCGATGCCGGGATCATTTCCAGGGACAGCTACTTCAAAGATAATGGGAACGTTCCGTGTAATATTGAAGCCAATTCCCGCATCGCCGCAGCTTGCAAACATTAGAAGCAAGAACGGGATTGATGACCAACAAAATCTTTTCATTACATTCTGATTAAAAGGACGGTACCTCAAAGTTAAAAAAAGGAAATAGTTAAACGAATATACTAAAATATTCGATTCTGTAACCTTGGGGTGGTTTTGCCCAGATATATATTTTGCTCACTAGCCATCCAGATTAGCCTGATACCAATCTTCTATCGAGTTAGCCGTTTTTTCTGTAACTACCTTCTGATCAAATTTTGACTGGAGGTTGCTGATTGCCCGTGTGACCATGGCATGAGAAATAGATTCTTCCTCCCTTATCCCAAGGCGTGCGACCAGTGTCTTTAGTTTGTCGCCTCCCATCTTCATGAAAATAGGGCTGTCAAGGTGAGATAGTGTCTGAATGATGGTCTTTGAATGTTGCTGAAGGTTGTGGATAAGGGTTGTGTACGGGCCTGATAAAGGATAAAGCTCGGCTACATACGCTTTATCCGATATCATTGTCTTATCAGCATCTTTCCAGTTTATTAGTTTTATCGACTCAGCCCCTGCCGCATTAAGTAGTGCTTCTAACTCCTTGCCTGTTTCTTCGAAGAAATAGAAAATAGCGGATGGAGATTGCATGGCATCAGCTATCAGCCATTTGTATAACTGCACTTTCGAGGTGAATACCACTATCGCTGGTAGTTCTTTGCTTTTCTCCCTTTTGAAAAAAGAAAACATCCTCTATAGGGTTTAAGGGTTGTAGTATTTGTGAATGATGTCTGCCACAAGTCCTGTCCACCCGGTTTGGTGACTGGCACCGAGACCTCTTCCGTTGTCTCCATGAAAATACTCATAAAAGAGAATATAGTCCTTGAAGTGGGGGTCTTTTTGAAACTTCTGGTTATTTCCAAACACAGGCCTGTTGCCATTTTCATCCCTTTGGAATGGCTTCATTAGCCTTTCCGCCAAAATCCCGGCCAGGTCTTTGATAGTGACATATTCCCCGCTTTCTACCGGGTATTCGACTTTAAAGTCGTCGCCGTAGTAGAAATGAAACTTGTAAAGCGATTCAATGATCAGGTAGTTGACAGGAAACCAGATGGGGCCTCTCCAGTTGGAATTACCTCCAAAGAATGAAGAGTCGGACTCTCCGGGAAGGTACTCAACAATGAATTTTTCACCCTCCATTTCAAGTACGTACGGGTTTTCCTTATGGTATTTCGACAACGCCCTGACACCATAGTCGGACAAGAACTCATCTGGATCCAGCATCCTTTCAAGGATCTTCTTCATCCTGAAGCCACGTAGAAGTGAGAGCAACCTTCTTTCTCCCCGCCCAGGATCTTCCCATCGGGCTACCAGTGAAGCCAGCTTTGGGCGTTGTTTCATGAAAAAGTCCAGTCTCTCTCTGAACTCTGGCAACTTTTCGTAGGTCGATAACCTCAGCGTTTCGACAGCAAAAAGCGGAATCAGCCCAACCATTGAACGAACCTTCATTTGCTGAGGATCCTGACCTTTTACGTGCATCACATCATAGTAAAAATTGTCTTCGTCATCCCAGAGGTTCACCGTATCGTCATCAGAGCTGTTCATAGCGCTGGCGATGTAAAGGAAGTGCTCAAAAAACTTGTTGGCCATGTCCTGATAGGCGGGATAGACTTCAGCCAGTTCCAGTGACATACGAAGCATATTGAGGGCAAACATAGCCATCCAGCTTGTGGAATCAGCTTGTTCCAGTGAAGAGCCTTCTGAAAGTGGTCGGTTGCGGTCGAATACACCAATATTATCGAGCCCAAGGAAGCCTCCCTGAAAGATGTTTTTGCCGTCGGCGTCTTTTCTATTGACCCACCAGGTGAAGTTCAGCAGCAGGCGGTTAAAGGCCTTTTGAAGGAAATCAAAATCACCTTTGCCCTGCATTTTCCTGTCCATTTTAAATACTCTCAAAACGGCCCAGGCATGAACAGGAGGGTTTACATCATTGAAGTTCCACTCATAAGCGGGAATTTGCCCGTTTGGATGCATGTACTCATCTTTGAGCAACAGCAGGAGCTGATTTTTGGCAAAATCAGGATCCAGTCGGGCTATGGGTATACAATGAAAAGCAAGATCCCATGCGGCATACCAGGGGTACTCCCAGGTGTCGGGCATTGAAATCACATCCGCACTGTCCATGTGCTGCCAGTCGTGGTTCCTGCCTTGTCGTCGTTCTTGAGGTGGGGGTATTCGCCCTGGGTCACCGCCAAGCCACTCTCGTATATTATAGTAGTAAAACTGTTTGCTCCACATCATGCCTGCATAGGCCTGCCGCTGGATGTTCCGCAGGTCTTTGTCGGCTACTTTATATTGAAGGGAGCGGTAGAATGAATCGCATTCCGCTTTTCTAAGCGACATTACAGTATCAAAATCGCCAAATGGGTTCTCTAGCTTTTTGCGGCTTAGCCTCACCTGCACCCTCTTTGTGCTGTTGGCATCGATGCTGAAAGTGTAAATACCACTCGCTTTAGAGCCTCTTTTTTCTTTGTTAACGGCTTCTTTTTTTCCATCAACTACGTAGTCGTTGATACCGTCTTTGAGAAACTTAGCCGTATTAGAAATGCCATATAGCTTTGATCTATTGGTTTCGTTATCGGTGAAAGCCTGCTCATCAATATTTTCGTCAAAATAGACGTGAAAATCGTCAAGTAGGTGATGTGACAAAAACATGTGTTGCTTGTCAAATTCTTCCAGTGATGGGATGAATTTATCCTTGCCAGACGACCATGTGTTGCGAAACCAAAAAGTGGGCAGCACGGTGATTGGGGCTTTTTTATTGCTTCGGTTAACTATCTCAACCTCAAAAAGGAAGTCCTCAACATCCGCCTTGGCATAGTGGAGGAAAATATCGAAATACTCGTCTTTGTCGAAAATACCAGTATCTATGATCTCGTACTCCGTTTCGAGTTTGCTCTTTTTCTGATTTTTCTCGAGTAGGCTTTTGTAGGGGAACTCTGTTTGAGGATACTTATAGAGCATTTTCATGTAGGAGTGAGTAGGGGTGCTATCCAGGTAATAGTATAGCTCCTTTACATCTTCGCCATGATTTCCCTCGATACCAGACAGCCCAAACAGTCGCTCTTTGAGAATAGGATCCTTGTGATTCCAAAATGACCACGCAAAACAAATTCGTTGATCGTCGTTACTGAAACCACCAAGGCCGTCTTCGCCCCACCGGTAGGCCTTGCTTCTGGCATGGTCGTGCGGTATGCTTTCCCAGGCTGAACCGTATTTGCTGTAGTCTTCACGAACCGTTCCCCATTGCCTCTCAGAAAGATAAGGGCCCCATGCTTTCCAGGGAATCCCATTTCTGCACTCTTCAAGTCTTCTCTTTTCTACAGTCATACACTACACATTCAATTTCCAGGTGAATCCTAATGAAAGGCGGCACCGAATATACAATTTTGACTTTGAAATTGGCAGTGTAAATAGCGTTACGGATAGTTTTATGGAGCGAAGGCCGTTTTCAATCGTTTGAAACCGAAAAAAAATTATCCAGCAAAATTATGTCAAGTCGGCAATGACAAAATGCTGCCCACGGAATTCATATTTGTCGCCTTTTTTCAGGCCGGCAATCGCATCATAGATAGGAGACTGCGTAGAAATGACAAAGATATCCTGCGAGTCGAAGGTGATTTTACCGATGCTTCCGGCAATTAAGAAAATCTGCTTGTCAGTTACAACCAGTGCACCCTGCCCAATTTGACTAAACACCGCATTTGGATTGATTCTTTTGAGACCAGCCAAAAGCTCGCTGCTTTCCGCCAGCTTGTTGTTGTACATGCTTCGCTCTTGCTGCATCTGCTCTCTGAACGAATCCTGGCTGTCCTCGGAGCTGCCACTTTCGCTCAGCGCACTTTCAATGGCAGCCTCAATGGCTTCTTTCAAACTGGCTATTTGCTGTTCCTGGCGCTGAACGCATTGTTCCAGTACCGCCATTTTGAACTTGGCTAAATCTGCTATTTTCGTCATGCTTATTGAAAAAACAATCGCAAATGTAAATGAAAAAAAGTCAATAGTGCGAGAATAATATTCATGTAACCGGCAACCTTATTCCGTTGAATAACGACTATAGGGGAGTAACTGATGAAAATTACGCAAATAACTATTATGAAAACTGTATTGAGACATTGGAGTCTGATGACTTTTTTAGCTTTTGGCATCGCTGGTCAGGGATGTAGTATTGTAGATGGGCCTTGTGAGAAGGGTAAAGGTGATATCGTGCGAAGAGACGTAGACATAGAAGCGTTCACAGGTATCAACATGACCATGGCTGGTAATGTAACCATAGAAAGAGGGGAGGCGCTGAGCGTAGAGGTTGAGGGCCAGCCAAACATTCTTGACCTCATCAGTACCGATGTGGAAGATGGGCAATGGACGATCTATCCCCGAAGCTGTGTGTCTAACCACAAAGATTTTTCGGTGTTTATCACACTACCGGAGCTTGAAAACATTACCCTGACTGGTTCGGGAAGCATCACAACGCTGGACTCGTTCGACGACGACGTTGATATTTTATTGTCGGGCTCAGGCAAGATAACCTATACAGGGCAAGGAGAGGAGGCAAATGTGGCACTAACGGGCTCTGGTAAAATCACTTTTTCAGGAGATTTTGCGGAGATCACCGTTTCTCACTCCGGGTCAGGCAGTGTTCTGCTAAGTGGAGCTGCCGATTTCTTGAAGGCGACTTGTTCGGGGTCGGGTGGTATTGACGCTTATGAATTAGTGGCAGCCAAAGCCCAGGTCGTTAACTCAGGCAGCGGGTCATCCAAGGTGTATGTGACCAGTGAACTTGAAGCGGTGGTTTCTGGCAGCGGATCTATTTTTTATAGAGGTGATGCCGTTGTTGATGAAACCGACAATGGCTCAGGATCGATAATTAACGACAATTAAAAAGAACGGGCGGCCCAGATTACTAGTGCCGCCCTGGTTTTGTTTTAGCTGTTGGGTACAGGCGCTACATTAAAACTGAACACAAGTTTTTCCCAGTGATAATTTACAGTGCCGTCGGATGAAACTTTGAATTCAAGCCTTTCTTTGAAGTCGTCTACCATGGACGGAGTGATGATAACCCGAAGCGCATCTTCAGACTCTTTGTAGTCATAGGCGCCCCATTGCTCGGCCTCTTTGTTGAAAATAAGGGTCCAGTCAGTCTCTGTGGGGATACTGAACAGGCTGTATTGGCCGGCGGGCAGCGGCCCTCCATTTATCAAAACATCTTTGTCAACTGAGAATACAGTTGCTTCATTGGCTCCCGTTCTGTCAACCTTACCGTACGGAACCAACTCTCCCCAAATGGTTCTGCCTTTTACGGCTGGGGCACTGTAGTCGATTGTTACGTTTACTCCACTCACATTGGCAGTTGTTGATGCCGGGGGGCTGGGTCTTTGCGATTTGTCGTCTTCGGCATCATCTTCTGTTTCCACAACGGTTTCTGAATCAGAAAATTCGCTTTTAGAGGAAGACGAACAACTTGCGAACGTTAGTCCGCAAAGTACAAGTAATCCAATAGCGCTCAACTTAGTCAAAAGGTTAGAATCTGGCGTTTTCATAAGATATTATTATAATTATTTCAAGTTCGTAAATAAACAAAATTCTTACTTCATTCTATCATGGGATGGGTTTAACGACTTTATTATCTGATTCGTTGTAACGAGTGACTTTATTTGGGTTCGAAACGGCAACGCTGTCCTTTCATTGATAGTGCTGCCTCAACTAACTCTTTAAAAATGAACACTTTATTGTCCTGAAATCGTTCATTTTCATTTTGAGGTAATCGACCAATTAATTGATAGTCAGTAATTTAGTATAAAGGTATGTTTTTTGATGTACAACTGACGCAAATGAAACATATTATATGGCAGTTATTGGTATAGAGATTCCCCGCACTTTAGAAGAGCAGGAGATCGAAGTTGAAGTAAGAATCAACGGAATCAAAAAACAGTATCACTACAGGGTCGAGATTTTTTATTGGGAAGAATGCGAATTTCCAACGAATGATCGGGTAGAATGTATCAAGCGGCTCATAAGCGGATACAACCCTGAATGGGATTTGGCCCACATCGGCATACCGACGGATGACTTCATTCCGATCACCTTCAAAAAGAAGAGGAGATAAACTATTGATTTTTATTTCTAAGAGCTTCTTCTTTGCTTTCTTTTTGAGGAGAGCAATATGAAAGACATTTGTCGGAAGTTTTTGGTAGCGGTGGTTTTGTTGGGGTTGGTATCGGAGGGCTATGCGCAGTGCACTGAGTGTGAATCGAAATTGGCTTATGTGGCAGATTTCTGTTTCACGGACAGTAAGTTCACAGGCATTTGCGTTCAATTTTCGGAAACGCAACCAAACTTCCTCATTCAAAACGGAAAGAAGGGGAAGTACATCCCATCAGTCAATAAAGCCACAGAGGAGTACCTCATTTCTCTGGCTGCTGATTCTAAGTTAAAGCTATCTGCTTTGGAAATAATTTTTCTTCAGAAGGCACTATTGGCATGGGAAATAGAAAGAAGAAATTTTGGCTACACCTATAGAGATAGCGGCCTCGGGGTGAAGATGCTTGAAGAAGGCACCGGTGATTTGCCTAATGTCGGCGACAGAGTTACCGTCCACTATACAGGATACCTTGAAGATGGGACAAAGTTCGACAGCTCGGTCGATAGGGGCAAGCCTTTTAGCTTTGTGCTTGGCGCTGGTCAGGTAATCAAAGGATGGGATGAAGGGATAGGGCTGCTAAAGAAGGGTTCAAAGGCTTACATCCGGGTGCCAGCCAACCTTGGTTACGGGAGCATGGCCCGTGGCCAGATACCTGCCAATGCCACTTTGGTTTTCGAGGTCGAACTCATCGAATAAGCCAGTTTCATTTCACCGTTTCCCGGGTCTAGGCGAGACCTTCGATATTTTTTTAATACAAAGTTGTAATCTTTTCGATCTACAAGAGTACTAATACAAAGCGTTCGATACTGTGATCAAAAACTGTACACTATTGGTCACTAAGTAGTAGAATGAAAATGTAACTATCTGTAAAATAGGTTTTTATAAAACTGGCATCAACTTTGTATTATAACTAGTCATGCAACAGGCAAGAAACAAAATGAGCACTACATTAATTACCCTCGGGGTGATAGTGGCTCTGCTTGCTGTTTTGTTAACCCCTGGCTTCCTTGATCTTTCATCTCTGGTGATGTTTCAAAATGAGCTTCCTCAAGATCAGCCTTTGGTAAGCCAATCCACCCTTCAGGAAGTGGGCAGCCAGTCGGTTGAAGCTGTTTCTTCCTTCCTCAAAAAGGTAAGCCTTTCTCAGTAAATCCCATCTGCTTTTTTGGGCTGGATACCATAATCTTGTCAGCTTTAAAGATTGAGCCAGTAAGTCGCTTTGAAAATTAGTGAGCGGTTTCGTGAGTAAAATGTTTCTGGTAGATAATTCTCTGTGTAAACAAGGAAAATGTCGGACACAGGTTTGAAGCGCCACTGAAGCCGTGCGTTGACATTGATGTTATCGATTTGGTTGTTGTATTGGAAGTAAGTGGTCAGAAAGAACGACTTACTTAAAGTGACATCGAATTTTGGGCCGATCAGCAACAGGTTGGCATCGTTGTAAGGATAGGGCAGCCGCAGCCGGTTGATATTAGTGACCAGCGAAATAATGCCGTAGGGTTGTATCCTGTATCCAATTTCTGAATCAAGGTTCACCCGTGTTCCGTTAAAATAGCCGCCAGACCTTGTATTGAGGCTATAGAACAGTTTTTTTCTTGCGTCAGAGTCATAGTTTGCAATAACCGAATAGTAACCGTACTCTGATCCTTCCGGCAGCTCAATACCCCCTGTGTTTGTTGGGTCGAAAGAGAAGTACAAGAACACATAGTCATGCCTGAGCCGCATATTGAACATAGAGGTGTTTTTGAACTGTATCCGGTACATCAGGTTGATGTCCCTGTCAGTGGTGCCATACGTACCATTCCATATATTGTCGGTGTCAAAGCCGGGCCCATGCCTGTTGACAATTGTTGAGTTCGGATAAAAGTTGTACCAGATGCTTTGCGAAAAGCGGTTGTAACCATTCCTACGGGCGAAGCCAGTCTCGGGGTCATAGTTAGCTCCAATGGATTGTAGTCTTCCTGAAATTTCCCAGCGGAGTGTATTGTATTCTATTTCTGAAGACAGGGCAAAGGCATCGTTAAGGCTTTCATTGCTAAAGGATCTGTGAGCGAAAAACTTACCATTCCATTGGTTGTTGGCTGATGCGAGATTATAGTCAATTCCCAACACCCGGTTGTAGGTGCGTATGCTATCGCTGCCGTCAGCCGCTTGCAAAGGCCCCGTTGGGTCTTTGTTCACAAATATCATTCCCACGTTGGAGCGGGTAAACAGCTTGCGTTGAAAGCTGGCTACTGAGTAGTTGGTAGAGGGAAGGCTTAGTCTGTCGTCTTTGGCGGCCAGCATATCCAACAGCCCCACCCGCCAGTTGTTGTTGATCTTGCCGCTCAGGCGGGCGCCGGCGTGAATTTTATTCTGCAGGTTCTGCCCGGTGCTCTCGTCTCTGGTTACCCCAATGCGGCGGGAGAAAAACGGGCGTAGGTTCTCCGTGCCGAAGTCGGCGAAGAGGTCGGCGTTTTCAAGAAAAAACTGCCTCTTTTCTGGATAAAATATCTCAAAACGATCGAGGTTGGTTACCTGATCGTCAACCTCCACCTGGGAAAAGTCGGGGTTAAACGTCAGATCAAGGTTGAGCGATGGGCCAATGCCTATTTTCGCATCTCCGCCGAAGTCAGCTGATTTGGCTGGCGACAAGCCTTCTTCCTGGTCGTGCTCATATGCTGCTGCTACAAAAGGAATAAGCGAGATGTTGGCCCCCGGCTTTTTGAGCGGTTTGTCAAAAACCACTTCCCGGTTAAATGCCAGCGTGATGAGGCTGAAGTTTCGTGGTATGCGGGCCCATGACGATCGTTCGCCATTTTCACTATCGATCCGGTAGAAGTTCATGTTCCACTTTTGTGAGTTCTCCTTGAACCGGATGGTTTTGAATGGAATGGCCAACTCTGCAATCCAGTAGCCCTCGTACTGCACCGCCTTCGTGTACCACTTGTTGTCCCACGATAGGCTGAGATTTTGTCCGCCTCCGGAGCCGCCATTGGCAATAAGACCTTCTCGTTGTACCCCAAATGGGTTTACGCCAAACTGAAACGAATTGGTTTTATCCTGAAATGGATCCAAAATAAGCGTGATCCCATCGTTGGCTTCTCCCCGGTAATCTCTTCTTAACGAAGGGGTCACATACTTTCGGTCTTTCGCCTGATTGTACATTTTGGCACCCATGTACAGAAATTCGTCGTCGTAAGTGATCCTGATTTCAGTTTGCGAATTGGCGAGAGAAGTATCGTAAGGGAAGTACTGCATAAAGTCTCCGGCGACTTCTGCATTTTCCCAATCTGCCTCATTCAGAGCACCATCCAAAATTATTTTTCCCTTTGCCTTCTGTATATGTAACGATGGAAGTGTATTTTGTGCCTTCGTTGGTTGAATAGAAATACCATAAGCAAAAATGGTTAGTGTTGTTAGTAGTAAAATTCCTCTCATGTAGTCCTCCAAAGCCCGAATATAGAAGGATGCTTCAAACACTTCGTTTTCGTAATTGATGAATGGTATCAAAGTTTGATGATAGAAAGGAAAGCACAATAAAAACGTAAAGACTCAAAAGTGGATTTTAAAGAATTAGAGATTTCTCCTGAGCTCAAGGATGCTGTACAGGCGATGGGTTTTGAGAAAATGACTCCGGTACAGGAGCAAGCCATTCCTGTGATTTTATCTGGAAGAGACATCATTGCCTGCGCACAAACGGGAACCGGAAAGACCGGCGCCTATTTGATACCTGTGATTAATGACAACCAGAAGAATGCTGACGGCAAGATCAAGACACTGATCCTGGCGCCGACAAGGGAGCTGGCTATTCAGATCGATCAGCAGATAAATGGACTGAGCTACTTTGCCGGGGTGAGTTCCTTCGCAGTTTACGGTGGCTCTGACAGCTCGAGCTGGGACTCACAAAAAAAGGCCTTGCAGGAAGGTGCCGATATTATTGTGGCCACGCCCGGCAGGATTATCACGCACATGAGTTTTGACTATGCCGACTTTAGCAACCTCCGGCACCTGATCCTTGACGAGGCAGATAGGATGCTGGACATGGGTTTTATTGATGACCTGATAAAGATTGTCAACATGCTCCCGGCTAAACGCCAGAACCTGATGTTCTCCGCTACTATGCCGCCAAAGATCAGGACGCTTACCGCTCAAATGCTGAACAACCCGGTGGAGATAAGCATAGCTATCTCGAAGCCGGCTGAGAAGATTTTTCAGGCTGCTTTCTCGGTCTACAATCCTCAGAAGAATTTGCTGCTTAGCCATATTCTGGACGCCAGGCAGCTACCCCGAATACTGATATTTTGCTCACGCAAAACTACAGTGAAAGAGCTCGACAGACAGCTGCGAAAAGACGGCAGGAAAGTGGAGTCGATTCACTCGGATCTTGAGCAAAACGAAAGGGAGTCCGGCCTATTGAAATTCCGTAACAAGGAGATCAATATTCTGATCGCTACAGACGTGCTGAGCAGAGGTATTGACATCGAGAACATCAACCTTGTGATCAACTACGACGTGCCGCAGGATCCGGAAGATTATGTGCACAGAATTGGCCGGACGGCAAGGGCAGAAACTGATGGCATTGCGTTCACTCTAGTGAATGAGGATGACCAGAGAAAGTTCAGCCGAATAGAGAACTTGATCGGCAAGAGCATACGCATGGTGAAGCTTCCGTCATCGATAGGTGAGGGACCAGTGTATGATGCTAAGCACCCTAAAAGCTCTCCGAGAGAAAGAGGCGGAGGAGGCGGGGGTGGCCGAAGGAAGGTAAGACGATAACCTTAAAACGGAAGATCGTCGTCCTCTGATGAGGCACTCAGCCATTCCGGTTCTTCCGCCGGTGGGGGTGCCTCTCCCGAAGGAGAACTACCTGTTGCAGCCTGGGCACCGACCGGCAAAATCCTCCACGCCTGAAGGGAATTAAAGTACTTCACTTCACCCTTAGGGTCGGTCCATTTTCTACCCTTCAAATTAAAGTGTACTTCAATTTCCTGACCCGGCTCAAAGTCATTGATCAGGTCACACTTGTCTTGAATTAACTCGAACTTAACGTACTCTGGATACTGGGGGTTCTCCGCAAATTCCACAACAAATTCACGCTTTTTGAAAGAGGCCGTTACGTTAGCTGTTTCACTTTTTTCGAGAAGCTTTCCCTTGATATCCATAAGTCAGTTGTGTTTAGCCACCAAAGGTAGCCACTATCTTGAATGAGGCCAATTTGAATTGAAAAAAATGATGTTTGTCATTATGTCATACATTAAAGTATTGACTACAAAGAGTTAGCATATTCATTTATTAGTGAGTGATTTAAGTCTTAGTATCTCAAGTGATATTAAGGTGGTATTTTTTTTGATTTTCACTGGGCAGGGCCTCTTTGAGAAAGTGAACATTTTCTGATTGTTTGACTAAAGTCATCCCTTTGCAGGCCCATTGCTGATCTTCATCAAGTTTAATGAAAGGGCCACCCTGTAACTTCGGTGTCTGAATTACATGAACCATGGCAATGATAGAGGGCGGATCCAGCGAGATGATTTTTGTGTACAATAGCAAGCGTGATCTTGACAAGCAGGCGCTTGCCTACATCAGTGTTTTTTCTGACAAAATTGTCAAGTTGGACGTTCAGTCGTCGGTGCTGGAACACTCATTTCTTGTTGACCTTTCATCCAGGCTTGGGGTGGGGTATCAAGACCTCGTAGACCATGAGTGCGAGCAGTTGAAGAGCCAGGAATACTACCTGCACCTGAGCACGCCGAAGCAGTACATCGACCTGATAGTGAAGCACCCCGATTACCTGAAAACCCCGGTGTTGATTTATGGTGACAAGGCCCACTTTATCTCAAAGGAAACTGACCTTCTTCAGCTCTCATTTCTCTGAACCTTTCTGAATCTTTTTGTCAAGTTGACTAACTTTGAACATTCGATGTTGGAATGAAGTTAATCACAGCAAGAGGTAGACATGAGTAAGTCGAAAAAAATATTTTTGATAATAGCCGCCGTGTTTATGGTCATTATGATCATCATCGGTTGGGACATTTCGAGGAGGACGACCTTCCCTGGAGCTAAGTCTCACCTCAGAAATGAAGTGGCTCCGGGAGGTAATAAATAGCACGAAAATGGAAGCCGGAAAGAAGGTAGATATCGACAAGATCGATATGAAAAAGGAGGCGGAGAAAGTTGCTGCCAACCCGGGAATTCTTGCCTATCCGCATCATGCCGGAAGTGCCCTGGTAAAGCCCGAAGACCGGGGCAAAATAAAGGGCAGATCGGTGGCTGCCATGTACGAGCAAACTGACCGGGAGCTCAGTCAGATTTATGAGCAAATGCAGTTGCTCGCCAGGCAGGCGAAAGACATACAATCCAGGGTTGAAGTATCGGAACGAATTTACAAAGCGCACGTTAGTTTTGAACCCATCATCGGGAAGATTTATTATCTGTATTGCCGGGCCGACGGGGAAGATGTGCTGTCGATGATTGCTCCAAAAGAGTGGGGAAGAAGCCAGCCATTTCAGCAATACATTTCAAAAGTGAAGCTCTTGAGTGACCATACCTGGGAGATATTAGAGTCTCGTATTGCCTAGTTTTTTTCGGTTGTTATAGGTAGCTGTTTTATGTTTGTTGTTGTATTGATGTCCACCTGTTAAAGATGGTTTGCTTTAGCTGAAGAGTTAGTGTGTTGGCTTGCTGTTTGTATAACCAGGGTGGCAAAAGCCAATGAACTATGACCACTGCGTTTCGACCTTCTTGCTCTATCTTCCACATGTTTGTGTGCCTGATGATGGCAGGCTGTAGCGGCAAAGATGAAATGCCCGTCAACTGTTCAGTGTCAGGGCCGGCGATCAGTGTGGCGTCCACAACTGCTCCTACCTGTAGTACCACGGGAACGATTACCGTCGCCGCTTCCGGCGGAACTGAGCCCCTCACCTTTAGCATCAATGGACTCGATTTCCAATCAAGCAGTGAATTTGCCGGTCTCGCTCCAGGAACGTATACCTTGACTGTAATGGACGCCAACGAGTGTACAGCTACTACCTCGGTTGGGTTGACTGTGAAGAACGACTTAACGCTAAGTTTTACAGCAAATGTAGCCGGTTGTGAAGGCTCCGAAGGCTCAATTGAGTTTTCGGCTACAGGCGGTAGCGGCACATACTTATACAGCATCGACGGTGAAAATTTTGTGGAGTCCTCAGTTTTTAGTGGCCTGGCTAGCGGAGAGTATTCAGTCGCTGTGAAGGACGGCTTTTGTGAGTTTCGTACCGAAGCTATTGTGCCGTCCGGTTTAAGCTTCGATACGGCGATTTCCGCAATTATAAAAAACAAATGTGCTGTAGATGGTTGCCATGTCACCGGGAGTCAGTTTCCTGACATGACGAGCTTTAAAGGCATACAGGACAACGCAAAGCAAATTGGGCTGAGAGTAGGAAACAGAGGAATGCCTCCGATGCAGGAGGGGATTGCTCAGCTGGAAGAAGATGAGATCGACAAAATCGTTTGTTGGGTGACTGATGGAGCCCCAAATAATTGACAGGTTTTCAATAAGCAGCTGGTTTCGGGGGCTGCAAAAAATTAAGGTGTTATGTCTAATGTCGTAGTAAGAAGAATAGAGATTTTTTTAGAAAGCGAGAAACTCACGTATGAGGCCGGGCTACAACCGGAAAAGCAGCGGCGTTTGTGGAAGAGTGATTTTCGGCAGCAGATAGAGGACACGTACAACAAGCTGGGTGGTCAAGCTCCTGATGGCCTTGCTGAGATAGAAGTGCCAGCTTATCCCATTGTGTATGAAGGCAAGGCAATTGTGGGAAATGACGAGCTGGTCTACAACCGCTATGCCGCCGTTTGCCTCCGAGCGCCATTTTATTCAAACATCGATGGATTGAACGTGGAGGCGTCTCTTCGGTACTGTCGGCAGTTTGAAGTTGGTTGCAAGAAAGTTGGCCTTATTGCCGGTGTTTGGAGCAACCCCGTCAGCAACATGCATTTTGGGGAGGCATCCGATCCCGGGGATTTTTTTGGAAACGGAAGCTCGGGTTGGAAAATGCTTGCCTTCCAGCACCTGCTAAGAGACATGCTGGCCAGGCTGGATGGGTATGAAGTTTTGCACTTCTCCATTTACGATCAAATCATGTCAGGGGGGAAGCTACTGACAGTTGGTGAATTGATGAAGTCACCTTCAGGTGAACACTATGCCTCTTTTGTAAAGTATTTAAGGAGAAGGCTCGGATTACCGGCTGTCGCCGCTGAAAAGCCCGTGTAGTTCCAGGTCTATTTGATTAACGACATAGGAGAAGTCCTCGACTTTGGATACGAAGTCCAGGTTGTTTACATCAATCACCAACAACTTGCCGAGTTTGTAGCTCCCAATCCAATCTTCATAGTGTTGGTTGAGGGTTTTCAGGTAGTCGATGCGTATGGCGTTTTCAAACGACCTGCCTCTTTTCTCTATTTGTGAAACAAGTTTGCCAATGTCTGCCTTCAGGTAAATTAGCAAGTCTGGTGGCTGCACATAAGTGATCATCAGTTCAAAAAGCTTGAGATAGCTCTCATAGTCTCTTTCTGAAAAATGCCCTGAGCTATACAAGCTCTTAGCGAATATGTAAGCATCCTCGTATATGGTGCGGTCTTGCACAATAGATGCCCTGGAGTCTCTTAATTCGTTAACCTGCTTGAAACGGCTGTTCAAAAAATGGATTTGAACATGAAAGGCCCACCTCTTCATGTCGCTGTAAAAATCCTCGAGGTATGGGTTTTCCTCCACGCTTTCAAGCTGCACTTTCCAGTTGTAGTGCTTACCAAGCTTTTCAGCAAGGGTGGTCTTTCCGGCTCCGATATTTCCGGATACAGCAATGTGCATTGGTGTCATATGCGTGCAAAAGTAAAGGGTTGGCAGGCACTCATAAAAACAAAAAGGCCGAAAATACTTCCGGCCCTTTTCTGTATGTGTAAGGATTCTTGTTTAAGGCGTTTCAAACTCTTTCCATACTAGTGCTGCTGCGCCGAGCACGGCCGCATTTTTATCCATAAGGCCAGAAGGAATGAGCTTCAATTTATTTTTAAAAACGGGAAACATATTTTTTTCCATGTGCTCCAGCGTCGGTTTGAAGATGTAGTCTCCAGCTTTTACTAGTCCTCCGAAAAGGAAAATGGCTTCGGGGCTGGTGTGCACCATGGTGTCAGCCAGCTTGATGCCGAGTATTCTGCCTGTGTACTCAAAAGCAGCGATGGCGATCGGATCTTTGCGCATAGCTGCCTGGGTAATGAACTCGGCGGTTAGGTCGTCGAATGCAATAGCACGCAGTTCGCTTTTGTAAGTGTAATCCGCCAGGAGCTTAAAAACTGTGCGTTTGATCCCTGTAGCTGACACATAGGTTTCGAGACAACCTTTTCTGCCACAGCCGCAATAGCGTCCGTTCGGGTTTACTATCACATGACCAAGCTCCCCTGCAAAACCATCGTGGCCGTATACCAGCTGGCCGTTCACAACGATTCCACTTCCCAAACCTGTGCCCAGTGTAATGACGATGAAGTCCTTCATGCCCTTCGCAGACCCATACACCATTTCACCAATAGCAGCTGCGTTGGCGTCGTTGGTCATGACCATTGGGTATTTGAAGTATTTTTTGAAAATTTCCCCGAACGGGACAATTGTTCCCCAACGTATGTTTGGAGCGTGCTCTATCGTTTGCTTATAATAGTTGGCGTTGGGAGCGCCAATGCCTACACCTTTTATGTCTACATCGGGGAAGTTCTTAAGGGCTCCCTGAATACTTTCCTGAAGGTCTTTAAAGAATTCGTTGACATCGCCTTCGGCTCTAGTTGGGATCGATTTTTGAAATAATGTCTCTCCATCTTTGTCCACTAAACCAAACTTGGTGTTCGTACCGCCAATGTCAATACCGATGGCAATTTCTTTCATGAAAAGGGGTTGTTAGAGTTAAATTGCTATGCAAATAGTTTTGAAAAATATGCAATGGAGGGCTCTTATAAAAACCTCTTCATGTATTTTTAAGCCGCAAACGATTTAGATGAGAATATTAGATGCCACTAATTTCCAAAAGTAGTTATAAGCGGCGGCCACCTTATCTTTTTAACCCCCACCTGGAAACAGTTGTCCCCTCCGCTTTTAGAAAAGTTAGAGGTGTAACCTACGACCGGGAAAGAGTGGAACTGGAGGATGGAGATTTTCTGGATGTGGACTGGTTGACCGGAGGTAGCGACAAATTGGTGGTGCTCACTCACGGTCTTGAAGGGAGCAGCGACAGGCCCTACATTGCCGGGATGGCGAAGTACTTCGCAGCCAACGGCTGGGATGCACTGGCATGGAACTGCCGCACCTGTGGTGGAGAGATGAACAGACTACCGAGGCTGTATCACCATGGAGCGACGGAGGATCTTTCGGCGGTTGTTGAGCATGGGTTGAAATCGGGCCGCTACAGAAAGATTGCTCTGGTTGGGTTCAGTATGGGGGGAAGCATGAGTCTGAAGTATCTTGGTGAAAGAGGGAGCCAGGTCAGGGAGGAGATTATTGGCGCTGCTACCTTCTCGGTGCCTTGTAATTTATGGGACAGTGCTGTGCAACTCACCAGAAGGAGCAACAAATTCTACAAAGATCGCTTTCTCAATAAGCTAAAGGAAAAAATGAAGGTGAAGGCATTGAGGCATCCTGATGTGGTAAATGCTACAGACATAGACCTCATCACGACCTTCGATGAGTTTGATGATAGATACACCGCGCCTCTGCATGGTTTTAGCAGCCGGGATGATTTCTACCTGAAGGCTACATCTGACCAGTTTTACCCTGAACTGAAAAGACCTGCTCTTGTTGCAAATGCCCTGAATGACCCAATGCTGGGTGACAAATGCTACCCTTATGAAATGGCCAGAGAGAGTAGCTACTTGTATTTAGAAACGCCAAAGGTGGGAGGTCACGTTGGGTTTACACAGACTGGGGCCGAGATTTACTGGGCTGAAATGAGGGCATTGGAGTTTTTGGAGGGGATCAGCTAGCGAATCGGAGGGGCGGGAAATAGTTAAGAATGGGAGGTTACCTATATCCAAGCCAACGTGGCTCGGCGGACGCTTGAGCTATCGGAATCCAAGTGAGGCGTTTGAACATTCGGTGTTGTGGAACAAACTTTTTACTTGTATATTATCGTTAATAATGGAAGCCTTTCAACATGACAATAGAAGAGATAAATAAAAAAGTGGAGCGACTTCGAGTTGTAACAGACGCTAAACTGAAGTTTCTTCGTGATCATATGACCCTTCTCGATGAGGCCTTTAAAGAACTCTCTGATACACAAGACCAGGAACTTGATCTTGTGTATGCCAAGATCAAGGAAATTGAAGATAGAATGAACCGGCAAGGGCCTAAGTGAGCCCACGTTTTATCGTGGACTTTCCTTCCAACTTCTAAAGAGCAATGATTTTATCCATCAATTCGCTTATCTGTTGCAGCCGTTTTCTGTCGCCGCCATTCACTTCGGCACTCATCCAACCGCCTTTGTAGTCAATGGCCTCCAGTGCCCGCATGACGGCTGACCAGTTGTTGTCTCCTTCAAGCAGCTCTACATCGAAACCTTTCCAGATGCCCTCATCACTCTGTTTCTTACGGCTATACTCCTTAACATCCAGCTTCATAATGCGGCGATTCAGCACTTTGATCCACTGCTCAGGCCAGCCATAACGTACGACGTTGCCAATGTCGAAGTACCAGCCCACCATCGGGTCGTTCAATTCATCCACAAAGCGAGCAGCTTCCATCGGGCTTAGCAGGAAATTGTTCCACACGTTTTCGATGGCAATCTTCACGCCGGTTTCATGCGCCCACGGAATCATTTTTCTGATCTCATCCTGAGAGCGGCGGTAAGCATCATCATAGCTCGTTTCTGCGTTCACAACACCAGCCACCAGAAGTACCGTTGTGCCGCCGTAGTCTTTACAGTCCTGCAAGGCCGTTTTCATTGAGTCCACACAAGCCTGTCTAACTTTCGGGTCGGCGTGGGAGATGGGGCTCTTCCAGTGCACCGAGTTGACCACGCCAGGAATTACCAAGCCAGTCTTGTCCCTGGCAGCAAGTACTTGTTTCTTGTCAAGGTCATTGGGACTGTCCAGCTCCACGCCATCATAGCCGAGGTCTTTCAGCATTTTGAACTTGTCCATGATAGACAGGTCTTCCTTTACCATGCCCCACTTAAGGCTCTTTTTGATGCTGACTTTGGCCAGTGCTTCTTTTTTCGGTGATGCAGACAACGGACTGATGGCTCCTGATCCCAGAATGGCTGCGGAGGCAATCGCTCCGGTAGATTTCTTAATAAATTCTTTTCTGTTCATGGTTTTTGGATCGGTAGGGTGTTGTGGAAAAAGGGAAACCTCCGACGCTTGCCTTGCCTGAAATAGGCGGTAAACTAACTCCGGAGGTTTTTAAGTATTAGTTATGAAAATTGTGTGATGCCGGGCTGTGCCACCGGCGCATCTTCCCATTTGGTATCTTCGTCCACAGTGTCCGGACCGAGCTTCTCCTGAGAGTTCCAGGCCTGCTCATAGGTGATGGTTTGGCCTGTATAGGCTGCCATTCTACCCATTATGCCGAGCATAGTACTCTCCACCATCCTCTTTCCATCGTTCACAGGTTTACCTGCTCTGATCGCAGCAAATAACTCGTCATGCTCCTGCTGATACATATCGTTGTCCTCCCCGTCATACTTCCAGCTTTCTTTGCCGGTGATGGTATGGCGGTTACGGATACAGTTTACCATTGCCGTACCTTCCGTGCCGATTGATTCCACGGCGTAACTATTGCTACAGTTCTTTTGCTGACGGCTGAAGTGGAAGCCTCTGGCTCCATTGTCATATTCGTAAACAAGCGCAAAGTGGTCGTAAACGTTTCCAAACTCGGGTTCAACACGACTTTGACGTCCACCCGTGCCGGTTACGCTAGCCGGTAGCACATCACCCAGTGCCCACGACTGCATATCCACGCTGTGGATAGCCTGCTCGATGAGGTGGTCTCCTGAAATCCAGGTGTGATACAACCAGTTTCTCATATCCTTGCGCAGCTTGGACCAGCCGGGTTGGGTATCACGCAGCCAAAGCGCACCGGTATTGTAGGTATTGTAAACAGTAGTTACCTCACCAATGGCTCCGTCCAATATTTTCTGGAAGGTGGCTCTCTTAGGCGTGTGGTACCTCCAGCAGAAGCCAGACATGATGTTGAGTTTCTTCTGCTCCGCCAGCCTTACTGCTTCCATTACTCTCCTGGCGCCTGGTGCATCTACCGCCATGGGCTTTTCACAGAAAATATGCTTGCCGGCGTTGACAGCTTTTTCAAAATGTTCTGGACGGAAATAGGGAGGCGTGGTAAGTATCACTACGTCTATGTCTGTGGCATTGATTATTTTATCAGCACCATCAAAACCAAGGTATTGTCTTGATTTGTCCACCTTCATTTTATCGGGGTGGATTTTGGTCAGGTTAGCGTGCGACTCCGTTAGCCGGTCATCAAACAGGTCGGCCATGGCTACCAGCACCACGTTGTCATCAGCTGCCAAAGCCTGGTTAGCAGCGCCGGTGCCACGACCACCGCAGCCGATAAGGCCAACTCTCAGTGTTTTAGTATCCAGAGGGTTGCCAAAGGCAGGCACTCTACTGAAAAAGGGCAGGGCAGAAGCGGCTGCCAGGGTTCCGGTATTCCTAAGGAAATCCCTTCTTGTTCTTTTATTGTCCATCTGTTTAATGGGTGTTTATTGATTATACATTCGTTTTACTAATATAGTCATTACTCTTCTGATGTGGCTATGAATAAGCTGGAAAGTGTAACCTACCACCCAATACCATAGTCCTCTCCATAATTACTCGATCCTCCCCAGAAGCTGCCATGCTTCCAGTCGAAGTAGATGGCATTGATAGGGCCGGAGCTTCGGTCGTCGAACCGTAGCTTGTAGCCCATTCTGATGAGCTCCTTTTGAATCCATGGTGATGTGTCGTCTCGCAACAAAAGTGAACCCGGAATGCTTTCGTGGTTGCCGAACGAGCTGCTCACCTGGTAGCTGTTGATGTTGGCGGCTTCCACCGCTTCCTGAATGGTCATGTCGAACTCCACCACGTTGAGGAACATCTGTAGCAGGTTCTGATCCTGCGTGTCGCCACCCTGCACTGCGAAAGAGAGGAATGGTTTTCCGTCTTTCAATGCCATAGAGGGAGTGAGGGTCACCCTTGGCCTTTTCCCTGGCTCCACCACATTGAAAGGCCCTTCTTCTTTGTTCAGCACAAAGCTTTGCATGCGCTGGCTCAGACCAATACCGGTATTCCCAGCAATGCAGGCGGGAATCCAGCCACCACTTGGAGTAACTGACACTACCCATCCGTCTTTGTCGGCAGTTTGCACTGAAGTGGTGCCAGCCAGGAAGCCTCTCATGAAATCTTCATCAGGTGCAGAGAGCGATGCCTGGCTTTTCTGCTTCAGCAGCTCACTGTACGGGTTCACCTTGCCTTCAAAAGGGTAAGGGTCACCAGGGCCAATCTTAGCGTCGTTCATTTCCCAGTTGATCTGTTTGATGCGCTCTTTGGCATACTCTTTCGACAAGATGCCTTTCATGGGCTCTTCCGGCCCAAAGTACGGATCGCCGTAGTAGAAGTCACGATCAGAAAATGCCATGCTCATTACCTGGTACAAGGTGTGGATGTATTTGGACGAGTTGTAGCCCATGGCTTTCAGGTCAAAGTTCTCCAGCATATTGAGCGACTGGAGCAAGGCAGGGCCCTGCGTCCACTGCGAAAGCTTGTACACATCAATGCCTTTGTAGTTGGCCATCATAGGCTCCTCAATCTTCACCTCCCAGTTGGCCAGGTCTTGTTCGGTAATCAACCCGCCTTGCTCCTGTGTGCCACGGGCTATTTCTTTGGCAATGTCTCCTTTGTAGAAACGATCATAGGCGGCATAAATAGCTTCTTTACGACTTTTCTTCTTTTTTAGCGCTGCCTGTTCAGTTTCTACGAGCTTGGTAAGCATCGCCAACAGGTCTTTCTGCACGAAGATTTCTCCTGCCTCAGGCGCTTCTCTTTCTTCGCCCGGGTGGGTGAGAAACACTTTGGTTGAATAGGGCCATTTTTTGATTTCACTTTTGCCCCGTTCAATAGCATTGGCAGTTTGAGCCTCAATAGGGTAGCCTGCGGCCAGTTCCATGGCGGGGGCCAACACCTCTTTCAGGCTCATGGTGCCGTATTCGGCCAGCATTACCATAATGCCTCCCGGAGTGCCTGGAGTAACTGCAGCCAGAGGGCCGTATTCGGGTATGTAGTCTAAATCTTTGCCCTTGAAAAACTCAGGAGTAGCGCCAGTGGGGGCAACGCCCAGCGCATTGATAGCAATAACCTTTTTGGTGTTTGGATTGTAGATCATGGCTTGCGTTTCTCCACCCCAGCTGAGCACGTCCCACATGGTGCTGGTAGCCGCAATCATGGCACAGGCGGCATCGACGGCGTTGCCCCCTTTCTGGAAAGTCATGGCACCTGCCGTGGCGGCCAATGGCTTGCCGGTGATGGCCATCCAGTTTCTCCCATGGAGAGGTGGTTTTTGTGTGGGTGGTGTATAGGCATTAAACACCTGTGCACTAACACTGAAAGTAAATGTGCACGCCAACAAAGCAAATAGAATGGTTTTCATGGCTTTTTCGGTTTCCTTAAAAGTACGAAAAACTGACCCGAAAGCCTTAGCTTTTTACTCAGATGGAAAAATGAGGTTGCGATCTCGCCAAGTCACTGATAGGCAATGCCTACGCTTGCGTAAACTCCTTCAGGATATCCCAACCCTGTTCTAAACAGGAAGTGCCCTTTCGGCTTACTATAGCGGTACCCGGCTTTCACGTCGGCGACAAATTTTGAAGTGAACCCCTGTTCATACAAGTGAACCACCCCGGCTGCCCATTCAAAGTGCTTATTGCCACAACCGAAGACTTGAACCAGGCCTAAAGAAAGTGTTCTTTGGCCAAAGGTGAAGCTTGCTCTGTGGCCCACGCCTGCTTTCACCGAAATGTAATCCTTTGACCGGCGAATAATTGTTCTCTCAAAGTTTGCATTTATAGAGACCGCTGCGGTGCTCCCAACCGTCATATAAATAAAATTAGTAGTTGATACCACGGTAGAGTCCTGGGCTGATGATTCGTATCCGACCAGATAGAGCAGGAGACAGACAATCTTTTTCATTTTGTGTCAGATAAGTTTAAAAAGTGCAGCACCCAGACGTATTGGCAGAGAACTTAGGAAGGCTCCAATTCGGGTTTGCTTATTATGAAAATCAGATAGAGAAGGCTGCCTCCTGCCGTTAGAAGCGCCACGATAGCTTCCCAGCCTGTCAGTTCGGCCATTTCATTGGCATGGAGAACGACTATACATGTTACAGACATATAAAGAAGCCTGATCATCTCCAGATAAATTGACCATGGCCTGGCTTGCATCAGCCCTCCCCAGCTAATGATCATCATAAAGATGCCTATAGACATTACTACCCGATCCACGGCTGTCAGCGGAAACTTTAGGTTGACTACTATCCAAAGGTAGGCCAATGCCGCTCCCACTTGAAAAATCAAATAAGGTTTAAGGTTGGTAAACTGATTGCTGACATACTTTACTTGCTCGGCCCTGGTGTAGCCAATTCTATCTTTCTTCTCCGATTCCAACCCCCTTGGTCTCCACCCAAGTGGCATAAACCAAAGCCTGAACTTGTCCCACCAGAAAGGAGCAGCCACTGCATCGTCCCACAACTGCTTCCAGTACTGAAAGTTGATAAAAATCGGATCCCAGGTTCGGGGAGGGTGCGTTACTCCATAACATACTTCCTCTTTTTCTTTTTCAAAGGAGCCGAACAATTTATCCCAAATGATGAGGAATTCAGAGAAGTTCTTGTCGATGTATTGAGGGTTTACTCCATGATGTACCCGGTGATGTGAGGGGGTGACAAAATACTTTTCGAACCATCCCATTTTTTTGATCAGCGTTGTGTGATGCCAGTAGGCAAGAAGAAGATGAACAGCAGCCATTGCATAAATGGCTTCTGGCGTATAGCCAACAATCACCAGTACCCAATCAAAGAAAAGAAATTGAAAGATTCGTTGAGTGAAGCTTGCTCTGATCCCAACAGATAAATTAAGCTCTTCAGAGGAGTGATGCGGCATGTGGGCGGCCCAGAAAATATTGATCGTGTGCCCCACACGGTGAAACCAATAAAAGAGAAAATCCTGAAGTAATAGCAGCAAAAGCAGGAAATACCAGGTATTTGGAATCTCCCAGGGAATAAACTGCGCCAACCAGCCGTACCATTTGTAAACAAAGAAAGCCACGGCAAGATTGACGCATTGGTTGGCGATGCCGGTGGCAATATTCGTGATGGTATCCTGAAATGGATACTGACCATTTTTGCTCCATACGCAGTAAATAATTTCTGCAATTAGCAGGAGCAAAACAATAGGGATGATAAAGGCATAAACATTCATAGCTGGTAGGGTTTAATAGAATAAAACAAAATCACTAAAAAATCTGTTCATTGATGCTTTGGACAAGCGGAAGAATGAGCAGTTGCAAGGCTCAGGTATAAAGCTCAACTAAGCCACAGGTTTTGCCGGCTGAATCCTAGCGGTCGTAGATTTCTAAGCCAATTTCTTGCGATGCGATAACCGTTTGGCTTCTCCTGTTGCATTCTTCGCCATTGGCATTGAAAGCCGGTAGAACACCATGGTTTGTTTGTGTTTCCCAAGCAAGCTTTATGTCCGGTGTTATGGTTGTGTGCTGCGGGTTCGCTGTAAAAAACGAAACCAACCCCAGCCAAAAAATCAGGAGCTTTTTCATTGTACGAAAGGATAGTTAAAAAAATGAACTGTTCGATTACGAGGATCAATTTCTATGCCAAATCTCTTTATCGGGACAGCTCTGGCGTCAGGTTAAAAAGCCAATCCAAGCCCCAGGTACAGCCCTTCGGGTGCTCCTGATCCTGCTTTGATGACGAGCAGGCCTCCGGGTTTCTGGTACCTGTAACCCAGGTGCCCAACCAGGAAAAATTCTGAAAAGTCGCCCGTATTGTTAGAAAAATAGCCAATTCCCATGTCCGCATCCAGGTGGTGAGAATTTTTACCATGAAGATATCCAGCAGCAAGCATCAGGTTTTTGCCATAGTGGTCGGGTGCACTGCTTTTCCCAACTGCAGCTTTGGCGTTGATCACACCCGATTTCAAAGTAATTAAACTGCGTTCGTAGCCTCCATTGTAATTGAAAATGCCGCCGTGAACATATACTGCACTCTTTTTCACAAGTGGCTTTTTGGCTTCCTGACCAATTAAGGTATTTGCGACCAACAACTGAAGAGCAGCGACAATTATCGTCTTTTTCATAGCTACATCATTGATACGAAGTAATCTCTCTCCACCGTGTTGCTAGTCGTCTACTTGCTGCTCACTTACCCCATAAATACTCCAGCGAATACGGCGACCCCGGGCTTGCCCACGTTTCTCCGTTGATATACCGAAAATTTAAGTCCAGGCCGGCAATGGTTTTTAAGTCATCAGCAGACAGCTCAACAGAAGTTGACTCCAGGTTGTCTTTCAGGCGCTTTGGATTCACAGATTTGGGAATGGCCGAAGTTCCTCTTGTCACAGCCCAGCTAAGGAGTACTTGGGCTGGCGAGCAGTTTTTTGCGACCGCTATTTTCTTGATCGCTTCACTCTCCAAAATCGCCGGGTCGCTTTCCTTGATCAACCTGGCCGGTCTGTCGGAGGAGCCAAGAGGAGAATAGCCTGTGACAACGATCTCATTCTTTTTGCAGTAGTCCAACAACTCATTTTGTTGCAGATAGGGGTGCAATTCCAACTGATTGGCTTCTGGTATGATGGTAGCGCCCTCGCTGATCAGCTTCAGGTTTTTGACATTGAAATTGGAGACCCCAATATGCCTGGTAAGCCCTTTTTTTACCACTTCCTCCATGCCCGACCAGGTAACGGTCAGCGGAAGTTGATCGATAGGAATAAAGTCGGCTGGCGAGGCGGGGAAACCGATTCCCTCTTGCAGCGCCACTGGCCAATGGATGAGATACAAGTCGAGATAGTTGAGCTGTAGATTTTTCAGGGTTATATTCAGTGCTGGCTCTACCTGGTCTTTCCGGTGACTGTTGTTCCAAAGCTTGGAAGTGATCCAAAGGGCTTCTCTCTTCACTTCGCCACTTTTGAAAGCATCGGCAAAGGCAGTTCCAATTTCATCTTCATTGCCGTAAATATGGGCGCAGTCAAAATGCCTGTACCCTATCTTAATAGCCTCCATTACAGCTTTATAAACATCGCCGGGAGCGGCTTTCCAGGTACCCAGTCCAATGGCTGGCATTTGATCTCCATTCCTAAAATTTAAGTACTTCATTTCTTATCGATAAAGGTTTTGAATTTTTCTTCAATAGCATTTTGTGGCCATTCGGCCTTGTGAATAATCAACTTGTATCGCATGGTAACAGTTTCTCCATTAGCGATTTTAAAGAGTTTACGGCCCGGAAAGGCTGCGTTCTGCATACTTTTTTTGTTTCTTAGGATCCAGCCGTGCCATGATGTCATTTGCGTCGTATCCGCCATTATGGCGAACCCCGACTTTGTTTTTTCAAAGGTAGCAATCATATCGACCCAACCACCTACCTGCATGGCGGGATCGGTGGGGGTCAAATCTCCGTTTACAGAACGGAATTTAATATCATCGGGAAGGATGGTTCTGGCAGAAAAGCCGCTATAGCCTTTGTGGTCTTCAGATCCACCAATCCACACATCGTGGCCATTGGCTGTAAGGCTGATGTCAAAGTCCATTTCCCGATAGTCTGATGTTGTCTTATAAACGGTGATCACTGTGTTTTCCTTAACGAACGTAATGCTATCACCTTTCCATATCGTGTTCCAGTCAACTGCCACCTCCAATCTGGCTGCATTTTTTCCAGCGTTGGTATTGGCACTGGTCACTTTCCACTCAATGCCTTTGCATTCCCATCCGTCGCCGATGCGTTCGCCATCAACGATTAGCTGGTGCCAGGCCCAGAAGATGCCTCTTTGGTGCAGGTGGTCAGCCGGGAAGTCTTCCGTTAGCACTTCATCGTTTAATCCATAAAGAGGATGCAAGTAGTTCGCTCGGGGGTATTTTCCGTCAAGCGATTTAGTTTGCTGTTGGTAAAAGTAGATGGGATGAGTGCCTTCAGTGAGGCTGATGCCCTCCGGGGTTTTGGTGAATTTGAAGGGTTGGGCAAATAAGTTGTTCCAATGAACTAGGGTGGAAAATATCAGAAGTAAAAGTGTCGTTGTTTGTTTCTTTATCATTGCGTCAATCGTCAGTCATTTTTGTTTATGGTTCT
Organism: Imperialibacter sp.; assembly: GCF_040222815.1. Taxonomy (GTDB): domain Bacteria; phylum Bacteroidota; class Bacteroidia; order Cytophagales; family Cyclobacteriaceae; genus Imperialibacter. The sequence continues at coordinate 299,236 of NZ_JAVKCH010000026.1, read as the reverse complement.
TTTCCTCAAGCCGGAAGGGCTCCTACTTTTCCCATAGATGAAAAGTAGGCAAAAATCATAGGAAAATTAAACGTACAAGCCAGGCCGCTCATCTGCCGCCAATTTTCCCCCACCCGCCTGCGGGGCAACCCCCCATTCTGGTTTCAGCTGTAGCAACAAACTGTGTATTTGAACGAGGTCGAAGGTATCAAATCTAGTGATTCCTTAATTCTTCAATTTGCTGCTGGTAGTCGAACTGCAGGTCTTCGTGCAGGGTGCTGAGCACTTTTTCTATTTTTTTAAGCTGGCCGGTGTAAAGGTTGTCAAGAGCGGTGCTTCGCTGAAAGGGCAGACCGGTCGCTTTCATTTGCTGGCAGAAATAGATCCTGATCTCGACCTCTGTTTCCTTGATGCCAGAGTATCGTATGTTTTTGTTGGCGAAACGCAGGGCCTTTCTGATCGTTTTTTTGGCCCAGTAGAGGTTGGTGTCGTTCAAAGAGGAAAGGCTTTCATCGATTCCCTCTTTTACTTCTTCGATGAAAATGGCTTCATCGTGCGCCTTAAAAAGGAGGTAGGAGAGCAGCTCTTTGTTTTCCACTTTGTATTTACCCAGGCGAAGGATCACCTGCTGGAGCTGTTCCGGGTCAAGGACTTGAAGTTCTTTTTTGATGTGAGAGATGGAATAGGCAGACATTAGAAACGCAGTAATGGACTATTTGACGCGAATTTATTGCTAACAAACCAGATTGACCAGTTATCCTTTGCTTCTTTAGGCAAATCATCTCTTACTTTGAAAAGAAGGTAAAAAAGTTTCTATTTAAAGAAGATTTCAACCCTCTAAGGGTTGAGAGCCCTCGGAGGGTTAATTGGCATAGCAAATTTACAACACCAAAGACATGAGCGATAAGTTGAGAGTATTAGTAGCAGGGTGCGGCAATATGGGTGCATCACATGCAAGAGCCTATCACAAGCTGGAAGATTTTGAAATTGTGGGGCTAGTAAGCCGTACGGCAGAAAGCCGAGAGAAACTGAATGACGAGCTTGGTGGGGACTACCCATGTTATGCAGACTTTGACGAAGCGCTGGCGCTTGCCAAACCAGACGTTGTGTCGGTCAACACCTATGCTGAAACCCACGTGGACTATACGCTGAAGAGCCTGAAGGCTGGGGCTCATGTGTTTGTGGAAAAGCCTTTGGCCATTACAGTGGAGGAAGCGCAGAGTGTAGTAGACATGGCTAAGTCGGTGAATAAGAAAGTGGTGGTAGGCTATATCTTAAGAGTGCACCCGGCCTGGGCCAAGTTTGTGGAAATAGCGCAAGGGCTCGGTAAGCCGCTGGTGATGCGAATGAACCTGAACCAGCAAAGCAATGGCAAGCACTGGCAGACACATAAGAACTTGATGAATACCATGTCGCCCATCGTGGATTGCGGCGTGCACTATGTAGACGTAATGTGCATGATGACCCGGGAAAAGCCGATCCGTGTAAGTGCGATTGGAGCCAGGCTGACCGACGAAATCAAGCCGACCATGTATAACTACGGCCAGCTCCAGGTGACTTTTGACGACGGTTCAGTAGGCTGGTACGAAGCTGGCTGGGGGCCAATGATGAGCGAGGTAGCTTACTTTGTAAAGGACGTGATTGGGCCAAAAGGCTGTGTGAATATAGTGGATGCTCCTAAGGGTGATGGCTCTCAAGATATTGACGGGCACAGCAAAACGGGCAGTCTGAAAGTGCATTATTCTGCCACCAACGACAAAGGTGAGTACGTAAAACCCGACCAGATTGTAGACACTTCCAGCGAACCAGACCACGACGGACTTTGCGAACTGGAGCAGTTGTATCTGCTCAAAGCCATCAAAGAAGACCTTGACCTCACCGACCACCTGGCAGATGCTGTTAATAGCCTGCGCATTGTGCTGGCAGCTGATGAGAGCTTTAAGACTGGGAAAACGGTGGAGTTGTGAGAATGGAATGCCGATTCCTTAAGTGTACTCCAAGGTCTGTCCCCCGACCGACCTTTTCTTTTCTTTTATGTTGTGTTAGAATTTATTGCGAATGGCCTGTCAGGGGACAGGCCATGGATGCATTAACCTCCTTTACTCAAACACAAAAGTCCCATACCTTTCATAATCATGAAAGTTGGTGCGGATAGGTTGCCATTCCCAACGAGTGGCCTTGCCGCTGTCGTAGTCGAGGCGGTACATGTTGGCTCTCCATTTGGTGCCGCCGGTGGGAGGGACGTTTTGCAGCGGGTTCAATAGCACATAGGGAATAAAAAACTGGGCCGTCCAGGCTTTGATGTCGGCATTGCTTCGTTTTGGGCCACCTTCCACAGTCGTTACGTGCTTGGTTCTTCTTTCGTTGAAGTAGTGCCAGGGCCTCCAGCCGAGGAATTTACCGCCGTAGTTGGGCACCAGGATGGGCAACTCATAATTAAGCGGAGACAGCTCATATTCGAAGTAAATGGGGCTTTTTTCGTCAGTCCAGAGAAAAACCTCTACCACATCTTCTTTGAACAGGTCGTCGAAATCCTGGGTCATAGTGGCGGTGAGCTTGTTGTCTTCGCAGTGAAACAGGAAGTAGATGCCGGTTTCAGAATACAAGACCTTGGCTTTGGTGGCATAGGTCACGCCGTTATCACTTCTCTGAGGTACTTCTACCCAGCTGGCAGCGTCCCAGGTTTTGTCGGGTGTTTCTTTTACATCGAAGTCGGCCACTTTTTTGATGGTCAGGCTTCCGGGAGTTTGGGCGATGGCAGCAAGGGGCATAAGTAGAAGTAGGGTGTAGAGTAGTTTCATAGGTTAAGCGGGTTGGGAAAGTAATATAGGGAGAGATAGACAGCTGTGCAAGCCAAACCCTCCAAGGGTTGAGAAACCCTTGGAGGGTTATTGGAAGCTATTTGGAAGAGGCCAAACTCACTTTTAAGCCCTCTTTTTCCAGTACGACGATATCGTCTGTGTTGCCGAGTACTTCGTCGATAATGCCGAAGGATTTGGCTTCCAGTACATTGAGGTATTTGTCACGGAGGAAAAAGGTCTCAATTTCCTCCCAGCTATGGCCTGTATGTTTGCCCATCAGGTGAAAAAGTTGCGTTTGTAGCCGTTCCTGCTCACGGGTGGCAATTCGTACATCTTCGGTGTAGCCCTGAGCGCCGCCGCCTGTAGGGTGCATGTGAATGGTGGAGTGGGGCAGGGCATAGCGCTTTCCTTTGGCTCCGGCGCACAATAGAGCTGTTCCCATGCTGGCTGTTACGCCTACGGCGACTGTTGACACCGGTGCCTGTATCATCTGCATGGTGTCGTAAATGGCCAGGCCTGCGTACACCACACCACCGGGACTGTTGATGTACAAATTAATGGGCGACTTCTGGTCGATACTGTTGAGGTAGAGCAGCTGGGCTACGACCAGATTGGCCGATACATCGTCCACTTTGGTGCCCAGAAAAACGATGCGCTCTTTGAGCAACAGACTGAATATATCGTAGGCCCGCTCCCCACGGCTGTTGCTGTCAATCACCATGGGAACCAGATTGGCTTGAATGTTCATGTTATTGATCTTTATTGAAAATTTGATCGATCTCTCTTCGGAAATCTGTTTTGTCGGCAGCCTGGAAAAGCTTGCTGTCTATCATTTGTATCTCTTTTCTGAGCTGCTTTCTGCCATATAGCGTTACGACTTCCGAAATGATCTTTTGCAGCTTTACGCTGGCACTGAGCGATGGCTCCAAAAGCATCCTTGCTTCAAAAAGAAGAGTGGCGGCAATGCCCAGCTTCCCTTGCAGGTAGCTTTCTATTTGTGCTATTTCAGTCAGTGAAGTCCTCATATAGCCATCCTTTCGATTTTACTTCGTTTCTTACCCTTTCCATGCATTTGTACTTCTGCACCGTAGCTGAGCGCTCGCTGCCGAACCCGAACCTAGTGGCAACCTGCTGTATGGAAAGGCGGTCGTAGTAGAAGCTCTTGAGCAGATCCAGACATTTTTGCCCAGCATTCTCCAGCAAGGTGAGCAGCTTCCTGGCCGAAAGGTGCTCATTGTTCATGTCAGGCACGTCCATGGATTGCTCCCAGTCTTCGAAGCTGACCTCTCCACTCTTTGCTTTTGCTTTCCTGACCCACAAATGTTTGCATATTCCCAGCAGGTAGGCTTTGTGCGAAGTTTCAATATGCGCATTCCGGGCTGCCAGTTTCTCATAGAAGACAATCAGGGCATCCTGAAAAACGTCACGGGCGTCATCCACATCGCCGCCCATGCGATGCACAAACCTTGCTGCAGCCGGAAAAGCGTCTTCATACAGTGCTTCAAAAAAGGCAGCCCTGTCATCAAACATAGTATCAGCCGGGCGCTTTCTTTCAAGAGTTGCTGTTGCTTCCATGTGTTGGTTTTATTATAAGTGCAGATATGAGGGAGAATATCACCTCATAGAAAGAAAAAAATTCTCAGGTTACTCTTTCACCACCCGAAAAGTGTGACTGATCCCATTTTTTCCAAGCCTTAGCAAGTAAAGCCCCACTGGCAGTTGGCTCACGTCAATTGATCTGCTGACTGGCTGAAACGACAGGTTGCTGATGAAACGCCCCTGCATGTCGAACGCCAGCACCTCGTCGTAATTTCCAGAGCCACTGACGAACAGCTCAGCGGAGCTTGGGTTGGGGAAAACTGTGATACGTTCGCTCAACTCGTTCTCGGCTGAAGTGACCGAATTGAGAACCTCTTCTACCAAAATATCAGAGATGCTTACATCTACTACCGATTCACCCAGGTCAAATACCAATCTCGCCTGGTCGTCGGTGGGTTCGCTCATTGTGAAGGTAAAAATGAATCTCGTTTCTGTAGCCGGTATGCTCACGCCATTGTATCCACTGTATGCCGTCCACGGATCGCCGTTTTTGCCAGCGTAGAAGGTAGCAGCCCGGGCTTCGTCTGCTTTGGCGCTAAAGCCTATCTGGTAGGTTTTTCCTTTAGTCAAGTCAATGTCATTTTTTGTTAGCTGAATATGCCAGCCTTCGGTGCCACCACCAGATATTGCCACCGTAAGCTTATCACCTGCGTTGTCCAATAGTGAGGAAGCACCACCCTGATTCACGACAACCCAGCCGTCCCGACCAGAACTAAAATCACTTTGGTACACAACTTTGGTATTAACTTTGGCGGGCTCGGGCATTGGATTGTGAAGCAAAGCATCGACCAGTGGATCCAAAAAAGATTTCGTCTCAGGGTCGTAAATGCCGAAACCTGCGCTGAACTCCCAGTACGCCCAGCTCATGCCCTGCGACTCAAACCACCGTGCCAGGTAGGTAGTCCATCGAACCCTTGAGTCGATATCGGCCGTGCTAAAGGCACCAAACTCACCAACATTGAATGGCAGATTGCGTTCCTCAGCGAAAGCCTGTGCTACCTTGAATTCGTTGACGACAGTTAGTCGCTCGGCTTCTGTATCTTTCCACTCAGTACCAAGCCATGCCTGGGTTTCGGGCCCTACCCAATCAGCGCCCTGATGGGTAAAATGGAAAGGGTTATAATAGTGGATGCTGAGAATGAGGTGATCGTCGTCTGGTACTTCCAATTGAGGAACGGCAGTAAGGCCACCGTACTCTGCCACACCCAATATCACGCTTCTTGTGGGATTACTTTTTCGGATTTCGGCCAGCGCTTTGGTAAATAGATTGTTCCATAGTGCCGGGGTTATCTCTCCATGTGGCTCGTTCAGTACTTCAAAGAGCACACTATCCGGGTAGTTCTTGAAGTAGTCAGCTATTTGATTCCATTGTGAAAGAAATCTGGGCTCTTCCCGTGTCACGTTCTCAAAAAGCGAATCGTGGTGATGCATATTCACGATGATATGCAGCTTGTATTTCAGTGCAGTGTCGACAACGGACTGAATTCTCTGCAAGAAGTCTGCATTGATCATATAGGGTGGGTCGACCATGCTCCGTTCCGGTGTTTCCCAGCGGACGGGGAGCCTCACATGCTGAAAGCCAAGGTCAGCTATTATTTTGAAGTACTCCGGCTGCCAGGGGTTGCTCCATGCATCTTCGGTAGGTGCCTCAAAGGAATTGCCCATGTTGATGCCACGACCCAGCCTGTCGTTGACATCAAAGGAAGAGGCTGTTTGGGCGAAAACACCTTGTGTGAAAAGGAGCCAAACGGCTGCCGGAAGAAGAAGCCTTTTCATTTTGGATCTTCTTCACCCGTTGGTTTGTCTCTCCACCAATTTGCCAGGATAGATCCCGTAATGTTCATCAATGAACCAAAGACAGAGGGGCCGAGTCCCATAGTAGCCACTTTTCCCATCCCCTGCGCTATTCCCGAAGCGAGTCCGCCATTTTGCATACCTACCTCAAAGGCAATTGTTCTACAGTCTCTTTCTGGTAATTTGATGGCTTTACAAAGCTTATAACCCAGAAAGTAACCAGCCGTGTTGTGCAGCAGGGCTGCGAAAACGAGGACAACGCCATAAGTGAGGAGCGCATCCCTGCCGGAGGCAGTAATGATGCTGATGATGATAGCTATGCCCGCCATTGACAAAAGGGGCATCGCCCTGTCGACCCAGGGGGCCTTTCCATGAAAGAGTTTGTTAAAGATCAAGCCGCCAATGATCGGGATGATCACAATTTTGACAATGCTCCACATCATCCCCCAAAATTCGATGGGAACATATTGCCCGGCTAGTAACTTCATCCATAAGGGCGTCATTAGCGGCGCTAGCATGGTGGCTACGGCTGTCATTGTTACCGACAGGGCCACATTAGCTTTGGCCAGGTAGGCCATCACGTTGCTGGCCAACCCGCTTGGAGCTGAGCCAATCAGTATAATACCGGCGGCTATTTCGGAAGGAAAGTTAAACAGCTTGGCTATCCCAAATCCGAGCAGCGGCATAATGGTAAACTGGCACAGCAAACCAACGCCAACTCCTTTGGGCATTTTGACTACTCCTTCAAAATCTTTTATGCTCATGGAGGTGCCCATGCCGAACATGATGATTTGTAGTAGAGGAACTATCAACGTGCCCAGCTTGAAGTCACCGATTTGCTGAAACGGGGCGGGGTAGTACATGGCTGCAGCAACCGATGAGAAAATAACTACTGAGTAACTATAGCCTTTTGCTTTTTCACTTCCTCTGAATGCAAATGCCAACAACAGGAGGCCGACGATCAACAACGGCCCGCTGATCGGGGAGTCAAGTCCGATACCGGCAATGGCAGCGGCGACTAGTAATGCTAAAGCAATAAATAGGGTGTAGGTATATGTCTTTTTCATAATGTAGCAATGGAATGAATTGATTCAATCCATTTCTAAGATGCTGCGGATTTATCAAAAAGCCAAAGAATTGCTTACAGCATGGTTAAATCATTTTGTAAACGGGATTGAATTCCTTCTTTCCTGAAAAGAAAAACTTGACGCAGTGACAAAACATGAAGAGAAAAGGCAAGGGGCACAAGTATACCGGGCAGCAAAACGAAAGGGAAATCTGCCACAATTTCATTTGCCGGATCGTTCATAAAAACCCGAAAAGGGGTTGGCATTGAGAGCACAGCAGTGATAACAATATTGAAGAGCAGAATCAATCCGGCGATGTTCCAAAAAATGGCGGCAGTTGTTTTGAATCTGTTTCCTCCAAAGCAGAAAAAACCCGCTGGGATAGCTGTAAGCCCGACCATGATGTCCCAGTTGCGCCCTTCGAAAGTCATTTGAACTGGCAGCAGATTTTGGATAAAGAGCATCCAAAGCAGTATTTCGACAGGTATGCGGAAAGTTTGCAGGTACACGATCCAGGAAGGTGAAACTTGTTTTAACACGTTGTCTAGTTTTCCAAAAAGTGTAATGAAAGTGATTGTAAACATAGGCACCAGCGGCGCCATCAGAAGACGGGGAGGAAGCGTAGAGAAATCAGAAAAGAACCCTGAAAGAGCGAGGCTGCTGATGATAGTGATCCAAATAGAGATAGCAAATAAAAACCTCCAATGTCCTCTTTGATTGAGGTGGGTATTGGATTTGACTGTTTTGGCAATGGCCCAGGTGACGAGCCCTATGCAAATGACCGACAATACCACAAAGTAGACGGCTGTGGAGGCAAAAAATGATATATTCATTAGTTGAATAATTTGATTGTGGAGCAAAGGTAGAGCAGCCACCAGACATATGAGATGACCATTATTGCTAAGTTTCAATGGGCAGGATCAGGCAAACAAACTTCTGCGGTATTGTGTGGGATAGGCCCCGAAACGCTGAAAGAATAGTCTACTGAAGCTGGTAGCGTTCTCAAAGCCTAATTGAATGGCTATTTGGTTGACGGGTATGTCTCGTGACTTGAGAAGTGAAAAGGCTCTTTGTAAACGCAGCTGCTGGAGGTACTGATAGGGGGAGCAACCGAAGCTTACCTTAAATAGCCGCAAAAAATGGTATTTTGAAAGAAAAGCTTCATCAGCCAGCTTTTGGAGGTCAATGGTCTCTCCCTGATGGCTGTGAAGGTAATCAAGCGAATAGGAGAGTCGGCGATGAAGCTCAATCCGGGTAGAAGCTTTGGCGGCCGGTAGTTTCTGAACTTCCCTGAGTATTTGGCGGTGTTGGCAAAGCAGGTACACCATCAACTGATAATTATATTCTTCTAACCTCAGGTTGCTCAGACAGCCATTTTTAAAATCCGTGTAAAGATGCTTTGTTATGGAAGCAAGTGCAGCATCCTTTCTGTACAGCCGGTTGGCAAACCCAACGCTTTCGGTCGTCAGCCCGTATGAGTCGTTGAGAATTTGATCGGCTGGTGAAATCAGCCCTGATAAAACTTGGTGTGAGAGATCTTCTCCCAGATGGATATTGAGGGTTTCTGCCGGTTGGCCTGGCTCAATAGTCAATGTATATTCCTGGTTCTTGTTGGTAACGTAGAAAAAGTCGTCATTAATAGTGGCGGTGGGCCCGCCTGTCGAGCAGTAGCTGTTGCCACTTATATTCATGAAAATGGAAATCGGCCCCTGCACATCCGGCCGATAGACAGACGAAGCAGTGGCGTTAATGATACAATTGGGCCACCTGGGTTTGATCAGTTTTCCTGAGGGATCGGTGACTTTGATCTGTCCCGACACCATCGACTTAAGCCATTTAATATCAGGGAAATCGGATCGAATCATCTTTATTCACAGTGATTCAACAAAATACGAATTTTGCGAAATAATAGTTTTGAGTGTCATTCATAAAAATTCTCCCTATCGATTTGAGAGAGATCTAACATTAATTTCCCCAGCTTCTCGGTGACATCTTTGAAAAAGCGGGCACCTTTTTCCGCTGTTGATTTTTTTGGATTGCCTATGCCCGTATCGGCCGATACTTTTGACCACTCTCTTTCTTTCCAGGCCCAGCCTTCTTTGAACCCCTGAATCCGTGGCTTTTTGTCTTTGCCATCTCCGGCCTGGTCGAGCGGCAGTACCAGCTCGGGTCTCAGGTGCATAATGAGGCAGGTTTCCATTTCGTCAGCATGGTCGCCAGCCTCTTCAAAGTACTGCTTCTTATCCATCGACTGAAACCAGTTACAGGTGCTGAGCAGCATTTTTGGGTACCGGACACCCAGCTCTCGCAGCATGGTTTTGAAGTCGTTGCCGCCATGGCTGTTCACGATTAGCAGCTTGTAAATGCCTTGCCGGTTGAGCACCTCAATGATATCGTTGAGAATAGCCAGCTGAGTGCTTGGGTAAAGGTTAATGTCGAGCTTGATGTCTGTTTGGCCAGTGTTTACTCCAAAAGGGATTGTGGGGAGCACTGTTAGTTTTGCCCCAGCTTCCCAGGCGATACGGCCTGCCTCGGCGGCGATGCTATCGGCTTCGTACACGTCGGTGCCATAAGGCATGTGGTAGTTGTGGGCTTCGGTGGCGCCCCAGGGTAAAATGGCCAAATCGATTTTCCGATCCTTAATATCTTTCCAGTTGCACTCGGCTAGCAGGTATTGTTTCATAGGGTTGAAGCTAAGATTTCTAGGAGGATTATCAAATAGAAAAGTTGACTACCCGTTTCGCTGATTTACTAATTCAGGAAAATTTTTTCATACGAAAAAAACCACTGACAGACAGTTGTCAGTGACTGGCTTTAGCTTGGCTTCATCAAAGAAATTTTAAACCTAAAATCACACATCATGAATCAGCTAAACACTCAGATTGAAGCCGGAGTAATTTCACCAGAGCAGTTGCTCAAACACTGGCAGGGACATAGAAGCCTGACCCGCCGGGTAATAGAAGCTTTTCCTGAAAAGGAGTTTTTTGAGCATTCCATTGGTGGCATGCGACCATTTTCGAAACTCGTCAGTGAGATGCTCGCCATTGCGGTGCCAGGTCTGAAGGAAATTGTTACTGGCAAAACAACGCCCTTTAATGAAGAGATGGAGTTTGAAGGAAAGAAAGAAAATGTACTGAAGGCATGGGATGAGTCTACAGAGCAAATTAACTCCTACTGGAAGCAGCTTCCGGCAGAAAGGTTTCAGGAGCAAATCAAGCTTTTTGGGCAGTATGAGGGAACAGTGGTGTCCAACCTTTTCTATTTCATCGACAACGAGATTCACCACAGGGGGCAGGGCTATGTGTATCTTCGGTCGCTCGGTATTCAGCCGCCGTTCTTTTGGGAGAGGTAAAACAACCATAGTGCGGCTGTCTCAACAAACCAATCAAGGCTTTTGAGACAGCCTTTTTTATTTTTTGACGCCTTCTACTAGCAGTCGGATTTTTTTCACTCTTTCCGCACTTACCACCAGCTTCTGGTACTCTCTCGGGTCGTCTCCCATAGACACGGCGGGGTTTCTGAATGCCATGAGACTGTCCACAAAACTCCTCCCTGAAATATGGATTTCTTTCGCTCCAGTGGTTTTCACCAGATCGGCCACATTTTCTTCGCTGATACCAGCGCCAGGCATGATGATGATTCGGTCGCTCGCCTTTTTGATAAGCTTGGCCAGTAGCTGCCTACCATTGTAAACATTGGCTTGCTGCCCGGAGGTGAGTATTCTGTCAAAGCCAGCTTCAATGCAAGCTTCGAGCGCTTCGTAGGGGTCAATGGTCATGTCGAATGCCCGATGGCAGGTGACTTTCAGTGGCCTTGCAAGCTGCACAAGCGCCTTGTTTCTTTCAGTATCTATTTCCCCATTGGCTTTCAGGATGCCAAAAACCACACCGTCTGCACCTAGTTTTTTAGCCCATTCAATGTCTTTTTTCATGACCTCAAATTCCTCATCAGAATAGAGGAAGTCACCACCTCTTGGCCTGATCATGACGAACACTGGTATTCGTGCCTTTTCTTTTGCAGCCAGGATCATTCCAGCCGAAGGCGTTGTGCCTCCATCGCCGGGACTATCACATAACTCTATGCGACTGGCACCACCTTCGATGGCGTTGAGCACTGAAGTGATGTTGTAGCAGACTACTTCTATGGACATATTAAAAATGGTATTTAGGTTAGCAGTGATTTTAATAGGTCATCAGATACTCTGAAATCAGTTTTTTTAATTTTTTTGATGACTTCAGTCATGTTTGAAATAAGCCCTTTTTTTCCGGCCAGTTTTAGCACGCCAACTGACTCTGTAAATTTGATGCCTATTTCTTTCGATACTTGTCTGCCTTTGAGTTCGTCGATAATTAGCAGAGAAGAGGGGCTTTCCATGACAAGTGCAATGGCTGATGCTTCACCTGCGTCAAGGAATGCTTTAAATATTTTTAGCGAATCTTCTTTTGGGTTGACTACTTGCACCCATTTAGGCAAAGGGTGGCCATATTCATCAGCTATAGCTGGAGTGATGGTGATTGCTCCAAACAACTCGTAGAGAAGGGCTAGTTGTTCAATTTTTGTAAGCGGGATAAGACAACTTGTATCAACTACTGTGACCTTCTGCATTTTTCAGGTCATCTTCAAGTTCTTCTGATGGGTAATTGAAAAATGAGACCCCATACTCTCCAAGTAGTTCCATGAAGGTTTCTTTGGAATAGCCCACAATATCGGCGGCTTGGCCGAGAGTCAACTTTCCTTTTTCATACAGCCGTGCCGCAAGATACATTCTGGCATCCTTGTCATCAACGTCAACGGTATCAGGAAGTTCTATTGTCAGAGTTTTCATTATAAACAAAGTATGCTACTTGGTTACCTTAGGCAAGATAACAAGTATTATGACCAATTCATCCATTTCGTTAAAAGCAAAGCGCACTTAGTACGTAGGCAAGGTCGGGTCAATCTCTTCAGCCCAGGCATGAATGCCTCCGATGAGGTTGTAAAGGTTGTCGAACCCGTACCGTGATTGCAGCGCTTGAATAACCGAGGCACTGCGCCCTCCATGGTGGCAATGAACTACCACCTGGCGGTCTTTGTCAATCAAGTCCAGGTATTCCTGCAGCTCGCTCATGGGCATCAGTTCTCCACCCATGTTCACAGTCTCATATTCGTGGGCCTCTCTAACATCGATCAACTGAAAGCTGACGCCGTTTTTCTTCCACGAGTCGAGCTCCTGAACGGTTATTTCTTTCATATCTTCATGGTAGTTCTTAATACCGCAAAATGCCTCATAATCAATAAGCTTGCTCACTTTTGCTCTGGTACCCTTTGGCTTTATCACCATTCGCTGCCGGGTGTTGTCCCATGCCCCAAGCATTACTAAGGCGCTGTCCAGCACTTCGCCAGACTGGGTAATGATTTTAAGTGCTTCTATGGCCTGCATGGTTCCGATAAGCCCTGGAAGCACGCCAAGTACGCCCTCCTCTTCACAAGTGGGTACCGAGCCAGCCGCCGGAGGAGTAGGGTAGAGGTCTCTGTAGTTAGCACTTTCTTTTGTGAGGTTGAACACGGCCACCTGACCTTCAAATCGATGAATGGCACCGTAGATGTATGGCTTGTCTGCCAAAAGGCATACATCGTTCACGAGATAGCGGGTAGGGAAGTTGTCGGTGCAGTCGATCACAAGATCAAACCCGGCGACAATATCCAGTGCATTGGCGGAGGTGATTTTCTCCTGGTAAGCTACAAGGTCGATGGTGGAGTTGAGCGCCATTAGGTGGCTTTTGGCGGCTTCAGCCTTATTTTTGCCCACGTCGCTTTCTCTGAATACTACCTGGCGTTGCAGGTTGCTGATGGAAACGACGTCGTTGTCAACAATGCCTATGCGGCCTACGCCAGCTGCTGAAAGATATTGCAGCACGGGACAGCCCAATCCACCCGCACCAATCACCAGCACCCTGGCTTCAGCAATCTTTTGCTGGCCTGCAGGGCCTATTTCTTTCAGTGATAAATGGCGAGCGTATCTGGACATGGAAGAAAGTTATCGGTTAATAGTGAAAAGTAAAAGGGTATCCTTCAACCCTCGCACTTCTTACCGCTGTGCTCAAAATCTTTTGAGTACGATATTCGATACTGTTTCTCCTATCGAAAGGCTGGAGGTGGCCGCCGGGCTGGGCGCATTGCAAACATTCACGGCTATGTCGTTTTCCAAAATCAGGAAGTCGTCTAACAGGCCACCGTTTCGATCGCAGGCCTGAGCACGCACACCCGCTCCGCCTGGTTCAAGATCCGACTCTTTCAAATCAGGGAGGAGCTTTTGCAGAGCAGTGGTGAACGCAGTTTTGCTGAACGACCGGTACATTTCGCCAAAGCCTGTTTTCCAGTATTTCCAGGCCACTTTCTGAAATCCTGGCCAGGCCAGTGTTTCCGCCAGCTCAAAAAGGTTGATTTTCGACTTGCTGTAGCCTTCTCTTCTGAAGGCCAGCACCGCATTGGGGCCAGCTTCCACTTCGCCACCCACCATTCTGGTAAAGTGTACACCCAGGAATGGGAAATTGGGATCCGGCACCGGGTAAATCAGGTTCTTGACCAGGTACTTTCTTTCTTCTTTTATTTTGTAGTACTCACCTCGGAATGGCACAATCTTGATATTGACTTCCTGGCCAGTCATCCGGGCGATTTTGTCGGAATAGAGACCGGCGCAGTTTACCACCAGTTTCGTTTGGTAGGTGTCCTTATTAGTGACTACCGTACAACCTCCGGCTTCCTTTCTGATTTCCCTTACAGCTTCGCTTATATGAATCTGACCATCATCCTTTCTTATCACTTCAGCTAGCTTGGCCGATACTTCTTTGTAGCTGATAATGCCGGTGTAAGGCACCCAAATCCCTTCAATGCCATTTACATAAGGCTCCTTTTCTTTTAATTGCTCGGCAGTAAGCCGTTCGTTTTTCACCAGACCATTTTGAATGCCTCTTTCAAAAAGGTTATTCAGGAGCGGTAATTCTTCTTTCGACGTGGCTACGACAATTTTACCACAAAGGTCGTACTCAATTCCTTGTTCGTTGCAAAAGTCAAGCAGCATGTTGTAGCCATTGATGCAATTTGTCGCTTTCAGGCTCCCTGGCTTATAATATAAGCCGGAATGGATAACCCCACTATTGTTGCCGGTTTGGTGAGCTGCCAGCCTGGGCTCTTTTTCAATGAGCAAAACCTTAAGTCCGGGTCGTTTCTTTTTTAGTTGGTAAGCGGTGGCCAGTCCCACAATCCCTCCACCAATGATCGTAATATCGTATTGCATGCTTTTCAGTTGATGTTGCGAATATAAGACTCAAAGGTGAATTATAACTGCATGATAATAATCAGTATACTTTGGGAGTGAAATCATCCTGACGTTTTGTAATGGGTAATACTTTTGTGCCAACATAAATCATCTCAATCATGGAAAGGAAAGTTGTGAGTGCCGAGGAAGCGCTGAAGGTTGTAAAGTCTAATGACCGGGTTTTTATTCATAGTGTGGCTGCGGCACCCAAGATACTGATAGACGCCCTGGTGGCGAAAGCGCCCGAGCTAAGAAATGTGGAAATTATGCATCTGCACACCGAGGGGGCGGCTGACTATGCGAAGCCTGAATATGCCAACAGCTTTCACGTTCATTCACTTTTTGTGGGTGCCAATGTGCGCAAAGCCACGCAGGAGCACAGGGCCGACTACATACCGATATTTTTAAGTGAGATCCCAAGACTTTTCAGAGAGAAAATTCTCCCGATTGATGTGGCGCTCGTTTCCGTTACCCCACCTGACAAACACGGCTATTGTTCGCTCGGCGTGTCTGTTGATGCCACCCTGGCGGCTATCGAAACGGCCAAGGTTGTGATTGCGCAGGTGAATCCACTAATGCCACGCACTTTTGGAGATAGCTGCCTGCCCGTGAGCAAATTTCACTATTTGGTAGAGGGAAAAGTGCCAATACATGAAGTGCCTTCGCCTCCTATTAGTGAGGTCGAGAAAAAGATTGGTCAGCACATCGCAGGCATGGTAGAAGATGGTGCAACGCTTCAAATGGGCATTGGCGCCATTCCCAACGCAGTGCTTTCTCAGCTTACCAACCACAAGCACCTGGGCATTCACACCGAAATGTTTTCCGATGGCGTGGTGCCACTGGTAGAATCGGGTGTGATCGACGGTAGTATGAAGGCCATTAACAGAGGCAAGATTGTGTCGACCTTTGTAATGGGCAGCAAGCTTACCTATGATTTTATCGACAACAACCCCTCGGTCAATCTTTACGATGTCGCTTTTGTTAACGATGTTGCTACAATCCGTCGCAACCCCAAGGTAACATCAATCAACTCGGCCATCGAGATTGATATCACTGGTCAGGTTTGCGCCGACTCCATTGGCACCCTACATTACTCCGGGGTAGGTGGGCAAATGGATTTTATCAGGGGAGCATCCTATTCAAAAGGAGGAAAGCCAATAATAGCGTTGCCATCGGTGACCGGGAGAGGTGAAAGTAAGATTGTGCCATTTCTGAAAGAAGGAGCCGGGGTGGTAACGACCAGAGCCCATGTTCATTATATAGTTACCGAATGGGGAGTGGCCTACCTGTACGGAAAAACACTGCATCAAAGGGCTCGTTTACTGATCGATATAGCCCATCCCGATCACAGGGAGGCATTGGAGCGGAAGGCATTTGAAAGGTTTGGGAAGATATAATGTTAGCTTTTTAGCTGAATCTGATGGGGGCTGGTCTTAGGAACTCGTTCAATAATTCCTCTGGCCTCCATATCAAGCTTAACGGTAACGAAATACCACAACACTTTTCCATCGAATGAGTCTGTTAACTCCTTCACTGCCTGATCTGAAAGACTTTCGAACGTCCTGGGTTTTCCGTCTTTCAACTTCTTTGCTATGAAAGCATAAATCACGTCATATTTATGTTTCATAATATTGACACCCTTTTTACCCTGGGGGTGAAGCGTCAGAATTTTCTCTTGGTCATCCATTATTCGAAAGTTTGACAGTGGGTCGATGCCTTTGAGCCTCGTTCAATTTAGTTATTTGCAGAGGTTATATCAACAGTTGTAGTTACCAATTAGCCGGTAGTTCCGCTGGCAGCTTCCACTCTTCTATGAAATTTGGTAGAACTTCCCGATAATTTAGCCAATCGTCCGAAACCCGGAAAATTATCCGTATTTTGAACAACCTTTGCAAGCTTTTTGCGTCCGATAGACAGTGCGCTACAGCCTGCCGGCGTATTGCTTTCATTAATCCACAGCAGAAAACAAAGCCCACTCTGAGCGGGTTTATTTGAGAATAGAGCCTATTGTAAAGATTGAATCCATTGTTTGGCATTAGAAGGCCTTCACATAAGTAAGTAAAATCATTTTGACCTATAAATTTCTATGTCTTTAAGAAGAAAACTCATTGCGTTTCTGGTTGTCGTGTTAATGGTGACTGGCTCCATTGGCCTTTACAGCTTTCTGGCAGCAAAAAAGGAACTACCCCCTGAAAAAGAAGCCCCCGAGGTTGTCAACTATGTGAAAGTGAGAGAAGTGGCTTTCCAGAACGTTGAAACGGAAGTCGAAGCCTATGGCAGGGTAGGTTCTTCACAGCCCATCGATTTGTTGGCCGAAGTTGGCGGAAGGTTGATAATGGGGGACGTGCCACTGAAAGAAGGGCAGAACTTTAAGAAAGGTCAACTGCTTGTGAGGGTAAATGACGTGGAAACAAGGCTGAATCTCCAGGCGAGAAAAAGTAGCTTCCTTAACCTCATCGCCTCTATTTTGCCTGACCTTAAAGTGGACTACGCCAGCAGCTTTCCGGCATGGCAAACCTACTTTGCGAACATAAAAACAGATAGTCCGCTTCCTGAGCTTCCTGAAATAACAGACGTCAAGGAGAAGACTTTTTTGGCCACCAAGAATATTTTGAGTGAATTCTATTCTATTCGGGGACTTGAAGAGAACTTGAGAAAATACCATATGATTGCTCCTTACAACGGCAGTATTTCCGTAGTTAATATAGAGCCCGGCACTTATGTAAACCCAGGATCCAACATCGGTCGAATCCTCCGCACTGACGCCTTCGAAATTAAAGTGCCCATTGAAGCCAAGGACATTCAGTTTGTAGAGCTTGGCAAGCGGGTGAAGGTGATCAAGGGTGAAGATGAGTCGAACTCACTTACAGGAAGAGTGATCAGAATGACAGACTATATCGATCCTACTACACAGACATTCCATGTGTATGTGTCGGTGGAAAACAACCAGAAACAGGCATTGTATGACGGGCTGTATTTGAAGGTTGTGATTCCGGGGAAAATGGTTGATAACGCCATAGAGGTACCAAGAGGGGTGGTGAGAAACAAAGGAGAAGTCTTTGTGTATAACAATGGACAATTGGGTAGCAGAAGTGTTTCAGTGATCAAAAACAATCAAAATACTTATCTGATTACCGGACTGAAGGAAGGAGATTCGCTAGTGACCGAAGCTCCGCTGAATGCATTTGAGAAAATGAAAGTGGAAATCATTAAATAATCCAGAGGATATGAGAGCAATTTTATCATTCTTTATTAGGTATCCAATTTGGGCTAATGTAATACTGTTTGCAGTATTTCTTCTGGGGTTGGCCAGCTTCCTGACCATGAAGAAGTCTTTTTTCCCTGAGAGAACGCCGAACATGATTACTGTGTCGGTCGCCTATCCTGGTGCGGCTCCTGAGGAAATGGAGGAAGGTATTACGATTAAAATAGAGGAGGCCCTCAAGGGAATCGTTGGTATTGTGGAGGTGAGATCCGTGTCGAGCGAGAACTCGGCGTCCATCACCATTGAAACATCAACCAACTATGAACTTGACGAAGTTCTCACCGAAGTAAAAAACGCAGTTGACAGAATCAATTCCTTTCCGGTAGGTGCTGAAAAGCCCACGGTTTTCAAACAGCAGTCCACCAGCATGGCCTCTTTCCTGGGCCTCAAAGGCGATGTGCCATTAAGGGAACTTAAAATAATTGCGGAAAAAATTGAGGACGACCTTCTTAAGTCGGGGCTGATTACACAGGTAAGAGTCTCTGGTTTTCCTGACCTGGAAATATCAATTGAGGTGCCGGAGGAGAACCTTTCTCGCTATGGCATCACGTTTACGCAAGTAGCCAATGCGGTTCGTGTAAACAACCGTGACGTGTCGGGCGGTACCATCAAAACCTCTGAAGAGGAAATAAGGATACGGGCCAATGCCAAAGACTATGACCCGGAAGTGATTGGGAATATCGTTTTGAAGGCTAATGCCGATGGCACCCGGGTGCTGCTCAAAGACATTGGTACTGTTACGCTAGGTTTTGCTGACATCCCTAACAAGTATTACAGCAATAATGTGAGGGCTGTCAATATCTCGGTAAGTAAGTTGCCTGAAGAGGATCTTCTCGCTATTTCTGAGTATCTGGATAAGTACGTGGCAGATTTCAACGCCCAGAATCAGGGTGTAACTTTGTTCACAAACTTTGATTTCTACTCAATACTTGAGCAACGAATAGACCTATTGACGAGCAACTTTGTTCTTGGCCTCGTTTTGGTGATGATCACGCTAGGGTTATTCCTGTCATTGAGACTTTCGTTTTGGGTGGCTGCAGGCATCCCGATTTCTTTTCTGGCCATGTTTGTAGTTGGCAGCATTGCCGGCATCACTATTAACATGCTGTCACTATTTGGAATGCTTCTGGTAGTTGGGATACTCGTGGACGACGGTATTGTTATCTCCGAAAACATATATACCCATTTTGAAAAAGGAAAGACGCCCGAACAGGCGGCGGTAGATGGCACGTTGGAAATGATGCCTTCAGTGTTTACCTCGGTGGCCACGACTATGTTGGCTTTCGTAACGCTGATTTTCCTGGATAATGGTGGGTTCAGTTACGAAATGGCGGTGGTGGTAATTGCCTGCCTTGGCTTTTCGCTGGTAGAAGCTTTCTTAATCCTGCCTTCTCACCTGGCCTCCAAAGCCATTTTGTCAAAGAGAAAGCCGGACACATTGTATGACCGGTTCAGGACAACAATGGAGAAAGGTATTGACTTTGTTCGTTTCAGGCTGTACGGAAATTCCATTAAGTTTTTGGTTCAATGGCGTTGGATTGCAATGATGGGGCCATTGGTGTTTGTGATGATGGTAGTGGGGATGTCACAAGGCGGTTTGATAAGGTTCGAGTTTTTTCCGAGAACTCCCTTTGACGATCTGCAGGTGGATCTTATGCTCAAACCAGGTACCCGAGAAAACATTACCGAAGACTACCTGAGAAGATTTCAGGATCAGGTATGGGAAGTGCATGAAGAAATGAAGCAGGAGGCGGGCTTAACCGAACCGTTTTTCTCGTCAGTGGACATCATAATTGGCAGCGGCGCAAGCAGAACGAGTAGCGGCAGCCATGTGGGATATGTAGGGGTTAATTTTGAAGACCTGGAAGGTAAAAACATTTCAGCGTTTGAGGTTGCTAACCGAATTAGGACAAAAATTGGCCCTATCCCGGAGGCTGAGAACTTTACAGTAGGAGCTGCCCAGCGATGGGGCAAGCCTGTTTCCATAGCGCTGAAAGGCAAGTATATTGACGAAATAGAGGAGGCAAAAACCGAGCTCAAGGAAAGCCTGAGAAGGATTGATCTGCTAAAGGATATTACCGACAATTCTGCGATAGGTCAGCGGGAAATAAAGCTTGAACTAAAGCCATTGGCTTATTTCATGGGCTTGAATCATCAGGATATTACGCAGCAGATACGTCAGGGCTTCTTTGGCGAAGAAGTGCAACGACTGATTATAGGCACCGACGAGGTGAGAGTATGGGTGCGCTACCCGGAAGAGGATCGGGTAAACGTCAGTCAGCTTGAATCGATGAAGATCAGAGCTGCTAATGGTTCTGAGTATCCG
The DNA here is from genome assembly GCF_040222815.1 of Imperialibacter sp. GTDB lineage: Bacteria > Bacteroidota > Bacteroidia > Cytophagales > Cyclobacteriaceae > Imperialibacter. The sequence goes on along the minus strand of NZ_JAVKCH010000026.1, from coordinate 279,108 downwards.
CTGTCACAGCTTGCCACCTATGAAGTGGAGAGAGGGGTGTTGAGTATCAACCGCTTCAACGGAAAGCGGGAGGTGAGGGTAGAGGCCGATTTGGCCAATAACAACACCTCGATGCCACCGCTGATAGAAAAGATTACAGCTGATATTATGCCACCCATCATGGCAAGGCATCCCTCACTGGAATACTCTTTCGAAGGTCAACAGCGTCGTGCATCGAGAGAACTTGATTCGGGAGCGGTAATCTTTGGGTTGTGTTTGATAGCCACTCTCTTGTTGCTTATGCTAACTACCCGATCTTATCTGCAACCGTTCATGATTTTCTCGCTCATACCACTCGGCTTTATTTGTGCCATATTTGGTCACTGGATTGAAGACAAAACGGTTTCTATTCTGAGCGCCTATGGCATGCTGGCATTGTCGGGTGTAATTATCAACGATGCTGTGGTGATGGTGGATCAATTCAACCGTAACCTCAAAGAAGGTATGAATATGCACGATGCAGTGATTGATGCTGGTGTTAGTAGATTCAGACCTATCGTTCTTACATCGGCGACAACCGTAGCGGGGCTTTACCCTATCATTCTTGAGACGAGCTTCCAGGCCCAGTTCCTGATTCCAATGGCCATTTCTATTGCTTATGGTGTAGCACTGGGAACGCTGTTTATCCTTTTCTTCTTCCCGGTGTTTCTCATGGTGATGAACGATATCAGGGTGTACTCCAAGTGGTTGCTATTCGGTGGAGAGAAGCCAAACAAGGAAGAGGTAGAGCCGGCGGTGAAAGAAATGAAAAAGGGCTACGCCCTTAACTAATCATTGATCTAACAATTGTAATGAAGAAAATACTCTTAACGTTCGGGATGGCCTTGGTCATCCTGAACTCATATGCCCAGACAGAAGAACCAAAAATAACCGAGCTATCGCTTTCGGAGGCGATTGCCACCGGCCTGGACAATAACTTCTCAATAAAGATTGAAAAGCAGAACATTGATATTGCCACCCGTAACAACTCCTGGGGACAGGCAGGGTTGTACCCCTCGCTAACTTTCAACCTTTCACAGGGATTTAGCAGAACTGAAATCAATAACCCAACCTCCTTTGTGCAGGGAGCCATTCAATCGAGAAACCTACAGCCTTCATTATCACTTAACTGGACACTTTTCAATGGCTTTAATGTTCAAATCACTAAGGAAAGGCTGGAATTTTTACAGCAGCAAAGTGTGGGGAATGCGACCATTGTGATAGAAAACAGTATTCAGGGAATTGTAGAGGCCTATTATACAGTCCGTCTTCAGGAAGAACAATTGAGTATTTTCGAGCGTAGCCTTCAGCTGTCTAAGGACAAATACAACTATAGCAAACTCAAGGGAGAACTGGGAAGCGCCGTTACATTTGATATTCTTCAGGACAAAAGCGCCTATCTGACCGACTCATCCAATTATATCACCCAACTCTATAATGTGCAGAACGCCTTAAGAAACCTGAATCTGCTGCTGGGTATTGACGTCGAAACGAGTTACGATTTGACTGATTCACTGACGGTGCAAATCCAGCCATTTACGCTGGATGAGCTGTATGCAAGAATGGTGGCGAACAACAGCAACCTAAAGAATCAGTACATCAATCAGGAGATTTTCAAAAGAGACATTGGCATTGCCAGGTCTGCGATGTATCCTAGCGTGACCATGAGTTTGGGCGGGTCTGACAATAACCAGGTTCAGAACCTGACTAAGGCCACTTTCCTAAATGGGAATGTCGGCGAGGCTGGAATTAAATCGGGCAACACCAGCTACAACGCAAACTTTACGCTCAGCTTTACCATATTCAATGGAGGAAGAATTCGCAGGCAAATTGAGAATGCCAGGGTCAATGAGCAAATTGCTGCCATCAGGGTCGACGAACTGAAGCAAAGCTTGAAAAACAGTCTGATCAATACACTGGAGTTTTATCGCTTGCGGGCACGGCTGTACCAGATTGCCATTGAAAACAGACAAACTGCTGAGTTTAATTTGACCCTGGGTGAGGATCGTTATCGGAATGGAACGATCAGCTCTTTCGACTTCCGTGACTTACAACTGAACTATTTGCGGTCAGCGCTGAGTGAACTTCAGACCAAGTATAACCTGGTAGAATCGGAAGTAGAACTAATGCGCCTTACCGGTGGTATTTTGGAAGAATACGAGACTGAATAACCACGAAGATTTTGATTTGAGATTTCTGATTTGAGATTATGGTTCAATACATCTCAAATCAGAAATTCCAAATCTTTTCAATACCTGTCCCTTATAAACTCCAGCACCTCCTGCATCTGTTCCCTGATGGGGTTGGTGAACCCTGGGTAATTGTTGTGCATAAAGCTGAAGATGAGCACTTTTCCTGAGTTGGTTTTTATAAACCCGCTGAGTGAGTGCACGCCGCTTAAGGTGCCTGTTTTGGCAAAAACGTAGGGTTCTGTTTCACCGGCATACCATCGACGTATGGTGCCAGCCTGGCCACCAATAGCCAGCGTCCTGAATAAGTCCTTTTGTTCAACTAGCGTAGAAGTTTCCTCCAGTAAGGCCACCAGGCTCCGTGGTGTAAACATATTATATCTCGATAGCCCCGAGCCATCATGCCAGATAGGTGCATCCGGCAAATTGCTGAGGTATTTGTTCTTTACAAACCACAGCGCATTGTTGCCACTGAGCGTATCTCCAAAACCCGAAGAGCACATCACCAGAATCTGTTCCGCAATAAAGTTGTCGCTTGGCCAAAGCATGGCCTGATACACTTTTTGCGAAGGATAGCCTCTCAGCGTTTTCCATGGCAAACTATCCGGCTTGTAACCAAAGATGACCGGCTTCTTTAACGTGTCTTGCAGCAACTCTCTCCCAAGTGAAAAGGAGTATTTGAAAGGCACGTCTCTTTCCACTGTGTCCAGTTTTTCAGGTGTAAAAAACAGGTAAGAGTTATAGCTAAGGTCTCTTTCTACCAGCGTTCTCTGCTTTTCGAAAGGTCTCGCTTCCACAAACTGTTGGAAGAATGGCGGATTTACCTTTGGCATGGTATCTCCCGGAAGCATGCTGAACCGGATGAAATTGCCATACATTGGCAACCCTGCCCTTTCTGGCTGATAATAATACAGGTAGTCGTCCCACGACCAGCCTGGGCCGAAAACAGGGTCCTTGTAGTTTTCTGGTTGCCATATCAAGGCCTTAGTGGTGTCTGCAAGCAGCTCAAAGGCCGGTTGATACTCGAAGTCGGGGTGCAGGAAGGTAGGATCGCCGGTGCCGGTAAAGAAAAGCGTGTCGTTGGCTTCGGCATACTTCAGGGCTGGAATAGAGTCACCAAGCAACCTCAGGCCTGAGTAGTAAGTGAGTAGCTTCGTATTGGAGGCAGGGGTAAAGTATTTGTCGCTGTTCTGCTCAGCCAGGTAGGTTTTCGTTTCGGGGTCGTAGAGAGCGAAGCCGGTAAAATGATCGGCGAAATCTGGCGACTTCTTAACCATTTGTTTCAGCACCATTTTTTTGCTGATCACAAGTTGTGGCGAGCAGGAAAACTGGCTTATCACAAGCATCGCAATTAATGTAAACCACAGGTAGTCAAGGGGCTTCGACTTGTATATAGGCGACTCTGTACTTTTTCTTTTCATATGGTTTTTATAGCAGCTATCCTTACCATGCCCCGAATAAATAATGCTTCAGTGAAAAATTCTAATTTATGAACGAAGAGTGTGGAATTTTAGTAAAATTTACACCGAAGATTGGAAGCTCCAAATAGCAAAAGACAAATGTCAAATAAGCGCCAATTTCCGAAGCAATCAAACCGTATGCGGTTGACCTACCTCGGATGCGCCATTTGAGTTTTTAAGCTTTGATTTTTGGAATTTCTTTGTGTTTTGGAGTTTATTATTTGTCTTTTCACAATCTATGCAATTAAAATCAATCGTATTGTCCAATGGCAGCTTCGATACGAAGTCTGCCAAAACCGCCCATGGGCTTATTAGGGGATCTGTAAGATATGATATCCTCGCTGTCATCGATCCGGTGTTTTTCGGCCAGGATGCGGGTACCGTGCTGGACGGCAGGGAAAGAGGAATTCCTATTTATAAGACCGTTAAAGACTTTTTAGTCGCAGGCGGAAAGGCAGAAAATTGCGTTGTGGGCGTGGCTCCAAAAGGAGGTCAGCTGCCCAAATCAATGGAAGAAGACGTGGTGACAGCAATGGAAAATGGCATGGATGTCGTAAGTGGCTTGCATTCATTTCTCAACGACAACGAAAGGCTGGCTACGCTTGCAAAGGAAAAAGGTGTAACAATACACGATATCAGGCAGCCAAGGGAACGGAAATACCTGAAGTTCTGGACGGGTGACATATACAAAGTAAAGTCGGCAAAAATTGCAGTGATGGGCACGGACTGCGGGCTTGGAAAGCGCACTACTTCCAAATTCATTGTGGAAGCCATCCGTAAGGAGGGGATGATTTCAGAAATGATTTACACAGGACAAACGGGGTGGATGCAAGGCTGGAAGTACGGCTTTATCCTCGACTCCACTTACAACGACTATGTGTCGGGCGAACTGGAAAATGCACTGGTTACCTGTGACAGAGACCTGAATCCAGACCTGATGGTGATTGAAGGCCAGGCCGCTCTCCGCAATATCAGCGGACCGTGTGGTTCGGAGTTTTTGCTTTCGGGCGATGTGGATGGTGTGATTTTGCAACACGCTCCCGCCAGGGTTCACTACGATGGCTTCGAATATCTTGATGCGAAAATCCCCCCGATCACGGAGGACATTGCGCTGATAAAAATGTATGGCAAAGAGGTTATTGGTGTGACCCTCAACACAAGAGGCCTGACTATTGATCAGGCGCTCCGGTACAAAGAGGAGTATGAGCAGAAGCTAGGCATTCCAGTGGCTTTGCCAGTGGAAAGAGGGGTAGACGATATTTTAGGACCAATCAGAGAGTTGATCAAACGAAAGAATGCGAATAAAGGAAATTAATATCCGCAAGGAAAACCTGGAACTGGCCAAGCCCTATTCCATTTCTTATAAAACCGTGGATTCGGTTGAGAATGTGATTGTGGAGCTGGTGGCAGACAACGGTATGGTAGGTCTGGGCGTGGCCAACCCCAGTAAGTATGTGGTGAATGAGGATGTCGGTGAATGTTATAAAACTTTAACCTCCAGTGATCTCTCCTTTCTGAAAGGTTCCGACGTTTCGTGCTTTTACGAACTGCTCAATGGAATACATACCAGTTTTGATTCCAGTGCGGGATCCAGAGTAGCACTCGATGTGGCCCTGCACGATCTTTTCACGCAATCACTTGGTGTGCCTTTGGTACAGTTTCTTGGCGTTCATCATAAGTCTATGGCTACATCAGTCACCATTGGCATTATGAGCATTGAAGAGACCTACAAGGAAGCGGATGATTTTATAAAAAGCGGATTCAAAATACTCAAAGTCAAGCTGGGCAAGACTATTGAGGAGGACATTGAGCGAACGATTGCCCTTCGCAAGTATATTGGGAATAAGGCCCTTATAAGGATCGACGCCAACCAGGGATGGAATTTTGACGAAACGATCTCTTATGTAAGTGCCACAAAGGACCTTGACATTGAACTGATAGAGCAGCCGCTGAAACAGTCGGCCATTGCTGAGTACCGCAAGTTTCCAGATTATGTAAAGAACCTGGTAGCTGCCGATGAATCACTGGTGGGTCCGGCAGATGCTTTCAGCCTGGCCAACAATCCCAAGGCGGCCGGTATCTACAATATCAAGCTGATGAAATGCGGGGGCATTCAACCAGCGAGAGAGATTGCTACCATAGCCAGGCAGGCTGGTATTGACCTGATGTGGGGTTGCAACGACGAAAGCATTATCAGCATTGCTGCCGGGCTGCATGTGGCCTTTTCGTGTCCTCATACCAAATATATCGACCTCGACGGAAGCCTCGATCTGGCCAAAGATGTCGTGTCGGGCGGCTTCACTATCAAAGACGGTATGATGAGTTTGACCGACAAGCCCGGGCTGGGCGTTAAGAAGCTTTAGTTAATGGGTTTTGCCTGTTGGCTATCTTCTGAGTAGAATTGTATTTTTAGTAAACCTGATCGATGATGTTTAAAACCTACCTGCGAGCTACCTTTTTCTTTTCTCTTGTCCTTTGTCATTTCACTTTGGCTTATGCTCAGACTGCCATTCCCCGGCCCTTTGAGCAACTCAACGAGGTAGAGAAAGCCAGGGCATGGGTAGATTCGGTTTATTCCTCCCTGACACTTGATGAGAAAATAGGGCAGCTACTGATGATAGCAGCATACTCGAACAGAGACGAAGCCCATACGCAGGAGTTGATCCGGCTGATTAAAGAGCGGCACATAGGTGGCCTGGTCGTATTTCAGGGTGGGCCGGTCAGGCAAATCAATCTGATCAATAAATTACAGAACGAAGCCAGGCTTCCCTTAACCATCGCCATGGATGCGGAGTGGGGCGTAGGCATGCGGCTGGACAGCACCATATCGTTCCCCTATCAAATGACGCTCGGCGCTATTGAAGACGTTACATTGATAGAACAAATGGGGCAGGCAATTGCCAGGCAGCTAAAGAGGGTAGGGACGCAGGTCAATTTTGCGCCTGTAGTAGATGTGAATAACAATCCTGACAATCCGGTGATCAATTACCGCTCTTTTGGAGAGAATAGGGAGGAAGTAGCCCAAAGAGGATTGGCTTATGTGAAAGGGCTGGAAAGTGAGGGAGTGCTCGCATCGGCGAAGCATTTTCCGGGGCATGGCGACACGGGCACCGATTCTCACTACGACCTGCCTGTTGTTAAGCATGATATGCAGCGGCTTGATAGCGTGGAGCTCTATCCGTTCAGAAAGCTGATTGAGGCCAATGTGTCGGGCATTATGGTGGCCCACATGTCTACTCCAACCTTGGACAATACACCTAATTTGCCGACTACACTATCGAAACCGGTGGTAACGGACTTGCTGAAAAACAAGCTGGGCTACAAAGGGATCATTTACACAGATGCCCTCAATATGAAAGGCGTCACCAAATACCATGCTTCAGGTGAGCTGGAGAAAAAGGCTTTTCTGGCAGGCAACGATGCACTGGAGTTCGCTGAGGATGTGGATGTTGCTTTTGAGTACCTGAAAGCGGCAGTGACGAAGAAAGAGATCACAGAGCAACGTTTGGCAGAGAGTGTGAAAAAGATTTTAATGGGCAAATATGTGACAGGAATGACTCGCTGGAATCCGTTGAGCACTGAGCACGTTTTCGAAGACCTGCACCAGCCCAACGACGAATTGCTCAACAGAAGGCTTTTTGAGGAGTCTGTTACCCTGTTGGAAAACAAGAACGATCTGTTGCCTCTGAAGCGACTCGATACATTGAAGCTGGCAAGCCTTAGCGTAGGAGTGGAGTCCCTTTCTCCTTTCCAGCAACGACTGAATGACTATACCGAAATGCCTCATCTGATATTGCCCAATGAGGCCACCCCGGCACAAATAGAGGCAGTGAGAGATAGCCTGAGCAGCTACAACATGGTGCTCATTGGCTTGCACTCAGGGCTCAGGGCCAATAACAGGGAAGGGATGTCAGCCGACGTACAGGCGTTTGTGAAAGAACTTGTCGAAGGCAAAGTAACCGTGGTGGGGGCCATGAGAAATCCTTATACACTTTCTAAACTCGACTGGATTGCAGAAGCTGATGCGGTGTTTACGACCTATCAGGAGCACGCAATAGCAGAAGACATGGCCGCACAACTCATTTTTGGGGGCATAGGTGCCAAGGGGCACTTGCCGGTAACTGTGAACGATCAGTGGCCTGCCGGTTACGGATTGACAACGGAGGGAGGCGTTCGATTCAAGTTTACCTTGCCGGAAGAGTTAGGCATTAATAGCCGGACCCTGGAGACCCGCATTGATAGTGCTATGACACTGGCAATTAACAAAAAGGCCTTTCCTGGTGGACAGGTAATGTTGGCAAGGGAGGGCAAAGTGTTTTTCCACAAAACCTACGGCTTCCATACTTATGACAGTTTGCTGGAAGTGAGGAAAACAGATATTTACGACCTGGCTTCGGTGACAAAGATTACCGCTGCTCTGGCGGCGATCATGAAGCTTCATGACGAGGATAAGTTTGACCTGAATGCCAGGCTCAAAGACTACTATCCGTACTTCGGGTGGTCAAACAAGGCCAAACTGGAGTTTATAGACATACTTACGCACCAGGCGAGACTAAAATCTTGGATTCCGTTCTATCAGTCGGCTTACAAAAAGGACAGTAGCTACAAACGCCACACGTTGTCACTCACACCCTCCGCTGATTATCCGATCAAGCTCACAGATAATTTGTATGAGTACAAGGACTACAAAAAAACACTATTGAAGAAGATCAAAAAGTCGAAGCTTAATCCTGAGCCTGGCTATGTGTACTCCGATATGAGCTTCTACCTGTATCCGGATATCGTAAAAACGTTGACTGGCACTGACTTTCAGGAATACCTGAATTCGAATTTTTATGACAGAATAGGAGGGACAACGCTCGGTTACAATGCGGGAAGAAAGTATTCCCTGGATCGCATAATTCCTACCGAGAACGATAACTACTTCCGTATGACGCAGTTGCATGGGGTGGTACACGATGAGGGGGCGGCCATGCTTGATGGTGTTTCTGGTCACGCCGGACTCTTCGCTCGTTCCTACGACCTGGCAACCATGTGGCAGATGTACCTGAATGAGGGTACTTATGGCGGCGAGCGTTACATTTCACCCCAGACCATCGAAAAATTCTCAGTTTGCCAGTTTTGCGAAGAGGGCAACCGCCGGGCCATTGGGTTTGACAAGCCACTGATTGAATACAACAAGAAAAGCAGCAGTGTTGCCCGCCAGGCTTCGCCTTCCAGCTTTGGGCATTCAGGCTACACAGGCACGTTCGTTTGGCTTGACCCTGAGTACGATTTCATGTACGTGTTCCTGTCGAACAGGGTATACCCCACCAGAAACAGCACGGCTATCTACGACCTGGCCGTACGACCAACGATTCATACGATAGTGTATGAGGAGATGGGGGTGAGGTAGGGGGCTGGGGCTGGTTAATAGACTACAAAAGTTTGGCTGAGCGGCTAAGCTTTGTTGTTCTGCCAAATGCCGCCTTGAATCAACCGCAGGAGGTCGTTGCGAAACTTTTGTAGTCTTTGGGCGTTTGCCGCACCAGTTCAAGCGTCTCGATTGGACTCTCCAAGCTTGAACTTTCCAAGCGACAGCGTCTCGCTATTCACGCAATTGGTGCTCTTGTTAGAGCATTAGCGGATTTTACTGAAAGCCTGGCAGGCGGACGCCAGGATGAAGATGGCCACAAGGGAGACCCTTGCGACAGGCGGGTTCTATGTCACTAAATTTTGGTAGAGGCCCAAACGGCTCTCTTGCGCTGCAATACAGACATTTTGGCCAAACCCCAATCCATCTGGTTCATTTCTTCTTCCTACATTAATTTTCAGCACCATCCACGCTTTCGGGTAGTGCAGCGCCGAACTTAATGCTCAGCTCATTCATTTGCTCCCACAAACCTGGCTCTATGGGTATGCCATGCGCAAGACGAAGCTTTTCGTTTGCGTAGTGATCATCGCCCGGAGCCAGTACTGGTTGCCCGGGATCTCTTGGCGTCTGCTCACGGGCTTCCCTGGCCATTTCGGCCGCTGACCTTGGAAAGGTTGTGCCACCGAAAAAGCGCTGTGGATCAATGGCTATCACCAAAGAACCGAGGTGTCTTCTTTCGGTAAGGTCTCGGTACATGTTCGATATATTAGGGCCCCATGCCATGCCATTCAGGGGCCCGCAAAGTAAATCAATCATAAATGAAAGCGCATAGCCTTTGTGCATGCCAACCGGCGCCAGGGAGGCCACTGAATGCGGGTCTTCCGTTGGTGCTCCGTCTTTGTCAAAAGCCACTCCTTCAGGAATTTTGCCGTTTTCCCTTCTGGCATTCAATACGACATTGTAGGGAATGATGGTGGTGGCCATGTCGAGGCACAGCGGCGAACCGTCTGCATTGGGCACGCTGATGCAAATGGGGTTAGTACCTAAAAATTTTTGATATCCCCTATGAGGTGCGGCGAGGGAATCGGTATGTGTGAAAACGATACCAATCAACCCCTCATTGGCGATCATTCTTCCGTAAATCCCAATGGCTCCGCAGTGTGATGATTCTCTGATGCCGGCAATGCCAACACCATTTTTTTTGGCCAGTCTTATTGCCTCTTTGGTGGCTCTGCCAGTAACTACAATGCCCAGTCCGTGGTCTCCGTCAATATTGGCGATGCAAGGGCCAGCGTTTTCTATCTTAATGTTTGGCGCAGGTTTGATAGACGCAGCTTGCAAACGGGCCAAATAATGCGGAAGCCGGGCAATGCCATGAGAATCGATGCCCCATAAGCTGGTCTGAATAAGACTTTCGGATAGAAAATGGGCGTCGTCGTCTGGTACGCCTAGCTTTTCAAGACAGGTCTGCCCCCAGGCTTGTAGGCTGTCGTGCCTGATGTATTTGATGTCTTTCACCTGATCTTTCATTGTTTGAGTTTCGGATGATTGATGATTGCCAGTGTAGCCTCTTTTTGGTGCCCAGACAAAGATAAATAAGAATGGCAAAGAATAATTCAGGGTTATTTTCCGAGAGGATGTCTGGTGAGTGGAGGTAGCTATCCCAGGCTTTTTTGTTAATAACTTTGTCTGGCTGGTTTGGGGCATGATTCTCGGCCTTTGGCGCATAGGTGTCCGGCATAAACCTAACTAAGCCGATGGGGTACAGTTGAGCAACCCACGAGGCTTTTCAAGGTGGTCGAGACTTATTGAGGCTAATAATACCTCACCTTCGGCACCTGCTTAGCGAACAGACTTAGGTCATAGCCCAGGGTAATTTCATGAGTGCTGAAGCTTGACGGAGCCAAACTGTTGGTGGCCAGTTCTCCTGAATAGCCCAGCCTGATGCCACCTTCAGCCATAAAGAAAACATTCAGGCCAACTGTATTAAAGCTCCTTGTGTAGAGACCGGCCCACACTGCATCCAGCATCAGTACGCTGGCTCCAAGATCAAAGGAGAGGGGAGTGTCGGCACTATAGCGCACGAGCGTCCATGCTTTTAGCTTTACCGCTTGTATTTTGTCGATGATCAGTCCGCTGGAGACATATAGCTGCCGACGGTATCGCTGGTTGCCACCGCCGTCAAGGTCTTCGGTTACCTTGAGCAACCTTGGGGCAGAAAGTCCCAGATAAAAATTTTTGGACGAAAGAAAGATGCCGGTACCAAAATTGGGCTTGGAGTAGGACTGGCCACTGAAAACAAAATCCTCGTCAGAAGGATCGTCGAGATTTAGCTTGCCGAAATTGTAGTTGAGCGCATTCACACCACCCTGAAGCCCAAAAGAGACACTATAAGTGCTGTCCAGTTTGATTTTGTAGCCAAGCGCCAGGTTAATGTCGGTCTTTTCGATCACGCCGATATTGTCGTGAAATACTGCTACGCCAAGCCCTACCTGGTTGTCGACCAAGGAGGTATTCCCTGAAAAAAGCAATGTTCTCGGGGCTCCTTTTAAGTTGCCCCACTGGCTCCGGTAGTGCAAATCGAAGCTGGTGATATCGTTCACCCCGGCGTACGAAGGATTGATAAATAGCTGATTGAGCTGATAGGTGCTCATGAGTGCATCCTGCTGGGCAATGCAGCAATGAATAATAAATATGGGGCCGAATAAACAGAGGAGGTTCTTCATTTTATCTTCTTAGGTGTAAAAAGCCTGTCAGTTTTTGCCCTGAAGCTTGAATAAGATAGAAATAGGTGCCTTCAACCAGATTGAGGCTGCTCCCTACATTGGAGCGTCCCTCAAACCGGGCATTTGAGTCCTGGTTATCGTAGTTGGATACCTCAAACACCTTCACGCCCCAGCGGTCGTAGATTTCCACGGAATTACCCGGGTGACTTTCGATGTTGGCTATTTTGAGAAATTCGTTTTTGTTGTTGCCATTTGGTGCTACGGCGTTGTAAACAATGATCTCGTCACCGTTTTGTCCTATCACGGGCTCCAATACCGTTAAAATGGCAGCCTCGCTGACCAGACTGCCGCAGTCATTGGTAATAATACATAAATAGCTTCCCTCGCTCTCGAGACCTACCGCAGGCAAAGCAAGTTCAGCACTTGTTTCTCCTTCCAGGTTTCTCAGGTCTTTTTGCCATTGGTAGGTTATGTTATCGCCGGAGGCCGTGACCGAGAAAGAGGCTGGCTCACCCACTTCCACCGACTGGTCGGCAGGCTGGGAGGTGAATGCTGCTTCTTGTAGCAGGGAAATTGCCACTGGTACCCGGGTGCTCTCACAAGTGCCATCGTTAATGGCAACGTAGTAAGTAGCATCGGAAGATAGCGCAGGAGTGACCAACGTACTATTGATTTGATTGGGGATGCCAGCACCGCCAGTGGCCATCTCATACCATCGGTAGCTTCCATCGGTGCCTCCGGTAGCTGTAAGGGTCGCACTTTCGTCAGGGCATGTGCTTACTTCGACTGCGGTTGGTGGCGTGACGTCAGAGCTAATCTCGACTGCAACACGAGTTCGGCTACTTTCGCAAGTTCCGTTGTTGATAGCGACGTAATAGCTAGTGGTCGTTGATAGGATGGGAGTAGCGAAAGTGCTGTTTATCTCGCCGGAAATAGCAGTTCCCGCTGTTTGCACGTCATACCAACGGTACTCACCTTCCGCACCGCCAGAGGCAGTAAGGGTGGCACTCCCCGGCGCACAAATAGAAACATCTGTCGTTGTCGGGGGCGTCACTTCTGGACTAATGCTAGCAGTTACGGCCGTTCTGGCGCTTTCACACAAACCATCATTGATGGAAACATAGTAGGTTGTAGTGGCAGACAGGGTTGGAGTGGTGTAGGCACCATCCACTTCCCCCACAATGGCGGTTCCACCTGTTTCCGTGTCATACCACCGGTATTGCCCATCTGAACCACCCGAGGCAGTTACAGTAGCTGAACCTGGTTCGCAAAGTACCGCATCGGTTGTGGAAGGTGCGGAAGGAGGTGAGTTTACCGTGACCACAACCGGCGTCCTTGCGCTTTCACAGATTCCATCGTTTATAGCAACATAATAAGTAGAAGTGGCTGAAAGAGCAGGAGTGGTGTAGATGCTGTCGGTTTCTCCACTGATGGCAGTGCCGCCACTTTCAACGTCATACCATCGGTATTGTCCGTCGGTGCCTCCTGTGGCAGTCAGTACGGCAACTTCATCAGCGCATACTGTGACGTCAGATGCTGAAGGTGGATTCAGCGTGGCATTGAGTGTGGCGGTTACCGGAACTCTTTCACTTTCACACAAACCGTTGTTGATCGCCACGTAAAACGTGGTTGTTTCTGAAAGCTCAGGCGTGACAAAGGAGCTGTTTACCTCACCATCAATGGCTGTGCCACCAACCTCAACATCATACCACCGATACTGGCCGGCAGTAGCGCCGGAGGCAGTGAGGATCACGCTTTCGGGCGTGCAGGTGCTTGCGTCGGTTGCTGTTGGGGGCGTCAAAGGGCCAATGGTTAGTGTGGCACTTCCCGAGAAGTCGTCGATGATTGTGCTGCCAGATACTTTGCATCGGTAAGTTCCTGCGCCGAAGTCTCCTGTGGTATTAATGGAAAGGCTGGAAGTAGTAGTTCCTGAATACCCACCGGAGTTGGAAATATCTTCGTAGATCGAAGTTGAGGTATTCAATTTCTGCCACTGGAAATTATAGGGATCTGTTCCAAGTACTGTGGTTGCAAACGTAGCGGTAGAGCCTGTGCAGGCAAATTTGTTAACAGGTTCAGTATCAAAACAAACTGTGGGAACTGCCGGACTTACTTTCCTGATGAAGAAGTCGGTGCCGTTTACATTATTCATTTCGAAGACGCATTCACTTGGGTCAAAATCGATATGACGGGCGAAACCACCCACTGAATACACGTCGCCTGCTGAGTTAACTGCCAAACTATAGCCGTTGGTAGAAGTGAACCCCCCATCTATTTTCCTCATGGCAATCACCCACTTAAAGTTGCCGTCGGTGTCAAGCTTAAGCGTGAAGTTGTTGAGGAATAGTCCAGTACTACTTTCTGATGCGATTAGTGGCCCGGGATCAAAATCAGTGGTGCCCTGAAAGTACCCGGTGGAATACACATCTCCCGCAGCATCGATAAAAATCTGGCCCATGAGTACCGAGTTGAGCCAGGTTGTGAAGGATGCACCCCAAACAAAATTGCCACTTGGATCGAGCTTGACCAGATAAGTGGCAGCCGATCCACTTGAAGTTACTTCGAACGTGCCGGCTCCGGGGTCTATGTCAATGGTGTCGTCAAATCCTCCGGTCACATAAATGTTGCCATCATTGTCTACTGCAATGCTGTTCCCAGCACCCCCATGAATGAGGTGATGGCTTTGGTATTCACCGGCGGTGTTTAGCTTTAAAATATAGGCCGCACCATCGGTAAGAGTTTCAATGGCAGTTCCTGCTCCTGGGTCAAAGTCCACCGTGCCTGGCCCATACACTCGTCCGCTGATATAGAGGTAGGTTCCGTCAAAAGCAATGTCGGAACCCGAATCGCTGAATAAGTTGGATGCAGTGCTTGTATTGGAGCCAATATTCCATGCCCATAGAAAGTTTCCGTCTGTGTCCATACTAGCAGCAAGGATGTCCGTGCTGTTGGTGCCCAGGGCTGTCAGGCTAAAGGAGCCCCCTACATTGGTAGTACCTCTAAAGGCTCCGGTGACATAGAGGTTGCCATCCGCATCGGATTCAATGCCACCAGCGTACTCATCGCTGTTGCCCGCAATGGATCTCACCCAAATGAAATTTCCGTCAGCATCATACTTGGCAATGGCGATATCATTTTTGTTGGCTGGCGAACTTGGGATGGCAGTCAGGCTGGTCACGCCGTCACCGGGGTCAAAATCAGCCGTCAAATTAAAAGCGATCAGGAGGTAGTAATTTCCAGCCGCATCCATAGTAGCGTCGGCTACGCCGATGTTTCCATTTCCGCCCATCGCTTTTGCCCAAAGTAATGTTCCGTCAGGATCCATTTTCAGCATATATACTTTTGATCCTACGGTAGACGTGAGAATCGATTCGCCGGGACCCGTGTCGAAATCAATCGTGCCACTAAAGGAGCCAAATACCAGAAGGTCTTCATCACCGGTGAGCAGGATTTTAGCGGCAGCGCTAGTGCCGCCTCCTGAACCTGCGCCCAGTGCCCATACGAATCCGGGTTCTGGCTCACAGGTGCTGATGGCTGCCTGTATATCACTTCTGGCACTTTCACATGTGCCATCATTGATGGCCACATAGTAGTGGGTGGTAGTGGTTATTTCTGGAGTGGTGTAGGTACTGTTTACTTCTCCCGCAATTGGCGACCCACCGGTTGGTACGTTATACCACCTGTATTGTCCATTGGCTGCTCCAGATGCTGTGAGGGTAAAAGAAGTCGCCCCGCAGTTGACAACGTCGGAAACCGAAGGTTGAGCCGGCCCAATATCAAGATATACCTCATCAGAGAATGCGTTGGATGTGAGGTCTCCGGAAACCACACACCGATAGTAGTTTTCTCCAAAATCACCGGCTGTATTAATGGATAGCACCGAGGTATTGGTTCCTGAAAAGCCATCCACATCGGTCAAATCATACCATCCACCTTCGTAGTCTGACTCCTGCCATTGATAAGTAAGGTTGGTTGTGCCGCTCGCAACAACTTCAAAAGTGACTATGTCACCTACGCAACCCGTGTAGTCAACAGGCTGCGTATCAATGGTGATTAAGTCCGTAACGCATGAGATCAAAGCTTCCCATCCAGCTGCATCTTCATCATTGTCGGCATAAAAATAGAAGGTGAGCTCGCCCCCGGGTTCCGACGCAATAACGTCATTCGGCACTTCGCTGCCGGCGTAGTATCCAATGAAAGGAGAAGAAGTGTCTGGGCCATCATAAATGATCAAATAGTCGCAACAGTTTTTGACATTAAATGAGGAAAATGAGACTTTGACCTTTTCTCCTGGATTTACTGGAACAAAGGTTTGAGTCAGGTCCCAATCATATCCATAGTCGCCATCGCCACCGGGATCTGTGAACTGCACGTCGCAATTTTGAATGACCCCATCGGACATAGTAACAGCCGTCGAAGTTATGGTGAAGTCAGATAAGCTCAACAATTCATCACCGAGGACGGTGACTTTAATAGGGCCTGTTGTAGCTCCAACAGGGACGGTGACAGACATTGACGTGGAAGTTTCAGAGTTTATTGTCGCAACGACTCCATTAAATTCTACAATGTTGTCGCCTGGCGAGGTGCCAAACTCGGTTCCTGTGATCAAAACGGTGGTGCCTGTCGATCCGACCATAGGTGATATGTCAGTGATACCTGGAGCGAAAAAAATCGAACGATTTTCCACCTTCACATATTCTCCCCCGGCCTCGCTAAAAGAATGGTGCAGCCCGGCTGCCCTGGCTCCAATTGCCATTGAATTTACAGAAAGGCAGCAATGGGTGAATACAATAAAGAGACAAGTAAGGGGCGCAAAAAATCTCATAGTCAGTCCTCATTAGAGTTCGATAGAAATTAATAGTTCGAAGCAAACGCCGATCAAACTGGTAACGTACTTGATAGATTAGGTCAGATGAATTTGAAATGGCTCAGAGTAAAAGTTTATGTCTTAACAGGCTCTATCCGAGCATTATTACCAGTTCATTTATTTCAAATTTACCAGAAAGCATGCTCGAATGTAACCGCATGATGATGTGAGGGGGTTGTGAAGGTAGTTTGCAGGAAATTGATCAAACAGTCACCAAAAGGAACGGCTGTTGATAATGGTTCTATACCAGCCCCTCATTAATAGCCTTACTTACCGCCTCGGTTTGAGAGTGCACCTGAAGCTTTTCGTAGATTTTCTTGATGTGAGTGCGTACAGTATCAAGGCTGATGTCGAACTCAGCGGCAATCATCTTGTAGCTGTTGCCCTGGCTGAGAGACGTAAGAATCTCTTTTTCCCGTGAAGTAAGCTTGTAATTGTTTTCAGCTGGCTTTTGCCTCATCGAGTCGATCACCATTCGTGCAATGCTGGGCGACATGGGAGCGCCTCCGGCCAGCACCTCTTCCACTGCCTCGAAAAGACGGGTTGAAATATGTTTCTTCAATAGATAGCCAGAGGCACCAGCAAATATGGCATCTAAAACATGGGTGCTGTCGTCAAATACGGTCAGCATGATGATTGGTAAATCAGGATGGGAGCTCCGTATATTTTTCAAGGCTTCGATGCCTGTCATTTCTGGCATGTCGATATCCATAAAAACCAAATCAGGCTGATGCTGTTCGATTTGCTCGACTGCCTGTAATACGTTCCCATACGCACCTACACAGCGAAAATTCTCATTAAGGCTGATCATGCTTTGCAGGCTGCTGCGAAGGAGCTCATCATCTTCATATAGCAGCACAGAAAGGGACATAACAGGGGTCGATTAGTGGTAAATGATAAAAGTCGGCTATTGCCTGAGTTGAAACAATACCCTAATCATGTGATAGGGAATTCAAGGTTGATATGCGTTCCATTTCCAATAGCACTGGTGCGGCTCAGCGCTCCGAGCAAGCTCTTTGCCCGTGCCTCCATGTTCTTCAGCCCGTTTCCAGGCTTCACTTTTTCAGGATCAAATCCGTTGCCATTGTCGCTAATAGAGAAAATTATGTTCCCATTTTGGCCAGCTACATTGATGATGATTTTTGACGCATTGCTATACTTGGCGGCGTTGTTAATGGCCTCTTTGAAAATGAGGAAAACATTCTTTCTCTTTTCAGAAGCCAGTTCTATGTTTTTTACTTCATCAATCCCCTGAAACGAAAAAGCGATCCCTTTTGGCTCGAGTATTTCGGCAGCGAATTCCTTCATCTTCACCAGCACCTGCTCCAGCGAATCGTTGTTGGGGTTGATAGACCAAACAATGTCCGACATGCTCTCCATGATCTTGGACGAATGCTCTTGGATGCTTTGAAAGTATTGTCCGGCGTGCCCGTTATCCTCTTTGAGCGCAAGTTGGCTCATAATATTGATGCTGGATAGCGTTGAACCAATATCATCGTGTAGGTCTCTGGCAATGGCATTGCGCATTCTTTCCATTTCTATTGTTCTTTTGGCCCTGGCCACCACCCGGTACCTGTTGATTAGCAAAAGGGCAGTGAGTACTACTGAGGCTAATACAATGGCAATGATGATGACGTTGGCTCGCTCCCGATCCAGTGCCAGGGCCTGGAGTTCCTGGTCTTTTTTTAAAAGCTCAATTTCCCGCTCCTTTTTTTCGGTTTGGTATTGCCCTTCCAGCTCCCTCAGCTCTAGTAGCACCTCTGTGCCCTCAATCTCATCTTTCAGCTGCTCGTATTTTTTTAGATACTCAAATGCTTTTTCGTATTGTTTGTTCATTGCGTAGTATTCACTTAGGCGACCATATTCTACCAGCTCTCCATCTCTGTTGCCGGCTTCAATCACGGTTTCCAAAGTGGCCATGAGTGTGTTTTCGTCAATTTTTTTGGTTTGCTGAGCTATGTCTATTCCTACCAGTTCCGATTTGGCTTTGGCACTGATAGTACTGTCGCCCATCTGCCTGGCGAGCACAAGGCTGCTTTTGATGCTTTCACGGGCCTGCTCAAATTTCTCCATTCTTTTGTAAAGCAGTCCTATTTGATAAAGTGATCTCAGCTCTTCACCAGGCAGCTTCATTTCTCTGGAGGCGGTAATCGCCTGCAAATAGTATTTCTCCGAAAGAGGGTATTGATTTGACTCTTTATATACATCGCCGGCTCCCATCCAGGTAGTAATCAGCCCTCGTTTGTCGTTGAGTTGCTCCTTGATTCTCATTGCTTGCAGATAGTATTTTTTGGATAGTTCAAACTGGCTGAGGTGGAAAAAATCGTTTCCCAGGCTGTGCAAACAAAACGACTGCCCTCTTAAACTGTTGACTTTCTCAAAGATGACCAGGCCCTCCAAATGATAGTGCATGGCGTTGCGGTAGTCGGAGAGATTGAAATAGGCATTACCAATATTGAGATAAAGGCCAGCTGTACCTTCGATGTTTGGCTTAGCAAATTTGAGATTTTCCAGAAGATAGGGAAGAGCCTTCTTGAAGTCACTCTGATTTTTGTAGTAGAGTCCTGCCGATTGATTATAGTTAGCCTTTAATTTCCAGTCTGAAGGATTCGCTTCTGCCAGCATTTGCAGCTTACCCAGGTAGTGACCAGCACTGTCCTGGTGACCAGAATTCTGATAGAGGGCTACCAGATAGAGGTAGGAGGCACTTAAGCCGCTGAGGTGATGAAGAGAGTCTGCAACAGGAATGGCTTGAAAGGTATATGATTTGGCTTTGGCGAGATCTATTCTTAAAAACTCACTGACGAGCCCAAGTAACGCATTCACTCCTGTCGTGTCTTTAGGATGCAACTTTACCACTTGTTGGAGACTGTCCACTTTAGCGCCTTGCGCAAAACTGCATAAGGCACTGATGTTTAATAGAAAGCAGATGATGATGGCTCTTTTCAAAGCGGGACTTTCTTGTCAATTTAGTGAATAAAACGGTAGATAGCCTGCGAAGGACATAGGGAATTTATAAGTCACATCCGAAATTGGAGTCATCCACTTAAGGCACCGGTACGAGGGAAGCCATTTATCCCTTTCATGGATGTCTTCTGAACACCATTATAGGTAAATTG
The DNA here is from genome assembly GCF_040222815.1 of Imperialibacter sp. Taxonomy (GTDB): domain Bacteria; phylum Bacteroidota; class Bacteroidia; order Cytophagales; family Cyclobacteriaceae; genus Imperialibacter. The sequence goes on along the minus strand of NZ_JAVKCH010000026.1, from coordinate 259,376 downwards.
AAAGTTTCTGGCGTAATTACAGTTGATACAAATGCTTTGATTGAGCAGGAACCTGAGCCCTTTTTATGACCTGAAAAGTGCCTGTGGTGATATACCCGCATGTTTATTTACTATCAATTAATTAAGAAGACTTAAACCCCTAAATCCAATGTTGAAAAACATACTTTCGTTGCTTTTTGCAATTTGTATTGTGTCTGCTTCACAAGCGCAGCAATTCAAAGTGCTTCTTTTCACCAAAACAGCTGGTTTCCACCACGTGTCTATTCACGAAGGAGTAGATGGCGTTCGTGCGCTGGCGGCTCGTCATAACTTTAGTGTCGACTGGCAGGAAAATGCATCGGTTTTTAACGACAAGCAGCTAGCCAACTACGATGTGGTGATCTTCCTCAGCACTACCAGCGACATCTTGAATGATGAGCAGCAGGCGGCCTTCGAAAAGTACATTAAGTCTGGCAAAGGCTGGGTAGGCGTGCATGCCGCTGCCGATACCGAATACGAGTGGGAATGGTACACCAAAATGGTAGGCATGATGTTTCAGGTTCACCCGCAGCAGCAAACTGCCTATTTGGATGTAGTAGATAGTAATTTCCCTGGCATGGAGCGCTTTCCCAAAAGACTACTGTGGACTGACGAATGGTATGAGTACCAAAAGCCGTTTAAGTCTGACGACTTGAAATTTTTACTCACCGTGGACGAAAAAAGCTACGATGCATCAACCAACTGGGGAGGTACTGCCAGAAAGGGCATGGGCGATTTCCATCCAATTGCGTGGTATCATGACTACGACGGTGGAAGGGCTTTCTATACAGGCCTGGGCCATATTGGGGCTATCTATTCTGATCAAACCTTCCTGGATCACTTGTATGGCGGTATTTATTGGGCGGCAACAGGAAAGGGCATCAAAAAATAGACTTTATCAGGTTGAATAGGCAAAGCAGCTTTTGGTAACGGAGGCTGCTTTTTCATTTTAACCGGACTGATTGAGTAGCCCTGAAATCACGAGACACGTCACCTTTTTACTTGCCACTCGTAAACAGGGAGTAATCGTGTCCATGGATCGTCAGCTTAATATTATACCGAAGAAGAAATGGCCTTTGTCAAAAATTGGCTGGATGGTGCTTTTGGTGTTGTACGCATATGGCATTTACCTGATCGAACCATTCAAAATTCACCGGGAGCGCCTCGCTGCATCTGATATAGGGGGTTCAGCCTACAGCTATGGTTTGGCACCCAAGCCCGACCAGTTTGAAGACGCAGTCGTGCAGGTATATGCTGCTCGTACCTGGGGCGCTAAAAAGGTGCTTGCTGTACACACCTGGATAGCTACGAAAGGCAAGGGTGCCGATCACTACCAGGTCAGCCAGATCATAGGGTGGGCGCTAAACAGAAATGGGACCGCACTTTTCTCAGAGGCAGGCATTCCCGACAAAAGCTGGTATGGCAATGAACCCACGCTTCTCCTTGACCTGCGAGGCCAGGATGCTGAGCTTGTTGTCGATAAAGTTGAAGCAGCAATATCAAAATACCCGTACGCCGACACCTACACCGTTTGGCCGGGCCCCAATAGCAATACGTTTATCGCCTGGCTCGGTCTTGAAGTGCCCGAACTTGGTCTCGACCTTCCATCTACAGCCATTGGAAAGGACTGGCGGCCATGGAATGAGACCTTTGGCTGGTCCCCCAGCGGTAGTGGGGTGCAGGCTTCTGTGTATGGTTTACTGGGTCTCACGGCTGGGTTTCACGAAGGGGTGGAGGTGAATGTACTTGGACTAAGCCTGGAACTTGATTTATTTGATTTCGCCCTTGAGCTACCCGCTGTGGGAAGAGTAGGAACAGCTCCGGTGGATGTTGATTTGGTCTTTTCCTCCTCAGAATCAGAGGCTGCCGGACGGTGACAATAAAGTCAACTTGATTGGGAGCAAAAAGGCACCTGCCTTCTTAAGACAGGTGCCTGGATAGTCGGGTACGACTTGTTTTCTAACTATTTGAAAAAACTGATTTTGTCCAGACTCATCAGGTTTGTCTCTTTATCCGGATGGGAAACAACAAAGTACAGATTGGCAATCTGACCAACCTCGTCGATGCTGATGTCAGCATTTGTCCACTGGCGATCTCTCCATGAGCCTTCGAAGGCAGGTACATCCACAGTGCCTATTACCTTGCCTGTGGGGCTGCCTGAAACCACTTTGATCGTTCCGCCTTTCACAGCCATCATGGTTACAGAAATTTTGCTGATTCCCTTCAGGTCAATGCTTTTGTAGCCAATATATGAGCCATCATTGATATTGCTCAGGAAGGCAAAGTCGCCACCATTGGGGCGCTGCTGTTGCACGTCGTTGAAGAAATTGTAGTTCTCAGCTTCAAGCACAGGTGCTTTGATCATAATCATCTTTGACGACTCAATGGCGGGAATGGTGCCATTTCCTTTGTCGGTATACCGGATACCCACCACATAGGCACCCTGGTTCTCTGCACTTTGTTTGTCGAGCGTTATGCTGCCTTTCAAAGGCAAACTTGTAGTCGGGCTTTCTTTCACCAGCGACAGGATATAATCCACCATCACTCTTGTTTCATCGAGCGTAAGTTGAGGGTGGGCTGCCATCAGGCTGTGGCCCCAGTTGCCATTGCCGCCTTCGATGATTTTGCCAGCCAGCATGTCTCTTGACGAAGGGTCATCAGCGTATCTTTTTGCAATTTCGATGTAGGTAGGCCCAATCGATTTCTGATCGACGGAGTGGCACGACAAACAATCACTGTTGGCGATCATGTTTTTGCCTTTTACATTGATGGCTGGGTTTTTGAAGAAGTCTTCGCCCAGGTTGGCCTGGTCATAGCCGCCTTCCAGATAGCTGAAATTAACGCTTACCGCCTCTCCGGTTATGCCGCCATCCTCTGTGCTGCCATCTTCTTTGTCGGTCACTGTTACTTTGTAGGTATTGGTTTCTTTACCAAAGTAGAAGGATTGGTTTCCGCTATAATCAAAAGCAATATTCGAAGGATCGTTGCCCGCTGTCACCTTTGCAAAGGCTGATGCAGTCTCTCCCTTGGAGTCGGTGACTGTAAGCTCCACTTCTTGTTCACCGGGCTGATCAAAAGTAATGCTCACGTCACGGCCCTCATACTTCTTGCCGTCTTTGGTTGTCCAGCTAAATACCAAAGCATCGTCTTTATCATAGTCAAAAGAACCCTGGGCTGAAAAGTTAACTGTGAGGGGGACAGCGCCTCTCGTTTTGTCCGTCGCTATTGCTGGCACAGGCGCTCTGTTGCCTTCTGCATACTCAATTCTTACCAGCCTTGCGTCCACATTGTTGGCAAAATAGTTGGAGCCATACTCCAGCAGGTACATCACGCCGTTTTTGTCAAACTCCATGTCGATAGGCTTCACAAATGTTTCGTCAGGCAGAAAAGATTCAATTTGCGTCGGGTTCCAGTCCTCGTCAAACGAAACAACCTTGATCCAGCTACGTGCCCACTCATAAATGAAGAGCTTGCCATCATAATACTCAGGAAATCCCGCTTTCGAAGCGTTGGCTGGCTTATAGTACATAGGGCCAGACATCGCACTTCTGGAGCCTGTGCCCAGCATGGGCCAAATGTCCGACTGGCCGTAAGGGTACCAGATCATGGCAGGCCTTGCAGGGGGCAATTCTCTTGAGCCGGTGTTGTTGGGAGATTCGTTGATAGGGTGGGCCGGGTCTTGCTTGGGGCCAATTTCATCCGTAGCGAAGTCAACCATAGGGAAGGCAATGTTGTTCGCTTCGAAGTAAGGCCAGCCGTAAAAGCCAGGTGTTTTTGCCTGGTTCCATTCGTCGTAGCTTTGAGGGCCTTTTTCACTGTCTCTGCCCGAGTCCGGGCCCACATCACCCCAATACACGTAACCGGTTTTCATATCCACGGTGAATCGGAATGGATTTCTGCAACCCATGACATAAATCTCTGGTCGGCCCTGCGAACCATCCTTGGGAAATAAATTACCGTCAGGAATCGTATAGGAGCCGTCCGCTGTAGGTTTGATTCTTAGAATTTTGCCACGAAGATCATGCGTATTGGAAGAGCCCTTCTGAGAATCGAAAGGCCCACGACCAGGGCGCTCGTCAAGAGGAGAGTAGCCACTCGATTCCTTCGAGCTGGTGTTGTCGCCAGTGCTCAGGTAAAGATGACCGTTAGGCCCAAACACAATACCACCACCCGAATGGCAGCAGGTTTCCCGTTGCACGCCTACCTCCAGCATAATTTTTTCACTGCCCACTATCAGGCTGTCGGCCAGCAGCGTGAACCTTGATAGGTTTTGTCGGGAGGCACCGCCCAAAGGAGAGTAGTAAATGTAAATCCAATTGTTTTGATCATAGTTTGGATCTACAGCAAGGCCCAACATGCCGTCTTCATAATTGCCTTCTGTATTTACTTTGAAGGTGTGAAGAATCTTTGTTTCGTTAGATTCGGGGTCAAACATTTTCAGGTTGCCTTCCCTCTCAATAAACAGCAGCTTGCCATCAGGAAGTATATCCAACTCCATTGGCTCGTTGACCTCTGCATCGAGAATGATTTTGGTAAACCGACTGACGTCGGGTGCAGCCAGGCTCTTTGCACTTTCTTTATTAATAGCATTTTCTGCTAAGGAGGAGGAGATTGCCTCACCGGTTAAATCGGTTGGGGTAGCAAAAAATGTTACTCTTCCGCCGTCATAAGTTTGTGTTCCGGCTTCCTCAGCAGCAAACAGCCAGGGCCATTGGTATTGGTTGACTGTGTCCCTGGGAGCAAGTAAAGCCCCACCTGTTTGCACGTAGCGCTCAATGTCGGTTTGCCACTGTGGTGTAAGATGATTTGTATTGGCCAGCAAAAGCACGCCTTTGTTATTCCAAAGGTTGTCGCCACGGCGGTCGCTGGTGAGGGAGACTGTGTCGGTTTTTAGTCCTTGCGCCGTGGCATCACTCATTATTTGATTTATCGAAGCTGCTAGCGCATGGTTCTTTTCGTAAACGATCAAAAGCGAGCTGTCACGTGATTCGCTACAGGAAAATCCAATGAGGCTGATAAGGACAAACGGCAGAAGTTTCCACGATGCCTTTTCAAGTAGGTGTTGTTTCATCAATATAATTCAAATTAATTTGAGCAGGCAAAATAGGGAGATACAAGGCAACACTGGTAGACATACGTCTCAAAGGAGGGTGGTAAATATGTTAATCCTGCGACAGATAGCCTTTGCCCGATTGAATCGATTGCAGTCTTTTTTGAAACTATAACTGTTGCTGACTATTGATTCAAATAGCTATAAATCTTTTCCGACACCCTTGCCAGTACTTCCGTACCCTCTTCAATGGTGTTCAGATTCCTAGACAACAGTACCAGCACATATCTCCGTCCATCGGGTAGATAAACAATGCCAGAATCGTGATGCAATTTGGTAATGGAGCCTGTTTTGTGGGCAACGACTACTGAGTCGGGCAGATAGGCGGGTATTATTTCATTAAACCGCTGTTCTTCCAAAATCCTGATCATCGCAGCACAATCTTCGGGGGTGCCAGCCTTGTTGGTAGCAATCATTTCCATCACAATGGCCAGGTCTTTGGCGGTCGTGGTATTGTTCATGCCGAGCTCGTAGGCCTTTTGGTCTTCCACGCCACGCAGTACCTGTATGTCATTGGCTCCGAATGATTTCAAAGTCGCCATGACGTTGGGAGCACCCACCATTTCTATCAGAATATTGGTGGCCAGGTTGCTGCTCACAGTGATCATTTCGTACGTCAGGTCATAAATGGTGAGCTTTTGGCCAATAAAGCTGTAAAGCCCTTCGCCACTATCTTCGCCGATATCCATGGTATAGGCCGATGAGTCGACAATACTTTTAAACTCATTGACAACCAGAATGGAGTCGGAAAGACTGAATTTACCGGCACGGGCTTGCCTAAACAGCTCAATCATCACCGGCGTTTTCATGGTGCTGGCAGCATGAAAAGTCTCCTTTTCGTTGATGAATAGCTGATTGTCGGGGTTACTGAGATCCTTGAAGGCAATGGCATAGTCGCCGGTGTTGGCTTCAAAATCTGCTGCGATGCTTTGCTTCAGCTCATTCAACGTTTGTTTTTTTGATGAGGGTTGGCAAGCGGCCAACGTAAGTGCCAAAGCAAATATCAGGTAGGTAGGTTTTTTCATTGGGTAAAGGCTTTGTTCAAAGTAAAGCACAAACCTTTTAGCCACCAAACCACTCACACCATCAAATAGTGGATGAAAAAAGTTGCGTTTCGGGCTGTTTTCGCCAAAGCCGTTTATCGAACGCCATGCAAATGTTACGGATAAACGCATGTCCTTTTTCAGTGATATGGACATCGTCGCCGCTTAACTCAATTAGCTCATCCTGCAGGGGCTCGGCAAGTCTTTCCAGTATGGAGCGGTACGGCATTTGTGCCTCAAGTAGCGTTGTGGAGAATCTGCACATAAGATCGAGTATGTGCTGCCTGATGATGAGGTCTTCCTGGTTGAGCATATGACCCCTGAAAACTGGTAAAAAGCCATCATTCACTGCTTCCTGATAGGTTTCTACGTCTTTATGATTTTGAGCAAAACCATACCAGGAGTCGCTGATGGAGGACACGCCGAGTCCAATGAGCAGCCTGGTCGATGATGCGGTGTAGCCCATGAAATTACGATGAAGCTGTCCGTTTAGCGATGAAGTATATAATTCATCCTCCCTGGTGGCAAAGTGATCCATGCCAATTTCGACTAAGCCCAGATCCAACAGCATTTCTTTGCCAATTTCGTACAGTGCCCGTTTCTCGTCATCCCTGGGTAGATCGTCCTCCGAGAACTTACGTTGCCCATTTCCTTTGATCCATGGCACATGGGCATAACTGTAAAAAGCAATGCGGTCTGGTTTCAACTCTTTTACTTTCTCAATTGTACCTACGATGGATTTTGATGTTTGGAAAGGCAAGCCGTAAACCAGGTCGTAGTTGATAGATGTATAGCCCAATTGCCTTGACCATTCTGTCACTTCCTTCACTTTTTCAAAAGTTTGGTGGCGGTGTATGGCCTCTTGCACTACCGGGTCGAAGTCCTGGATACCATAGCTTACTCTGTCAAAGCCGAGCTGCCGCAGGGTCTTCAGGTGCTCGTATGTTGTATTGTTGGGATGTCCTTCAAAGCTGAAAGAAGCGGATGGGTGTTTGATTGCTTTCGATAATACTCCATCTATCAAACGCTTCAAGCTTTCAGGAAAGAAGAACGTTGGCGTGCCTCCACCCAGATGTATTTCTTTGATCGATGGTTTTTTTGGTAGCCTGGCGAGGTACAAATCCCATTCCCTCAAAACCGTGTCAATGTATGGCTCCTCTACCTTGTGATTCTTGGTTATCCGTTTGTTACAACCGCAAAACGTGCACAGGCTTTCGCAGTAGGGAAGGTGAATGTATAAGCTAATGCCTTCTTCATCGGTGGTTTCAGCAAATGCCTGTTGGAAACTTCTGACCCAAAGCTTCTCTGTAAAGTCTTCTGCATCCCAGTAGGGCACGGTGGGGTAACTGGTATAACGGGGGCCTGGTATATTGTATTTGGAAAGAAGGGATGACTGCTGCTGCATGTTTTTACTTGATTTACTTACAAAGAAAAGCCATCTATCTCCATTGGGAAATGATAAAAATCAGCAAATAACTTGAAGAGATTCAGTTAAGACAAGCGCTGGAGTAAGTCGCAAGATGAAATACAGCCCGCTCTTTCTCCATTTTCAGTGCTCAGACTGACGATTAAAATTTAAATCCCATCAATCCGAAAGAATGGTAATCGTAATAATTGCTAATTTTATTGATACTGTTAGCGCCAATGAATATCGGCCTGCAACTCAGAACAACTTTACCTCTTTTCAATGGATCATCAAACTAGGATCAGGTATTTGGCTTTTCATGTTATCAGCATCTTTTATCTATGTGGCAGCCTCTTTATTTCATCATGTTCTGATCCTTCGACCTCCCGAGTTGACAGTGAGGTTCCTCGCTCGTCGGTCGAGAATAATATCCGGAGCTACCTGAACAAAGTATCGGCAGATATTACCGACGATTTCCATTCGGATATTCAAACGCTAGGTGATTGGGAGAAAATAAGGCATCAGCGTTACGTGGAATTTATAGAAATGATGGGCATTGATCACCTGCCTTTGAATGGAGAAAAGCCGGCATTGAACGTAAAGGTGACCGGTACCATCCAGAAAGAGGGCTACCGAATTGAAAAGCTGTATTTTGAGTCACTTCCGGGCTTATACGTAAGGGCTAACCTGTACATTCCTGATAGCATCAAAGAGCCCACACCTGCCATCCTTTATGTATGTGGCCACTCTCCAACCCAGAAGGCACACTACCAGGCACACCCCATAAAATTTGCGCAGCTGGGATTTGTTTGCCTGATCACCGAAACGATTCAGTTTGGTGAGGTGCAGGGGCATCATTGGGGGCCCTATTCAAAAGGGTGGTTCAATTGGTACAGCCGGGGATATAATCCTGCCGGAGTCGAACTTTGGAATGCTATTCGGGCTATTGACCTTCTTTCAGAAAGGCCGGAGGTGGATGCAGATAAAATCGGGGTGACTGGCATTTCAGGCGGTGGCTCTCAGTCGTGGTACATTGCTGCTGCCGATCCTCGCATAAAGGCCGTTGCTCCTGTTTGCGGTGGCGCCACACTGAAGGATCATGTATTCAATAGAACCGTTGACGGACACTGCGACTGCATGATGCCCAATAATCTCTATGGCCGTGATTTTGCCGACATAGGTGCTTTGATTGCCCCACGGCCGTTGCTCATCGCCCAGGCCAACCAGGATGAGATGTATAAGATTGAATCAGTGCGTGAGCTTGAATCACAAGTAGATGAAATGTACAATTGGCATGGTGTGCCTGAAAACCTATCACTTGTTGAAACACCAGGTGGCCACTCTTACCATCAAACATCTCGTCAGGAAATTTTCTCTTTTTTCCTTGATAAACTTATGGGAAAGAAAGTTACTCCAGATCAGGTGGGAGATATTGATGAGAACCCTGAAAGCCAGCTTTCTTTTGAAGAGCTGAAAGTGTACGTCGATGGCCCGCCGGAGGGAGACCGGACACGCACGATACAAGATTCTTTTATCCCAATAGCCAGAGCTCCGGAAATCACTACCGAAGAAGAGCTTTTTTCTCATCGTGATTCAGTAAAAGGATTTTTGCGTGAAAAAACATTTGGCCATTTTCCAGCAAAAGAGGCTGCTTTTGATTCGCAACTCGAAATACAAAGTATGTTTAGTGAAAACGCTGGAAACAGGATATTCAGCTTTGTTTCAGAAGAGGGATGGCGCTTAAAAATTGACGTCCGCTGGAGAGGCGATTCAAACATGGTTAAGCCTTTAATGATTGTGCTGCGCAATTATGATGAGGATCGGTGGGATTCTGAAAGCTTCGCTTCTAAACTGTCAAAAGACTGGAACATCGCTTATTTTGAGCCGAGGGGCGTTGGCGAAACGGGGTGGGATCCCGGACTTCAATGGCACATCAGACGTGCATCGGCCTGGACAGGAAGAACGATTGCCTCCATGCAGGTGTATGATGTTTTGCGGAGTCTTCAATTCTGTCGGACACTTCCTGGCATCGACCCAACAAAAATTGGCATTGCCGCCAGAGAGGAGATGACCGTGGTGGCATTATATGCGGCCTTGCTGGATGGGAAATGCGAAACTGTCATTTTGAAAAACCCACCTTCCACACAGGACGTGGTGAGCGACCCCGAAGGAAAAGGGCCAGCGATAGAAATGCTCAATTGCCTTCAGGTAACCGATGTCAATCAGATACCTGCCTTGATCTGGCCTGCAAAAACACAATTTGTTGGTGATGTTCCAGATCCTTATCAATGGTCGGAAAATATACTCAAGCGCTTGGGAAAGGGCGGATTCGCCAGGAATGACAGCAATTAATGTAAAGGTATGATCACTAATCACTTTTTGGAAGAAATTAGAAATACGGAAGCTAACAGAATATGAACGATCTGGAAAAACGATACCAGCACCTATTAAAGCCTTCAGAGGCGCTTATCTCTGAAATCTCAGCACTGACGGGCGACATTCTTATCTTAGGTGCGGGCGGAAAAATGGGGCCGGCGCTTGCACTGTTAGCAAAGCAGGCTGTGGATCAGGCAGGGTTAAAAAAGCGGATTATTGGTGTCTCTCGTTTTTCTGAGCCAGGTCTTCAGGCCAGGCTGTATCAAAATGGTGTTGAGACAATCACAGCCGATTTGCTTGACGAAGACCAGCTACAGGCGCTTCCTGAGGTGCCTAATGTGCTTTACCTGGCTGGAACAAAGTTTGGTACCACAGGGAATGAATCTTTTACCTGGGCCATGAATACCTACCTCCCTGGAAGAGTAGCAGAGAAGTTCAAAAATTCCCGCATTGTCGTTTTCTCTACAGGAAATGTGTATCCGTTCGTTCCTGTAGTAAGTGGCGGGGCTACCGAATCGCTGCCACCAGAACCCATTGGCGAGTACGGCCAGTCATGTCTCGGCCGTGAACGCATTTTTCAATACTTCGCCGCCAAAAACAATACACCCATTTTAATCTACCGGCTTAACTATGCCAACGATGTCTCCTATGGAGTGTTGCTGGAGATAGCCAAATCCGTGAAAGAGAGCAAACCGATTGACCTGGCCATGGGCACTGTAACCGTGATTTGGCAGGGCGATGCCAACGAAATAGCCTTGCGAGCCCTTCACCATTGTACCACACCGGCCAAAATATTGAATGTAACGGGCCCCGAAATTGTTTCAGTCCGATGGTTGGCTGAAGAATTTGGAAAAATACTAGGCACAACACCTCAGTTTATCAACGAAGAGCAATCAACCTCATTATTATCTAATGCAGCCGAGTCCTTTCGTCTTTTTGGCTACCCTAAAGTGAGCTTGAAACAAATGATGGAGACGATCCTTGAATGGTACAATGAGGGGGGTGAAATTTTAAATAAGCCCACTCACTTTTCAGAAAGAAAAGGAAAATTCTAAGCTCATGCCTAAACATATACAACTCGATTCCTCTATGGCTAAGTTATTAAGCGAGGGGACGGTTATTCCGGCCCATCCACTGGCGCTCACAGCAGCACTTCACCTGGATGAAGCCAGGCAGCGGCAGCTCACCCGTTATTACATGGCCAGCGGAGCAGGAGGGGTGGCAGTAGGTGTTCACACCACTCAGTTCGAAATCCGAAAACCGGAAATCAATTTGCTTGAGCCAGTGCTCAAAATGGCTGCTGATGAAATTGAAAGGGCTGAATTGACACGTCCGTTTATTAAAGTAGCGGGTATTTGCGGGCCCACCGATCAGGCCTTGAGAGAAGCTGAGTTAGCACGGAAGTACGGCTACCACCTTGGTTTGCTCAGCAATGGTGGGTTGAACAATTACACCGAAGCCGAACTCATCAAGCGCACAGAAGCGGTCGCAGAAATAATTCCGGTTTTTGGGTTTTATCTTCAGCCAGCCGTAGGTGGTCGCTATTTGAGTTATGATTTTTGGAGGGACTTCGCTGAAATCCCCAACGTGCAAGCCATCAAAGTGGCAGCCTTCAATCGGTACCAGACGCTGGACGTGGTCAGGGCGGTGTGTCACTCCAGCAGAAGAAAGGAGATTGCACTCTACACAGGCAATGACGACAACATCGTTGCCGACTTGCTCACACCTTACCAATTCATGGTGAATGGAGAGAAGGTTGAAAAAGCATTTGTTGGTGGGTTACTGGGGCATTGGGCCGTTTGGACGAAGCAGGCGGTTGAGCTTTTCAAAGAAATAAAAATATGCATCGCAAGTGATTATGCAGGGGTAGAAAAATTGCTGGCAAAAGGGGTGGAGGTAACTGATATGAATGCCGTTATTTTTGATGCCCAAAATGCTTTTAAGGGATGTATTCCTGGTATTCACGAAGTGCTTCGCAGGCAGGGCCTTTTACAGGGAGGGTTTTGTTTAAATGCAGAGGAAGTGCTTTCGGCTGGGCAGGCGAAAGAGATTGATCGGATTTGCGAAAGTTACAGGCATTTGACTGATGATGAATTTGTGCAGGCATTTCTACGGAATCAAACTGTCAAATAACGCCAGATGATCAAGCCAAACTAGTTTAAAGCTTAGGCTTAAAAGGTGCCCTAGCCGAATTCAGGACCGCAGATGCAATAGTAATGCCCGGCAATGCCTGGAAAATGATTTTCGCCCCTGTACATTCTCACAAAGTGCCTTTGTTTGGTGAATCCCAGCGATTTTAACATGGCAATCAAAGCTTGCTTGTCTTGCAACACATCTACCACCACGGGTTTTTGGATCAGCCCCCAGAGCGATTTTGCAATGAGGGCCTGAGCGACCTCAATAGTTGAGGCAGACACCGGCCCCACATGATGATATTTGTTGCCATCTCTTCCCAGCACAAACCCGGTCACCCGATTGTTATGTCTTACCATCCAGGCCTTATCTGGATATTCCTTTACAAGTGAGCTAACGAGGTGCTCTCTTTTTGTGCCAAAAACAGCAGCATCAAAAGCGACAATATCTTCGATGTTCTCTGGCTTCACAGGCTCGGGTTCTATGCCGCTGTTGTAGAATGACGCAAAATTAGCCAACGATACATTCACCATTCTGTCGATAAGGTACTCGTCTTTGAAATCGAATTGTCTATACACTTGTTGCCCGGCTGGAGTAGCATCCAGTTTGATCGATATGTCGCTTGTATTCTTGAAAACATTATCGAGCAAGGCTTTGCTTACCCCCTGGCCACGGTACGCTTTATCGACCAGCACCATACCAATCCATGCCAGCTGATGTGAATACCTGATCGCCGTGGTGGTGCCAATAACTTTTGAACCATGTGCTGCCAGCACACAAGCGCCTTCACTCTCTTTAATAAGCAAGGCCCAATCGTTTTCTGTTTGGTTCCAGCCTTCAGCAGTTGATAAGTTCATTGCTGCACTGATATAGTTCAATTTCAGCGGCCGCAATATGAAATCATTTTTACTCATATCAGGCTTCTTCCACAAAGCTCATGTCTTTCTTAAAGGTTTCTTCCAGATAGTAAAGTGCTACCATGCCTGCTAAATACGTGAGAACTCCGGTAACCAGGGCACTGTTAATGGTTCCGATATAGCCTTTCATTACCAGGAAAATGGACGTGAGTGGAATGATCGTTCCCCTCACAAAGTTAGGGGCGGTGGTCGCCACGGTTGCACGCAGGTTGGAGCCAAACAGTTCGGCTGCCACGGTGATGAAAAGCGTCCAATAACCACTGAAAAAGCCCAGACAACCACATAACAGGTAGAACAGGGTTGTGCTTGAGAAAGGTGCCAATAGAAGGATAACTGTCAGAAAAAATGAGCCCATCATGAATGAAAAAATCACCTGTCTTCTGTTTTGTAAGTATTGACTGAGAAAACCACTTGCCAGATTGCCCGCCACCTGTGCAGCAAACGCAAAAAGCACTGCCCGTCCCGCATCTATGGGTTGGTCAAGGTGCATCGCTCTGCCAATTTCAGGCGAGAAGGTAATCAGGATGCCGACCACAAACCATATAGGCATGCCTACCACAATGCTGGTCATATATTTCAAGAACCTGGCTTTATTATTGAACAGCATACGTACGTCTCCCCGCCGGACGTTTTGCTGTTTTAATTGCAGGAAGATACCAGATTCAAAAACTTTTAGTCTTAAAACCATTAGCAAGAGCCCAAGTCCACCTCCGATAAAATAGGAAGCTCGCCACTCAAAAAACTGGACAATCAAAAAGGCAAGCAATGCACCAAAAACACCCATAGTAGCTACTAATGTCGTTCCATAGCCCCGAATATTTTTAGGGAGGATTTCTACCACCAAAGTAATGCCTACTCCCAATTCGCCGGCAAGACCGAAGCCTGCAATAAACCTTAGTACAGCATACTGCTCAATAGTGGTCACCAGCCCATTCCCAATATTGGCAACCGAATAAATTAGGATGGATCCGAACAGAACGGATAACCTTCCTTTTTTGTCTCCAAGCACGCCCCAAAACAAACCACCAATGAGCATTCCCACCATCTGTAGGTTCAGCAATAGAATTCCATCGCTTAATACCTGTTCATCTGTAAGACCAAGCGACTTTAAACTTGGCACCCTAACGATGCTGAACAAGAATAAGTCGTACATATCGACCAGGTATCCCAGCGCAGCCACCATCACGGGAATACTTAAGAGCTGCTGAACAGTATTTTTAGTAGGTGAATCCTTCATTAGAATAAGTTTAAATAGCTATAGGCGTTGGTAAAAATATGCAATTAAACCCTAACGACATTTAGCGAATATGCTCAAGCCTCAACTGATGTCAAATAAATTTCGTGCCCTGTAGGCATGACAAGGGCGGACCCCAAGGGCGGGGCGAAAACAGTAGTCATAGAAAAAAGGAAAAAGCAGCCTTTTGAGCTGCTTTCTTACTGTAGCGGGGAGCAGGATTCACTGGCCGTCCGCCAGCTGGCGGATCACTTGTCCGACCACTGGCGGAATGAATCCTGCGCTCTAACTATCTGGCTTTGAGTTAACCAGTTTCCAGATGAACTCTCTGCCTTTTGCCGACTTAAGTTGCTTCTCCCTGATCATCGCTTCTTTTTTGGTTTGATAGCATTCTGTATGAACAACAACCCATGGACGATATTTGAAGGTGTAACCTTTGGTTTGATAAACATTGTGTGCAGCTAACCGATTCTCCATATCGGACGAGTAGCCGATATAAATCTTATTGAACTTGGCGCTATGCAGGGCGTAGACTGTAAACACGACGAAAAAGTAAAAGCAGCCTTTTGAGCTGCTTTCTTACTGTAGCGGGGAGCAGGATCGAACTGCCGACCTCAGGGTTATGAATCCTGCGCTCTAACCATCTGAGCTACCCCGCCAAATCAATTACTTCAAATATCTTTTTCGCAGTATCAAACTGCTGTCCGCTAGCTAGCGGATATGAATCCTGCGCTCTATCCCGGCCGGGTAGGTCATCTGAGCTACCCCGCCATCAATCTTTCAAAAATGGGAGTGCAAATGTATGAAGATTGTTTTCTAATTGCCAACCTTAACCTTCAACTTTTATTGGGGAAGAACATATAGACAGGAGTGAAAGACCCTCCCGTTGCCTCGAATCGCAGTACTTAAGCAGCCCATTTGACTATTAAAAAATAAATTATGTTCACATCAATTTTATTTTTAATACATTAAGGCACTTTTGAAGAAGTTCGATATGGGTAACTACAAGTATATAGCAGAGTTTGAATTCCGGGCATCGAAAAAAATGCTTTTTCCATATGTGAGTTCAGCAAGTGGGTTGGCGCAGTGGTTTGCCGACGATGTAAACATCAACGAGGACAAGGACTACATATTCATTTGGGACGGAGAGAAAAACAAAGCTAAGATGACCTCACACCGGGCCAATAGCCTTGTAAAGTTCGTTTTTGAGGGCACGGAAGAGAATGACGACCCCAATTACGTGGAGATGAAGCTCGAAGAAAACGAAATGACGCAGTCGACCTACCTTAAGATCACAGATTATTCTGATATGGATGACCTTGAGGAATTGGAAGATTTATGGGAGTCAATGATCCATACGCTAAAAGAAATAGTCGGTGGTTAAGGAATACTTTTTGCCTACTTTTGCGGTTAGTTAACAGGTGCTGCTTGCACCTTAATCTGCTAAGCTCTTTTCCGCAGGCATGAAGAAACTTGATAAACTCATATTAAAATCATTTTTCGGCCCTTTTTTCCTCACCTTTTTGGTTGTGGTGTTTATCTTGCTTGTGCAATACATGCTCAAGTACTTCGACGATTTCGTGGGAAAGGATCTTGGATTTAGCGTTTTTGCCGAGCTTATCTTTTACTTCAGCATCAATATGTCACAGGTGGCTTTGCCGTTAGCCATTCTGCTGTCGTCCCTCATGACCTTTGGAAACCTGGGAGAGCACTTCGAGCTAACCGCCATCAAGTCAGCAGGTATTTCCCTCGTTCGAACGCTCAGACCGCTTTTTATCGCTGTCTTATTTTTAGTGGTTTTGGCCTTTATGAACAACAACTTTATTGTGCCTGAAGCCAATATCAATGCCTACAGCCTGCTTTATGACATCAGGCAAAAAAAGCCATCGCTGGACATACGGGAAGGCCAGTTTTACAATGGCATTCCCAACTATAGCATCAAAGTCAATCAGAAATTCCCTGATGGTGTGTCGATGAAAGACGTGATTATTTACGATCACACCAGAGAAATGGGCAACAATAGCGTTACTGTGGCCGACTCATGCAGAATGTACACCATTCTCAATGATCGCTACCTCGTTTTTGAACTCTATGATGGTAATTCTTACCAGGAGTCACGCCAAAATGAGTTTAACCGGACAGCCAGCTTTGGAGGAGTGAACGACCTGGCAAGGAACGAGTTCAGTGAAATGAAGATGGTATTAAGCCTGGCGTCTTTTGACCTCAATCGAACAAAGCAGGAACTTTTTGCCGGCAACAGACTCATGAAAGACATGGGCGAGCTTGCCCATGATATTGACTCTATGCAGGGTGTAGTCACCGACGTTAGAGTTAATCTGCTCAACAATGCTGATGGAATGTACGACTACCACCTGAAGGAAAGAAGACAAAGGAAAATTGACTCTATCAGGGCCGCCACCAGCAAGGAAAGAGAAGCTATGGCGGTGTCGCAGGGGGAGGTAAAGATCACTGTAGAAGACAGTATTTTATCTCCAAACACAGGGAATACCTCGGCTGCCCCCCGCATTGCGAGAGAGTCTGCCATTGAAGCGCTGGCGAAGACGCAGGCCCAAACTAAGGAGCAGGCGAAGATGGATAGTATTAGAGCAGCTAAGGAAGTGGCAATTCAAAGAAAAAAGGCAGCAAGAGATACCATCACGTTCGAAAAATATTTCGCCGACAATAGCAGGAGAACCCGGGCAGTCAATGACGCCTTGGTAAAGGCCAGGTATATCAAGACTAATCTCGCTAATCAGGCTACCAGAATTGAAAACCTCAACTCGGAGATATATCGCCACATTATCGAAAAGCACAAAAAGGTTGCCCTGGCCTTCAGCTGCCTGGTCATGTTTTTTATAGGAGCACCATTAGGCTCCATCATCAAAAAAGGAGGTTTTGGTTTGCCAGTGATTTTGTCCATAGGGTTTTTTATTATATTCTACGTAGTGAGCATCATGAGCGAAAAGTACGCCAGGGAGGGCTTGCTCGACGGCGCTGTTGCCGCCTGGATGCCCAATATGATACTGATGCCCTTCGGCGTTTTTTTCCTACGACAGGCCCGCAACGACTCACGGCTTTTTGATGCGGATGTTTACATTATTTTCATTGATCGACTAAAGAAGAAATGGGCCTCTTTCGTGCAGAGGAAAAGCCCGGTTTCAACAATCGAAAAAGCCTTGTCAGATCAATCAGAAGGAGAATAAACCTGTCAGGATATTTTATACAGAGTTTTGTATTTCAATAAGCTTCTCTCTACCTTTGCACATTAATTTCAATTCATACAATTTATTTTAGCTAAGCATGTATTTATCAACAGACAAGAAGCAAGAGCTCTTCGAGAATCATGGTCGGTTAAAATCTAAGACAGATACCGGTTCACCGGAGTCTCAGATTTCGTTATTCACCTTCCGCATCAATCACCTTACAGAACACCTCAAAATCAACAAGAAGGATCACTCTTCTCGTTTGGGGCTGTTGAAGCTGGTAGGTAAAAGAAGAAGATTATTGGATTACCTGGTTAAGGTAGACATTACGAGGTATAGAGCAATTGTAGCTGAACTGAATCTCAGAAAGTAAAAAGTTCAGGGAGGGGATTCATAAAACGGATTCCCTCTTTTTATTTTCCCCTTATCTGAAACAATCGAAATTAAAATTTGATTTACTTTTTATACGTTAACTAATATTTATGTATCCAAGCGTCATTACAAAAACCATAACCCTTGCTGACGGCAGAGAGATTACAATTGAGACTGGAAAATTAGCTAAGCAAGCGGATGGTTCAGTGGTGGTCAAAATGGGCAACACAATGCTACTGGCCACAGTAGTTTCCAACAAAGACGCAAAAGAAGGAGTGGATTTCCTTCCGATGTCTGTAGACTACCAGGAGAAATTTGCAGCTGCAGGTAAAATACCTGGCGGCTTTCTGAAGAGAGAAGGTAGACTATCAGACTACGAAATACTCATTTCACGACTTGTAGACAGAGCCATCCGTCCACTTTTCCCTGACGATTACCACGCAGAAACGCAGATCGCCATTTCATTGATCTCGGCGGGCGACGATGTGATGCCCGATGCTTTGGCCGCTCTTGCCGCCTCATCGGCGCTGGCTGTTTCCGATATACCCTTTGGTGGACCAATCTCTGAAGTGAGAGTTGCCAAAATTGACGGTCAGTATGTGGTTAGTCCCACTGCGGCGCAAGCTAAGACTGCTACACTCGACCTTGTTGTCGCCGCATCTTACGACAATATTCTGATGGTCGAAGGGGAATCGAAAGAAGTATCTGAGGCAGAAATGCTTGAAGCATTAAAAATTGCTCACGACACAATCAAAATACACTGTCAGGTGCAGAAGGAGCTGGAAGCAGCTGCTGGCAAAACTGTGAAGCGCACCTACAGTCACGAGAACAACGATGAGGCTTTAAAAAAGGACATGCACGACAAACTTTATGACAAATGTTATAAAGTTGCTGCCAAGCAGATGCCCTCTAAGTCTGATCGCAAAGAGCAGTTCGCCGCCATCGTGGATGAGTATGTGGAGGCTTTCACCGACGAGCAAAAAGAATCGATTGACAAGGATCTTATCAAAAGATACTACCACGATATTGAGAAGGAAGCTGTTCGTAACTTCGTTCTCGAATCAAGAAAACGTCTTGATGGTCGTAATCTTGATGAAATAAGATATATCTGGAGTGAGGTAAACTACCTTCCCGGAGCCCATGGTTCAGCTATTTTCACAAGAGGCGAAACGCAGGCTCTTGCGTCCGTCACTCTTGGTACAAAGCTGGATGAGCAGATGATTGATTCTGCTTTGATGAAAGGGTTCAATAAGTTTATCCTTCATTACAACTTCCCGGCATTTTCAACTGGTGAAGTAAAGCCTAACAGAGGTCCTGGACGTAGAGAAGTTGGTCACGGTAACCTGGCCATGAGAGCGCTTAAGCAGGTTTTGCCGCCTGAAGAAGAAAACCCTTACACTATTCGTATTGTGTCTGACGTTCTGGAATCAAACGGTTCTTCGTCAATGGCGACCGTTTGTGCAGGCACACTGGCACTGATGGACGCTGGTATTAAAATCAAAGCGCCCGTTACAGGCATCGCTATGGGGATGATCTCTGATAGCAAAACTGGCAAATACGCCATTCTTTCCGATATCCTTGGTGACGAGGATCACCTGGGAGACATGGACTTCAAAGTGACCGGAACCCGCAAAGGGATCACTGCCTGCCAGATGGATATCAAGGTAGACGGACTTTCTTATCAGGTGCTTGAAGAGGCACTTAATCAGGCAAAGGCTGGTCGTTTGCATATAATGGATGAAATTGAGAAAACTTTGTCGACTCCAAATGCAGATTTGAAACCTCATGCGCCAAGATCCGTGAAGATCAATATCGAACGGGAAATGATAGGTGCGGTGATCGGGCCTGGTGGAAAAATTGTTCAGGAAATCCAGAAAGAAACAGGAGCTACCGTTATCATCGAAGAAATTGCTACTGGAGGCGTTGTGAGCATTTTCGCCAATGATCAGGAGTCGATGGACAAGGCTGTGAAGCGTGTAAATGCTATTGTTGCCGTGCCGGTGGTTGGTGAAGTTTACGACGGAAAAGTGAAGTCAATTATGCCATTTGGTGCGTTTGTAGAGTTTATGCCGGGCAAAGATGGCCTTCTACATATCTCTGAAATCAAGTGGGAGAAAATTGAAAAACTAGACGGTATTCTCGAGGTAGGTGAGGAAATAAAAGTAAAATTGACTGAAGTAGATAAGAAAACCGGTAAATATAGACTGTCAAGAAAGGTTTTGATACCTCGGCCTGAGCGAAACCAGGAAACAAGCAACTAACATTTGTCAAAAAAAAAGCGGGAACATTAGAGAAAGGAACTTTACCTTTTTATATTATTGTTTAGTCTATTAGGCTTTAAAAAGTCAGATATTGAATGAGACAGTTAAAGATAAGTAAGCAGATCACCAATCGGGAGAGTCAGTCGCTTGACAAGTATCTCCAGGAAATAGGTAAAGTAGACCTGCTTACCCCCGATGAAGAAGTAACACTAGCTAAACGGATAAGAGAAGGAGACCAAATGGCTTTGGAGAAACTGACCAAAGCCAACCTTCGATTTGTGGTGTCAGTAGCCAAACAATACCAAAACCAGGGACTTTCGCTGGGTGATTTGATTAACGAAGGAAATCTGGGACTTATCAAGGCTGCCCAAAGATTTGACGAAACGAGAGGTTTTAAGTTTATCTCCTATGCGGTTTGGTGGATTCGGCAGTCGATCCTTCAGGCATTGGCCGAGCAATCAAGAATTGTGCGTCTTCCCTTGAACAGGGTTGGGTCGTTAAATAAGATTTCTAAGACCTTTTCTGAGCTTGAGCAAAAATACGAGCGTGAGCCATCTCCGGATGAACTTGCCGAAGTATTGGAGGTATCTACCAGTGAGGTTGTGGACACCATGAAGATTTCCGGTCGTCACGTATCGATGGATGCGCCGTTTGTTCAGGGCGAAGAGAACAGCTTGCTGGATGTGCTGGAAAACGATATGGAGGAGACTCCTGATTCAGGCCTTATCAACGACTCCCTTCGCAAAGAAGTACAGAGAGCGCTTTCTACGCTTACAACCAGAGAGGCAGATGTTATTTCCCTTTACTTTGGGCTCAATGGTGAGCATGCCATGACGCTGGAGGAAATAGGTGAGAAATTCAATCTGACCAGGGAAAGAGTTCGTCAGATCAAGGAGAAAGCCATTAGAAGACTGAGGCATACATCCCGCAGTAAGGCCCTTAAGCCGTACCTCGGGTAGTAAGCTCAGAAAAATTAGCAAAGGTCTCAAAGGAGACCTTTTTTCGTTAACGCCAAATGATCTTTTGCGTTTAAATTGGTGTTACAGTTGATAGCAAATAATATTTCGAGATGACAAAAGAAGAAGTTAAAGTTTTGATTATTGGTTCAGGCCCAGCAGGATACACTGCAGCTATATACGCTGCCCGTGCTGGTCTGAAGCCGGTTTTGTATACTGGCGGCCAGCCAGGCGGTCAGTTAACGATTACAACTGACGTAGAGAACTACCCGGGATATCCTGATGGGATCATGGGCCCCCAGATGATGACAGACTTTCAAAAGCAGGCTGAGCGATTTGGAACTGAGATTCGCTATGGACTCGCTACGTCTGTAGACTTCTCTTCGTATCCACACAAGGTAATTGTAGATGAAACACATGAGATAACCGCCGAAGCAGTGATTGTATCAACTGGTGCGTCAGCCAAGTGGTTGAACCTCCCGTCAGAGCAGAGACTGAACGGTCATGGCGTGTCTGCCTGTGCGGTCTGTGATGGCTTCTTTTTCCGTGGCCAGGACGTAGCAATTGTGGGGGCCGGAGACACAGCTGCTGAAGAGGCCAGCTACCTGTCGAAGATATGTAGCAAGGTGTACATGATTGTGAGAAGAGACGAAATGCGGGCTTCTGTGATCATGCAGCAGAGGGTTAAAAATGCCAAAAACATAGAAATTCTCTGGAATACGGAAACAGAGGAAGTGCTTGGTGATAAGGAAGTAACTGGCGTGAGAGTGGTAAATACTCAAACAGGAGAGAAGACTGAGCTTAAAGTCGGAGGATTTTTTGTGGCTATTGGACATAAACCCAATACGGACATTTTTAAGGAATGGCTTGATATGGACGAAAATGGTTATATAAAGACAGTTCCAGGCTCATCCAGAACGAACATAGAGGGCGTTTTTGTAACCGGAGATGCTCAGGACCATATCTACAGACAGGCCGTGACGGCAGCCGGTAGTGGATGTATGGGCGCATTGGATGCAGAAAGATTTTTGGCGGAGAAAGAATTGGCCGTATCTTAGCAGCCATGATTAAGAAAAGTTTACTACTAGCGGCCTGGGTAGTAATATTATTAGCTTTTGAATCACGAGCGCAGGAAAGCAAATCGTGGGTCAAAAGCTTTTTCTCTTTTAAGAAAAGAGAAGCCCCGGCTCCAATACCTTCTCCACCACTGATTTTGTTTGCTGACAACATCTTTAAGGTGGATTTTGATTTTCTGGACAGCATGATGATAGCGGAGGCGGAAGCAATGGCGCCACCCGCTGAAGGAGGTCCCGCCACCCCTCCATTGGTACTTTCCTATGGACATGAAGTGGCTGTTTCTGACAAGCTATCACTCGACTCGGTATGGCTTTCTGCTGAGGACTACTACAATATTTGGGACTCACAGAGAGTCAACCCTTACAAATTCAACGGCCTGGATTACAAAGACACTACTGAGCTGACATTGTTTTACCCGGAGGTAGGGTTGGTTTGGGAAAATCCCTTGAAGAAGTCGGTGATTACGTCTGACTTCGGCTTGCGCAGGTATCGCTGGCATTATGGAGTGGATTTGAGACTTACTACAGGCGACTCTGTGAAAGTCGCTTTTGATGGCGTAGTGCGAATGGCCAACTACGATAGGCCTGGTTATGGCAACTATGTACTAGTGAGGCACTACAATGGCGTCGAAACCCTCTACGGGCATTTGTCCAAGCGCCTGGTGAATGTCGGAGACGAAATCAAAGCTGGAGATTTGGTAGGCTGGGGCGGAAGTACCGGAAGAAGCAGCGGCCCACACCTTCACTTTGAGGTGAGGTACCAGGGCAATGCCATCGACCCAAAAGAGTTTTTTGATTTTGACACAAATTGTCTGATAGACCAGAAGTATACACTCACGAAAGCATCTTTCGCCTATCTTGAGGAGGCCAACAAGGTGATCGTACACCGGGTGAGGAGTGGTGACACGCTTAGTGGCATAGGCAGCAGGTATGGCGTCTCAGTCACGAAGCTTTGCAGGCTCAATGGCATTTCCCGGAACTCGGTGATACGGGTAGGTCAGCGACTTCGAATTAACTAAATGAAACTCGACATACTTGTCTTTACGGCGCATCCCGACGACGCCGAACTTGCTTGTGCAGGAACGCTGATTTCTCACGTTGAGATGGGGAAAAAAGTCGGCATTGTTGACCTTACCAGAGGGGAGCTTGGCACAAGGGGCACACCCGAACTAAGAGCCGCTGAAGCCGCTGAAGCAAGTAAAGTGATGGGTATTCATATCAGGGAGAACCTGGGGTTTCGTGATGGGTTTTTTACCGTAGACGAGCTCCATAAGCTTGAGGTGGTGAAGATGATACGGAAATACCAACCGGAAGTCATTTTAGCAAACGCCATTCGTGACCGCCATCCTGATCATGGCAGGGCCTCCAGCCTGGTATCTGAAGCAAGCTTTGTATCGGGTCTTAGAATGGTGGAAACCCGTATTGATGGCAACCCTCAGCAACCGTGGAGGGCAAAAAATATATATCACTATATCCAAAGCAACTTCATTATGCCCGATTTTATTGTCGATGTATCGGCTGCTTGGGAAAAGAAAATGCTTGCGATCAGGTGCTTTAAATCGCAATTTTACGACCCTGCCAGCAAAGAGCCGAGCACATTTATTTCGTCTCCGGACTTTATGAAGATGCTTGAAAGCAGGGGGAAAGAGCTCGGGCACTCAATTGGGGCTGCCTATGGGGAAGGCTTTACAGTTGAGCGCCACTTGGGAGTAAAAGACCTGTTTCATTTACAATAGTAAGTCGCTTTTAGCCTCCATCAGGGGGAAAGGCGCTCGGTTCCCCAGGAGCCGTCTGTACCTTTTTTGAAGACTATCCTGTCGTGCAGCCTGCTCGGGCGTCCCTGCCAAAATTCAATCAACGCCGGCACCAGTCCATAACCACCCCAGTAGTCGGGTTTTGGTATTTCTGCCAGTCCACTAAATTTCATTTTGAAATCTTCTGTCTTCCTTTCCAAAAATGCCCGGTCGGGTATCGATTCGCTCTGTAAGCTTACCCAGGCGCCTATTTGGCTACCTAAAGGCCTTGAGTGATAATACCTGGACGACACTGCCTCGGTTAGCTTCGTTACCCTACCCTCAATACGCACCTGTCTCTCAAGGTCGGCCCAAAAAAAAGTCAGAGATGCTCGGTTGTTTTGCGTAAGCTCTCTGCCCTTGTGGCTTTCGTAGTTAGTGAAGAATTGAAAAGCGCCATCTTCCAGCCCTTTCAGAAGCACGATTCTCCCATGTGGCTGTCCATCAGCAGAAACTGTGGACAAGGTCATGGCGTTCGGTTCTTTCACTTTTACGTCAAGTGCTTCCTGAAACCACTTGTTGAATTGCAGCAGCGGGTCTTTCTCTACTGCCTCTTCGTTCAAAACTTGCCTGGAATATTCTTCTCTCAAATCTGCGATATTCATTGCTTCAGTATTTTTCAAATCCGACTCAAATTTATAAATAGCCCTTACAATTTGGCTATTATTATGTTATATATGCAATGTGGTCAAGCAGCTAAGTAAGGCAACAACGAGGATTAGTTGTTCTCAATTTGAACAGTTCTTGGGTGTACAGGTGGCACTTGTTGTCTTTTAAACAAAGGAGTAGTCAAAAGGACTTTGAATAAACCGAATGGAACATTTCGACGCATTTAAAAGGGTGAATCCCAATAAAGGAGACTTACTTATCTCAGAGCCCTACCTCTCAGATCCAAATTTTGAGAGATCGGTGATCTTACTTTGTGAGCACGATGTAAGTGGTTCAATTGGTTTCGTTCTTAACAGGCTTTCGGAGCTGTCATTGGCAGAGGTGATTGAGGGTGCGCCTGACGATGAAATTCCGCTGTTTATTGGGGGGCCAGTTCAGCAGGATACGCTTCATTTTGTCCATTGTTCGCCGCATTTGATGGAAGAGGGACGAGAAATCGCCAGAGGAATTTATTGGGGAGGTGATTTTGAGAAGTTGATGGAATTGATGAGTGCGGGGTTGGTTACTGCTGATGAGGCAAGGTTTTTCATTGGCTATTCAGGGTGGGGAGCAGGGCAGCTTTCGGAAGAGTTGGACACCAATAGCTGGATTGTAAATAAGAAGACAGCGCCGCAGTATATTTTTGAGTATTCACACGAAGAACTCTGGAGGCAGGTGCTCAAAGACATGGGTGGAAAATTCAGAGCATTTTCTAATTTTCCTGCGGATCCGAGGCTTAATTAGACCTGCCAGAGGATTGCAATATGAAGAGCCAAAATTGGCCGGAGGAATAAAATCTCGTTTAAACCATATCTACAACGTAGTTTTGTCCAAATCCAATCGTCAATGCAATAAAATCAAATATTAGACACATGAATTAATATTATTAAATTGCAGAGACTATAGAACCTGATCAAGGAGCGCACGATGAACAATGAGAAAGAAGTGTCTGAAGGTGATGAGAAGTTGAGCAACGCTGCTCCAAAGGAAGTGAGTTCCGATGATAGCGTTACCAACAACGACTCTCAACCATCGGTAGATGTCCGTGATGAAGACGGAAAGAAAGAACCAGAAGCTGAAACCCCTGCCGCCGAAGTACCCGCAGTACCTGATGAAGCTGAGCAACCTCCAGCAGAAGTTGTTGTTGAGGCTACACCAGCATCGGTTAGCGCTGATGAAGCTGTGGTACCTGAAGCGGAAGAAAGCCAGTTGAAATCCGAAGTTGCCTCTGTAGAAGAAATGAAGTCGGAGGAAACCTCAAAGGATGTGAAGGAAGCCGAGGGGCCGACAGCAAAGAGGGTAGAAACCCAAGGCAAAGAGGCAGCGCCGGAACCTGAATCAGAAATTGTTTCTGCCGAAGAAGTCGATTCCGTCAAAGAAGAGAAGAAGCCTAAGGAGCTAGCCGAGGCGGCTGATGCCTCGGGCAACGACGAAGCAGAAGAGGAGGAAGACAACGAGGAGCATGAAGAAGCAGAGGATTACAGCCATTATTCGCCCGAGCAGCTTGTAGACAAGTTTACCGAGGTACTTCACTGGGACGACGTGCGCAAGGCAGATCGGATAGTCAGAGAGCTAAAGTCAGTTCACGATGAAATGGTCGCCCATGATAAGGAAGAAGCGCTGAAAAAATACCTGGCAGATGGGGGAGAAGAAGATTCGTTTGAGTTTAGGTTAAATGATTTTGCCTATCGTTTCGAAGAGAATTACAAATTGTTCCGTGAGAAAAAGCACAAGCTTTTTCAGAATCTGGAGCAGCAAAAAGAAGAAAACTACAAGAAAAAGATAGATGTTCTGGAGAAGCTTCGCCATTTAGTTGATGGCGAGGAAAATACGACCTCCATTACAGCACTGAAGAAGATACAGGATGAGTGGAAGGTGATTGGCCAGGTGCCTGGCAAGTACGCAAAAACCCTTTGGGCCAACTACAATGCCCTCATTGATCGCTTCTACGATAACAGAAGCATTTATTTTGAGCTAAAGGAACTCGACAGGAAGAAAAACCTCGAATCAAAACTTGAGCTCTGCGACAAGGCGGAAGCTTTGACCAAAGAAGAGAACATCAAACATGCTGTAAAAGAGTTGAATGTTCTTCACGAAGAGTTCAAACATCTTGGACCGGTACCAAAGGAATCTCAGGAAGAGATTTGGCAACGTTTTAAGGCCGCTTCTGACCTCATCTATTCCAAGCGCCGTGAAATGGTGGATGAACTGAAGGTTGAGCTGAAGGCCAATATGGAGGTCAAGACAAAGCTATGTGAGGAGGCTGAGACGTTTGTAGCTTTCAACTCTGATAAGATCAATGAGTGGAACAAGAAGACGAAGGAGGTGCTGGAGCTTCAAAAGAGATGGGAAGCTGTTGGCGGTGTGCCTAAGGAAAGCGCCAAGAAGATAAATAAGAGATTCTGGGGGGCATTCAAAACTTTCTTTAGCAACAAGAGCGGGTTCTTCAAGACGCTGGAAGGAAAGCGACATGAAAACCTGAAGCTAAAGGAAGAGCTGGTAGCAAAGGCGGACGCACTAAAAGATAGCGAGGAATGGGATTCAGCTGCGAATCAGCTCAAGCAATTGCAGCAGCAGTGGAGAGAGGTGGGCCCGGTGCCTGAAAAAGTGAAAGAGGAGGTTTTTCGTAAGTTCAAGGCTGCCTGTGACCATTTTTTTGAAAGGAAGCGTTCGCAGAGCAAGGGTGCTGAGAAGGAATACTATGACAACCTGAAAAAGAAAGAAGACATTTGCGAGCAGTTGCTGAAACTGGCAGGTGAGAAAAGTCTCGATCTGGATGTTATCAGTGGCTTTCAGGAGAAGTTCAGCCAGATTGGTTTCGTGCCGAGAAATGCGATGAAGACCATCCAGAAAAAATATCAGGAGGCCATCGACGCCCTCAACAAGGCGGCGGAGTCACTGCCCGAGGATGAACAGCGTAAGTTCAAGACAGCCATGCAGGTGGGTAAGATCAAGGGTGAACCACATGGTGAGCGCAAAATCTACCAGAAGGAGGGACAGGTCAGGCGCCAGATTGCGACGCTGGAGAACGACATAGCCGTTTGGAGAAACAACCTGGAATTCCTGGCATCGTCCAGAAAAGCTGATAAGCTGAAGGCCGACTTTGATGAAAAAATCGTTAAAGCAGAAGAGGAATTGGACGGTTTGAAAGAGCAACTCAAGGTGATTCACGAAACCTCTTAAAAAAATCACAATAAGTGTTTGCAATAATTAATCAGCCGATTAGTTTTGCAGTCCCAAACGGAATAACCAGAAGGGAAATCCCAAAATACTAGCAATAGTAGGCCTCCTTAGCTCAGCTGGTAGAGCAACTGACTTGTAATCAGTAGGTCGCTGGTTCGATCCCGGCAGGGGGCTCAAAACCGAAGCAGAAACGCTTCGGTTTTTTTGTTTTGACCACTTGACCAACCGACTTGTAATCAGGAGGTAGCGGTTCGATGCCGGGCGGGCGGGCAGTCCAGGGGACTCAAAACCGAAGCAGAAGCGCTTAGATTTTTGTTTTTTTTGAGGTCGCTGAAGTGCCAAAAAGTCAATTTCCTGTAAAAATTTGATTCCCGGGTTAACAGAACAGCTAACATCGCAAAGCACATGACAAAAGAGAAAGTATACTAAAGGCTGACACAGTTAATGTAATACTACCCCTAAGGGTGTGACAGACTTCGTGATTTTGCTGACTACCAATAATAAACTACATTTGTTTCTATCAAGCGGTCTGTTGCCATATCGTCCCTTCTTCTGTTAGCATCGTTCAGCCTGATGATGCTTCATCAGGTATTGCCGCACCAGCACCTGGAGAAGCATGACACGAGCCATTCTATTAGCCATAGTCACGACTCAGACGAAAACCATCACCACCATCAGTCGAAAGAGTCATCATCCGAAGAGGAAAATAACCCGCTAGACTTCTTTCTAAACCACCATGCTCATTCTTTCCATTGGAAGGAGTCGTTGCCTTTGGTGGTGAAGGCCAAAAACCTTGTTGGCTATGAAAAGATCGATCTGCGGTTTATTGCCATGGAAACTATCCAGTTTTACCTGGCAGATGCGGCACCGCCTGAAAATCGAGGTTCGTTCAAGGAAAAACATTATCAACAGGCATTTCTGACCTCTCAGTGTCTGAGAGGCCCTCCTTCTATTTGCTAATAGTCTCCGCCGGTATCCCGGCCCATCAGGAATAGCGGCTCCAATTTAATGGTGCCTGCTTTATTCAAATCAAATATTATTCACATGTTTAAAAAAATGGTATTCGCCATCGGCGCATGCCTGATTTCCTGTCTGGGAGTAGCTCAGAGCCAGGAAATTTTAGGTGTTCTCGAGCAGGTTGAGCGAAACAATAAGGATTTACAGGCTTTCCGGTCTTTGACTCAAAGTCGTGAGCTGGAACTTAAGTCAGGCAATAACTTACCTGATCCACAGTTCGGAGTCTACTATTTGCCCTGGAGCGATCATTCCGGAGGTGACTACACTGAGTTTCAGCTTACACAGTCCATTGAGTTTCCCACCGTCTATGGGGCGAGATCAAGCGTCAACTCGATCCAGTTGGAGCAACTTAAGCTTGATTACACGTCCAGAAGAAATGAGATTCTTTTGAAAGCACTCAGTGGCTGCTACGAGCTATTGTTTCTGAACCAGACGATAGATGTGGAAGAGAAAAGACTTGAGCAATCTGAAGAAGTCTATCGTCACACACAGCTATTGTATGACAAACAACAGGTAGGCCGTCTGGACCTCAACAAAGCAAAGGTTTTCAGGGCACAGCAGCTTTTCAGGATAGACCAGCTGCAAAACAAGAAGAAAAACCAGCTGCTTGAGTTGCGAAACCTGAACGGAGGCGAAGAGCTTACGCTGAACCTCGACTCATGGAACCAACACTTGGACGTGCCGTCGCAGGAAACACTATGGCAGGAAAAACTATTGCTTGACCCTGAGTTGCTCGGGCTCAGCAAGCAGGAAGAAGTCGCAGCCGGCCTGGTTCGGTTGGCGCAAAATAAGGGCCTTCCTCACCTCACGGCTGGGTTCAATCGTCAGGGTGTTTCTGGTTCCTACTATTCGGGAATTTATGGCGGCTTATCTATACCACTTTGGAGTAATCGGAACAAAGTCAGGGCTGCCAGGGCGTCGCTCGACTATCATGAGCTTCACTCAGGCGTAAGGTCACTGATGCTGGCTACAGACTTTGGTAAACAATACAATGACTATCAGCTAAAGCTCAGCCAATATCAGGACTATAAAGCTGCACTGGGGGACGTACAAAGCGACACGCTTCTCTTAAAGGCTTATACGCTCGGTGAGCTGTCATTCATAGAATACTATATGGAACTTCAGTTCTTCAGGGAGGCGGAGGATTACCTCCTTGAAATGGAAAAACAGGTGCACATGTTACGTGCACAACTATTGAAGCATCAATTGTAAACACTAAACAAATAAGTCATGAAAATTTCACACATCATTATTGCATCATTCCTTACCTTCTCTGTTTCAGCTTGTTCGTCTGGAAGTTCTTCCGATCACGGGCATGAGCATGCCGAGGGGGAAGAGCATTCACACGCAGAAGGCGAAGATCACGAACACCCACATGCGGAAGGAGAAGAGCATGAGCACACCGATCAGGAAGAATTCACAGTTAAGGGTGATACGCTCAAAACTAAAGCTGATTCTACCCATACACATGATGATGGGACTTCACACCAGAACCATTGATATGATACGAGCAAGTTATTTGATTTTAGCTTTGGGACTAGTGGTCTTCGCCTGCACACCTGCGGCGGAAGACCATGGTCATTCCCATGATGAAGAAGGCGGGCACAGTCATGAGGCCGGAGCATCAATGGATCTGACGCTATGGACTGATAAAACAGAACTGTTTGTGGAGTTTCCTGCTCTCAGCGTTGGCCATACCAGCAGGTTTGCAGCCCATTTTACCGTTTTGAAGCACCATCAGCCAGTAAGAGAAGGCTCTGTTACGGTGAGTCTTGTCAAAGGAGATAAAGGGATCAGGCATACGGTAGATGCTCCATCTTCACCCGGAATTTTTGGTCCGTCACTACAGCCAAAAGAGGCAGGCGTTTACCAGCTGATTTTCGATTTAACCACACCAGCCTACACCGACCGGATTGTGGTTGATAGTGTGACTGTATACGCTTCGGAGCAGGCGGCTACAGAAGCATTAGCTGGTGAAGCCGAGCCTGGTGGGTTAATCAGCTTTCTGAAGGAGCAGGCCTGGAAGATGGAATTCCAAACAGCCCCCGTCTTGAAAAAAGAGATATTTGAAGCGATTCCGACTTCCGGCGTTTGGAAAGTAGCCCCAGCCGACTACAAAACCCTGGTTGCCACCACAGGTGGTATGGTAAGCTTTGCCGTCAACAACTTGACGGAAGGAAGCGCTGTCAAAAAGGGGCAGGCGCTGATGAGTGTCAGTAGTGCCGGGCTTACTTCAGGCAACCTGGCCACGGAGATTCGAAAGGCAAAAGCGGCCCTGGAGCAGTCGCAATCTGAATTTCAACGAAAGAAGGAGCTTTTCGAAGCCGATGTGGTGGCAAAGGCTGATCTGGAAGTGGCGCAGGAAAAATACGAGGTAGCCAAAGCAACTTATGATGGACTGGTTTCGGGCTATGGATCGGCTGGCAAAACGATAGCCTCGCCAATCAACGGCTTTGTTAAATCAATAGCTGTTCAAAATGGTGAGTTTGTCGAGCAGGGAGCATCTGTTTTGACAGTAACAAGTCATCAGTCGAGCTTGCTGCAGGTGTCTGTGGGAGCTGGCTTTGCCGGAAAGCTTCAAAGCATTGAGGATATACGCTATCAGACAGCACCTGGAGTTTGGTCAAGCCTGGCGAATACAGGAGGTCGGGTCGTTTCGGTAGGCAGAGAAGTTGAAGCAGATCAGCCACTACTGTCGGTATTTGCTGAGGTCAATGATCTGGTCGAAATGCCTGAGGGTAGTTTTACCGAAGCCAGCCTGCTGGTAGGCGAAGGCCATACAGCCACCGTGATTCCGGTAGCAGCCCTGCTCGAAGACTACGGTGCCTATACTGTAATTGTGCAGGTTTCGGGTGAAAGCTTTGAACGGAGGTCGGTAGTGACTGGCAGCAGGAATGGCCACGAAGTGGAGATATTGAGCGGATTGATTCCGGGAGAAGTGATTGTCACCAAAGGAGCTTATCATGTTAAGATGGCTTCTATTTCAGGCCAGGCGCCGGCTCATGGGCATGCGCATTAACCATTGGGTTGTTCATTGTATGCAAAACTTATTGACTTATTCTGTACTCCCAGGTTCTGCCTAATTCTCGCTTGCTGGGGGGGAGAGGGTTTTGCCGTAGTATTAACTTGACTGTAACTTACTGTAGGTTTGGCCATTACAATTAAAATCATTGCCCTTGGGCTGACGGTCAAATTTCTGCTTGTATAACTCTAACTACCAAAAAAATGGAAAGAAGAAAATTCATTCAAAACTCAATGATTATTGGCGGTGCATCTGTTATGCCAGCGTCCAGCGTGCTGGCTCAAAGCGTAGAGCAGGGTGGAATCGATAAACTAATGGATGAGGATGGAAATTTTGTCCAGGCACCACTGCCTTACGCTAACAATTTTCTTGAACCGTGCATGGACGAGGAAACCCTCTATCTGCATCATAAATTTCATCACGGAGGGGCTGTCAACGGAGCCAATAAGGATTTGGAAATGATCAATAAGGCCGTCGAGGCAGGAAATTATGACCTGGCGGAACACTGGACGGCCAAGCTCTCTTACCATTTCTCCAGCCACATCCTTCACTCCATTTTCTGGACCAACCTCACCAACAAAAAGAATGACCCAAAAGGGACTTTGCTGAAGTATATCGAGAAGAGCTTTGGCTCGCTCGATAAGCTTAAAGGCCTGCTTGGCAAAGTGTCCAAGTCGGTGGAGTCCAGCGGTTGGGGCATCCTTGCCTACCAGCCATTTACAGATCGCCTAACTGTTTTAGGATGCGCAGACCATCAGAAGCTGACCCAATGGGGTTGTATTCCTCTGCTGGTCATCGACGTTTGGGAGCATGCCTACTACCTTACTTACCGCAACAGGAGAGGCGAATTTGTGGACTGTGTGATGGACATCATCAATTGGGATAATGTCGCTCAGCGTTTGGATATAGCGCTTAAAATCAAATAGGATGCTGGATAAAATATTATCAATTTCGTTACAAAACCGCCTGCTCGTCCTCCTTGCTGCTGCGGCTCTCAGTGTTGCCGGGCTGTACATTGCCAGGAACATGAATGTGGACGTATTTCCCGACCTTACCGCCCCCACTGTAACGGTGCTGACCGAAGCTCATGGCATGGAATCGGAAGAGGTAGAAAAGTTGGTGACCTACCAGCTCGAAACTGCTCTGAATGGTTCGCCCAATGTAAGGAGGATCAGGTCTTCTTCTTCAGCAGGTATTTCCATTGTTTGGGTCGAATTCGAATGGGGCACCGATATCTACAGGGCCCGCCAGATTGTGAGCGAGCGGATACCCATGGTGCAGGAAAACCTGCCCACCGGCGTGGGTACCCCTACCATGGCGCCTATCTCATCCATCATGGGTGAAATCATGCTCCTGGGCGTTACTTCCGACAGCCTTTCACCCATGGAGCTTCGCACCCTCGCCGATTGGACCATCAGACCAAGGATCAAATCTATTGGGGGGATAGCCAATGTGATTGTGATCGGTGGCGACTTCAAACAATACCAGGTGCTGGTCAACCCCGAAAAGTTGAAGTACTATCAGCTCAGCCTGGGCGAGGTGCTCGAAAAAGTAAGGGAGTCGAACCTTAATGTTCCAGGGGGAGTAATAAACGAGTACGGCAACCAGTACCTGGTAAAGGGGAGCGGCAGGGCTTATGCTGTCGAACACCTGGAGGAAGCTGTTGTCAAATATGTAAACGGGCAGTCGGTGAAGCTGAAAGAGGTGGCTACGGTGCAGATTGGTGCTGCTGATAAAATTGGCGACGGCTCCCTTAACGCCTCCCCGGCAGTGATCCTCACCGTTTCTAAGCAGCCTGAAGTAAATACACTGGAGCTCACCCAGCGGCTCGACTCAGCCATCACCGACCTGAGCCAGACCTTGCCAAAAGGGGTCAATATCCAAAGCCACATCTTCCGGCAGTCCGATTTCATCGAAGCCTCAATTTCCAACCTCAATCAGACTTTGCTGGAAGGAGCATTCTTTGTCGTCATTGTTCTGTTCATCTTCCTCATGAACTGGAGAACCACAATCATTTCCCTGCTGGCCATCCCTATCTCCCTACTGGTGTCGATCATCGTACTGAAGCTCCTGGGTTACACTATCAACACGATGAGCCTTGGTGGTATGGCGATTGCCATCGGAGCACTGGTTGACGATGCCATTATCGATGTGGAAAATGTTTTCAAAAGGCTTCGTGAAAATATCAAAAAGTCCCAGACCGAACGGTCGCCTGTCCTGACAGTCATCAGAGATGCCTCCCTGGAGATCAGAAGCTCCATTATCATTGCTACGCTGATCATCATTGTAGCTTTCGTTCCCTTATTCTTCCTTGGTGGCATGGAGGGCAAACTACTGCAGCCTCTTGGTATTGCGTTTATTACTTCCGTCCTCACTTCCCTGGTGGTGGCTATCACCATCACGCCAGTGTTATGTTCTTACTTGTTAAAAAGTGAAAAAGTGCTGACGGCCCAGGCCGAAGGAACCAGGGTCGAAAAATGGCTTCAACGTTATTATGGAGGTCTGCTGAAAGGAGCCCTCGCTTTTCCCCGAACCATCGTAGCCATTGTGACGGTGGCATTTGTTATCACATTGGGCCTTTTTTCTCAGCTGGGAAGAAGCTTTCTTCCTGAGTTCAATGAAGGCTCGCTGGTGATTAGCGCAGTTGGAGTACCTGGGATGTCGCTGGAAGAAAGTAATAAGAATGGTGTGCTCATTGAAAAGTTGCTTCTCGAAATGCCCGAAGTGCAGGTGGTAACCAGAAGAACCGGTCGGGCAGAACTGGACGAGCATGCCCAGGGTGTAAATGCTGCGGAAATAGACGTACCCTTTGTCCTTGATGGTAAGACCAAGGAGCAGTTTTTTGAGGGAGTGCGTACCAAGCTAAGCGTGGTACCTGGTGTCAATATTACACTTGGCCAACCCATCGCACACAGGATCGATCACATGCTTTCCGGTACTAGGGCGAATATCGCTATCAAAGTTTTTGGATCCGATTTGCAGCGCCTGTTTGAGATAGGCAAAAGCATCGAAACAGGTATCAAGGACATTCCCGGGCTGGCCGACGTTGCTGTCGACCAGCAAATTGAAGTGCCTCAGCTAAGGATCACCCCCAAACGACAAATACTGGCTGCTTATGGGATGACTACTGAAGACTTAATGGAACAGGTGGATATCGCCTTCGCTGGAGAGACTGCAGGCGAGATTTACGAGGGGCAAAAGTATTTTGACCTGGTAGTACGATTCCGCCCCGAATCACGGAGTTCCATGAGTGTCCTCAATGCGTCTCTGATCAGCCTGCCTTCAGGTGCTTTCACCACGCTGAATCAGCTGGCCGATGTAGCATCTGTCAGTAGCCCAAACACCATTGCCCGGGAAGAAGTGCAGCGTAAGATTGTAATAGCAGCCAATGTACAGGGTCGGGACTTGCTTGGAGCAGTCAACGAAATTAAAGCGTTTGTGGGTGCTAACGTACCGATGCCACAAGGTTACCGGATAGAATATGGCGGGCAGTTTGAAAGTGAACAAAAGGCCTCGCAGCTGCTTTTAGCCACAGCAATTTTGGCTGTGCTGGTGATCCTTTTGCTGCTCTATTTCGAGTTCCAAAATGTCAGGCTGGCGCTGATTGTTTTGATCAATCTGCCGCTGGCGCTTATTGGAGGGGTGATGATCATTTATTTTACCTCCGGAATTGTCAGCATTGCTGCTACCATTGGCTTGATCAGCTTGTTTGGCATAGCTACCCGAAATGGCATTTTGCTGGTGTCGAGGTACGAAGACCTTCGAAGGGAGGGAGTAGCTGGCCGTGAGTTAATTATTTCTGGTGCTACCGACCGACTTAACCCGATTCTGATGACGGCGCTAACGACCGGTCTGGCGTTGATTCCTTTAGTGCTGAAAGGAGGGGAGCCAGGCAATGAAATACAAAGCCCTATGGCTGTCGTAATTCTCGGTGGATTGCTGTCGGCCACTATTCTTAATCTTATTGTGATACCTTGTGTATATGCGCTTGTAAGTACCAAAACTGAAAACCAAACCTAAACTGTAAACCTATGAGACAATCTTTTTTTATTATTTTGTTGATCGGATTTGCCGTGTGGTCGTGTACCTCACCTACTGAAAAGAAGGAAGAACATGAACATGAGCACGAACATCCGCATCCGCACCCGGCAGAGGGCCCTGCTGTAGTACAGGATACGTTGCCCAAATTGACTGTCAAAGCAACCGAGTTTTCCCCAGAGTTTGTGCAGCTGGCTACCAATGTCGAGGTGATTCCCAATATTGCTGAAGCTGTCAAATCTGTGGGAGTGCTTACCAATGAAGGCGTATTTGGTCCACTGCTTTTTGCTGAGCAAACAAGAGCTTTCTTTATCGAACTAAAGCCGGGAATGTTTTTGGCAGAACATCCTCACCCGACCGAAAGCATCGTTTACACAGTGGGAGGCCGCTGGGTACTTTGCAGCGAAGGGAAGAGACAGGTAATGGAAGCTGGTTCACTCTTCCACTTTGGTTCCAATATGCCAACCGGGTGGGAGGCTCCGTTTGCCGAAGGTGCCTTTTTGCTTGTGGTCAAAACAAAGGAGGAGGGTGAAACCTACGAGCCTTATGTGAAAGGGCTGAGAGAAATGAAAGGGCTGTTGGAAAAAGAACGTACCGACGGCACCGAGTTTTACTTCAATGAGCTGCCTTCGGATCACCCTGCCATTCAATTTGCTAGAAGTGTCAACCCCGACTTTGACCAGGTGTTAAATAATATTCCTTATTAATCATTGGAAACTGGTGAGGGAGAACCTCACCAGTTTCCATCAATGGGCGCAGCCCCGTCAAACCTCACGACATAGTCGCCATACAACGGATCGTAGTAGTGGCCACCTTCTTTATAGTCTGGGTTCCAGGTTTTGTTTCCGTTTTCGTCTGCTTTGTACAAGTACGGTGAAAGTAACAGTCGCTCCAGATGCCAGCGTCCTGCCTCTCCGGAAGGGATATCTTCTCCGTCGCCATAAAGCATCAACCCACCATCGGCATACACTTCATGACCAGGGTGGGTGCTTTTGTATTCATGACTCACATTCATCACCTTATGTCCCAGCTCGTGTGCCACAGTTCTGCGCAGGCGTTCGGGAGTGGAGAGGTTGGTAATAGTGATGACACCTCGCATGTTTGACGGAAGTGTGTTACAATAGGAGTAACCAGGAAAAGATAATCCACCCGTCCTGACGGATTTCATCGTCCAGTTACGGCCTTCGGATACTTCGAGGAAAGGGAAGAAGACGTCCTGTAGCACAACCAAATAAACCGTCCGCTTATTGTCAGGAGCATCCTCGATAATGCTATTAAAAGCATCGAGCGAATGTTGCGTCAGCTCGGCGGGATGCCTGCGGGAATGGACGTACATATTCACATACTCTGTTTCCGGAATGCCCGGCACCTCGTTGGCCTGTATTGAGAAGTGCTTTGGGTCTACCTCGCCGGTTTTTACCCACAGTAAATTGATTTGCACTCCCGTTGGTTGGTAGATTTCTTTGGCAGCCCTCAGGCTTTCCATCAGCCAGGGTAGGGTCACCTTTTTAAAACGGGAGTCGAAATTGGAGGGGAAATATACGCCTACATCAACAGTTGGTTTACCAGGAATCAGATCAGCGTTGAAGCCGGCGACGTCCAGGGTATCCAGAGAGCGCCATTTAACCTTTGTTATGGATGGACTTATGGCGCCAGGATTTTCTGTAGTGTTGGTAGTCGGGGTTGTATTACATGCGCTTAGCCCAAATAGTAATAAAGCTAGAAAGTGTTTCATACTTCCAAAAATAGTGACTCTCACCATTTAGTTGTAAATATCTCCCCTCACATCCAGGCTTTTCGGACAGATACCGTTCGTATTCCCCAAAATCTTACGTGTTATCAATGAACTTAGGCTAGTTTTTTGTCGCCAAGTCCTCAACATGATCGATAAATATGTACTTCATACATCGACCCTTTTCCTACTATATGATCAATCAGCAAATTGCGTCGCTGAAAAAGCGTATGCAATCGTGCCGTGCTAGCTAGCAGAAAGGGTTATCTTTATTGCTTTCATTGATGTTTTTCCCACCACCGATGTTATCTTCTGTAGGTGGGCGCTCCGTCATATTCGTCTCTATCTTGATGCCTGCTGGTTAGCTGACATCTCGTTTGCGTTGGTTTAACGCATTTAAATCATTGTTTGTTAATTAACGCAGGGTGGTATTGATTTGCCGCCAGTCGTGTTTTCAGACATCTTTACTCAGATATCTCTATGAAAGTCAAACTACTTATACTATGCCTCCTTGTTTCGCAGCTTTCATTTGGCCAGGCAGACGTTTCATTTCCCCAGGTCGAATTCGACATGCCCAAAATGACGGAGCCTGTTATTCCGAACTATCGGGTGAGTCTGATGGATTTTGGTGGTGTGCCTGATGGAGCTACACTCAATACCGACGCCTTTGCAAAAGCAATTGAGGCTATTGTGAGCAAGGGAGGGGGACACCTGGTGGTTCCGAGAGGTATTTGGCTGACAGGGCCGATCACGCTTAAAAGCAACCTCAATTTACACGTGGAGGAAGGAGCCCTTATTCTTTTTTCGGACGACAAAACGCTGTACCCCATAGTGGCCACGAGCTTTGAAGGACTTGATACCTACAGATGCATATCGCCGATCAATGCTCTTGAGGTGGAAAACATCTCTATCACTGGAAAAGGTGTTATCGATGGCAACGGGGATGCCTGGCGGCTAGTGAAAAGAAGCAAAGTCTCGAGCCAGCAGTGGAAGGAGATCGTGACCGGCGATGGACTGGTAAGCGACGACGGGAATACCTGGTATCCGTCAGAAAGCTTTAAGAAAGGGGTGGAGGCGACCAGTAATTTCAATGTCCCTGACAACGCATCAATGGATGAACTGAAGGAGTACAAAGACTTTTTGAGACCGGTGATGATCAGCATTCGGAACTCCAGGAATGTAATGCTCGATGGGCCGACTTTTCAAAATTCACCCGCATGGAACATACATCCGCTCATGTGCGAGAACCTGATCGTAAGAAACCTGACTGTGCGTAACCCGTGGTATTCGCAAAACGGAGATGGTATTGACATCGAATCGTGTAAAAACACCTGGGTGTACAACAATTCGTTTGATGTGGGCGATGACGCCATTTGCATCAAATCAGGAAAAGATGTTGATGGCAGAAAGCGGGGAATCCCTACCGAAAACCTGGTGGTGTTCAATAACATCGTTTATCATGGTCATGGTGGGTTTACCGTTGGTAGTGAAATGTCGGGTGGGGTAAAGAATGTACATGTGTCAAAATGCACTTTCATTGGTACTGACTGTGGCTTACGATTCAAAAGCACCAGGGGACGTGGTGGCGTGGTGGAGAACGTCTACATCTCCGACATTGATATGTACGATATTGCCGCCGAGCCTATTCGCTTCAATCTTTTTTATGGTGGGCAGTCACCCATTTTGGAGGACGATCAGGAGGCGCCAGAGATCGACGACACGCCCGTGCCGGTAACAGAGGAAACTCCTTCGTTCAAAGGCATTTATATGAAGAATATCCGATCGGTCAATTCTGGTGTGGCGGGTTTTTTCCAGGGACTGCCTGAAATGAATCTTAAAAATGTGAACCTCGACAATGTTTATCTATCTGGCAAGAAGGGTGTTTCTATCATTGATGCGGATGGGATGAGTTTCAAGGATGTCACAGTGGTGGTAGCAGAAGGAAACCCTTTCACCATCTACAATTCACATAACCTTACCTTCTCGGGATTCAAAGTGGTGTCTGGCGAGGGAAAGCCAGTTTCCATTCAGGGTGCCAAAACTAATAACCTGACTTTTTTAAAAGCAGACTTTTCCAGCCCGACTAAACAAATGCTGATCGGAGAGGGTGTTGATTCGAAAGCCGTTAAAATGAAATAGTAGCTCGTCATGTGAACCATCCCAACCCTTTTTTCATTTGCCTATTGATACAATTGGTCTGGTGTGAATATGAAGAAAGGAAAAGTGCCTTACTCCATCCTGGAGTTAGCGTCGGTGCCTGAAGGATCATCTACAGGCGAGGTTTTTAAAAACAGTTTGTTGTTGGCACAACATGCTGAAAAGTGGGGATACACCCGCTTTTGGATGGCTGAGCACCACAACATGGTCAGTATAGCCAGTTCAGCAACACCAGTGCTTATAGGTCATATTGCTGGTGGAACAAAAAGTATCAGGGTTGGCTCAGGGGGCATCATGCTGCCAAACCATGCGCCGCTTATCGTGGCGGAACAGTTTGGTACGCTGGGGTCATTGTTTCCTCATAGAATTGACCTTGGTCTCGGCCGAGCGCCTGGTACCGATCAGGAAACAGCATACGCCATTCGCAGGGAGCGAATGCACGCTGCTTACCGGTTTCCTGAGGAAGTTGGAGAGATTCAGCAATATTTTACCGACGACAATGCCGACGAAAAGGTGAGGGCCTACGTAGCTGAAGGGGTGGATGTGCCTTTGTACATTCTTGGTTCCAGCACTGATAGTGCCCACCTTGCGGCCAGAAAAGGGCTTCCTTATGCCTTTGCCAGCCATTTTGCACCTACACACCTTTTTGAGGCACTCAATGTCTACTACAACGAATTTCAGCCCTCGGAAGCGCTTCAGGAGCCCTATACAATTGCCTGCGTCAATGTGATTGCCGCCGACACCGATCAGCAAGCAGAGCTGCTGGCGTCATCGCTGGTGAGGATGGTGTTAGGCATACTCACAAACAAACGTGATCAGTTGAGACCACCTGCGCCATTGGAACCCCAAATGAAAGCATTTATGAGCGAGCCTGCTTTCCAGCGGTTTCTACAGTATGCCTTTGTGGGCAGCAAAGAGACGGTGAAAGAAAAGACCATCGATTTTCTGCAAAAGACTGGAGTAAACGAAATTATGGTTGCCAGCCATATGTACAGCCCTCAAGATCGGCTAAGGTCGTATGAGCTTTTTGCAGAATTGATGAGGGAGATGTAGCAAATGGTAATAGACAACATAGTTCCCATATTAGATTTCTGAAGCCACTGCTCCCCGAACAGCCCTTCATCATCTGCTGTAGGCAGCTAACGTTCTACATTGTTGCCTTACAGTAGGTGAGTTGTCGGTTTTGACCTCTTTTTGGCTTCATTAACCTTGAAGGAAAGGGTAGACGAACTAACCGATACCAGCGTTCCTTTGGCGTATTCTGACTCTATATTGATCGTTCCGCCCAACTTGTCGACCATTTTTTTAACCAAAAAGAGCCCAAGACCCGACCCTTTTGAACTTTCATTTGCCCGGAAGAACATGTCATATACCCGGGGCAAGAATTCCGACACTATTCCCTGTCCGTTATCTTGTACTTTTAAGGTAAATACACCATTTTCAATTGTATGCCAAACACGCACGAAAGGTCTTTCCTTACGACCGTCGTGGTATTTTATAGCGTTGATCAGGAGATTGTGGATGACCATTTTCCAGAGTCCGGGATCAGATTCTATTTCCAGGTCACGGTCGACTTCATTCTTGAATGTGAGCTTGTCGGCATGTTCAATAAACTCAATATCTGCCCAGACCTCATTGACCAGGCTATGAAGCCGAATATTTGTCGCTAGTGGTTCACTTTTGCTGTTTTTTACATAGCTATTAATTTCTAGCAGGGTGTTTTCTAATCTTAAGATTCTGTTCTCCATCAAGTCCAGATACTGAGGAAGTTCATCTTTGGATACCTTCAAGAGGTAAAGAAGGCCTCTGATGGATTTTACCGGTGCTATGAGATCGTGCGACGACCGGTAAAGGAAGGTGTCCAATTCCTCGTTTACTGCCATCAGGTCACGGTTGCTGCGGAGTAGTTGTTGCTCGTGCCTGGTCACCTCTTCTGTTTTTTTTGCTACCAGTGTGGCCAGGTTTTTGCGCATGCGCTTTGCCCTGTATATAATACCCACAATGGTTAGTCCGAGAACTACCATAGCTAAAAATGCATACCCCAATGGCCCTTTTACAAAGGCCAGCAGAGGCACGGCCACAATGATGACGAGTTCAGCTGGCTGCAAATCGCTGCTCGCATCCTTTACCTGAAAGACATATTTTCCGTTTGGCAGGTTGTCAAAAACGGCCATTGGCTCGGTTGTTGGATACCAGGCTGTGTCATAGTTGAGCAGTCGGTATTGGTAGGTCTGA
This sequence comes from Imperialibacter sp., assembly GCF_040222815.1. Classification (GTDB taxonomy): domain Bacteria; phylum Bacteroidota; class Bacteroidia; order Cytophagales; family Cyclobacteriaceae; genus Imperialibacter. The sequence goes on along the minus strand of NZ_JAVKCH010000026.1, from coordinate 217,447 downwards.
GGCGTGTAGTAATCGGCTCCCGGGTTGCTAAAGTTGATCTTTATTATAGTTGCAGGTTTGAAAAGTTTGGCTGTATCATACTTTTGTGTGGTGTAGGCAATTGAGTCATAATCGTATACGAACGACGAAATTTGCGATGGAAACGGATTAATACGTTCGAATGCTGTGTCGGGGAACGCCTTTGTCATATAGATCATCGAGATGCCATACGCCGTGGCTAGCCACAGATTTCCCTGTGGCCCCTTCTTCATTTCGTAAACTTCATTTGACATGAGTCGATCCTCGATTGTGAACTTGCGAATGACCTGTCCTTTTTCGTCAGTAATAAACACACCGTCTGTCCAGGTGGCAATAGCCAGTAAGTTGTTCGAAAGGCTGATGGCGTTGTACAACCAATGCTTATTAATCAAAGAAGTAAGGGACTCTTCGTAGACCGAAATGCTTCCATTCTCTAAGTTTCTTACCAATGGAGAGGATTGTGGGTAAAGGATTAAGTCGTGCTGCTCGTCTAGTGAGAGTACCTGGAAAGCAGGGGTTTTCGAATATGGATTTTGATCCAACGTTTGCACAAGCACGCCATTCTGAAATATGCTCAATGCTCCGTTTGTTTCGGATAAGTAAACTGTTGACCCTACCCGAAAGAAATAAGATTCGGGGAAGTTTAGATAAGTAACAGAGTCGGAAGTGTAAACAAAGCGCCCCTCCGGCGTCATGAAGTAGATGTCATTGTTGAACCTAAAAACTTGCCAGACGTCTTTAAAGGGGTGTTTTTCTGAGATTTCCATCGACAAATCGACGTATGAAAAGCGGGTGGTTCTGTCTCTCTTCAGGTAGCCGAAATACTTGGTGCCACCAATGTAGATTCGGTCAGTTAGGCTGTCATAAGTGATGCTGTGGGTGTTTCCTTTTCCGCCAAGGTCAATTTCCTGCCACGATTCCCCATCATAAACAACCACACCCCTGGAAGTACCAAAATACATTAAACCCTGATTATCGATTTCAATGGCAGTTACTGCACCCCCGGAACGATCTGCTTCTCTACCAAAATTTACCACGGGGCTGCCTTGCTGCCAGCCGACGGCGTCAATGGTCGTCAATAAAAAAGATATAGCGAAAAAAATCCCAACAGTCCTCGACGGCGACATAAGAAAGAAAAGTATCTGGTAGAGTAAAAGCTAAGAATGAGGGATAAGCTTTTCAACGAGCTGGAGGAGAGGCAAATATAAGGGAATAATTCTGGCAACCGACACAAAGTAATTGATACTTATGCATAAGAGTTCAATCGCACGGCTTGAGAGTTTCGGATATGGCAGCACAGTTTGGAGTCATATCGCTTGGGTATCGCTGATTAAATAGGTTGATCAATCAGGTAGACTTGTTCAAATCACACGTTGTTGTCTTAACATTATTCGTTTACGAGATGTTATGATGCCATGTCACAAGTCACCACCATCACATGTTTTCGATTCAATAGTTTTGCCGATAAGTTTTGGGCTCTATCAATGATGCAATTAGCTCACAGCCACCTTGGCAGAATAAAAGGTAATACCTTCTATAAGCTCATGGGCACTGGCAGGGGGAGTAGTTTTAATGCTTTTCCCGATTTTTCCACCTACATTCTTTTGCAGGTTTGGCGAAGTGAAGATGATGCTAAGGCATTCTTTGCCAGGTCGCAGATCGTTGATCGTTATCGGGAGCGTGCCAGCGAGGTGTGGACGACCTACATGGTGAATACCAGTTCTCATGGTCGTTGGAGTGGGGTTAACCCATTTGAACCAACTCCCAGTTCCGGGCCGTCTGGTTCTGTTATTGCTGTCACCCGTGCAACCATCAAATGGCAAAAGCTTCTTGATTTCTGGCGATATGTACCTGTTTCCCAAAAGGATTTGAAGGCTAACAGTGGGCTTGTTTACACAAAAGGAATGGGAGAGCTGCCGATCGTGCAGATGGCTACCTATAGCGTTTGGGCGGATGAGGCATCGCTGCGAAGATTCGCTTATGAAAGCGAACATCATCGTGTAGCTATTACCAAGACAAAGGCTTTAAAATGGTACAAGGAAGAGTTATTTGCCAGGTTTCAGCCCATTCGCTCGGAAGGCACATGGGAGGGACGTCGCCCGCTTGAACGCCTTTTATAAGGAAAAGTCTTTCTTGAAATTAATGGTGTCGCCTGACCGATTTACCTGTCGGCCAACTCCTTCCTATTAAAAACGCATCCCTCCATGGGTTGCTGCCCTCTCACAATGGCCAGTACATTGTTCACAGTATCGACGCACATTTTGGTGTAGGTGCGGCTGGTAAGGCTGCCCACATGAGCGGTAATAAGCGCATTGGGAAGTGTGAGCAAAGGTTCATCTTTAGCTGGAGGTTCTTCTGTTAACACATCAGCAGCAAAGCCAGCGATAGTTCCGTTCTTCAGCGCCTCGTATAGAGCTTGCTGATCAATGATCGGCCCACGGGCGGTGTTGATCAGCAAGGCACTTTTTTTCATCTTACTAAGTGTTGCCGCATTGATGAGCTCCTTTGTTTCAGGCAAAAGAGGCACATGAAGTGTGATGACATCTGCCTCGGTAATTACCTCTTCAAATGATTTGAAGGTGTAGGGCACGTTCGCCGCTTCTGCCTGATCCCAGTAAATCACCTTCATACCAAAGGCGGTGGCCATGGCAGCTACTTTCTTGCCGATATTACCCAACCCCAGTATGCCCAGCGTTTTGCCGTAAATCTCGTCGCCCTCAAACTGATTGCGCCAGCCCCAGTTGCCAGCTTTTACTTCCGCCACTGACCTGAAAAGGTTTCTTTGCATCATCATCATCAGTGACATGGTGTGCTCGGCGATGGTTTGGGCATTGGAGCCTGGTGCATTCACTATTTTGATACCTTTGGAGGTTGCATAGGCGACGTCCAGATTATCGAGGCCCACACCACAACGTCCTGCTACCTTCAGGGCCGGACAAGCATCCATTAACTTTGGGTTGACCTGGCCCTTGCCTCTGGTAACTATGGCATCGACCAGATGATTTGAAATAGCCGACAAGTCAAAGCCCGGCTCATAAGCAGCCAGAATATTGACATCGGCAGCCTTTTGAAGAATCTCCAGGGCATCATCGGCCACGGTTTCCAGTAGAAGGATATTGTGCATACGGTTATTTGTGGTAAAGCGTGGCGTCTTTTGATTTGTATCCTCTGAAGTCATTTCTGCCGGAAACATAAATGCCTGCCTGGAACAGCTCGTCCTCAAAAATCTTCGGGTCGATAGCAAAGCCCGGAGGCGAAGAAAGCTCTACTAGGTTGCCTGATGGGTCACGAACAAACATCTGAATGGGCCCATCTGGGAGTTGGCGCACTTTGCCCCAGGGGGAAGTATCTATTACCCCCAGCTCTTTCATGCGCCAGAAGATCTTGTTGATATCATCCACTTGCATACAAACATGCCCACGGAATGAATGTTCATCTTCCCATTCAGTGAGGTGAAGCTGCTGCGTGGCGTTGATTTTGAAAAAGGCGGTAGGGTAGTCGAACAAGAAAGCCGGAATGACTTCCAGTCCCAGCTCTTCTTCGTAGAATTTGCTGGTTTCCTCCAGATTTTTTACAACCAGCGCTACGTGGTTAATTCCAATTGCTTTTGCCATGATTATCGAACGGTTTGTTTAAACTCTTTTACAAAATCCCAGTTGGGAGTGAGGCCCAGGCCGGGAGCGGTTGGGGCCGCTATTTGGCCATCAACAGCCTCAATGTTTTCTTCTACCAGATCGTACATCATCGGATTTCCTCCGAGTGAAAACTCAATGATCGTCGCTGCAGGTGCTGCAAAGGCAACGTTCACCCCAGCCATGAATGAAAACGCTGATCCCCAGCAGTGAGGAGCCAGCTCAAGTTGATAGGTGTTGGCCAAATGAGCGGTTCTCATGGCTTCTGTGATGCCGCCAATGATGGCAGAGTCGGGCTGCACTACATCCAGGGCTCTGAGGTCGATCAGGTCACGCACGTCAAACACAGTGTATTCGCTTTCTCCGGCGGCTATGGGAATGGCGGTAGAAGCCCTTACCTCAGCTGTTCCCACTTTGTTGTCGGGACTAATGGGCTCCTCGAACCAGTAGAGGTTGCAGTCTTCCACGCCCCGGCAGAACTGCTTTGCTTCTGGCACACTGAAGGTGCCATGGGCATCTGTCATGAGTTTGATGCTATCGCCGAGTGCTTCTCTGGCAGCCTTTACCCGCTTGATGCTTTCGTGTACGGTATTGTCCATGATGCCGACCCGCATTTTTACTCCTTTGAAGCCTTTTGCCGTGTAGCTCAGCAGCTGCTCGCCTATTTTGTCAGCACCTGCCCAGCCACCACTGGCATAGGCTGGCATGCTGTCACGACAGGCTCCGCCAAGCAACTCGACAACCGGTACACCCAGCATTTTGCCCTTAATGTCCCACAAGGCGGTATCAACCCCGCTCATGGCCGAAACAGTCAGGCCACGACGCCCAAGAATGGGGAACTTACGGCCCCTGTCTAGTGCATAGTGGTCACGGGTGCCGTTGTAGATCATTTCCCACAGCCTGGAGATATTGCGGACGTCCTGGCCTACTAAAATAGGCTTCAACTCATTTTCTACACAACTGACGATGGAGGCACAGGAACCTGATGAGCCTACAGCGGCCTTGGCTTCGCCAAAGCCTTGCAAGCCGCTTTCTGTTGTGACAACCACGAGGGTCATGTCGAATTCAGTGAGCAGACCGTAGTCTGAACGGTGCTGCTTGGCTGGTGGTATCGGGCAACGAAGCCAGAAGGCTTCAACGTTTTTTATTTTCATATCAGTGGTCTGAGCGTTTCGATGGATTTTTGGGTAAGCATGGTGTAGAATTCGTCGGTTACGGCTGAGCTGCCATGGTCTTCGAGAAACTTTTTTTGTTCTGGACTCAATCCTTTGGGCGATTCGTCAATAGAATTGGGATAAGGATTGGCCGGTGTTCTGTCGAGCGGGGAGCAAAACTCAACCGACAACACATCGTCGTAACCAATTTCGCCCAGTGTTTTGACGATGCTCGCCCAATCCAGCTTGCCCATGCCAGGGGCCATCCTGTTGTTGTCAGCCACGTGAAAGCCAATTAATTTGCCTTTGGCACGACGAATAGCTGGGAGGATTTCATCTTCCTCAATGTTCATATGGAAGGTGTCGAGGCAAACGCCGCATTTGGGGCCAACTTCTTTGGCAAGTGCGAGTGCCTGGTCGCCACGGTTGATGAAATAGGTCTCAAAACGGTTGATGGGCTCTATTCCAAGCAGAATGCCAACGCTTTCTGCATACTCATACACCTGCTTCATGCTATCAACGGCGTATTTCCAGTCTTCTTCGGGTTTGCCTTCGGGCAAGATCTTCCCCACCGTAGACGGCACTACAGACACCATGTGGCCATCGAGTTCCGCCACCATTCTCACCACGTCTTTCACATATTGGACAGAATCGGCTCTTTGCTTTTTTTCCTTAGCCAGCAGGTTGCGCTGCTCAAGCATCAGTGTAACAGAGCCCCAGCAACTGATGCCTGCATCATCCAGCAGCCGTTTTACCTTTTTTGTGTCGTACAGTTCGGGGCTTCCCTGAATTTCAAGGCTGTCGTAGCCCAGTTTGGCTATCCGGTTGACGGTTTCCTCAATGGTTTCTGCCCGCATCCAGTTGTGTATCGAAATCTTCATTGTTAGTAAGTATTGTGTTTTGTAGTCGACTGGTCAACCGCCAGTGCTTAATTAATAATTCAACGTAGTGAGTTTACTCATTTCACAAATTGGCTCGTTAGGTCATTTACTTGTCATTTTCGTGTGGATGCTCTTTTAGCAATTCCTCCGGAGTATAGAACCCAGATTTATCTTTAGAAGACTCCCGCACCTGCTTGACTGTTTCTGTAGTAACAGCGTCGGCAAGATTTCCGAACGAGCTTCTTACGTAGGTAAGCACGGCGGCTATTTCCTGATCATTCAGCAGTCCGCCGAACGGTGTCATTGGCACCTGGCCGGGGTAGTCTTTTCCGGCCACCGTTATCGGGCCATACAATCCCTTTAAGGTGATTTTGATGAGTCGCTCTTCGCTGCCCTGCACCCACTCGTTACCTGACAAAGGGGGAAAGCCTGACGCTTCCAGCCCTTTTCCGTCAGGCTGATGGCAGGTGCTGCAATAGCCATCTCTCATGTAAATTTCCTTTCCCGCAAGGAATAACTGTTGTTCTTCCTTCGACAACATTGGTGGCACCAGCTCGTTGCCAGCGATTTCGGGCTTGTAAGGCACCATGTGATCCAAAATGGCCTGGTACGGCTTCTCCATCCAATCATCCAGGGGTTTCTGGGCAGCTACTGCCAGAATCTCCTTCGCCGCATCGTCATCCAGCCACGAAGCAGCCACAATGGCTTCCAGGCGAACCCTGCTATTGTCATCGGCGGCAGCCATTTTCAGCAAGCCAGCCTGCTCAGACACCTGGTGCCCAGTGTAACGAAGCACCCGAACGGCGGCTGTTCTTACTTTATAATCATCAGCCTTTAGCAACGTTCTCAATAGCTTGAGGTCGATGGCATTCATTCCCCACGATGCCCATAACCCCTCAAGCAGGAATCGCTCATAATTTGGGTCTGTTTTATCCAACTCATTTGTCCATTTTTCGATGGCGGCCAGTACCTTATCAGTTTCTCTTTCCCTCAACTCTCTTCTGCTTCTGTAGCGGCTGCGGTATTCAGGCAGCTTCAGGTTATCGAGCAATTCTTCTATACTTGCTCCGTCGACCTTGGCGGGAGTTACTAGTGGCCGGGAAGGGTAGGTGATGCGGTAGATTTTGCCATGCACATGGTCACGCAGGGGATCACGGGCGTTGTGCTGCATGTGGCCCACCAGCACGTTATGCCAGTCGGCGAGATAAAGCGAGCCATCCGGAGCAAATTCCATATCCACAGGACGGAAGTTAGGGTCGTCGCTGACGACAAGATCAAGTCTGTGTTTGGTTTTGAAGCCTGTGCCATCGTCCATTACCTGGTGCATTTTGGTGCCCAGGAAGCCAATGGTATTGTTGATCAACATGTCGCCCTGCACTTCATCAGGAAAGTGCCTGCTATGCACAAACTCCAGTCCGGAAGTGGGGCGCACCCTGTGCTTGTCTTCAATCAGGTTTCTCGATCCTGGGTTAGCCAGTCCATATTTCGACTTGATTGAGCCAGGCATCATCCAGTTCACATCAGGGCCTGAAGTGTGAGCGAAGAAGTTTTGCCCCCATTCGTCAAAGGCGATGCCCCAAGGGTTAGGAATGGAAAGCTGAGCCGTTCTTTCGAGTCGTTTTCTTTGCGGATTGTAGCGATAAAAACCTCCATTAGTAGCTCTCACCGTGCCATAGGGCGTTTCCACATTTGTATGCAAAAAGACTCCTTCGCCCATATAAATAGCGCCGGAGGGATCCGCACTGAAGGCGCTGATCACGTGGTGAGTGTCGTGGTCATCGAAGCCACTTAGGATGATCTCGACTTTGTCGGCTTTGTCGTCGCCATCGGTGTCGGTATACAGCTTCAGGTTAGTGCCCTGTGAAATGTAAACGCCTTCCGGGGCAAATTCGAAGCCAGCCGGGATGTGTAATTTATCCGCAAACACAGTTACCTTATCGGCCTTAAAGTCACCATCGGTGTCCTCAAGAATAATGAGCTTATCGTCGGGCCTTGCGTCGCCAGGCTTATAGTGCGGGTAGGTGGGCATTACAGCCACCCATAGGCGACCTTTGTTATCAAAGGAAATCTGAGAGGGGTTGGCCAGCTCAGGAAAGTCTTCTTCGGAGGCAAACAACTCAATTTTGTAACCCGGTGCCATTTTGAAATGACTCATTAGCTCATCTCCGTACAGATACCTCACATTGTCTGTAAGTGTGTAGTTCGTTTCAATCGGCGTCAGCTTTTGCGTTTTTGCATCTGCAACCGCCAGCTCATACTTTTCACCTTTCAAAACTTTCCAAATAGCAGTATCTCTGATAGCAGTCATTTGGCGTACCTTGATGAGCTCTTCCGGATAATTTTCATTGCCAAACGGACGGTACCTTCTGCCAAACACATGGACGCCGTTGGGGATTTTGTAATCGTTGTGCCAAAACCAGTTTTTTTCCAGAACGGCTTCTTTTACGGATGCTCGCAGGTTCTCGTTTTCAACTTCCTTTTTTCCAAAGGCTTCATCTGCCAATAGCTTCGAAAATTTTTGATAGCCTTCATCATTAAGTTGCAATCCATCTATTGTCAATTGCTGTTCAGCAAACCATTGCTGCGTAGGCCCAAAAGCGTCGACAAATAGCACCTGATATTGCAGGGCTATTTCCTTGATGGCGTTTGCATAGAGACTCAGGTTTCTGTTTTCCTGATCTCCGTTGGGGAGATCATATTTGTCGGAAAGATCCTGAAAGGCGATGGGCGACACAAGCACAAGCTGAGGCGGGATCGAGTCGTTATATTTTTGGGAGAATGTGTGCTCTATGAAAGCAGAAAGCTCGGCCTTGAAATTATCTACGCCTTCGGGGCCTGCGTAAGATTCAGAAAAGCCAAAGCAGGCGATGATAATATCCGTTTTATGTCGGGCAAGCCACTCATCAGGAGTTTCGAAATGTCCTTCGCTGCCGGAGTTTTGCGCCAAATCGGTTTGGAATTTCTCAGCGCCGGGAAATGCCCAGGGCGAAACCCGGCCGGAGTGGGGCCGGAACCCGGGGGTATCTCCTCCGTCGCACATGTTTCTGATGTACAGTTGTGAGTCGGGGTATCTGAGCTGCATTTCCGTTTCAAAGTAACCGTAATTCATCATTCGGGAGCAAAGGTTGTTTCCAATAAGGCTGATATGTGCTCCTTGTGAAATCTTGAGATAAGGCTTTTCAGGCTGGCAGCCAAAACTAAATAGCAGGACAAAAGACAGTGGTGCAATGATAGCTTTCATGAATGCTATTGCAGGCTTGTAGGTCATAGTCTATGAGTATAGTATGCAATTAAATCGTCAAATACCCGACGAGAGTATATCCGGCTAAATTAACCGAATTTACTAAAGCGCATTACTTTTTAGCCAACTTATTGGGGGCAATTTACAGGAGGGGCATTTTGGCGTGAAAAGCTGCTGAAGTCCATAAGCCCTGTGGCAGCAGAAATCAAAAGGGGGCATCAGATGAACCGTGGCTAACCTGACGCCCCCTTTTTTTAGATGGTACTCTTTGCTTAGGATTAATTTGAAACCTCGAAAGTGCGTCTCCTATTTGACGTTTTCATGCTCCAGAGTCACAGAGCTGTTGACAAGCCTGCCTTTACCAAGTTTGGCGTTGACTGAATCCATTAGCTCATTGAATTTTCGTTCAATTTTGTGATTGAGTGTTCCTGCCAAATCTTCGCTTTTGTCAACAATGTTTTTCCTTGTCTTTTCGCCTTTTTCCGGAGCAAAAAGCAACCCTAAAGCGGCACCGGCAGCCATGCCGGCTACCACGCCCAATAATGCTTTTCCTGTTGTCATAGCCTTAGTCATTTAGTTACCCAACCAAGGTACTACACAACTACTTCAATGGCACTGACTTCGGTCAGCACGGCGAGGTGAGCTTTGTCGTGCCTGGGGAGACGATTAACCACAAGAATTTTTGCGCACAAAAATTAATTCCGAAAACCAGGTGACAATAATCATCAGTCTCGTTAAATCGTGTCATATTTGAACCGGGAAGCCTCTGATATCTTGGCTTCCGAACGGAGAGATAAAGGCTTCGAAAATGTCCCTTAAAATAGTTATTCTATGAAAACGATCATTGAAACCCCTAATTTTAATGTCAAAGACTCACTGACTGAATTTGTGAAGTTGCATGTGGAAAAGCTCGAAATTATCAGCGATAAGATTGTTGAAAGCCGGGTGTTTCTTAAACTTGACAAGTTTGATAACAAGGAGAATAAGGTTTGCGAAATAAAGGTTTCTTTACCCGGCAACGATCTTTTTGCTTCTAAGCACGCCGATTCATTCGAGGAGGCGGTGGTACTGACAGTTGAAGCCATTAAGCATCAATTGAAGCGATGGAAAGACGTATGAAAAGCTGTTTGGAGCAGTGACATAGTGATAAAAGCAGGGTCCGGAAAATCCTGCTTTTATTTTTATTTTCGGATGTAGCGTCCCCGATATATTTTTGAATATGCCCGAAATGGGGCTATTTTGAAAAAAAATGCAAGCATGAAGCAAACCTCAATCTTATTGGCCCTTGTTTTCTTTTTAGCGTGTTCCAAAAAAGAGACTGAACCAGTTAGCCTTTTCAACGGAAAAGACTTCACGGGCTGGCATATCGACGTGCCCGCAATGGACGGCAACGACACCGTGCCAAGCCCGTTCATTGTTAGAAACGGCATGCTGGTAAACCTTGCAGCGCCGCAGGGGCATATTATCACCGATAAGGTTTACTCCAACTACAGACTGGAAGTACAGTATCGATTTGCTGGCGAGCCGGGCAACTGTGGCGTAATTTTACATGCTTCAACGCCACGCCTGCTCTGCGATATGTTCCCCAAGTCGATCGAAGCGCAGTTGATGCATGAAAATGCCGGCGACTTCTGGTGCATCAGAGAGGATATTAAGGTAGACGATATGGAAGCAAGGAGAGGAGACCCAGCTAAGTGGGGTACTTCGGAAGGCATGCTGCGCCGCATAGTGAATTTGACCGACGGCTCGGAAAATGCGGTGGGTGAATGGAACAAAATGGTGGTTGAATGCCTTGGTAGAGAAATCAAAGTGTGGGTGAATGATGACCTGGTGAACCATGGTTACGACTGCACGGCAAGTGAAGGCCAGATTGCGTTACAGGCCGAAGGCTCAGAGGTAGAGTTCCGAAAAGTAACACTTGAACCCATTGAAAAGCTAAGCGAGTAATCCAAAGTGCAATGAGCTATCCTGCCTCTCCGGCTATAAAAGACATTCTTTCGGAACTGGTTTTCTCGGCGACCACTGGTGGCGGGCCGGGTGGGCAGCATGTGAACAAAGTCAGCACGAAGGTGACCTTGAGGTGGAGCATTCAGGAGTCGGCAATGATCAGCGACGAACAAAAGGCCATTCTTCTTAGCAAGCTGGCTAACAAACTGACGAAAGAAGGGGAGCTGTTGCTTAGCTCGCATGAAAGTCGCTCCCAACTCAAAAACAAAGAGGAGGTAATAAGGAAACTTTCTTCGCTAATACAGCAGGCGTTTGAGCGAAAGAAAGCCCGTAAGCCTACAAAACCCGGCAAGGCGGCAGTGCAGAGGCGCATCGATGCCAAGAAAAAGCTAAGTGAGAAGAAGAAGTGGAGGAGGGAGTAGGGAGTAAGGAGTAGGTTACTTTTTAAAGGGTTGACGGTCTATTTCACCTTCTTTTCAAGCGCAGAAAGGCGCTTTTCATGATCTGCATACTTTTCAGTGGAAAATGCCATGTATTCAGCAATATCTTCATGAAATTCTTTAAAAGAATCATGAAGCCCCCCTCATGCCTTCATGTAAATAGGAAATTTTAGTTTCCACCGCATTAAGGGTTCTGTTGATTTCGCTTTCAAAATCTTCATTTCTGCCCGTCTTTCAATTTACTTTTTGTTTCCAAAATAATTCTATCTCAAAGATAAAAGTTTCCTCTCAAGATGAGCAGACTTAAGTTGTGGTCTTTAAATCACCCCAACCACATTCTCCAGCGTCCCGATGCCGTCAATGCTAATGCTCACCACGTCTTTCGGCTCCAGCGTAAATTCATTGGGAGGGATGATGCCTGTGCCTGTCATCAGGTAAGCCCCCTGATTAAAATGACAAGCCCTGTATAGGTATTCCACCAACTCGTCAAACTTACGTTTCATTCTGTTGAGCTGAATTTCTTCGTGAAAGACCTCGTTGCCACCTCTTTTGATAGAAATCACAATATTGGTATCCAGCGAAATAGGCTCTTTAGGTACGTAAAGACAAGGGCCCAGTGCGCAGGCTTTTTCGTACGACTTGGCTTGAGGTAAATAAAGTGGATTTTCTCCCTCGATGCTGCGGCTGCTCATGTCATTGCCAACGGTGTAGCCCTGAATTTCGCCTTTGGAGTTGATGAAAAGGGTGAGCTCAGGCTCAGGTACATTCCAGGTCGAATCCTTTCTGATGTATACTTCTCCTCCATGCCCAACTACCCGGTGGGCCAGCGATTTAAAGAAGAGCTCCGGCCTGTCTGCTTCATACACTTTCTGATAGAAATCAGAGCCGCCACCGGTTTTACTTTCTTCCATTCTGGCATCTCTGCTTCGGAGGTAAGTAACTCCTGAGGCCCATACTTCCTGGCTGCCAATCGGTGCGCTCAACCCGTCTTTGAGCCAGTCTTTTTTTATGCCTGAGTCAAGAGGTTTGGCAGATTTAACCAATTTCACCAAATGATCATGCAGCTTGCTGTGGTTTACAGCGTGATCCCAGCTCTCTGAGATTTGGTAAGATTGGCCTTCGTATTCAGCAATGATTCGGTTGGAAGTTTTAAAGAGTTTCATAGGGTTGTTTTCTTACTTTTTATGTCGTTTAGGTCAACGCCCAATAGGCGTTTAGATAATTCATTAAGGCTTTCGAATTCTCCTTCGAAGTGGCAGGTCAGTTGCTTGTGTTCCTGTGTTTCGCCGGGCGCCAGTTCTTTGGCTGGTGACGAAGACTCTATTTCGTAAAAAGGCCCCATTTGCGAGCCATCGGCCATTGGGCCATCATTGTAAGAGTTTACGACGTCGCCCTTGTAAGGTTCATCCTGCATTTCCCATTTTGAGTTTACATAGGTGCCGTTTGGCTCGACCGGAAACTTGATGATGGTCAGAGTATTCTTTGCGAAGTCAAAACTGGCGGCCATTGGCTTGGCAATGACAGGCGACAACCCAAGTTTACTCCGGTAAAGACCGTCGCACTGGAAATAGATCACGCTGTCTATCACCGTTAGCCTTTCCGCAGGTATTTCACCAAAATAGTCGTCTGTGATATATTCTTTCGCACCCTCCACTCGCCTGAACGGAATAATTACCGTCGTTTCAGGGGATGGAGTCATCATGCCCAGCAGCCAGATCGACAGCAGACCCGTGTCCTTTGTCCATTGATTGGCCCCTTTGTTGGTAATGCTGTTTGTCGTTTCATAAGCCACCCACTTGAGGCTTTCTCCCCAGGTGACGCCCAGGCTGGTGGCAAGCGCCTCTTTCGATAACAACCGAACACTTCGCTCGATGGCCAGGTCAAACTCGGCACCACTGTAGTTGACTAGCATTGCCGTTGTGCCAAAAACTACCTCAGTGTCGTTCGCAGATACAATAGGGTACGCTACGGTATCAATCACACCAGGCACTTGCCAGTTGCTAATGTCGAACTCTGCTCCCTCATTGAAATAGATGGAGAACTGACCACCTTCCGGCCCCAGCCAAAAACGTTCCTCCCCACCGACGGGATTGAATTGCTTGTTCCACTCGCCAGACTCAATCAGGTCGTAGTTGAGCCAGCCATAGCTGTTGCCAGAAGCGCCAGTGGCAGTACTGGTCATCACCCGCCCCTGATAGTCAGCAGAAAGCAGCACCCGTGCCTGTCTGTCAGACGATTTTAGTTCGTAAACCGAGGACGTGTTGGCTTTCAGGAAAGCTGAATCATAAGCATAGGTACCCTTAGCTGGCATCGCTTTTTCCTTGTTTTCATTAATTGTTTGGCTGCACCCTGCCAGGGCCCAGAGACCAATGAGGCAGGGAAGGAGCTTTTTCATAGCGCTTTATCGGTAAACTGCCCGTTTACTTTTCTTGTGATGGACAATGGATTTGCATCTTGCAGCGCCTCAGGCAGCAATGCATGGTGATAACCCTGATAGCACACTGCTCTTGTAAAACGATAAATAGCGTTGGTGCCTACCGACGTAGACCTGCTGTCGGTGGTAGCCGGGTAGGGGCCACCATGCACCATGGCATAGGTTACCTCCACACCTGTGGGAGGTGCGTTGAAGATTACTCTGCCGGCTTTGCTTTCAAGTGTTCCTATCAGCTCTGAGTGCCCCTTCATGTCTTTTTCAGTGCCCCAAACGCTTGCTGTAAGCTGCCCATGAAGGATATCAGCCACCTGCTGCATTTGTGCTTCGTTGTCGGCCACTACATGTAAAGAACTTGGGCCAAAAACTTCTTCCTGAAGTGCAGGGTTGTTGATAAAAGCACTTGCTTCTACCTGAAACATGTGTGGGATAGCAGCAACACCTTCTTTTGCGGTTAAGTCGCCGACGAGCTGTGTTACGCCTCGCAGCGAAGCCATTTTGCCCAGGTTGCTACAGTAGCCACTAAATACTTTGTCCGTGAGCATATTGTCGGAAGAGGCGGCCTCAAGGGCTGTTTTGAAGGCTTCAGTAAATTGCTCCTGGGCCTTCGACTTTACGGCCACAATCACACCAGGGTTGGTGCAAAACTGCCCGGCACCCATCAGGTTAGAGCCAGCTAGCTTCTGCCCAAGTTCTGCGGCTTGTTTTCCCAATATCTCCGGCAAAAGAAAGACGGGATTTACGCTTCCCATTTCTGCGTAAACAGGAATTGGTTCGTTTCGTTTGGCGGCTGCGTTGAAAAGTGCCCGGCCTCCGCCCAGCGAGCCGGTAAATCCTACTGCTTTTATCGCCTGATGAGAAACCAGGTGAACGCTCGCTTCATATCCCTCGCCTTGTACCAGGGAGAAAACGCCTTCCGGCATGCCGGTGTCGTTACCTGCTTGTATGATGAGTGATGCCACCAACTCGGAAGTAGCCGGATGACCCGGATGTGCTTTGCACACAACTGGGCAGCCTGCAGCAAGGGCTGAGGCAGTGTCGCCACCCGCTGTGGAGAATGCAAACGGAAAATTGCTGGCGCCAAAAACAGCCACCGGGCCAAGTGGCCTTTGCATTTGGCGCACGTCAGGTTTAGGCAGTGGCTGGCGGTCAGGAATGGCCGGGTCGATCATGGCGTTGACCCACGAGCCTTCTCTAAGAAGAGACGCAAACAGCTTCAACTGGCCTGTAGTACGTCCTGTTTCTCCCATGAGTCTTCCCTCAGGCAGTCGTGACTCCGTCATGGCGAGGGCTACTAATTCGCTCTTGTTTTCGTCGATTAGCTGAGCGATGCGCTCAAGGAAAATCGCTCTTTCTACGCCCGATGTGTTTTTGTAGCTGCCAAAAGCCTTATGGGCAATGTTTACAGCCTGATCGACTTCTCCAACCGTTGCTTCGTGGAATGCGATGCCTGAGTGCCCGCCGTGTCCTTTGAAGCTTTGGGGATTGAGACTTGATAGTTTATTTCCGACTAAATTCTTTCCTGTTAATTGCATGAATAATTGATGGTGTCTTTCGTAAGTAAAATTAATTAAAACTAATTAGGCATTCTACCCAACTCTATTTCACAAGATCCTTGTAGCTAATTAGCTGAATGCCCTTTTTCTTAATGAGTGCCTTGATGTCTTCGTCTATCCACAGGTCGGTCACACCCTGGCGGTCTTCGGCCACGTTCTCATAACCAATGTGAGAAATAGCCCTCAGCTCAGGCGTGTCGATGCCCGGATGTTCTACAAACATGTAGGTTTTGCCCTTTTCCAGCTTGTTGAGCATTTTACTGAAGCTTTCTTTCTTTTCTGCAAGTGTAGCATGATCTCCGTCGTACCTGGCACCCTGCACGCCCAATTGCTGCGTGTCAATATCGATATCATATTCAATAGCCAGCTTTTTGGCAATGGCGGCTGCGTCATCGTTTAGGTTTGTGCAGCCCATATGGCCCGAGATGTGACTAAGCCGGGGAATCATTTTTTTTGCAAGTTCTATCTGTGCTCTCCACTCTTTTTCAATGTCATCGAGGCTGAATTCGTTTTCCAGCACTGCTTGCCCCGGATAGTTTTTGTTCGGCCATATCATTGGGAAGAAGTATCCGTCCTTGTCCCGAAGGCTTGGTGCATCGGTCAGTGGCTGCCATTTCACATTGTCCCACTCGCTGGTGAGCACCAGGTGAATGCCAACGTCAATACCAGGGTTTTCTGCCAGCATTTTAACGGCTTCAGGAAACCATGGCGATGGAACAATCACTTCGATTGATGTTTCTATTCCCTCCTTAAACGTCTTTATCAACGCTTCATTGCCACTATGAGAGAATCCCATGTCGTCTCCACGAACAATAAGGCGCTGCGCTGAAAGGTGGATGCTGCCGGTAAAAAGAAGAAAAAGCAACGCTGGTTGAAATAATCTGATCATGCTCAGTTTTGGTAGGTTTAGAAATAAGTAATGCTAAGATAAAGTATTAATGAGGTGTAAAATAATGGAAGTTTATTAATTTAGAGAATGCGCTGATGCACAAAAGTGTGAGTAGCTCATTGATGAATACCCCAGCCATGATAAATAGCATGAAAAGAAGACAGCTTTTGAAGGGTGCGCTAGGCCTTTCAGCTTTATCGGCGACAAATCTATTGAGCACTCCATTGGCTGCTGCTGCGAATGATTTGTCGGTAAAGGGGTCGCAATTGAAAATCAGTCTCAATGCGTTTTCCTTCAATGCTCCTCTTACAGATGGCAGCATGGATGTGCACGATATGCTGGAGTACTGTTCGGAAGTTGGTTTTGCTGCTGTGGATATCACCGCTTATTATTTCAAAGGCTACCCCAGTGTGCCACCAGATGACTATCTGTTTGAGATCAAAAGACACGCCTTTCGGTTGGGGTTGGACATAAGCGGCACCGGTGTTCGCAATGATTTTACCTTGGCCGATCCTGAAAAAAGAAAGGAGGAAGTAAAGCTGGTTAAGAATTGGATAGAAGCTGCCGCCAAACTTGGTGCCCCTGTGGTCAGGATTTTTGCTGGCGCAAAAGTACCCGACGGCTTTTCATGGAATAACGTTGCCGCCTGGATGGTGAAAGATATCCAGGAATGTATCGATCATGGCAAGAAGTTTGGCGTCACAGTGGCCATTCAAAACCACAACGACTTTATCAAAACGGCCGAGCACGTGACCAGGATTATGGATATGATCGACTCAGAGTGGTTCGGGCTTATTTTGGACACAGGCAGTTACCGGGTAGGAGACCCCTACGAGGAAATTGAGAAGACTATTCCTTATGCTGTCAACTGGCAAATCAAAGAGCTCATTTTTGAAAACGGCGAAGAGGTGGAGACAGACCTGAAAAGGCTGGTGGACATTATTAAAGCATCGAGCTACAAAGGTTATTTACCCATCGAAACACTTGGCACCGGTGACCCAAAGCAGAAAGTAAAAGCGCTATACGATAAGCTAAATAAAGTTTTGTCAACCTAAGTCTGGCAAATTCACTTTTCCCTTTCAAATACCATAATCCGCTAACGCCAGCCATCAAAAGAAAAAGGGGCGGGTAATTACCGCCCTCTTTCGATGTATTTATACTCGTTTATGGTTCTTGTTCGTTTACACCCAACACCGCCTTTTCGTAAACTAAGCCGGAGAGGAAGCCCTTTCATATTTAAATGTGGATATATTCTTTTTAGGTAAAAAAGCTTCACGTGGTTTAGGGCTTTTTACCACTTGGGAAAGTTACAAATAGCTTTGCCCGGGCATTGGTGTCAACTTAGCCTTCGCTGACCTGCTTCCTAGAAAATAAAATGTCCAGTTACATTGTTACATCCGGCATCCACTCGTTGACCGAATTGTCTCCACCTTTACCAGAGCAGAGCAAAGGTGTTCTTGACCGCAGAGGACATTTCTTTAGCCACTCCAGATCTGCCTGGCAATAAATTTTAAGAACAACACCATGAAAATTAAGCTACTACTATTAAGCTTTTTGCTTTCACTTGGCATGACAAACGCCCAAAGTCCCGTCGGAATATTTTCTGACCACGTGGATGTTGGCAACCCAAAGAAGAAAGGCGGAGCTACCTACGACGAACAAACCCAAACCTATTTTATCAAAGGTGCAGGGTACAATATTTGGTTTGAAAGGGACGAGTTTCACTTTGCCCACCAAAAACTAAAAGGAGACTTTATCTTGACAGCCAACTTTGGTTTCAATGGCGACGGAGTTGATCCCCATCGTAAAATTGGTTGGATGGTGAGAGAATCGTTGGATGAGAGTGCGGCCCATGTCAGCGCCACTCTTCATGGCGACGGACTAACGGTGCTACAATGGAGGGAGTTACGAGGAGCGTTTATGCGAGATCCTCAGGATGAGATTTTTCCGCCGAAAAGTAATTATACAATCATCCAACTTGAACGCTCTGGTAAGGAATTGATCATGAGGGCCGCCCATTTCGGGGAGCCACTTCAGTTGATTGGCTCACACATGATGCCGGATATGCCTGATGAGGTGTTTGCCGGCATTTTCGTGGGCTCGCATAACCCCGACGTAGTAGAGGAAGGAATAGCATGGAATGTAAGAATAGACAAGCCGCTGCCAGCCACTTACAATCCTTATAGAGAGGGCTGGCTCGGTGCCCGCCTGGAGACAATGACAATAGCTGATGGTAAAAGAACCGTGATTTACGAAAAGGAAAAGGGCTTCGAGGCACCCAATTGGATGCCCGATGGCAGGGAGCTTCTTTTTAACATGGATGGTTCTATTTATACTATTCCGCTCACTGGCGGAGAGCCTCAGCAGCTAAATACTGGCGATCTAAAGCGCAACAACAATGACCACGGCATTTCCTTTGATGGTAAAATGCTGGCGGTAAGCAGCCACAGAGACGGGTTGCCCGGTGGTGGGTCGACCGTGTATGTGCTGCCGTTGACTGGTGGAGTTCCGGATTTGGTTACCGAAAAAACGCCCTCTTACTTTCATGGATGGGCTCCCAATAACAAAGAGGTGGTATATGTGGCACAACGGGGTGAAGCAAAGGGCTACAATATCTACAAAGCCAATATTAAGACAAAGGTGGAAACTCAGCTAACCAATTTCACTTATGGCCATGTCGACGGATGCGAGTACTCCCCAGATGGTAAATACATTTATTACAACGGGTCGCAGTCGGGTACTATGCAGCTTTGGCGCATGAAGGCCGACGGCACGGGACAGGAACAGCTTACGTTCGACGACAACAACGACTGGTTCCCTCACATTTCCCCTGACGGGAAGTGGATACTTTACATTTCGTTTCCTCCAACGATTCCTGTGAATGACCACCCACCGTATAAAAGAGTTGAGCTGAAAATTATGGCGGCAGCCGGCGGGCAGTCAAAGGTACTTGCCTACATGTACGGAGGGCAGGGTACTATCAATACACCATCGTGGTCGCCCGATAGTAAATCTGTGGCTTTCGTGAGTAACTCAGGAAAAAAGTAAGCATCGCAGTTCGGTGAAATTGGAAATTCATCAGCTACAATGTGCTACTAGTAAGTTTGGTAAACATAAAATGTCGTTAACAAAAGTGCCCGGCTAGTTTCCGGGCATTTTTGTTTCTCTACATTGATACATAATATACTCAATACAAAGTAAACTATTGCATTGCCCAAACTTGCCTACACTTCTTTCAAAAGACCACGGTATTTGTAACCTTCTGAAAAAAGCACTTGAAGTGATGCTATTATTGGGGATATTATAAATGTTTTAAAAAAAGGTGCCTTTATGGGTCTGGATTTTTCCTGATCTTTACAGAGTGGCGAATTTTTCAATAACGATAGCAATATTGAAGAGAATGGGGTGGATAAGGTATTTCGTTTTGATTGCTTTGTGTCAGGTTGCGACCAAATGGGCCAACGCCCAAAACAACTCTGCGCTGACAAGCAATATTAAGTTTGAACAGCTCACTGACGGTCTTTCAGAGAAGTCAGTAACGAGCATCATCCAGGACCAGCATGGCTTTTTGTGGTTTGGCACCCGAAACGGACTGAATCAATATGATGGGATTGAGTTTAAGGTATATGAGTATATCCATGGAGACAGCACCTCGCTGAGCAGCAGCTTTGTAAACTGCATGGCAGAGGACAAGGATGGCAATATTTGGGTGGGGACAATGGACGCTGGACTGAATCTCTACAACAGAAACTCCGACAACTTCACCCGTTTCCAAACTAAACCCAATGACCCCGAAAGTCTCTCCGACAATTGGGTGACAGATCTGTTCATCGATAGCCACGACAATGTTTGGATTGGTACCGAGGGTGGGGGGTTGAATGTGGTGTATGCCGACTCAAAAGCTTTCAAGCATTTTAAGAATGACATAAAAGACCCCCTGAGTTTGGCCAACAACCACGTAAGGTCAATTTGCGAAGATAGCAACGGCAATATTTGGGTGGCGACTTACGGTGGCGGACTGGACAGGTTTGACACTGGCGGACAAAGGTTTATTCATCACCGTCATGAGCCTGGCAATGTAAAGAGCCTTTCCAGTAACTACCTGAACTCATTTTTGAAAGACAGTGACGGGCAAATTTGGATTGGTACACGAGAGGGCCTCAGCCGCCTGGTGCCAAAAGATAATGGTGTAGAGTTTCAAAGACTGATGCCCAATATTGTAGATCCAACTGGCCTGGTGCACAACATTGTGCTTAGCATCAGCGAGGACAACTATAACCGGCTTTGGCTTGGAATGGAGAACGGTGGATTGTCGATCTACGACAAGCAAACCGGGCAGTTTTCCAACTTTTGGCCCAATCCACTCGACCCAACAAGTGTAGGTGCTAACTCGATTTGGGCAGTTTACAAAGACAATATTGGCACCATGTGGCTGGCTGCCCGCAACAGGGGTTTGAATAAATGGGATCAGTATCAGACAAAGTTCATTCATCATATTTTGCCGCCATCGGGGGGGCATACCCTGGCTAATAATGATATCATCTGTTTTGTAGAAGACAAGGAGGGCAACTTATGGATAGGAACCGACGGTGGCGGCCTGAACCATTTTAACAGGAAAACCAACGAGGTAAAAAGCTATGTGCACGACATCAATGACCCCAAAAGTATCGGGAGTAATTCTGTCATTTCTTTGGAGATCGATAGCTACGGAGATCTTTGGGCAGGCACCTGGGAGGGCGGACTCAATAGGTTTGATAAAAAAACAGGCACCTTTCAGCGATTTGAAAGTGATCCAGATGATGCTTCAAGCATAGGATCGAACTATGTGTTTTCGATTTTTGAAGACAGTCAGCGTAGACTGTGGGTGGGTGCATTCTATGAAGGACTGGATCTGTTTGATAGGAAGACGGGCACATTTGTGCATTACGAAGTGAATCCTGATGACCCCGAATCTTTGAGTCACAACAGGGTGTTTACGATGTTTGAAGACAGTCGGGATAACATCTGGATTGGAACTGAAGGAGGAGGTCTTTTACAAATGACGTTTGCTGGCGATGGAGAGCCGGTTTTTAAAACCTACACCAACAACCCCAAGGACTCTACCACCCTCAGCAGCAATGTGGTAAACGCTATTTATGAGGACACCAAAGGCACCCTATGGGTCAGCACCTGGGCAGGTCTTAACAAGTTTGACTACGAAAAAGGAACCTTCGAAACTTTTCGCAAAAATGATGGGCTTGCCGATAATGTAGTCAACGGAATTTTGGAAGATGAGCGGGGCAAGTTTTGGATCAGCACCAATCAGGGAATCAGTGAATTCGATCCTGAAAGTAGGAGCTTCAAAAACTATAACACCGCAGACGGGCTACAGGAGCAGGAGTTTGTGAGGGGCGCCTATTTGAAAAGCCAGTCCGGCGAATTCTTTTTTGGTGGGGTAAATGGTTTTAATTCATTCTATCCGGGAGAGGTAAAGGAGAATCCACACATACCACCCGTGTACATCACCAACTTTTGGATATACAATGAAGAAGTGAGGCCGGGAGCAAAAGGCTCAGTTTTGGCACAAAACATTATCGATACAAAAGAAATAACACTGACCTATCACCAAAACGAATTTAGCTTTGAATTTGCGGCGCTTAACTATTCTCAGGCATTTAAAAACAGCTACTCTTATATGCTGGAAGGATATGATGAGCACTGGCACGAGGCTGGCACTCAGCGCACTGCCAGCTACACCAAGGTGCCTCACGGCGACTACGTTTTTAGGGTAAAGGCTTCCAATAATGATGGTCTTTGGAATGAAGAAGGGGCTTCGTTAAGAATAATAGTAACACCCCCGTGGTGGGCTACCTGGTGGGCCTATGCAGTGTATGTATGCATTGGGATTGGACTGCTTCTGTGGTATCGACAAGTGCTTATCTACAGAGAAAGACTCAAAAGCGATTTGAGGCTCGAGCACATGGAGCTGACGAAAATGCAAGAAATGGATGCTATGAAATCCAACTTTTTTGCCAATATATCACACGAATTCAGAACCCCGCTCACTTTGATGCTAAGCCCATTAAAGTCCATGTACTCAGGGGCATTTCGTGGCGACGTAAGAAAGCAGTACGGCGTCATGATCAGAAGCGGAGAGAGGTTGCTAAGATTGATCAATCAACTGCTTGACTTGTCAAAGCTGGGGAGTGGCAGTATGAAGCTGGAGGCCAGCCGAACCGATGTCGTCGAGTTTTTGAAACCAATCGCAGCGTCTTTTTCGTCTTACGCCACTCAAAAAAAGCTCTCCTACTCTTACAACCATCCGAACGCTCCCCTGGAAGCATATATTGATCATGATAAAATTGAAAAGATAGTAACGAACCTGCTGTCGAATGCCTTCAAGTTTACCATTGAGGGAGAAATCTCGCTCAATGTGAGCCGGATTTCGATGGAAATGACTGATAGCGATGTAGGCGGGGAGTTTGTGCAAATCACAGTCAAAGACTGCGGCGTCGGAATCCCCAGGGAACATTTGCAGTCAGTTTTTGACAGGTTTTACCAGGCGGATGTTGACCATCACGGTGACCAGGAGGGCACTGGCATAGGCCTTTCGCTTACCCGGGAGCTGGTGGAGTTGCACAGGGGAAGGATATCAGTAAAAAGTACGCTTGGTGAGGGTTCGTGCTTCAAAGTGCTCATCCCTATGGGCAAAGCGCATTTGCAGGACAGTGAAATTGTGGAGCCAGAAAAGGTCGGAGCCGTGAGCATCGGTCATGTGGTGGAAGAGTTGGAAGAAAGAGACAAGCAGAACACTGGTGAGGCTGCTATTGTGAAGACCGACCCCAAAGAGGGTAAACCGCTGGTGCTGATAGTGGAGGACAATGCAGACTTGCGTACCTACATGAAAGAAAGTCTGGAGCACAGCTATGAAATTATTGATGCTGCAAATGGGAAAATAGGGCTGGAAAAATGCATCGAGCTGGTACCAGACCTTATCATTTCTGACATCATGATGCCATTGATGGATGGAGTGGAAATGTGCCATTTGGTAAAAACGGATAGTCGGATAAGTCATGTGCCAGTGATACTGCTCACAGCCAAGGCTGATTTGGAGGATAAACTCACGGGCCTGGAAACAGGGGCCGACGACTACATCACCAAGCCTTTCGATTCCAGGTTTTTGGAGGTAAGAGTACGCAACCTGATCAAAACGAGGGAGCTGATGAGGGAGCGCTTTATGGGCAACCGGAAGCTGGTGTTGGAACCTAAAGAGATTACCATTACTCCTCTGGATGAAGTTTTCATGAAAAAGGTGTTGAAAACCATTGAAGACAATATTGGTGATTCGGAGTTCAGGGTGGAGGATCTGGGCAGAGAGGTGGCGATGAGCAGAATGCACTTTTACCGAAAGGTGAAGGCGCTAACCGGCCAAACTGCCGTAGAGTTTATTCGAACGATAAGACTCAAAAGGGCCGCTCAAATGCTGAATCAAAATCAGCTGACTGTTTCTGAAATTACGTATGCCGTGGGCTTCAATGACCTGCAATACTTCAGAAACAGGTTCAAAAAGTACTTTGGTGTCAGCCCTTCGGAGTACGCAAGCCAGTTTGCTGGCGACAAGTCTGAGGTTGAAAGCGAGGCTCGTGATTCTTGACCTACTCAGCGACTGGCGAAGTCTTTCGGGGAGCAGAACATGGAATGGGAACATTCTTAGGAAAGGGCTACTACTTTTCGGTAGGGCGGTTTACCTTTAGCCTAGAGTTTTAAACAAAGAAAAGCGTTGTGGCCTCAGGCCATGTTGAAAATGTAAATACACTAGATACATATGGAAATACATGACAAATCAGGATTAACCACTTACTTACCCAGCGATGCCCGTTACAAGAGCATGAAGTACCGCCGCTCGGGCAGAAGTGGCATTCTCCTTCCTGAAATTTCGTTGGGCCTGTGGCACAACTTTGGACACAAGGACAACCTGCTCAATGCTCAGCTTTTGCTTCGCAAGGCGTTCGACATGGGCATCAATCATTTTGACCTTGCTAATAATTATGGCCCTCCATTCGGTTCAGCCGAGACCAATTTTGGCCGTATGTACAACGACGACTTCAAGCCTTACCGCCACGAGCTGTTCATTTCCAGCAAAGCTGGCTACGACATGTGGCCGGGCCCTTATGGTAACTTTGGCTCACGTAAATATCTGGTCAACAGTCTTGATCAGAGCCTTAAGCGAATGAACCTGGATTATGTTGACCTGTTCTATCACCACAGGCCTGATCCACATACGCCGCTGGAAGAGACCATGGGAGCACTTGATTTCATTGTCCGGTCGGGAAGGGCTTTGTACGTGGGTATTTCCAATTACCCTGCGGCGGAAGCCAAAAAAGCCATTGCCATTTTGAAGGAGCTTGGCACGCCATGTTTGATCCACCAGGCCCGCTACTCGATGCTTGACCGTTGGGTAGAAGATGGCTTGCTGGATGTGCTGACCGAAGGTGGCGTTGGCTGTATTGCCTTTAGCCCACTGGAGCAGGGCATGCTGAGCAATAAGTACCTGAACGGTATTCCAGCTGATTCAAGGGCGGGGCAGGGCATGACCTACCTGGAAAAGGAAACGGTCGAGAAAAACCTGCCCAAGATCAAAGAACTGAACAAAGTAGCGCAGGAGAGGGGACAGTCATTGTCGCAAATGGCCATTGCCTGGCTGCTTCACAACAAAGCCGTGACGTCGGTACTTGTTGGCGTAAGCAAAATTGAACAGCTGGTAGACAATGCAAAGACTTTGGAGAACACTTCGTTTTCTGATGTGGAAGTGAAGAAGGTTAAAGCAATTTTGACTGCCTAAAACCTAAGAAGCCACCTCCTGGCAAGTCCTGGGAGGCGGCTTCTATTGTTAGAATGATGATATAACCGGCTTAAATCAGAGTCCCTGGGCGATTGCCTTCACTTTCGCCAGTCCGGTTTTACACACTTCCAGCGCATCCTGCGCCCAATATTCTTTGTTGAAGACTTCTAACGACAGAATCAGCGGCCTTTTTGGCGATTGAAATGCCTGGAGTATTTTCTTGGTGGGTGCCAGCCCTTCTCCGGGATATATCCTGTCTCCATCTTTCACAACATCCCTTGGAATGTCGGTATAGTCATTCACGTGCAGCACCTGAACTGACAGTGGATTGGCTATTTGCAGCGTGTCGTAGCTGGAACCTCCTTTGTACAAGTGGAAGATATCCAGATTGATACACGCAGATGCGTGGCCCGACTCCGCAGCCACAAACAATGCCTGGCTGAGCTTGTGAAGGTTTTTGGAATGCCCCCAAATCTCCAGTTGAGGAACAACGCCCGACTGATCTCCCATTTCCAGAATGGTTCGATACCGCTCGGCTGCTTTGTACAAATCGAGGCCCGCCTCAGCCGTGGCACCCGACGGTGGCGCTGCAATACGCTTGCATCCTAGCTGTGCCAGCATATCCATTTCTTTCTTTAGCTGTTCCAACCCTTTGTTTCGGGTAGCTTCGTCGTCCACTATCCACTGCGCAAAGCCGATGGTATTTTCAACACTGATGCCAAGGTCTTTGATGATTTTGGCCGCTTCTTTGATCGTTCCGCCACCATCGAGGTACTTTTGCAGGGTAGGAATCCATATTTCTACAGCCCGGAAGCCGCCTTTGGACGCTGTTTCGAGTTCCTTGACAAAACCCAGATTATGCCCCATTATTGTGGCCATGTTGAGGCAGGGAATGAAGTCGCCTGCGGCACTCTTCAGTATGCCGGTGGCGCTGTCTTCAATGAGAGATGTAGTGGGGTGGCTAAACCCAAACGATGGTAATGCCATGAGGCCGGCGGTGCCACCAAGGTATATAAGTGCACTGCGGCGGGAGTAGGTAGGTGTTTTCATTTAGCTAATTTAAAATATTTGACGAGATCAGGGTAAGCCGTTTATCTAATTATTCGGGATTTAGTCATGCGCATCGAACTTTGTCTATAACCAGATATGGCTTTATTGCAAAACAAAAAAAGGAGACCTCCCGGCCTCCTTCATTTTCGAAATGCTGTCTTTTCAGATTAGCAGCATCCTGTAGAGCTACCGCCTCCGCAGCAGCCTCCACCACAACAATCGTCTCCCATAATAATACATGTTTTGGTTTACATAGAAGAGACGAGGGCATGGGGAGAAGGACGCTCCTTGCAGCGGCAATTTTTTTGAGGGATCATGTCGAGGATATTCCCATACTTGTCGGCTGGAATAGTGCAGCATTCTAAAAACAAGTCTTTCAGGTGAAGCCTTGCTCGCTGCACCCTCGATTTGGCAGCCGTATAGCTAATGCCCTCTTGTTCAGCAAACTGTTTTTGTGGCATCCCCTCAATGTCTACTTTTTTAATGGCTTCTTTGTGCAGAGAAGAAAGGTTGTGGATAAAAGGTGACATGCATTGGGCAAACGTGGCATTGAATGGATTCTCCTCTTGCTGCAATACGAGGTCATCAGGCAGCTCGGTGAATTGCTTTTTTGTCCTGAAATGATCCAGCACCGTGTTTCGTGTGATTTGCCACACCCAGCTCACCAGTTTTCCCTCATCTTTCAGTGTATGCCGCCTGGTGTGGATTTTTACAAAGACATCCTGCAACACGTCATCACTGGCCATTTCGTCTTTCAGCGAGTGCCGGATGAACGCATGTAGCTCTTTGTGAAAGGATGTCCAGATGAATTCGGTCGTGTGCATGTCGGTTGTGTTCATTTAATATAGACGATGCAATAGAAAAAAAGACGCTATTCTCTGGTAAATTTTTCAAACAATGTGCACTTAAATAAAGTGTTTTTTCAAAAAGGCTTTTGACACAAAGATCAACAACAACAAGAAATAAGTGGAGCCGATAGTGATAACGCCAACAATCGGCAGACCTGCAGTAACATTGGCTATACTTTGGAAGATCCAGTGCGTAGGGAAGATGCCGAAAGCCGCACTAAAATGTTGGGGGAGAAAAAAAGCTACCACAGGCACCAGAACGCCTATGTTAAAAGCTTTGATGTAAATCAGCCCTTCCATTCTGCTTTTCACAAGCGCATTGATGCCCAAAACATACACTGGCACCACACTAGCTGTTAGTAGTGAGATGGCCAGGTTAGCCGCCCAGTGGATCGGATAGAAGGGCTGCACCGCCAGCAGACCGACATTTAGCAAAACGGTGAACAGAAAGGGGATAAGCATTCTTGAAAAAAGGTATTGGATATGAGTGAGCGGCACTACGCCATAAAGCCTGGCGACTTCAGTTTCCTTCTCATCAATCAGCACCATGCTGCTGATGAAGCAAAATGTCTGCGTGTTTTCTATTACCCCAACGACCAGAAATACTGGTAAATAGGGGGCAAGGAAGTCATATTTTTCGACGAGGCCTGGTACAAACCAAACAATGAGCGCATAAAGTAGAATTGGCAGCACCAGAAAACCACGCAAAGAGGGACTCCTGAAAATGAGCTTAAAGTCTGTGACGGCGAGCTTAATAACTGTCTTCATAACTTAGTGGTGGATCAGTTTTTTGTTGAATAAGCGGAAGGCCAACAGGTAAAACAGAGGAGGCCAGATGATTACGGGGAGGTACGACAACACCGTCGGGCGGGCACCGTCCACCAGCGAGTCGGCAATGAGTGAAAGGCTGGCCTGCACAGGAAAGATATTCACAAAAAGGCCAAGGTCGACGGCGCCAAGATAGTGAAGGACAGGCAAGTTGACGAAGACCATGAATACAGGAATAGACAGCATGGCAAAATTGAGAAACTCATCGGCAAAGGTCAGCATAGCAATACCTAATAAAGCGGATAGCACGCAGATGGAAAAAGCCCCGATAGCGTACGAGAGAATGTCGAAAGACAGCCCTTTTACTGAAAAGGCGAGCCCAAGAGAACAGACCAGGCCTACAATCGACAGAGACAGGACTTTTGAAAGAAGGTAGTGGTGCAAATTGATGGGTGAAACGAAGATAGCCGGGAGAATTTGGTGCTTCTTTTCGGTGTAAATGGCCAGTGCGACAAAAAAATAGCCTATAACTGAAGGGTCGTTGAGCACGAGGAACACGAGAAGCTCATTCAGACTTCCCCACGACCTCAAGAAATAGAGAACTATGCCATAAATGAGTGTCACCCCCAGGCTAATGCCAATGATGTTATTTTTTTGCAGCAAAATGAATTGCCACTTGAGTTGCTGGCCGAGTGTTATCATGCTTTCAAAGATTTTCCAGTTACCTTAATAAAAACCTCTTCCAGGCTGGCTTCCATGGTGTGAATCTTGCTTACCTCTCCAAGCCTGATAAAGGCAGCAAAGGCAGTACTTTCACCAAGTTTAGCCAATGGAAACTCCTGCATTTGGCCATCTGCTAGCTGGACTTCCACCGCCTGTTTACCATACTTTGCTTTCAGCCTTTCGGGTGTGTCGGTGATCCGCAGTTCGCCATCCACAATAAACCCCACCCTGTCACAAAGCTCATCTGCGGTGTGCATGCTATGTGTGGTGATGAAGATGGTTTTTCCAGCCTCTTTCAACCTCATAATATGTTTTCTTATAATCTGCGCATTTACCGGATCGAGGCCGGAGGTGGGCTCGTCAAAGTAGAGGATGTCCGGATCGTGTTGGATCGCTCTGATAAAATTCAGGCGCATTTTCATGCCTTTCGAGTAGGTTTCCACAGCCTTGTCCATGTCCTTCTCAAGGCCTACCATTTCAAACAAATGCAGAAGGTCAGCCGGCTTGTTTTTACGGTAGAAGGAAGCAAACAGAGCCAGGTTCTCTTTTCCTGTAAGCTTCAAATAGTGATTGGGCAGCTCAAAACCCACTCCAATATTCTCGAAGTAGGACTGATCCCAGCTGTTCACGTCTTTGCCGTCTATGATCACCTCACCTTTGTAGCCGTTGAGAGTCTTGTAAAGTATTTTCTGCGCAGTGCTTTTGCCAGCCCCTGACGGGCCGAGAAAACCGAAGATCTCACCTCTCTTTATTTCGAAGCTGAGTTGTTTCAATGTTGGGGTATCGTTACCCGGATACGTGAACTCAAGTTTTTTTACCTCTATCATCGTTTCATCTTTTGTCTAAAGCAGCTTTCAAGATTTCTATGTACTGATCTACAGTTCGGAGCAACACCTCTTCCTTTTTATGAAAAACAGGCAGGCCTTTCTCAATACTTTTTTTCGTGTCAATTTCTCCTAGTGCCAGTAATTGGTCGTTAATAGCAAGACTTGCTTTGTAAAGGAAGAAACCCTGAGTTTTGGCAGGGATATCCCTTCTGAACTTCCCTATTGCTATCTCGCTTTCGACCATTTTTTCAAAGACAGTCACGGTTTGATCTAGCATGTTTTTGTATAGGTGTTGGATAGAAGGAGAGTTGATGTTGTCGACCAGCTTGTGGAGAAAATGGCTTTGCAAAGGATTCTCAAGGTCAAACTTTACACCATGTTCATATAACGCCCGAAAATAGAGCCAAAAGTCGGGGAAGTCGGTTCTTTTCAAATGGCCAATATACCTTGCTTTGACGGCTCCGCATTCTCCCACCAAATAGGTAAACAGGTCCAGCTTATCGGCAAAATACTGGTATACGCTGCCCTTGGCGATTCCAAGCTCTGATACCACCGAAGTCAATGAGGCTTCGTCGTAGCTGTGAAGAGCAAATTCACGGAGGAAGGCGTCTGTGAACTGCTTTCTCTTGTCTGGCTTCAGTTTGTTAAAAGTGGCTTTTGGCATTGTATTGACTAATTATGACCATGCAGTCACAATTATAATCAATTATTATGACTAGTCGGTCATTTTTTTATATATTTTTTTCTGTGGTTAGGGTAAGCCGGATTTTTTTGACCTTGCCAGACGAGATCGGAATAGGGGCAACTGCAGATTTTTTTAACCGGGAAGCGTCTTTTCATAAAGTGCCTCGTCTCCAAATAAAAAAAACTACAATATGAACCACATTTATTTCTGGAGAACAGGCAGTGCCGTCTTTTTGATGTTGACTATTTCCGTTGCGACGTTGGTTGCTCAGCCGCTCACTGGAGCTGGGAGTGAATTGTACAAAGAAAAACAACCAGACCCGGTTCGGGGTCACTACAAAAGC
The DNA here is from genome assembly GCF_040222815.1 of Imperialibacter sp. Classification (GTDB taxonomy): domain Bacteria; phylum Bacteroidota; class Bacteroidia; order Cytophagales; family Cyclobacteriaceae; genus Imperialibacter. The sequence goes on along the minus strand of NZ_JAVKCH010000026.1, from coordinate 187,193 downwards.
ATTTCGAAATTCGATGCGCAGCCGTCAGAGAGCGGGGAGGAGATCGACCGGTTGAAATATCCGCTGACGGACAATGACCTACAGCGGGCAAATAGCCGGAAACCTTATTATCTCACTGAGAATGAAAGTTTTGAAATCAAAGCTTACCCCGCCAACAGCTCTGAACAAACAAGAAAAGAGATAGACTATTTGCTGGCGTTGCAGGAGCAGCGTTTCAAGGAAGACATGGACATCTGTCTTTATATGGCCACTGTTTGGTTCAGTCACTCATATAAACCGGGAGATAAGGAGTATCCCAGAATGCGCCGCAATTTATATTTTATTGGTCGCTCTATAGGTACCTGGTTCAATGCCGATTCTCTTCCCGCTACCACCCAGCTTGTTTCAAATGTATGGGCCGATGCCAGCTTTTATATCTGGAAGTATAAGATTGAATTCGCCAGGATACGACCCTACAAACTTGAGCCAAAGTTGAAAAACATCGAGGAAACCAATTGGCCGGCTTATCCGAGTGGTCATGCTGCCAATTCGTATGTGAATGCCTACCTTTTCTCTGAGCTTGCTCCCGAATTCAAAGATGTGTTTATTAAGGATGCCCTGGACATGGCCCATTCAAGAGAAAGGATTGGGGTGCATTACCCAAGTGACTCGGAGGCCTCCAGACTATTGGCGAGACAGCTCGTGAACAAACTGTTTGAATCGGCGGAGTTCAGGGAAGATTTTGCCAAAGCCAAAGAAGAATGGACGAGGGTGAGGGCAAGGAATTTTTAATGCCGCAGTTTGTCTATGCTGATGGCGATGGCGGCAGAGTAGAAAAGCAAGTGGGGGTCGCAGTTCAGAATAAGCACAAGGCCTGATAAGTACCTTTGTAGCTACCAGTCACTTTTTGTCATCACTCGAATGCAAACTATAGACCAGGCCTTTGCTCAGGATAGGTTAAAATTCCTGAAATTTGAGATATAAGATGACGGCGAGTTGCTTGAAAGAAGCACCGCAGGGTCATTTAGCAAGAAACACATTCGCAAAATGAAATTTGATTTTAAAAAAGCAATTGAAATCCTGGAACGCACACCAGGAGTGCTCAATAGCTTGTTGAGCGGCCTCTCGGCTGACTGGACTTCCAGCAATGAAGGAGGGGAGAGCTGGAGTGCCTATGATGTGGTTGGGCACCTGATCCACGGGGAGAAAACGGACTGGATTCCCAGGGCAGACATTATTCTTTCGCCTGAGGCAGACAAGCATTTTCAACCGTTTGACCGCTTCGCCCAAATGGGAGAAAGCGGGAAGAAGACGCTGCAGCAGCTTTTGCAGGAGTTTAGCACGCTACGCAAGAGCAATATGGAGCGACTTCGTGCGATGGGTATCAGCGACGATGACCTTGCTAAAACAGGCATCCATCCGGCTTTTGGTCAGGTAACGCTGGCACAGCTGCTGGCGACCTGGGTCGCTCACGATTTGAATCATATTGGCCAGATTGTGCGAGTAATGGCCAAACAATACAAAGCCGAAGTGGGGCCTTGGGTGGAATACCTGAGGGTCATGCAATCGTAGCATCCGTTTTCGCTACAAGGCTTTGCGCCGGTAGTTCTTGCCGAGGGAATGGTTTTACAGTTAAATGCTTAAATTGACTTTACTTACCAAATAGAAGACAATGAAAGCTCCTTTGTTAGCCGTTCTATGCGTGTTCCTATTTCAGTTTGCCTCTGGGCAGGCTACTGAAAATGACAAGGCAATCACCAGGCTCATTGATCAATACTCCGAGGCGAGGGAAACCAAAGACACTGTGCTGCTGAAGAACATCCTTACCGAGGATATTGATCAGCTGGTGTCTAACGGCGAATGGCGAATTGGCATTCGGGTGGCTATTGATGGCATGATGCGCAGCTCCAGCAGCAATCCTGGTGACCGTACGCTTACCATTGACAAAATCCGATACCTGGGCTCAGAGGGCGCCATCGCCGACTGTCGTTACGAAATAAAGAATCCCGATGGCTCCGAACGGAAGATGTGGAGCACATTTGTAGTGGTAAAGCAAAAAGGCAAATGGCGGATTTCAGCGATTCGGAATATGCTGCCGGCGGGGTAAGCTTATTGGCTGGCTGGTTCTGCCGAAGCCTCCATATCGGCGTCAAGTTGAGGCGACGGAGGAGCTAGCAGACGTGGAACGACATCCCCAAGACGCTTGCAGTGACCGCTGGCACTTCTTCATTCATTCCGACCCGGCGGCTGACGGTTTCCTCCCCACTTCCCATTGCTACCGTGCCGACGCCTGATCTCCAGGCTTCCGACTACGGTCTTCCGTCTTCCCCGAACTTTTGCTGTTTAACCCGGCGGCTGACGATCTCCCTCGCACTTCCCGTCGCTATCGTACCGACGCCTGAACTTCCGTCTTCCGACCCCGGTCTTCCTTCACCCCAACTTCTTCTTAAAAAACTCCACCGTTCTTCCCCAGGCCAGCACAGCGGCCTCCTTGTCATACCTCGGTGTTGAGTCGTTGTGGAAGCCGTGGTTCACATCAGGGTATATGTATACCTGGTAGTCCACTTTGTTGGCTTTCAAGGCTGTTTCGTAAGCAGGCCAGCCTTCATTCACTCGGGTATCTAAACCTGCATATTGTATAAGCATAGACACTTTGATCTGCGCTGTTTCTTCCGCTGTGGGTTGTCCGCCGTAGAAAGGCACAGAAGCTTTTAGTGTCGGAATCTTCACGGCCATCATGTTAGAAATCCAGCCACCGAAGCAAAAGCCCACCACGCCGATTTTGCCATTGCATTCAGGGTGACCTTTCAGGTAATCATAGGCAGCGATAAAGTCTTCGAGCATTTCATCACGGTCACGCTTGCGTTGCATCTCCCGGCCATCATCATCATTGCCAGGGTAGCCGCCAAGGGGAAACAATGCGTCAGGAGACATAGAGATAAAGCCTTCCAGCGCCGCCCTGCGGCCTACATCCGCAATGTGAGGATTGAGCCCCCTGTTTTCGTGTACTACTACAATGCCAGGAAGTTTGCCTTTAGCCTTTACAGGCCTCGAAAGCTGCCCCTGCATTTTACCGGCTCCTTTGAGGGAATTGTAGCCCACGGTTTCTGTCTTCAACCTTGGGTCATCGACAGGCACCTGTAGGGTTTGCTGGTACTTGGGCATCAAAAAGTTGAGCATGGCAGGCACCGTTAGGCCGCCCACTGCATAGAAGGATATTTTCTCGACAAATTCCCTGCGGTCGATCTTGTTGTGCACATAGTAGTCGTACAAGTCAAATACTTCCTGCTTGATGTCTTCCTTTTTTATTTCGTCCATGATTGTAGTTATCGGTGAATGATAGACAATATATGATTTATTGGGTTTTGATCATAGAAGCAAATTTGTGAAGATACGCTCCAGGGCATTGGAACAGGCTGGCGAGTGTAGTTCGGATCTGCCACCACTGCTAGCAAAGAACCCCCAATGATTAGAAAGCCAAGTCGACGTTGTGAAGGATTTGATGTTACTATATCGATTATAGTCTGTGCCTGTCTTTGAAATCGAACGGGAAAAATCAACCCGATACAGGGCGTAGCCTACTCCACACGCATCAGTTCCAAAAGTCAGTTATCCATCATCAAATCCTTGTAATTTATCCAGTTGTTGGATAAATTGTAAGGATGATACAGCGGAATATATCTGAAAAAGTTAAAGAGTCGCTTAAATCCCAGGCGGCTGTAGCACTAATTGGTCCCCGCCAAGTCGGCAAAACTACCCTGGCTATTGACATTGGCAATGAAGTTGATGCGCTCTATCTTGACCTGGAGGATAGCAATGATCGCAATCGACTTGCGAACCCTGCTTTGTTTTTAGAAAAATTTGAAGACCGATTAGTGATTTTGGATGAAATCCACAGGATGCCAGATTTATTCGAGACCCTGCGTGGCGTAATCGACAAAGGCAGACGTAAACATAAAGGAAAGGGGCGATTCCTGATTCTTGGTTCTGTTTCGATTGATCTGTTACGACAGTCAGGAGAAAGCCTGGCTGGTCGGATTTCCTACATAGACATGTTTCCCATCGTAGTATCTGAGATTGAAGATACCAGATTTGCACGGGAAAAGCTTTGGTTGCGTGGGGGCTTTCCCGATAGTTATTTAGCTGAAGATGACAAACAGAGTTTGAATCTGAGAAGAAATTTCATCCGCACTTACCTGGAACGGGATGTCCCTATGTTTGGCCCTCGTATTCCTTCAACTACAATTGAACGCCTCTGGACAATGATCGCTCACCGGCAAGGCACAATATTAAATGCTTCACAACTCGCAAAATCGCTAGAAATCAGTACCCAATCGGTTACCCGGTATATTGATCTGTTATGTGATTTGCTATTGGTTAGTCGCCTTCAACCGTATCATGCCAATATAGGGAAGAGGCTTGTTAAATCTCCCAAAGTCTTTGTGCGGGATAGTGGAATCTTGCATGGGCTTTTAAATATTGAGACTCATGAGGAATTGGCGGGGCATCCCGTTGTGGGTTCAAGTTGGGAGGGATTTGTTATTGAAAACCTGGTTTCTGCTTTACCATGGCGCTCAATTCCATTTTTCTATCGCACAGCTGCAGGCGCTGAAATTGATCTAATCATTGAACACGCAGATCAATCTCTTTGGGCGATAGAAATTAAACGCAGCCTTTCAGCAAAAGTAGGGAAGGGGTTCTATATAGCCTGTGAAGACCTAAAGCCGGAGCGTGCTTTTGTTGTTCACGCCGGCGATGACAGATTTCCGATAACTGAAAAAATAGAAGCTATAAATATAACAGCGCTGGTCGAAGAACTTTCAAAAAAGAAATAATCATTCGACACAATATCGCTATACCGTTGTGGTTGCATTCCTCCGAAAGAAGATAAGAAAAGCGCCTTAAAATTAAAAATTTGAGATGTTTTCGCTGTGCTAGTTCTGGGTGAATGGTAGACAATATAAGGTTTATTGGGCTTTGATCATAGAAGCTGGTGAGTGGAGACACTCACCTGGGCAGCAGTTTTGGTCGTAGGAACTGGCGAGTGAAGATACCCACCAGAACAACGATTTCGTTTTTGTGCACTCCATCTAGAGCTCATAGTCTTCTGCGATTTAAATATGTGCAAACGCAATGACCGAGAAGGGTCAGCCAACCAACTACCGATTACTACTTACCTGCTACTACTGCATCACCCCTCATCAATCACGTATTTCCTCCTGGCCGACTTCGACTGCCTGATGCGGTAGTTCAGGGTCAGGTTCACCTGCCTTCTCCGGAACTGGCTGCTTCCCTCGGTGAAGAAATTGGGGCCCTCGGTAGTGTAGCGGCTTACCCGGCTGTTGAACACGTCCATGATATTGAGGTTCAGCGTGCCGTTACCTTTCAGCACTTCCTTGGCGAACGACAGGTCGATATACGCCAGGGCTTTGCGAGTGCCTTGTGTTGTTTTTTGTGGTGCTTCAAAGTTGCCTCTTAGCTGTATGTCGAGGTTGCCAGGCAAGGTGAAGCGGGAGGTTTGGCGGGCAAACCAGCTGTAGGTCGTTGGCTTGTAGGTGTCGATGATGTTGGTGCCGTCAATTTCAGCGTGAAAGAAGTTGAAGTTGAGATCCAGCTTCCACCAGTCGTACGGGTTGTAGTCGCTGGTAAACTCAATACCGAATGACTTTTGGCCAATAAGGTTTTGAGGTAACGTGCGGGCATTTCCCTGGTCGTCCACCACCCTGATGCGATCTATCGTCTCTTTGGAGTCTCTATAGTAAAACGAAGACGTTAGGGAACCTTTTTCAAAATACTTCAGGTGCCCTATCTCGTAGGCATCGGTGTATTCAGGATCCAGATCGGGGTTGCCGCTAAAGAAGTTCCTGCCATCGGCCAGGGTCACAAAAGGGCTCAGGTCATTATAAAAAGGTCGCCTGATCCTCCGGCTGTAGCTCAGCTGAAACGAGTTTTGATTGGCAACGGCATAAGTAAGGTGAGCGCTCGGGAAGAAATTCAGGTAGTCTCTTGGGTTTTGTTCATTAGTTTCCACCAGCCTTGTTCTCACATCGGTATACTCTACTCTAAGCCCGGCCTGGTAGGTGAACTTATTGCTTTTGTTACCGAGAATGGCGTAGGCTGCCTGGATATTCTCATCGTACAAAAAGATGTTTTTCAGATCAGGATCTACAGTTTCGACACCAGCCTCGTCCACATTTGTCACCACATAATTGTTTTCCATGTTCCGGAGGCTGCTCCTAAGCCCCGTTTCGAACTTACCTTCCTTGCCAATAGGCTTGGTGTAGTCAAGCTGGAGCAAGTATTGCTTTTCAAACTCATCGTTCAGCGCATGTTGTTTCTGGTTTGAGCCATCTATGGCGACGTTATTCCCGTCGTAAGATCGTTGCGTAAAAATTTGATCCGATCTTTCCCAGTAGTCGATGTATTTTAGGGTTGTGAGTAGTTTATGACCTTTCTCTTCGAAAGACTTTTCCCAGGTAAGCGTGGTTTCTGAATTGGGTTCGGCCTCGTTTTCATTTTGCCGGCGAGCCGTGTAGCCAAGGTAGTTGTTGTCGTCGTTTAGATAATCCCTATAGGTAAGGTCAGTGATCCGGTTGCCATCGCTGCGTGTAAACAGATACGACGCCGTAAGGATGCTTTTTTCACTAAAAAAAAAGTCGAGCCCACCCTGAATATTATTATTGAATCCCTTCAGGTGGCCGTTTCTGTCCTGTCTTGAAATGAAGGTAGTGTCGCCTGAATAGACTTCCTGATAGAGAGAGGCCACATTGGGTTGCTTGCGCCAGGCAATGCCGTAGTTAACAAACCAATTGATTTTTTTGTGGCGGTAGTTCAGATTAGCAGCACCTCCAAAGTTGTAAGGATAGCCAGTGATGCCCTGAAAGGAGCCGTTGAAGCCCTGGTTGCGGTCTTTCTTCAACACGATGTTGATAATACCGGCCATACCTTCTGCCTGGTACCTGGCCGAGGGGTTGGTAATGATCTCCACTTTGTCGACCATGCTGGCCTGCATTTGCTGCAACCCGCTGGCCCCTTTGAGGCTCACAAGACCTGAAGGTTTGCCATCGATCAATATCATTACATTGTCGCTGCCCCGTAGTTTCACATTGCCCTCTGGGTCTACAGCGATAGAAGGAATGTTGGTAAGCAGGTCGGAGGCAGTGCCACCGGCATTGGCCAGGTCTTGCCCCACGTTAAAGATCTTTTTATCGAGCGAAAGCTCCATGGTACTTTTCTCAGCCCTTACTTCCACTTCTTCCAGCGTGCTGGACGAAGCACTGAGCTGCACGGTGCCGATGTCGGTATTAGATGATGCCTGGAAACTCCCGGTGCGATGTGCTTCGTAGCCCATGAACTCCACCAAAGCATAGTAGCTGCCTACGGGCACCTCTACAGTAAAATTGCCTTTGTCGTCAGTAACATTTCCTCCTATGAACTGATCGTCCTGTGCAAAAATCCGGATAGACGCAAAACTCATGGCCTCGCCCGACTGGCTGTCGACGACCTTTCCCTTCACATTTACCTTTTTACCTCCCTGGGCAAAGAGCCCGTGCGTGGTTACAACAAAAAAAAGAACAAGAGTGAAGACTGAGCGAAGATGCAATAACGAAAAGTTGTAATTCATGAGTTGGAAACAGTAGTCGGCGGTGTGTAGTAATGATTGTTAGACGGTAATTTTCTACCAAAAGAACGAGTAAAGTCCAGACCAGAGATCAAAGCTCCGGCCCGGCAACGATGATTATATTTTGAATCTTTCTTTTAGGTAACTAATGGCTTTTTCGTAGGCCTGTTTCGACGATTCTTCGTCGTACTTCGGATTGCTTGGGTTGGCAAAACCATGAACGCCCGGGTATATTTTATACATCAGGGTTTTGTTGGCAGCCTTCATATTGGCGGCAAACTCTTCAACCACTTCTTTAGAAATTCTCTCCTCGGTGGCAAATACGCCGAGCACATCTCCGCTGAGCTGCTTCAGCTTTTCCACATCCCTCACAGGCATACCATAGTACATAACGGTGCCAACGGTTTGCTTGCCTCCCAGCAGTCCTGACCGGAGCGACCAGCCGCCACCAAAGCACCAGCCGACATTGGCAATTTTAGCTTTTGGCCCTGCATAGGCCAGGCCACCTTTGATGATGGCTTCCAGGCGAGCTTCCTGAGCGCCTTGCACCAGCTTGCCTGCTTCGGCGGGCACATCGGTCACCTTGCCGTCATAAAGATCAAGTGCAAGCACGTTGACCTCGCCGTTCAGGTCGTTGTAAAAGGTGTCCGATTGTCTGCGGATATAGTCGTTCAAGCCCCACCATTCCTGATAAACGAACAGCCATTTGTCTGATTTCTTTTTGGCTTTCACCATGTACCCGGTTGCATCGGTGCCATCAGCTGCTTTGAAAGTTACTTTCTCGCCCATGGCATCGTATTGAAGGGGGAGCGGAGCCGGATGTAGAGCAACAAACGCAGGGTCGGTGGCAAAGGACGCCATGCTGTCTTCAGATGGGGCAACGTAGCACAACGTGATTTGTGTTTCTTTCTTTGTTTCAACCGGTGCAAACAGGTAGCTGATAAAGCTAACTATTGCTATGCTGGTACCAAGTAAAAGCTTCACCATGGGGCAATTGTTTAAGTAGATTGGAATTTTGCCATTGTCAAACCGCCTTTAGCGGATGCACTAACCAAGGCAATTAACATAAAGATCGGATTTGAAGTGGTTGTTTACGCTAAGTTTTACACGAGCTGTTGTAAAAAGTTGTCACCACTCAAGCGGGCGTGAAAAGTTATTGTGATGTTTTGACACAAAGAATTACTTTCGTCGATACGAAGTCGACGTTAAAATTCGATAGTTTATCCTGATATTCTACCAGATTTTCTATTCTTCTTAGAATTTCAATTCTCTTTTAATGACCTTACAGCTGCAAAGTTCTGTCGGCTGCTGTCAAATGCATAGGAAAGCAAGCGTTTATACAGCCGGTAGCACAGCTTTTGAACAACAATTATACTTCGTTTAGATGGTACTTACTTTAAAAACTACCGGCAGGTCAGTGTTGATCTATGCCGCATCGATTTGCCTGCTTGTGCAATCTTGCAAGCAATCTGAAACTCCAACTTCCAACGAACCTCCTGAAGACAATCGCTTTACTAAAGTGGTGCTCACAGAAGGCATGGACGAACCGATGGAAATGACTTTTCTCCCCAATAGCCGTGTGCTCTTTGTAGAAAGAAAAGGTGGTGTGAAGATACTTGATGAAAATACTGGTGAAGTGACCCTGGTGGCGACTATCCCCGTGAATACCAAGTACACTAACAAGGAAGGTAGAGTGAGGGAGGCCGAAGAGGGTCTGATGGGCGTAATTGCTCACCCTAAATACAAAGAAAATTCGTGGATTTACATGTATTATGCTGATCCTGACACACCTAAACACGTGCTGGCTCGATGGGAGCTGAGAGGCGACTCACTTTATGCATCAACCAAAAAAGTGGTGCTGGAAGTGCCGACGCAGAGAGAAGAATGCTGCCATACAGGAGGTGGGATGGTGTTCGACAAAGAAGGTAATCTCTTTTTAACTGTTGGAAATAATACCGTGAACCCGAGAACAGGGTCTTCTAACCTTGACGAACGCCCTGGCATGGAAAGTTCTGATGACCAGCGTGCGCCTGGTAATACCAATGACCTGAGAGGCAAAATCCTCCGTATCCATCCAGAGGCCGATGGTAGTTACACAATTCCTGAAGGCAACCTTTTTCCCCAAGGCACAGAGAAAACGAGGCCAGAGATTTACACCATGGGCCACAGAAACCCCTGGAGACCAACTTTGGACAGCAAAACGGGCTATCTGTATTGGGGCGAAGTTGGCCCGGATGCATCTGTTGATTCTGTTTGGGGACCAAAAGGCTATGACGAGTTCAACCAGGCTAAAGGCCCGGGCTTTTTTGGCTGGCCGTATTTTATTGCTAACAATAGGGCTTACAATCGCCATGATTTGGCGACCGACACTTACGGAGAGCCTTTTGACGTAAACCATCCTGTCAACGAGTCGGTAAACAATACGGGATTGAAAGAACTGCCTACGCCGGTGGTGCCGGCTTTCATCTACTACCCATACGGCCCGTCGGACACATTCCCTTTGGTGGGAACAGCAGGGCGTAGTGCTACTGGTGGCCCTGTTTTCCGCAAAGCTGACTTTGCCGGTGCACCAAGGCCTTTCCCTTCTTACTTCGAAGGAAAATGGCTGATCGTAGAATTCATGCGTGGCTGGATCATGTCAGTAACAATGGATGAAAATGGCGACTACCAATCCATGGAGCGCTTCCTGCCCAACGAGAGCTTTGTGAGTGCCATTGATATGGACTTTGGCCCGAGCGGCGACCTGTATGTGCTGGAATATGGCAGTGCGTGGTTCAGAGGTAACTCAAATTCCAGAATTGTGAAAATCGAATACAATGCGGGCAACAGAAAGCCAATTGTGGCTGCTTCTATTGATAAGGCTGCCGGAGCTGTACCTTTTACGGCTCAGCTATCATCGGAAGGCACAACAGACTACGACGACTACGATCAGGGAAAATTGAACTATGAGTGGAAGGTAGTGTCAGACGGCGGTATTAACAAAACGCTCACTGAAGCCAACCCATCGTTCAATTTTGAGCAGGCTGGTACTTATCAGGTGAGCCTGACAGTGACAGATACCAAAGGAGAGAAGAACAGGGCTTCTATGGAAGTAGTGGCTGGCAATGAACCACCGACGGTATCCATCGATTTCCAGGTACCCAACCGGAGTTTCTATTTCGGTGAGAAATCGCTCACTTATACTGTGAGTGTGAGTGACAAGGAAGATGGAAGCAGCACCGATGGCACTATCAAGCCCAACGAAGTGGCTGTTACTTTCGACTACGTGCCCTCTGGTTATGACCCCATTGAAATAGCTTCCAAGCAGCGTGGCGCTGAGTCAATGGCTGCTTTGAACATTGGAAAGAACCTGATTGAAACCAGCGATTGTAAGTCGTGCCACCAGTACGAGCAGGCATCGATTGGGCCAGCTTACAATGCAGTAGCTACTAAATATCCTAAGACTGACGCCAACATCAATATGCTGGTGGGCAAAATAATCAATGGCGGAAGTGGCGTTTGGGGTGAACATGCCATGAGCGCTCACCCGCAATTGAGCCAGGCCGATGCCAAAAGAATGGTGATGTTTATTCTCAACATGCTGGAGACCAAGCCAACTGTGGAATCGCTTCCGCTCTCAGGCACAGTTACTCCCCAGGTGCCGGAAGGAGAGGATGGACAGGGTGGATATCTGCTGAGAGCCTCTTATGCCGACAAAGGCGCTGGTACTGTTGGGCCACTATCTGGCGATGATTTCGTGGCGTTGAGAAACCCTTCGCTGGATCCTCAGCAGTCTGAGATCAGAAAAGGTGTGAATTTGCTGACCACGCCAGGCACTACCTTCAACATGGTGGGCAGTGGCTCTTACATAGGCTACAAGGACATAGACCTAACAGGTATTAAGCAGATTGATTTGTTTGTGCAGGCTTCTCCAAGGGTAAGTGCGGCCGGTGGATATGTAGAAGTGCATCTTGACTCTCCGACCGGCACATTGCTGGGAACCACTAATACGGTAGGTCAAAAGAATGTAGGGTTTGGCAGACCAGCGCCAGGGGAAGATATGGTCACCTGGAGAAGAAAGAGAAATTCACAGGCACAAGCCAAAATTCAGGCAACAGAGGGAATACACGACGTGTACTTTGTTTTCAAAAGCGATACAGCCACACCCGACCAGGTTTTGGTGCAAATTGCTGAAATCTTGTTCCTAAATGAAGAGGCAGCACCGTTAGAGGCGGGGATGTAAATCGTTCCGTTAAGATGCTAAATAGAAAACCTCAGGCAGACCGGCCTGAGGTTTTTTGTATGCACTATGTCAATATGTTTTATTGACGCATTGAAATTGACTTCGTTTCTGGTAAATTGATAGCTGAACCTGCTTATCACTATCCAACTACCTATGAAAACTGCTATCCTCTTACTTTGGTCTTTACTGCTTTGTCTTCACCCAACCACAGGACAAAATGCTGTCTCTTTGGTCCAGATCAAGTCAGGGAAGGTGTCGGGAGGCATCACGGCTGATGGAAAGATCACTAGCTTCAAAGGCATCCCTTTTGCCGCACCACCAGTTGGAGAGTTGCGCTGGAAGGCGCCTCAGCCGGTACAGCCCTGGCAGGGGACAAAAGAATGTACAGCATTTGGGCCAAGCCCAATGCAAGGCAAACCTGCACCTTTTAGCATGTGGAGCCAGGAATTCCTTATTCCCGAAGAACCGATCAGTGAAGATTGTTTGTACCTGAATGTATGGACTGGTGCAAAATCCTCCCGAGAGAAACTCCCGGTGTTGGTTTGGATTTATGGCGGTGGGTTCTCGAGCGGAGGAAGCGGCGTGCCTATTTACGATGGAGAAGCCATGGCCCGCAAGGGGATTGTGTTTGTAAGCATCAACTATCGGGTAGGCGTATTTGGCTTCCTTGCCCACCCGGAGCTGACAAAGGAGTCACCAAACAGCGCATCTGGCAACTATGGGCTGATGGATCAGGTAGCTGCTTTGAAGTGGGTGAAAGAAAACATAGCCGCCTTTGGAGGAGACACTGCGAATGTCACTATAGCAGGCCAGTCGGCTGGATCCATGAGTGTCAATTGCATGGTGGCAACTCCTCTGGCAAGGGGACTGTTCAATAAGGCAATTGCCGAAAGTGGCGCTAATTTTGGCAGGAACCAGCAGACCCTGGCGTCGGCCGAAGAGACTGGAGTTGCCTTTGCGAAGTCTGTCGGCGCAGCGGGATTGGCAGACCTAAGGAAATTCTCGCCACAAGAGCTCATGAAGGGCCAGCTCGGGATCAGGGGCCCGATCATAGACGGCTACGTACTTCCTGAGCATATCGCCGACATATTTGCCGTAGGCAAGCAAAACCCGGTTGATTTGCTCACCGGCTGGAACCAGGACGAAGGCCTGCTTTTTGGGCCTGTAAAAAATGCAAGCGACTTCAAAGCACAGATCAGCCAACAGTATAGCGACAATGCCGGGAAAGTGCTGACCTACTACCCGGCGTCTGACGATGCGGAGGCGGCCCAATCACAACTCAATCTTTCCCGAGACATGATCTTTGGTTTGCAAAATTATGTCTGGGCCAATGTGCAGGCAAAGCAGGGGAAGACGAATGTATATGTCTACCGATTCACTCGAAAAGTGCCAGGCACCGGTGAGTATGCCAAATATGGTGCATTTCACACCGGCGAGGTACCCTATGCCTACGACAACCTGGAGTTTGTGGATCGTCCATGGGAGGCCGTAGACCGGGAGCTCGAAGCAATGATGTCTGCCTACTGGGCTAATTTCGTCAAAACCGGAAATCCTAACGCTAAGGGCTTGCCCAAATGGCCCATTTACAAGCCGGATGCCAAACAAGTGATGTTATTGGGAGCTGAAGTCGAAGCAAACCCGATCCCCGACGGCGAAGCGTTAGATACAATGGCGGCCATTTTATCTGCGAACAAGTAACCCATGCTTGCATTCCTCGGCCTTTTGACCATAGTGCTTTTGCTTGTTTTGGTAATGAGTAAAAAGCTCTCTCCGGTAGTGGCACTTATCATTGTGCCTGTTGCCACAGCGCTAATTGGCGGGTTCACAACTGAGATCGTCACCTACATCACCGACGGAGTGAAAACCATTTCTACCACGGCGGTGATGTTCATCTTTGCTATTTTGTTTTTCGGTATCCTGATGGACGCCGGCACTTTTGAACCGGTGATCAAGCGGCTCTTGAAAGCAGCAGGCAACGACCCGGCACGGATTACTGTCGTTACCGCCATTCTTGCCATGATCGTCCACCTTGACGGTTCGGGCGCAGTCACCTTTCTTGTGACAGTGCCTGCCATGTTGCCTCTTTATGATGCCATGGGCATGAAAAGAACGACGCTGGCCACTGTGGTTGCCCTGGCTGCTGGTACCATGAATGTTTTACCCTGGGGAGGGCCGACCATCAGGGCTGCTTCCGCATTGGAGGTACAAGTAACAGAGTTGTTCAATCCCATTTTAATTCCGGTCATTTGCGGGTTGCTGGCAGTATTGGCAATTGCCTGGTACCTGGGAAAAAGAGAAAGGGGCCTGGTGAATGAGCAAGGACAGGCCACTGGTTCGATTATCGCCTTCGAAAAGGACACCAGTCTCCATCGGCCAAAATTAATTTGGCTGAACACGGCGTTGATCGTCATTTCCATTACTGCACTGATCTCCGCCTTTGCACCACCGCATGTCATTTTCATGATCGCCTTTGTCATAGCCATCACGGTGAATTACCCTAACCTAAAAGACCAAAGGGAGAGAATTGATGCCCATGCAAAAGCAGCTTTGTTAATGGCGAGCATTTTATTTGCTGCCGGATGCTTTACCGGCATTTTGAAGGGGTCGGGCATGATAGAAGCAATGGCTGCAACAGCCGTTAATTATATTCCGTCCGCTGTGGGCAATCACCTGGCATTGATCACCGGCGTGGTCAGCATGCCTGCCAGTTTACTGTTCGACCCGGATTCATTCTATTTCGGAGTACTGCCATTGCTGGGAACCACTGCGGAGCATTTCAATGGCGAAGCCATAGAGGTGGCCAGGGCGGCCATTTTGGGGCAAATGACTACCGGGTTTCCTGTAAGCCCGTTAACAGGTGCCACCTTTTTGCTGATAGGTCTCACAGGGGTGGACTTAGGTGATCATCAACGCAAAACCATTCCCTGGGCTTTTTTAGTCACAATAATTATGCTGACAATGTCTGTGCTCATTGGAGCCATAAGTTTTTGATCCATGAAGAAAAAGGTAAGAATCGGTTGTGGGGCGGGGTTTTCTGGCGACAGACTGGAACCAGCGGTGGTGTTGGCAGAAAAAGGCCAGCTCGACTACCTGGTACTGGAATGCCTGGCCGAGAGAACAATAGCACTTGCTCAGAAGCGAAAACAAAGCGATCCGTCCAAAGGATATGACCCACTGCTCGAGCGGAGGATAAGGTTGCTACTTCCAAATTTGGTGAAAAACAAAGTAAGGTTGATCACAAATATGGGTGCAGCCAATCCACTTGCCGCAGCCGACCGAGTGCTGGAAATAGCAAAGGAGCTCCACCTGTCAGTAAAGGTGGCAGCGGTAACTGGCGACGACGTTTTTGCGCAAATAGACCCGGGGCAGCGTGCCATGGAAACTGGGTGGCCTCTCACAGAATCCGGCCCTCTCATCTCAGCCAATGCTTATATGGGCATAGACGCCATCCTTCCCGCCCTGGAATCGGGCGCCGATATCATCATCACCGGTAGAGTCGCCGATCCATCGCTGTTTCTGGCACCGATGGTACATGAATTTGGATGGAAAACGGACGATTACGATCTTTTGGGAAAAGGAACCGTGATTGGTCACCTGATGGAATGTGCTGGCCAGATTACCGGCGGCTATTTCATGGATCCGGGGAAAAAGGACGTACCCAATCCGGCACACCTGGGCTTCCCAATCGCAGAGGTGTCGGCCGATGGATCGGCGGTCATCAGTAAAGTGGAGGGCACTGGTGGCGTGATCAACCTAATGACAAGTAAAGAGCAACTACTTTACGAGGTAGTAAATCCTCATGAGTACTACACGCCTGATGTGATTGCAGACTTTACCAGTGTAACGCTAAAAGAAATCGGCAAAGACATGGTACATGTTTCTGGTAGCGGTGGCAAGGGGAAGCCTGCTACTTTTAAGGTGAGCGTAGGATACCAGGCATTTTGGCTGGGTGAGGGAGAAATTTCGTACGCTGGCACCAATGCACTCCAAAAGGCAATGCTCGCCGGACAGATTGTTGAAGAACGGCTGAAAGACCGAATGGATGATGTTAGGGTCGACTATGTCGGGTTGAACGCTAGTTTTAGAGGGGCTTTTGATCAGCAAAATGAGCCGGCTGAAGTGAGGTTGAGAGTAGCGGGCAAAGCACAGAAAATGGAAGTGGCCGCTTTGGTGGGTGAGGAGGTCGAAGCCTTGTACACTAATGGCCCGGCAGGGGGCGGCGGAGCCAGAAAATACCTCAATGAGATTGTGGGCATAGTTTCGATACTAATGGATCGGTCAAAAGTAAAATCACAGGTAACACTTAAGGAATCATGAAGCTTTACGACATAGCGCACAGCCGGGCGGGTGACAAGGGAAATACTTCCACGCTTTCGCTGATACCTTACGATGAGACGGACTACCCGATGCTTTGCGAGAAAGTAACAGTGGAAACTGTGGGCAAACATATGAAGGGCATTGTAGTGGGCGAAATCAGACGATATGAGATGCCCAGTGTTTGTGCGCTTCTTTTTGTTTGCGAAAAAGCCCTGCTTAGCGGCGTTACCACTTCCCTCGCACTTGACACACATGGGAAGAGCTTGAGCAGCGCTTTGTTGGAGATGGAGATTTAGGTTCAAAATTTTCCGTTCTTCACAAATCAAATCAAACACTTTGCCCTTAGTAACCAGCTGGTTATATTTATTTAGTGCCAACCTACTTACTCATGAACCAGCTCAAAATCTCGCTCCTAGGCAAGAAGTCTGCTTACAGCACCATTGCCATCCTATTCTTCCTTTCTGGAATTTACAGCGCTTGTCAGTCTGATAAAACGGCGACTGGTCTGGATCCCGATGATATCGGAGGCATTGTTACAGGCGCCGGCGGGCCAGAAGTCGGCGTTTGGGTGATCGCCGAAACGTTTGATCTGCCCACCCGGTTCGCCAAAATTGTTGTAACCGACGACCAGGGACGCTACCTGCTGCCCGACCTGCCCGACGCTACCTATTCCATTTGGGTGAGGGGCTATGGGCTGATTGATTCACCGAAAAAGGAGGGAAAGCCCGGCTCGTCAATTGACTTAGAAGCCGTCGCAGCACCTGATGCCAAAGCCGCCGCTGCCTATTACCCGGGTGGCTATTGGTTTTCTTTGCTTCATGTGCCGGATAAGCAAAACTTTCCGGGGACAGGGGTGAACGGAAACGGCATATCAGAAAGCGTACTCACACAAGCCCAGTTTCTGTCTCGGATTAAGTCGGGTACTTGTTTGGCCTGCCACCAGCTCGGCAGCAAGGGAACCAGAGAGATTCCCCCTTCACTGGGCTCTTTTTCTTCTTCAAAGGAAGCCTGGGCACGCCGCATCAGGTCGGGACAGGCAGGATCGAGTATGGTGTCGGGTATTCACCAGATTGGAGCGGAAGGAACAATTAGCATGTTTGCCGACTGGACTGACCGCATTGCGGCAGGAGAAGTGCCTGAAGCACCCTCACGGCCACAGGGTATTGAGAGAAATGTGGTGATCAGTCAATGGGACTGGGCGGATCCCAAAGCCTACATGCACGACCTGGTGTCAACTGATCGCCGTAATCCGACAATCAACCCCAACGGAAAACTTTATGGCGCCACAGAGCTAAGCACGGACTATTTGCCCGTACTCGACCCCGTGACCAGTACAACGGGGCAGGTACCTCTTACGGTAAGAGATCCGGAAACACAATCTGTTTCCGGCCAAGTGCTGGAGCCGTCGGTTTACTGGGGCGATGAAGCCATTTGGGATAGCAAAACCAATGTGCACAACCCCATGATGGACGAGTTGGGTAAAGTCTGGATCACAGCCAATGTTGGGCTTCCCGACAACCCTGATTTCTGTAAAGAAGGGTCAGATCATCCGTCTGCCAAACTATTCCCGGTTGATCGCTCTTACCGCCATCTTGGATTGTATGATCCAGAGACTAAGAAATATACTACTATAAGGACTTGCTTCAGCACCCACCATTTGATGTTTGCAGAGGATGCCAACCACACACTATGGACGAGTGGAGGAGGTCAGGTGATAGGATGGTTAAATACAAAAGAATATCGTGAAACCGGAGATGAGGTGGCGTCGCAAGGTTGGACGGCACTCATTCTGGATACCAATGGCAATGGCAAGCGTGACGATTACGTAGAGCCGGATCAACCCGTTGACCCTAAAAAAGACAAGCGCATCACCAAAGGCCTCTATGCTGTGTCGCCAGCCCCTGACGGATCGGTTTGGGGCTCTTCGCTTGGATACCCCGGGGCAGTAGTACGCCTTGATCCGGGTGCCAACCCGCCGGAAACAGCATTGGTGGAATACTATGAGCTACCTCTGAAAGAGTCGGGAGAACCCGTAGAAGGCTTTTCGCCCCGAGGGATGGATGTTGATAGGAATGGAGTAGCCTGGGTAGCATTGGCCAGCGGTCACCTGGCTAGCTTTGACCGCCGTAAATGCAAGGCACCGCTCAATGGCCCGGAGGCAACCGGTCAGCATTGTGCCGAAGGGTGGACTTTTTACACTGAACCATTACCTCAATTCTCAAACATAGATGCATCAGGAAGTGCAGAAGCCAGCTACTACACCTGGGTGGATCAGTTCAACACACTGGGGCTGGGAGAAAATGTACCTATCAATACGGGCAATGAGTCAGAGGCCTTGTTAGCACTGAAAGATGGTGAGTTTGTGCGTTTGAGGGTTCCATATCCACTGGGCTTTTTTACCAAATGGATGGACGGCAGAATCGACGACCCCGAAGCTGGGTGGAAAGGAAGAGGAGTGTGGGCTACCATCAGTACCCGAACGCCTTTTCATATGGAAGGCGGCAAGGGCACCACCAGCAAGGTATTCAAGTTTCAAATGAGGCCCGATCCATTGGCTAAGTAAAGGTTGACGTGACATATTCTCCGTACTTTTTCCGTTCGTATAATATGTTAATATGACACATTGATCAATTGTCTGGAATTGATAACTTATTGATGAAAGTGAACTAAGAACTTAAAGACATACCTACCATGAAGACCAAAAGAAGAGACTTTATACATAAAATGGGCTTGGGCACCGCCGGAATAAGCCTGGCAGCTACCATGCCGCTCGTATCTTGTGATGCTAATGCTAACAAGTCCACGGCTGATGAAATCCATGATGATGAGCAGTTCCTGTTCATTGGAGACGACATCGCCGTGGCAAATACCACCTCGGGAAAAGTGAGGGGTTATGTACTGAATGGCGTGTATACTTATCTCGGTGTACCTTATGGAGCAGACACCTCTGGCAAAAACAGATTCATGCCACCCCAAAAGCCAGAGCCATGGTCTGATGTAAAGCCAACCATCTGGTGGGGTAATACCGCTCCTCAAATCATGGACAATCGCTACGCCAACGTGCACTACTCGTTTGCCGATCATTGGAACTACGACGACGTAAGCGAGGACTGCCTGCGTCTCAATGTGTGGACGCCAGCCACTGACGCCAAAAAGCGGCCGGTAATGGTGTGGCTGCATGGCGGCGGCTTTACCAACGGAAATGGTATCGAACAGGATGGTTATCACGGAGAAAACTTCAGCAAAAAAGGAGACGTCGTATTTGTATCAATCAACCATCGCCTGGGGCCCATTGGTTTTACTGATTTTTCGGGAGTAGGGGGTGAGAAGTATGCTTCTTCCGGCAATGTGGGCATGCTGGATATCATCGCTTCTCTGGAATGGGTACGAGACAATATTGCCAACTTCGGAGGAGATCCGGGCAATGTTACCATCATGGGGCAGTCGGGCGGTGGTGCCAAGGTAACTGGTGTCATGGCCATGCCGGCCGCTCAGCCACTGGTGCACAAAGGAGTGGCGCTGAGTGGGTCCATGCTCAAAGGTGTCGACCAAAGCTATTCCCGGAAGTTGGGTGAATATGTAATGAGGGAGGCTGGGCTCACACCTGCTACGCTTGACAAGATACAGGACATTCCGTGGCGAGAATACCTGGACATTGCCAACAGGGCCATGGACAAAGCCAGAAAAGACAACCTGAATTCCGGAAGCGGCAGAGGGGGCTTCGGTCCTGTGGCTGATGGTGTTCATCTGCCAGCCGATGAGTTTTTCAGCGACCCCAACGGAGCGGCCGCCAACATGCCTTTGATGGTATGCACTACTTTTCATGAGTGGTCACCTACCCGCACAAGTCCTGAGCTTGAAGCAATTGATTTTGCTGGAGTAGTTGAAAAGCTAAAGCCACGATTTGGTGATGATGCCGAAAAAGTAGTCAAGGCCTACAAAGCGAATTTTCCGGAGGCAAAACCGGCTGAAGTATGGGCACTTGCTGTTTCCAACCGGCAGGGAGCCATCAACACGTCCAATGCCAAGGCTGGCCAGCAGGCGCCTGTCTACCTGGCCTGGTTTGGCTGGGAGCCCCAACTGTACGATGGTCGCATGAGGGCCTTCCACTGTATCGACATTTGTTTCTGGTACGCCAATACTGACAGAATGTATACACATACCGGAGGTGGCAGCAGGCCAAGGAAGCTGTCGGAGAAGATGTCGGCTTCATTGCTCTCGTTCATGCGCACCGGCGATCCTAATGCTGGAGCCTTGCCGACTTGGGCTGCCTATACCAAAGAAAATGGGGAGACGATGGTGCTTAACGACACCTGCGAATTGAAAAACGACCCAGACAGAGCCGCCAGAGAAGCCTTACCTGCCTAAGAATTTATTGTGTTAGAGTATGATGAAAAAAAGCCGGTGAAATCCGGCTTTTTTTATGTACCCAGAAACTTACTTTTTGATAAGCCTGGATATTTCTCCTATCCAGAGCACTGGTGAGGTAGCAGCTATGATGATTCCCCAGTCCTTCAGCGAGATAGGTACCGTTCTGAAGACCTCTCCGCCAAACTCGACGATCATAAACTGCCCCACGACGATCAGAATACCCACGATGATAAAGCCAACCCCCTTATTCAGTTCATTGAAAGCAGACTTGCCGGTTGCGTATGCCTTGGCGTTAAAAAGGTTCCAGAATTGCAGCATCACAAACACGGTGAAGAAAACAGACAAGTGGTAGGCGCTGATTTCACCATCGGTTTTGGTAAAGTAGAAAAGCATTCCTACTAACAGCACGACAAACGAGAATCCCACGAACAAGATGTTTTTGCTCATGACAGGTGTAATGATAAAATCATCCGGATGGCGGGGCTTACTCTTCATCACATTGTGATCGGGTGGGAGCGAGGCCAGGGCTGCTGCGGCAAAGGTGTCCATGATCAGGTTGACCCAAAGCATTTGGGTGACGGTAAGCGGCAACTCAAAGCCCATGAGTGAGCCGAGAAACACAATTGATAAGGCAGCTACGTTGATGGTAAGCTGAAACAGGATAAACCGTTGAATATTCTGATAAAGGGATCGGCCCCACATAACCGCTGTGGCGATGCTGTTGAATGAGTCGTCGAGCAGTGTAATATCGCTGGCCTCCTTAGCGACGGAGGTGCCTGATCCCATAGAAAGCCCTACATGGGCGTAGTTCAACGCAGGGGCATCGTTCGTGCCATCGCCGGTAACAGCCACCACTGAGCCAGTTTGTTGCAGCAACTGCACCAGCCTTTGCTTATCAGAAGGCCTTGCACGACACATGATTTTCAGCGCTTGTACTCTTTTAAGTGCCTCTTCGTCACTCAGGGCAGCGAATTCTAAACCAGTGATTATTTGAAGATCGGTATCGCCGTCGTTCCAGACTCCGATCTGCTTGCCAATTTCTTTGGCAGTTCCGGGGGTGTCACCGGTAACTATCTTCACATCAATGCCTGCATTGTGGCAATCTTTCACAGCACTGGGTACCTCTTCCCGCACCGGGTCGGAAATGGCTACAATACCCAGGAATGTCAAGTCGAAGTCAGCCAGGTCTTTGATGCTGGCTGGCGTTTCATCCTCTATTATTTTGTAGGCAAAGCCCAGTGTTCGCATCGCCTTGCCCTGATACTCAATAAGCTTATTGTCTACATCACTCTTTACCTCTTTGATTAGCCTTGGCGTGGCATCAGAGGCTACATCTTTGCATTTGGACATCACAATTTCCGGAGCCCCTTTCACATACAGCACCTTTTTTCCAAGAGTAGGCGACTCAACGAGGGTAGCCATGTACTTGCGTTCTGTAGAAAAAGTTAGCTGTTCGATGACTTCAGCCTTTTCTCTTAGCTCAAGGTAGTCGATATCATTTTTGTGCAACCAGAAAAGCAGCGCTGCTTCCGTGGGGTTGCCAAGTGACTTGCTCTTATCAGGGTTAGAGTGGTCAAGATGGGCGGTTGTGTTGGCAGAAATACTTTCTTTAATCAGATTGGCTGCATTACTATTTTCCTTTGGTTGTTGGTCTCTTAAGCCAAAGAAATCAGTTTGGTAAATGGTCATCTGATTTTGCGTGAGCGTACCTGTTTTATCAGTGCAAATGACTGTGGTGGCCCCCATAGTTTCGGTGGCGTGCATTTTTCGCACCAGGTTGTTGGTTTTCAGCATGCGCCGCATGCTCATGGCAAGGCTTAACGTAACGCTCATAGGAAGACCTTCAGGAACTGCCACGACTATAAGCGTAACTGCCACCATGAAATGCTGTAGAATGATTTTTGCCAGGTCGATCGAGGCCCACGACTCAGCGCTTGTAACGTCTAACCCGGCAGCGAAACCAATACCGAGCAGAATCACAAAAGTCACCAGGCCATAAGCCAGCCAACGAAACCAGCTTCCGTTCTCAACGCTGTTCGGCACTTCTTTGTCATAGCCCATCAGTTGAATACCATCGTACACAATAGGTAGCCAAACTTTCACCAAAATCACCATTATCGCTATAATGACGATTCCTGCTGATCCAAGCTGTACCAACGGAACCTCGGTAGCTCCAAAAAACATGTCCTTGGCGAAAAGAACAGAAAAGGTAAGCACCGCCAGAATAAACCCAACTACTCCAATGAGCTTGGCCAGCCGATCCAGCTGTTTGTTCAAAGGAGTGTCTTCCTTCGTCATTTCGGTGGCTTTCTTGGCTACCTGACCAAACTCTGTGGCGTCGCCGACTTTTTTAACCTCCACCGTGGCGTGCCCGTCAATGACCTTGGTGCCCCTCATCACCCAATTGGATGGATAAGTGGAGTCAGAATGAAAATGAGCTGGATTGGTTGTTTTGTCTATGAGTGGCTCGCCGGTTAGCGTCGACTCGTCTATTTGGAGTGAAACGGCCTCCAGCAATTCTCCATCGGCGGGAACTTCCTCTCCGGTTTCCAGCACGATGATATCGCCAACGACGACGTCTGTCTTGGGCACCTCCCCAATTTTACCATTTCTGATGATCTTGATCAGCTCCTGATCGTTTACCTTGTTGAGGATGTCAAACTTTTTGTTGGCGTCCATTTCGAACCAAAAAGCGACTCCGGTAGCCAGGAATATCGCACAGAAAATACCTATCGTTTCAGCGTAGTCGTTATGAACAACGGAAATGATGAGGGATAGGAAGGCGGCGATAAGGAGTATTCTGATGATGGGATCCTCAAACTTCTCCAAAAAAAGCTTCCACAGCGGATCCCTTTCAGGCGGAGTCAGTAAGTTATTGCCATACTTTTTCCTGCTTTCCTGAACTTGTTCGTCCGTCAGGCCGACGAAATGCTTCTTGTTCTCCATAGTATAACATTACAAATGTCAGTGCTTCCGGTTCTTGCAGCAAACTATGGTATAATGTTCAAAGGGTAGTCTACACTTAGCAAATTTGGGCATATTTTTTCAAATCGTCATTATTGGAATTTACGAGAGTTCTTTGTAAAAGAATATTTTCCAACGGAAAAATACACCTTGGCGAGATGATAATTAAGGGATAGATCAGAAGCTGAAATTGTCAGGGTCGGCACCAACTCGTTGATGCTTATCTAGTTGGTCAATAGTAGCCATGTCCTGCGGGGTGATTGTGAAATCAAAAATGTTTGCGTTCTCTTTGATTCTCAGTGAGTTCACACTTTTGGGGATGGTAATTACGTCCTTTTGAAGGTTCCACCTCAAAACTAGCTGAGCGACAGTCTTTCCATATTTGTCGGCCAGTTGCTGAAGGGCATCAATTTTAAACACACCACCTTGCATCAGTGGGCTCCATGCCTCCACCTGAATTTTTTTCCCGGCGCAGAAATCCAAAAGGCTCTGCTGAACCAGGCGTGGGTGAAATTCGATTTGGTTGACCGCTGGTACCGTTGACGAACTGTTCATCAAATCTTCGAGGTGATGTTGGAGAAAATTGCTGACGCCAATGGAGCGTATATAGCCCTCGTTCAGTAATCTTTCGAGCGCACTCCAGGTTTCTTTGAACTTTCCTTTGACTGGCCAGTGGATCAGAAAAAGATCAATATAATCAAGCGCTAATCTCTTTATAGAGTGGTCAAACGCTCTCAGCGTAGGTTCATAGCCTTGTTCGTTGTTCCATACTTTGGTGGTAACAAATATGTCTTTTCTGGGAACACCCGACGCTCTCACTGCATCGCCAACCCCACGCTCATTTCCATAGAGCGCAGCAGTGTCTATGAGCCGGTACCCAGCCTCTACTGCATGATTTATGGAGTCAACTACCTCTTTCCCGTCTTTGGTTTTAAACACACCAAGGCCGAAGTAAGGCATTTGAATACCGTTGTTCAGCTTAACAGTGCCTCTTATATCTGTGATTGTCATCAGCGTCTATCAAAGGTTATTTTGCATGGCGACTGCCAAATTGCCTCAAAAGTTACCAAAGAGGGGGTTATTATGCTAATCAGATGAATTGAAACGTTTTGTTATGCGTTCTCTCGTCGTGAAAAACCCACAGACAAACTGCCTGCGGGTTTTGATTAACAAATGAAATATATGGACTTGAATGTAAGAGGATATTGCACTTTCAATCGTCTGGTGTAAGTATCGGTAATTCTTCTGAGTGCTACTATCGATTTGCACCGGACTGTTACGATGTTGTAGTAAGCTGTATAATCAATTGACTGAAATACTTCCTTTGAAAATGAAGAGTTGCGTATATTGGATGCTCAATTAAACGTTCAAATAGATGAAATTCGGTTCTGTTCCTGACCCCGGTATTATTGACTTTACAATTCCCTCTGATCATCCTGATACTGCTAAAGTGCTCTCCAAAGGAAACGGCAGTTTTGAGGCCTTTGTAGGTTGTGCGAAGTGGAACAAGACTGATTTGAAAAACTTCTATCCAAAAGGTACAAAAGACGAGCTGAGCTATTACAGCACACAGTTTAATAGTATAGAGCTGAATGCTACTTTTTATAACTCTCCAAAAAAGGATCAGGTGCTGAAGTGGAAGGAGAAAACGCCTGATGACTTTAAGTTCTTCCCCAAGCTTACGAACTCTATCAGCCATTTTAAAAGACTGATAGATACGAAACAGGTAGTGGATGAGTATTGTGATGCCATCAGTGGCCTGGAAGAAAAGCTCGGAATGGTTTTTCTGCAAATGCACGACAACTTCAAGCCAAAGGACTTTGACCGGGTCATCAAATTCATCGATGAGTTTCCCAAGGTGATTCCGCTGGCTATTGAGGTGCGAAACGAAGATTGGTTTACCGACCCAGCCTCAGCTGAGAAATTCTATCAGCTGCTGGAAGACAAAGGGGTAGCCAATGTCTTGGTGGATACCGCTGGCAGGAGAGACATGATGCATATGCGCATGACGACCAAAGAGGCATTTGTGAGGTATGTAGGCGCCAACCACCCAACAGACTACCCTCGGCTCGACGACTGGTTGGTGAGGGTAAAGGAGTGGAAGCAGCAGGGGCTGGAAAAGCTTTACTTCTTTATCCATCAAAATATTGAATTGGAGTCACCTTTGCTGTCAGCTTATTTTATCAAAAAGATGAATGAGCAGTTGGGGACAAACCTGATTGTACCTAAAACGTTGAACGATTAGCTCGTATGTTCGCCATTGCAAATTCAAAGAGGTAGTATTACATTAACTGCGTCAGCCTGGCGTAAAATGGAGCTGAAAGTACCTTTAGACAAATCCTTTTTTGGATGCGGAACAACTACACGTTTTCCGACGCCGTTCTTATAAATATGGTGGCTGCCTTTTATTCTGTCCAGAACAAATCCCGCTTCAAGGAGTCTCTTTATGATACTATTTGAGCTGTAATCAGGCGTGCTCTATATGGAGCGTGTATTCAAGAAAATTATCTGACGGGATTGGTGTGCCATCAGCCTCCAGCGACTCAATGAATAGTTCTATTGCTTCTCGGGCATTTTTTTTGCTTCATCGAGGGTTTCACCATAAGTTATACACCCTTCAAGGCTTGGGACAAGTACCGTAAATCCACCTTCCGGTTCCTCTCTCAATAAAATTCTATAATTAAGCACCTTCATTGTATTTCGCTTTACCTTCTCAATATAGCATCAATAAATTAAAAAAGAGATTACGTCAGGCGTCTTACACAAGCACTTTCTCCATCACCACAAACTCAATGCCTCCCTTCATATAGGTAGCGTTCGTTTTTAGAAGTCCGAACCTTTCGTAGTACCCGGCTTTCTCCGTTCTGGCGTTGCACCACACGGATGATACATGCAAGCCTTCGGTTTCCTTCAAAAGGTAGTTGAGCAGAAAAGTGCCGTAGCCTTTCCCCTGATGAGGCACTTCAGTGGCAAACTTCCTGAACTGCGCTTTGCCATCTTTGAGAAACAGCGAAACAATGGATACCAGCTCATCGTCAACAAAAAGACCATAATGGATGCCTTCGTTGTCTTCATCCACCTTCACAAAGTCAAAGGGTTGGTCAGGCCACATCACTCTGTGCCGGACTGGCCATGTGTCTTCAGCTTTGATCTTTCTTATTTCCAATCAGCAATTGTCTTTGTGGGTATTCAGACAAACATTGGCGTAACCATCGTAGATATGGAAAGACGGCCCTGGCTTACCGTAAAGAGTGACGATCTTATCCAACCGCACCTTATGACCCTTGGAAGTGAGCAGGAATTCGCCTTCGGGTGTCTCAATGATATCTGAAATTTTTCCTTCAGCCGTTTCCATTTCCGGTTCAGTAGTGAAGTAATATATCACGCCATCTTTTTCCTGCTTTCTTACTTCGTCCATCACCTCTCTGAAATCCCAGGGAACAGGCAAGTAACTGTCTTTAATCAGGGCCATAATTTTTCCTTTTACACTATAAAAGCAGACTTAGCACCCTAAAAGTTCTTTTAAGTTGCTACTAAAGGCCGCAAGGAGCTCATTTGACATCCTTGCGACCTTTTTCAATTATTTCTTAGTCTGCCATTCGGCAATCGACTTGTCGTTCAGCCTTGGATAGTCAGCATTGCCAGCGACTTTTGATTTCTCAGTACTCACTTGTGCTGACGCAATAGCCTCTTTGTATTTGCCCAGGCCAGCGAGGATAAGTGCCTTGGTTCTATGCTGCCAGAAGAAGCCATCGTTTACAGCGATGGCCTTATTAACCCACTCTAATGCCTTGTTCAGGTCTCTGCCAGTGTTGAGGTAGTAACTAGCCGCCTGGTAATAAGCGTTGGCCAAACTGGCTTCGGGGTTTTTGGCAAAGCTTTCAATTTGCGCCATTACCTGCTCGTCCGTCTTGAACGCCATCGGAATGGCGATGAGCGTCTTTTCCCAGAGAATTTGAAGGTCGGCTGAAGTTTCGGTGATTTTCTCAAATTGGATGCTCAATGTTTCGACATGAGCGGGGTAGGCAACGGGCAGTATTTTGAGACTCATCACCTTTTGGTCGTTTTGCGAGAACGTGACCGTCCATTCTGTTTTGCCAGGCACTGAGGAAATCACATAGCTTCCCGCTGCCAGCTCCTGTCCTCTAATCATCACTGGCTTGTCGAAGGCAAGAGTCGTAGGTGAGTTGGCACCTGTTCTCCATTCAACACCATAGGGCAGCAAGTCACCAAAGATCGTTCTCCCCCTGGCGCTTGGTCTCGAATACTCCAACGAGAGATTTGTTAATCCTATTTGTTGAGTGATACTACAGGACGGGCTCGCCGCCGGCGTACTGATTTGTGCATGGGATGACAGTCCCGTAAAAATCAAAGCGACTGCAAGTGCGAAAGTGTTTCTCATATTTTGATGAAGGTTTGTTTGAACGTTGTTTTGTATTGTCCAGCCGAAGTTATGGATTAATATTCAGCAGGTAAACAACAAGGATCGAAATGCCAGTGAAACCGCTCTCAAAAGACTTTTATGTGGTGAATGATGTGGTGCTTGTGGCGAAAAATTTACTAGGGAAGGTTTTGTGCACTTTTTTTGATGGAGAATTGACTGCCGGAATGATTGTTGAAACAGAGGCCTACAATGGTGTAAACGACATGGCCTGCCATGCCTGCCGGTTTGGAAAAACGAGCCGCACAGAAGTGATGTTTCAGGAAGGGGGAGTGGCCTACGTTTATCTTTGTTATGGAATCCACCATATGGTCAATGTGGTAACAAACGCCGAGGGCAATGCCGACGCCGTGTTGATCAGGGCGGTGGAGCCGCAGGAAGGTGCGCATAAAATGATGGAACGGCGGAGAAAGACCTCACTCAAGAGGATATCAGCTGGCCCCGGAACGGTAGGTGAGGCCCTTGGTATTAAAGTTGCGAACACAGGGGAGTCACTTTTAGGGCCTTCTATCTGGTTGGAAGAAAGAGGAATTGTCGTGACGGAGAAAGAAATAGTTGCCACGACCAGAATAGGGGTGGATTACGCTGGTAAAGATGCACTGAAACCGTGGCGCTTTTATATAAAGGATAACCCATTTGTAAGCAGAAAATAGTCTATGTCG
This sequence comes from Imperialibacter sp., assembly GCF_040222815.1. Lineage (GTDB taxonomy): Bacteria > Bacteroidota > Bacteroidia > Cytophagales > Cyclobacteriaceae > Imperialibacter. Next base: position 158,616 of record NZ_JAVKCH010000026.1, on the reverse strand, counting down.
ATAGTAATTATTGCGCCAAAAAGGGACTTAAGCCAGTGGATCAGGGAATTCAATAAGGCAGACGAAAACCTTGATGTTAGAATTTGGCCTGAGACTGAAGACCAATCGGAAGTAACCTGCGCAGTAGTGTGGGGCCACCCGACCGGGTCGCTGACAGCTTTTCCTAACCTCAAGCTTATTTGCTCCATGGGGGCAGGTGTTGATCATGTACTCAAGGATCCGGAGCTGCCTGACGGTGTGCCCGTGGTTCGCATTGTCGATGAGGGCCTAAGCTTCTCGATGAGCAACTATATCGTTTCTGCGGTTTTGTATCATCATCGGCGGTTTGAGAAATACCTCGCCGATAAAAAAGCACACATTTGGGATCAGCCATCGCCGCCTGAAGTCGATTGCCGGATAGGCATCATGGGCTTCGGTGTACTGGGCCAGCATGCCGGCAGGAAGCTGAAAGCCCTCGGGTTCGATGTATTTGGATATGCGAATAGCCGTAAGAAGGTTGATGGAATTCAGTGCTTCGCCGGAGAAGGTGAGCTAGGCGCTTTTCTCAGGGAAATAAATGTGTTGGTGTGCTTGTTGCCAGCTACACCGGAAACTAAGGGCGTCTTGAACAAAAGGTTGTTTGAGGGCATGAACCGGGGCACCTATCTGATCAATGCCGCCCGTGGGCATCATCAGGTCACAGATGATATCATCAGGGCCATCGACAACGGAACGTTGTCAGGCGCATTTCTGGACGTTTTCGAAAAGGAACCGCTTCAAACGGATCACCCAATTTGGGGCCATCCAAAAGTGTTCATTACTCCACATATAGCCAGCATCACCAATCCTGGGGCAGCGGCTCCCCAGATTGTGGCTAATTATAAAGCCATGATGGAGGGACAGCCGTTGAAGAATGCAATTGACAGGGATAGAGGATACTAGGTTTGATGTCTGGCTTGTAAACATGCTTCGAAGGTCTCTCCGCCAGACCGTTCACCCAATTTTCGCCATACCGATTGCCTTATCCGGGCACGATTGTTCGTTATTCTATTAACTTTGCCGAAAATCCTGTTTAATGAAGTATTTAGCGCTTTTTATTGCTCCCGCCTTTCTGTTTTGTTCAGTGTTAGTTAACGCCCAAAACCTAACCATTTATGGTGGTCAGGAGACAGTGGGAAATAATATCAATTCCCCTTCATTTGAAGAAAACCCTGTGATGCACCCTTCTGGCACAAAGTTGTTCTTTACCAGAGTTCAGCACCCGGCTAATGTGGGAGGCAAAGGAGATAAGGGCGATATCTGGATGAGCGAGCAGTCGGCTTCCGGAGACTGGCTCCCAGCGCAAAATATAGGCGCACCATTGAACAGCGACGGACTCAATGCTATCATAGGTTTTGCCGATGGTGGCAACCTGATGTATCTTTCCACTGACTACAAAGACAAAGACGGGATACTCAGAAAAGCCGTAGCTACCAGCCGTAGAAACGGCAGCAGTTGGACGGCGCCGGAAAGGTTGAACGTTAAATACTTCAATAACAAGAGCAGCCATCAAAGTGGCTGGATAACGGCCGACGGAACAGTCTTGCTGCTTTCGATAGAAGCGCCCGGCGGCTATGGTACTGAAGACCTCTATGTATGTTTCAGAGAGTCGGATGGCAGCTATTCTTCGCCCAGGAATCTTGGCTTTATGATCAACACAGCCTTTCAGGAAAATACACCGTTCTTAGCGGAGGACTATAAAACATTGATTTTTGCTTCGAACGGGATTGCGGGGCAGGGAGGAAGAGACCTGTTCTATTCTGAAAGACTTGACGACTCCTGGCGAAACTGGTCAGAGCCAGTCAGCCTGGGAAACAAAGTTAATACTGTGGGCACCGAGTTATCGTTTTCGTTCCGGCCGGGTGCCGATTTCGCTTACCTCACCAGCACGCAAAACTCCGAAGGCTATAGCGATATCAAACGGGTGACAATCAAGTCGGACATAGTAGCTCAAAGGCTGGACACTATTCCGCAAACGCCGCTCATTGGCGCCGTTGTTCAACCGTCGATTGACCCGGAGATAATAGCAACGCCGGAAGCTCCGGTCGTGGCAAACACTCAAATTACAGGGATAGTAAGAGATGCGAAGACGCTTGGGGTGCTGTCTGCGAATATATCAGTGACTGGCCAAACGTCGGATTATAATACCAATTACCAGTCAGCTAATGACGGAGCATTTAGTTTCGCTCTGGAGAATGGCCATTCTTATACTCTTACTGTTTCCACCCGGGGATATCTGGAGGAGCAGTTGGTAGTCGAAACATTTGATGGAGAGGATATCAACGAGACAGTGTTGTTGCAGCCGCTATCTGTGGGCAACACCGTAACGCTTTCACATGTTCTTTTCGAGCAAAGTACAGCCAATATGATCAGAGGGTCGGAGGCCGACCTAGAAAGGGTAAGAAAGATGATGGAAGACAACCCGGAAGTCGAGATTCTCATTTCAGGGCACACGGACAACCAGGGGCCTATCAAGCCCAATATCGAATTGTCGGAAAGCAGGGTGCAGACCGTGATAGATTACCTGGTCAGCAAAGGAATCGACAAGAGCCGGTTGACCGGCAAAGGCTTTGGGCCGACCAAACCCATTGCATCCAATGCGTCGGAGGAGACTCGAAAGCTCAACAGAAGAGTTGAGTTCACTGTTGTGAAGAGTAACTAGTTTTCCAGGGCTTCCTTTATCATTTGCTCACTTAGCGCCCAAAGATTCTCGGAGTTTTTGTCGCTCGTGGCCTGGGTGGAAGGAGTGGTTAAGCGCCTCGATTTGAAATAACCACCACTATTTTTTTCAATTCCTTCTTTCGTGGCCAGATAAACCGACGTGGAAGCTCCTTTGGCAGGCGTGATCATAAAGAGCTGCGCAAATTTGATAACGCCACTCACAAAACCTTTCATGTTATGACCGAAATTGGTCTTCACAACGCCTGGATGAACCGAGAAGGCGGTAAGCCCACGGTCACTGTATTGTTCATGAAGTGATTTAGTGAACAACAGATTACATAGTTTGGCATCGCCATATCCTTTAAAGCCAGGTGTTAGACCTTTATTCTCCTTTATCTTCTCAATATTCAGGTACCCAATTTTGTGGGCCTCTGAACTCACATTGATGACTCTTGCCTTGGAAGCCAGCAGTTCATTGAGCAAAAGATTGGTGAGATAGAAGTGCCCAAGATGATTGACTGTAAAGTTCATTTCAATGCCATCTTTGCTGCGATCATCTGCATCTATAACACCACCTGCGTTGTTAATAAGCGCATCAATTCTGTGGGAGATATCTTTGATTTTGCCAGCAGCTTCCTGGATCGAACGGAGATCGGCCAAATCAGCCACAATATGGTGAACATTCTCGTGGCCAGCGGCGGCTTTGATAAGGCTGTCAGCTTTTCTGGCTTTGTCTTTATTCCGGGCAAGGTGAATAACCCTGTATCCCTTTTGAGCCAATTGTTTGGCAGTCTCAAAGCCAATTCCGGCGGTGGCACCCGTAATAACTACAGTTTTCATGGTCAGGTCAGTATAGTTTCATTAAGATAGGGGAATAACTGTAGCAAGTAAAATTGCCGGTTGATTATATCTTTTTTCTGCCCATTAATTCACAACCGAATGTCATCCACGCCATGGATCAGTCCTTGTAACCTACCCATCCCGGGCCTCTTACTACTCTTCCGGGAAAGCTTCCTGTATGCTCACTATTGCTAAGCACCTGTACGCCATTTACCCAAACGTCTGTTACGCCTGTGGAAAGCTGATGAGGGTTTTCGAATGTTGCGTGATCCTGAATGGTCGCTGGGTCAAAGATCACCACATCGGCATAATAGCCAGGCTCAAGTCTGCCTCTTTTTCTTATACCCATGTTTTCTGCTGGCATCGAAGATAGCTTTCTGATGGCTTCTTCCAGAGAAATCACTTTCTCCTCTCTCACATATTTGCCCAATAGTCGGGCAAAATTGCCGTAGGTGCGTGGGTGAGTGCTCGACTCCAACACTTTGCCCTCAGGCATCACTGATCCAGCGTCAGAGCAAAAACTCATGTATGGTAATTGAATCTGGCGTTTAACGTTTTCTTCCGACATCATGAAGTAGGCCGTGCCCACCCGGGTCTCATCGGCTATCACCAAATCGATGGCAGTTTCCTCTGGAGACTTTCCATGAATAGCAGCGGCTTCGGCCAATGTCTTTCCCGTGTAGATTGGCTTCAGCGAATCGTTCTTGAAGCCAAGCAGCACAACCCTTTCCGGTGAACCGGCAGATAGCAGCAGGTTTTCCCATTCATTGGTGGCAGTACGCATCTCTTCGATCACCTTCTTTCTTATCTCTGGGTCTTTGAGTCTTTCTCTCCATTTTTCAGGGCCACCTTCCTGCACCCAGGGAGGCATGGAAGCATCCAGACCTGTAGCGCCAGCAGTATAGGTATACATGTCCGTAGTCAACTGAACGCCCTCGGCTCTTGCGTTGTCAATCATCGACAGTAGTGTGTCCATCTTCCACCAGTTGTCTGTGCCAGCCACTTTCAGGTGGTAGATTTCTGCAGGTAGGCCAGCTTCCCTGGCGATCTTGATCGTTTCGTCAACCGCCTCCAGGAGCTGATTGCCTTCGCTGCGCATGTGGGTGATGTACCGGCCACCATAGGGAGCAGCCACCTTGCACAGTTCTATCAGTTCCTGAGTGCTGGCGTAAAAGGCCGGAGCATAAATCAGAGATGAACCGATACCCAAAGCGCCTTCTTCCATACCCTGTTTTACCAGTAACCGCATGCTGTCCAGTTCTTCTTCAGTTGGCGGACGGTTGTCATAGTCAACTGTGTGAATGCGCAAGGTAGTAGCGCCGATGAAGGAGGCTACGTTGGGTGTTACACCTTTGTTTTCCATGTACTCCAGGTACTCTCCGAGTGTAGTCCATTCTGGGGTGATATCAGTTTCTTCTTCCGCATTCTTCACCCAGTCTGCCTTCATTTTGTCACTCAACGGGCCCATAGATACACCCTCACCAAATACTTCAAGGGTAACTCCCTGCCTGATGTCACTCATTGACCTGGGGTCGGTAATGATGCTTTCGGTTGCCCAGCTCAGCATGTTGATAAAGCCAGGGCTCACAGCCTTGCCTTCGGCATCAATTTCGGCAGCTCCCGACTTGTCCTTTAAGTCGCCTATGAATGCAATCGTATCTGCTTTGATACCCAGGTCAGCACTAATAGGAGCACTACCCGAGCCGTCGTAGATAAGTCCGTTGCGGATAATTACGTCGTAATCTGGTGCAGAACAGGAAATAATTGCGGCAAGTAGCGGCAGGAGGTAAGCTAATCTCTTCATTTAAGGTTGGTTTGATTGGCATCGACGCCCAACCCTCAAATTGATATGATCAAAGGGTCAGCCGTACTAAAGCACCACTAATCCGTGTAAGGTAGAAAAATCGGAATCCACTTGCGAACCACTTGTACCAAATTCCCATTCGATCCCGAACACCCCCAAGCCCTTGCTTCTCAATTTTTTGATGAGCGCATCATTCTCCGATGATTTTTTTAAAATGAGGGTAGTTGAACCAATAATATATCTGGCCTCTTTGTCTTCTTCAGCCGTATTCTGTTGGGGCTCCTGGCCTAGCAGGGTGGTCAGGTTGCGCATCATTTCCTTAAAATCAAGCGCCAGAAGAGTAATTGATTTTATACCGGTAACGCCATTTTTATGCGTTGTGGCTTCCTCGGCAGGAGTTGAGGGAGTAGAATAAGGCCCCCGAATAAAGGGAAGCTCAGTGAGGAGGGTTGATGCCATTTGCCAGGTGATTTTCTTTCCGTCTGGCTTCTTTCTGGCCGCTGCCATTGGTTTGGTGACAAAAAGGCCGCCATCGTTTATCCTTGTTAAATCTGCTTTGATATCAGCTGATAAAAGGCAGAAATCGGTCACTCCTTCAGGCAACGAAAGAGCCCTGTCGTAGAACCTGTGAAAAAGCCCCCATTTCTTCGAGTACTTGAGAGACCTGAAAGCCTGGGTTTTCGAATAGAGCTTCAAAAGAAATGGTTTGAAACCTTTTCTCATCGACAATAACTCCAGAAAGCTGCCGTCTTTGAACATCACTAATGCATTTTCAGAGAATCCCCCCTTGTGAATCCCTCCTTTTGTTACTACAAAGCCACTGGCGGTGAACGTTTGCGTGGCTTTTTCTAAGTCATTGACTTTAATCACAAGGTGATCGAATGGTAAGCTCATAGATGTTGGAAAGGTTTGAGTTTTTGAGAAAAAACTATGCATATAATCCATTGAGACGGAACAGCACCTCTATGGTATAATGCTTAAAGTACTTATGAACTTACGGTTGGTTGCAGATATGCATTCGAAATATAGCAAATTATTCCTTTAAGGTGGGTTTGGGATAATTCACCTAAATGCATACATTTCGGGAAAGTATACCTACTTCATTGCGTCGGATCACCGCCATATCGCTTCTTTTTCTATTCTTGCTGAACATCATCGGGTTTTACGGTGTGTTCATGGGTTTGAAATATAACCTTGAACAACAGGTAGTTAGCGACCTTGATTCAGACAATTTCAATGAAGATCAGTTAGTTGAGTTTAAGGTAGCTGTGTCTCTTGCCTACATGCCCGACCAGGCCCGCTATGAAAGAGTTGACGGGCTCATAGAGGTAGAAGGAAAGTACTATAGATTGGTCAAGCAAAAATATGCAGGGGATACGCTGTACATCGTTTGCCTTCCTGACTACAACCAACAAAAGCTGCATGAAGCCATTGAGGACTATGTGAGTACCTTCACAGCGCCGGATGCCTCTACAACTAAACAGGTTGACCTTTCAAAATCGCTTTCCAAAGATTACATGATTTCGAAAGTGGCAATGGAAAGGGGTTCCTACGGTACTTTTTATTCCGTAGAGAATACCGACTACGTTGTCTCGGATTACACTTTTTATCTTTCGATCCAAAGCCCTCCTCCCAGGAGTATTTTAGTTTAAGGCAGAATCAGACCAATTCTGAACTTTCATCTCGTTGTTTCTTCATCGCCGACAAATCAATCATTTGCTGCGAAACTTTAGTTGGTTTCCTACAAACGAGGTTGTTTATAGTTGTTTGGTGCTTCAGTAAGTTACTGGCAGGTTTTCTGGTAAAGCTTTGTGGTGTCGATGATAGCAAGAGGTGACTAGCAGGACTTTTCAGAATTGGTCTATCCAATACTTTTTCTTTCACTAAAATCATCTCAAAATGAAATCTACTTTTACTAAATATATAGTACTCATTTGTCTGTTTACAGGCATCAGTGAAGCCTTTTCTCAGGGCTGTATCGCAGTTAGGTCAGGAGCCGGTGTCAACGTTGGAGGAGGTGCTGTGCTGGGCAAAGGGCAGTGGAATGCTGCAACCAATTTCAGGTATTTCCATTCATATAAGCACTTTCGTGGTAAGCATGAAGAAACTGAGCGTGTCGAAAATGGGACAGAGGTAATAAACGATTCTTATTTCCTCGACTTTCTGGTTGCCTACGGCATTTCAGACCGTCTGTCAGTAAATTTTGTTCTTCCTTTCGTTAATCACGCCAGGTCGTCGATGTACGAGCATGGCGGAAACCCACCCAATGGCCTCGGTGACAGACATTTTACTTATTCAAGCGGGCTGGCGGATATAAGGTTTGGTGCCAGCTACTGGCTGCTTGATCCTGCGACTCATACCGGTTCCAATGTTTCACTTGGCGTAGGCATGAAACTGCCCTCTGGTAATTACCGGGTAAAAGGAAAGTTTTATAATCAGGGGCCTAACAGCGACCAGGTGATCACTTCCGGCCTGGATCAATCGATACAACCCGGTGATGGTGGTGTTGGAATAACTTTCGAGTCTCAGGCTTACCACAACATTTCAGAGAAGCTGGTGGTGAGCGCCCTGTTGTACTACATGGTGAATCCCAGGGAGAAATATTCGACAACTAATTTCCGGGGTTCTGCATCAGAATTATCTGTGTCTGATCAGTACGCTGCCCGGCTGGGTGCCTTGTATGTAACTCCCGTGCAGGGACTTGGCTTGTACGGCGGAGCAAGACTGGAGGGTGTTCCAGCTAGCGACCTCATCGGAGGGGATGAGGGATTCAGAAGACCCGGTTATATAGTGTCACTTGAGCCTGGTGTCAACTATGGTGTTGGCAACATGGCTTTTAGTCTAACGGTGCCGATTGCTGTAGACAGAGCAAGGGTGCAAAATTTTTCCGACAAGCAAAGAACCAAAGAAACAGGGGAGTTGGTCAATGGCGATGCGGCATTTGCAGACTACCTGATCAATTTCGGATTCACCTATCGCTTTGGAATGGCAAGGCATACGGTTGAGGTGGATGATTTCCTAGAGAAAAACTAAGCCTCTCATTTTTACCAGGAAGCAGGGAGAGATTTAGAATCGCTTCTCCAGTGCTAGTAGTTTTTAGGTGGCAACGGGGCTATTTGTCAGGTTTATGAACTATCCGCAGAGCGGGGAACAGTAAAAAATATTCCCCGCTCTGCTCTATTTTTTGATTTTCCCTCCCTTTTTCAACAAATCCATCACCTTATCCTTTGGAAGTGCTTCAACGGTATGGTTTTGGTATCCCGTCATAGTAGTAGCGGCCCAAAGGGAATTCACAATTGCTTCTTCCGTTGCTTCAATTACTCCCATAAATAGCGGCGTCATGCTGTCGTTGGTCAGCACATTTTGTTGTAATAGAGGCGATGGGGAATCATAAGGAACTCTCAGTCCCTCAGCAGTGGAGAAAGCTATCACGTAGTCGCCGCTGCCATTGGATGCAATACCACCTGTCCTTCCTAACCCCAAAATAGCCCTTTTCGCAAGCCTCTCCAGGTTTCGTGCATCAAGCGGAGCATCAGTGGCTACCACGATCATGCACGAACCGTCCACCGAGCCAAGGATTTGCTTCCGGTAGGGGTATTGCTCCAGTATTTCATCAATGGCTTCGCCATCAATTGTAAGGTTACCACCAAAGTTCGTTTGCACCAGCACACCCACGGTGTATCCTCCTAAGCTTTCGGGGAGTTTTCGGCTCGAGGTGCCAATGCCACCTTTGTACCCAAAGCAAACTGTGCCAGTGCCAGCACCTACGTTGCCTTCTTCAACCTTTCCTGATTTTGCTGCCTGAATAGCCGCTGCAAAATGCTCTGGCTGGAGCGGAAAACTGCGAATATCATTGAGATAGCTGTCGTTGGTTTCTCCAACAACAGCATTCACTGATCTTACATTCTCATTACCAGGCAATGCTAAAGTGTATTTTACCAAAGCCTTGGAAGCATCTGCCACCGCAAGTGTATTGGTGAGCAGGATGGGCGTTTCAATATTGCCAAGCTCTTCCACCTGGGTGTACCCGGCTAGTTTGCCAAAAGCGTTACCCAGGTAAATAGCCGCTGGTACTTTCGACTGAAAGATATTCCCGTCGTGGGGTAGGATAGAGGTCACCCCAGTCCTGATACCATCACCTTCAGTAAGTGTGAAGTGGCCGACTTTTACACCTTTAACGTCTGTGATGGCGTTGAATTCGCCTGAAGGCAGGACACCGATTTTGACACCCAGCTCTGCTGGCCTTTGTTGGGCGTTGGCCAACAGGCTAATCAGGCAAAAGAATATCAGCAGCAGACGGTTCATCTTGTTTTTTCGAGTCACTTAGTAGCCAATAGCGGTATCATCACCTCTTGGATCTGCGCCGCCTTCCAGCATGCCGTCAGGCAAGACAAGAATGGCATCAACCCTGCCAATATTTCCAGCATCTCTGAAGTGATGGCCCATGCTATCCAGTTCAGAGGTAATCTCAGACGTGAGTGCATCGGTTTCAGTGAGTATCAAGTCGGGTAGCCACTGATGGTGAAATCTTCTGGCAGTCACAGCTTCCTGCATGCCCATGCCGTGGTCAACCACATTGAGGATTGTCTGAAATACGGAAGTAATAATGGTAGACCCGCCTGGCGTACCTACCACCATCATCAATTGCCCTTCTTTTTCAACAATAGAAGGGGTCATTGAGCTAAGCATCCTTTTACCCGGCTCAATCGCATTGGCTTCACCACCCACCAAGCCATAGGCGTTGGCGTAGCCAGGTTTCACGCTAAAGTCATCCATTTCATTATTGAGCAAAAAGCCAGCGCCCGCCACAAACACTTTACTCCCGAAGCCTCCATTAAGTGTGGTGGTTACGGACACAGCGTTGCCCTCAGCATCTACTACCGAAAAGTGTGTGGTCTGATCCGATTCTAAAAGAGCAACAGGGTTGCCTTCGGTAACTTCTGAGGATAAAGAGGCATTATCAGGATTGAAGGAAGACATCCGCTTTTTGTTGTAAGCAGGATCTACCAGTCCGGCCATAGGCACATCGAAGTAGTCAGGATCTCCAAGATATTTCGCCCGATCAGCGTACACACGTCTTTCGGCCTCAGTGATCAAATGAACCGTTTTGGTTGTGTTCCAGCCCAATTCACTGATGGGGTAGGGCTCTACAGACTGTAGCAGCTGCAGCAATGCGATGCCACCGCTGGAAGGAGGCGCCATAGAAATAATCTTGTGACCTCTATAGGAGCCAGTCACTGGTGTTCTCCAAACTGCATCATAGTTTTTCAGGTCTTCCAGCGTAATAATGCCCTTTCCACGTTGCATTTCGGCCACGATGAGATCGGCAGTCTCGCCTTCGTAGAAACCTGCCTCTTTTTTATCACGAATGAGCGAAAGTGTTTTGGCGAGATCCTTCAAAAATATGGTGTCGCCTGCCATCCACTCACCGTCCTTTAAAATAAAGTCCGGACTAACGGTATTGTACTTTATAAAATTGTCTTTTCCCCGATTGAGTCCGCCGGCTTCTTTTTCGGTAAGAGCAAAGCCGTTGGCTGCCAGGTCAATGGACGGCTGCACCAACTCTTCCCAGCTCAGGCTGCCATATTTTTCATGCGCCTTCACCATCCCATCCACCGAGCCTGGCACGCCAGAAGCCAGGTGCCCCAGCCAGCTCAGGTTTTCGATAACTTCTCCGTTTTCATCGAGGTACATATTTCTCGAAGCCGCCGCAGGCGCTTCTTCTCTGTAGTCTAAGCCATCAACCGATCCGTCATTTCTGCGGATAACCATAAAACCACCACCTCCGATATTACCTGCCCCTGGATAAACAACAGCCAGCGCAAACTGTACTGCAATGGCAGCGTCCACAGCATTACCACCTTTTTTAAGTATATCAGCTCCCACTTGTGATGCCAGCGGGTGTGCTGAAACGACCATCCCATTTTTTGCAGTCTGTCCACGCTCAATGACCCGCTGAGGCTCATTTACTTTTTGAGAGCAGCTGTACAATAGAACAGCAATAAGAATCAGGTTGGTAAGTCTTTTCATATAGTTGACGGTTTTGAGTTCCAAAGTAAAAAAAGAAATGCAGAATCAAAGACAGATTGTGGAGAAGGGTAACTTCAGAAAAATTATATCATTCATGTAAGGTTTTTCAGCTTTGTTGATCTTTCCAATCATGTGGTTGATCGAATATATAGCCCTGGTCGTAGTAATAAGGGTAGTGAGCCTTTCAATAGCCATGGTTTATGCGTACCTTCGAAGAGTAATAAAAGTAAAAGCGAAGTGAAAAAGGTTTTTTTAGTTATTTCTTTCTTAATGTTGGTCGGGTTTGTAAACGCCACACCTTCTCCCAAGAAGAGTGCAAAAAAAGCCTACTACACATCGCCAATAAGAGAATTTAGAGGAGCTACCTTTTATCAGTGGAAGAACAACGACACCGTGAAAGTGGCTAAAATCTCAACCACTGAGGATAGTGGAAAGAAAGCCGTTGCGAAGAGCGAATCAAACACCCCTGGTAAGCCTACTGCCAGCAATCGCACCAATTAATAGCGACTAGGTCGATTTCATTTTAACCTTCTTGACCCTGCTTTTATGTTTATCCTTTTTAGGATTGTAATAGCGGTGATGCACTTTCGGCTTCACAGTTTTTATATTGTAGGAATGGCTTGAGCATCCCTGAAAGGAGGGTGCTAGTAGAAAAAAAGCCAGCATCCACATGCTGGCCCTCAGAAGTGATACCTTTCTGTACACTTATTTCACGTCATCAAAGTCAAACATGTAGATGGGATCAAGCTGAGTATTTGGATCCATCCTAAATACTTCGTTCAAAATGCCATCTTTCAATCCGTATACCCACCCATGCAGCATCGGACGCTGCTCCTTTTTCCAAGCGTGTTGCACTATCGACGTTTTGGCTAAATTATGGACTTGTTCAATCACATTAAGCTCCACCAGTCTGTCTGCTTTTTTATCCTCATTGGGTAGCTGATCTATTTCCTCTTTGTGAATTCGATACACTTCTTTTATGTTTCTCAACCATTTATTGATCAGGCCAAAGTCTTGGTTGGTCATGGCAGCTTTTACCCCCCCACAGCCGTAGTGGCCGGTCACAATAATGTGATCGACTTTGAGGTGCTCAACCGCATACTGCAAAACACTCAACATGTTGAGGTCAGTGTGCACCACCATATTGGCAATGTTTCTGTGAACAAACATCTCACCTGGTTCAGTGTTCGTGATCTCGTTGGCCGGCACCCGGGAGTCGGCACAACCAATCCACAGAAACTGTGGGGATTGTATTTCAGACAGATGGTTAAAGTAGTTAGGGTCGGATTGAACACGTTCACGTGCCCATGCTTTATTTTCAAGTAACAGTTTTTCGTAAGGCTTCATTTGTACTATTTCTTAAATAAGTGATTGTAGCTGGTGGAAGACTTCTTCAATTCAACCGTTATGTTTCTGTTTTCTGATGTTTCAACGAAATCCTCAATAACTTCAGATATGTCGTTGTCGATAAAAATTGATTTGGTGCCATCAATTATCACATAGGCTCCCTTCGGAATATTTTGCAAGGTGGTTCTCAGGGCCGACTTATTGAGAAAGGTAACATCTTTGTTCAATTTCACCAGATAGTTAGCGTGATCTTCAGTGACAATAATCGCTTCGTGGAAATTGCTCTTGATCACAAAGAACAAGCCGATAGCCATTCCAATAGAAATGCCAATAAGTAAATCTGACAACAGAATCGCTGTGATTGTAATAACAAATGGTAGGAACTGCCCCATTCCCTTTTGAAACATGGACCTGAACAACGATGGCTTCGCCAGTTTGAAGCCAACCATTATTAATATAGCTGCAAGGGCAGCCAGCGGTATCAGGTTAAGGATATGTGGAATAACAACCACACTAAGAAGAAGCAAAGCACCATGGATAATTGCTGACATTTTTGTGTGCGCCCCCGAATCTATGTTGGCGGAACTTCTCACAATTACAGCTGTTAGCGGCAGGCCTCCGATAAGTCCTGAGACCATATTACCAATACCCTGTGCCTTAAGCTCACGATTTTGAGGGGCAACTCTTTTGTACGGATCGAGTTTGTCGGTGGCTTCCAGACTCAATAAGGTTTCCAAACTTGCAATAATGGCGAGGGTAATGGCCACTACATAGATTTCGGGGTTACCAAACTGGCTAAAATCCGGGAAAGTGAGTTCGTTGGCAAATTCACTCAGATTGCCAATAATAGGCAACGAAACGAGGTGGCTCTGACCGAGAGCCATGTCAGGTAGAAATTTGATGAAGAGCTGATTAATGCCTATTCCCAGGAGTACCACCACCAACGGTGCAGGCACGATAGAGAAAAACGCTTTTTTCTTTATCCCAGGCCTATCCCAGAGAAGGATGACAGCCAACGAAATTAGGCAGATGGCAATGGCTCCAATACTTAAATTTTCGAGGGCAGTGAAAATCTCGGTAAAGGTGTTTTGTCCGTCGGGTTGGAAAAATTCTATATCACCCTCCGGATCTGAATCGTAGCCGAAAGCATGAGGTATTTGTTTCAGTATCAATATAAGCCCTATGGCAGCAAGCATTCCTTTGATTACTGCAGAAGGGAAGAAATTGCCAATAACACCGGCCTTCAGAAAGCCCAGTAAGAGCTGGATAGCGCCCGCAATGAAGACTGCAAGAAGAAACGACTCGAAGGAACCTAAGTCATCTATAGCGTTGAGAACGATAATTGTCAGGCCGGCAGCCGGACCACTGACAGCTAGTTGAGAGCCACTGAAGGAGGCTACCACTAAGCCTCCAACAATTCCGGCAATAACGCCTGAAAAGAGCGGCGCTCCAGATGCGAGCGCAATACCTAAACACAGGGGCAAAGCAACAAGAAAAACTACCAGGCCGGCAGGGCCATCGTATTTGAAGTGCCCGAAGATGTTAGGGCTTGAGTTTAAAGAATTCTTATCGGACATTGTTTAGAGTTTGTGATTTTGATGATGCAAAGATGCAACAGGAAATACTTAAATATAGAAAATTTGTTGCAATGATTTGATAAGGGGTTGATTAGCCTTTTGAGTTGTGATCGTTGTCGCCAACTGCGCCGACCTTAGTTTGCCTGCTTGTCAACACTCGCTTTGAAACCAAATAGATGATAAAAGATGCCAGAGGGGCCAATAGCAGCCATCCCAAAAGCATATTGACCGCAATGAAAAGCAAATCTCCGGAAATTTCTGCCAGACTATTGAGTGAAAAAGAAAACTCCCCAATTTTGTCAATGGACGAACCGTTGATGGTAAACCCGGTGAAAGGCGCTCCGATGTAAAAGTAAGGGAGCAGAAGGGCCAACTGTATAGGATAAACGATGTAATTAACTGCCTGAATAATAGCCATGTTTAGCTTAAAGAACAGTGAACTGGCGGTGCAAAGTACCGTAGAAGTGCCTACTAGTGGAAAGACGCCCCAGAGAAAGCCGAGACTGATTGACAAGGAGACCTTCGAAGGTTCCATCCCTCCGGTTACAAAAGTATTTGCCAGTGACTTTAGCCTATAACTGAGATTCGTTTTTGTTTGATTTTGCATTAAATCTTACATGAGGCTGACTGGAAAAAAGATAGAAGAATTCTCTTCGTGAGTAAGTAACATCTTTGTTGAAAATATCAATAAAGTGAATAACGCTCACACTTAAAGTAATACTTTAAATTAAATAGGAGGTGAGTAAATCTAGGGATATTGGATGAATGCAAGTTTAATAAACGGTAAATAATTCATGTTAATTTGTCCACTACTGGCTTTATTACATATTGCGGATCATATTTTTTAGCCAAACTTTGCTTGTGTGCTATTTTTTTGATAATATTTCCAATCGGTAGCTGACTGGCCTGGTTAGCGGATTATTCGAAAAGTAATATTTTGCTGTATTTACATTATAAGTATTAGGAATCAGTGTAGAATTGTGTAACCAACCAAAAAGATGAATGAAAACCTCGAGCTAAGGAAAAGTGCAATTGACAACCCAAAAGATTGGAGAGTATATAAGATAAGTGGCGTTGAAAGGACAATCATAGCAAGAAAGGGCGGCCCTTCTGCCAGCGACATCAAAAGTAAAGAGTCATACCAGGAACTTAGGAACAATCAAAAGGAATTCGGTGTGGCCAGCATGATGGCCAGAACCATGCGCATGACTATGACCGGCGATCTGGGTGATATATGCGAAACTTATTCCTCTGGAAAATTGACAGCTAAATTCAGAGGCTTGGTAAAAGGTGTTGATGGCCCGACTGGTCGACGCCCCTTGACGCCGAGTAAATATGGCAAGCAGGTAGAGGGCTTTGAATTCAACCCGGAGTTCCCTTTTGGCACTACTTTCTATCCGAAATACTTTGTCCATCCGGGGCAGGGTCGGGGACATGTAATCCTCCACTTCCCAGGTTTTGTCCCTCAAAGCAATATCTCCTTCCCGGCAGAAGCTACTCATTTCAAACTAACAGCAAAGTTGGTCTCTATTTCAGATTTTTATTTCGATGAGGAGGAAGCTTCTTACAGGCCGTGCAATCCTGATCACCATGGCTTAACCGATTCATTTGAAAGCAACATGTTTCCTGATTTAAAAATAGCTATCCAGCCGATTACCGCCCAACTCTCAATAGTACCCCCAAAAGGGCTGCCCGAAAAAGTGGGCGTATTTCTTCTGATGGGTGTGAAATTTTATAAATACGAGAATGCAAAGTATACGTTCGTGAAGAATGGATCTTCATGTAAAGTGTTAAAATCTTTTTGATCTTTAGTTAACTAATAGGAAGCATGCAGGGTTATACCGTTAACTGCATGCTTTTTTTATGGATTTAGAAAAATTTAGGCTCATTGGTGATCCTCCCGCCGACGCTGTTGTTGAAGTCATTCAACGAGATATGCCTGAGCTTTGGGGGGCGGGCAAATGGAAGAACTTCTCTCTTAATAGCCAGCAGCCCGATGATAGCTGGCCCAAAGAGCTGATAAATTTCATCAATCAAAATGAGGCGCTACCTCAAAATAGCCTGCCGAAGCACTTAAAGAGTGCTCAGGAATTTTTCTCCAAACATCAACCTCTGATTCTGCTCTGCCTGGGACTCTATTCGCTTCCGTACTGCTATGCCGCCGCCAACGGCGCTAAAGTTTTGTATCACTCCAAACGGCTTAGGGAAGCCCCGGGCAAGCGGCTAGTCGAAACCGCCTCCTTTGTGATTGATGTATCTGAGCCTGGAGCATTTGATGCCCATGGAAGGGGCTTCAGGAGTATTCTCAAAGTAAGGCTTATGCATGCACTCACCAGGTATTACATAAAGAATCAACCTTTCTGGCAGGCCAGTTGGGGACTTCCAATCAACCAGGAGGACATGGCTGGAACAAACTTAGCGTTCTCATTAATAGTATTGCGTGGGCTACGAAAGTTGGGTGTCGACATAAAGGGCGCAGAAAGTAAGGACTTTTTACAATACTGGAACCTGATAGGGCAGTGGCTGGGGATTGAAAGAGAACTACTAAAGGGTAGTGCAAAGGAGGCGTTGGTGCTGGAAAAGCACATAGTGAAAAGGCACTTTTCCAAATCTGTTGAGGGGACTGAACTAGCAACCGCACTTAGAAGGCATATAGAAGTTGAAATGCGAAATAACTCCGTTAATTTACCTGTTTCCGCCCTTATGGAGTATTTGCTTGGAGATGAGATCAGCCGAATACTCAATATTCAAACTGCTCCCTTTGATAAGGTAGTTGCAAAATCTTTTGTTAGCTTAACCAAAATTCAGCAATTGATCGGGAGAAATTTTCAATGGCAAAGGCAAGAAATTGACAGGGTAAATTTGTGATATGCAACTAGAACTAAGCACTCCGGCATTGTTGTTTCCAGCCATCACTTTGTTGCTTTTGGCGTATACAAACCGGTTTTTAGCGATTGCCAGCCTTATCAGAGGGCTCCACAAAAGACAAGCTGATTCTCACGGCGAAAACAATGTGCCCATCCGGGAGCAAATTAAGAACTTACGTTTGCGGCTTTTGCTCATCAGAAACATGCAGGCGTTCGGTATTTTAAGCTTCCTGGGTTGTGTGCTTTCGATTCTGTTCTTATACCTCGACAATGGCCAACTCGGCAACTACTTATTTGTCGCTAGCCTCGTTCTGCTTTTGGTTTCTCTTGGGCTTTCATTTTACGAGACGCAAATATCTACAAAGGCATTGAGCATTGAATTGAGTACCTTAGAGAAAGATGAATAAGGGGTTAACAGAGTCACAATGGTTTCTAAACTATGAAAATCGGCTTTTTTGTGTTGATAATGATGGCAGCGACATGGCAGGCACTATCGCAGGCTGTTGATTCGCTTGCTGTTGATTCTGTCAAACTGCAAACGAAGCAAATCAATAAACCGGAAAGGAAATATGGTGTTTGGGTTGCGGGCTACATTGAACCCGCCTACCTCCGGCAGGCAAACGGTGTTAATCTGGGCGGTGGTTTGGGCTTTTTGTTCTACGGTCACTACCATGTTGGAGCTTACGGATCTGTTTATATGGGAGACTACAATCAAAGGCTGATTTTCCCTAATGAATTCAGTATGAAATACAGCCATATAGGCTTGTGGACCGGATACAAAACAACTTTGGAGAAGCCCTTTCAGTTTACATTTGATGCAAGAGTGGGGCAGGGGAAGGTGTTTTGGGAGCGGCGGGACAATTTCTATAACATGTTCGAAGACTATGCGCTATTTGTGCAGCCATCTGCTGGCTGCGACTACAAATTTCTTCCTTTTGCCATTTTGCATGGCGAGGTAGGCTATCGATTGGTCAAAGGATTGGATATCCCAGAAATATCCGATGATGACTTCTCAGGACTCACATTGAATGTCATGATTAAAATAGGGCTGTTTTGATGCGTCGAATCCACTTTCTTATTGTCGCCGTCTTCATGCTCCTTCCTCAGAGCTGCAAATGGAATGACGACGTACGGCCCGATGACTCACCATGGGGTTACGAAGATCCAAGGATATCGGGTTTCGATGAGCCTTTGCTTTTGGCATTAGACAGCCTTTTTGATGCGGGTCGCCTTGGTGGCATTGGCAGTATGCTGGTTTTGAAAGACAACAAGGTGGTTTTTGAAGACTACTATGGTTTCTACACAAGAGACTCGCTTCAGGGCATAGGAAGTATGGGTAACATTATTGTTTCACTGCTGGTAGGTATTGCTATTGACGGCGGTTTCATTAACGGAGTTGAGGACTCGGTTTACAAGTATTTGCCCGAACGCCAATCGTATTTCGAAGCTGACCAACTAAAGAAGAGAATCCGGTTCAAGGATATTCTCACCATGAAATCGGGACTTTCGTGGAACGAAACGCTGTCAGGAGTCAACTCCTCGTCCAACGATGTGAATGTGATAAAGACGGCCCCAAGTGCGGTGGAGTTTTTGCTTAAAAAACCAATGGAGAGCATTCCGGGTCAAAGGTTTTCTCAGAATTCGGCGGGCAGCCTTATTATACTTGAGGCGCTGGAGTCTGCAACCGGCTTGTCCGCCGACGAGATTGTCAATCGGTGGCTATTTGGACCTCTTCAGATCAACGATTGGACGGTGAGAAAAGATGACGTTGGGTTGAGCGACCTTTCTCTGGGGCTCGCCATAAAACCTCTCGATTTGTTAAAAATTGGAGACCTTATGCTCAACAATGGAAGCTGGCTCGGCCAACGAATTGTGAGTGCTAGATGGGTAGAAGAGTCGACAAGTACTCAGCATCGAATTTCTAGCTTTTCGGACATGGGGTATTTATGGTGGAGGTTTTCTGATGACAGCTCATGGTCGGTCTATTTTCCTGAGAACAGAACCTTTTATGCGCTCAGCGACGAAGATCACTATATGTTTGTAATGCCTGAATACGATATGGTTTATTTGCTTACGACAAGCGGCAGAACGTCCACCAGCACTAACTTAGGCTACTACGTGCTCTCCAATTATTTGCTGAGCACTCTACAACCAGTTGGGGGTAGTTAGGGTCTTTAAACTCAAGGTTGTTAAAATAGAAATGAGGACTCAATATTTCAAAAAAGTCTTCGTTGAACTAATAAACATTAGGTTTGGTTGGTTGTTAAGGAAATGCCTCGTTTTACGGGGCTTTCCTTTTTTAGTATTCCACACCAATCATTAATTTCGGCTGTCTTTGTAGAGTTTTATAGATTTTAAAATTGAGCCAACTGCTTCCTGATAACTTATCTTCACTAGAAGTACTCTTCAAACAGCATTACACGGAATTGTGCCGGTATGCGCTGAAACTGACCCGCAATAATGAAGTGGCAGAAGAAGTGGTTCAGGAAGTTTTCGTGAACTTTTGGGAGCGGCGTGAAGAGATCAATATTAGCTATTCTGTTAAAGCCTATCTCGTAGCATCCGTTCGCAACAGGTCAATCAACTACCTCAAACTGCAACTGCCCAAGGAGTTGAAAAAGGAGGATGTGGATAATTTAAGTGAAAAGGCTGACCTGTCAGATCCAACTCAAATTGAGTACAATGAGCTATATTCAATCGTCCAGAAGGCTATTGATTTATTGCCCGACCGATGCAAAGTTATTTTTGTGCTCAGCAGGGAAGAAGGGCTTACCTATCAGGAGATTGCCGAAAAGCTGGAACTGTCTGTAAAGACGGTAGAGAATCAAATGAGCATAGCGCTCAAAAAACTCAGAGTAAGCCTGAAGCCGTACGTTGATAAGCTGGGAGTAATTTTGCTAGCCTTAATCGAAAACTTTTTGTAGATAGCTTGGGGGTTAGGATGAAAATCCTTGACATCTAATTGAATACACCTGATTATAATGCAACGAGACTTAGTCGAATATTTTAACGGTAAGGCAAAAGGTGCTTCTGAAGCTGAGAAGAACGTTGATGCTCATCAATCAGTCGAGCTTCAAGAGACGATTAAGGTATGGGAGCATGCATCCCTCGACACCTCGGACTATTGCCCTGATGTGGAATGTGCATGGGGTAAAGTAAAGAGCAGACTTAGTGTGGAAAAGAAGGAGTTTGCTTTGAGGTACTTCTACTGGGCTGCTGCAAGTCTTGCTCTCATCGTTGGCAGCTATTTTGTATTTCAATCGACTGTCACTAGTCAGGCTTTTTCCGAAACCGCCGTAGTTAATGCCAATGAGAAGGTAAAGGAGATTACGCTACCTGATGGCTCTTCAGTTTGGCTCAACGCCAATAGCCAGATATCTTATTCTGAGGATGAGCCCAGAAATATCAAGTTGAAAGGGGAAGCTTATTTTAAAGTAACTCACGATGCTGAGCATCCTTTTGTTGTAGAGTCGAACGGTATGACGGCTAAAGTGTTGGGTACAGAGTTTAATCTGAAAAACACGAAGGAAGGGGTCAGGCTTGCTGTGATTGATGGAACTGTGGAAGCCTCAGCTCTGGAAAAGGTTCTTATGCTCCAAAAAAATCAACAGGTGGACGTTGTAATGAAAGATAACGTCATTAGGAGATCCGATATAACTGACATGAATTTTCTTTCCTGGAAAACTGGCATGATGACATTTTCTAATCAGCCTTTGGATAAAGTACTGAAACAAGTACAAGATCACTACCATGCTGATATCACACTCGACAATGAAGCATTGAAAGCGTGCAAGTTAAGTGTAACCCTTAAAAACCTCAGCCTTCAGGAGAGCCTGAACGTAATAGCTACGCTACTAAATGGATCAGTGGAGCAAAAAGGTGGTTCATATGTAGTTCTTGCGGAGCCCTGCGAAAATTAGAACAGGGAACTTCCAACCTCTTTTTTTATTTATTACTCCTATAGTTACCTTTTATAGACGAAACATGTCTTTATTTAGAGGTCGCTTTCGGGAGTATGCCAACGTTTTTAAGAGTCTGTTTTATCTTTCACATTTGCTTGCTGTCGGCAAGCTCAGCATTAGTCGCTCAGAGTCACACTGACGTGGTTTTGAGAATGCCTGACGGCGAAGCTAGCCTTTCTGTCAGGCAAGCTTTGCGCCTGATAGCTGATCAAACCTCTTTCAAACCCTCCTACGTTGATCAGTCGATTCCATTCGACAAGAAGATCAAAGTCAATGGAAGCACTATTTTGCTGGATGATTTGCTCGACAAGATAGTGCTTGCTGAAAATCTGAAGTATCAGTTTGAAGGCAACCTAATCTTGCTAATAGCCGTCAAAAATAAGGCTCCGCTAAAAAATGACAACGTAACCATGAAAGGCCAGGTGCGAGAGGCCAGCACTGGCGAGGCCCTGATTGGTGCCACAATCTGGATTGATTCTCTTAAAACTGGGTCTTCTACCAACTCCTACGGTTTTTTCTCGCTCTCATTGCCTAAGGGAGTTTACGATGTTCGTGTCTCATTTGTAGGCTATAAGTCAATCGAGACCAGGTTGACTTTGGCAGAGTCGACAGAAGAAAACTTTTCTCTGGAGTCGGCAGAGGCCAATTTGCCCGAATTGGTCGTGTCTCCAAAGGACTTTGACGTTTTGCTGACAGCTAAAAACACTGGTTATCACAAGATAAGCCGAAACATCTTTGGCAAGATTCCTTACTTTCTCAGCGAAGTAGATGTGCTGCAGGGGGCATTGCTGCTGCCAGGCATCAGAAACGTTGGGGAGGACGCCACTGGTATTAATGTAAGGGGCGGATCGGCCGACAATAACCTGATACTGCTGGATGAAGCAGTCATTTTCAATACATCTCATTTTTTTGGACTAGTGGGCGTTTTCAACCCTGAGGCGATCAACGACATAGAAATATATAAAGGTGATATACCGGCGTCCTACGGCGGCAGAACGTCTTCAGTGGTGAGTGTGAGACAGAGAGAGGGCAACAAGGAACGATTTGCTTTTTCAGGAGGACTTGGGCTTTTGTCGGGTAGGTTGGTAGCGGAAGGGCCACTTGTAAAAGGAAAAAGCTCATTCCTGGCATCGGTACGGTCTTCATTGTTTAATATCAATTATGAACTGGGCGACAACAATGTAAGGAGGAGTACCCTCAACTTTGCCGACTTCAATATGAAACTCAACTACGATTTGAACTCCAAAAATAAGGTTTATCTATCGGGCTATGTTGGCAAAGACCGTAACAAGGTTGGAGAAACATTTCAACGAACCTGGGGCAATAGTGCGCTGATCGCCCGGTGGAATCATATTTTTGGAAACCGTCTATTCAGCAATCATACGTTCACGCTGAGCGAGTACAGTTATAAAACGGAAGACCCTTCCGAAATTTCCAATTTTATAGGAACGTCTTACATCTTCAACTACACTTTTAAGTCCGATTTCAATTTTTATTCAAACCCTGACAATACCTATAATTTTGGTTATTCGTCTATTATCCACAGGCTCAATCCCGGAGACAGGATACCGCTTACTGAAGACGCTTCGGTGGTGGAAATAAAGCTGAGTTCGGAGCATGCTGTAGAGCCAGCCCTATATGGCAGTTGGGAAAAGAAGTGGAGCAGAAGGATTGAAACTGTGGCAGGAGCAAGGTGGTCTCGTTTTTACTACCTGGGCCCGTCAAATGACTATATTTATGTAAACGGGTTACCAAAAAGCAGAACGTCGATTGTCGACACCGTGCAGTATAAATTTGGTCAAATTATCGACTTCTATGAAGGGTTTGAGCCCAGGCTCGTTGCAAGCTATAAATTAAGCAAAGCCTCGATGCTTAAGGCCAGTTACAACAAAAACTATCAATACATCCACAGAATTACTAATAGTATCTCGCCTGCACCTACCGACATATGGAAACTCAGTGACAGGTATATTAAGCCGCAAGTGTCGAATCAATGGACCCTAGGCTACTACAGAGATATGTTTAATGGAAATCTGGAACTCTCTCTTGAAGCATATTTTAAGTCGCTGTCAAATACAATAGCATTTAAGAATGGGGCCGACTTACTATTAAATGAAACTATTGAAACAGAGGTGCTTGCTGGTATTGGCAGGGCTTATGGCACTGAGCTTCTTGTTAGAAAGCCTGAGGGGGTGCTTCGGGGCTGGATAAGTTATACCCTGGCGAGAGCGGAGACACAGATAAAGGGAGCAACAGTGGAAGAAACACTAAATGATGGAGATTTTTTCCCCAGCGATTATGACAGAACGCATGACGTTTCAGTGGTGAGTATTTATGACGAAGGCAGACAATGGAGCTTCTCTGCTACGTTTAATTTCAGCACAGGGCGCCCCGTAACCCTGCCAGACGCAAAATACGTTTATGATGGTGTGATAGTGCCAAATTTCTCAAAACGTAATCAGGGCAGGCTTTCCGACTACCACAGGCTGGATCTGTCGACAACTTACGTGAGCAGAAAAAGTCTTGAAAGAAAGTTTAAAAGCAGCTGGACATTTTCCATCTACAATGTATACGCCCGGCGGAACGCCTATTCTTACCTTTTCAGGCAAAGCGCTCTAGACCCAAGCCAAACAGAAACCATCAGGTATTCTGTGTTGGGCACAATCATTCCATCAGTCTCCTATAATTTCAAATTCTGACGGATGCGTAGATCAGCCCTGCTAGCTATTATTTTAAGCTCTTTTGTGCTACTGGCATGCGAAGACCCTATCTCAATCGATTTGCCCTCCGGCAGCACTTACCTGGTGGTTGAAGGATGGATTACCGATCAACCAGGTCCTTACCGTGTTAGCCTTTCTCAGACTTTACCCTTTGATTCGCCTGAGACAAACCCAAGAATATCCAACGCAAAGGTTTACATCAATTCGAAGGGGGTCAATTATTTTTTGACCGAAAATCCGGAAAAACCCGGCGAGTATCTAACAGATTCAGCAGAGTTTGTGGGTGTGCCTGGCGTGAACTACAAACTTGTGGTGGAATGGGAGGATAAGATCATTGTTTCAAATGAAAACTCTTTTAAACCAGCTCCGCCAATAGACACACTTACCTATACGTTCGTACCGAACATTTTTGTGCCCGAAACTTTATCATTTACTTCGGGCTATTTGGTGACTGGTTTCGTGTCGGATCCTGCGACTGAAAATGACTACTACCGTTGGAAAGTAGCGGAGAACGGAATTTCGTTCAGCGGAGCCGAAGACTTGATTCTCATTACTGACCGATTTTTCAATGGAAAGAAATTCGGTTTTGAGCTATCAAGCCTGTTATTCCAGATAGACGACACCGTCACTGTTAGTCAATACACAATTGATGCGGCTGCTTTTGAATACCTTAAAAACCTTAACACACAGGCAATTGGCTTAGGGAAGTCTACCAGCACGCCACCATCGCTGGTCAGGGGAAACTTAAAATACCTGAATGATGATGAGGGAGTAATACTCGGCTACTTCGGCATGAGTAGCGTGTCCAGTGCGCAGGTCGTCATCAAAAAAAATCAATAAAGTCATTCTTTTTTTAAAACAGCATGGGGGTAAACCGCCTTTTTGTTGACAATAAGTAGAGGAAGGTTACTACACGCAGCGCTGCTTTGCGCAAGTAGGCTTCTTCACCTGACTAGATTTAGCCAGAAAAAAAGTAACAAAAATGGGGGGTAGTAACGTTAAGAGCTAATGTTGCTTTCCTGAAAAGTAAAGACTTATAATTATTATTGCCATGCTATTAGATAACAAAATTTCGGAAGGACTTCTCAAATTGCTAAAAACAAAGGAAGTAAGACATTTTAATAAGGCAAAAGACGCTTTTCTGGACGAGGAGTCAAGGGAGTTGTACTTCAGGCAGTTTTATCTTGCTCAGGTGCTTGAATTGGCTGAAGTAAAAGCGCATTGATAACGTAAGCGCTTATCGAAGAATTATTTTTTTGTATTGAGGGAGTTCATTTTTTAGTTTGAACATCATCACGTAAACTCCGGGTTGAAGAAAGGAGGTCACTGCACGGTACCCATTAAGGCCCTCGTTGATTAGTCCAATGGACTGTTTTTGTCCGCTCAATGTTATCAAGTCAACAGCTTCAAGTTCCGTTTCCTCGGGCAGTTCAATGAGCACATCTCCTTCACTTGGGTTTGGATAAAACGTAACGGTGCTTACCACCAGCGGATCATTACAAGCCTGCAAATTTGCAAAGACATCCTGCCGTATTGTTTCTAGTTTTTCAAATACCTTTTCGCCAGGGCATTGTGTGGCGCAGCCCTGTCTGTGTCCCGCAATAGTATTTAGATTACCGTTGAGCGGATGTGGCGTGCTTCCCAGTACATCCAATATGTCTTTTGAAGCTTTCCATGTGAGTAGTGCTTCCAGCGAAGAAATAGCCTCTTCCTTCGGCTCTGTGGTACTGTAGTCGCCCATCATGCAAACGCCCATGGTGGTGGAGTTTTTTCCACAAAAATGAGCCCCAAGCACAAGGTCTTGCTCACCATCTGCCGGATCTCTTCCATTAAAAATAGTACCGTCAGGTGCCACCAAGTAGTTGTAGCCAATGTCGGACCAGCCGTTTACTTGCGTATGGTAGATATAAATGTTTCGAACCACATTGTAATAGTCTGTAAGCGAATTGGAGGTAGCCGAGTGATGGACAATGAGATGTTCTGTTTCTGTGTAGCTCCTCGAATAAGACGGTGCAGAAAGCCCTTTTCTCCATTCAGATTGATCGATAGTTTCGGGCTCTTCACAGCTACCTGGTGTTGTGACCAACGGTTTGAGCTCACCGGCTGTGCGGGCAGAAGATGGCAGCTCACCTGCACTAATATAATAAACTGAAAATGGTTCAGTTACGTTGGGTAGTCGCAATCTGGCATTTTGTCCGGGTAGGTCGAAGATGACAGGAAGACTCTGAAGTTCTCCATCTAAGTCGGTGTGCTCATCAACCTCAAGGGGATAAGAATTCCCTTCGGCGGCTATAGAAGAAGTTTCGAAAGAATCGGAGCCTGATATTTTAACCACTAGCGAAGTAAAATATTTTTCGCCGGATGAAAGCTCATATTCACCTTGGTTGTTGGGGATTACTCTTTGCACCGAAAGCTCGGGGCTTACTTCTAATACCCTACTGTTGTTTCCCACAGGACTCTGGGCCGACAAACTCCCTGCCACCAGAAAAACAACGGACAACACGCAAAATCTCATCATCAATTAGCCGGTCTAATTTCTTTCGTCATCGAAACGAAAAGATTTTCAAACAATTGCAACCCCTTCTCTAAATTTCGGTCTTTCACCAAAGCACTAATTAACGAAACTATACTGCACACATGAAACATCTTATTATACTACTTTTTGTCGGGCTCATTTCTTTTCAGGTAAATGCCCAGATGAAGGAAACCAGAAGGTTACCGGCCTTCAGCCAGCTGTCTGTCTCTCAATCTATTGAGGTCGAGTTGGTTAAGGGTAGTGAAGAAAGGGCGGAAATTACTTCTGACGAGGTTGATCTTGAAGATATTCTGACTGAAGTATCGGGTAGCAAGCTGAAGATACATCTTGATGGGTGGAACAGAAACTGGAGGGGCAGTATAAAAATCAGACTGACCTATAGAGAACTTGAAGGAGTATCAGTGGGCTCGTCAGCCAGAGTCACTGCCGAAGAAACTATTAATGCGACTTCTTTTTATGCCGATGCCAGCAGCTCTGGCAGAATGTCGTTGGCGGTAAATTGCAGTGATCTTGAGGTAGATGTGTCGAGCAGTGGCCGGGTGACACTCCGTGGCCGGGCCACATTTCAGGAAATAGATGGGAGCAGCTCAGGTTACTACGATGGGTTTGATCTGGAAAGTGAAAAGGCGAGGGCCGATGTCAGCAGCAGCGGAAAGGTAAATGTGTCGGTAAGCAGGGAGCTAATGGCAGACGTTAGTAGTAGCGGCAGAGTGACATACAAAGGAACGCCTGACAGACTAATTGCCGACCAAAATAGCAGTGGCAAAGTGGTCAGGTATTAGCCGTCACAAACAAATAATGATATTTAAAGCAGGGAAACCTGCTTTTTTTGTTTTTAAATAATACTTTTCAGGAATTCTTAAGTCGAACTATGCCGAATAGAGAAACCAATTTGCCAAAACTGTTTCCCGGTCATGGAAATATTTCTTTTCTAGAGATCATTCTGGCCTAATTTTCGTTGGATACATTATTATTGACAAAACAAAATTATGAATAAAGCATCATTCTTATGGATCGCCCTTTTGTTTGTGCTGTTGGGCACTGGTATTCAAGCTTCAGCCGGAAAAGCCGAAGTTATTGCTGACACAACGAAGCTGATAGTGCCAAATGCTGAACACGGCAAAGAGGCACTCCTGATCACTCGTCTACTTCTTCAGAATCATTACAGAAAAACACCTCTGAATGACTCTCTCTCTAATGTGATATTTAACAACTATATCACTAACCTGGACAACAACCGGATGTACTTCGTTGTGTCCGATATTGAATATTTCAAGCGCTACAAGGACTATTTTGACAACTACCTGCTTACCGGAAATATCGATGTGCCATTTCAAATGTTCAGGCTGTATCAGGAAAGAGCCCTGGATCGAATCAGCAAGGTGAATAAGATATTGGAGACCGAGCCTGACTTCAACTCAGATGAGATGTTTACGCCAGACCGGGAAAAGGAGCCATGGGCTAAGTCGTTTGATGAGTTGGACGAACTGTGGAGAAAAACCATCAAGTACCAGGCACTGGGGTTGAAGCTTGAAGGTAAGGAGTGGAAAGATATCAAGACCACCCTGGCAAGCCGCTATGCACGCTATCACAAAATGATTGAACAGTACAATAGCGAAGATGCTTTTCAAATGTTCATGAATTCATTTACAGAGGCCTTTGACCCACATACCAACTATTTTTCGCCGATCACATCCGAGAACTTTCAGATTGACATGGCGCAATCTCTGGAGGGTATTGGCGCAAGACTGACGCAGCAAATGGATAATACGCAGGTGTATGAGGTAATTCCTGGCGGACCGGCTTATAAGAGTAAGCAGATTTACAAAGACGATAAAATTGTGGCAGTGGCCCAGGGCGACAAAGAAGACTTTGTTGATGTCATCGGCTGGCGACTTGATGATGTTGTTCAGCTGATCAGAGGGCCAAAAGGGACAGTTGTTCGCTTAAAGATTGTTCCTCATGATGCACCTGATGGATCTTTGCCCGTTGAGTTGCGCCTAGTAAGGGACAAGGTGAAGCTGGAGGAAGAAACGGCATCTAAGAAGATAGTACCCTATACCGAAGGCGGAACGACTTATAAGCTTGGTGTTATTACTCTGCCGTCTTTTTACTTTGACTGGGAAGGTGCTCAAAAAGGGGAGAAGGATTATAAGAGTGCTACCAGGGATGTAAAAAGACTTCTTGCGGAGTTGGAAGCCGATGGTGTAGACGGCGTGATGATGGACCTGAGGTTCAATGGTGGTGGTTCGCTCCAGGAGGCCATTAATTTGTCTGGTCTTTTTATCTCTAAGGGGCCTGTAGTGCAGGTAAAGAATGCTGACGGATCAATTGACGTAGGAACTGACAAGGACAGCGAGATAGCCTACAACGGGCCGTTGGCAATTTTGGTCAACAGATTTAGTGCGTCGGCCAGCGAAATTTTTGCAGGGGCTATTCAGGACTATAAAAGAGGTATAGTCATTGGTGAAAACTCTTTTGGCAAAGGCACAGTGCAACAGCTTGTTGATCTTGATCAGTTTTTGCCGCAGGAAACTGCCAAACTGGGGCAGGTAAAACTTACGTTGTCCAAATATTATAGAGTCAACGGGAGCAGCACACAACACCTGGGAGTGAAGCCTGACATCGAATTCCCGTCTGCATATGATGCGGATAGTTTTGGAGAAAGCTCGCAGCCAAGTGCATTGCCCTGGGATCAAATCAGAAGCTCCAGTTTTACTCCGGTAAATAAAATTGACAGCAAACTTATAGAGCAGCTAACACGCATTTATTCGCTTGACTTGCAGAACAATGCAGAGTTCAAAGAGCTACAGTATGACATAGAAGAAGCAAAAAAAGCACGCTCAAAAAATGAAATTTCTCTGAACTACACTATAAGAAAGGCTGAAATCGATGATGTGAGAGCAGCCAGAGAGTCTATCAGAGACCTAAGTACTCAGATAAACGACTCAGAGGTGAAAGAAGCTGGCACAGATAGAAAGGAACCAAAGGACGTCTATCTCGATGAAAGCCTTAAATTATTGGCCAACTTGATTAAAATTCGATTGGGTTAAAAAAATGAAATACCTTTGGGCATGCCTGAAGGTTTGGAAGTTACTACATGCAGTGTAAAGTACCCCGGGGTTGAGACAAAAGCACTTTCGAAGCTTAGTTTCAATGTGCCCCGGGGTTCTTTTTTGGTCATCTCTGGCGCCAGTGGATCCGGTAAAACAACATTGCTGCGTTCGATAGCAGGCTTGGTCGATTTAAGCGATGGAAAAATCACTTGGGGTGGCAGTCTTATCCAGGGCCCCATCGACCGCTTAGTTCCTGGCTACAACCATATAAAACTGATTACTCAGGAATTGGAGCTTCAGGAGAAGATGACGGTGCGGGAAAACCTAAGGCATGCACTGAGGGCCTTCAGTGACCCGTACAAATCGCAAAGGGTAGATGAACTCATCAAAATTTGTCGACTAAAAGACCTGGAGGAGCGACGGCCCGATCAACTGTCTGGAGGACAAAGGCAAAGAGTAGTATGGGCGGTTAATCTCGCCGATGAACCCGAGTTGCTGCTACTGGATGAACCGTTCAGCCACCTTGACGTGATGCTTAAGAGCGAGATGACGACCGTTTTGAAGGAGATTCACCGAGAACTTCGCATTACGGTTATTATGGTTACACACGACCCGGCAGAAGCACTTTCCCTGGCGGACAAGATACTTCTTCTGCGGCTTGGCAAAATGGACATGTTGTCCAGCCCAAAAAAGATGTACAACCAGCCAGTCACCGCCTATGGTGCTTCTTTTTTTGGGGAGGTAAACATCTTCACCAGGAAAAATCTGGAATCAATGGGAGTGAAGGCCAGCGAGGTAAATGGCAAGTGGATGGTTCGGCCGGAAGATGTGGCGTTAGAGGCTGACGGAAGAGGGGTGGAAGCCACGGTAACCGACGCCCAATTCCGGGGCTTTTACTACATGATTCATTTGAGAACATCTCAGCATGTAGAGATAAAGGCCATTCTCAACAGGGCTTTGAAGGCAGGTTCCAAATGGCTCGTGAAATGGCCTGTCTCCAAGCTTCATCATCTGAAAAAATAACTATTAATTGCCTTTATTATCAATCTCGGCTGTTTCAGGCTTTTGAAATAAGGTGGCATCCGGAGTTCCTTCCTGAAAGGATACATCTGTTACTAAAGTAGCACCTCGTTTGTCTCCGAGAGAATCGTTTTCCCATTTGTAGGAGGTCCATTTTAAAGGAACCTTTAGGCCATTGACAGTTTGCCATTCTTCGTAAACCATAGCATTGAACTTACTGGCATTGGCAGGATCAAAATAGGTGACTGAGTAATTGATCATACTTAGCAGTTTGTCTGATTTTCTGAACCAAAGTATGTACTGATCATCAGGAGACTCGCCCACATCACTTCCAAAAGTAATGCTGATCCTGCTGTAAGCCACTCCGTCAAATGTGATGTCTGGTAAAGCGTTGTGATTAACCCCAGGGTCGGCAACGACAAAAGGAAGGGAAAAGAAATAGAATACAAGATTGTGGTAAAAAGTGGCTGAGGAGCCTGGATAGGCTGCCAGGTTTGGGCTTACCCAAACATCCTTCCCATCAAAACCCATTGTGAAGGTGCTGTCGGTGGTGATCAGCACTTTTCTACTATTCAGGTCAATCAGATGCTTTTCCGGGATGCTTTTGGAGGCTACGGTATAGCTTAGCGTACCGTATTTTGCCCATTTTTCAAGACCGCCATGGGCCTTAAGGCCTTCCTGAAGTGCGGAAGGTATTTGCTGAATGCGGGTTGTAAATGACTGTTCGCTCGAAGATGGGCTCTTTTTTGAGTCACAGGATGTTACGAGAAGCGATGCCCAAATAACGAGGGCCTGGGTAGTTGCTTTATTCATGGCTAAGAACTTGACGCAAAGCTAAGTTGCAAACTGGATTGAGAAAGTAAACCAGCCGACAATTGTGGATATCCTGTTGGTATGGAGGTGAACAACACTGGTCAGGGTGTTGATAATGTCGTGTATAAGTTGTTGAAAAGTAGGGGCTTGCAAAATTGTTATTGCAAAGGTTTATACGGAAATTCATTTCATCAAGTGAGAGATAGTTTGCTCGGCCAGCAGGGCCCAGGGAAGAAAAAGAAAAGTCGAGAGATCGGCGTACTTTGAATCCTGTCAGGCGTAGTGCCACCTAGGTGACGTTGCGATTGAGGCGGATGAACAATAGCTTGACGTTGTTCACTGGTTAAGGCTGGTGAAGAATGAAGCGGGCAGCGGATGACTAATCCCTGCCCGTTTTGCTTTTTAGACTGCATCAGTTAGCGATCTCCAGACCGCACATTATCATTTTCTCAGGCTTGTGGCAATTCAACCTTGAGAATTGCCATCCGAAATTGCACTTTATTGGTGTTTCGATTGTTTAAGGGTTAAATAATCGAAAACAAATAGTGCTAACTAAAGGTATTGACTTTACCTTTGTATATAATTTCAGAAATTGAATCAGGCTCAAACGATAACGCTCTATCAACCCTTGCTTCACAGGCTTGCCATGAAGATGGTAGGCTCATGGCAAGACGCCGAAGACATTGTGCAGGACACCTTTTTGAAGTGGTTAACACTAGATCACGAAAAAATCAAGAACACAAAAGCTTATTTGATCAAGTCGGTGACCAATAGTTGCATCAATCATCTCAATTCGATCAAACGAAAGAAGAACGAATACCTTGATGCCATTAACCCAATAGAGTTTGTGGAGAAGCTGGATCTTTCTCATATCGATATAGAGCACGAAATTTCCACCGCCTTGGCAATGTTGCATAAAAAGTTGGAACCTGTGGAGAGGGCAGTCTACCTGCTACGGGAGGTGTTCAATATTGAGTACGACGAGCTTCAGCAGATTGTCAATAAAAAGAAAGAGAACTGTCGCCAGTTGTTTTCCAGAGCTAAGGAGAAACTGGCAATAGATACCAGCAAGATAAATTTCGATATGGTAAGCTCAGCTCAGCTTATTGAAAGTTTCAAGAAGGCCTGCTCATTTGGGGAGCCCAAAGAGCTCATTGAGGGTTTGAGACTTGAGATCAGCCAAAAGGCTTAGTTGGCCAGGAAAACGGCTATGTTGCCAATACGAAAAAAAATATTTTATTAATTCTGTCACAAATTAAATTTGACTTTGTCTTAAGGGAATAGATCACAAGCAGGTCAAATCTAAACCGTAAAAAATACTAATAACAAGATGGAAGTTATCATACCCTTTTTTATTGCCCAGTGGTACTTGTCATTGTTCTTTCAAACGTTCTTCCTACATCGTTATGCAGCTCATGGTGCGTTTACGATGAGTAAGTTCACTGAGAAAGTATTCTTTGTACTTACCTGGATATTTCAGGGGTCAAATTACCTGAGCCCTTATGGCTATGGCGTAATGCACAGGATGCACCACGCTTTTGCTGACACAGAAAATGATCCCCACTCTCCAAAGTATGATGAGACCATTTTCAAGATGATGTGGAAAACAAAGACCATTTACTCAGACATTGCCAGTGGAAGAGTGGTGCCGGAGAAGAGATTCACCGAAGGAGTTGCAAAATGGGATGCCTTTGATAAATTCGCTCGTTCATGGTACTCAAGAGTATTTTGGGGTGCGTTGTATGTAGGAGTGTACTATTTGTACGCTGATGCATGGTGGCTGTGGCTGTTTCTGCCATTGCAGTTTATTCTTTCGCCAATTCATGGAGCGATTATCAACTGGTTTGCGCACAAATATGGATACAGAAATTTCGAGGTTGGCGATACTTCCCGAAACTTCTTGCCCGTAGACTTCCTGATGATGGGTGAAAGCTATCACAATAACCACCACAAATATGGCAACCGTGCAAATTTTGGTGGAATTCGTTGGCATGAAATAGATCCAACTTATTATATTATCAAGCTGCTGGATAAAATGGGTGTTATAGAGATCAAGCCCCACAAGGCGGTATCATTAGCTGACGCCAAAAAGGCAGCTGCTTAAGTCATATTCATTATATCTGCAAAAAGAAAGGCCTGCTGCGAAGCGGGCCTTTCTGCTTTTAGCTATTGTGCTTGCCGTTAGGTACTTTCCTAAAGCACCGAGACTCTGACTTTTATCTTCTTTATTTTTTCTCCACTCACTTTCATGGCTGTTTTCACAGCTTTCTCTCTGTTCACAGCAGCATAAGCAGCCTTGTCCGTCACGTCTATCAAGCCAATGTCTCCCTTTTCCAAAAGACCTTTTTTGAAGAGAAGGCCTACAATATCTACTTTATTGATCTTATCCTTTTTACCGGCGGAAAACTCAAGGGTTGACCACGCAGGAGCAGGGGGGGTGAGCAGGGTTTCAGGCAGGGTTACCAGTTGAGGCTTTTTGGCCAGGTATTTTGGTGGCTTCTCCGATTGAAGCAGCAAAAGGTATGAGCTACCAGAGGCATTCATTCTGGCCGTTCTGCCATTTCGGTGGATAAAGGCCTCCTGGGTTTGCGGAAGCTGGTAGTGTATCACATTTTCAATTTCTGCAATGTCAAGCCCTCTGGCTGCCAGGTCGGTGGCGAGCAAAACGTTGACGCTACCGTTGCGAAATTGGGCTAATACTTTTTCACGAGCATCCTGTTCAAGCTTTCCATGGTAAGTCCTGTGTTCCACGCCTTTAATAGACAACAGCTCTCCAATTCTGTCAACAGCCTCCCTGTGATTACAGAAGATCAGGCTTTTCTTGCTGCCCAGGAGGCAAAGGAGTTTAAAGAGAGCGTCAAGCTTGTCGTTGCCCTCAGCCACAACCATTTTTTGATCCAATTTGCTTTCCTTGTTCTCATACCTGGTGGTGAAGTCCAGCGTGTACGGGGCAGACATTTTAAGAAAAGAAGGGATTTTAACAGCCTGTGTGGCAGAGGTAAGAAACCTGGTTTTAAGGTTTGTCAGGTGCTCAAGGATACTTGACATCTCGCCACCGAAACCCATTTCGAGCGACTTGTCAAACTCATCCAGGATAAGGTGCTTAATACTCTTTGTGTCGAAAGCCTCTTTTGTGATCAGGTCGAGTAGCCGCCCCGGGGTGCCGATAGCAATAGCAGGAGGGTTGCTGAGGTTGTTCAGCTCTGTTCTCAGCGAATGACCACCATAGAAGCTATTGACACGGAAGCCGGTACCCATGCCTCTCGCCACTTGCTCTATTTGAATTGCCAACTCTCTGGAGGGTGCAATGATGAGGGCTTGCATCCCTGGTTGGTCTTTGACAAGACGGGGGAGGAGAGAGAGCAGAAACGCCAGGGTTTTTCCGGAGCCTGTAGGTGAAAGCAAGATGAGCTCTTTTTCTTTTCCAGCGGCTTTTATAGTGGCCTGCTGCATTTCGTTGAGCTGTGAAATGCCCAGATTGCGTAAGTATTGATCGATCATTTTGAGAATCTTGAGCACAAAGGTAGTTGATATATTACTTATATGAGGGGTGTGTGGTGCACTGCCTGACAAAAACTTTTCCTGAAAAGGGCATCCCATTTGCTTGGTTTGCGTATCAATAGTGGTTGAAAGTATTTTCTAAGGAGATTTTTTTATGTGTGGAATA
Organism: Imperialibacter sp.; assembly: GCF_040222815.1. Taxonomy (GTDB): domain Bacteria; phylum Bacteroidota; class Bacteroidia; order Cytophagales; family Cyclobacteriaceae; genus Imperialibacter. The sequence goes on along the minus strand of NZ_JAVKCH010000026.1, from coordinate 123,698 downwards.
TGCTCGCTATTTTTATTGAACTTTATCAAGACAAAAATGGATTTTTTTGATAAAATGTTCCTGTTAGCTTAGAGTACATCGCTATTCATTTTAAGCGTTATTTTTTAATATATATATATTTTATGTTGAGGATCATCATCAGTGTGGCACTCTCATCTTTTGTATTCTCAGGAGTGTCTGGGCAAAGTTTTTATTGGGCCAAAGGTGACGCCGAATTTTACGGTCAGTCCAAGGGACATGTCGTAACTACAGACGGTGAGGGCAATACATACGCTCTTGGTAGCTACGAGAGCCAGCTCAAGGTAGGATCGTTTGAATTCTTCGATGACTATTATTATCACTATTTCCTTGCCAAATTCAGTTCAAATGGAGAAGTAGATTGGGTGCGCAGTATCGGTATGGACGACTATTACTACATCCATCCGCAAAAATCGGGTTTGGCGATAGGCCCAGGTGGTGATGTATACATCACGGGACAGATGTTTCACACTCTTTACTTTGACGAGCTTACTCTTAGCAACGAAGATTCAGAATACGAAGATTTCTTTGTTGCAAGGTTTACCCCGGAAGGGAAACTTGTGCATGCGTTTAATCAAGGTGCTCAAAAGGCCGAGATGTACGATATTGCGGTAGATAGTGAGGAAAATATTTATGTTGCCGGATCCTATTCCGGAGCCCTTGACCTCGGAGAAGGTATTTCTCCTCGGGAAGAACTAACCGGCTACGATCACAGAATACTTGTCAAATACGACAAAAATGGTATTCCCATTTGGCAGGTCACAAGTGAGGAGCCGGAGCCGGAAAATGGTAGCAATGGATTTGCAGTTGAAGTTGTAGATGATCACGTGTTTTGGGCATACAATTACACCCTTGGCGTGGAAGGGGAAAGGAGTTATGCGACAAGAATAGAGAAGTATGATTCTGACAAAAACTTATTGGCATACAATGGCGTCATAGGAACCTACCTCGAGGACTACACCACTGGTTATGGGATGGATGTGTATGGCAAAGAAATATACCTGACAGGTGGATTCAGGAACTCGCTTGACCTCCTCAGCGATAATGTAGAACCTATTTGGAGTGCATCTAATGAGTACACGGAGGCATACGCACTTAGGTTCACAGATGAGGGTGCGGGGTCTTTCAACTTTAACTGGATCAACTCAGCCTATGGGGACGCCAATATTTTTGGAAGAGATATTGCGGCCAGCGAAATGGGAGTGTTTTGGACTGGGCAAATGGGAAGTTATGCTACTTTTCAGGAGAGTACTTTATATGGGATTAGCGGTGATCAGAATACATTTATCGGCAGAATTGAGGATGCTGAGGGCACATTTGATATCCAAATCACGCCCGATCAGAATAGCACTGGCTCGTATAACTCTGGGCAAAGTATTTCAATTTCGAGCAACGGTGACCCTGTGATACTTGGCTCATATGATTATTCAGTCGGGTTTGGAGAGCATACGCTTGCCACTACATATGAAGACTTTTATTTGTTAAGTACAATTAGTGATTTCTCCAAGACCAACTTTTTGGTGAGTTGCGACCGTTACAACATCGCCATGGAAAAATCAGCGGTCGACGACCAGGGTAACATGTACAGAGCAGGGACTTTTAGTGGTATCTATTCGGATGGTGAAAACAGGTTGGTGAGTCAAGGAGAAAACGACATTGTTTTCGCAAAATATGATTCATATGGTGCGTTACAATGGATCAAGTCGGCTGGCTCGTCTGGATGGGATGATTTGGAAGAGATTGTTGTAGGCCCAACTGGCGTTTACTTCACCGGAACCTATGATGGGGATGAACTCATGTATTTCGATGGAGAGTACATCAACGATATTGGAGAGATTATAGTCGAGGATAGAGGTTTTGGCCTCTCGGAAGCGGCGGCCGTGGTGAGGTTATCGCAGGGTCGGGACGTATTTGTTGCTGCCTATCAAACTGACGGCTCCAAGCTGTGGGCAATAGATGCCGTGACTGGTACGTCAGACCAATACGTGAAAGACATCGATGTTGACGAGGTAGGGAGTGTGTTGATAACGGGCAATTTCGATTCCTATGGTGCTACCTTCAACGGCAGTCGGTATTCCGGGGAATGGGGAACTGACGATGTTCTCTATGTTGCAAGGTTTTCTGAAAGCGGTGACTTCGTATCGGCATTGGACACCCCCGATGCCTACGGAACTGTAGTGGGGGCCAACGCAGATGGCTCTTTCTTCGTAGGGGGAAGTTATTTTGCCTATACCTACAACTTTTTTAACGCCGATGTAGAGCTTCCCTTTGTTGGAGGACGGAATGACCTTTTTGTCGCCCAATTTTCCAAAGAAAATGAGCTTGACAATTATCTTTTTTTTGGAGCGGCCGACAAGGAACTAGGCGTCGAAGACACCGATTCTAACGAGGAAATAGCTGACCTCATTGCGAATGAGGCAGGTGATTTGTTCCTGACGGGCTACTACCAGGAAACCATGAATTGGGAGGGGAAGGAGTATACCACAACCGGATTATATGGCGGGTCAGACCTTTTCGTCGCCAAAATCAATTTTTCTGAAGGCTCCAACTGGTTTAACAATGGAGGTGGGGAAGGAACTGATATCGGGACAAGCATCACAATTGGCGCCGATGGAAATTTGTTTGCAACTGGTTCTTCCTACTTTTCCGCTACATTTGGTGGGATACAAATAGATGGAATCGATAGTTACGATTACTTAATTCCTGTAGTAGGAGCAAAGGCCGAAGACGGTTCATTTTTCTATGCAAAGGCATTTGGTTATGCCACTGACAATTGCGGTGAGTGCAGTTCTTACGAGGAAGGCGTGTCAATTAATTCCGACAGGGAGGGAAACCTCTACCTTTCTGGTGAGATTGCCGGGCCCGCCAGTTTTCACCCAATTCAGCTTGATTTGCCAGCGTATAATACCGGTTACTTTGCAGGAAAAATGTCTACTGAGGATTGTGTTATAGCTGGCAATATAGCGTTTGACACGTCCGCTGAGGCTTGTTTGGGCAATTCTGTTCTATTTGAAAACAATACAGATTTGATAAATTTCCAGGTAGATAGCTGGCTATGGGATTTCGGGGACGATCAAACATCTGACGAGGAAAACCCAAGCCATACATTTACCTCAAAAGGTGATTTCACAGTTACTCTCACAGTTTTCTTTGGTGGTGCTTGTCAGCAATCGGTCACTGGGATGGTGTCGGTAAAAAGCCCGCAAATAAGTGCTGGTGTTGACCAAAAGATATGTGAAGGAAATACAGTTAGTCTTGCGGGCAGCTTTGGTGGAAGTGTAACTGGAGTAACCTGGACAACCAATGGAGATGGCACCGTCGACAATGCATCCAGCATCACGGCCATTTATACACCTGGGCCAGGCGATATTGCCAATAAAACGATAGTACTGACGCTTTCATCGACCGATGAGCTGTGCTCGGCGTCGACGGATAATATGAATGTGACCATTCAAACAGCTGAAGGATCAAGCGTGTCAGCAGGTGATGACCAGAAGGTATGCGCTGACGCCACGGTACAATTAAACGGAACTTTAGGTGTGGACGTCAGCTCAATTATTTGGACGACCGATGGGGACGGGAAGTTCGACAATGCATCCAGCATCACGGCCATCTATACACCTGGACCTGGGGATATTGCGAACAAAACGATAGTACTGACGCTTTCATCGACCGATGAGCTGTGTTCTGCTTCGGCAGATGATATGAATGTAACCATTCAAACAGTAGAAGGATCGACCTTGTCGGCAGGAGATGATCAAAACGTATGTGAAGGTGCCACTGTACAATTAAGCGGAACTTTGGGTGCGGATGTCAGCTCAATTATTTGGGCAACCGATGGAGATGGCACCTTCGACAACGCATCCAATATCACGGCCAATTATACACCTGGACCTGGCGATATCGCTAATAAAGCCATAGTACTGACGCTTTCATCCACTGATGAGCTGTGTTCTGCTTCGGCAGATGATATGAATGTAACCATTCAAACAGTTGAAGGATCAACCTTGTCGGCAGGAGATGATCAAAACGTATGTGCAGGTGCCACAGTGCAAGTAAGCGGAACTTTGGGTGCGGACATCGGCTCAATTATTTGGACAACTGATGGGGACGGAACGTTCGACAATGCCAGCAGTGCGACGGCTGTGTATACCCCTGGCTCGTCAGACTTATCAAGCAAGACTGTTAACCTGACTATTTCTTCGGCAGGAGCGATTTGCACAAGCGTTTCTGATAAAATGGTTGTGAGCTTTAAGTCGATTTCCGATGTGACTATCTCTGCAGGCGCCACGATTCTCAAAAGCTGTGGCAGCGCTCAAGTTACTTTGAGTGGGTCGGTTGCCGGCGCAGCCGGGGTGGTTTGGTCTACGCAAGGCGACGGCATATTTGGTGATGTCAACGCCGCTTCCACCACTTATACGCCTGGTTCAGCGGATCAGCTTAATGGCACAGTCAAATTGGTGATTTCCACCGTTGGTTTCAGCTGTGGAGAAGTAACTGATGAGGTTACACTTAGTATTTTCGAGCCCATTGAGCCGCAAGCTCAGACGTTGTCAGTTGTGGCAGGAGAGACTGGAGAAGTGAGTGTGCTTAATTCAACTGAGCTGGGTCTTGGCTACTCACTTGAAATCACTCAGCAGCCAACTGACGGTCAAGCGTCTTTGGTATCCGGCTCATTGGCATACACAGGGGCCGAAGCCCAACCGGGCACTTACTTGGTTAAATATGTTATTCATTTGCCTTGCGGAGGCACATCAGCGGAAGGAACTGTGACGATACAGGTTACACCGGGCGGATGCACCGGGGACGGAACCGTAACGGCAGGAAATGATTTTACAACCTGTCCGTCGCAGTTTATTTTGAGCGGGGGAGAGTCAGGGAACATCTCCGACATCCACTGGACGACTGGTGGAACAGGGCAGTTTATCAATGGTGACGCTCTCAATGCTCAATACATACCAAGTGAGTTTGACCAGGAAATAGGGTTTGTTGAGTTGGTCTTGACAGCTAACAATACTTGTGGTATTGTGTCTGATGCGATCACTGTCACTTTGGACATAATCGATATAGAGGAAAAAGTGGAGGTAGAAGCAACTATTGGAGCACCGGCAATTGTCGATCTGGCCCATCTGAATGGACTGTCAGAGGAAAACTATAATTTTGTGCTTACCTCGCAGCCGGAAAAAGGACAGGCCTCACTTAATGGATCGTTACTGACATTCACGGCCGCTTTGGGCACTTTTGGTGTACAATCCCTGACTTATTCCATCACTGGTTCCTGTGGTCTGGCAACCCCCGGCTCCGTCGACTTTGTTATCACGAACCAAGCGCCTGAAGTTTCGGCTATATCATTGGTGACACCTCTGGGGACGGCCGTGGAAGTGGATGTTGCCGATTTTGTGACCGATAATAACGGCAATGTAGATTTGTCGTCCCTGGCACACCCAGGTACTACCAACAATGGGGCTTCCATTGCATTAGTCAGGGCTGGAGTACTTCGCATAGATTACGCTGGCCTCTCTTTTGCTGGATTTGATCACTTCGATTTTACTATTTGCGACTCTGACGGTGCCTGCGCAACAGGTACTGTAGACATCAATGTAACCTCAGTGGGAGCCATCGTTTTCAATGGAGTTTCCCCAAATGGTGACGGCAAGAATGACTTTCTTAAAATTGAATTTGCCGACAGGCATTTAGATAACAGACTTCGGATTTTTAACCGATGGGGTGATGTAATTTTTGAAAAAGAAGGATACGACAACCGAACGGGCGTGTTTGAAGGGAAAAGTAATATCGGAGGCGAGAACGACCTCCCTTCCGGGACATACTACTATCAATTCGAGGTTCCGGCCATCAAGAAAACATTCAAGGGCTCCTTACTCCTCAAAAGATGAAATCACTTGTAGGAAAACTATTGATGGTTTTGTCTGCTGCCCTTATGGCAACGGTGGCATATGCACAGCAAGACCCGCTATACAATCAGTACCTGACCAATCCTATGACAGTTAACCCTGCCTACGCCGGGGTACATAATCGATTGTCGGCTGGCGTTAACTACCGTGCCCAATGGACTAACCTGGATGATGGTCCAAGAACCATGACTGCTTCCGGCTATAGTTCGTTTTTTAAAAATATGATCAGTGGTGGACTGATTGTGTTGCAGGATCAGGTGTCTTTTGTTCGGAACTCTGAAGTTTATGCCGTTGGTGCATATAAGATATCATCACCCACCTACAAGCTTTCTTTTGGGTTACAAGCGGGTGTGTTAAACAGCCGAATCGATTACTCCAAGCTTGTGCTGGATCCTGATAATTCCGATGATCCTGTTTTTGTACCAACCAATGGATCCACCAAAGTCAATTTTGGGACTGGTGCTGTATTTACAGCGGATCGGTTACTCCTTGGGGTTTCTGTTCCCCGACTGTCAAAAAGCTCGCTACCGAGAGACAGTCAGGGAAATACATCATATAAAAGAACGGCCTACCTGATGGGTGCATTCCTGGTTCGAATTGATGAAGAAACCGACCTGAAGCCCTCCGTATTGATTAGAGCGGTGGAGGGTGTACCGTTGTCTTACGATCTCGGCATGACTTGGATAGGGAACCGCACTTTTTCATTTGGTCTTTTTACCCGGAATCTGGATATTTTTGGGGCATTGGCAGGCGTAAAACTTCAAGAGAAAATTCAATTCAACTACACTTTTGAAATCCCCACCAATAAATCTTTGGGTTATCAGTATGGCACTCATGAGATTAGTATCAGGCTCGATTTGAAGGCACTCCCATTTCAGGAAATTGAACCAACTAATTTCTAGTGCTATTTTTTGGTGCCATGAAACAGTTTTGAGCCTTATCTTTGCCACCTATGGCAAAATACCGTACCCTAACAAGGGAAGAACTGACAGCGCTTGAAAAGGAGTTTATTGACTATTTGATCGTCAACGGAATCACCGCAGACGACTGGGAGAAGTTGAAGAAGGAAACTCCCGCCAAGGCCAACAAAATAGTGGATTTGTTCAGCGACGTGGTTTTCGAAGACGTATTGAGAAAAACTGAGTTTCTGGAAATCAGAACAAGGTCTCATGTAATGACCTATCAGTGCCTCCAGGACAAAGTTGTTCTTTGCGGGATGCATGGGGGGGAAGCGGCCGATTTTACCGATCAGGATTTTTTGCAAAAGTCCTTAGCCAGTCCTCCGTCGGATATTGAGCTATTCACCTCCGAAAAGCTCTACAACACAGTACGTGAAGAGGAGCTTTTTCTGATGCTGAGCAGCGGTCACCTCGTCTCCGATGGAAAGCTTTTCAAAACACTGGCCCTGGTCATAGCCGATCAGGCATAGAGTTCTTCTCTCTGCGCTGTAATCTTTTCGTTCTCCACATACTCATCGTAAGTCATCAGTTTATCAAGGCAACCATTTGGCGTTAGCTCTATGATCCGATTGGCAATTGTTTGGGTAAACTGATGGTCATGAGAGGTGAAAAGCACTGTGCCCGGAAAATCTGCCAGGGCGTTGTTGAATGCTTGAATGGATTCCAAATCGAGGTGATTGGTGGGTTCGTCCAGGATCAGCACATTGCCCTGGGCAAGCATCATTTTGCTGATCATACATCGCACCTTTTCGCCACCGGAAAGAACGCTTGCTTTCTTGAAGACTTCTTCGCCAGAGAAAAGCATCTTTCCGAGGAAGCCTCTGATAAACACTTCGTCTTTTTCTCCTTCTGAAAACTGACGCAGCCAATCGATCAGGTTGTCGCTTGTATTAAAGAACTTGTCGTTTTCGTTGGGCAGGTAGGCGGTAGTAATGGTTTGGCCAAATTTGAATTCACCTTTGCTTGGCTTCAGTTCACCCATAAGCACTTTAAAGAAGGCGGAAATGGCCATGCTGTCTTTGCTCAAAACAGCTATTTTATCGCCCTTGTTAACAAAAAGATCCAGCCCGGTAAAAAGGTTTGTGCCGTCGGTGCTGTATCCCAGATTTTTTACTTCTAAAATTTGATCGCCAGCCTGGCGGCTTTGATTGAATATAATGGCTGGGTATCGCCTGGTGGAGGGCTGAATATCATCGATATTGATTTTTTCGAGTAGCTTTCTCCTGCTGGTTGCCTGCTTGGACTTGGAGGCGTTGGCACTAAAGCGGGCAATGAAATCCTGCAACTCTTTCTTTTTCTCTTCAGCCTTCTTATTGGCTGAGCCTCGCTGCTGAAGGGCTAGCTGGCTGGACTCGTACCAGAAGCTATAGTTACCAGTGTATAACTTTACCTGGCTGAAGTCAATGTCAACCACATGAGTACACACGGTGTCCAAAAAGTGCCTATCGTGAGAAACGACAATGACCGTGTTCTTGAATTCCAGCAGGAAGTCTTCCAGCCACGACACCGTGCGGATGTCGAGGTCGTTGGTAGGTTCGTCAAGAATAAGCACATCAGGATTACCGAACAGGGCTTGGGCAAGCAACACCCTTACCTTCAGGTTGCCGGGCAACTCCTTCATCAGCTTGTAGTGGTCAGCTTCTACGATGCCAAGGCCACTGAGCATGGCTGCAGCGTCCGATTCGGCGTTCCAGCCATCCATTTCGGCGAACTCAGCCTCCAGCTCGGAAGCTTTGATGCCATCTTCTTCAGAAAAATCAGGCTTTGCGTAAATGGCGTCTTTTTCCTTTATGATAGTCCATAGCTTTTTGTGCCCCATCATTACCGTTTCAATAACAGGCACCTCATCAAACTCGAAGTGATTCTGATTCAATACGGCCATTCTTTTGCCAGGCTCCATACTTACCTGACCAGCGTTCGCAGCCATCTCGCCTGATAGAATTTTAAGGAAAGTGGATTTACCGGCGCCATTGGCTCCGATCACACCATAACAGTTACCCTGAACGAACTTGATGTTGACCTCATCAAATAATACACGCTTTCCGAACTGGAGAGAGACGTTAGAAACAGAAATCATAAATGGAATTTTTGCAATTGAAGCCGCAAAGGTAGGGAAAGAATGGTATTTAACTAAACACTTGCACTATGATACTTTATTATCACCCTTTCTTCTTTTTTCCTTCGACCTCTACTTTTTTATTGCTACCGGCCAGGTAGGGGTAGTCGCTGAAGATTCGTTCGACAGCATCGGGGATGATGCTGTCTTTCTTTTTGGAATTACGTGTGTAGCGAAGGTCGAGGCTACCCTGCCATACGGTTTTGCCTGTGGTGGCGTCCTTCATCTCCACAATGACAATGCTTTCGGTGTAATTGGTCTGCGATACATTGTAATAGTTTCCATAGTACCACGGGTTATAGTAGTAGGGGCTTCTATTTACATTGGTATCCCGTTGTCGGCTCGAAACGATATCGTAGCTTACCTCCAGGTCAGGAGAGTAGGTGAGGTCATAACCTCTCTTTTTCATCTCGGAATTAATGGCGTCTTCGAAGCTGGCGATGAATTGCTTGCCTTCAGGTGTCAGGTCCTTGTTATCGGCCATTGGCCGCTTTAAAGTGTACTCCTCAAATTTTCCAAAGTTTGTTCTGGGGTTCTCGAAAGACACCACCTTTACCGAGCAACTGAAGTAAATGGCAGATAGTAAAAGAAACAGACTGATCTTTTGCATCATTTTGATTGTATCGTCAGCGTTAATATACAAGGACTTTACCGGGCATTGCAAATGAATAATGAAATGATGACACGTGTTGACCAAAACGAGTTGTAACCCATCGTGTAATGCTCTCCTTACTATGTACAAAACCAGTATGGATAAAGATAAAAAATCCGTAAGATTGGGCTATGAAAAATAACATTACAGCGATTTCCATCCTTTCGGTATTTGTCTTATTGCTTTCGTGCGGACCAGTTACGAAGGATACTTCTGAAAACAAGGCAGCTGAAAGCGATACACAAAAGCAAATGATTGTGTATGGAGTTAATACATGTGATCATTGTATTAATTTCCGAAAGAAGATGGATTCACTCAACATAAAGTATACTTTTTATGATGTGGATGCGGACCAGGATAAGGCAGATGAGATGCTGAGAAAGCTTGAAGCAGCCAGATTCATGGGAAATATCTCATTGCCGGTAGTCGACATTGAAGGCAGGGTACTAGTTAGCCCCGAGCTGCCACAGGTACTGGCGTTCGTGAAGCGATAGAGGAAGGACTACTCAATCAATGTGCAAGTGGTGGATGTGATCATTAATATGGTCCATCAGTTTCGTAATATTTTTTACATACTTGTCGAGAGTAGCCTCCAGCAAAATTACCTGACTGTCGTACGAGTTCATGCCGATGTCGTTTCTTAGCTCATCTGAATTCTTCTCAAGAGACCTTTGATCGGAGCATTCCTCCGAGAGTGTTTTTGAAAAGTTGGCAGCTTTGTACTTGGTTTCAAATGCCTCAATTTGATGAATTACTTTCTTGATCTCATGGTTGTTGCTGAACCTGGCCTTTACAGCTAGTCTTTCGTATAAAAGGCTGTCGTAATGGTGGATGCCATTGAGGGTCTCTGCTACATTCCTTCTAAAGGAGTGATCTGCGCAATACTTCTTAAGCCCGTCGTATGTCCTGAGGTCGTAAGAGATCAAAGCCCACTGGTTGGTAAGGTCGTTGAATTTACTGACCAGAAGGGCACTTTCATTTTGGTCACCAGTGGCGTATGTACTTCCAGCCAAAAAGAGGCAAGAAATTGCAAGAGCTAGACGTCTGAGCATAGTATATGTTTAGTTGTGGTAATGGCAATGCCTTTGTAAACAAACTAGTACAGAACATGTGGTAGTGTTGCAGGAATACAACAAATGTAGGGAACGGAATTGGTGACCAAATATTGGCGAGCTGACAATTTTGGAAAATTACGTATTTCCCACATCGGATTCCTGCCCCACCTAATCTGCGTTGAGGTGATGGAAGTGGTCTTCTATGTTTTCCATGATTTTGTTGATCCGGTCAACGTGCTTTTTTAAGAAGACTTCTGTAACTACAATCTGGTTGTCGAAGGAGTGAGCGCCAAAATAGTTTTTTACCTTTTTGTACTCTCTTTCGAGCTGTCTTTGGTTGTGGCACTCACTGTACAACGTCTTCGACAGCGAGAGGGCATTTAGCTTGTGTTCCAAATGGCCGATTTGTCTCAAAGTCTTTTTCAACTCCTTGCTCGGTTCCTCCTTTATCATCGAAGATACACGAATATAAAGGGCGCTATCGTAGGCGTGAATCTCTTTTAATACACTTTTCACTTCATCTTGAAAAGTGGGATCGCCGCAGTATTTTGACAATCCTCTGTAAGTTACAAGCTTATCTGAGACGAAATACCACTTGTGGGTTAGCTCTTTAAAGTCTTTGAAAATCCCGTTTTCACCGTTGTTTGCCCGCAACGGTAGTATGGGAACTGCCGCAGTAATAAGTACAAGCAAATATTTTTTCATCTATGTCTAGTTTTAAAACAGCCCTGGGTTCGCTGGGTGAATTAACTAGAACAGGCTTCGGTTGGAAGGATGCAGGAATATACAAATATACGACAGGCAGGGCGTCAGGTTGACCGAAAAAGGGCCGGATTTCAGAAATTACGTATTTGCCACATGGCGGCTATTCAAGATGCAAATGGTGGATATGCTCCTCAATATGATCCATTAACTTGGTGATGTGTTGGATATACTTATTAAGATCCGCTTCCAGAACAAGCACTTGCCCATCGTAGGAGTTCATGCCGATGTCATTTCTGGTTTCTTTGTAGTCTTTCTCTATTTCTCTGCGGCCCACACATTCATCATGAAGTTTTTTCAAAAAGCTGGGTCCTTTGAACTCAGTTTCAAACTCTTCTATTTGTTTGAGTGTCTTTTTGAGTTCTGAACTCTTGTCGTACCGTGCTTTCTTTGCAAGCGTTTGGTAGAGCAGTGTATCATAATGGTGAATTTCTTCAAGCGTCTTGATTACATTGTCCTGGAAGGGCTTATCAGTGCAGTACTTGTCCAGGCCTTCGTATTTGCCAAGCTCAACGGCTAATAAATCCCACTTTAAAACCAATTCATCAAACTTCTTGACGATGCTCACACTGTCCGTAGATTGTGCCGACAGTCCGGTAATACAGGCAGATGCGAGAATTGATATCAGGGTTAATTGAACAATTCTTAATTTCATACACAAAAATAATTTACACACCTAACGCAATTATTAAGCCAATTGGCATAGTAAATATAAGAAATCTTGGTTGTTTTTGTATTTACATAAGTGCAACGGTGCCGTTCGGGGGTTTAACGGCCTCTGTAACCTATGGGTTTCTGTGGATTTTTTTTAGTTGACTGAGCAGGTCGGTCAGCCCATTGAGCCGAATTTCATACATAGTAGAAAGCATCATACCAAGCCTCCCCTGCGGAAAGCCGGCACTCTTGAACCACTCAAGGTAGTTTTCGGGTAGGTCACATATTAAAACATTCTTGTATTTGCCGAACGGCATTTTTGTCTTAACTATGTCAGTCAGGATGCTGGGATCAGGTGAATTCACGTTAATAGCATTTTTTAAAAAAAAAACTATGTGATGAGGTGGGCTTTCAAAATAGGCAATCAGATGCGAGTTTCTGTCATTTTAGCAATAATAGTTGCCTTGCTTGTGATAAGCAACCTGGTAATGCAAAGAGACATAGACAGCATGGACAGGTCATTCACCTCCATTTATAATGACAGGCTTATGCCAGCGACTGAGTTTTTTTATATCACGGAAACTCTTTATCAAAAGCGGTTGCTCCTTGAAAAGAATGTATTGGCGCCGAGTATTGAGAAAACGGATTTAAGCGACAAGCTCGACACCTATGACAGCAGAATTGATTCACTGGTGACTGAAATTGAAAAAACCTATTTTGTACTGGATGAGGCGAATCTTTTAAGTGAGTTTAAGGAAAGAAGGGAGGCATACGACCAACTCGAGAACAAGGTGATAAACCTGGCGTATGCAAATGATTCAAGGCAGGCACTGGCAATGCTGGAAAACGAAGGAGGGGATCGCTTCAATGCTATGCTAAGTGACCTGCACCAATTAACAGAAATTCAATCGAACAATGGCAGGGAGTTGCTCAACGATTCTCACCATATTAAAGCGAGTGTTCATATGCTCACATTTTTAGAGGTAGGCGTGGCTATTGTGCTCAGCTTGCTTGTTCACGTGATTCTATTAACAACAAGAACAGTGCAAAGAAAGAGCAATCAGCCCTTTCATCTTAATTAAGATCAGAGATTTGATTGACTCTTCAGCAGCCTGCTGGCCCTGTTCAGGTCGTCGGTTGCTTGCAATATCTTTCCTTTCAGTTTCAGAGGATAATTAGGGCGGGCCAAAAGAAAGCTGTTGACGATTGATGCTGCTTCGTCGCTTTGGTAGGCTCCGAAAGTAGCGCTTAGCCATGCAGTCGGGAAAAATATATCACCAGTAGCCTGTATGTCAGAAAGCAACTCAAGGCTCTCCTTCAAGTAGCCGATAGAGACATGCTGCCTTTCCGGATGATGCAGGTAAGATACTGCGGTGCTCACCCACGATTCTTTTTCCCTGTTTTCGGCTAGTTTCAAGCCTTCAAAAAAAGCATTGCGGGTTGCTGTGTCGCTTGATAGTGCGGGAAGAAGAAATTCCCAGCGTTTTTTCCGATCACCATTTTTAATTCTCGCTAGCTGTTGCTGTTGAATTTCGACAGATTTTGGGTGACTCAGCAGGCTTAGCGTGGCTGCCAGGCCAGTGTAGTCGTCCTCAGATAGTCTAACATCCTTTGGTGGCGTTTCCGACTTCCAAATGCCATACAGCTTTTCCAATGCTTTTTCTGAGGTGGCAATCTCCTGGAATGCTCCGAATAGCATCTTTTTGATGCTGGCTGAGGGGGCTTGTTCCATAGCTGCCCAAACATCGCTTTCCAATGATTGGCTGAGCAGCTTCCTGTTTGATGGGGTAATAAACTGCCAATAGGTCGCAATTAGCTGACTGGTAAGTTGTCGAACCGAAAGCTCCTCTGTTTCCTGAGAGAGCAGAGCAGTATTCAGTGCTAGCAGCTCGGTGGGTGTAATGCCGTCGCCATTGAGCATGTTTTCGTAATTGTTGATATAGGCTGATGCTCTCGCAACCGGATCGTTCCATGTGCCTATGTAAGGAAGCATGGTGGAGTCGATTGGGAACACACCGTACCCTTCGCCAGAGGTGTTGAAAACGATATAATTTGGCTTAGGCCTGCCTGTAGCCTGGCTGACGTCCGCTACCGAACGATAGCAAAGCGCAGGCACCTGAATGAGGCTGTCCCCATGGCTCAGGCCAACTTTGAAGTATTGCGACCAAACTTTATCACCGGAGGATGTGGTAGTCGTTTTTTCTTCCTTTTGAGAGATGGTCAAGGCCGTTATCAAGCCCTCATCGTTCTTCATATCATAACTAAAAACGGGTCTGAATGGCTCTTCTACCCACACTTTATTCCATGCCAGCAGATCTTCATCGGTTAGTTGATCCAGTATATTAATCAAGTCAGTCCAGGTTGCATTTGAAAACGCAAACTCGGACAGGTACTGCTGCAGACCTTGTTGGAAGTCCTGTTTTCCCATCAGCATTTCCAGCTGTTTCATCACAATGGGTGCTTTATGATAGATGATGGCTCCGTACATGCTGCCAGCGTCCTTCAGATTATCAAGCTGCTGGCGTACCGGGTTAGCACCAGGCGTACGGTCAACTGCATAGGCTGCGGGGTAGTGAGCCAGCAGAAATTTGAGGTCGCTGCCTGTGTCTGGGAAGGTTACCTCTGATACCTTGTCGGCCATGAAGTTGGCAAACACCTCTTTCATCCACACATCGTTGAACCAGTCCATGGTGACCAGGTCACCAAACCACATATGAGCCGTTTCGTGCGCAATGAGATTGGCTCTGCCAATCTTGCGGCTCTGCGTAGCGGTTTTATCAAGAAAAAGAGAGGAAGCACGGTACTGAATGGCTCCTACATGCTCCATGCCACCATACTGAAAGTCGGGAATGGCAACGAAGTCGAACTTTTTGAATGGGTAGGGGATGGCCGTATACTCTTCGAGAAAATCGAGGGCTTTGTCGTGCAGGTAAAATATTGTGTCAATGCTTTCGGAGATCTTTTCCTCGTCGGTTTCACGGTGAAAGAGGCTCATGGTGCGGCCATCGACGGTTCGGGTTACCTTTTGAAATTTACCTGCCGCAAAAGCAAACAAATAGGTGCTGATGGTATCAGAAGGCATGAAGTTAAATGTCTTTCGCTCTCCGGAAATCACCGAATCGGCCAGGGGGCCGTTGGAAAGTGCCTGCCAGTGGCCAAGCATGGTGAGACTCAGTTGATAAGAAGCCTTCAGGTTGGGTTGATCGAAACAGGGGAAGACCGTGCGGGCTCTGTCAGGCACTAACAGTGTATAAAGATATTCGTCGTTGCGGTTAAGAGACAGGTTGCCTGCAACGAAAGTGATTTTGATGCTATTGGAGCCTGTCCTCAATGCGCTTTTCGGAACGATGATATGCTCCTCCCGGTGGTCTACAGCAATAGTCGTGCTGTTAACAACTACTTCTAAAACATGATCGGAATCCTCTTTGAAGTCTATCTGGAGATCAGCGTCGTTCTTGCTTAATTTGAAAGTGATCACCTCCGAGGCGGGGATGTCTTCTGATTTGTCGTCCGGGATGTCGAATGATAGCTGGTAGGCAAGTGCGCTGATGACCGTTTTTCGATAGTTGGCCAGCTCGAGCGATACGCCGGTTTCGACAACTGGCGGTGTGTCAGTGGTGCTGGCACATCCGTACCAAAGTAAGGAGGAAATGAACAGCACTGCTGGAGCGAGACTTCGCTTGGTCATGGTTGAGTCTTTTAAGTAAGTAATATTACTAAAAGCCCGCAGAGAGGTGAGAACCTTTGGTGTAAATGCCAGGTTGCTCTTGCGAAGAGTATGAGTCGTGGATACTACAGGCGTCAGTCGATAAACACTTTTTGAGGGTTTGCAACAAACATCCGGGTGCTCTCGGTGAATTCATTTCCCGCTGTGTCTAAATACTTCAGGTCAACGTAAAATGCTTTGAAACCGGAAGCAGGGTAGGCCTCTTTTACTACTACTTCCTTTGCCTTTGATGCATTCAGGCTTTTCCCCACCCATACTTCATCCCTGAAGTCCCGGTCATTGGATGTTGCCTGCCAAAGCGTGGCATCGACCAGTTTTTTTGGTGAAGGAGTGACTGTCAGCACGATTTCTTTCTCTTTGATATCGATGTCCCAATCACACGCAGGATACGATTTTCCATTAGCTGTCAAGCCGAAAAATGCATTTAATGCTTTAAAAGTCTGTGGGTGATCGTCAATATCGTGGCCGGCATTGGGCACATAGTGGATGAAATTTTGCCCAGGAATGCTGTCGATATAGTGCTTGACAGCATCCACTGGCCAATAGGGGTCGTTGGTGCCAATGAAGATCATCTTGGGCTTGTTAAGCTTTCCCCTGTAGGAGTACGGATCAACCATCGCATTGATTTTTTGCCCTGATTCTGTAGCGGATGCCTGTGGAATACCCAGGCTCACGTAGTCATTTATTTCCGGGCTGTATTCGTTCCACGCTTCCAGGTGGTATTGCAGGCTTACCGGCATGTTAAGCACGTCAATCACCATAGGAGCGATGGCAATTACCCGGTCGTCGTTGGCTCCGGTGAGCCAGGTTGTCCAGCCACGTTTGGAAAGCCCCGACAACACAAATTCATTTACCGGCTGGCGCAGTTGGTCTTTTGAGAACTCCTGTACTGCCCGCATTCCCTTCACCACGCTCTTTACCATAGGAAACAGCAGGGGCCATGTATAGTCGCCCGTCTCGGTGAAGTTGTGCAGGGTGTAGGAGATAAGCACGTCCTCTGTCTTGTCGCCGTAGAGCGGCTGATTAGGCACCTGGCGGATAAGAGACACGATGGCGCTATTGGTGGACGCAATATGCGCCAGGGCTTTGCTGAGTTCGTCCTGATTGCTTCTCGGGTTGGGCTGGCTGTCTTTGTTTGAACCGCCGGAGATAAACAGGAGGCTTTCGGTTTGGGTAGCCTTCTCCGGAACAAATACTGTTAACTGGTGCTTCCAGGTATATTCCCTCCATTTTTGAGAGGTTAAAATGAGCTGGTATCCCTTTACCCCCTCAGTTTCGAAGGTATCGGTCACCACCCATTCATAAGTTTGGTCGCCATTGTTCAAATAACTCTCCAGCGCATTGTCGGCAGAAGGGTTACTTTGGGCAACTGCCGTAGTGGATAAGCCAACAGCGAATAGCAGGAAAAGGATAAGGAATGGACGTTTCGGTGTCATTTTTTTGAGGGGTGGCGGTTAAAACAATGGCAAAACTTAGCTATTTAATCTGGAATTTCTTGCGACAACTTCTACTGCTTCTCTTCCTGTTAACAAATCTTCATATTCGCAGGAGGAAAAAATAGTTACTTTAGGACAGGAAAAAGACAAAGGAATTACCTTCAACTAACGACAACATCACAATGATCTTAAGTAAATTGATTCGGTTCGGCCCACTCGGTATTATGACGCTAGTCGCTGTGGTTGTGCTTTTCAGCTGCCAGCAAAACAGCGCTGAAGACCACCACGCCCACGAGCATAGTCATCAACACAGCCTAGCTGATAGCCTCCCGAATGCGAAACTGCTTTTTCCTGGCAACGAACCTGACCGGGTCATTCTTAATCTGACCGAAGACCCAATTCATTCGGTAGCTGTTAATTGGCGCACCTCCACCAAAATCTCCCAAGGTACTGTGGAGGTGGCCGTTGCTTCTGATGGCCCGGAGTTCAAAGACAGTGTTAGAACCATAGCCGCTGCCACGGAACCTCTGACAGTCTCACGGGAAGAAGAACCCGAAATATCAGCCAACTACCATTCAGCTATTATTAGTGAGTTGCTGCCGGGAGGTAAATATGTGTACCGGGTGGGCTCCGAACCTTATTGGTCGGAATGGTACCAGATCGAGATGCCGCAAGAAAATGGCCCGGTTTCTTTTATCTATTTCGGGGATGCCCAAAATGACGTGAAGTCGATGTGGTCGAGGGTGATAAGGGAGGCTTACCACACCCTGCCAGACGTCGACTTTATGTTGCACGCCGGAGACCTGATCAACAGGCACGACAGAGATGTTGAATGGGGGGAGTGGTTTCATGCCGGGGGTTTTATTCATGCTATGGTGCCGGCGGTGATGACGCCCGGCAACCACGAGTATAAAGACGTGGTGCTTTCGCCGCAATGGCGCCCCCAGTTTAACCTGCCAAAAAATGGCCCTGTCGGCCTGGAGGAAACCTGCTATGTAATTGATTTTCCGCAGATGAAGGTAGTTTCTCTCGATGCCGAACAGATTGACGAATCGGAACACTTCAGAGCCTTGCAGGCGCAATGGCTGGATTCTGTACTCACCAATAACCCAAAAAAGTGGACGGTGATCACCTTTCACTATCCGGTATTTTCTACCAAACCCGATAGAGATAACCTGACCCTGAGAGAAAGTTTCAAACCGTTGTTTGACAAGCACCACGTGGATCTCGTGCTGCAGGGCCATGACCATGCCTATGGCCGGGGAATGGTGAACAACATAGCCACAGGTGCCAGCGTGAGGGAGGATCGCTCTGGTACGATGTATGTGGTTTCCGTGAGCGGCCCGAAAATGTACGACATTAGCGATGATAAATGGATGGAGCGAAAGGCTGCCAATACGCAGTTGTTTCAGGTGATAAAAGTGGGAGAAGATACAGCGACGTATAATGCGTTTACAGCGAAGGGTGAGTTGTATGATGCCTTTGATTTGGTGAAGAAAGCTGGTAAGCCAAATGTACTGATCAACAAGATTCCCAATACTCCGGAAAGGACTGAGTAGCGAACGCTAACACCCTATTAATACTGTTATTATGAAGAATAGATGCTGTTTTTTCGTTCTGGTGGCGGCTTTCAGCACCTGGCAGGCAGCCGCACAAGTGGCTGACGAGCCCTATATCCAATTGGTTGGGCATCAATACTTGGTACCAATTGGTTTTAATGAAAGCCGGCCAAAAAAGGTGATAGTTGACTACAACAACATCGTGCATGTTCTAACTGACAAGGGTCTTTATAGAGACTTTCCCGAGTATCAGCTAGCCCCTGATCGCACCTGTCGGTCGCTGGCCGATAAGGTGCCGGTTGACATCACCACGCAAGAGAGCACTGGCATCCTTTTCTATCTGTACAAAGACAAGTTTCTCACCAATGGATACGCAGGTACGCTGGATACAAAGCTAGAGCCAGAGCTGTACAGCCGCATCAGCGTTAGCAAAGACCTGAAGGTGTTGCTGATGGGTGAGAAGAAGGCCGCTCTTTTTGATGGAAATAAGAAAATAACCGATTTGACAGTGCCGAAAGAAGCAGTAATTGATCTCTATGTTGCCAAAGAACAATTCTTAGCGCTCACAGCCAAAGCTATTTACAAACTCGAAGGAAAGGCATGGAAGGTGATGCATGAAGGGCTTGACATGACGTCTTTGGTGTTTAGTGAAAGCGGAATCACTGTCGGGACAAAAAATGGCTACTACACAACTGATGGCCAGGGAAAAAGGGTAACAGACACCAATTCAAGACTGCCGGTGCCCGCCATAAGAAAGATGTTGCTGACCGGAAACAACGAGCTTTGGTTTTCAACTGCCGACGGAGCTTTTAGAAAAGAGAGTGATAGGTATCGATATTTTGCTTCTAAACGATGGCTGGATGTTAACGAAGTGATCGACATGGCAGCGGATGCCAGTGGCAATATCTATCTGCTCACACCCACGGGGCTCAATATGATTGAACAAATGCCCTTTACGCTCGCTGGAAAGACGGAATTTTTTCAGGACCGCATTCGCAAATACCACATGCGGTACGGCTTTGTCTGTGCGCCACAGTTGCCTGTAGCTTACGATTTAACCTCCGAGGAAATCATAGACCACGACAATGATGGCCTGTGGACGTCCTTTTACCTGGGCAGTCAGGTGTTTCGTTATGCTGTTACTGGCGAAGAGGCGGCCAAGCGATATGTTTGGGAATCGTTTGAAGCTTTCGAACGGCTTTTGACTGTCAATCAGTTGAAGGGCTTCCCCTCCAGAACCTTTGAGCGGGAGGGCTATAAAGTGAATGACCCCGACCGGTGGCGGAAGTCACCAGAAGAAGGCTGGGAGTGGAAGGGCACCACCAGCTCCGATGAATACATCGCCTATCTGTTTGTAGCGTCACTGATGGATCAGTTTATTGCCAAAGCGCCGGAGGAGAAGAAAAGGGTGGCCGACTTTATTGATGCCATCATGACCCATATTCTTGACAACGACTACTACTTCGTAGACCTGGATGGTAAACCCACCACCTGGGGGCGTTGGAATTCTGAATATGTGAACATGTACCCCTCAGAAGTGTATGATAGAAAGCTCAACAGTATGCACCTTGTGGCAGGTCTGCAGTTGGCCTATGCACTCACCAAAAAGGAGCGCTACAAAACTGAGATGTTCAAAGTGATGAACGAGTTTGGCTATTTCAAAAACATGCTTCCCAGTATGTACGATATGAAAGAGCACATTGTGATGTACGATGGACACACCATGGGCGACAGTTGGAACCATTCCGATGACGAAATGGCCTTTCTTACTTACTGGCCTCTTTATCATTATGCACTCAACGACACCCTGAAGCAGCATTATACAGACATTATCACCGACCATTGGAAGATTGAATTGCCAGAAAGGAATGCGCTTTGGAATCTGCTAACTTACGGAACAGCTGGTGATATCAATTTGGAAGATGTGCGCTGGCATTTGCAGGAGTTTGGCCTCGATCAGATGTCGTATGCAGTAAAGAACTCCCATCGTCAAGACCTGGAACTGCTAGACCCCAACTTTCGTGGCCAAACAACAAAGGTGCTGCTAACCCCCGGCGAGCGCCGGACGCACCGGCACAACGCCAATCCCTTTGAGTTGGATGGTGGGAGTGAGGGCAACTCGGTATTAGCCGGGGACGAATATTTGTTGCCGTATTGGATGGCGAGGTACCTGGGCGTGCTGAAGTGACCTGGTGGGTAATTCCGGGTGGGGCTGGGGCATGTTCCGTTGGCAGGCAATGAGGTTTTTATCCTCTTTACTTCCAGAATTCATCATCCTTCAGGTCAACAAAACTATGTTCTTCATGCAGGGAGCTGATTAGCGCCAGTTGCTCCTCCGATGCCTTTTGCTGGATTTCGTTGAAAAGAACCCTTTCTTCAAATCGGATATGTTTTTCCAGCTCTTCTTCGATCAAACTCAGGGACTTTTCAGCCTCGTCGTCATTGAATAGCCTGGTAAGCCTTCGATGCTCCATTAATGCCTTTTTCACCAGCTCGTTTTCACTGCCAAGTATCGGAAAGATATAACTCTCTTCGGCCACGAAATGCGGTAGAATGTGATTTTCAAAGAACCAGTCTGCATATTTTTTAATGCGCTCAGGTGCTATATCCTTAGCGAAGCCTTTTCTAATCTTCCAACACAACAGCAAGGTATGATGATGATCACGGCTCAGGGGCTGAAGCTGCTTAGCTCTTTTTATGGGTGTGCGCTCTTTCATGGATGACAGTTTTGAGTTGTGGTGTGTTTCACCGTTTCGGGTGTAAGATAGTCAGCTCACGAACACATTTTCACCTGATCGTGAGCTGTTTTTTATAGAATCAGTGCATTTGCCAGTTCAACTGAGCTGCTTCTCCAATGCTATGGATTTAGGAAACAATATATTGTTCTCCAGATGAATGTGAAGGTGTAAATCTTCCTCAAACTCCTTTAACATGGCATAGGTGACCCGGTAGGTGTTGCAGGCATCGTCCGGCAGGGAGTAGTGATTGCTCAACTCGCTGATTTGCTGGAAGCGATCTCCCTCAGTTTCATGCTCCTCCATCATCATTTTAACGGGGCTTTCCACCGTGTCAAACTGTGCGTAGGTTATCTTTTCGCCACTTTTTTTCACTCTTTCCATTTTGCGCACAAAAGGAAACAGGATAAATTCTTCCTTTTTCATGTGCATGGCCAGTTCTCCTGCGGAGGCAGTGAACAGCCTGGTTATCTCAAATAGTTCTGGGTGACTTTTCCCATGCACCTGGCACAGCTTCTCCAGATATTGTTTGAGAACCGGCATTTTCTCCTCAACATAGTGGTGGTGCTTTTGCTCTATATGATCAGCCAGCTTATCCAGTGGCCACGACTGGTAGTCGTAGGAGGCAGTTTCGCCTTTGTTCAATATGGCTTCAACCTCCGCTGTGAGCTTTGCCTGATCAATATTGGCTTTGGTGCAAGCTTCCTGAATGCTGCGGTTGCCTTTGCAGCAGAAGTCAATGCCATGGTTCCCGAATACCTCTGCTGTGCGGTAGTCTTCGGCTACTATTTCTCCGATTGTTTTGTCTATAAGATTATTCATGATAATTGAAGTTTAAATTCATACTAAGGGTTTTGTTCCGCTGGTTTTGAAGTACTCGATTTTGTAAAGAAACATTTCAGCCATTTTCTCCGACCTCCATTTGGCTTCCAGGGCTCTTTCTCCTTCGAAATGCTCATCAAGGGTTTGATGGAATAACTCGATCCACCTCTCGAAATGGGCTTTGTTTACCGGTAAATGTGCGTGAGGGGCGAAGGGGCTGCCATAGTAGGTGTGCTCTTCCAAAAGGACGGTTTGCCAGAATTTGTACATCTTTTCCAGGTGCACAGGCCATCTGTCCTGTATCACGCCATTGAAGATGTCTTTGAGCAATTCATCCTCCCTTACTTTTGAGTAGAAGTCGTTGACCAGCAGTTTTATGTCATCTTTGTTTTGAATGTCTTTGTTCATCAGAATGAAGATTTGTAAAGTTTAACCTGCCGATCTGCCAGAGGAGTGCTGGAAGCAAGGCAAATGAATAGGGGTAATGACAGCTGCTTGAATTTCATTATAAAGAATTTAAGACCTTTTTATCTTTTTAAGGATCAAATTTTTTTTACCGTTTCAGAAAAGTGAGGCCCACATCAAGCCCTTTTGTTAACTCATACAGGCTGGTTGTTTCCAGCATTTCCTTCAAATCGTTACGTATCAACACAAACTTTTCGTGTAAAGGGCAGGGCTCCAGCGCATTGCACTCTTTGAGACCCAGGCCGCATCCCCGATAGATACTGTCACCATCTATCGCAAATACAATTTGGCTCAGTTTGATAGACGCTATTTTATCCTTCTGGATTTCAAAACCACCAACAGGCCCTTTCACTGAATCGATGATGTTGTTGCGGGCGAGTTGTTGCAAAATCTTGGCTGTGAAGGCAACCGGAGAGTCGATGTCTCTGGCGATATCCTTCAGGCTTACCCTCACGCCATCCATCGACAAAAGAGCGATGTGCAAGGTGGCTCTGATTCCATATTCACAGGCTTTTGAGAACATTGTGGTTTGTTTGTGTCAAAGATATAAAACAATTTTTTAATTCGGATAAATTTATCCGAATTAAAAAATGCAGAGAAAAAACTAATCGTTGCGATAAGCACCATAGAGTAAAATGCTACCTGACAATAGAAGCTAAAAAGAGGTGTGGTCAGTCTTCGCTGCTTTCAAACACCCTGGCAAGCTCAGTAAACCTCTGCATTGTTTCAAGAGGGCCCCTGGTAATGAGCATATTGACAAGCCAAACAGGTATCTCTCCTCCTGGGTTAGCCAAGGCAGTGTAAACAATATCCACCCTGCCATCGTTTCGTGGTCTTATTTCCCATTTCGATTCAAATTCTGTGACCCGGACAATTCCCTTTTTTTCAGGAACAGCGTTGGCAGCAGCGACTGAGTGAGAGTGGTAGACACCGGTTTCTTTGTTCCACCATTGCGTCGAGTGGATCGACAAGTCCCTGTTGCTGAAAGGGTAGGGAAGGGCCGTCTCAACGTAGTAGTGAAAGTCGTTAGCTGACGTCGTCTTGATCCTTTTGGCATCATTGCACTTATATACCCAAGCCTTGTAGTTGGGGACATCGCTGAGCAGGTCGGTCACCCTCTGCATAGTGCTTTCAATGGTAGTGACGATCTGAATTTCCTTGATCAATGATCCGTCGGATGCTCTGATGTAAATGCTTAATTCTTTTTCACTGCTCACAAGCTCCCAGCTAGCTTTTTCTATTTTTTGTGCAGTGAGAGGCAGCACCGAAAAGGCGAAGAGGGCGACAATAACCTGGTAAATGCGCAGGAGCATAGGTGGAAAACAAGGAAAATTCTTGCGTCAATTTACGACCTGATTCTGTAGAGATTTTGAATTAGTACTCTTTTATTTTTGAACAAAGGGTATGTTCCATAATTAGCTTACAGTGTTACTTTTTTTCAAAACCGAAAAATCGGCTAGATTGTCAGCCTGGTGGCACACATATTCGGTAAAATGGCCATTGAAAAATGAAAGTCTTTCGAAATATTCTCCCCGCATTGAAAGAAAAAACCAAATGTTCCTCCTGAATGGCGAAGAGAAGTTTTAAGATAGGGTTTTCAGACATTGGAGGCATTTTTATAGGAAAGAACATCCAGTCTGATTTTCATAAGCACTACGCAGTCACAGTGATTATTTCATTTGGTGAGACTTTCAGTATTAAGCTAGCAGGGCATAAAGAGAGCGTCTATAGTGCTGCCTTAGTGCAGAAGAATGTTAGCTATAGTCTTAAGAGCGGAAAAACGGACTACCTGGCGTTTATTCATATCGTACCCTACACGAGCGAAGGCTTGAAATTGTCGGACGGCGAATGTGCTATCAGAGCACTGGATATTGCTGATTTCGACTCAGTGCTCAGGAAAATAAAAAACTGGTTCCGGCAGGATGGACATGATCCGCAAAAAATTAAAGAGTTGTTGCAAGCAGTTTCATCGATTCCCAGGTTGCACTGTGACAGTATTGAGATTGATAGCAGGGTGATGGCGAGTTTTGAACTGATTATGCAGAACGATGGACAGAAACTATCTGTAGGTGACGTTGCACCCCAGGTTTGTTTGTCTGTAAGTCATTTTAACCGATTGTTCAAGAAAGAAACAGGGCTTACATTTCGAAAGTTTGTCCTCCACAGCAAGCTGATAAAGTCCATTTTTGCTATGTATGAGCAAAACAGCCTAACACAGGCAGCATTCATTGGCGGGTTTGCAGACCAACCACACCTCACCAGAACGTTCAAGGACAATTTTGGAATAAAGCCTTCGACAAGTTTGAAATAGTCCGTTTGTTCAAGTTTTCCACTCGCCGAGAAGTGAGCTTTGCAGTCATATATTTTACAGCTTACTAACTGATATGACTATGAATGAGATTTCAACAAAGAGCAATGGAAAAACACTGAAGTGGTTTATTGCTTCTACACTATTAACCGGACTTGGCATGTGGGTAGTAGGGGGGCTCTACCACAATTTGATATTGCCAACCGTTAACAAGGACATGCATCCGCACCACGAAGGGCTGGGTACCACCTTGATCGCTTATTTTATTTTGGCTTTTTTAATGACCTATATTTATTCAACTACGGAAGGGAAAAACTCCTGGGCAAAAGGGATAAGGCATGGCTGCATCATTGGGGTTTTATGGGTGTTTCCACATGGCTTGGCAATGGCAGCCACACACGAGACATCGATACTTTATGAGGTGAAAAACACGATATATCACGTTGTCGAACAAGGTATCGGAGGGGCTATTATTTTTTACGTAAGTAGATATTTCATGAAAATGCAGGTGCGGGTAAGGAAATAATAGAGCCTGCCAGCTACAACGATTGCTCGGAAGTATATCTGAGATAAGGGCTGTTACGTATATTGAGCTGATTGGCGAGAATTAAAAAAAGGCTGAGCATGTCTATATATCAAACAATCGCAAAAATTGGCTCCAGGTACGTGGGGAAGCCCAGACTCTTCAAATATGGATTTAATCTATCGCCCATGTATAGGAGAAGCACCGCTAAGATAGTTCATGTTTCAAATGATCTATTGGAAGTGAGTATCAAGCTGCCCATTAGCTACAAAAACCGAAACTATGTGAACTCCATTTTTGGAGGAAGTATGTTTGCGGCAGTGGATCCGATTCCGATGGTGCAGTTGATGAACCTCATCGGTGACGACTTTGTGGTCTGGGACAAATCGGCACAAATTTTCTTCAAGCGCCCGGCCCGGGAAAACATCTACGCCGATTTCACCTACTCATTGGAAGAGGTCGATGAAATCAGAAATAAAGTGGGGCTGCAAAATGAAATTGAAATCGTAAAAACCACATCACTTACCAACAGAGACAAGACCATAGTCTATTGTGAGGTGAAAAAGACCATTTATGTAGCCGACAAAGCGTATTTCAAAGAGAAAAGAGAAAAGTCAAAAAAGCGCTAGCGAAGTCAGGTTAGGCGTGTCCAGGATTAAAGAGTTTACTCTGTGCAGTGCCGCACAGAGTAAACTCTTTAATTTCTACTTCGTTGCTCTCTCTATCTCCTTCAAATTCTCCATCTTCTTGTTCCGCAGGAAGCCATTGATGTCTTCGAAGTGCTCTTTTACCCGCTTGTTGCCAAACTCAAATACTTTCGCCGCCAGGCCGTCGAGGAAATCACGGTCGTGAGAAACGAGGATAAGCGTGCCTTCGAACGCTTTTAGCGCATCTTTCAGGATGTCCTTGGTTTTGATGTCGAGGTGGTTGGTAGGCTCATCGAGGATAAGCAGGTTTACCGGCTGTAGCAGCAGCTTGATCATCGCCAGTCGGGTGCGCTCACCACCTGAGAGCACTTTCACCTTCTTGTCGATGGTGTCGCCGCTGAACATGAAAGCCCCGAGCAGGTCTTTGATCTTTGACCGGATATCGCCTTTGGCGATTTCATCCACTGTTTCGAAGACGGTCAACTTTTCATCGAGCAGCGAAGCCTGGTTTTGAGCGAAGTAGCCAATCTCACTGTTATGGCCTACCTGCAAAGTGCCGTCGACTGGAATCTCGCCCATAATGGCCTTCACCAGGGTCGACTTTCCTTCACCATTTTTGCCAACAAAGGCAACCTTCTCTCCACGGGCAATGGTCAGTGTGACATCTTTGAACACGACATGGTCGCCATACGACTTGCCAAGATCGGTGGCGATCACCGGATAATTGCCCGACCGTGTGGCAGGAGGGAACTTGATGTTCAGCGCTGAAGTATCCACTTCATCCACCTCCACTATTTCAATCTTCTCCAGCATTTTCACCCGGGACTGCACCTGCAAAGTCTTTGAGTAAGTGCCTTTGAAGCGGTCGATGAAGCCCTGGATGTCGGCAATTTGCTTCGCCTGGTCGTCGAACTGGCGCTGCTGCTGCTCCCGGCGTTCTTTGCGCAGCTCCAAATAGTGCGTGTAGTTGGTTTTGTAGTCGTAAATACGGCCACGGGTGATTTCGATGGTGCGGTTGGTCAGGTTGTCCACAAAGGCTTTGTCGTGGCTGATGACCATCACTCCACCTGCGCTGTTTTTGAGGAAGTCTTCCAGCCACTGCACCGACTCTATGTCGAGGTGGTTGGTGGGCTCATCGAGCAGGATGAGGTCGGGCTTTTGAAGCAGAATCTTGGCCAACTCGATGCGCATGCGCCACCCCCCGCTGAACTCGCTGGTCGAGCGGGTGAAGTCACTCCGTACGAAGCCTAGCCCCAGCAATGTCTTTTCTACTTCCGCATCAATATTGATCTCTTCAATGCTGTAGTACTTTTCGCTCAGCTCCGACACCTCTTCTATAATCTTGCTGTAGGCATCTGATTCGTAGTCGGTGCGGGTTTCCAACTGGTGATTCAGCTCTTCCATCCTGTTTTTCATGTCCAGGATTTTGGAAAACGCTTTTGATGTTTCTTCAAACACCGTGCATTCGTCGGCCGTGAGCAGGTGCTGCGGCAGGTAAGCGATGACTGCCTCTTTTGGTGCCGTTACCTTGCCTTGGGTGGGTTTGCTTTCTCCGGCGATGATTTTGAGGAGGGTAGACTTGCCGGCGCCGTTTTTACCCATGAGGGCAATGCGGTCGGTGGGATTGACATTGAAAGTGATATTGCTAAAAAGGGTAGTGCCGCTAAATTCGACGCCCACCGCATCAACTGAGATCATATTTTACCGAATTAGGCCGCAAAGGTATTAATAAGTTTGGTAGAAGGGAGGGGGGGTGTTGATTTTGATAAAGAACTTGCCAGTTCTGCATCTATCAAGTCATTCGAAGAAAGCATCGCAGGAAGGCTGCTGCAAGCAATATGCTCTGCACCAGGTACACTGAGTAGTAGGGGTTCCAAAGTTGGTCATATCAACCATCCTGGTGAATGATACTTTTTCAACGATAATCCGAAATTGCTGTCTATATTGAGTTTGATGTTCAAATGCAACATTTTACTTTTTGTTCTACTACTCTCTTGCTCTTGTTACGGACAGATTGATCCTGTGTACAACAACTATGTGCATTACGAGGTAGAAGACGGGCTGCCGCAGAATTATGTGTCTTACCTGGCCCAGGATAGTGACGGGTTTATCTGGCTGGCTACGCTGAATGGGCTTGCCCGGTTCGATGGGCACCAATTTCTCCAGTTCAATAGCAATTCGCCTGACCCCGCCCGACTGTCTACCTCTCAAATTCTCGATCTTATTATCGACGACGCCAACAATCTTTGGATACTGAACTTTAATTACAAGGTTGATCTGATGAACCCCAGGACTTTCGAAGTACAAAGGGACGTACAGCCCTTCATGAGATCCGATGACCTGCACTTCAAGTTTAACATGGGGCCAAAAGCTGCCCGGTTTGTCTATTTTGTCAGTGACAATGCAAAGAAAAACTGGTTCGTAAAGAATGGTACTGAGTACTACCATATTGACTCCACGCTGACACAGGTAAGTGATATTTTCGCTTCGAAGGATAGCACGGAGTTTGGGTATGGATTTGACATCGATGAAAAGGGTCGCTTTTGGTACATGACGGATAGGGGCCTTGCTGTGGCGAAAACCACAAAAGATCCTTTGACACTGATTCCTATTCCGGCTGATTTCAACTACGAACCCGGAATAAGAAACAAATGTCCCGTTGTGTGCTTGCCCGACAGCAAAGTCTTGTTTGCCTACGAAAATAGAATGTTCATGTACCATGAAACGACCAATAGGTATCAAGAACTTTCTGTGCCAAATGTGCCGGTAATAAATAATTCGAAGATTTTCAATTTGACAACCGACCTTCAGCAAAGGCCGGTTTTTCAATATCAGGGGTATATTTTCAGAGTGGAGAAGGACGACCGCATCACGGTGCTGTGGGCTTACCCTGAGCGGGAAAAATTTGTCGTAACAGGCCTTTTGGTTGATCGGTCAAATACGCTGTGGGTTGGAATTAATACCGGAGGATTGTACAAAGTGAACCTGCTTACCCCTTCTTTTCACTCCACTGAATATAAGGTAAATTTTGTGGCCGATATTCTCATGGGAGAAATTGGAGTTCCGGCCGAGAAATTGCCGGCTAGCTGGAAAGCCAATGAATGGGCGTATGATTTCCGATACTTTTCTTCCAGAAAAGGACAGATGTATTTGAAGTACGACTACTACAACTACGACGGTCCCAGGCAATTATTTAAGCTGAATAACAAGAAGTTAGAACCGGTTGAAACCGGGGAGAACAGCATTGAATACTTTGTCGGGCTTGGTGAAAGCAGCGATAAACGCTGGGCACTCGGAAAGTATGGTTGGATGTACAGTTGGGTCAATGACCTCTCACCTCCGGAACAAGCTAGAATGAAGGAAATCAACAGTCTGGCTGAGGAAGTACTTTCGGATATGATCGTCGACAATGATTTTCAGTGGGTGATCTCGGTGAACAACACCCTCTACCAGGTCAAAGATGGAGAAATCATTCAGCGTTTTTCCCCGGCAAGTGACAATGCAAGCCTCATCGACATTGTTCAAGACCCCGATCAATCCGATATCCTATGGATTGCTACGCTAGGAGATGGCCTCGTGAAATGGGATAAGTCGACAAAGAAAACAAGCTACGTTTATAATGCCAAAGATGGGCTCTCAGACAACAGTGTGGGGGCAGTTGTGCCGGACAGTTTGGGCAACTTATGGATGGCCACTTTTAATGGCATCAGCAGATTAAATAAAAAGACAGGAGTGATTACTGCCTATTATAAGCAAGATGGGCTGATAGAGAGTGAATTTAACCGTCACCATTCGTTTACACTGCCGGATGGGAGAATTGCCCTTGGCGGCACGCTGGGCTATTCTGTTTTTGATCCAAACGAATTTGTGGAGGATGATTTTGAACCTGAGCTGAAGATCACCAGCCTTTCAATCAACAACCAGATACAGTCTTATTCCAAAGACCATCCGATTCTTACCGCTCCATTGAACGAGTTACAAAAGCTTCAGCTTGGCTATCAGGAGAATTCGCTTTTGCTGGAAATGGCTGCCATGCAATTCAATGGCCCCAAAAAGAACCAGTATCGTTATAAACTGAGTGGTTATAACCAGGACTGGGTTTACAACGGTACCGACAGAAAAATAAAATTCGACAAGCTACGGAGTGGGACTTATACCCTCGCCATGAATGCTTCCAACACCAATGGAACTTGGAGTACCAATGTCAGGGAACTGACGATCAAAGTACTTCCGCCGCCCTGGCTGAGTTGGTGGGCTTTTACACTATATGGCCTTGCTCTTTCTTCGTTGGTTTACATCTACTGGAGGGGCTACCGAAAAAAGATTATAAAGCAGCAGGAAGAGGAGTTTAACAGGCGGGAGAATATTCGTTTGAAAGAGGTTGACGACATGAAAACGAGATTTTTTTCAAATATCACACATGAGTTTCGCACTCCTCTCACACTGATCCTCTCACCTTTGGAGAAACAACTGCGAGACAAAAATTTCCCCAAAGAGGTCCAATCCATTCTGGAAAATAACTATCGCCACGGGAGCCACCTTTTGAAGCTTGTGAATGAATTGCTTGATATCTCCAAACTGGAATCAGGATTTATGCAATCTCATCCTTCTACCGGGCGATTGGACACGTTCGTGAAATCTTGTGTCGACCAGTTTCAGGAAATTGCACAAACAAAAAACATTGAGCTTGCAGCTGAATCCAAAAACCTTGATGGCTTCTATCAGTTTGATAAAACTCATTTAGAGACAGTGTTGCAAAACCTGCTAAGCAATGCCATCAAGTTTACTGAACCTCATGGTCAGGTTCACCTTGCGGTGGAGGTAGGACAGGGGGATCAACTCAGAATAGAGGTGAGGGACACAGGAATTGGCATCCCTGAAGAGCAGTTGCCCAGGTTATTTGATCGTTTTTATCAGGTAGACGAAACATCCACCCGGGTGCATAGTGGCACGGGCATCGGGCTGTCACTGGTAAACGAGCTGGTCAGCCTGATGGGTGGCGAGGTAACTGTAGAAAGTGTTGTTGGACAAGGGTCTTGCTTCACGGTGTATATGCCGGTGATAAAAATGCCTCAGCATGATGTGGAACAACACGACATTAGCTTTACTCCGGCAGAATCAGGGGAAAATGTCCCGCTGGTACTGGTTGTTGAGGATAATGATGAGCTCCGGGCCTTCATTGTGGAAAGCCTCTCGGAGAATAACGTTGTCATTTCTGCAAGGAATGGAAAGGAGGGGTGGGAGATACTTTTGGACAGGCTGCCTGATGTGGTTATTTCAGACATAATGATGCCCGAAATGAATGGCTATGAATTATGCAGGCAATCCAAGCAAGATCTTCGCACCTCCCACATATATTTTATCCTGCTCACGGCCAAAACGGCACAGGAATCAAAAGTTGAGGGACTGGAAGCTGGCGCTGATGGCTACATTGCCAAGCCTTTTCACCTTTACGAATTAGAATTGCGTATCCAAAATGCAATGATTCAACAACGCAATTTGATTAGTCATTATCAGCAACAACTCCTGGCTGCTGAACTACCGACACCAGCATTGAGCGTTGGCGACGCCTTTATTGATAAGTTCTATCGTTTTCTGGATAGAAGTTTGCATGACACTTCTCTGAAAGTTGAAACAGTGGCAAGGGAGATGGCGATGAGCAATAGCACGCTCAATCGAAAAGTAAAATCGCTATTAGGCATTACAACAAATGAGCTGATAAAGCGCTATCGACTACAAAAAGCTGCGGAGTTGATTCGGGCGGGTGAAAGTATTGCCACGGTAGCGTTCAACGTTGGTTTTGAAACCCACTCTTATTTTTCGCAAAGTTTTAAAGAAGTGTATCAGGTGACGCCCACAGAATACCGTGAACAAGTGAACAGTGCTCAGGAATAGTCCAGAAAAAACAACTTTGCTCCGAACCCGACGGCTATTTACAGGGTATGAACAGCGAAGGGAAAGTCCTTTCGCAGTGCTGCTGGGGAGAATGATCATAGCAACAATGACGAGTTCGGCTACAGAATTGGTCACATAGCAGCGGAAATGGAGCTGGATACGTATTGTGATTGACTGTCCACTTTCCCCATAAGGGGCGATGCGAGCAGGTTCAATGCCTTTAAAAAGCACGAGATTTCTTATATTCCCACACAACATACGAAAACCATGAAGACTCGTCTAGCCAACATTCAAGCCCTTCTTTTACTCCTCATCGGTGTTGCAGCATTTTTCGGCTGCACTTCACCGGAATCAAAGCAAGTCAATCTTTGGCCTGACGGCACTGAAATACCCGAGTGGTTTTCGGATACCACCAAGGTGAAATTGGCTGACCTCGGAACGCCCTATACCATTACCGACTATGGAGTGGTTAATGACAGCACTGTTTTACAAACTGAAGTCATTCAACGAACCATCGACGAAGCCAGCAGTAATGGCGGAGGCGTTATAATCATCCCGAAAGGTACTTTTCTAAGCGGAGCGCTGTTTTTTAAGCCCCAAACACATTTGTATGTGTCTGAAGGTGCTATCCTCAAAGGCTCTGACAATATTGCTTACTATCCTAAAATGGCCTCCAGAATGGAAGGCCAAAACCTCGACTACTTTCCAGCGCTGGTGAATGCCTACGGTGTTGATGGTTTCACGATATCCGGTAAAGGCACTATTGATGGTAATGGACTGAAATACTGGGAAGCGTTCTGGAAACGCAGAGAGGAAGACCCTAACTGCACCAATTTAGAGGTGTCACGGCCACGCCTGGTGTTTATTTGGGGCAGCGACAATGTGCAGGTGCAGGACGTCAGTCTGCACAACTCGGGCTTTTGGACCAGCCATTACTACCAGTGCAACAATGTGAAAATCCTTGACCTGCACATTTCTTCTCCACA
Source organism: Imperialibacter sp. (assembly GCF_040222815.1). Classification (GTDB taxonomy): domain Bacteria; phylum Bacteroidota; class Bacteroidia; order Cytophagales; family Cyclobacteriaceae; genus Imperialibacter. Next base: position 90,467 of record NZ_JAVKCH010000026.1, on the reverse strand, counting down.
TGCGCCGGTGAAAGCGCCCAGCACCGATGCCATTGATCTGGATGTCTGCTCCAACGTACTCATCAAAGGTTGCTACATGTCGGTGAACGACGATGCCATTGCCCTCAAGGGAGGAAAGGGGCCATTTGCTGACACTGATGCCAATAATGGAGAGAACACCAATATCCTCATTGAAGACTGCGAGTTTGGCTTTTGCCACTCAGCGCTGACCTTTGGCAGTGAGTCTATCCACGACAAGAACGTTGTGCTGCGCAATAGCCACGTAAATGAAGCCAGGAGGTTGCTATGGCTCAAAATGCGGCCTGATACACCTCAGAAGTATGAGTATGTGACCGTTGAGAATATTACCGGCAATGCCTACAGCTTTATCTATGTAAAGCCCTGGACGCAGTTTTTTGACCTGAAGGGCAGGGAAGAGGTGCCATTGTCGTACTCAGATCACATTACCATGCGCAATATCGACCTCGACTGCGAGATCTTTTTCGATGTGGCCATTACCGAGCACGACCGGCTGTCTAATTTCACTTTCCAAAACCTGACGATCAAGGCTGTCAACCCAGCTTTTGACAAGAGCCTGGTTAAGGATTTCACGTTGGAGAATGTGAAGGTGAATGCGGACATCCTGCGGTAAGGCGAATACTCTGGCATCCCTTCATACGAATCAAGGAAAGTTTATCGGAAGTTTATATCAATCACTACCACTGCGATAAAGCTTCGCTGGTGACTGATTGTGCCTTGAACCCCAACCAGGTATAAAAAAACTAAAAAAAAATTGCGTGAATCAAAAGTTACATATATAATTGCGTAACTTTTGATTCACATAACATAAAAACGCATAGCAGTATGAACAGGATCGACTTACTATCAGTGCCGGTGTCAGACCAGCAGCGAGCAAAGGAATTCTATTTGAAAATGGGACTTCATATAGTGGTAGAAGCGCCATTTCAGGGTGACCAGCTGTGGATACAGATGGGTTTTCCCAAAGGAGAAACGAGCATCACATTGGTGACCTGGTTTCCGAAAATGCCTGTGGGCAGCCTTCAGGCGGTGGTGATTAACACCGACGATATCGCAGGCGACGTTAAAAAGTTGGCTGCCAATGGCATCGAAGTTGGTAAGATTGACGACACACCCTGGGGTAAGTTTGCTTCGATTGAAGACCCCGACGGCAACACATGGAGTTTGAACCAGAAAAACGCATAATGCAATGAAAAAGGAAATACACTTAAAATGGTTTTATCCGCATTCCATCGATACTATTTGGGAATACCTGACCGACGCAGATTTGTTGAAACAGTGGAGTACTATTCATAGAGACGAGCCTTTTCAGGCGGAGCCAGGGTTTCAATGGACATCAACCCAAAAAGCCCGCCGGGGCTGGGACGGCATTATGTACCTGGAGGTGCTTGAAGTAGTGCCAAAAGAGAAATTGGCTTACGCTCTCAAGGGTGGCCCACGACCTGGCGAGCTGTCGCTGGATACTGTTGTTACTTACAAACTGGTGGAGAAGAACGGCGGCGTGGAGCTTCAGCTTTCTCATACAGGCTTCCAGGGACTTAAAGGGGCCTTTACTGCCTTTATCATGGAAAAAGGCTGGGGTAAATTCTTCAGCAAGCGCCTGATGAAAGCGCTTAACGAAATACAACATGACACACACACAGTACGATAGTTTTCTGGCCCTTGCAGACAAAAATCGCAGGGAGATACTGATGTTGCTTACGCAAGAGAAAAGCAGCATCAATACCCTGGCGGATGCTTTTGAGATAAGCCGACCAGCAGTGTCAAAGCACATCAAAGTGCTGGTAGATACGGGCTTCATCAATATCGAAGAAAGGGGTAGGGAACGGCTTTGCAGCCTCAATGCTAAGGGTTTCGAAGAGGTTCAGAGTTGGATAGGCCACTTTGAGAAGTACTGGACGCAACACCTGAGTAGCCTGGATGAGTTGTTGAAGAAGGGAGAGAAAAAGTCTGAACATGGCAAATAGCAAGTCGGTTGCCTGCAGGTAAATTGCATTTATATCAAGAGCGGGGCTTATGGCAATATGGTAATCGAACCTTCAATTTGAAAAAAGATTCAAAGAGGTGTAAGGTTTTTGTGCGCTGGCCACTAACCAGAGAAAACGATTATGAAAATAGCTGAAGCCGTTGAACTGCTCAAGACAGAAAAAGCCAGGGCCGAGAAAAAATCTGAGATAAAGATTTTACAAAACATGATTGGTATCCTGTTGGACTTGCAAACCCGACAATTGTCCTCAGAGGATCTAGCCGCAGTAGAAAGCGAGCTGGACGTCATGGAATTGGATGCCTACCAGGAAAACAGAAAAAGACACATAAGAAAGAAGCTGGCTAAGTTTCAGCAGTTTTTGAAGGACAAATTTTCCTTTATCGCAAAAGGCCACTATACAGCACTGGGGATTGCCTTTGGCGTGGCTTTTGGTGGCATGTTTGGAATGATGATTGACAGAACGCTCGGCAGCTCTCTCGGGATTAGTTTTGGAATCACTTTTGGTTTGGTTGTTGGGAGGTATCTCGACGCTCAGGCGGAAGCACAGAATCGGGTATTAAATGTTGAATTTAAATAACTGAGCACAAACGCCTCTTGTCGACGCTGTGACCAATAACAGTTGATTCTACTTCCGCTCCTCAAAAAACATCAAAAAGGGAATGCCCCGGGTGTAATAATCCCCAACTTTGGCCACCAACCAAGGTAAAAGATTTGAGCAGCGACTTTTATACGTCCATGATTTTGCCGTTTTCGGGCATCATCATCAAGATTTGCCGGGCATATACCAATACTCAGGAAGATTTTGAAGATTACTATCAGGAGGTGTGCCTGCAGATTTGGAGGAGTCATGCCAACTTCAGAGAGGAGTCGCAGTGGTCGACCTGGGTGTACCGGGTTGCCTTGAATGTTTGCCTTACCTTATTGAAGAAAAGGAAAAACGACCCGCATCACTTTGCATCCGACTACCTGCCCGATGAGGCGACGGAAGACAGCCGGGCATTTGCCAACGAGTCGCTCAACGAGTTATACGCTGCTATCAAACAGCTTTCTGAGGTTGATAGAGGAGTGGTTTTGCTCTACCTCGACGAAAGGAGCTATCAGGAAATCGCCGAGATAACCGGCACCAATGCCAATAATATTGGTGTGCGGATTAAACGAATCAAGGATCGACTAAAAGTAATATTAGATGGAAAGGTCAATTGAAGCTATTTGGAAGGAAGGGTTTTTAGTGAGCGATGCTTTGGTGGCACCGAAGATCAACCGGTTATACAGCCAAAAGTCGAAGCATATTGTTGATAAGTTTAAAAGGATGTTTGAGATTAATCTGATTGCCATCCTCATTTTTTCTGTTGTGTTGTTGCCGGTAAGTTTTTTGTTCGGCATGGCTTATATGGGGGTACCCATGTTTTTGCTTCTCAATGCGGTGGCAGTCGTTAACAAACGGCTTTCGAATGGATTAAAGAAAATTGATAAAAGCGTAAGCAGCTATCAATACCTCAAAGCATTCGATACCTGGATGCAGAAGCAAATTTCCATCAACACAAAAATGTCAGCATTTAACTACCCCTGGGCGTTTCTTTCTCTTCTGGCTGGTTTTTGGTTTTTTGATGTGGATGGAAGGACGCTGGGTGAGGCACTAATGAATAAACTAATGATCCATTATCCTCAAACCTATTTGGTTGGCGGGCTTCCCTTCCTCGGGATTATTGGCGTAATGCTGGTAGTTGTCATTCTGGCTTTCTTTGGTGGCCGCCTTTACAAGTTTGAGCTTAAGCTGGTTTATGGGAACGTGATGAAAAGGCTACAGGAGATGTTAGCTGACATGGAGGAGTTGAGAGCTTGAGGCATTGCTTATAGTTTTTGCTTCATTATCCGGTTTAAATTTTAGCTGTTAACTTAGGCAGCTAAAGAAAATTGTCCAAGACTCCAATGATGAGACAAAGCATTTTTAGCCTATTTGCAGTTTTTCTGGTAGCATGTAATAGTCAGCCAAAAGAGACAGATGCATCTTTTGAGGAAATTGTAACCAACCCTATTGTCGACGCTGGAGCTGATCCATGGATCATCCGGCAGGACAGCACGTTTCACTATTGCTACGCCAAAGGTGGAGGCATTTATGTGAAATCGGTTCAGAAGTTCTCCAACTTGAATGGCGCCGAAGAACACATGGTTTGGCAAGCACCTGATACTGGCATGTATTCAAAAGAGGTGTGGGCTCCTGAGTTGCACAGGTTGGATGGGAAATGGTATATCTACTTTGCGGCTGATGATGGAGACAATGCCAATCACCGGATGTATGTGCTTTCGTCTGAGGCGAAGCTGCCTCAATCGCCTTTTGTCTTCGAGGGTAAAATCTCTGACGAGACAGACAAGTGGGCCATTGATGGCACTGTGTTTACTCTTAATGGTAAAATGTACTTTGTTTGGTCAGGCTGGGAGGGCGATGTCAACGAAGCTCAGCACTTGTACATTGCTGAGATGAGCAGCCCGACGCATATAAGCTCGGAAAGAGTGAAAATATCCAGCCCGGAGTTTGAATGGGAAAAGAGGGGCTCCAGCGACGAATTGCCTACCATCAACGAAGGCCCCCAAGTTTTGCAGAAAGGTGGTCGCATGTTTATTGTCTATTCCGCCAGTGGCAGCTGGTCCGACAGTTATTGTTTGGGTTTGCTTGAACTGAAAGGAGGAGATCCTATGCTCCCTGAGTCGTGGGTCAAAGGCGAAAACCCTGTCTTTTCTGGAACAGAACAAGTGATCAGTCCAGGGCATGCGTCATTCGTAGAAAGCGGTGGGCAGGACTATATCGTTTACCATGCCATGCCGGTGAAAGGAGGCGGCTGGGCTAGTCGGCAGGTGAGGATTCAGCCCTTTTCCTGGAAGAATGGAGAGCCTGATTTTGGCTCGCCTGTCAGCAACGAGGTAGAAGTGAAGATTGAGTATTTCACCAACCAGTTAACGCCAGGCCAACAAGCTCAGAGATAGTACCGTGTTCGGCAAGTATTCCCTAGTCAACTGCCTTCACTAACCCCTTGAAATGAAAAAGGCTCCACACGTTCTTCCCTGAAGTTTTCGAAAGACTGCTTCTGGCTCACACCCGGCCAATGCACCTCCAATTCGCCGCTCTGCACCTTGTATATGATGGTGTAAAGCGTGCCAAAAGCCTTGTCGAAATTGGTGTTGTACAAAGGTGGCTGCATAAATTTGGTGAGGACGGAAGCCTCTGTTTCGTCAGCGGAGGCTACCAGTTCTTCCAATAGCCTCTTTCTCTCGATAGTGCCGGTGAGGGAGGCATAGTCTGTCCACTCGACTTCCAACTGATGATTGGTAGCCACGGGAACATGCAACACAACGGGCGCCCTGTCGGGCGAAAGGTATACCGTGGCATACAGTCCCGACTTATCCACAACAGTCACATTGTAAGCCATGTGAACAGGCACCCGTGAGAGGATCTTCACCGCATCATCCACATTTTTGGCCACTTCAAGCACATAGCGCAGCACCAGTGGAATACCGAATCCGTCACCAGTTACCCTACGCCCACCGAAAGTAAGAGAGGCGGCAAGGCCCGAAGCGTTCATGCCATCGAGCAGCCCCCAGGTGCAGTCGCTCACGCCGATCACCGGCTGCAGCCAGCTGGTGTACAGCATGGTGCCTTCATACATTTTGAAGGTGTAGTCGTAGTTTCGGATCAGCGATACACTACCACGGGTCCACGCTACCTGCGAGCAGGCTGTCATGTAAGCAGGAGGGCAGTACATAGACAAGAACCGGCCCTCAAGGTCTCCATCGCCAGCCAGAGGAAGCAATTGTTGATACACTGGCATAAGCTCCGGCATGTGATAGGCTAGCTGGCTGGCTGAAGTTAGGTATCCTTTTCTTGCCAGGTAGCCTTCTGAAAGAAACCAGGTTTTGTAATAGGGCCAGGTTCTATCAAACAAAGCCTTCCACTTTTCTCCCGGTTTTTCCTCCTGAAGGCAATTGAACGATAGGGGCATAGTTTACATCATTTTAAAGCCACCAATTTCTGCAGCTTGTGGTTTGGCTGGCGTGGGTATATAATCAACAGCTTTGTACATGCTTTTGATAGCTTTGATCCATTTTTCTGCACGTGGCCTGAGTTTGAAATCGTCGGTCATCAGCCGCCCTCTCATCACCAGAATACCCATATCAGCTCCTTCGTAAAAGTAGTCGTCGTTTCGGCTAATGCGAAGAAAAAAGGCCTCACTTTCAGTTTCCACTGCCCGACGGTGGGTGTCCATCCTTGAAAACTTAATTGTTCCATCGTCATTCATTTTATAAATCCCTGAACGTGGTGCCTCTGTGATCACCTGGATCTTTTTGTCTGTGTATTTAATCACCAGTTGTCCCCACGAGTCAATGTTTTCCGGATTGAACCAACGCCTGTTGATGGCGTTCACGCTTATTTTGTAGGGCTGATTCATCCATTCAAGCAGGTGAAACATAAACAGAGGCATGTCGGACAGGGCGAAGACGGCGTGGTTCGTGATTGAGCTGGCACCGGTAATTCTTGGGTTCAACTCACCCAGGTAAAGCTGTTGGTCGTCCTGATCGATCAGGAAGTCAAGCTCAAAATATCCTTTGTAACCCTCTTTGCGAAGCTGGTTGCCGAATTGCTCGGTATATTTCTTCGCTTTTCTTCGGATGGCGGGGGTGAAGGCATCTGCAAATATTTCGTTTCCACACCAGCCTCCTTTGTAAGGGGTAAGCTCTTTGAAGCCAACCAGTTCGGTCATCAGCGGAGCCACTATGGTGCCATGCTGTGTTACGCAGGCTTCAATAGCTGATCCACGACAATTGATCCGCTTCATTATTTTTACTTCCTTTTCTTTCACTATTTCCTCTTCATATTTTTGAAACTCCTGCTCATTGGAAATAAAGAAAGTAGTATGACCGGAGTCGCCAAAGGGGGTTTGAACCACAAGGTCAGTGCCCAGCTTTTTCTTGCTGATTGACGTCATGTGCTCGTAGCTTTTCACATTCGACAAAATATAGGGTACGCAAGGAACACCGGCTTTTTCAGCTATTCTGTTGGTGTTGACTTTGTTGTCCATGAAAGTCCTCATTTTGGCAGGAGGGAAGCAGACTTCAAGGCCAAGCTGTTTCGATAACTTCTCGGTGTTCTCATCAAACATCAGAAACAGCGCCTTTCCTCCGTTGCCACGAGACTTGATATAATCCACTACCTCCTTGTGCTCCAGCAGGTAATTGTTGATGTCTTCAATACTCTGGAATTCTTCATGCGGCATTTCCTCTTTGGGAGAAAAAACGCTGGGATGCAGGCCATCGAAGCACTCTATGTAGCAAATAAACTTAAATCCCTTTACCCATTCATCGGCACCCAACAGGTTGAAGTTGGTGGCACTGATGAAGTAGATAGGCGTTTCGTTGCGATAAAAGAATCGTCGGATGTCAGATATGCCATTTAGTACGCTTGGACTTTTTGATTTCGCTGCCCTGGGTGTAGCTTTCTTTGCGGCTACTGTTCCTGTTTCTTTCTTCATGGTTGTTTATGTTTTGATTTTTCGTTCGGTTTATTGGCTTGGCTCATTTGAACCTTTCCAGTATTAGATAATCTCGTTCCTCAAGGGAGGTTGCTTCCCTGCTTTGTTTCGACACCGTCCAGAAAATGGTACCCAATATTGAGAGAGCCAAAAGTATGGCCCACTCCAGTGGCCACTTGAGTGCAGCGGGACTATTGGGCAGCGTAATGGCTAACAATATCAATAGGGATCCCACCATGGCAATGTAGCCAGTTAGTTTTCCTCCTGGCGCAAGAAATGGTCTCGATTGATGAGGAAACGCTGTTTTCAACCTAAGGTATGATAACGACACGCCCAGAAAGGCAGCGGCGATGCACAAAGACCCCACGTCTACAAAGGCAATCATAGCGCCCCGGCCAAGCAGCGCCGAAATGAAGGTAATAATGCCACTAAAAAGCACCGCATTGTATGGTGTTTTGTACTTCTCATGAGACTTTCCCATGGCGGGTGCGATGATCTTGCCTCTTCCCATGGCAAAGAGCACCCTGGAGCCTGCTAGAAAAAAACCGTTCCAGCTAGTAAGCAGGCCAATGAGAATGGCGACAAGAATGCCATTGACCAGGAATTTGGATTGAAAAGCCAACTCAAACGCCTTGGCGGTAAACAGATCCGATCCAACTATCGATGGCCAGTCGGTAACCATGGAGGTGCTGAAGATGAGCAGTATGTAGAACAGTACTGCCGCAACGATGGAAACCAAAATGAGGATACCTATCATTCGTGGGGTTACACTGTCTTTTGCTTCTTCTGCTCCCTGCGGGATCGTATCGAAGCCGACCAACCAAAAAGGTACTGTAGCAAATACGGCTATGATGCCGCCAATGACGGTGTTGTCAGCACCTTGGGCAAACAAGGGTTGAAGGTTGCTAACCTGCCCCTCCCAAAAACCTATTGCTCCGACCGAGACCACAATGAGTAAAAAAACTATCGTCAGATAAACCTGGAACCTAATGGAGTTTTGAACACCCACGTAGTTGATCCAGGTAATGAGGGCCACAAATACAAAGGCCAGTAGGAGGTGAGAGCCGAAAATTGTTTCTCCATTGATGGCATAAAGCGGCCATTTGTCGATTGCCGGGAAAAGGTAACTAAGGATTTTTCCAACAGAAATGGCCTCGAAGGCTGATACCGATAAATAGCCAAAGGAAAGGAACCAACCAACCAGGAATGACTTGGACGTGCCAAACGCCTTGTAGGCATAGGCCACCTCTCCTCCGGACACTGGTAGCATCGCTGTTACTTCGGCGTAGCAAAAACCTATAAATAGCATCAGCAGACCGCCAATAGCAAAGGCTATCGCCGCACCCATTGGGCCAGCGGTCTGTAGCCAGGGTCCCATGGCCGTTACCCAGCCCACGCCTATCATAGCACCAAAGGCAAGGCAGAAAAAGCCTGCCCGGCCAATACCTTTCCTCAGTGCTGCCCGGTTAATTGTTGAGGAACTGCTCATCGATTACTTTTTTGCTGAAATGGCTTTTTTGACTCTACCATTGCCGCCCATACCCACCAGGCCACTCATGGCAGCCGATGCACCCATCAGTGAGCTTCCTGACTGATGTCGATTCAGGGCGGCTTCCGTAAATATCCGTAAACCTAAATCTGCCCGGTACCCATGGATTTCCTTTACGTCAAGAGCCTGAAGGAAATCGAGTATCTCCATCGTCATTACCTGGCCAGGCACTAATACAGGGAACCCTGGTGGATACGGGATGATAAAGGCCGAAGAAACGACCTCACGGCCCTGCTGCATTAGCTCTTTGCAAGACGACAGCTTGACGTATTCACACTTTTCTTCCTTATAGGCCAGAAAGTAAGCTTCTCGCATTTTGCCCCCCGGGATACCAGCTACCGCCCTGAACGAGTCGTGGAAATGGCTGAAGTCAGGAAGTGGCGGCGCCTGCTCAGTGAGTGAGTAAATTTTGTCCTGTAGAATCCTGTTTTCTTCGGGATTCAGCGAGTCAAACTGAACATCGATTTGCTCGGCTATCTTTACCAACGCACTTATCAGGTAGCTCACCGAGCTTCTGGTAGTGCCAATATTGGTCATAAACAGCACAGAGTTTCTGGAGGTTTTGTTGATCTGGATATGGAATTGATCCATCAGGTACTTGTTTTTGAAAGTGTCTCCATCCACACCGGTAGCACCAATGTGCATATTGATTTTCGTTGGGTCAAGCACAAAATCATCCTCTGCCCAGGCGGTTTCAAGCCTTTGCCAGCCTTTTTCGGTGTTGTAGTATTCCGACAGCCCCGACTCACGATACTGGTCGGGAATGATGTCTTTAACCGTTAAGATTTTGAAATACTTTTTGAGCTTGGGATGGTCACTGATTTTTGCCCGAAGCAACATGGCCATTTCGATGCTTTTTTCCACCAGCTCATATCCTTCAAAGCTTACTTGTCGCCTGCCTACATCTAAAGAAGCCAATATTTGGTAGTTGGCCGAGGTGGAGGTGTGGGTCATGTAGGCCTCGTGAAACGACGTTTCTGCCTTGCGCTCAAATTCCTCATCGTAGATGTGGATCATTGATCCCTGACGAAAAGACGACAGCGTTTTGTGGGTGGATTGCGTAGAATACACCCTGATCTTGACCAATTCCGGATTGGGCATCGTCGGCGTTTGGTCTCCCCCTTTCTTTTTAAGATCGGCCAGGTGCTGCTTGTACTGCTCTTTGTATGCGGCGGTTTTATACTTCTTACACAGCTTGTTGGCCACGTACATAGCCGTTCTTTGCCTGTAAGTGGGAGTAAAGGCAGCAAAGCCAAACCAGGCCTCGTCCCACAGAAAAATCATATCAGGCTTTATCGCCAGCACTTGCTCCATTACCCGCTCTACATTGTAAACCAAACCATCGAAGGTGCAGTTGGTAAGCAGAAGCATTTTCACGTTGTCCAATCGTCCGGCCTCCTTCAGTGTGAGCAGCCGCTCTGTGATCTCGGACAGAGGCACTGCGCCATACATAGAGTATCGCTGGAGAGGGTAGGAGTCGAGGTAGGTAACGTAGGCGCCTGCCAGCACCATGCCGTAGTGGTGCGATTTGTGGCAGTCCCTATCTATAAGCACCACGTCGCCCGGCTCCACCAGGGCCTGAAGGACGATCTTGTTCGAAGTGGATGTTCCATTCGTAGCGAAATAGGTGCGTTTTGAACCAAAAGCTTTTGAAGCAAGCTCCTGCGCTTCTTTCAGTGGGCCGGTCGGTTGCAACAGCGAATCGAGGCCGCCGGTGGTCGAGGAGGTTTCGGCCAGGAATAAATTCCTTCCGTAAAACTCGCCGAAATCATCAATCCAGTTCGACTTGAATATCGAGTTTCCACGGGAGATGGGCATGGCATGAAAGACGCCCGTTGGCTTTTGGCTGTATTCTTTGAGGGCGGTGTAAAAAGGTGTCTTGTACCTATCCTTGATGCCCCTGATGATACTCAAATGCAACTCCTGGGTATCCTCGCTTCTGTAAAATATGCGTTGAAACGTCTTTAGCGCTGCGTCTGGCAGGTTGTTGACTGCATTGTCAGTCACATAGTAAATATCAAGCTCTGGCCGCAGGTTCCGGATGGCCTGTCCCAAAAGAATGCCAAGGTCGTAGTCGTGATGTTCTTCGTAGCTTTCAGCAAACAGGCTGGCTAAGAAGGGTTTTAGTATTCCGTTGGTGTTTTTCGACTTGTAGGGGATTTCGTAGCGGATGACGCAAGCCTGAATGTTTGGGTTTGCCACGAGGGCGATCAAGGTGTCCTGAAACGATTTGACGAAGACAAGTTGGTAGACAAATACATCCCTCTCATCACGTACATCATCAAGCTTCTTCGAAATGGAGTTTTCTTCTTTAGATGATAGGTTGTCGACCACGAGCACCTCGAAGTATTTCTTCTTTGACTTTTGCGAGTTGCCTTGCTTGTTTTCCTTTTCCTTTAAAAGAGTGCCCAGTGAAAACGTTTCTGGATTGTGGCGATAGTCTTCACTCACCAATAGTCTCAAAACCTCTTTCACTGAGTTTTTCAGAATCTGAAGCTCATCTTTTTTCAAGAAATCGATCAGCACATTTAGCGTATTGTTGCCAGGGAAGGCAAAGTACTGTTCGATCTCACGAAGTTTTTTGATCAATTTGACAATCTCAGCTTTGTCATTATCCAGCTCGGCCCTATTGCGCTTTCTTGCAAGGCTATACACTTTTTCTTTCAGCTCGGTCCATAGCTCAGTCCGAAGCTGGCCCGTATTGTAATAGTGGCCGGCGCTGGAGATAGACTTTTCTTCAGGTATACTCACGAGTTTCATAGGTTTTGTTTTAAGTGGGACAAAGAACGGCAGCAACCAGGAGGTGGGCGCAGGTCACGCCTTCGAGTGCAATGCCAACCTGTTTCCTTCCGTATCCATGAATAAGGCAAAATACCCAACAGCCTCATTTATCAAGGTTTTAGCCATAATCACCCTTCCACCTGCCTCCTCTACTTTGGAAAGAACAACGTTAAGGTCTTTACCTCCGTTGAGGTACAAAAGGGGCCCTGTGGTATTGGGAACACAGCCTTCACCCACCACAATGGCACCACCGATCCCACCTTTTGCAGGAAAGAATGCCATGGAGTACCCATTTGCCTCGGTGCTGTCCATTTTTATGCCGTAAATGTGGCTGTAGAAACCAACCGCTCTCCCAAAACTATAGGCAGGTATCTCAAACCAATTGATGTAATGTTTCAGATTCAGGGGCTTTTCTTTCTTCACATGTCTTACTGCTGTCTTCATGTTGGGTGGTTTTAGTTTAAGGTTTTAATTTATTCATCCAGGATTGCAGCACAGTAGGTGCTTCCTGAATGGGGACGTCGGTCTCCAGTGCTTCCTTGATTTGGTTGAGCCTGGTTGGTTTGTTCAGTTGACCTAGTGTGCCCAAGTAGGGAGTTTTAGCGCCCTCTTTATATATATCGAAGCTTACATTACGATCCCGGAAACTTTTCAGTGGCTGACCTAACCTCAGCACACCCATTTCCCTGCTTCTTTTTACTCTTTCTATGTCAATCTCAATTGGTATGAGCTCTTCACCGGTACTTGCCTGGTGAAGTACCCTGCCGTCGGGGCCGCAAATGATGGACCGGCCCGTGCCGCCGTCGCCAAGGCCATTGATGTCGAATATGAAGCACTGGTTGGTTGCCGCCGTCGCTTGTACAATAGCTAATTCAATGTCACGGTCAATAGTAGCTGTTAGCGTGGGGTGCAGGATTACTTCTACGCCATTGACAGCAAGGGTGCGTGAGGTTTCCGGAAACCACATGTCGTAGCAAATGGTAAGGCCAAATCGCCCCACTTTTGGCACGTCAAAAATCAGGAATTCATCGCCGCCTGTTACACCCACCTCGTAAGGGTAAAAAGGAAACATCTTATTGTACCTTCCCACCACTTCTCCCTGCGGATTGATCACGCTGGCAGTGTTGAAAATTTTGTCTTCTTTTTTCTGAAACATTGTGCCAGGCACCAGCCAGATGCCGTGTTTTTTGGCGATTTCACAAAACTCTTTCTCTGAGTCGTTGGGAAATTCCTGGGCGTGGTAGGTAAGTGGGCCGAATGGAGCCAACTCACTGAAGATGATCATTTCTACCCATGGGTACACCGACATCATTACTTCAATCTTATGCTTCATCACCGGCAGGTTGCTATAGCTCGCTGAAACATGCATTTGTATGCCTGCTATTGAGAATGGCGTCATATTTAATTGGTTATTTTTAGTAGTTCTTCTTCAATAATGTCCAGCCCCTGGTTAAGCTGCTTGTGGGAAATAACAAGTGGACTGAGTACACGCACTACATTTTTGTTGGTGCCGGCAGTTAACAGAATCAGGCCTCTTTTCAGGCATGCTTTGGTAAGGTCTGCTGCGGTGTCGGCATCGGGCTGGTTAGGGTCGCCGTTCTCCACAAACTCAATGGCCTGCATGGCACCAAGTCCTCTGACATCTCCAATAGCCGGGCACTTTTCCTTTAGCTTCAGGAAGCGATTATTTACGATCTCAGCCACCTGCAGGGCCTTCTCGTTCAAATTGATCTCTTCCATGTACCTGATGGTGGCGATAGCTGCGGCACAACAAACGGGATTGCCCAGATAGGTGCCACCTATAGTGCCAACAGCCGCTGCGTCCATTACTTCCTGTCTGCCAATTACGGCTCCTATCGGCATTCCAGAGCCCATCGATTTTGCCCAGGTGGAAATGTCAGGTGTAACGCCGTAGTGCTCATAAGCGCCCCATTTCCCGGTTCTTCCAAATCCACTCTGCACCTCGTCAAATATGAGCATGATGCCATATTCATCACAGAATGCACGTAAGCCCTCTACATAGGCTTTCGGAGCTATATTAAAGCCTCCTTCGCCCTGTACAAGCTCGATAATGATAGCAGCCACGCTGTTTGGGTCGACGAGGGTATGTGTGGAGTCGTAAAGCTGCTGAAGCTCCCGCTCCGCAAAATCATCTTCACTGAGCCCCTGCCCATCGTGGTAGAAATTGGGAAAGGGCAAGCGGTACACTTCTGGAGCAAAGGGGCCGCAATCAGTTTTATAGTTAATTTTGGAAGTGAGCGTCATGGCCATCATTGTGCGACCATGAAAAGCTTCGCTGAAACACAGCACTGCAGGCCGTTTGGTCGCCTGGCGAGCAATTTTGATAGCATTCTCCACCGATTCAGCCCCGGTGTTCGTCAGCATCACTTTTGTGCTGTCGCCGTGAGGGAAAAGCGCCGCCAATTTTTCGCTAAGTTCGAGGTAAGGCTCATACGTGGAAATGTTGAAGCAGGCATGGATCAGCTTTTCCGCCTGTTGCTGAATAGCCTTCACTACTGGCGGCGGGCAATGGCCGGCGTTGGTTACGCCGATTCCACCTGCAAAATCAATCAACTCATTTCCGTTCGCATCAACAATGGTGGCACCATGGGCTTCCATGGCCGAGGAAGGCACGAAAACGCTTACTCCATTGGCAACGACAGCTTTTCTTCTTCTGATTAATTCCTGAGTTTTCTCAAAACTCAGCTCTTTTGGTCTCTGATAAGTCTCAGTACTCATACATTTAATTATAATTATTTATTGTTTTTAGGTAAGTGAAGACCGCTTCAAACCTCCGGAACAGGAGAGGTTGGTTAAGACTGGGACAGAGTAAGCCCGGCCCTGGGAAAGGGTCATTTTTCTATTTTAAAAGTGCTATTGTTCCGTGGATATGCGAAACGGTACGCCCAAAAGAAATCATGGGGTGATTGGTCACGGAATACACAATATAGGCTATTTTGTTGACAAATCCCAGTTTTATGCCTGTTTATCATAAAATACCTGGTAATTTATTTTCAATCAAAATTGTCAGTGCGCCTGGGATCGGCTTAAAAGCTGTTAAGTATATTTTTTTTGAAAACCCGGAGTATTTTTAGCTAATTTTAGAAAAACAAAGGTACAGACCACATCATTTGCTTCCCCAAGCTGAAATTGTACAGAATTGAGATGGATGGAACGTACTCAAGTCGATTCCACAGTTAGTGGGCATCGGTCGATCTAATAATTTTATCATCTAAAGATTTGAAAATGGAATTCAAGAGCATTAACCCTTATAACGGACAGGTAATAGGAACTTACGAAGAGCAAACCACGTCACAAGTCGACTTGATGATTGAAAAGGCTCAGAGTGCTTTCGATAAATGGAGAAAGGTACCTGTGGCTGAACGTGCCCGTTTGATGGCAAAGGCGGGCGCTGTGCTGCGGGATAATGTGGAGGAGTATGCAAAAATGATCACGCTGGAAATGGGTAAACCAATTTCTGAGTCAAGAGGAGAGGTGAACAAATGTGCATGGGTTTGCGATTACTACGCTGAGAATGCCGCTGACTTCCTGGCTGATGAAGTGATAAAGACGGAGGCACAAAAAAGCTTCGTGCGACACGATCCCATGGGATGTATCCTTTCCATCATGCCGTGGAATTTCCCTTTCTGGCAGGTGTTTCGATTCGCTGCACCTTCACTTTCGGCTGGCAATGTCGCCTTGCTCAAACATGCGCCTAATGTATTCGGCTGCGCTGAACAAATAGCTGGAGTATTTAAAAAGGCGGGTTTTCCTGAGGGAGTGTTCCAAAACCTAATCATTCATCATACGAAAATAGAAGCCGTTATCGCCCATGATACAGTAAAGGCAGTAACGCTTACTGGCAGCGAAGGTGCAGGTAAGTCGGTGGCTCAAACAGCTGGAAAGTACTTGAAAAAGGCCGTTCTTGAGCTGGGAGGAAGCAACGCCTTTATCGTGCTGGAGGATGCCGACATGGAAAAAACCATTCAGACGGCACTCACGGCAAGAATGATGAATTGCGGGCAAAGCTGCATTGCCGCCAAGCGGTTTATCGTTGTTGAAGCTGTGTTCGACGAGTTTGTCGCAAAGTATGTGGAGGCCGTCGGCAAACTGAAAGCTGGTGACACGATGGATGATACCACTCAGATAGGCACGCTGGCTCGAAGGGATTTGGCAGATCAGCTTCAGCGGCAGGTGCAGGAGTCGATCAAGGCCGGGGCGAAGCTCTTGCTCGGCGGAAAGCAAAACGAATGCTTTCACGAGCCTACCATTTTAACGAATGTTACCCCAGGCATGCCTGCCTTTGACGAGGAAACATTTGGACCGCTGGCGCCAATGATCAAAGCCAAAGATGAAAAGCATGCCTTTGCTTTGGCTGAGCAGTCAAATTTCGGCTTGGGTACCTCGGTTTGTACGACCGACATTGAAAAGGCCCTTAGTCATGCGGAGAACATCAGCGACGGCGCTTATTTTGTCAACGAGCTGGTGAAGTCGGATCCACGATTGCCCTTCGGCGGCACTAAAAGTTCGGGCTATGGCCGTGAACTGGCCAAAAATGGCATAATGGAGTTCGTGAATGTGAAAACGGTGTATGTAAAGTAGACACTGTAGAGACCAATGCACAAAGACAGAAAAACTAAAGATCAGAAGGAAGGTTTCGAAAAATGCCCACGTGAACTATAGAATAGCATGATACAATACCGCTTGCAAGACAGACGTAGCTGTTGATCAGAGAAAACTAACCCACACGGTAGAGTTCACGTAACTCTTGTGAAAACTGACCCGATATGATACGTAAACTGACTCATTTCCAAAAGATCAAGATTGTTGCGGCGTTGCTTGTGGTGTTTTTGCTTGTGCTGGCCACAAACATCATGGACAATAATCATTTTGCCATTGTGCAGCGTTCGCTGGAAACCGTTTACGACGACCGGCTTGTTGCCAAGGACTATATTTATAAAATTTCCCGCCAGTTGCAGTATAAGAATAAGTCGCTTTATACCGACGACTTGGAGGGAATAGCGAAGGCCAACCAAAGTGCCAACGACTCAATACAAAGCCTTATTGAGAAATACAACACTACGGAGCTTACCCCGAAAGAGGCGCAGTACTTTGAGTCGCTTCAGGCCAACCTGGAAAGGCTATTGAAGGCCGAAAAGCAATTGTTTGGCAAGTCTCCCTCCGAACAAAAAGGATATATTGAGAATATACAAGCTCAGTTTGATAGGGTCAACAACGATTTGGACGTGCTATCGGAGATACAGCTAGCCGAGGGGATCAGGCAAATTCACTACTCAAACCGGGCAATAAAGAATAGCGATATGATCGCCAAGCTGGAAATTGCTGTGCTTATCGTGATCGGGGTGATCATTCAAATTTTCATTTTCTTTAAGCCTTCGGAGTAGCCCTGATTTATTTTATAACTACCTTCAATTAATCTGCTTTTCCGGACACACTCAATCAACCAGTGCCTGGTAAGCCAGCACTTTAAAGGTGTTGCCAGTCGTGTTGGTATGAGAACCCCACATTTGCTGATAGAAAAGGATCACCATTTTTTCTTTGGGATCAACCCAATAACTGGTGGAGAATGCTCCACCCCAACTGTAGGTGCCCTCATTGGATGGGGATTTGCCACTTCCTGCTGCTGAAACGACCTCGAATCCTAACCCGAATTTGTTCACCCCAAATGTCACGTCTCCAATTTGATTCATTGTCATCATGCGCACAGTATTGCGGGAAAGCAGTCTCACTCCGTCGTACTCACCACCATTTAACAGCATCTGTA
Organism: Imperialibacter sp.; assembly: GCF_040222815.1. GTDB lineage: Bacteria > Bacteroidota > Bacteroidia > Cytophagales > Cyclobacteriaceae > Imperialibacter. The sequence continues at coordinate 72,825 of NZ_JAVKCH010000026.1, read as the reverse complement.
GAAAAATAGCGTAGTCGTAAATGGTAGACGACAATCCACCGCCACCGGAGAAATAGCTTTTTTTACGAAGCGGGAAGTTCATATCGCCACCCAGGGCTTGTTCACTTTTTTTCAAACCGGTGGAGTCCTCCAAAAAGAAATTCACCAAACGGTCAGCCTTCACTTCAGGGATATTGAAATAGGTGTCTTCCATCCCCAGTGGTTTGAAAATGCGGGCGTTGAAGAATTCCTCCAAAGTCATCCCGGACCAGATCTCCACAAGACGGCCTGCTAAGTCAGTATTGAGCCCATACGTCCATCGCTCGCCTGGTTGATGCACAAGAGGCAGGCTGCCCAGTTTGTCCATTGCCTCCGCCAGGGTTCCCTCAGACACGTCCAACCCGGCAGTGATATTGTTTTTAGCATAAATTGCCTGCGCCTCCTGGCTGCCTATTTGTGCATAGTCTATGCCGGAGGTGTGAGTAAGAATATCCCGTATGGTAATCGCCCTGTTCGCCGGAACGGTGGTGTAAGTGGTGTCGTCCGGGTTGAACGTATCCAAAACCTGAGCATTTTTGAAGGAGGATATGTAGTTCGCCACCGGGTCATCCAGCAGAAATTTTCCTTCCTCGTACAGCATCATGGCGGCCACGCTGGTGATAGCTTTGGTTTGAGAGGCGATTCTGAAAATGCCCTCTTTGTCCAACACCTCTTTCGTTTCAATGTCGTTGTAACCAACGCCCTTGTAATAAACAATTTTACCATTTCGTGCGATCAGGCCAACTGCCCCATTTATCCAGCCTTTGTCTACCCAGTCCTGCAGAGAGGCGTCGATCCTGGCAAGCCGGGTGGGAGAGAACCCGGCAGCCTTCGGGGTGCCAATAGTAAGTGCAGAGGAGCCGGGGTCTTGGAGGGGCTGGCAGGTGAGGAGAATTCCTGCCAGGAAAATGAGGAGTAATCGTTTCATAGGTATAGGTTTACACCTCAATTTAACTGAATATTTGGGAATACGCTATGGTGATGTCTGATGGTTTAGGGCGTCTATTTGAGGCACATCAGAATCAAAGAATTGGTAGCGACGTTTACTCATCGTTTTCGTCAAAAGGCCCAATTCCGGGAGGATTAAACAAGCCCCATTGGTCGACGATATAGTTATCTGTGTCAAATCCTGCCACCCAATCGATGAAGAGCAGCCGATACTCTTCTATCAGGTTGCGTACCAGTTGGTAGTATCGAACTTCTTTAAACCCGTGCATGTCGAGACTGTGGTTTTGCACCATTAAGTCTCTGGCTGCTTTTCGGATAATGGCCGCTGCTTCCATTCTGATGTCGTAAAGGTCGCCAGCTTCTGCGCCAGCTACTTTTACTGTGAGCAGTGCAGCATCCGACAGCATATGGCCCTTGATATCTTGTAACATCTCGTCATCCTCAGGAATCAGATTTCCAATAAGCCGGACAGTTTCGAGTATTTCTTGTCCTTTTTTGAAGATGGGCAGCTGTCTCGGGTCGTTATCGTTTTCTTCGTAGGACATAATTTTTATTCACAGAGATTTCTCGCTATTGACCCCGGTTTGCCTTTTGTTCTTAAATTCAGTTAGTTGTTCTTTACTCTTAGAGGCATGTCTACATACCCACCAGCGCCAGCGATTTTTTCATGGCGGTCATGTTGGTAGCAAGAGCCTCGTCGTTCTCGAGCTCGTTGAGTGCCTGGTTAAACGGTTCGGTTCTTACCGGCCCGTCGTAGCCGATGTCGATCAATCCCTGTAGGAAGTCTTTCATGTTGATCACGCCGGTGGCAAGCGGCAGCTCCCTTTTTCCGTCCTGCTGCTCCTCTCGTTTGAAGCCAGCTCTGGCATCGTTAATGTCGGCTGTAATGATATCGGAAGGGGTGAGGGTTTTGATGTCCTCCAGAGTATCGTTGGCGCAATACCAGTGGAAGCTGTCCAGCACAAAACCAACATTTCCGGTTCCTATGGCAGCAATGAGCTCTTTGCCTTCCTTCATGGAGCTGATAAATGTATAGCGGTTCCCCGCCACCAAAGTTCGCATGCCGAGGTACTCAAGACCAAGCCTGATGCCATAGTGATTCATTATTTTGGCGCATTCACCTAGCCGACTGGCATGCTGGCGCATATTTTCATTGTAGGTAAGGGTGCCGTGAGAAGAAATGATCCAAGTGTTGATCCGGGTTGCCCCTTGCTTTTGCATTGCCTCGCAGAACTTGGGAAGGTCTTTTAAATCCTCTTTGAACTTAGCCTCGTCACGACGGAACTCCACCGGAATATTGGTGGAGTCGTAGCTGATCTTATTTGCTTTCATCTTCGCCATGATTTCGTTCAGCTGAGCCGACGAGTAGTCTTTCATCACTTCTTGCGTAAACGGGCTAATGGCCTCGTAGCCATACTGTATGGCGTAATCCAAGGTTTGTGCAAAATTGGCCTTCACCCCGATAATACCCGGATTAAGGGCCAGTTTGAACTTTCTCTGCGCTTTAGTAGCGGAAAATGAGGGGAATGACGGGCTACTTGCGACAGCGATTGCCATAGCGGACGACTGGATGAATTTTCTTCTGTGCATAATCTTGTGGGTGATAATTATCTAAGATAGGGCATTGGTGATGATTTCGGAAAGGAAGAGGGGATAGGCGGCACACACAAAAAAAAGAAGTTTTGCCGATTACCGTGTGTTTGGCGTGGCGTTAGGAGCTCGCTTTCCGATGCGGAATGCAAAGCATGCTGGTTAGTCGATAATTTCTTTCGGCGGGATCAGGTCTTTTCTCAGGTCATCCACTGAAGGAAATTCAGTATCAGGCTCTATATGATTGATCCAATCTCCCCATTTGCTTTTCTTTTCCTGATTCAGTAACAACTCAACTGCTTTTCGAATAGCAGCATTTGTAGTCAACCCTTTGTTTTTGACGTAGGAATCGAAACGACTCTTAAGGTTATCAGGCAAGTAGACAGATATGTTCGTATGTACTATATTATAACATATTACAAGTATAATGAAGTTTCTGTTTTCCACATTGTGTTAAACATGCTGCGTCACGGGCAGGCTGATTAATAACATATCTTATCCGGCAAGTTGTAAATCACGTCATTGTGGGAAGCCACGGCCTTGAGTCTCTGTATATATCCATTGATTTTATCCTCAAAGTCCATTCTGTAGTCTGCATGAATTTTCCTGGTAACAATTGTGACTACTTTAGATACCGCTTGCGCTACTCTAAAATCAAAAACTGTCCAGCAAGTGCCGAGTTCATTGCCGAACTCCGTAAAAATGATCTCCAGCATATGCATGATCAGTTCGCCCTCTTTTTCCGGCCGCCGATCAATTGCTTTATAACGGTTGATTGCCTGAGTAGCCTTTTGGATGCCTTTGGCCAGGTTCTTTTGTAAGGTGCCATAATTGATATAAACATTCATGGCGCCTTCTATTTCAGCTTTTACATCCGCAAATAGATCTTCAAGGTCATCTTTTGAAGCCACCTTCTGAAAGTAAATAGCCTCTAGCTCGGCCCGGTTTTTTGCCAGCAGCCGGGCAATCAACTTATCTTTTTCTTTCTCGTTGAGGCTATCTAAATATGGTTTGATGTCTGCAATCTCGATTTTCATTTCCCGATACAGAAAGTTTTTTTGATTATCAGTTAGTTACTCAGATCAAGGTACAGCAGGGGTACAAGGATCGTTTTGTTTTTGGCTAGGTTCCTTTGTTTTCGCTGGAAAATTGACTTCTCCACAGCCTTTTTGTTCTTGATCCGGGTCTTATCGATCTCACAGGCAACCTGGTATTTCATCGAAAATTCCGCTTTAATGCCAAGGGCATCTTCCAGACGCACGGCCAGCTCTGGCGTGATGTTGCGCCAACCTCCAATGATCTCAGACATTACATTCTTGGCGATGCCGAGTTCTTTTGCCAATTCAATCTGCTTCATTTCCCTGGCTTCCAGCTCATCTTTTAAAAGCTCCCCGGGATGCATGGCCGATCCTGGCACTAGGTCGTTTGCCGACATTCTTTCTTTACTGGAGAATAATGTCAGCATCGATGTTCAGCTTTTTATGTATAGTCTTAGCCATGTCCAGGGTAATGTCACGCTTGCCTTTTAGGTATTCACTGATCCGGCTGGCGGATGTTCCAAGGAGTTCAGCAAGCTCCTTTTGGCTTAGGCCCATCTCAGACATGCGTAACCGGATCACATCGATCAGCCCGGGCGTAGCTACCGGCAGGTGAGCTTCCTCGTACTCGGCAACGAGGTCAGATATTTCATCAAGTTCGACAAATGTTGGGTCTTCCGGAGAGGTATCATTGCCCACAACCGTAAGGAGCTCTTCGATCCGTGCCAGGTACTTTTTATATTCCTTTTCTTTGATCATATCCGTATTCTTTAGATACTTGAATAGTCCTGAATGTCGTCATATTCAGAATGTGAACCGATAAACCGGATATACACTTTTTGTGAAGCAAAAATCACTATAGCAATCAGCCGGAACTTAATTCCTTTGATGTTGAAAACATATCGGTTGTTTCGGGCATTGTCCACACTATTAAAGGTCCGCCTCATGTCCCGGAAATTCTCCCAATTGGCTTTGCTGGTTTTGTGATACCACTCTTCCAGGGCTGTTTTAGCCTCCGGTACCTTCTCGGTGTATTCCCTGATCCTTCGGAACGTTACAATCCTCATTACTTCAAATGTAAGTGTAAAGTTACATAAAATGTAATTTATTTCGCCACCCGATTCACAGCCGCATACTTTTTCATTGCTGGTGATCCTTATTTACTTCCCGATACAAAATTTACTAAAAATATTTGCCAGTAAATCATCATTTGTTACCTCACCGGTAATCTCACCGAGGTGGTGGAGGGCCTGACGGATGTCCAGCGCCAGGAAGTCGCCGGTGACGTTGGAGCCAATGCCCGTGAGCACGTCGTCAAGGGCCTGACTGGTTTTCAGCAGGCTTTCAAAATGCCGGGCGTTGGTTACAATGGTGTCGCTGCTCCGAACGTTTTTCAGGTTGACCTGATCGAGGATCTTGTCTTTCAGCTCTTCCAGGTATTGCTGCTGTGAGGCAGAGATAAAGATAAACCTGTCATCTTCCTTCAATTGAGCCACCAAAGCTTCCGGCGCTTTGTCTATCTTATTGCCGATAGGGATAAACGGCTTGCCCAGGTTCTCCAGTTTGTTGATTTCTTTGTTGATGTCGGTGATATTGTCGTTCACCAGGTCAAATAGGTAAAGGATCAGCGAGGCCTCCTTCATTTTGCTGTGCGTTCTTTCCACACCCAGCGCCTCGATGATGTCGGTCGTTTCTCTGATGCCGGCTGTGTCGATGAACCTGAAGGCGACTCCCTCGATGTTTATTTCATCTTCAATGGAGTCACGGGTGGTGCCGGCGATGTCCGACACAATGGCCTTTTCTTCTTTGAGCAAAGCATTGAGCAGGGTAGACTTGCCTGCATTGGGCTTTCCTGCTATCACTGTAGGTACGCCGTTTTTGATCACGTTGCCCAGGTCGAAACTCTTGATCAACTGGTTGATGATGGTTTTCAAGTCATTGACCAGCTTGGCCAGGTCGTGACGATCGGCAAACTCAACGTCTTCCTCTCCAAAATCCAGCTCCAGCTCAATCATGCTGGCAAAGTGGATGAGCTGCTCCCGCAGTTGCTTGATGTCTTTTGAAAAGCCACCCCGCATTTGCGACATAGCCGCCTGGTGGGCAGCTTCGGAATCGGAGCTGATCACATCGGCTACTGCTTCGGCCTGTGCCAGATCAAATTGCCCATTGAGAAATGCCCTTTTGGTGAATTCGCCTGGTTTGGCCAGTCGGGCTCCTTTGCTGACTACGAGGTTGATGATGCGCTTGATAATGTATGAAGAGCCATGACAGGAAATCTCCACCACGTTTTCTTTGGTAAACGACCTGGGGGCTATGAAGACCGACATCAACACCTCATCGATGATCTCTTTGCCTTCTCTGATGGTACCAAAATGGATGGTGTGTGAATCGACTGCGTTAAGATCTTTTCCATAAAAGACCGCATTGGCAATACTTATGGCCTGAGGCCCGGAGAGGCGAACAACGCCAATGGCGCCAATGCCCTGAGGGGTAGCAAGCGCCACAATGGTATCGTCGAACTGAGAGTAGGAGAGAGCACCCAAACTAAAAAGGGGATTAATTGTCTGAAAATATTTTTGTCGAAATCACAAAGAACAAAGCCCAAATATCAAATAAGTTCCAAATATCAATCTCGAAGTGCCAAACCGTTTCGAATTTGAATTTTACGTCATCGGTGCTTATTTGTGTTTTTGTAATTTGCCTTTTGTGTTTTTTTGATGGGCTACTTCTTTGCCAGTTTGGTGATGATCCTTTTAAGCTGCGGCGAAGTCTTGTAACCTGAAACGATTTCAAGTCTGTCCTGGTCGTTGTCTACCAAAATGAAGGTAGGGTATCCTTGTATCCCCAACGCCTTCACCATCTCCCTGCCACTGGTTTCCTTACCCAAAAAGGTAAACTTATCTGTTGTTTCTCCATTTATTTTGACCACATAAACCGATTCGTTCAAAAGCGAGACAACCTCCGGGTCGGTAAAAGTGGTTTTGTCCATCTTCTTACACCAGCCACACCAGTTGGCGTACATCTCCACAATCACCGGCCTGGGTTCTTTTTTCAGCTTTTCAGCCAACTGGTCAATAGATGTCCATTCCGTAGCCGTTGGTTCAGCCGGAGTAGCAGCCGTAGCCACAATGGCGAGTATTGCCACTGACAGTAGTCCAATCAATTGTTTCATATCGGTTCCTCTTTTAAAGTCATGGAAAGTTTCGATCTTCGATTTCTGAACACTACTCCTTGCGTAGGAGAGAACAAAAATACAACCAAAAAGATTAAACCCGCCACCGTCGACATAGCACCGGCGATAGATCCGTCAATATAAGACGCAAGATAATACCCCAGCACCGAGACAATTACGCCGATGATACAAGTGAAAATAAGCATTTTCTTGAAATCCTCTGTGAGCAGGTAGGCCGTTGCTGGTGGAGCGATAAGCAAAGCCACCACCAAAATAGCCCCCACCGATTCGAAAGATGCCACCGTTGTAAGCGACACAGCTCCCATGAGCAAGTAGTGCCATAGGGTGGTGTTAATGCCAATGATGGCGGCGTAGGAGGGGTCGAACGTGGTGAGGAACAACTCTTTGTATCCGATGAAGATGAAAGCAATGACCACCAGCAGCACTGATCCGGAGATGTACAGTACTCTTGGCCCCATGATGGTGCCGGTGTCGGTGATCCAAAGGTCAATGGGCACGTAAGCAATTTCACCGTAAAGCACGCAGTCTTGGTCGAGGTCAACCTTGCCTGCGAAAGCGGAAATCAGAATAACACCGAGAGCGAACAGCCAGGTGAACGTGACACCGATGGAGGCGTCCGTTTGGAGGTTGCCCTTCTTGTGAAAGAACTCGATAAGAAATGTGGTAATGATGCCTAGTGTACCTGCTCCCAAAAGCATGGGCAGGGAGTCCCGGCTGCCAGAAATGAAAAACGCAATCACAATACCCGGCAACACAGCATGAGAAATGGCATCGGCCACCATGGCCATTTTTCGAAGGATGAGGTAACTCCCCACCAGACCGCACGAAACGGCCACCAAAGAACCTGCTAATATGATATATATCGCTTCCATGGCTTATCTGTAAGGGATTGTTTCGTTGTGAGGATCAACCGACGGATAGTTGAGTTTTTTCTCCAGCCTGGCCTCTATTTCCGGCGTTATGATATGCTCGATGGTTTCGGCCTCATCGTGCACATGGTCGGGCGCTATTCGCAAGTACTCGGTAAGGTAAAGCTCCCAAAGCCGGTGAAGCTTCACTATGCGTTGCCCTTTGTTTTTGCCCTCTTCGGTAAGTACCCAGCCTTCACGATCTTGCTTCAGGAAACCGCTTCTCACTAGTTTTTGTAGGCCGCCTTTCAATCGTCCTTTTACGAATCGCCTTTGGGAGATCAGGTCGCTTATCTTTCGGTGTCCATAGTATTGTTCATCGGCCTCACCCAGGTGGAAAAATGCCTTGAGGATGTTTTCCTCCAGGATCTGCTTTTGATACTTTCTTTGCTGGAATTGCTTATACAGAATGCCCTTCCTTGGAGCAATGAAGAACGAGCTCATGGCGATGAAGGAAATCACCAGCACAATCCACGGCCCGGTAGGCATGGCCGGGGCCACAAAGGAAATGTAGGCACCTGAAACACCGGAGATCGCCCCAAAGAGTGCTGCCAGGAACACCATTGTCGTCAGCTTGTCGGTCCAGAACCGGGCCGCCGCTGCAGGCGTAATAAGCATGGCTGCCATGAGCACCACACCCACAGCCTGAATACCTGTAACTACAGCCAGCACTGTGAGGGTTGTCAAAACGAGCTCCAGCCCCTTCACAGGCATGCCAATGGCTTTTCCAAACTGTTCGTCAAAGGCAAGAAGGGTAAGCTCTTTGAAGAGAAGGCCAACAACAAGAAGCAAAATGACACTGACAGAGCCGAACACGATCAGATCCTGGCCAACAAGAGAAGCTGCTTTGCCAAACAGGAACTGATCCAGCCCGCTTTGATTGGCGTTGCCGGAATGCTGGATAGCCGTAAGGATCAGAATGCCAAGGCCGAAAAAGACCGACAGGGTAAGACCAATCGCTGTGTCTTCTTTTAGTTTGGAGTACCTGACGATCATGTCGATAAACCGGAGGGAGAGCCAGCCGGTAATGAACGCTCCAATAATCAGGTAAATGGGGTTCTTGGTACCTGTAACAACGAAGGCCAGGCACACACCAGGTAATACTGAATGCGCAACGGCGTCTCCAATGAGTGCTCTTTTCTTGAGAAAAGTAAAACAACCCACAATGGCCGCACTGATAGCCAGTAGCACCGAACCCACCACCACGTACCTGATGTTGGGATCCTGAAAAGAAAAGAAATAGAGAAAGTCTTCCATAATAAGGGTCGCCTGGTTTGCCTACACTGTTTTCTCTCTGCTGGGGAAGCGCCCTTTAGTAAGCAAGTCTCCCACTTCCGACAGAATGGTGAGCTTGCCTCCATACGCTTCCTGCAAAAGCTCTTCTTTGAACACATCGACTGTTGGCCCTGATGCTACCAGACGCATATTCAGCAAAATGAGCCAATCGAAATACTTGGCCACGGATTGTAAGTCGTGGTGCACCACCACTACCGTTTTACCTTCTTTCGACATTCTTCTCAGCAGCTCTACAATTGCTTTTTCAGTGGCCGCATCCACACCTGCAAATGGCTCATCCATAAAATAGACCTCTGCCTGCTGCGCCAGCGCCCGGGCCAGAAACACCCGTTGCTGCTGTCCACCTGATAGCTGTGAAATCTGCCTGTTTTTGAATGCTTCCATTCCCACCAAGCGCATGCTCTCCTGCACCACCTCCCTGTCGGCTTGCCGTGGCCTTTTGAAAAGCCCCAGCTTTCCGTAACGGCCCATCATTACCACATCATGAACCGACGCTGGAAAGTCCCAGTCGACGGACTCCCGCTGCGGCACGTAGCTGATCTTTTCTCTCACGTTGTCAAGCTGGGTGTCAAATAGCTTCACGTAACCGCTACTAAGCGGCACGAGATCCATAATGGCCTTGATGAGGGTTGACTTGCCGGCGCCGTTGGGCCCCACAATGCCTACCAGGCTGCCCTTGGGAAGAGAGAGATCGATACCCCACAGCACCGGCTTTTGACTGTAGCTGACCGTGAGATCGTGCACTTCAATGATCGGATCTTCTGCATGTATGTTCATCTTACCAGATTATTTTAAAGAGGATACTATTGTGTTTACATTCGCCGTAACCATGCCTATATACGTGCCGTCTTGTGTGCCAAATTCGCCCATTGCGTCGGAATAGAGTTTGCCACCAATCACTACCTCATGTCCACGCTGCCTGCAGCCGTCTACCACCGCATTGATGGCTCTTTCGGATACTGATGTCTCAACAAAAACAGCTTTGACATTTCTGTCAACAATGAGATTCACCAGATCGGCCACGTCTTTGAGGCCAAACTCCGATTGCGTGGAGATGCCCTGAAGCCCGTTTACTTCAATATTGTAAGCATCGCCAAAGTAGCCGAATGCATCATGGGCTGTAACCAGAATTCTCTGAGTTTCAGGAATTGTGGCTATTTCAGCCTTCACCCAACTGTGAAGTGAATCAAGCCGCTGTAAATAGACGTCCAGGTTTTTTTGGTAGTAGGCTGCGTTCGCTGTGTCTTTTTCCTTCAGCGTCTTGCCAACCTCAAGCACAGCGTTTTTCCACAGGGCCACATTGAACCAAATGTGTGGGTCATAGTTTCCTGCGAAAACGGGAGTGTCCCTGAGTCTTTCTTTCGGTATTTCTTCCGAAACTGCCACCACTGGTTTCAGCCGCCCAAGCTTCTCCAGTACTTCGCCCATCTTGCCCTCAAGGTGCAGCCCATTATAAAAAACAACGTTCGCCGCCGAAAGTCGCTGAAGGTCTCCCTGGGTTGCCTTATAGAGGTGAGGATCAACACCCGGGCCCATCAGGGCGTCCGCTTCGACAGAGTCCTTTGCGATATTCAATACTGCGTCGTAGATCATTCCCGTCGTCGCCAGCACTTTGAGCTTGGTGTCTTTCTGCCTTTTTTGACTGGTTTGGGTGCAGCCAAAGAACAGCATGTTGATGATTGCAACTGACAGGGTTATTCTCAACATCAATTTTTTCATATTTAATCTGTGATCAAAATGTTTTGTGATACCTCTCTGGAAATAAATACCTTTTGCTTATTATCTATTAGTATCTCCATTGAACCATCAAAGTCGACTCGCTCAGTTACTTCCAGCTTGGCACCGAGGTAGATACCGATTTTATCGAGGTATTGTAAAAAGGAAGAGCCTTCGTCGTTCACCGCAACAATTTTTCCTTTGACTCCCACCTCAACTTTGTCCAGAGGTGTTTTTTTTGCAACGGCCATGTCACCGTTTTCGTCAGGAATAGGGTCGCCATGAGGATCTACTTTAGGGTAGTCGAGGAATTCGTCCAGGCGCTGGATAAGGAGACCGGATCTGATGTGCTCCAGCTGCTCGGCCACTTCATGCACCTCATCCCAATTGAATTTTAGTTTATCAACCAGAAACACTTCCCAAAGCCGGTGTTTCCGAATAACCTGTAAAGCCATCACTTTTCCTTTCCTGGAAATATTGACACCATAATACTTTTTGTACGTGACCATCCCTTTTTCGTCAAGCTTCCTGATCATGTCGCTCACGGACGCAGGCTTCGTGTTCATGTGGTCAGAAATCGCATTGGTGGATACCTCAGTAGCTCCACTGTCGGACAAATGAAAAATTGCTTTCAGGTAGTTTTCTTCCGCAAAGCTTAGCATTAGCAATTATTTTGAGTCAAAGGTAAAAATATTTTAGAGTTATCTAAAAATATTTTTCATTCGATGTTATAACGGAAAAACAGGATGGTACGTTCACGCCTTAGTCAAAGAGGCCTGAACAGGTGGCTACTAATCCGACACAAGAGTGTTCATTAACTGGATAAGCTTTTGTTCCTCACCAGTCCAATAGATGTCGCTGTAGTCGATAGAGGCAGGGTAGAAGGTGCTATTCAGCAAGGACAATAGTTCTCTAGTCGAAGCTTGCCCGGATTTAAGAATAACAGCAGCCTTTTTTTCCAGACAGTAGTTGGTCCACGTCCTATCTTCTTGAATGATTATCGGCAGCCGATGCGACATGTACTCCCAAATTTTTGTTGGGAAGCATTCGTTGATGGCCGGATTGTTGGGATAAAAAACCAGACCAAAGTCGGCTTGGGCAATGGCAGATTGTATGGTCTCGTAGGGACCCCATCGGAGCCTCCCGTCAGCGTGACATAGAGATGACTGCTGATCGTTTCAGCAATAAATTGATTCGACTTTTTATCCGGCACCTTGCCACATAGGTGGAGCTGGCTTCCGGGAATAGTTTCGTGAATTTTGAGAAAAGCATCGATGGCTTCCCGAACCCCATAGGTGAGAGACAGCGTGCCAGTCACGAGAAATACGGGAGCGTTGAGGTTTGCTTTTTGGGCGGTGCGGACTGCAAGGGGCAGCGCTTTGTTTTGAAGAACGGTCCAACGGGTGCCGATAAAAGGAAGGGCAGTGTAACTGTTTTCTGCCAGAGTAAAATGAGAAATGAAAGGGGCGCTTATTGTTTCAGACAGTCTGACCCATGCGGCTGCAAGAGGTTTTAGAAAGGTGGGAAGAGGGGATAGGTATTTGATGTTCAGTTGATAATTTTCCTGAATATCATACACAATCCGGGTGCCAAATATTATTTGGTATAGACAACTAACAATCAGAAATTCAGATGTATTAACTATGATTAGTTCAGGCTTTAATTTAACTAACTTTAGGAAGAACCTGGCGGGAGCGAAAAGTCTCCCAAATGAGATTCTTTTGAAGTAAAAGAGAGGGGTAAATATAATATCGGGATGTGCCGAGTGATTTTTCGAATTGAATCCTATGATATTAAAACCATATTTATTTGTTTTCGTCATTGATAGGGCAAGCTTGTGATAGTGACGTATGTCATCCACAGGTTTCAATACCGAACCAATCACAATTTGTTTTTTTAACATGGTGCTAAGGAAAGTCGATTCCTTTGGCCGAAGATAATTTAATAGAATTTCTACTGAATGGAATTAAGAGAATTAATAGAGAATGCGTGGGACGACCGGGCAACTTTGCAGGACAAGGAAACGGCAATTGCCATCAAAACAATTGTCGATGACCTTGACAAAGGGATTCGTCGTGTGGCCGAAAAAGTGGGAGACGATTGGGTTGTGAACGAGTGGATCAAGAAAGCGGTAATTCTCTATTTTCCTCTGATGAAAATGCAGGCCATTGAGGTAGGGCCATTCTCGTATCACGACAAGATTAAGCTAAAGACTGGCTACGATAAACTGGGCGTGAGGGTGGTGCCAAATGCTGTGGCTCGATACGGATCCTATTTAAGCGCAGGCGTGGTGATGATGCCAAGCTATGTGAATATCGGAGCCTATGTCGACGAGGGAACTATGGTCGATACCTGGGCAACTGTGGGAAGCTGTGCGCAGATTGGAAAGAACGTTCACCTGAGTGGAGGCGTCGGAATCGGTGGTGTACTTGAGCCCGTTCAGGCGGCCCCGGTTATCGTGGAAGACAATGCATTTATTGGCTCACGCTGCATCATCGTGGAGGGCATCCGAATTGGCAGAGAGGCTGTGCTTGGTGCTAACGTGGTGCTGACCGGAAGCTCTAAAATCATAGACGTTTCGGGTAGTGAGCCAGTGGAGTATAAAGGGTATGTGCCCGAGCGCTCGGTAGTGATACCAGGAACAATTCCCAAGAAGTTTCCGGCAGGTACGTTCCAGGTGCCCTGTGCCTTGATCATAGGAAAGAGAAAAGAAAGCACAGATAAAAAGACGTCGCTGAATAGTGCTTTGCGTGAGAACGACGTTGCGGTGTAACATACAATCAATTCTGCCTACTTAATTATTTTCACTTTATTTGCACCTTCATTTTGCTTGGGTGCGACCAATTTTATTATCTCAAAGTTGTCAGATGAGTTTGAATAGAAATTTCCTCAAGGGATTTTTAGTAGTGATGGTGTTTCTGGTTTCGTGCAAAGACGAAGCTGTGGTGAAGGGCGATCTGCTTTATGAAAAGGGGCAGTACAAGGAGGCCATTGAGGCCTACGACCAGTATCTGTCACTCAATCCGACGCATGTAAAGTCTGTATACAACAAGGGGCGATCTTATGAGGAGCTGGGGCAGTATGATAAGGCTCTGGAGTCCTTCAGAAGAACCCTTGAACTTGACGGCAAGAATGTGCCGGCACTTTTGAGCATTGGTCAGTACTATTACAGAGGCGGCCAGTATGACAATGCGGCTTTCAATTTTGGAAAAGCTGTTGAAATTGACGGCTCCAATTCACAGGCTTATTTCCTGCTGGGGCGAAGCTACCACCTGCAAGGCATGATGAAAGAGGCGATGGGGGCATACAACAATGCCATTAGCCTTAATAATGACCTTGGAGAGGCTTACTTGTACAGAGGTGCTTTGAAAGTTAATCTTAAGCAGGGGAACAATGCTTGCAATGATTTTAAAACGGCAAAATCACTGGGAGCGAAGGACGCAGACGAGGCACTGTCTCAGTATTGTAAATAAGCGATCCTAATTCTTTATTTGGGTCATTGAGGGGATAATGAAGTGCTCTTTGTGATTGCAGAGCACGTCCGATCCACTTCTTCCCAGCCCGTTACAACGGGGGCAGTCCTGCACCACATGCTTTTCACCCCGACATTGTGTGCAGGTTTCTTTGCCTTTTCCAGTGCAAACATCACATGTTTTATATACATTTTCTCCAAACTGGTTTTTGGAAATCTGAACGCCTTCGCCAAGGCATTTGTGGCACGTTATCTCTCCGAATCCATGACATAGCGGGCACTTGTCATCCACATGCCCTGAGCCATCACACTGGCTACATGTGATCAACCTGAAGCCATCGTTATCACAATATTCACAGGCCTCTATCTCCCTTGCCAGCACGTCAAGCCGGTTTTGCAGCATTTTGGCTTCGTTGAAATACTCGCCAGACTTGCCCGTAAGGTCTGTGTACTTATTCAGGAAATTGCGGCTGCTTTGAAGTTGGTGGTTTTTTTCCAGAGTGAAAGCGAAAAAGTACAACGCCTCGGTAGGCACTACTTCGTTGAGAGAGAGAATCTGGCGGAATTTTTTGTCAGCAGCCCTATAATCTTCTTTGGCCATATACCCTTTGGCCTCTTCGAGCAATGCTTTGGCACGGCCCTGACCAGTTTGAGCCCATCCACCATACGATGAGATGATCAATAGGCAGAATACCATGCTTTTCATTGTCCAACTTCTCATTTCCAGAGGTTTTTATTAATTGTGCTCTCCAATTTCTTTTCTAATTCATCGGGAATCATTGGAAAGAAATCCAGCCCTGTGATCTTTTCGATGGAGTCAATAGTCACGGTACATTCCATTATTCCAAGGGTTGAGGCCTTATTCTCCATCACAAAACCAATTGCCTTCAGCTCAGGTTCAGAAATGTCCAGTACAATTTTGTAAAACTTTTGAGGAACAGCCACTTTATTCTTTCCTATTTTCTTGGCACCACCTTCCACGATTGGGCCTACCACCACAAAAAGCTCTTTGTCTCTCATTCCCCAATCCCTGACCTTTTCCTCCAACTGTTTCCAAATTCCCCGATTGAACGAGGGATCCTGAGGACTCATGTTGCTCAGAAAGAAAGTGCCATCCATAGCCGACTGCGACCAGCTAAAATCGGCGGCTGGTGCCAGATGCCCCCTGTCATACCCAGACCCTTTATAGTCGGCTAAAGTTGCAGACTCAGTCCGAACATCATTATCTGATCTGAAATTGTCCTTTCTTTGGGCCGCATTCTTACTGATGTTTTCGGCTGTTAGCCGGTAGGCCACCCACTTAGGCTGCTCAATGTCCTCGTCGTAGGCCAGGGTGTAGCCCTCATGCTCCACGATAAGGTCGTCCTGGCTGTAAGCTGGCCAGGCAAAGTCGAAGGAGGTGGTGTAGTAGTAATGGTCGTAGTCTGTGGGTATTTCTACCTCTTCAGCAGGCT
Source organism: Imperialibacter sp. (assembly GCF_040222815.1). GTDB lineage: Bacteria > Bacteroidota > Bacteroidia > Cytophagales > Cyclobacteriaceae > Imperialibacter. The sequence goes on along the minus strand of NZ_JAVKCH010000026.1, from coordinate 57,193 downwards.
TGTCAGCTGATGACTTTCCAGTTTTAGGTTCCGTCTTAACAGGCTTTTGAGCTGACGACTTTTTGCCACTTTCTTTTTTTTCAACCTGATTCGAAGGTTTTTTAGAGGATTCTACAGTCTGTTCTTGCTTGCCCCCGGCCTGAAGAAAGTCTGGCAGGCCATCATTATTTTTCAGATACCATGCCAGTCCTATTACCAGGATCATCACAATTCCGAGTATGAGCCCCGAATTGCTTCCTGAGTCTTTAGACGATTTACGGGTACTTCTATTTTTTGCTGGTGCTTTTTTCTTAGCCATTGGTGCTTTTTGATCTCTAAAGACAAATCTAATTTATCTGTTTGAATGAATCCCGTATTTTCGTGCCTTCTTACAAGGAAATTTGCAAATGGCAGTCAGGTACGATCTGGTAGTAATAGGAGGAGGGGCAGCGGGGATTTTCGGTGCGGTGAACGCCTGTGTTCAAAACCCAGGCTTGAAGGTCGCAGTTGTGGAAAAGACCAGTAAGTGGCTCGGGAAGGTGAAAGTGTCGGGCGGCGGTCGCTGCAATGTGACACACGACTGCCAGTATGCCTCACAGCTTGTAAAGCACTATCCAAGAGGTGGTAACTTCCTTAAAAAGGTATTCGATCAGTTTGACGCCAGGGACACAGTGAAGTGGTTTGAAGAAAGGGGAGTACCATTGAAAGTGGAAGCAGACGGACGAATGTTTCCGGTGACCAATTCGTCGCAGACAGTTATTGATTGCCTGTTGAAGGAGGCTGAGAAGTACAATGTTGAGCTCATTCCTCATTTTGCTGTAAAAGAGCTGGAAAAGGCTCCTAACAGTTTTCTTGTGAAAAGTGAAACCATCGTTCTTGAGGCTGATAAAGTATTGGTCACCATAGGCGGGCAACCCAAAGAAGATGGGTTTAGCTGGGTCAAGGCACTTGGGCACACCATAGTTGCACCAGTACCATCGTTGTTCACCTTCAACGTGCCGGAAGGCGGACTTAAAGAATTGTCTGGCGTGTCAGTGCCATCGGCAGAAGTAAAAGTGGCTGGCCGTGGGCTGGCGGCAACAGGCCCGCTGCTGATCACGCACTGGGGCTTTAGTGGCCCGGCTGTATTGCGCCTTTCGGCATGGGGCGCCCGGGATTTGGCAGAAATTAGCTATAAGTCGGTGTTTCTGGTGAACTGGTTGGGCGATAAAAAGGAAGAAGCCTTGCGGGGTGAGATAGAATCACATGCAGCGCAAAGCCCCAAAAAGGTAGTTTTTGGAAATCCAATGTATGGCCTGCCTGGTCGCCTGTGGGAAAAAATAGTTGAAAGAGCAGGGGTTACGCCCGAAAGACGCTGGCTCGACCTATCCAAAAAAGACAAGAACAGACTATGCGAGATGCTGATTCGCTGCACATTCGATATGGATGGCAAAACAACTTTCAAAGAAGAATTTGTTACCTGTGGAGGTGTAAGCCTGAATGAAGTAAACCCCGCCACTATGGAGAGCAGAATTGTTCCCGGCCTCTATTTTGCAGGTGAAGTGCTTGATATTGACGGTATTACTGGCGGCTTTAATTTCCAGAATGCCTGGTCAGGGGCGTGGGTGGCTGCGAAGGCGATTAGCGGCAAGTCAGTTCAATGACTTATTTCGAACGATACTTTTTTAGGGTGGGGTTTTGCCACCACCCTTTTTTATCTCGCCCTTTCAGGGCTTGCCTGTTAATGGTTCGGGCGTCCGATTGCAGCGGCATCACTTCCTAAACCTTCCCGCCACCACCAATTTCTTCGACCCGGCAGTATACTGATAAAACCCTTCTCCGGCTTTGGCTCCCAGCTTGCCTGCAGTCACCATATTGACCAGCAAAGGGCAGGGGGCATACTTCTGATTACCGAAGCCATCGTACATTACTTTAAGGATGGAAAGACACACATCCAGTCCGATAAAGTCGGCCAACTGAAGCGGCCCCATCGGGTGCGCCATCCCCAGCTTCATTACCGTGTCTATTTCTTCTACGCCAGCCACACCTTCGTACAAAGAATAAATGGCCTCGTTGATCATGGGCATCAGAATGCGGTTAGCAACAAAGCCGGGGTAGTCATTTACCTCGGTCGGTATCTTGTCGAGGGTGCGGGACAGCTCCAGTACCTGCTTCGTCACTTCATCGCTGGTGGCATAGCCACGGATCACCTCTACCAGTTTCATTACAGGCACCGGGTTCATGAAATGCATACCTATCACTTTATCCGGTCTTGAAGTGACTGAAGCGATTTTGGTGATGGAAATAGAAGAGGTGTTGGAGGCAAGTATGCAGCCCGCTGGAGTCAGTTGATCCAGTTGACGGAAAATCTCCAGCTTGATGTCCATTTTCTCTGTTGCAGCTTCCACCACAAGGTCAGCTTGTGCGACGCCCTTGGCAGTTTCTGTGAAGGTCGTGATGTTGGAGAGGGCCGTTGCTTTGTCTGACTCACTGATAAGCTCTTTGCTTACCTGGCGGTCGAGGTTCTTTGCTATGGTGGCTTTCGCTTTCTCAAGCGCCGTCGCCGATACGTCGACAAGTGCCACTTTAAAGCCTTTCAATGCAAAAACATGGGCGATACCGTTGCCCATGGTGCCAGATCCAATCACTGCTATATTCTTCATTCGTTGTAGGGTTAATGCTTTGATGGCAAAGCTAAAAAGGATATTGGAAAGGCTACCTGTTGGTGTCGATTCTTTCGTCGTGCAGCAGGCGCAACACAACGCCGTTGCTCCATCCGAATCCATCCTGCGTGGGATATTCTCCGCCTCCGGCATCAAGACTCAGGTCAAGCACATTGTATTTCTCCATCATCTTGCCTGTTTTATCAAATACACGGGAGTTCAATGTAAGCCATCGCTCACTGATCTGATCTGCCAAAAGGTCGTTGCCATACCTGCGGAAACCGTATATAGCCATCCACTGCAAAGGAGCCCAGCCATTGGGGGCATCCCATTGCTGACCTGATATAATGTTGGTAGTGGTAATGCCGCCTGGTTTCAACAGGTTGCGTCTAACGGCTCCCTCAACCTTTTGAGCCTGGGCGTCGTCTGCCAGCCCGAAATAAAGGGGATACATCCCGGCGGGAGTGATGAAGTTTCTTTGCGCCGCAGACGGCCAGTGATAATCAACGAAGTAGTTTTTCTCGTCATTCCAAAAGTACTGTAGGATGAGCGACTTTCGGTCGCTGGCCAAATGATCAAACTCTGTAGCCCCCTCGTCATCACCTGAAAACTCTTTTAGTCGTGCAATGGTTGACTCCAGGTTATACATAAGGCTATTCAGGTCCACCGGAAGAATTTCTGTGGTAACGATAGTTTTGAAGTCACCGGCAATGGCAAACCACCGGGTGCTGAAATCCCAGCCGGACTCACAAGCGGCCCGCAGGTTGGTATAGAGCTCCATTTTCTGATTCTCGCTAAGCCCTTCGGCCAGCTCCACGTCTTCCCTGTACGATTCGGGTCTCGGCTCCGGTCTGTCATCAAAATAGCGATTCATTATGAGGCCGTTATCTACCATCACCACCCTGCGGTAGGCAGGGTTGCCCTGGTTCAGGGTCTCTTTGCCGTCCATCCAGAAAGCATACTCTTTCTCAAGTGCTGGCAGGTACTTCACTACGGCAGAGTCGCCTTTTGAGTCAGCCAGCAGGTTCACCATAGCTGCGAAAAAAGGTGGCTGAGAGCGGCTAAGAAAATAGGTACGGTTGCCATTCGGGATAAAACCGATGGAGTCGATGAGGTAGGCAAAGTTGTCCAGCATGTTCTCCATCAGGTCTTCACGGCCAGATACCTGCAAGCCGAGCATGGTGAAATAGCTGTCCCAATAGTAAATCTCACCGAAACGTCCGCCCGGCACCACATATTTGTAGGGCAGAGGAATTAATGAACTATAAGTTTTTTCATCTGGAGACCGGGTAAGATAATCCCACTTCTCGGTAAGTATTTCTGTAAAGCTCTTCGTCGTGTCGGGCACATAATCAGCACCCCTGGGCTTCGGGCCTCTGAAATTGGCGCTCACAAACTCCCCAAGACTAAAGCCAGGCTGATCTTTTTTCTCCATGTACTCAGCCACAATCTCACCGGCAGGTCGTAAAGGGTCGCTGTCCACAAATGTTTTTGAGTCAGAAAAAATCTGCGCCATTTGCACGTCGTGAAAAAGCATTCCCAAGTCTTCATTGGGGCTGTAGGAGGCATTGACGTCAACATTTGACGGCTGGTCGCTGGGCTGACAAGCAAAAAGAAGGGCTAAAAATAATAGCTGGGTGTACTTCCAAATGGAACGTTGCATAGGTTGGCTTTTGGTAAAAATAATGACGGTCATTTACTTCTCAAGGTGAAGTCTGTAGCTCATTTAAAATTGTCACAAAATGTAAAATTATCCAAAGCAGACCAATCTCAGCCAGAATTGTCCTATTTTTACAAAAGCTGACATTTCTTAGGAGTGCTGGCTCATGATCAGTCAAGAGATTTTTTTCATTGCCACCAGCCCTCCTGACTCCTGAAATGTAACAATTAAGTGCTTATCCCAGTTAAACTGCGAGACCTTTAATAAACATGAAGAAAAAAAATATCTACGCCCTTGCCTTCCTGGCATCACTACTAATTATCACTGGATTTAGCCGAAGGCTAAGCAACAGCGCTGAGACAAAAGACAAGGCACCTTTTGCCTTTGAAACAGAAGTATTTGCCAAAGGCTTCGAAAGTGCCTGGTCTATGGCCTGGCTGCCCAACGGCGATATGCTTGTGGCTGATAAGCCGGGCAAGCTTTGGAAGATTGCCAAGGGCAGCAAGGAAAAAACGGAGATCAAGGGCATCCCCACAGTGTCTACCAAGGGCCAGGGGGGGCTGTTCGATGTAGAGCTCCACCCTAACTATGCAAGTACGGGATGGATATACATCAGCTATGCAGGGCCTGGCGACGGCGGAGCCAACACCGTCATCATTAGAGGGAAGCTTTCAGGAAATGAACTAACAAGCCAGGAAACAATATTCAAGGCCGGCCCCTTGACTGAGAAAGGACAGCATTTTGGTGCACGTATGGCGTTTGACAAAGATGGTTATCTTTTCTTTTCAGTAGGAGAGAGAGGAGAGATGGAAAATGCCCAAACCCTGACGAATGATTGTGGTAAGATCCACAGAATTTTTGATGATGGCAGAGTGCCGGAAGACAATCCTTACGTGCGGATACCTGACGCCAGAACTACTATTTGGAGCTATGGACACAGAAACCCTCAGGGACTAAAGTTTCACCCAACCACAGGTGAACTGTTTGAGCACGAGCATGGCCCAAGGGGAGGCGACGAAGTAAACATCGTTCGCAAAGCTAAAAACTATGGCTGGCCAAGAATCACTTACGGTATCGACTATGATGGCAGCATCATTAGCAACGACAAGGCAAAAGACGGAATGGAGCAGCCCATTCACTACTGGGTGCCATCTATTGCTCCTTGTGGTATGGATTTCGTGACTAGCGACAAATACCCTGAATGGAAAGGCAACCTGTTTGTGGGTGCTTTGGCAGGGCAAACGCTGGCCAGACTTGAAGTAAAAGACGGCAAAGTGCTGAAAGAAGAGCGTCTCCTGAATGGTATGGGCCGCATCCGTGATGTAGCCCAGGGGCCTGATGGCTACCTTTATGTGTCAATGGAAGGGCCGGGACAGATTATCCGTTTGATGCCAAAATAAAGCAAAGAATTAGTAGCAGGAGAGTGGGAGAGTAAATTCAGTTTACTCTCCCATTCTTTTTTTACCTGGCTTTCTTTAAAGGACAATATTCACAATCCTCTTCGGCACCACAATTACTTTCTTCGGTGCCTTTCCCTCAGTCCATTTCTGCACATTTTCGTCGGCCAGCACCGCTTTTTCTACTTCAGCAGGTGAGGCATCGGCAGAGAAACTCATTTTGTGGCGCATTTTACCATTGATACTGATCGGGTATTCGAACGCATTTTCTTTGATGAACTCAGGATTGAATTCAGGGAACTTTGAATATGTAATGCTCTCTGTGTTACCCAACTTCTCCCAAAGTTCTTCGGCTATGTGCGGAGCATATGGCGCAATAATCTGCGTCAATGGCCCAAGGATTTCCTTCTTGTTGCACTTCAGGTCGGTGAGCTCATTCACGCAAATCATAAAGCTGCTCACACTGGTATTGAACGACAGCTTGTCGACATCATCCGCCATTTTCTTGATGGCCTTGTGAAGTACTTTCAGCTCATCCGCTGTTGGCATTTCAGTAGAGATGCTCAACTCGCCTTTGTCATCGTGGAATAGCCTCCAGGTCTTGCGAAGGAATTTGAAAACGCCGTCGATGCCGTGGGTGTTCCAGGGTTTGAATTGCTCCAGCGGCCCAAGGAACATCTCGTACAGGCGCAGGGTGTCAGCGCCGTACTTCTCGATCATGTCGTCGGGATTTACGACGTTGTACTTCGATTTGGACATTTTTTCGACTTCTGACTTTGTATAGAAGTTTTTGTCTTCGGTCTCTAGTTTGAAAAACTGACCCTCCTGCCAGTATCCGCCGGGAGCATGAAAGATTGCCTTCTTATATTCAATTGATGAAGAGGCAAATTCAGTGACATTGAGTACGTTGTTTTGCACAAAACGTATGTCAGCGTGGACAAGCAGGTAATTTTCTAATGGACCTGAAAGATTAGCTACTTCTTCTTTTGAATAAATGTTTAAACTGACAAACTCGAACTCAGGTGCCTCAGTCTGGATTTCCCCTTTTGAAGTGTAGAAACTAGTTTTCTTTGATTTTGACCTAATTATGAACTCAGATACCCCCTGTATCATTCCCTGGTTCACCAACTTAGTAGCATATTCGTCCACTGTTACCAGTCCCAGGTCGTAAAGGAACTTCGTCCAGAACCTTGAGTACAGCAAATGCCCGGTGGCATGCTCGGAGCCACCAATGTACAGGTCGACCGACTGCCAGTATTGCTGAGCTTCTTTGCTGCAAAACTCCTTGTCGTTGTGCGGATCCATATAGCGGAAGAAATACCAGCTTGATCCTGCCCAGCCAGGCATGGTAGTCAGCTCGTATGGGTAACCTTCCTTATTTTTAAAGTCTTTCGCCCTGCCAAGAGGTGGTTCGCCATCTTCGGTAGGAAGGAATTTATCGACATCAGGAAGCTCCAACGGCAATTCGTTATCTTCCAGCAGGTAGGGGATTCCATCCTTGAAATACACAGGTAAAGGCTCTCCCCAGTAGCGCTGACGACCGAAAATGGCATCACGCATCCGGAAGTTGACCTTGCGTACACCAATACCCTTTTCTTCGACGTATTGACCGGCTTTCTCAATCGCTTCCAGTGGAGACAAACCATCCAACATCCCTGAATTGACCATTTTACCCTGTTTGGTAGGGTCGGCTTCGGTATCTGTGATTTTTTGCTCGTCGATGATTTGGGTAATCGGCAAGCCGAAATGCTTTGCAAAGTTGAAGTCACGCTGGTCGCCGCTGGGAACGGCCATTACAGCGCCAGTGCCATAGCCGGCCAGTACGTAGTCGGCAATGTAGATAGGCACTTTTTCGCCCGAGAAAGGATTGATCACATAAGAACCCGTGAAAACGCCTGAAACAGTCTTTACATCGCTCATCCGGTCTCTTTCCGAACGATTTTTCGCCACTTCTACATATTGCTCAATTTCTGCTTTTTGAGCAGCAGTGGTAAGCTCCTTCACAATATCCGCCTCTGGTGCCAACACCATGAAAGTGACACCATAAATGGTGTCTATTCTGGTAGTAAACACCCGTATGTTCTTCTCTGAGTTTTCAATCTTGAAGTCAACCTCGGCACCAATGGACTTGCCAATCCAGTTGCGCTGCATTTCCTTGATGGGCTCCGGCCAGTCGATTCTGTCCAGGCCTTCCAGCAAACGCTCGGCATAGGCCGTGATGCGCATACTCCACTGTGGCATCTTCTTTTTGATCACAGGATGACCTCCTCTTTCGGAAAAGCCGTCTTTCACTTCATCGTTGGAAAGCACGGTGCCAAGTGCCTGGCACCAGTTCACGGTAGTTTCGCTAATGTATGTCAGCCGGTATTTGAGCAATGTCCTCTGCTGGTCGGCTTTCGACATGGCTTTCCAGTCTGTAGCCGTAAATAGCGCTGTATCATCATCGCAAACAGCGTTTACCTTGCCATTGCCTTCAGTTTCAAATTTAGCAATCAGCCCAGCAATGGGTTCCGCTTTGTCGGCGTCTCTGTTGTACCAGCTATTGAACAACTGCTTGAAAATCCATTGTGTCCACTTGTAGAACGATGGATCACTGGTGCGCACTTCTCTTTCCCAGTCATAGGAGAAACCGATATTTTCCAGTTGCTCCTTGTATCGTTTGATATTGGTGTCGGTAGTAATGGCAGGGTGCTGACCGGTCTGAATGGCATACTGCTCAGCGGGCAAGCCGAAAGAATCAAAACCCATGGGATGCAGTACATTGAAACCCAGCATCCTTTTGTAGCGGCTCACAATGTCGGAAGCTATATACCCCAGCGGGTGACCCACATGCAATCCGGCGCCAGAAGGATAGGGGAACATGTCGAGCGCATAGAATTTAGGTTTGGACGTGTCAGAGCCGGTTTTGAATACCTGCTTCTCTTTCCAGTTTTTCTGCCATTTCTGCTCAATCTCTCTGAAGTTGTACTCAGCCATTATCAGGGGTTTTTCAATTAGCTGGCAAAATTAATGATTACCGTTAGAAATGAGTGGATTTTGTGAAAGGAAAGGTGAGTTTAATTTGGGGAGTGGGATTCACGCAAAGTCGCAACGACCGCAAAGGAGGATACTATGCCTTTGCGACCTGATTTATCAGGCTGCGCCTTTGCATGATTTTCAACAAATAGCAATGGTTTCAAGAGTTGAAAAGAACTAGAATTGTAATCGGCGAAAAAAATCAAACAGATTTTTCAGCGAAGATGGAAACCTCTTTCACCAAGTCTCGTCCTTGCTTCAGAATTTAACTTATAGTCAATGAAACTGATCCTTTTTTTAAGCTTGCTTTCACTTTCGGCAGTCTTTGGTACGGTGACCCATGCACAAACCATTACTTACAAGGCAGATACGACAGTCAAAGCCGACACCATCCCTGCCACCCAACCTGAAGAGAAATCTGACAGCAACAGAACCATTAAGTATTACGAAACACTCCCGTCGGATCGTGACAATCATAATGAGCCGGAAAGGCACTATTATGTAAAGTCTCGTTCTCGCTCCAGAAGTGATATCAAAACACTTTCCGGGAGCTTGAATCATAGCGGTGGCTTCGGTGCTCTTTCTTTTCGTGCGACGGAATTCCGGGGACAGCCCATGGTGCTCGGCGGCGTAAGGGGTGGCTGGATTGTCAACCGGTCGCTGGGGATCGGATTTGAAGGTCATGGCATTGTGCCTACGGCAAAATTTGACGATATCGATCCCCAAAATACTGTAGTAGCTGTCGGCGGCTATGGTGGTTTTTTCCTTGAGCCGATTTTCTTTAGTAATCAGGTCGTGCACATTACTTTCCCAGTTTCGGCTGGTGCTGGCTGGCTAGGCTATGTGCTCGACTGGGAAGACTATGGTGGCACCAATAGAGGCCCTAACATCTCTCAGGACAATGATGTTTTCTGGTATGTAGAACCAGGTGTTGACCTGGAAGTAAACATCGCCAGGAATTTCAGGCTTGATCTTGGGGTTTCCAAGCGCTTCACTCAAGACCTTGATCTTGCCGAAACGACGGAGAAAGACTTCAATGGCATCAACTACTTCCTGACACTGAAGGTCGGAGGATTTTAAAAGTCAACAACTCGAAATGAAGAAGAAGGTGAGCGGACTGCTTACCTTTTTTTATGCCCACAATTCTTTGCCAAGTTCCAAAAACAACCCCGTACCAACTGGAATCAGCTCGTCGGGAAAGTCGTATGTATCGTGATGGAGCTCGGGAGAAGCCAGGCCTGCTCCAAGTCCAAAGAAACCAGTAGAGGTCACCTCACTAAAACGACCAAAGTCCTCCGACCAGGGGAAGGGTGTTTCTGCCACTTCAAAAGCCAGGCCTTGCGACACGGCGGCCCATTGAATTGCTTCAAATGTGTCAGGGTCGTTGATCACCGCTTTGAAGGGGTCGCTTTCTTCCATACTCAGACGCACCCCAGCTACATCACATTTGGCTTTAGCAAAGCTGACCAGCTCCGACCTAACACTCGCCAATTCTTCATTACTGTCTGACCGTAATGTAAAGGCAATCAAACCTTTGCCGGGGTTTACCCCAAAAGCCCTGCCACCCAAATCCATCATTACTGTGGTGATCTTTGTACGGTTTTGGTTTTGCCAGTGCTGGTCATGTAACTCCTGCGCTTTTAGCTGAATGGCTGCCATAACAGGTGCTGGGTTGTTTCCTTTTTCTGGCTGACCAGCATGGGATGTTTTGCCTTCCAGAGAAAATATCAACCCCTCGGAAGCCGGACAAGCAACGTCTTTTTTACAGATTACTGTGCCTGTTTCAAAACCAGGCACATTGTGCAGGGCAAAGAGTCGTTTGGGTAAAAAGTTTTCAAGCTTTGGGTCATTCAACATCGATTCGGCCCCATAGCCGGTTTCTTCCGCTGGCTGAAAAATGAGTGTTAACTTTCCCCGACGTACAGGGTTTTCCTTACAATGCAGCCCCACACCGGCTACTATAGCCATGTGCCCGTCGTGCCCGCATTTATGGCTAATACCCCCATTTTCAGACTTGTGGCCAAATGAATTTCTTTCGGCGATAGGCAATGCATCCAATTCACATCGAAACCCAATAGACGGGCCGGGGAGGCCGCTGTCGTACACGACTACCAGACCATTTCCACCTATGCCAGCATGAACAGCGGTCGGGTTGGTTGGCTTCAAAAAGGAGATGACCCGGCTGGCAGTTTCGACCTCTTCTCCTGACAGCTCCGGATGCCGATGCAATTCTTTTCGAAAGGATGTAAGCAGTTCTATTTCCTGTTCTTTCATTTTAACGATTTCACTATTCGAAGGGCTTCGTCCACATGCCTGGTTGCCTGCGTTTGAGAATGAAATACATGACGAATAACTCCCTTCTTGTCCACAACAAAAGTAACCCGACCAGTCATAAGTCCGAAAAGTGCCCTGGGCACTCCGAAAAGCCTTTCTACTTTCTTGCCTTTGTCGCTGAGTAAAATAAAGCCAAGCTGGTAGGACTTTGCAAAGGCGTTGTGTCGATTGGCTCCATCAGTGCTGATGCCTATTACCTCCGCATCGTGCTCCTTGAAAACTTCGTATTGGTCACGAAAGCTGCATGCTTCGGCTGTGCAGCCGGAGGTGTAGTCTTTGGGGTAAAAGTAGATGACGAGATTTTTGCTCCCAACAAGACTGTCGATATCGATAAGTTTGCCGCTTTGGTCAGGTAATTCAAAAGACGGTATTTTATCTCCTACCTTTAGCATCTCCTTGCTTTGTGGCATATTTTTTTATTTGGTTGTAATAATTCAAAATGTTTAACTACTAATGCAAAGAAACGGTTTAGCCCGAATCTTAATGAAGGAAATGAGAAGGTTTTTGGTTCTTTTTTTGGCAATCGGCTTTGTGTTTGCTGGTTGCCAGGCTCCGGTAGAGAAGGTAGCAGCCATTGAACCGACCACTATTGTGTTGGTAAGGCATGCCGAAAAAGCTGACGATGGCACGAAAGATCCATCTTTAGATAGCCTGGGTATAAGGAGAGCCATTGCTTTGATGCAGACGCTGTCCGATGTTCAGTTAACAGGCGTTTACAGCACACCTTACAAAAGAACAAATGAAACAGTCGATGCCATTGCCAGGGAAAACAACCTGGCAGTGACCGAGTATGATCCGGGGAACAAAGAGTTTCTGGCTGTGGAGGTGAACAAAAACAGAGGAGGCAGCCTGCTGGTTTCAGGGCACTCAAACACCGTTCCAGCTATGGTAAATCAGTTGGTTGGAAGTGACAGATTTGAAAACCTGGAAGATTGGCAGTACGACTTTCTTTATATCGTTAATATAGGTCAGGATACAACCTTTCAGGTACTTCACTATGGAGCACCTTCTGTAAGTCCCAAATAGATAAAAAACGTTAGCTCAATTACCTGTGGCTTAGTAGCTTTGAAGGATCAAAGAGACAAGAAAAAAATATGAAGCAATACCATGACCTTATGCGGTTGATCCGTGAAAAAGGAACCAAAAAGACAGACAGAACCGGCACTGGCACGATCAGTATTTTCGGCCATCAGATGCGGTTTGACTTGTCGGAGGGGTTTCCTCTGGTAACAACCAAAAAGGTGCATCTGAGGTCTATCATATATGAGCTGTTGTGGTTTTTGCAGGGCGATACAAATATTGAATACCTGGTGAAGAATGGCGTGGGAATCTGGAACGAATGGCCATTCCAAAGCTATCTGAAGCAAACGGGGCAAGAGGAAGCTTATCCAAAATACAGCGAGGAGTGGAAAGAAAAGCTAAAGGAGTTTGTTGAAACGATAAAAACGGACGCTGCATTCGCCAGGAAATATGGGGAGCTGGGGCCGGTATATGGCAAGCAGTGGAGGGACTTTGAAGGTGTGGATCAGATCACGGATGTGATTAACGACATCAAGAGCAAGCCCGACTCCAGAAGACTGATGGTGTCGGCCTGGAACCCGAAAGAGATTCCGGTGATGGCAAAATCTGGTTTGCCGCCATGCCATACTATTTTTCAGTTTTATGTGGCCGACGGCAAGTTAAGCTGCCAGCTCTACCAGCGCAGTGCCGATGTGTTTTTGGGTGTGCCGTTCAATATTGCGTCGTATGCGCTGCTTACCATGATGGTGGCACAGGTATGCGGGCTTGGTTATGGTGATTTTGTGCATACCCTTGGGGACGCTCATCTTTACTCCAACCATTTGGAACAGGCTGAGCTTCAGCTTTCACGGGAGCCGTTGCCATTGCCGACAATGGAATTGAACAAAAACGTGAAATCGATTTTTGATTTCGAATACGAAGACTTTAAACTGTTGAACTACGAGCCCTATCCAGGGATAAAGGCACCAGTTGCAGTATGATTTCGATCAGAAAATTGGGCGAGTTATAAAATTTTACTGAATCGAACATAAACAAATGGTAGAAAGAAGCAGTGTGTTTGACATGATAGGTCCTGTAATGATAGGCCCCTCCAGTTCGCACACAGCTGGCGTTGTACGCATAGGCCGTACGGCCAGAAAAATTTTAGGGAGGCAGCCGGAGGAAGTAACCATCACTTTCTTCAATTCGTTTGCCCGTACTTACGAAGGCCATGGCAGCGACCGGGCCATTGTGGCGGGGTTGCTCGACTATAAAACAGACGATAAGAGAATTAAGGAGGCATTTGAACATGCGGCCAAAGAGGGACTGAAATACAATTTCAGGTCGGTGGGTAACGCCCTGACACGACACCCAAATACAGTTAAACTTGACCTGAAAGCGGGAGAAAAAACGGTTCAGGTGATTGGAGAAAGCAGGGGAGGTGGTTTGATCAAAATCACCGAGGTGAACGGATTTTCATCCGGCTTCACAGCCAACCTTCACACGATCATAATCACAGCGTCTGACACAAAAGGAAGCATCGCTTATATAGCGAATATTCTTTCTCACGACGACTGCAATATTGCGACGATGACGGTTTCCCGAAAAGGAAAAAACGATTTGGCTTGCCTCATTATTGAGATGGACTCAGGTCTGAAAGCTATTTCTCTTGAATACCTGAGAAACCTCGACTGGGTAAAAGAAGTCATATACATACCAGATATTGATAAATAAATAAAAAGGTCAACAATGAGAAGATTACTTTTTTTAGGACTAATTATTACCTCTCATTTCCTTTATGGTCAATCGAATACACCTGCCATCGACGGAGGAAAGATGGTGTTGGATTTGCGACAGACGGTGGACATAGCCCTGGAGCGAAACCTGAATATTAAGAGGAGCGAATTGACGTTGAGAGGAGCGGAGGTGAATCTGACGCAGTCGAAAATGAACAGGCTTCCCAATGCCAACGTGGGCGTAGGAGCTGGCCGAAACTGGGGTAGATCAGTCGACCCTACAACCAATCAGTTCATCACGCTGCCGCTCTATTTTGCCGGTGTACAGGGTAGTAGTAACATGACGCTTTTTAATGGCATGCAGTTGCACAACACCGTGAGACGCAATGAGCTGACCAAAAACGCCAACGAATTTGACCTTGAAAAGTCGAAAAATGACGTGATCGTTACCGTGGTCACTTCCTACCTGAACGTCATTCTTAACCAGGAACTGGTGGAGACTGCCAGGCTTCAGGCGGAGTCCACACGGAATCAGTTGGAAAGAACCGTGAAGCTGGTTGATGCCGGGTCGCTACCAATCACGAATCAACTTGATCTGGAATCGCAGCTGGCGAGCAATGAGTTGGACCTTATCAATGCTGAAAACGACCTTGCTTTGTCGCAGCTTAGCCTGAAGCAGGCCTTGTTGCTGCCCAGCACGACGGAAGTTGAGCTGATTGTTCCTGAGGTGGACGTCCCCAATGAATTGAATCTTGACGATGATGTGGAAGGCATTTATAGAACGGCGTTAGAAGCTATGCCTGAGATAAAAAGTGCGGATCTGAACGTTCAGTCTGCTGAGGTGGGTTTGAGAGTAGCACAAGGCGGCATCATGCCTACTTTAAGTTTGGGTGCAAGTTTCAACACCAATTACTCCGAAATTGCCGACAGAGAGCGGGAAATATATGATGGGACAACTTTCGCTGAGTTTCCGATAGGCTTTCTTGAAAATGACAGGTCACAGCTTGTATACACTCGTCAACAAGTGCCCAATGTTGTCAGCACCGAGCCGGACTTTCCGGTTTTCGACCAATTCTCCGAATACCTGAGCAAGCAGATCAACCTGAATCTATCAGTTCCTATTTTCAATAGGTTTACAACTCGTTCCAATGTGCAGCGAGCCATTATCACTCAGAAAACTGCGGAGATATCAGCCCTTGAAACCAGAAACACTCTGAGGCAAAATATTGAAACAGCTTATAACAATGCAAATGCTGCTTTGAAGTCTTACAATGCTTCAGAAAGGCAGGTAAGCGCATTGGAACAGTCATTTAAAAACACTGAAAATCGCTACTCATTAGGTGCTGTCAACTTTGTTGAGTACCAGGTAGCCAGCAACAACCTGTTCAGGGCACGCTCTGGTTTGGTGAGAGCTAAATACACCTATTTGTTTCGTTTAAAAATTTTAGAATTCTATCAGGGAAAAGAATTAACCTTCTAAATCATGGCTAAGAAAAAGAAATCAAATAAGTTAATATACATTCTTCTCGGGGTTGTTGCTGTACTGATCGTGGTAGTGCTGGTTGGCAAATCGCAGGGCTGGATTGGTAAAAAGCAGTCGATGGAGGTGGAATTTAGTAATGCCGCCAGGAAAACAATCGTCGAAAAAGTCAGTGCTTCTGGGGCGATTCAGCCTGAGGTAGAGGTGAAGATGACCCCAGACGTTGCTGGTGAGATCATTGAACTGAACGTTGAGGAAGGTGACTCAGTGATGATTGGAGACCGCCTGATAAAGATACGTCCCGACAACTGGCAGTCAGCTGTAGACAGAACATTGGCCAACCTTAATCAGCAAAAAGCCAATGAGGCAGATGCAAGGGCGAGGCTGGAAAGGGCCAGGGCTAATTTTGACAGAGCGAAGCTGGAGTATACCCGCCAAAAGAAGCTGTACGAGGAAAAAGTAATTTCTGATGCAGACTGGGAGCTGGCCGACTCTAACTACAAGGTGGCGCAAACCGACCTCTCTTCCGCCGAAGAGAATGTAAATGCAGCCGAGTACATCGTGAAGAGCTCTCAGGCGTCAGTAAATGAGGCGAAAGAGAACCTTCGCCTGACAACGGTGTTGTCGCCTATGAATGGAACGGTATCTAAGCTCAGTGTGGAAAAAGGAGAGCGTGTGGTTGGTACCCAGCAGATGGCCGGCACAGAGATGCTTCGCATTGCCGACCTGAACAAAATGGAAGTAAGGGTGAATGTGAATGAAAATGACATCATAAGAATTGCCGTGGGTGACACCGCCCTTATTCAGGTAGACAGCTACACCTACCTTGAAAAGGAGTTTAAAGGTATTGTGACGCAGATTGCCAACACGGCCAACGATAAAGCATCTGCCGATGCAGTGACTGAATTTGAGGTGCGTATCAGAGTACTAAACAGCTCCTACAACGACTTGATCAATGAAAAGGGCATTAAGAACCCGCTTAGGCCGGGTATGACTGCCAGCGTTGACATTATCACGGAGAGAAAAGACAATGTGTTGTCTGTTCCGCTGGCGGCTGTTACTACCAGAAGCAGTAAAGATGAGAAAGCTGGCGAAGGCAAAGAGGGAGAGAGCGCTGAAGCGAGCACTCCAGCTCCTGGTGAGAAAGACGAAGTGCTACAGGTGGTATTCCTCAACGACAATGGCGTAGCCAAAATGGTGGAGGTTAAAACCGGCATTAGCGACTTTGAAAATATTGAAGTGCTGAGTGGTGTGAAAGAGGGAGACGAGATTATTTCAGGCCCCTTTCTTGCTGTTTCTAAAAGGCTGAAAGATGGAGAGGCAGTGCAAAAAATGGGAGGCGAGGACAAAGCAGTTGCCAGCAAAGAAGAAGAAGAAAAATAGTAAATAGCAATTAGGCTAAAAACAGAAAACCGTGGTGAGAGCCACGGTTTTTTTAGTCAAAAAGGAGGAAGTAAACGCCATGCAAGAAATTTGGCAATTACCGTTCCTTATGAGCCAACTTTGATCAAATAGTAATTCTTCTTTCCCTTCTGGCAAAGCAGGTATTTGCCCTGAAGCAGCCTGTAAGCTGGCTTTTCGTTGGGGTCAGTTGCCTTTAGTTTGTTGATGCTCACACCACCCTGCTGGATCATTTTGCGTGCCTCGCCTTTCGATGTAAAGATTTCGCTGCCGGTTTCCGTTGAGAGCAAATCCGTTATGGTAGCGGCGGTGTCCAGGGTTGTCCGGCTGATCTCTACCATCGGCACACCTTCAAACACTTGCAGCAAGGTTTTCTCATCTATTTCCTCCAACTCGGCCGTTACATCTTTGCCAAAAAGAATGCTTGAAGCCTTTACAGCCATATTGTAGTCAGCTTCTGAGTGCACCCTTATGGTTACGTCTTTGGCAATGGCCTGCTGCATAATTCTCAAATGCGGCGCTTCGGCATGCTCTTTCTCTAGTGTTTCTATTTCGCCCTTGCCAAGCAGCGTAAATACCCTGATCAGTCGGTGACTGTCGTCATCAGAGCAATTGAGCCAGAACTGGTAAAATTTGTAGGGGCTGGTCATCTCAGGATCGAGCCATACGTTGCCGCCTTCACTTTTGCCGAACTTGGTGCCGTCTGCCTTGGTCACCAGGGGGGTAGTCAGCGCATAAGCTTCTCCACTGGCTTTCCTGCGGATAAACTCTGTGCCGGTGGTGATATTACCCCACTGATCGCTGCCACCCATTTGCAGCTTTACCTGATGCTCGGTATACAAATGATAGAAGTCGTAGCCTTGCAGCAGCTGGTAGGAAAACTCAGTAAAGGAAAGGCCTGTTTCCAAACGGTTTTTCACCGAATCCTTGGCCATCATATAATTCACCGTGATGTGTTTGCCGGCATCTCTCAAAAATTCAAGGAAACCGAACTTTTTGAACCAGTCGTAATTGTTGACCATCACAGCCGCATTCTTCCCACTGTCAAAAGCTAGAAACTTTTCCAATTGTACTTTAATACCATCCTGGTTTTTGCGCAGCGTCCCTTCGTCCAGCAGATTTCGCTCTTCCGACTTACCCGACGGGTCGCCTATCATACCAGTGGCACCGCCTACGAGGGCATAAGGTTTGTGCCCGGCCCGTTGGAGGTGGACAAGCAGCATGATTGTAGCCAGATTGCCTATGTGGAGTGATGCTGCAGTTGGGTCAAAGCCGATATAAGCCGAAGTCATTTCTTTTTTCAGCTGGTCTTCTGTTCCGGGCATCATATCGTTCAACATGCCTCTCCACTTAAGCTCTTCTATAAAGTCGATCATACTGCTTTTTTGATTTCAGGGCTCAAAAATAAAGGACTCAGCTTAACCATTCTAACGCAAAGTAGTTTTTTCTTCAGTTGTAAAATATTTAGTAGTAGATGCCACTTTAACTTAAAATACTAATTATATTGGGCTAATAAAATTAGCAAATGAAAGGGAGAGGAACAGGTTTACAGCCGAACAACAGGTTTGCCAGCCAGGAGAGAGGTAATTACCACGAAGAGGGGATTGATGAACAGTTGCTTCAGGAAAGAGTGCCAACAGAATACATAGTTGAGCACCCTAAGACTGTGATGAGTAAAAACGACAGTCCTGATATTCCTTTCACCTATTCCATTAACCCGTACCAGGGGTGTGAGCATGGTTGTATCTACTGCTACGCCCGTAATTCACATGAATACTGGGGGTACAACATGGGTTTGGACTTCGAGCGGAAAATTGTAGTGAAGCCCGACGCTCCGAGGTTGCTGGAAAAATCTTTCCTGAGCCCTTCATGGAAGCCACAGGTAATAATGCTTTCAGGCAACACCGATTGCTATCAACCAGCCGAAAAGAAATACGGTATTACGAGAGAACTGCTGAAGGTCTTCCAAAAATATGGCAACCCGCTGGGAATTATTACCAAAAACGCACTGATCGAAAGGGATTTGGACGTGCTGTCGGATCTTGCTTCGGAGAACCTCGTCCATGTGATTTTCACCATAACCTCCCTAGATGAGGAATTGAGAAGAGTATTGGAGCCTAGAACTTCACATCCCTTGAAGAAACTAAAGGTGATGGAGAAGTTGACTCAGAGGGGGATTCCCTGCGGAGTGATGATGGGGCCAATCATACCAGGTCTCAACAATACTGAGATTCCAAGGATATTAAAACTCTCGTCAGAATATGGGGCGCTGACATCCACTTTTACCCTGGTCAGGCTCAATGGTCAGCTCGGAACTCTATTCAGAGAATGGCTGGAAACACATTTTCCTGACAGGGCCGCCAAGGTGTGGAATCAAATCTGTTCGATTCATGACGGTCAGGTGAATGACAGCGAGTTTGGCCGCAGAATGAGGGGAGAAGGGCCGCTGGCTGAAAGCATTCATGCGATGTTTTCAAAAATGCAGGACAAGTATTTCAAGGACAAAAAAATGCCGGACTACGACTTTACTCGCTTCCGGCGCAAAGGAGTACTTAATCTTTTCTGATCCGCAAAGGGCAATCAGGTCTTCTTGATTGCCTTTAGAAAAAGGTTAGCGGCTGCTGGGTTGGTGGCCAGGGGGATGTTGTGAACATCACAAATTCTCATCAGCATCTGAACATCGGGTTCGTGGGGATGCTTGTCGAGCGGGTCTCTGAAAAAGATGACCATATCGAGGTTTTTTTCTGCCGCCATCGCTGCAATCTGCGCATCACCACCAAGTGGGCCTGATAACATTTTGTGAACCTGCAGACCGGCATTTTCAATGTGCCCGCCTGTGGTGCCCGTGGCAATCAGCTCAATACCTCCAAGTAACTCCTTGTTACCAAGCAGAAAAGCGACCATCTCTGGTTTTTTACCGTCGTGTGCTATCAGTGCTAATTTCATAACTTCTTTGTGTTGGGGGCAAAGTTACCCTTTCAATAAAATAATTAGCGTTTGTTCACATTAAAATCTGACTTGTTTAAGTAATCTTTGATGTGTGAACCCAGGAACGTATGCACTCAAAAATCTCCTACTTCAAAATACTAAATCAGCCCGATGACGAAACCTGCGGCCCAACCAGTCTGCATGCGGTTTACAACTATTATCATGACTTTATAAATCTGCAGCAGGTAATTGACGAGGTTACATTTTTGGAAGAGGGTGGTACCTTGGGGAACCTATTAGGTATTCATGCGCTGAAAAGGGGATACAAGGCAAAAATGCACTCATATAACCTCAATGTTTTTGACCCTGTTTGGTCCACGCTGACGCACGATGAGCTGATTGAGAAACTAAAAGCCCAGCTTAAGTATAAAAGAGGTAAGAAATTCGAAAATGCGACTCACTCATATATCGAGTTTCTGACCAGGGGCGGTGAAATTGCTTTTGAGGACTTAACGGTTGACTTAATCAGGAAGTACCTCGACAGAAGAAGGCCCATTCTCACAGGCTTAAGTGCTACCTACCTGTACGATTGCAAAAGAGAATACGCCAACGACGAGGGTCGCTCGGTTTACGACGACCTGAAAGGATACCCCATGGGGCATTTCGTAGTGCTTACTGCCATCGACGAAAACGGAATTGTTTCCGTGTCCGATCCATATCAGGAAAATCCTCTTTCGGGAGAGAACGAATATAAAGTCGATGTGCATAGGCTTATCAACTCCATTTTGTTGGGTATTGTGACCTATGATGCTAACTTGTTGATTTTAGAACCGACAGATAAAGAATGAGAAAAATTGTTGTTATCAACAACCCTAAAGACTGGCAGCTGAACATTGAAGGAGTGGAGGTGGTGGCAGTTAGATCTTACCTTACCAACCCTCAATACGCTGACATAAAGAACGTTAGAATTTTTAATCTGGCCAGGAACTACTGGTACCAGTCGGCGGGCTACTACGTCTCGCTGCTGGCTGAGGCAAGGGGGCAGAAAGTGATCCCCAGTGTAACAACGATTCAGGATTTGAAATCAAGCACCATCGTTAGGGTGATCACCGACGAAATTGATGAGCTGATCCAAAAGAGCCTTTCTAAGATCAAATCCAATCAGTTTGCGCTAAGTATTTACTTTGGAAAAAACCTCAGTCCTCAATACGACACACTGAGTAAGGCACTGTACAACCTGTTCCAGGCACCGATTCTCAGGGCTCAATTCCAATTTCAGAAAAAATGGGTGCTACAGGGCATAAGCCCCATTTCGGTAAAAGAAATACCAGAAAGTCACAAGCCATTTCTCGAGGAGTCTGCCAACGAGTACTTTAAGAAAAAGCGCTACGACGGCAAACGCATTTCCAAAACGATTTACGACCTCGCTATTTTGGTCAACCCCAACGAAAAGGCACCACCTTCTGACAAAAAGGCTATCCAAAAATTTATCGATATAGGGGAGGAGTTGGGTTTTTATGCTGACCTAATTACCAAAGAGGATTATAGCAGAGTGTCTGAATACGATGCGTTGTTTATCAGGGAGACTACCGCCGTCAATCACCACACTTATCGCTTCGCCAGGCGAGCATTTGCAGATGGAATTCCGGTGATAGACGACCCCATTTCGATTATGCGATGCACCAACAAGGTGTTTTTAGCAGAAACATTGGGTAAGGCTAAAATTTCTACACCTAAGACAGTCATCGTCCACAAAGACAACCGGAATGATCTCGAGGCTATGCTGGGCTTTCCTATTGTGCTCAAGCAGCCAGACAGCGCCTTTTCTGTGGGAGTCATGAAGGCAGTTGACCGAAAAAGCCTGGACCAGATTCTCGACAAAATGCTCAGTGATTCGGACCTGGTTATCGCACAAGAGTTTCTGCCCACCGACTATGACTGGCGTATCGGCATTTTGGATAACAAGCCACTTTATGCTTGCAAGTACTACATGGCCAAAGATCATTGGCAGATTTATAATTGGACGAAATCGAAGACTGATGATCAGTTTGGCAATGCTGAGACAATGCCGGTAGAAAAGGTGCCGGAAATCGTGTTGGAAACCTCGCTGAAGGCCGCTAACCTGATTGGTAGTGGGTTGTATGGAGTAGATATCAAGCAGAAAGGCAACAGCGTCTATATTATTGAAGTAAATGACAACCCCAGCCTCGATCATGGCATAGAAGACTATTGCCTGAAGGATGAGCTTTACAGGAAGGTGCTTGGCTCCCTGTTACGCAGAATAGAGCAAAAGAAAACCCTCTAAGTCTATGGCAGAGCAGAAGCGAAACTTGCACTTGTTCGAAGGGTTTGGTGTGGAAATGGAGTATATGATCGTTTCCAGAAAGGAGTTGGATGTCCGGCCAATAGCTGACAAGCTTTTCAAGGAAGTGACCGGGGAGTTTGTTGCAGACGTATATCGGGGGCCCATTGCCTGGTCCAACGAATTGGTGTCTCACGTAATTGAGATAAAGACTAACGGGCCGGCAGCCACACTCAACGGCCTGGACAAGCCATTTCACGAAAACATCCAGGAAATCAACAGGCTTTTGGCACCTTTCGATGCCATGCTGCTACCCGGCGGTGCACACCCCTGGATGAATCCATTCAAGGAAACGGTTATCTGGCCGCACGAGAACAACGATATCTACGAGCTCTACAACCGCATCTTCGACTGCCGTGGCCACGGATGGAGCAACTTGCAAAGCACCCATATCAACCTGCCTTTTCAAGGTGATGATGAGTTTGCCAGGCTACATGCAGCCATAAGGATTTTGCTGCCCATTATTCCGGCATTGACAGCGTCTTCTCCCATATTGGACGGACGACTGACTGGTTTCACCGATGCGAGACTAGAGACCTACCGGCACAATCAGGAGAAAGTACCATCTATTGCTGGCAAAGTGGTGCCGGAGCAATTGTTTACTCAGGCAGAATACGACAAGCAAATCTTTCAGCGAATCAGAGGAGATATCAACAGCTACGACACCGACGGCATTTTGGATCAACATTTTCTGAATTCAAGAGGGGCTATCGCCAGGTTCGACCGTGGCGCCATTGAAATCCGGATTATAGACATTCAGGAATGCCCTGCAGCCGACATAGCTGTGCTGCAAGTCATTGTGGACCTGCTAAAGGAACTGGTGAACGAAACCCTTTGTAGCTTCGAAGAGCAAAAGACCTGGCATGAAGACGATTTGGCTGCCATTTTTTTGGGTGTTGTGAAAGAGGGGAGCAACTATACCATTGCCAATGGAGAATACCTGAAGCTTTTTGGGATGGAGCAAAAGGCCGTCACTGCTGCAAAATGTTGGGAGCATTTAGTCAACATTGCCGACAAAGACCAATCGAACGCTATCGTAAGAGCTATCATAGCAGAAGGAAACCTGTCGGAACGAATGATTAAGTACCTGGGAGCCAGCTTCGACCATGAGGCATTACAAAGCCTTTACAAAGAGCTGGCGACCTGTCTCGAAAACAACACAATGTTTTTGCCTTTCCCCAACAGATGAATAAAGTAAAATTCATACTGACCTGCGAGCACGGGGGGAACGAAATTCCCGAGGAGTATGAGTACTTGTTCAACAAAGCCCCGGAGGTGCTGAAGACCCACAGAGGCCTTGATATTGGTGCTTTGGCATTGTTTGACCAGATGAAAGCGATAAAGGCAAATAGTTCTCATTTCTCTACCACCTCAAGGCTGCTTGTGGAGCTTAACAGATCACGCAATCATAAGTCCTTGTTTTCTGAATACACCAAGCCGCTACAGAAAATAGTCAGGCGGCATATAGTGACCAAGTACTATACACCCTACCGAAACACCGTTTATGCTCAGATATACAAATGGGTAAGCAAGGGCAATAGGGTGGTGCATATTTCGGTGCACACCTTCACCCCAATATTCGAAGGCAAGGAAAGAAAGATTGACATCGGGCTGCTTTTTGACCCGAAAAAGAAACCTGAGAAAGAGCTTTGCGGTCAATGGAAGAGCGAAATGAAATCGCTCAGTGATAAATTTATAGTGAAGTTTAACGAGCCCTACCTGGGCAAATCCGATGGCTTTACCACATTTTTAAGGAAGGAATTTGACAGCTCTTCCTATACTGGGATCGAGCTGGAGGTCAATCAGAAGTTCTACATCGACGGTGGTCATCAATGGCCGGAGGATATGCTGAACCTGATTTTGAATAGCTACAAAGCAATGGTAAAGAAGGTTGGGTAAACTAGGCCAGAGCCTGAAGATAGGCAGCCAACTCTTCGTAATTTTTTTCTAAAGCATAATCTACAGGCAATTTTCCGCTTTCATCTGCGGCGTTGTGTCTGGCTCCCGCCGCAATCAACAATTTAACTATGTCAAGGCTTCCGTTGTGGCAGGCCGAATGGATAGGGCAAATACCTTTTTGCTGAGGCAGGTTGACGTTGGCCCCGGCCGCTATCAACAAGTTTACAATGGGCACATTTGAAATGGCGCAGGCGGAGTGAATTGGCGCCACCCGAAAGTCGTTGTTGGCAGCTATGTTCACATCAGCGCCAGTTTCTATCAGATACGCAGCCAGGTTTACGTGCCCAAAGAAGCAGGCAAGCCCAAGCGGCGTAAATCCATCAGCGGAAAAGGAGTTTAGTGCTACTGGTGTTTTGTCAAGATGTTCTTTTACGGTCTCTAATTCTCCAATGCAGCAGGCTTCATGAATTGTGACATTGCCGAGATACGACCTTATTGTTCTTACGGCTTCCAGGTTTCTGTAGTAGGCTGCAAACGTGATCAACGATACGCCCATGGAAGTGACGAGGTGGGCTTTTTCCGGGCTTTCCTTTAGCGCAACAGCTAACTGTTCATTAGCTCCGGAAGAAACAAGGTTTTGAATTTGATCGAGCGGCATGGCCTGAAGTTTGAGAGGTAATTGAACAGCGTTGGGTATCTAATTTTTTGCTTACACTTTATTTTTTGCATTGCGCACAACCGATTGATTCAATGCGTAGCTTTACGTCTCTATAGCTATTATTTGTCAATATATAAGAAAGTTGCCGCTGTTGAAAGGGTTTTCGACGGCCTGCAAAAAGAGATTAGCACCTTCCAGGCACAATCATCGTTAAAATGCCTTACTGGCTGCGGAAAGTGCTGTACCAAGTCAGACCTTTCAGCCACAATTCTTGAATTTCTCCCGTTGGCTTATCACCTCTACAAAACCGACAAAGCTGAGGAGATGCTCGCCAAAATGGATGAAAAAAGCGAATCGACAATTTGTCATTTGTTTAACCCGTTGGTAGTTGGTGCTGGGTCAGGCTTTTGCGGTAATTATAAGTACAGAGGCCTCATTTGCCGACTGTTTGGCTATGCCGCTTCCCGGGATAAAAATGGGCAAAAGACCCTGGTCACCTGCCAATTGATCAAAGCTGATCAGCAAGTGCAATATCAAGCAACGGTGGGAGCGATTAGCGACGGAACCATGGCTGTGCCAATGATGTCTGACTATCAGTCACAGCTGATGGGGATTGACTGGGAACTGGGCAGCAAGTTTTATCCTGTCAACACTGCCATTAGAAAGGCTGTTGAAATGGTTTTATTCTACTATCAGTTTAGGGGAAGGAGAGCAAGCTAGTGAGGCTGGTAGTATATAAGTAAAAAGGCCCGTAAAGGGCCTTTCTTATTACTGGATAGAGTCAGTCTGAACAATTTCGGTTGAATCCGATGCCAGCGTGCTATCGGCCGGTGAAATTTCCTCTACCATTACTGCAGAGGTTTCAAGGGTTGTAGAGTCTGCTGCAACTTCAGCGGTTTCCGTTTTGGTTGATTGACAAGAACTAATTGCAATGAAACTGGTCATAGCCAGCAACATAAGCGTCTTTTTCATATTAGGTTTTGATTTAGGACGCAAATGTATGAGTAAGTTATTTCACTTATAGCAATGTGGGAGATAATTATTTTTTAATCGATGTCGTCGTCGAATCCCTGATTGTAAGAAGGGTCGCTGGAAGAGTCATCTGCATCGTCAGCATCGTCGGCCCCTGCAACTTCATCCACGTCATCATCTCCTCCTGCATCGAACCCATCATCGTCGTCGTCGTCATTGGCAGCAGCCTTACTTTTCATCGATTCCAGGGGCACCTTAATTAGGTAGTTGGCTTCCTCAGTTTCTAGAGGTACAGCAAAATAAGTTTCATTTTGTGCGTTTGTGAGCCTGATCACATTGCCGGTAAACCCAGAAGGGTAGGCTTCTTGAAGCAGGTCCTTCATCGCCTGATCCAGCTTCTCATAACTTTTGATTACTCTCTTTTTGTCCATTTGAAATAAACAGTACGGGCTTTTGAATTTTGATGTAATTATAAATCGTTTACACCACTATTTGTCAAGCATTTTCGATAATTTTTTCGACAAGTAGCTTAAAATTTAAATTTAGGCATATTTTGCAGCCATGAACGAACAACGAGAGGCAGGTGGAAGGGCCTGGCAAATGGCCAAAGCCGGAAGCATGGACAGGCTGCTAAAGGTGGAAACGACGATAGCTGAGCCGGATGATAGCAGTGTGTTGGTTGCCGTTAAAGCGATAGGCCTAAATTTTGCTGACATTTTCGCCATGTTGGGTATTTATAGTGCCACCCCTAAAGGTACTTTCATACCCGGACTTGAGTTTTCAGGCGAAATACTTCGAGTGGGTAAAAATGTCACCAAATTCAAAACAGGCGACAGGGTAATGGGAGTGACACGCTTCGGTGCTTACACTACACACATTATACAATCTCCTGACTACCTCAGCCCAATTCCAAAAGGCTGGTCGTTCGAAGAAGGGGCAGCATACCTGGTGCAAGCTCTAACAGCCTACTATTCCTTGTTTTCTTTGGGTGGTATACAAAAAGGCTATAAGATTTTGATTCACAGTGCAGCCGGGGGCGTTGGCATACTGGCTAACCGTATCGCAAAAAAAATGGATGCGTACACTGTCGGAACGATTGGGTCAGCAGCAAAGAGGGAACTTCTCATGAAGGAAGGTTACGATGAGGTGCTGGTAAGAGACGAATCATTCGAAACTAAACTGGAAGCGACGGCGAAAGAGCGTCCGTTCAATATGGTGCTGGAGTGCATTGGAGGGAAGGTGTTGGATATGAGCTACAAAGCGATGGCAGCGCAGGGTAGGATGATCATTTATGGGTCAGCGCATTTCGCTGAAACGGGGAGCAAGCTAAATCCAATAAAGCTTGCTTTGAAGTTTTTGCGCAGGCCAAAAATAGACCCTCTCAAGCTTATCAGCGACAACAAGTCGGTAATGGGCTTCAATTTGATCTGGCTGTATGAGAAAAAGGAAATCTTGCAGTATTCTCTGGCTGAGCTCGAAAAATTGGAGATTGGTCCTCCAATGGTTGGTCATACCTTTGATTTCGATGATATGAAAGAAGCCATTGCCCTCTTTCAAAGTGGAAAAACAACAGGCAAGGTGGTCATAACCATAGCATAATGGAACTGGTAGTAGACATAGGTAATTCAGATGTGGTTTTTGGCTTGTTTACGGAGGAAGAACCCCGGCTTGTTTTCAGAACCCCATCACAACGTGATCTTCCAGCCTCTGAATATGAAAAGAGAATAAGGGCCTGGTTTCTCGAAAACGGACTTAGCTATTCCGACATTAGCGGAATAATAATTAGCAGTGTTGTTCCCAATCTCACACCGGTGATGGAGGAAGTGGTGGAAAGGTTGTTTTCTGTGCAGCCGCTGCTTGCCGGTCCGGCCATTTACAAGGGCCTTAGCCTGAAAATAAAGAACCCCTATGAGATAGGTTCTGACCTGGTAGCCAATGCTACCGCCGCCTTTACCTATCACCAGTCAGCGGCTATTGTCGTCGACTTTGGTACCGCCTTGTCATTCACTGTCGTTTCAGCAAAAGGAGAAATACTTGGGGTGAACATTGCACCAGGGATCAAGACCGCTATGAAGTCTCTTTTTCAGGAAACGGCACAGCTCCCGATTATTCCACTTGAGTACCCGACCACGTTTATTGGCAGGGACACCGTTCAGGCTATTCAGGCAGGCATCCTGGTAGGCTATGTGGGGTTGGTCAAAGAGGTAATCAATAAAATCAAAGAGCAGGAGCCTGCTGAATCATTTAAGGTGATTGCCACTGGTGGGTTATCATTGGTGCTGGAGCCACTGAAAGAGGTGTTTGACCAGACTGATCCTCACCTTACGCTAAAGGGGCTGCACCTGATGTATCAAAATCAAAAGGCCAGTTAGTTGCCACAGATTGATTCTATCGGCTTTATTGCTTCTTTCACGCCCAACCGGCTAGCTTTCAATAAGTCCTTGCAAGCCTCGTCCGTCTCGCCAGTTTTGCTCAGAGCAATTCCACGGTTGAAATAGGCGGTTCCGTAGTTGATGTCGATGGCGAGGTAGAGGTTATAGAACGAAATAGCGTCCTCATACTTGTCTTCCAGAAAAAGTGTGTTGGCCAGATGCAAATAGGCCTTTTCGGAGAACCCGGACAGGGATACTACCTGCAACAACTCATCTTCAGCTTTTTCCAGCAGTCCCACTTTTCCATAGCAAATAGCCCTGTTCATCAGCCAGTCAGGATTTGAAGGAACAAGCTCCAAAGCCCTTGAATAGTAATTTATCGCTTCGTCATATTGCTCTCTGTTGTGAGCATCAAACGCCATTTGCGCCAGCAGCGCCGGCACCATAATTCCCGTGATGATGTTCTCGTTTTCTTTCAGGTATTTCCTGGCCCTGACAGCGTCAAGTGTAAATAAGTTGATGAGCGCCGTTTGGTTGTCAGGATTCTTTACCAAAGCAGCTTCGTAGTCGGCAGTGGCCTGGGATTCCCTGCCCAGCTTCTGAAGCGTCAACCCACGGTTGACCAGGTAGTCGGACGCCCCGCCGGAAATACTCACAGCGCTGTCAAGGTCTTCTATTGCTTCTTGCTCCCGCTTGAGAGCTGCCAAAGCAAGACCTCGATAAAGGTAGTACTCCGCATTGAGTTGATTGTCAGTAGTGATGTTGACGTCGCCTGACGGAGAGTAGCGATAGAAGATTGCCTTTGTTTCTTCTGACGAACCATTGCTTGCAATCAAGCCGTTGAGTTGTTCAATGCAGTCTTCGTGAAGGTTGAGTTTGTAGAGACAAACAGCCCTGCGGAACAGGGCACCTTCAAAACCAGGTTGAAGATTGATGGCTTTTTCGTAAGCATAAAGTGCCCTGGCAAAATCATCTGTCGCTTCGTAGCTGCTCCCCTGGGAAAAATACACATCGGCTACTTGCGGATTATAGTGGAGAGAGGAATCAAAAGCAGACGTTGATTCAATAAAATAACCAGTTCGTTGAAGTTGCAGACCACTTTGATAGAATTTATTAGCAATTTCTAACGACTGTTTTCTATTTTGCACAGGATTGGTTTGAGCAGACGCTGATGTTAGCCGCAGAAAGGCGAGAATACATAGGGCGATATAATTGGTGCTACTCATAAACGACTCCTAAAATAATTTTTAAATTTAATAAATAGAGGCGTTTGCCGGGGTGTTTGTTATACCTCTAAAGTAGACAACGAAATCGTGAAGAAATTAAATTCAACTATATGAAAAGAAGACTACTATTAATGGGACTCGCTGGCCTGGTGTTGCTGGCGTCTTGCGGAAAGGACGACGAGCCAAGGGTTCCTGATCCGATTGAGGGCAAATGGTTGCTGTCAGAGTTTCAACTGACGAATGCACCAGTAGAGTTCACTTCCTGGGAGGGAGCAGTTCTTCCGTTGGGACAATTGGTTAGCTGGGAGAATTATCAGATTGAGTTTTTGGCTGATGCCACCTTTAAAAGACGAATATTTCTACCCGGTGCAGATTCAACAGACGACGGTGTATGGGTGAAGGATGGAGAAACTTTGACAATTACATCAAATGACTCTGGTGCCATTGAGGAAGAGTATAACATAGAAAGCGTTGATGAAGTAGAATTGATTTGGAGCGAAGCGGTTTCACTAAGACTGATCAAAGATGCTGTGGCTGACACGTTGACTCAGGCTTATGTTGACACGTTGACTGACGAAGAATTTGATGCGCTGTTTGTTCCAGTGAATATTACGCTTAACTACGTTTTTGCTAAATAAGAAATAGCTTTCTGGCGGATCGGATTAGGCTTGATGATGCCAAATTTTCGCCAGCTGAATGCATTTAGGATATAATGAGGGCGTGTTTCCAGCATGCCCTCATTTCTTTATCTCACAATCAGCTTCTTCCTGTGGAGCTCGGTTCCCGCTCTAACCTCCATAATAACCCCACCTCTCACTCCTGGAAGTTCCATCTTTTCCTGGAACGCCGTGCCTGACTTGAGCCATTGGCGAGAGACAATTTTTTGTCCCAGCACATTATATACAGTAGCACTCACTTGTCCAACGTATGTATTCGAGAAAGCGAGTGTAACAGCCCCATCCACAGCAGGGTTAGGGTAAATCGTCAATTCGGTGAGCTCTTCTTGGGGAACTGATGTAACGTCACGCACATATATCGTAATTTCTGCTTCGGAAACACACAGATCTCCTCCACTAGCCAATACTTTGTAAGTCGCCGTCTTCTTGGGATTGCCTACAACCGTTGGGCCGAGCGTTGTGGCCAGACTTCCCTCTGTAGACTCCCACTGGAAAATGGAGGCTCCGGTAGCACTTAGGGTAACGGACTCTCCGGGGTTCACAATGAGCTTATTTGTTTTCAGCTGCACTGAGGCATCCATCCCCACTTTTGGCACCATTTGGTGACTGAGTGTTAGTCCCCAGGAGGTGCTGAACGGGCTCCATTTGCCGTCGCTGTCTTTTTCCCAGGCAGTGGGTATCGCCACTTCCCCATCATTTGAGCTCTTCAGGGCCAGTGTGTCTCCTTGGCCGTAGTCGAGTTCTATCCCAACATGAAAGCCAACGCCGAAGAGTGGTACCCTTCGCCCAAACACAATATCGGTAGGTTTGTTCTGGGCAATGTTATCTGCGATTTCTCTAATCAGAATCTCCCGCTGTTCCAAAATGGCCCCGGGGCTACTCTGCGGTCCTCTGGCATTCCAAACCACAATACGAGCTGTGGCTTCGGCATCTGCAAAGACAGCTTTCCCAAAATGGATGGATACTCCGCTAAGGTTTTCATAGCCAGCTTTGTTCTCAAAAAACTCCGAGATTGCCGAGGTTCTGATACTGTTGTGTCCGGAAAGATAGCCCTTTGGATTGGAAAGTGGATTGTCCTTATAAATGGTTGGAAGTGGCTGCACGGTCGGTGTTGATATGCCAAAATTATCAAGCGTATTGCATACTCCCTCGCTGGAAACAATGATGTAGTTTTCCCTTGTTAGCGTATCGGCAATGCCATATTCGTTAGAAACGACGAGTTTTACGGAATAGCTACCCTCGGCGGTGTATTTAATAAAGGGATTTTTCTCGCTGGACAAGGTAGGAGTGCCTCCTTCAAAAATCCACGACCACTTTGTTGGGAAATTGGACGAGAGGTCCGTAAAACGGATGCTACCATCACGGAGTGAAAGCTGCTTGTCTGATGTGAAGTCAGGAACGGGCGCTTCTGCTACCAGCTCGCCGCAAACCTGGGAGTTGATCAACGACTTTCGCCTTGGGCTCAGTTCCATCACAGCCAAAATCCTGGTCTTCTGCCCTTTGGTGAAGATGTTCATACAGGCATCGTCAGAGTAGTCCATATAGTTCTGCACCATGTCGACTGAACCACATGAAGTTTTGCCTGCCGGGCACCCTCTGGTGGGTTCAGCAGCTTCGGGGGTGTCGGTCACAAAATCGTCCGAACCGCATGGCCCGTCGCCCCAAATATGCCTTAACCCCAGCCAATGTCCTACTTCATGTGTTAATGTCCTGCCTTTGTTGTATGGAGGCGACATCACCGAAAATGTGCCTTTTTCTGAAGACCCAAAGCTGGAGTACCTCACCACCACCCCGTCAGTCGAAGCCGATCCACCACTTGTTGGAAGGCCTGTCAGCTCTGAGTCGCTGGGGAACTGCGCATATCCCAGCAGTAGCTCACTTTCACCTTCAAAGTCAACCGTCCAGATATTAACATAGTCGTTGGGGTTCCAGATGGTATTTGGCTTGAGAAAACCCTCGATGTCGGTGCGAGTCCATGCGGCTTTGTTGCCATTGTATCTATGAATCCCCGCCTCAGCCAGTTCAGCACCGTTGGGGCCAAGCGATGCGAGGCAGAATTCAATTTCAATATCGGCACCTACCGGATTGTCATTGAAACCATTGGTGCCCGTCGCTCTTCTGAAATCTTCGTTCAGCACTTCAAGCTGGGAGGCCACTTGCGCTGCACTAATGTTCCGACCCTGCCCAACTTGCTCTCCATTGTGCACGACATGCACCACCACGGGAAGTGTGATAATACCTGCAAAGCCCCTGCCACTGGCTTGTTGCAATTCTATTTCCCTGGTTTTCTGCTGAATCCTGGTCTCAAAGTCAAGCCTGTTGCGCATATCAGCATATTTCAGCTGATTCAGGCTGTCCTGCTCCATCGTTTCGCAGGTTCGCATAGGAGGGTTGGGCTCAGTTTGCTGCTGAACCTGATACACATTGTCGGAAAACCCGGTAAGCAACAAGGCAATGCAAGCAACGATAGATATTGAAAACCTCATTTTGTTCTAGTCTTGGGTATTTACTGCCTGTAGTACGAAACGATAGCTGCCGCCATCAAAGAAAATTTCCATTGAGAGCCGGTCGTCTTTGAGGCTTTTTACAATAAAAGGAAGCCTGGCGTCTATCGACAGAATAGGTAAAATCATCTCCAGGGTGGCATTGGCATTGGAAAAAGCCCATATATCTGTTACTACAATATCGCCTTCGGTGTCATCACACTTCGTTGCACCATTCAGTACTTCAAATTTCTTTTCATCATTGGCGTAAAAGACATACCTGTCGTCAAAAACGCAGTCATTGTCCTGCACAGGAATATTTTGTGTAGGTGCACCATCCTCAAGAATGGAAATACCCGTTAACCTCCATGTTTTGGACACCTTGCCTGTAAGGAGTTGCGAGTAGGTGAATGGTTCGGGCTCAAATTGTTCCCGGCAAGAAGAGAACGCAAGCAGAAGCAAGCAGGAGATATATGCAGATAGTCGAATTTTTTTCATCGCCTATTGTCGTTTAAATGTTACCGTTTGAGGCTCAATGTCCTCTACATCCACAAACTCTATGGTAAGGGTGATCTCGCCAGTCAACGGATTGACAATACCTGACCCACGTATTGTTGCCTGGTCGTCTACCAGCGTTTGTTCCTCCTGTTCCGGTATGGTGAGCGTATTGTCGAAGTTGTCGTTAAAAATGAGGTTTCTTTCTGTGCTGGAATTGAAAATAGGCAAATTGATGTCCCAGTTGGAAAGAAAATACTCATTGCAATCGGCACTGGTTATGCGAATGTCTTCAATAGGCACGGTATTCGAAGGGCCGTATCCTGTGTAATAGCCGCCGAGAATACAGTCATCAAAAATCGTAAATGTGGATGTTCTGCCTATTTCGCTGTCGCCTTGTCCGATGGCTAAATCTACAGGAGAAACTCCCTCCAGGGTGAACACGATGTCCTGCGACTCCAGGATATTGTTGGCATTGTTAATCAAGCGTATGGTGATATAACCAAAGCTTTCGTTGGCCGGAATTTCCACAATGCCCTGTTCGCTTAACACTTCGTAGTCTATTCCCTCCCTGGCATCACCGGCAATGGAGTAGCTCATCTGTATTTTTTCACTTCTTTGTGGGCCTACCAGGTGTACCGAGAGTTCTATTTCCTCGCTATAGCTTTCCAGCTCTGAGGCAGTTTCCTCTGTGAAGCGAACATGATACGGGCCCTTGAAAATTAACCTCTCAGGCTCACAACCAGCCAAACAGCACAAAAAAGCGGCAGCGATCACCCATCTATATGTTTTCAATTTGCTCATAGGTATCAGTAGCCTGGGTTTTGTGCGCCCTGAAGCGCTGGGTTATACTGAATTTCTCTTAGTGGAATGGGCCACAATTCAAATTTGTCCTGCCAATTGGTGTTGAATGTTGTCATTACCACTTTTGCTCTGCCGGTTCTTACAAGGTCATACCAACGGTGACCTTCGTAGGCCAACTCATACAATCTTTCTCTCTCAATTACCTGAAGCACCTGTTCTTTAGAATTAGCCACCGCCGGCGCTCCATTGGCCCGGCTTCTCAACACATTAACATCTTCCAGCGCACTACCGCTCCCGAAGAGCTTGTTTTGCTGCGCCCTGGCCTCGGCCCTTATCAGGTACATTTCGCCCAGGCGGAAAACAATGATATTGTTGTTGTCTTCATCAGCCGTACCGTATTTGGCAACAGACCAGCCGTTGTCGACGCCACCCAATTCGGAAAGGTCAAATGAAATATTGCGGAACCGGTCACCTGCCTCATCATTGTTCAGGGCCACCACCGTTTGATTACTTGGTATGATTTCCCTTCTTCCCCGGAAGAGGTCGTTGAGTCCATAGTTGGCATCGGTGCCCGGATCGTCGTTTACCGTGTAGCCAACTTCAAGTATTGCCTCATCGGTAAAGTCGCTCAGAACAATGTCGCTATAGTCGTCGACAAGCGCATAGTTCTCGCTGTCGATGACCTGCGAAGTTAGCGCCTCAGCCTCGGCCCAGTTTTGCCGATACAAAGCAAGCCTGGCCCTTGCTGCCAGCACAGCGCTCTGGCTGACAAAGCCTGCATTCACCGGATCTTCAGGAAGGGCGTTGCCGGAGGCAGCTGTATAGTCTGCATCAATAAATGCCAGTAAATCCTCAACGCTTGACCTGGGCACGTTTCTGTTGGATTCCAGGTCCGAGGTGGTTGTGATAGGCATTGCTCCAAAAGTATACACGCCAACGAAGTAGGCGTAACCTCTCAGAAAACGTGCGGTGGCTGTGACTTCGTTTCGCTCGGCTTCAGTAACTCCCGGCACGCCCGGCAATTTTTCGAGAATGAAATTAGCCACGTATATGGTGCGGTAAATACTTCCCCACAGCGCAGCGGCTGAAGCATTGGTTGACGTAATCTGCTTGTTTGAGAACTCCCGGTACTGATTGAATGTGCCAATATGAATCAGCATGTCGGCAGTCATGTCTCCTGCAATGACCTTTGGCGCTGCAATGCCTCTGAAGGCACCATATAGACCGATCTCGACAGACGGCACATCTTTGGCCTCATTCAGCGCCAGGTCGTCTATCAAAAGAGCAACTGGCTCAGGGTCGAGGAAGTTGGTACACCCAAAACCTGTAACTAAGAACAATATGATCAATGCTGCTTTCTTCATTTTCTTTGCTCCTAAAATTTCACGTTAATTCCCAGCATCATTGTTTTTACCTGCGGCAAAGTAAAAAAGTCAATTCCTTGTGCTGTGGTAGAGCCATCAAGTGTACTTACCTCAGGATCGTTGCCCGTATAGTTTGTCCATGTAAACACGTTGGTGGCCGAGCCGTAGATTCTTATGCTTTGTGCCTTGATTTTCTCTACATACCTTACAGGAAGGTTATAACCGAGCGAAATATTTTTTACCCTGAGAAAGGAACCGTCTTCAAGAAACCTGTTGCTGTGCCAGTTATTCTGTGTGTTTCCTAGTTCGTACCGGGGAACGTCGGTGATGTCGCCGGGCTTTTGCCACCTGTCAAGGGCCTTTCGAACCTGATTGTTATTGATGTCTTCGCCCGAGTTCAGCAAGGCAGTGTTGCTAAAGTTGAGCAGCTTGTTTCCATAACTAAATTGTATGAAGACACTCAAATCGAATCCCCGGTAGGAGAGGTTGTTGGTTATTCCACCAACGAAGTGGGGCTGCGCTGTGCCAATCACTTTGCCGTCGTCGGGGCTGATTTGTCCATCTCCGTTGATGTCCTCATAAATGGCATCGCCGGTGGCAGGGTCAACGCCAAGAAAGTTGAGACCCCAAAAGGTGCCGAGGGGATACCCTGGCTTTACAATATTGGTATTTCCAGCCCCATTGGCAGTGTAGCCACGAAACAGGGGTAAGGTGTCGGCCAGCGATTTTACCAGGTTGTCGTTCTTGGCAATATTGAGGTTGGTCGACCAGCGAAAGTCGCCATCAAAGTTGATGCTGTTAACTGATAGCTCTACACCAAGGTTCGACACTTCTCCAATGTTTCCCTGAATGCTTCCAAAGCCTGTAGTAAGTGGTATTGGCTGGCTGAACAGGAGTTTGCTGGTCAGGTTGCTGTAGCCATCCACGCTTGTTTGCAGGCGGCCGCTGAAAAGGGAGAGGTCAATGCCAACATTGGCTTCACGGGTCACTTCCCACTGAAGGTCGGGGTTTTCCAGGTTGGCTGGAGCTGTGCCGGTCACTCCGTTGTACGTGGTGGAGGCGAAAGTACCCAGAAAGGCAAAGTCGCCTATTCTTTCGTTGCCGGTAAAGCCATAGCTACCACGCACTTTCAGGTCATCAACAATGGTGTTTTTAGGAAAAAAGGTTTCGTTGGTGATCCGGTAACCAGCCGACACCGAAGGGAAGAGACCAAATCGGTTGTTGGTGCCGAACCTGGAGGAGCCATCGTATCGAGTGGTGACGCTGGCAAAATATTTCTCTTTATAGTCGTAGCGAGCTTCTGCAAAGTAGGAGTTGAGTCCACTGTTGACCTTGTTTGAGCTTCCGGCATCCACTATGCCAGCAGAGGTGATGTAGGTAAAATCATCGCTCGGAAAAAGCCGACCCTGAACAAAGTTGGAAGTCTCCGTCCGCTGAAGAAACTCCGTGCCGGCCGTTGCATTGACAACGTGGTCGCCAAAAGTCTGATTGTAAGAAACAGTGTTGGTGTTGATGTAGGTAACGTAGGTGCCTGTGGAGTTGACGCCATAGCCCAGACCTCCCACCGATGCCAGAAAGCCACCGATAGCTGTGCTGGAGGGCTCAAATTGATCTTCGGCCACATCGTTATAATCTACACTGAATTTAGCCCTGGCCCTGAAGTGCTCATTGAACTGATACTCGCTGAATACACCAACAAGCACCTTGAGGGTATTCGTCTGAAACCTTGGCAGCACCGCCTGCCCTACAGGGTTGAAGTTGGGGAAGCCTGCATAGTTGGAATTTCCTGGCCCGATGATATTCCCTTTTTCGTCAAACGGAAAGTAGTAAGGAAGGCTCTTTACTGCGCCTGAATAAACACCATCAAGGAAGTTGTCACCTTTGATTCTGTCGTTCCTGGTCTTTGATATGGTGAGGTTGTTGCCAAACTTGAGTTTGTCTGTCACTTTGTGGTCGATGTTGAGCGTGCCGGCAAACCTTAAAAACTGGTTGTTCAAAATGACGCCTTCTTCTCCCCGGTAGTTAAAACTTGAGTAGAAGCTAGTCTGCTCATCGCCACCACTGATACTCATTTGGTACTGCTCCATGATCGCCTGGCGGGTCACCTGGTCAATCCAGTCGGTATTCACGGCATCCGTCACACCTTTAATAATCCCAGACTCGTCTGGATCTTGCCCCGCATTGGTGATGGCCTCCCGCTGAAGGGTCACCAGCTCTTCTGATGAAAGTAAGTCCAGCTTGTTGGTGAGGTCGATAACACCCCTTTGCACGTCAAAGGTCACCGAGGTTTTGGCACCTTTGCTTCCCCTTTTTGTGGTAATTAACACGACGCCGTTAGCTGCTCTGCTTCCATAAATGGCTTTGGCTGATGCATCTTTTAAGACTTGAAATGACTCTATGTCGTTAGGGTTGAGAGTAGAAAGTGCATTGTCGTTTTGCCCTCCAAAGCTTCTCAGGGCCAGTGCTCCGTCTTCTACAGGCACGCCATCTATTATAAACAACGGCCTGTTGGAGGCGGAAATGGAGGTGTTGCCTCTCACCCTCACTGTGATGCCGCCACCGGGCGTTCCCGATGATTGTGTCACCTGCACCCCGGCTGCCTTTCCCTGAAGGGCCTGATCTAAACTCACTACAGGAAGGTTTTTGATGTCATCGGCCGAAACAGACGCTATGGCGCCAATAATATCTCTTTTCTTTACATAGGAATAGCCTGTAACAATGACCTCGTTGAGCTGACGGGCGTCTTCTTCCAGCTTTACGTCAATTGTGGCTTCCACAGTCACGGGCATTTCCTTTGTCAGGTAGCCGATGTACGAAAACACAAGTACATCATTAGTGCCACCCACTTCAAGCCGGTAATTGCCTTCAATGTCGGTGATGGTTCCCGTGGTGGTTCCTTTGATATAGATATTCACCCCAGGAAGTGAGAAATTATCAATGTCGGTTACCTGGCCGGTAATGACTCTTGATTGGGCTTGTGAGCTGGTTGGGGCAACTAAAAGCAGTGTCAGACCAGAGAAAACCAAAAGTAGTAGATGCTTCATTCAATGCTTAACAGGTGTAAAACCAGGACCAAAGTACAAACCCCTCGAAATTAAATAAGTTTTAGAGTTTCCTCTATAATGGCATAAAACATTCTTGGATATTCAAACCCTCATTCAATAAACTCAATTTTACCTTTGATAATCAAGCAAAGCACTTGAAATAATGTGTATTTGATTTGATAGTAAACCCAATTACA
Organism: Imperialibacter sp.; assembly: GCF_040222815.1. Lineage (GTDB taxonomy): Bacteria > Bacteroidota > Bacteroidia > Cytophagales > Cyclobacteriaceae > Imperialibacter. The sequence continues at coordinate 19,069 of NZ_JAVKCH010000026.1, read as the reverse complement.
TTGCCTGCATCACCGTTGGCGCTCTAGCCGAACGGGAATTCGCACACTGTATATTGAAAAGGCTACTGTCTATATTTCTTCTGCTTTGTATTTCAGCTCCCTTTTGGCTGAACTACTCAATTTTCTATTGGAGCAGGATGAATATTCAGGCCGATGTGATCGGGAGAATTTTTGAGGGGCTGGGCGAGTCAGAACAAACGGTGCTTAGGTTATCCAAACAAGAAGCTGAAAAGGAGCTTGTTTGGGAGCACAGCAAAGAGTTTCGCTACAAAGGGCAATTCTATGATATCATCTCCGTGCAGGAATTGCCTGACTCGGTTTACTACACTTGCTATTGGGATAAAGAAGAAACTTTTATTACCGACGTCTTTGAGGGAATACTGTTTGAAGAATTGACGCACGATTTTCAGGATGATGCTACTGCCAGTCATCTTGTGGAAGTGATAAAGACGCCCTACAAACTGGATCAATTTAGCTGGTCAGCACTCGATAGGCTGCCTCAACCCGGAAAACACCAGCAAACCCAGCAAATTTATAATCCAAAAAATTTAAGCCCTCCGAGCCCACCACCCAAATCAGTTTGATTTCTGCATCTTAATCAAAGCCTGGCCTCTTCTGATGAATTGGTGCCAGCGCTTATTTGTGTTTCGACTAAACTGACTATCATAAGATGAGAAGATTGATACTGTCATGCTTGCTCACAAGCCTGGTGCTGGTGAGTTATGCGCAAATAATAACAATAAAAGACAAAGAAAATAATGAACCTTTGGAGCTGGTCACGCTCTACAGCGAAGTGCCAAGAGCCACTGCCATGACCAACTCGTCAGGAATGGTCGACATTTCTGATTTTGAAGGAGCTGATAAAATAGAAGTCAGGCTGGTGGGCTATAATCGCATTCTTAGCTCCTATGCAACGCTGGCTACAGGTGATCCGGTTTTGCTGATGCAGCAGTCCAATATTTCGCTGGACCAGGTCGTGGTTTCTGCCAGCAAATGGAGCCAGTCGACAAGAGACGTACCAGTGCACATTGCGACTATCACGCCCAAGGATGCTGCCCTTCTCAACCCTCAAACCGCAGCTGATTTGCTTGGGTCTTCCGGTCAGGTTTTTATTCAAAAAAGCCAGCAGGGTGGAGGCAGTCCAATGATTCGGGGCTTTGCCACCAACCGCCTTTTGCTCACAGTGGACGGCGTACGCATGAATACCGCCATTTTCAGAGGAGGAAACTTGCAAAACGTTATTTCGCTGGATCCCTTTGCTACAGAAAACACGGAGGTATTCTTTGGACCCGGGTCGGTGATATATGGAAGTGACGCCATTGGTGGTGTGATGAGTTTCACAACGCTCACCCCGCACCTTAGCCTTACTGACGAAACGCTGACTAAGGGAAGTGCTGCCACCAGGTTTTCGTCTGCCAATAGTGAGAAAACTGCCCATTTGGATTTCAATGTTGGCTGGAAAAAATGGTCGTCGGTGACCAGCTTTTCTTACAACGACTATGGCGATCTTCGAATGGGAACCAAGGGCCCCGACGGCTATCTCAGGCCTTTTTATGTGCAGCGAATCGATAGTGTCGACCGGGTGGTAACCAACGACAATCCGCTCGTGCAACGGCCTAGTGGCTACCAGCAAACCAACATGATGCAGAAGGTGCGTTTTGTGCCAAATAAACGATGGGACATCGTTTATGTATTTCACTATTCGGAAACTTCTGACTACGCTCGTTACGACAGGCACATCCGTTATAGAAATGGCTTGCCAAGGTACGGGGAATGGTCGTACGGACCGCAGAAGTGGATGATGAACAACCTGACTTCTTCCTACAGCAGCAAAACGGGGGTGTTCGACCAGGTCACGCTGAGGCTGGCACATCAGTTGTTCGAAGAAAGCCGGATTGACAGACCCATTAATGGCTCAACCCGAGCCATCCGCATTGAAAAAGTAAATGCCTATTCTGCCAATCTCGACTTCTCCAAGTCACTTGTTGCAGGGCAGAAGCTTTACTATGGGTTGGAGATGATTTACGACAAAGTGGACTCCGAAGGCATTGATGAGGATAATTCGACAGGAGAAAAGGTGGTAGGCCCTGCCAGGTACCCACAGTCCGATTGGTCGTCGTATGCAGCTTATGCTACTTACCAGAATAGATTGAGTAACCTGCTCTTAGTGCAGGCGGGTGCCCGCTTCAATAGCTTTGGTCTGAATGCCACCTTCGATAATTCATTTTACCCATTTCCGTTTTCCACCGCTGATTTGAACAATGGTGCCTTGACCGGCAGTGCAGGCGTGGTGCTGACGCCGGGGGAGAAGCTGTCAATCAGTGCCAACCTTTCCACCGGTTTCCGTTCTCCGAATGTGGACGATGTGGGAAAGGTGTTCGACTCAGAGCCTGGTGCGGTGGTAGTGCCTAATCCTGACCTTGAAGCCGAATACGCTTACAATGCTGAGATTGGTGTTGCTAAAGTAGTTGGAGATTTCCTCAAGTTGGATGCCACCGCCTTCTTCACAGTGCTTTCGAATGCCCTCGTGCGCAGGGACTTTACGCTAAATGGTCTTGATAGCATTGTGTACGACGGCGAGCTGAGCCAGGTGCAGGCTATTCAGAATGCTGCCAGGGCAACGGTTTATGGTTTTCAGGCGGGTCTTGAAGTCAAATTGCCTGATGGATTCACACTGTCGTCCCGCTACAATGTTCAAGTGGGGGAAGAGGAGCTAGATGACGGATCGAAAAGCCCTTCCAGGCATGCTGCACCAGCTTTTGGCGCTAGTCATTTTATGTATGGTGTGAAAAACCTGAAGCTGGATTTTTACGCTCAATACAGTGGGGGTGTTGGCTTTGCCGACATGCCTGAGGAGGAAAAAGGAAAGACGGAGATTTATGCGGCAGATAAGGAAGGAAACCCTTATTCACCATCGTGGTATACACTTAACTTTAAAGTGAGCCAGAAAATATCCGATGATATTATCATTTCCGGTGGTGTCGAAAACCTGACCGACCAACGCTATAAGCCCTATTCTTCAGGAATGGCTGGTGCTGGGAGAAATTTCATTATTTCGCTCAGGACAAGTTTTTAAGTTATCAACTGGTTAGCCTGAAGCTGTCTTGCGTTGTCAATCATCAGACGCTTCAGGCTTTTCTTTTTCTGCCGCATCTTAGTCAGCGCAAATTACCTTGGTTGCGGAATATTGCTTTAATTTGCACCTTTTAAAACACAGGTTGGGCTCATGGCTGAAAACACGGAAGAAAAGAAAGAATCGATCAACTTTATTCATCAAATCATTGAGGAAGATAACAAAACGGGAAAGTTTGCCGGTAAAGTGCATACCCGTTTTCCTCCGGAGCCCAATGGTTACCTGCATATTGGCCATGCCAAGTCTATTTGCCTTAATTTTGGCACTGCCAAAAAATACAATGGGCTTTGTAACCTGAGGTTTGACGATACGAATCCTACCAAGGAGAGCGACGAGTATGTAAACTCCATCATGGAGGACGTAAAATGGCTAGGCTTCGATTGGGAAGAAAGGCGCTATCATGCTTCCGACTACTTTGATCAACTTTACGAATACGCACAGCAGCTAATAAAGAAAGGCAAAGCCTATGTGGATAGCCTTTCCTCTGAGGATTTTGCTAAAAACTACAAAGGCACGCCGACAAAAGCTGGCAAGAACAGTCCATTCAGAGACAGATCGGTGGAAGAAAACCTGGACTTGTTCGACAGAATGCGCAAGGGTGAGTTTGCCGATGGTGCGCATGTAGTGAGGGCAAAAATAGACATGGCGCACCCGAACATGCACATGCGTGACCCGTCGATGTATCGCATCAAACATGCCCACCACCACCGCACGGGCGACAAATGGCATATCTACCCCATGTACGACTTTGCACATGGCCTTTCGGATAGCATTGAGGGCATCACACATTCCTTGTGTACACTTGAGTTTGAGGTGCACAGACCGCTGTACGATTGGTTCATTGACGAGCTGGGTGTTTACCATCCACAGCAAATAGAATTTGCCAGGCTTAACCTCAATTATACAGTGATGAGCAAGCGCAAGCTGCTTGAACTGGTGGAGGAGGGGTATGTAGACGGGTGGAATGATCCCCGGCTTCCAACGATATCGGGCTTGAGAAGAAGAGGATATACGCCTTCATCTATTCGCACCTTTGCTGACAGGATTGGTGTGGCCAAAAGGGATAATATCATTGACGTAGGCCTGCTCGAATGGAGTGTACGGGAAGACCTCAACAAAATCGCTCCAAGAAAAATGGGTGTTTTACGGCCTTTGAAGGTGATTATCACTAATTACCCAGAGGACAAAGAAGAATTAATGGATGCCACCAACAATCCCGAGGATCCGGATGGTGGAACGAGGAAAGTGCCGTTTTCAAGAGAGATATACATTGAACAGTCGGACTTTATGGAAGACCCACCGAAGAAGTTTTTCAGGATGGGGCCAGGTCGGGAAGTGAGGCTGAAATATGCGTATATCATCGAGTGTGTTGATTTCAAGAAAGACCCTGCCACCGGAGAAATTCTGGAGGTGTACTGTACTTACGATCCACTAACCAAAAGTGGTGAAGACCAAACAGGTAAAAAAGTGAAAAGCACCCTCAGCTGGGTGTCGGCTAAGCATGCCTACAGAACAGAAGTTCGTTTGTACGACCGTTTGTTCAATGTAGAAGACCCTTCCGATGTAGAGGAAGGAGAGGACTGGAAAAAGAACATCAACCCGGGTTCGCTTGAGATCATTGAAGCTGCTGCGCTGGAGCCATCGCTCGCAGAGGCTGAAGCAGGTGTTGGTTACCAATTCGAGAGACAAGGATACTTTACCGTTGACACCAAATACTCAACACCTGATAAACTGGCGTTCAATCGAACCGTAACGCTCAAAGACGATTGGGCCAAGATTCAGCAGGCAGGCAACTAGGCGTACAAACGAAACGATTATAACGAGCCCTTTTCGAAAGACAAGGGCTTTTTTGTTGAGTATGTTTCTTTTGGGGTGGAAAAGCTGAATTTTTCTATTAAACCAGCAGCCCCTGTTGATAGCTCTGAGTAAGTACTGTCATCGTCAATAAAGACATTTTGTCATCATTTTATTCAAAACTACCTCCAATTAAGACATAATGTCTGTTTTTTTTGATGTTTTCTGGCTTTTCTCTGGGCTGGCATTTCTCTTGTATAGTTGAAATCAAAGATGTTCAACTAAAAACTTAAAAGAGATATGAAACTGATTAGAAGAAACAACAACTTGTTCCCAGAATTTCCAAGCGTATTTGACAGCTTCCTTGGGAGGGATTTGTTTGACTTTGAAAATGGACTGGTGAACTCACCTGGTGCAAGCGTGCCTGCGGTGAATGTGAAGGAGACTGAAGAAGGTTTTGATGTCGAAGTGGCGGCGCCTGGCTTCAACAAGAAAGACTTTCACGTTGAAGTCAATAACAATCTGTTGACGATTTCATCTGAAAAAGAGATGAAAAATGAGGAAAAGGACGAAAAGGGCCGCTACACAAGAAGGGAGTTCGGCTACAGCTCATTCAAAAGAAGCTTTACACTCCCTGAAAATGTGGTAAACACAGAAAAAATTGAGGCCACTTACGAAAATGGCATACTTCATGTTAGTATACCTAAGCGTGAGGAGGCCAAACCAAGGCCCGTAAGGCAAATTGCGATTGCTTAAATATTATTGACATAATTGAATGGAAAGCAGGCTGTCATTGGTGGCCTGCTTTTTTTATTGGCAAGGCCTAAGGATGTCACGCTTCGGTACTATTCAATTTGTAACGGCCATTTTTCCACCATACCCCTTCCGTTGGGTGTCACAACTTCTAACATAAGCCAATAGTCGCCAGGCACGCTGGTTAGCCTGATGGGTAGCTGCACCACTCCCTTGTCGTCAGGGTTAATATTGGTAACCCAAAAACCTACCGGAGAAAGATAAGGGCTGTTGGCTTCCCCTTTTGGCCCGATGGCGATCGGGTTCGAAGCATTAACTCCCATGTACTTGAACTTGTGAAGCCCTTTGATTTCCTTTTGGTTCAGGTAGTCGACATTGGTTACTATGTGTACAAGCCCCAGATACACTTCGTGTCCGAGGGTAAAAAGGCCGTGGTACAATTCATACTTGGTGACCAGGGCTGGATTAATACTTAATACTTCAGCTTGATTGAAAATAGGCACGCCATCGACAATGACCAGAGCAGGAACGTCCATTAATCCGGTAACAACTGCATTTGAAGGCAGCTGAATGGTGTTGTGCACCATCCGTATCAGCGGTTTCCCTTTCTTGAACCGTAAATAGGCGCTGGGCAAAATTTCTTTGAAGACATCCTTCATTTCGTTGAAGGGCACATATACGAGCGGATCAATCACTTCCGTTGGTTCGAGGAAAAAGCCGGCAATTTTGCTAATGAAGTTGTTTTCCTGGAAAACTTTAACGACATCGGATGTGCCCGTGTACACGCTGTCGATAATGCTTCTCTCCAGGGCTTCGTTTAGCAAAGCCGTTTTGTTTCGTGAAACCATCTTGGGAGGACTTGCAGCTGACATTTTGAATTGAGGAAACACGGGCCGGTCAATCACAATATCCACATCATGGTCGTAGTACCTCTGGAGAGCCAGAAACAGCTCGTTTTCACCCTCGAATGTGAGGTTTTCAAACTTGAAGAACCCGTCTTTTGTGGTTTTGGCAAACCGGAATAATGAAAAGTCACTCGTGTTGGCCAGGGCCAGGGGACAGTATTGTAAAGGCTCTCCGGTTTCTTTAAACGTTATTCTGCCCGTTATTCTAAAACCTTTCTGGAATGGATCAGGCGCCAGCTGTATAGAGTCTGACACCAGAACCGGAGGTTTGACGGTGATCCTGCTGCGGTTGGTCTGAACCCACGCCTCTTTTTGGCTGGCAGCCAAGTCATCAAACGCCAGCGGAACGTCGTCCGAAAATATCCCAGCTCTTTTTAACTGATAGGTGGCATAGGTTTGTCCTGAAGTTCTCAGGTTGTTGCCGTTTAGTGTAGGAAGCCTTTCATCGACCAGTTTGACAGAAAGGTAGGTCTCCGAAAAATCGATACTATCCACGTTGACCATAAACAGTAGGTTAGGGGTGCTTCCAGATGGAAGTTTGCCCCGCTGATTGATCCATTTTAGTCTCTCCTCAATTGGATCCTCAACAAAAACAAACCTCTCGATCAGCAATTTCTTTGCCTCGTCCCGAACAATGATTGAATAAGCCGCCGTTCTCTCTGAAGCACTGGCCGGTACCAGCATTGTCATTATGGGCTGGTTAATACTCACGATTCTTTTGAAAGCAAGCAAGTCGCCCTGCCTTATTTCCAGTTCGACTTTCTTGGATAGGTCGAAGGTGCTGTAGATTTTTAACTCCAGGTTTTTGGCACTGTCGGTTGCCACTTCGAGGGTGATACCTGGCGTTTCCACTGGTTGTATTGTCGTGGAAGCAACGACCGTTGCATTGTCCCACAATTGCAACCCAATGGGCTTGGTGGTAGTAGGGTTGACTATGAAATCTCCCATCAAGTCACCATCGGTAGAAACGGTTTCCTTGGATTCGTTCTCCCTTTCAACTGTAAGCTTGTAGGCTATGCCTGGCTCTGGGTTTGTCACCCTGAAAAAGACCTGGTTAGGGAGATGAGAGTATATCCTTCCGTTGTCAGGAGAAATAACCAAACCGGGCTCCTCTTTGGTAGCCAATTGGGCTATTGAGTTTTCTTCAATGGCCGACGAGGGTATTTGATAAGTGCTGATGGGGATAGAGGCTTCTACCCATTCGGTATTGTTAAGAAGGGAAGGAGTAAATACATGGAGGTAGTGTATCGCTTGTTCATCGAATAGGAGAGGCAGCCGAAATTCTCCGCTGGCTACGCCATTCACCCACAAGAACCTGGCCGACCCTATTGTTTCTCCCCTGGCGTTCAATAGTTCTGAATAGATGACGTCATTTCTTTTTACCACCTTGAAGGTTTTGTTGCTCAATGCAACAGCCTGAAAAATCAATCTTTCTTCTTCGAAATAGAAAGGCTTGTCCGTAGTCAGGTGAATGAATTCGGGGACAAGCTTTTCTGGTGAATCGTCTTGGCCACTGGCTTTAGCCAGACCAAGAACGCATAACGGAAGTAACAGTAGGTATTTCATAGTTATTCAAAGTAATAGGGCCTCGGACTCGCTCCTTCTTCGGCATAGCAGCTAAAGCAAAAGGATTCTATATTGTTGATCCTCGCTCCTGCATAGCAAATGTCGAGGTAGGTAAGGAACTCGTTTTTTATGTTGCTCTTATAAATAGTAATTGGAATCTCTGACAGTCGTCCTACCTCAAATAACCCGTACACATTTATGTCTTCTTTCCCTTCCACGTACAGGTTGCCCTTGATAATTGCCGGTGGCGGATCGAAGATGCTGCCGTTCAGGTTTCTTTGCTGATCAATAGACTGATAGAAAAGAAAAGCATTCCGTGTAATGGCAATCTGACGAACAAGCATGGTAAGCCGGAAGCTGAATCTCTTATCAAGAGGTAGAAACGTAATGAGGTGATCTTTAATCGATTTACCTTCCGATTCCGTGGCATTGGTGATGTTCAGGAACTCGTCCGAGCCAGAGATAATATAGCAGTTGAGGCAATCACACCTTGGGTCTCTAAAGGGAGCTTCATTGATATGGGCGGTTTCGAAGTCGTATCTCAGAAAGGTGTTTGGAGACTGAAAAGTACCCGTATTGACTTTGAAATTAATTCCATTTCTTTTTATCGTCACGCCATTGTCGTTCACAAACTCAAAGGTGTGTGACTCCCAGTAGCCTCCTTCAAGTGCTACTGCGTCAGGCACCTCCTCCCAGTCTGACACAATTCTTGTCTCCTCATCAGTATCGATCACCAAACGATATTTGTCTCCCCTGGCAATCTGCAGAAACGCTAGTGGGGTGTACAGTCCCTCGCCCCTCGACTCAAATACTATTTCTATATCGTCGTTGTCTGATTGCAGAACGACCCTGGCATCGTCGAATGGCTCCGACTTCCCGTCTAGGTTGATCTTTGAAAGTACCACCTTCTGAAACCTTGCGTCGTCCAACAGGAGGGCCTCTACCACAAAGTTTTGCGTTGACCTTGGTATGTCGAGCTCAAACTGCTCTACGCATGCTGGCAAGAAGGCTGGCAGCAAAACGGCCAAATAAGGGGCGAGCCAATATCGTTTAACTGATCTCATTTAGAACCAGACTGGCCTGTTAAAAGTTGATCCCGCCTTTCTTTTGCAGTCAAAGCATTCTGGTTTTGACCGATCGGGGTTGCCAAAGCCATTTCTCTCCGTGCACACCTCTGTAAAAGTGTCTATTCTGAAGTCAGCATCGCCTTTCCTGACCGTCACCGAAGTTTCGGTCACTGCGTTCAGATCGAATACCCCATAAATCCTTCGGGCAGGGTTTTTCAAGTCTTTAAAGCTAGTTTCGAAGACGGCCGGAGGAGGATCAAAAATTGTTCCTTCAAGCTTTTTTTGTTGTTCTATTAGCCGATAGTATTCGTAGCTTTTTTCTGTTAAGGCGAATTGGATAATCCTAACTGTTTTCACCAGCGAATACTCTACATTGGATGGAATAAACAACACCTTAAAATCTTTCAACTGGCCGTCGCTGCCGCCCAGGATATCACCAGTCTTTATAAAGTCTTTACTCTTACCAAGAATAAAGCAACTATTGCAATCAGGGCAAAGAGTGCTTCTGAAAGGTGCTTCCATCTGGTAGCCATATTGGTAGTCATACCTCATATAGGTATTTTCGTTTACCGATGGCGCTGTTGTAATGAAATAATTAAAACCGTTAGTTTGGATGTCAAACCCCAAATCATTGACAGCTATCTGAGGTATAGCGTCAAAATAGCCATTTTCAATTCCGAGGGGCAAAGGAGCTGCTTGCCAATTCGATTCGATGGAAACAGAATCACCCATATCAATAAGTAGCCTGTACCTACTTCCTTCAACAATTGTTAGGGTTCCGCTGGGGTGATATTTACCTGCTCCCAATTCTGAAAACTCTGATTTTCTGCCGGTCTCGTGTTCCAGTAGAACCCTGGCCCCACTAATCATGCGAGCACTGTCGTTAGGGTAATGTAACTTAAGTACTATTTCCTGAAATTCTGGTGAATTCGAAATCATTCCCTCCACAACAATTGTCTGATTTGTAGCGCTAGCCAGGTCGATTGAAAAAGGCTCAATGCAACTGGTCAGACTGACAGCTGCAATGACGAAACAGTATGTGGCTATTTTTTTGATCATTTTATTAGAACCAGGCTGGCCTTTCATTTGTAGCACCTTCTTTCACACGGCAGTCGGCGCACTGCGGATTGGTGTATAAGTTATACGGAGTACATATTTCATCAAATGTGCGCACTGCAAAAGGCGCACTATTGCCATTGGTACTTACCGAAGCTTCATCAACGCTGTTAACTTCAAAGAAGCCGTAGATGGCTCGTTCAGGGTTCCTTACGTCTTTTAGGTTGGTTTTCACTATAGCCGGAGGCGGATCGAATATGGTGCCTTTCAGGTTTTTTTGTTGCTCAATGGTAGCGTAATACTCGTACGTGTCTTCGTTAATGGAGTGTTGAAATATCCGGAGGGTTTTTTTGATGGAATACTCGTAGGAGGAGTTGATGAATGCAATCTGATAGTTTGAAAGTCTCTTTCTGCTGCCATTCTCCACAAATGCGGTTTTTATGAAGTCCTTTGCATTGCTGACAATGTAACAGCCAGTGCAATCCCAACAAAGGGAGCTCCGCATTGGCGACTCCATAATGTAGGCCGACTGGTAGGAATAACGGACAAAAGTGCTCGTAGCATTGGTATACTCAGAGGTGACGTAGTAGGAAAAGCCGTAATAGGGTATTAAGTAGCCATTGTCATTAAGAGATTGCTCAATGGTGGGCGACACGTATGCCGTCTCTATTTTGAGCGGTGGCGGAACACTTTGCCAGTTTGATACTATTTGCACGGAATCTCCCAGATCAACTAGCAGCCGGTACTTCTCTCCATTAGTGACTTCAATGGGAGTGGTGGGATAATAGGTGCCTGCAGAGGCTTCGGAAAAAGAAAACTTTATGCCGTTCGAATTTTCAACCTTCACTATTGCTCCTTCTAATTCAATAAACCCGAGAGGGTCGTTTGGTGTTTGACGAAGCTTTACTGATTGCAACTCGGGATGGTTGGAGAGAATTGCCTCAACAATTATCTGGTTGGAAACACGCTCAATGTCAAGAGAAAACGGTTCAATACACCCGGCAAGCAGCACGAGCGTGAATAAAGGGCCATATGATAGTTTCCTGATAATCATAAGATCAAAAGTAGTCGGGCCTGACTTTGGTGGCGCCTTCCCTTGCCCGGCAGTCGAAACAGTCAGCTCCAGGGTTTGAAACCAAACAATTTTCATAAAATGAGGGTATCAGAAAGTCAATGTCAGATTTCGTTATCATGGCAGAGGCTTCGCTGTATTTTCCCACCTCAAAAAAGCCGTAAACTGTTTCGGTGGGCATGAGGTTGTTGCTGACATTTCCCCTCAGGACTGCCGGTGGCGGATCAAAAATGCTGCCCCGTGCTTCATTGAGTTGATTGATGGATTTGTAGTACTCGTAGGCAGCTTTTGTAATGGTAAGCTGCTGGACCAACACGCTGAATCTGATCCCAAACCGTTCGTCGAACTCAATAAACTCAATTGACTTGCCGGAAAGAACTTTCCCCTTGCTATTCAACACTTCTGCCAGTTCAATAAAGTTCTCTGTTTCTTCCTGTATGTAGCAGTATTGACACTCGCTGCAGAGGTCTGATGCCATGGGTGCATCATAGGCGTAGGTGTCTTCGTAAGTCCAGCGCAAGTAGGTGTTTTCCGAAGCAACTGGCTTTGTTGCTACAAAAATTTCAATTCCTTTCGAAGTCGTCTCAATCCCTCTGTTGTTAACGACGGATCGGTATTTCGCCTCAATGAAAGCGGTATCAATCTCCGATGGCTCAGGAACTTTTTCCCAGGTTGAAACGGCTCTGATCGAATCTCCGATAGCAATCTCCAGTTGGAATTCGTCCCCGGCCGCCACCTCAATGCTGCCAGAAAGGGGGACGTATGATCCGTCGTAGGTGACGACCAGCGGCCAGGAGTCTCCGGCTTTATTTGAAATGCTGACTATAGCATTGTAGATGAGCTCCCGAGGCCCATCCTGGTGTTGGAAATACAACCTGGTTCGTTGATAGTCGGGATGATCCAGCAACATACTTTCTACAATAAGGATATTGTCTTGTTTGGGTACGTCAACTTCATATGGTTCAACACAGCTAGCGCACGCCAATAGCAGCACGAAAGCGCAGGACAGATTCGAGGTAATTCTTTTGCGAAATCCTCCCGGTGCTATTTGTAATCGCTGTATTGGGTTGCTGAACCGCATCTGCTCTACAAAAATTTAAGATTGAAGGTGACTGAAGGGAATGGTATCCCGAGCACGGCAAGCTTGTAGGGAGTTACAGGCGGGTCGGAGTTCCGTTGGCTAAAAAAGACTGAATAGGCATTTTTGCGGCCGTAGACATTGTATAGCGAAAAAGTCCATGAGGTTTCCACCTTGGCTTTTCGCTTGTTGGTGCCGTCAACCGAAAATGCTATATCGAGCCGGTGATAGTCTGGCACCCTGAACTGGTTTCGCTCTGAAAATTGAGCGACTACAATCCCATTGAATACATATTTATCAATTGGGTAGGAGGTAGGGCGCCCTGTGCTATAGGTGAAATTGCCCGAAAACCTCCAGAGTCGTGACAGCTTATAAGTGGAGACAATATTCAGCGTATGAGGTTTGTCAAAGTCGGCAGCATATTCTTTGCCCCTGTTGATCTTTTGTTCCTCCAGCTCTCCGTTTATCGTTCTCAGACTTCGGGAGTAGGTATAGCTAACCCATCCGGTAAGTAATCCAGCATCCTTTTGAACGAGAAATTCGGCGCCATAAGACCGGCCAAAACCCTGAAGCAATTCTGTTTCAATATTGTCTTTTAGGAAAAGGTCAGCATTGTTCTTGTACTCGGTCACATTCTGCACTTCCTTATAAAATAGCTCAACCGACGTTTGCAGCTTATTCTTTGTGAAGTTCCTGAAATAGCCAATGCCGTACTGGTCGCCGATAACAGGCTTGAAATGAGTGCCGCTGGTGGTCCAGATATCGAAAGGGGTGACGGCCGCCGTGTTAGAAACAATATTAATGTACTGCCTCATCCGGTTGTACCCAATCTTGATCGACTGCTCTTCGGCTATTTTGATGCTTGCAGAGCCCCGTGGCTCAAAACCTGCGTAGGTATTGATTACATCACCTTTGGCATAGCTGGTGGAGTCTATAATGGCGTCGTCATCCCTGGCCAGCGCCGGATCATAGGAATAAATTTTCAATGGCCCTTTTTGATCAAAGGTTGTATACCGGCTGCCTGCCGATAAGGTAAGCCATGAAGCAGGCTTCCACTCGAGAGATCCGTATACAGCCTTTTCTATTCCGTTCATGTCCTGAAGGCTGCGGGCTGCTTCCAGTGAAGAGATGGTAGTTGGCTCCAATTCGCCCCGCTCAATATTGTACTTACCGGCCAACACCCCCACTTCTGCCTGAAAGCCGTTTCCTGGATCGTAAGTGAGGTCTGCTTTTACATCTTTATAATGAATACCGCTTTGCATGATGTACTCACGCAATGTTTCGGTGTTCTCCACTTCAAAATCATAGTCGCTGGAGGCACCATTTACTTTGAGATAAATGTTTTGAGGAAAGGAGTGTGTCCATGAAACTGAGTAGATTTTGTTCTGATAGCTGTAAATAGCGTCCTGAGCAAATGAAAATCTATCGCCGCTCATATAGCCGGAGAGCCTCACCTTGTCTTTGTCGGTAACAAATGCGTCGATGGTGCCCTGAAAATCGATATACCTGGCTCCGCTTTCCCGAAGTTCAATACTTCTTGTTCGCTTCAAAATCCAGTCGGCACTGGCCACCCGAACGCCGAGGGCAAGCGACGCTTTGTTTTTTATCAGTGGCCCTTCTGCAAAGGCTTTGCTGGTGATAGGCCCTAGTCCCACATTGCCGTTCCACCGTTTCTTGTCGCCTTCTTTGAGTCGGATGTCCAGCACTGAGCTTATCCGGCCACCGTATTTGGATGGAACTCCGCCCCGGTAGAGTGTAAGGTTATCCACCATTTCCGAGTTAATGAGGGAGAAGAAGCCCAACATGTGTGACGGATAAAAGACTGGCGCACCATCCATCAGGATCAGGTTTTGGTCAAAGTTTCCTCCTCTCACATTAAACCCAGACGAGCCCTCGCCAACAGAGCTTACACCGGGAAGAAAAGTCAGGCTTTTTATTACGTCAGCCTCTCCGAGGAATGAAGGTAACCGCCTGATAGAAGCCACATCTATTGAATTGATGCCCATTTTTGCATCTGTTACGTTGTTTTCAAACGCTCTTTCCCGGATGGTAATTTCCTCAAGCTCGTAAGTGGTGTCAAATAGTTCGGTGCTTAGCTGCCCATCGCCAACAATTGCTACGGGCTTTCTTTCCTCGATGTATCCTACCGTTGTAATGAGCAGGTCGTACAAGCCAACAGGCACTTGAAAGGAGTACTCGCCTTTTTCGTTGGTGCTGGTCGATCTATTAGTGCCTACAAGCATCACATTCGCACCTACCAGCGGGTCACCACTATTTGCGTCAAGGATACGCCCCCGAATAGTGGCATTCCTTTGGGTTCCGAAAGATTTTAGGTCGCCTATGATGGTGACTCCCTCCGGAATTTTTAATTGAGAACCATAGTCTTCCGAGCTGGAAGCGAACCTTCTGGCAGTTGAGTCGGGCAGTAATACAACCAGTTTTTTTCGATAGGTGATGTAGGAAAGGTTAAGGGGGGAGAGGAACGCACCTAACGCCTGATCCCTTGGAAGAGAAGTGTCAGGGATAGTTACCTTGGAAGCGTCAACCCACTCATCCCGATAGTATATGTCGATGCCAAATGCCTTTTCCAGTTGTCCTATTTTTGTTTTCCATTCAGAAACATCCTGAGCGTTTCCATCATAGTTAAACAACACCAACAGGAGGAGGAAGCAGTAGTTTTTTTTCATAGGCATTGGTAGGTATCGTAAGCTACAACAGGTTTTCTAATAGAAACCACTATAGCCTTTCAGGTTGGAATTGGTTTATTTTACCTGAATTACATATTCTTCTTCCGGCGACAGGTAACCAAATGGCTGTAACTGTATTCCCTCAATTTTCAAAAAAGCTTCGAAATTTGAAACCTCATTTTCATCAACGGCAATAAGTAATCCGCCGCTCGTTTGTGGGTCAGCAAGAATTGATCGCTGATAGTCGGAAATTTCGCTGATTTTGTGGCCGTAGCTTTCCCAGTTTCTAACGGTGCCTCCTGGAATACTTTTCTGATTGAGATAATCGTCAAGGAAATCAAATTTTGGCACCTTGCCGAAGTCGATGGTGGCAGATACGCCGCTGCTTTCGCATACCTCAGCCAAATGCCCCAGCAGTCCGAAGCCGGTTACGTCTGTCACTGCCGACACGTAGGGGAGGGTTCCGAGCTTCGCTCCCAGCTTATTCAATGTGAGCATGCTCTTTTTAGCCACAGCCAGGTGCTCCTCAGTCACAATGCCCCTTTTTTGGGCCGTGGTGATGATGCCAATGCCCAGGGGCTTGGTCAGGTACAGGTACGATCCTGCCGTGGCCGTTGAGTTTTTCTTAATATTGGTTACCGGTATGGTACCTGTTACAGCCAGTCCAAAAATGGGTTCTGGTGCGTCAATACTGTGGCCGCCAGCCAAAGGAATGCCTGCCTCTTCGCAAGCCTTGCGGCTTCCGTTCAGCACCTGATTGGCCACCTCAGGTGCCAGTTTGTCGATGGGCCAGCCCAGTATGGCAATGGCCATGATGGGAGTGCCTCCCATAGCGTAGACATCGCTGATAGCGTTTACAGAAGCAATGCCCCCAAAGTCGAATGGGTCGTCCACGATGGGCATAAAGAAGTCGGTGGTACTGATGATGGCGGTGCCATTTCCTAAATCATACACAGCGGCATCGTCGTTGGTATGGTTGCCCACCAGCAGGGAAGGAAAGAATGTTTTGTCAGTTGATTTGCTCAGGATGGTTTCCAGCACCTTGGGTGATATTTTGCAACCACACCCTGCGCCGTGGCTGTATTGGGTAAGCTTTATTGGTTCAGACATATTGAGTTTTCGTTTTTTCTATAACTAGTTCAGCCCATTTGGCAAAGTCTTCATGATCGGCTTCTATTTCCAGCAACAAGTCATTTTTGTGTCGAATCAAGGCGTTTTTGTAAGCTCTGTCGTAGTAGACGAGCAGCACGTCAGCTACACCTGCAAAGTCGCCCGATCTAAGCAGTTCCAGTGCACTTTTGGCGTGCTGTCCACCCAGTTTCTTTTCGAGTACGGTGATTTTTTCGTCCAGAACCGTCTGCGGGAAGCTGGCATATTCGGATACCAGGCGTTTGATCCTGATATTTCTGTCCATATTAAAATGCACACGGGAGCTTTTGCCCATTTGCCGCCAGAAGGCTTCAGGGATCATCACTTTGCCAATGCCTATTGATTCGTCTTCAAGCCAGACGGGTTGCGAAAAATCAAAGTCTTTGATGACCCAGAAAAGTTCGTTTTGGAAGTGCTCGGAGGAAGGTTGCGCCTCTTGCCCAAGCTCGCCAAAAACCGATCCCTTGTGACGGGCCAGACCTTCCAAATCAACCACCTGCTGACCAATGGTCGCCAGGGCTTTGATTAAATCCGTTTTGCCGGAGCCAGTAGGGCCTGTGATGACCATGAGCTCCATCTTATCAACGAATTTGTCCAACACGTGATTCCTGAACCGTTTGTAGCCGCCTTTGAGTGTAACCACCGGCAAGCCATACGTTTGCAGCAGCCAGGCCACGCTGCCCGACCTCATGCCTCCCCGCCAGCAATGCACCAAAATATGGTCTTTGAAGGTGAGCTGCTCTGCAAATTCAACCATTGGCCGCATTTTGGGGCCCACTATTTCCAGCCCACGTTTCACGGCGATGTCCTTACCTTGCTGCTTGTAGAGCGTGCCAATTTCAGCCCGTTCATCATCCTCAAAGAGTGGCAGGTTCACCGCCCCTGGGATTCTACCGTAAGCGTACTCCGATGGAGACCTCACGTCTACAACCGGGTTTTGCCTGCTAAGCTCCAGAAACTCTTCAATATCAACGCTTTTGACCATTTTTTCTTGGACGCTACTGTTGGCTGTTCCTATTCAATCCAAAAATTAGCGATTATTAACCTACTTTCATGAAACTTATCCGTTAAATAACAGTAGGTAAATAAAGGGGCATTCCACACGACGGTATTTGTCGGTTGGGGTGGCTGTTGATGCAACGTTTTTTTGGCTATATTGTCTATTGATTATTGATAACGAAAATTCTAAGTAATGAGTATTACTAATCTTCTCTGGTTCCTCGTCCCCGTTCTTGTGTTACAAATCGTGATGTTCTTTGTGATTCGGCAGAGGAAAAAGAAGATGAAGAAAAACGATGTCCTCGCCAAATATGGCATATCGAATCGCAGCGACCTGTTCCGCATGCTGCAAAACCCCCACTTAACGGATGAGGACAGAAACAAGCTGCAAAACATTTACGAGAGCAGGGTATTGGGTTAATGTCGGCTGCCTAACCAATCTCCGGGAATAACTGGCGCTATGGAAACTATTGGGCTTGGTTTATGTTATTTGGAAGCGCAGTTGTACAAGTAGCAAACCATATCAAAAAAGGAGATCACATTGGAAAAGGCAACGTTCGGTTCTGGGTGCTTTTGGTGCACCGAAGCAATCTTTCAAAATATTAAAGGCGTTATAAAAGTAGAGTCGGGCTACTCCGGCGGCAAGGAGAAGAATCCAAGCTACAGAGAGGTGTGTGGCGGAAGAACAGGCCATGCCGAGGTGGTGCAAGTGACCTTTGACCCAAAATTAGTTTCATTCGACGAGATGTTGGAAATTTTTTGGAATACGCATGATCCCACCACTCTCAATCGTCAGGGCAATGATGTGGGGCCTCAATACAGGTCAGTCGTATACTACCACAGCCAGGAGCAAATGGAACTCGCCGTCAGGTACAAAGAACAATTAGACAAGAGCGGTGTTTTCGCTTCGCCAATAGTTACGGAAATAAGTCCGTACAGTGAATTCTATCTGGCGGAGGACTATCATCAGCACTATTTTGAGCTCAATGGATCCCAACCTTATTGTTCATTTGTTATTCGCCCGAAAGTAGAGAAACTCAAAAAGAAGTATGGGGACAAACTTAAGTTGAGCCAGGTCTGAGCCACCGGCAGGGACACTTGATTTTAGGGCTTAAAATTCATCAAACAGTTGATTTTATTGCACGAGGTAATACCTTGCGGCTTCGTAGCTTTCGCTTGGGTGTTAGCGTGTA
This sequence comes from Imperialibacter sp., assembly GCF_040222815.1. Classification (GTDB taxonomy): domain Bacteria; phylum Bacteroidota; class Bacteroidia; order Cytophagales; family Cyclobacteriaceae; genus Imperialibacter. Next base: position 617 of record NZ_JAVKCH010000026.1, on the reverse strand, counting down.
AAAAAGAGACTATCTATGAATTTTAAGCCCTTCGTTCTTATCATCATTTTGCTCGGGTTTTCTTGTAGCCCCGGAAAGCCGGGCAAGGAATATCAGCAAGCTTTTGAGGCTCATGAGGAATTGCTGGCCACCGAAGCCGAAACAAGGTCTATTTTTGATTCGATGGAGCAAATTCTGGCCAGAGATACGACGCTGGCTGTTTTTTCGGAGGAATTGAAAGCACTTAGTGCAAAACTGGAAGCCTGGGAGGAGAAGGTGGTGGCCGTTGGAGAAGCAGCAGACCATAAAGATCATTACCACCCGCACAATCATATCAAAATTGAAACGCTCACAGAAAATGAACTTTCCGAGCTGCAAAAGAACCTAAAAGCAGAGTTGGATGCAATAACCAGTGAAGTTTCGACACTGGTTGAGAAGATGATGGATAGGTAGGCAGGGCAAACGCATTTAAAACTATTTAGCTTTGAAATTCTTCTTTTTTACCCTGACCCTAAAGGGAAAGGAGAATTTCAAAGCTGTTTCACCCTTAAGGGCAGGGGTAGAAAAACAGCTTTGATAATAATATGTCCAATTTGTTTTAAATGCGTTTGCCCTAGATAGGTAGGCAGCTATTTGAC